>NZ_APJI01000006.1:270000-604412 GCF_000497575.1 Afipia sp. OHSU_II-C1
TCCAGAAGACGAATGCTCGAAAGCTGACTGAAGAGACGCATGGCGCAATCAAAGTGGTGGGCCTGGGAAGACTTGAACTTCCGACCTCACGCTTATCAAGCGCGCGCTCTAACCAACTGAGCTACAAGCCCTAACGACCATGTCCATTAAAGGATATGAGGCTCAAGCTGGCGCACCTTGTCTGACGACAAGACGCTGCAGCGCCGCCCCTGGCGCGTGTTCGTCCGCGAAGAAAGAGAAACGAAGACGGCGGTGTCCCGCCAATGCAGCTCAGCGATTGATCCAATCACTGGCCACTGATGTTTCTAAAACGATCCGATAGTTGCCGAAGCAAACTGAAGGACCATCCTTAGAAAGGAGGTGATCCAGCCGCAGGTTCCCCTACGGCTACCTTGTTACGACTTCACCCCAGTCGCTGACCCTACCGTGGCCGGCTGCCCCCTTTCGGTTAGCGCACCGTCTTCAGGTAAAACCAACTCCCATGGTGTGACGGGCGGTGTGTACAAGGCCCGGGAACGTATTCACCGCGGCATGCTGATCCACGATTACTAGCGATTCCAACTTCATGGGCTCGAGTTGCAGAGCCCAATCCGAACTGAGACGGCTTTTTGAGATTTGCGAAGGGTTGCCCCTTAGCGTCCCATTGTCACCGCCATTGTAGCACGTGTGTAGCCCAGCCCGTAAGGGCCATGAGGACTTGACGTCATCCCCACCTTCCTCGCGGCTTATCACCGGCAGTCTCCTTAGAGTGCTCAACTAAATGGTAGCAACTAAGGACGGGGGTTGCGCTCGTTGCGGGACTTAACCCAACATCTCACGACACGAGCTGACGACAGCCATGCAGCACCTGTGCTCTATGCCCCGAAGGGAAGGTTCCATCTCTGGTACCGGTCATAGACATGTCAAGGGCTGGTAAGGTTCTGCGCGTTGCGTCGAATTAAACCACATGCTCCACCGCTTGTGCGGGCCCCCGTCAATTCCTTTGAGTTTTAATCTTGCGACCGTACTCCCCAGGCGGAATGCTTAAAGCGTTAGCTGCGCCACTGAAAAGTAAACTTTCCAACGGCTGGCATTCATCGTTTACGGCGTGGACTACCAGGGTATCTAATCCTGTTTGCTCCCCACGCTTTCGTGCCTCAGCGTCAGTATCGGGCCAGTGAGCCGCCTTCGCCACTGGTGTTCTTGCGAATATCTACGAATTTCACCTCTACACTCGCAGTTCCACTCACCTCTCCCGAACTCAAGATCTTCAGTATCAAAGGCAGTTCTGGAGTTGAGCTCCAGGATTTCACCCCTGACTTAAAGACCCGCCTACGCACCCTTTACGCCCAGTGATTCCGAGCAACGCTAGCCCCCTTCGTATTACCGCGGCTGCTGGCACGAAGTTAGCCGGGGCTTATTCTTGCGGTACCGTCATTATCTTCCCGCACAAAAGAGCTTTACAACCCTAGGGCCTTCATCACTCACGCGGCATGGCTGGATCAGGCTTGCGCCCATTGTCCAATATTCCCCACTGCTGCCTCCCGTAGGAGTTTGGGCCGTGTCTCAGTCCCAATGTGGCTGATCATCCTCTCAGACCAGCTACTGATCGTCGCCTTGGTGAGCCGTTACCTCACCAACTAGCTAATCAGACGCGGGCCGATCTTTCGGCGATAAATCTTTCCCCGTAAGGGCTTATCCGGTATTAGCACAAGTTTCCCTGTGTTGTTCCGAACCAAAAGGTACGTTCCCACGCGTTACTCACCCGTCTGCCGCTGACGTATTGCTACGCCCGCTCGACTTGCATGTGTTAAGCCTGCCGCCAGCGTTCGCTCTGAGCCAGGATCAAACTCTCAAGTTGGACTTGAAACTTTAAACCGGCTGATCACAACGTTTGACGAGGTCCCACCATTGTTAGCCGAAGCCAACATGCTGTCTGCGATTCACATCGCGAACAACGATGGTGTAACCTTTAAAACGTGTACCGCCGAAGTCTTTCGTCCGGTCCCAACCAACTGAAAAACCGAAGTCTTTCAATCCGCCGAGACCCGCAAGGACTCCGCCGTCCACGTTTCTCTTTCTTCATCTTTACTTGTCAAACAGCCCGAAACCCGAGGGTTTCACTCGCCCATGGCTGGGCGAAAATCTCTGGTGTCTCTACTTAAAGAGACCTCGCAACCTATCCGACGCCGAATGACAACCGACAACTATCGGCTGTTTGTTCACTCGTCTAGGAGAGGAGCTTGACAGGCGCGGAAGCTTGCCTGGGCTGTGGGCCCCGGCGCCGCCGCGCTCAGTGGTCGGGTTATAGGCCCTGCCCTCAGAGCTTGTCAACGCCAATGTCAAAAAATCGTCGCAACGCACCCAAGAAAATCAAATCGCCAAGAAGTGCTGATTTATCAGGGCTTCGCGCCGTACTTGAGCCACATTCCTGCGACGTCCTGCACATGAAATGTGCCTCGGCCGGGCAAATACACGTATAGTTCGGCCCGTCCGGTTCGAAGATTCGGCGATGACTTCGGCGATGACTTGGGATCGTCGTCTGACTTGGGATGAAAAAACATCAGCGAGTTGCGCGGCATTGACGTCAGGCCTGTTTCGCCAGCACCTTGGCGCGCGACAAAACGAGGGTGACGGCAACATAACCAGACGCTATTGGCTCGAAGCTTCTCTCTAGAGGGATACGAGCCTGAGAAGAGCGCACTGGCAGCTCGTTGAATGACGGCTGAAGAAGACGAAGAATTTCGGCGAAGGCTTGCTACGAGAAGACTTGCGGGGGAAGGCAGTTTTGAACCACGGGACGTCACGCGGGGGCAATTACGGGCGTGCCGGGATCATTGATCTCGGTCACGAGCCGCCGCTGTCAGTTGATGGTTCGGAAGCCGCCGTTATCGACCGCCGCCGCGTTTCCGTGCAGTGGTTTAGCGGCACGATTCTCACCGGTCTGTGCGGCGCGGCTTTGATCGGCGGCGCCGTTTTCGCGTCGCTCGACGGCGAAATGACCTTCGCCAAGGTTCCCGAGCGCGTCGAAGGCGCGCTGCGCGGAGCATTCGGCGCCAGTGACAAGGGCGCCGTCGCCCGCAAGAGCGATCGCCTTCCGCCACCCAGCGATTCGGCCGCCGCCCGTCAGGTGATTCGCGTCTCGACGGTTGCCCGCGCCGGCACCCGCGACGTGATGCGGGTCCGGCCCTTCGTCCGTATCGCCGGCAACCTGTCGCTGACCACCAGCGATCTGTCCGCCAAGGTTCCAGCCTTTAACGCCCAGCGCATGCTGACCGATGTCGGCTCCGCATCGCCCGCCGACGGCGACGATTCGCAAAATCCCAATGCCGCTGAGCCGGATGCCGAAGTCTCATTCGTGACGCGCGACCTAGCCCAGGTGCTGCCCCGCGCCAAGATCGCGGCCAGCGTCGCGATCGACGAGGTGCTGCTGCGGGTGCGCGACGCCTCGAGCTGGCGCGGCAACAGCGCCGTCAAATACGCCTCGAGCATGCCGACCGACCTGAAGATGGCCTACGCCGCGGAAGGCACACCGGATCCTTATGCCGGCTTCGAGACCCGGGTGGTTCCGGAAAACGTGACGCTGCTGCCGAAGACCAAGGATCAGATCACCGGTGGCAATCCTTCCAGCGAAAAAATCCACATCGTCAAGAAAGGCGACACCGTCCAGTCGATTTTGCGCGACCTGGGCGCGAGCCCCGGCGAAGCCCTCGCCATCGCCAACAATCTCGGCGCGCGCGGCCGCGACGGCGGCCTGAGGGAAGGCCAGAAGCTGCGCATCATGATGGCGGGAACTGGTCCCGGACTTCAGCGTCAGCAGCCGGTTCGGGTGATCGTCGCCAACGAAACCGCCATCGAAGCCGTGGCCGCCCTTTCGGATCTCGGCAAATACGTCGCCGTCGATCCGCAGAGTTTCAATACCGTCACCGAAACGGCGAACGCCAACGACGATGACGACGAGGATGATGGCACCGGCGTGCGGCTCTATCAGAGCATTTACGAGACAGCGCTGCGCAACAAGGTTCCGGCGACCGTCATCGAGGACATGATCCGCATTTACTCCTACGACGTCGACTTCCAGCGCAAGGTTCAGGCCGGAGATTCGTTCGAGGTGTTCTTCGCCGGCGAGGACGAGACGCCGGTCAACAACGAAAAGACGGAAGTTCTCTACGCCTCCCTCACCGTCGGCGGCGAAACCAAGAAATACTATCGCTTCCAGGCGCCGGACGATTCCATCGTCGACTACTACGACGAGACCGGAAAGAGCGCGAAGAAGTTCCTGGTCCGCAAGCCCGTCAGCAACGCGGTCATGCGCTCCGGCTTCGGCGGCCGTCGCCATCCGATCCTCGGCTATACCAAGATGCACACCGGCGTGGACTGGGCCGCGCCCTACGGCACGCCGATCTTCGCATCGGGCAACGGCGTAATCGAAAAGGCCGGATGGGAAGGCGGCTACGGCAAATATATCCGCGTCAAGCATCCGAACGGATACGAAACCGCCTACGGCCATATGACCGCCTTCGCCAAGGGCATGGAGCCCGGCAAGCGCGTGCGTCAGGGCCAAGTGATCGGCTTCGTCGGCTCGACCGGTCTCTCCACAGGCGCTCACGTCCACTATGAAATTCTGGTCAACGGCCGCTTCGTCGACCCGATGCGCATCAAGCTGCCGCGCGGACGTTCGCTCGAGGGCCCGATGCTTGCCAGTTTCGAGGCGGAACGCGACCGGCTCGACGGCCTGATCAGCAACCGGCCCGGCGGCAATCGGCCGCAGCCTCAAGCTGCGAAGGGCCAGAAAACCGCGCAGGCCAGCGACCGCTGACCTTTTCCTGTCTTCCGATCCTCGAAACCGGCAGCGCGCCTGAAGTAGATGGGGCGCGAAACTTGTGTATGTTGCCGCTTTCAACAGCGGCACCGGCATCAAATTGCGACCATCAATCTCCGTCTATGTCTTCGGCCTCATTTTCCTGACGGCTTGCGTGGTTTACTCGATCGGTATCGGCGTCCCGGTCTACTGGCACCCTGACGAAATCAGCAAGGCGTCCCAGCTTCAGAGCGGCAACTACAATTTCTATCACCCGCAGCTGATGCTGCGGCTCGCGACGCTGTTCAAGTCGCTGTTTCAGGCAGGCGATTCGACACGCGAGCTCGTCCTTTCCGGCAGGGTTGCCTCGGTCTTTGCGACTGCTGTGGCGGCGACCGCCCTTGGCGTCCTGATGGCGCGGCGCTTCGGATTGATTTTCGGCATCGTGACCGCAGTCCTGGTCGGGCTGACGCCCACCGTGTTCATTCATGCGCGCCATTTCAAGGAAGATGCCACGCTGCTGATGGGCACCGCGCTGACGATGCTCGCGTTGCAGTCCGTCGATATGAACGCCAGCCGGCGAAACATCATTCTCCTCGGTCTCGCTGCGGGGCTCGCAGCATCGTCCAAGTATGTCGGAATCATCATGCTCGCTCCGGCTATCGCCATGCTGATCGTAAAACGCGCGCGCTGGATCGATGCCGGATATTGTTTTGCGGCGGCCGTTCTCGTCTTTGCCGCGATCAACAGCCCCGGCCTGTTCGGCAGATCCAGCCTCAGCACCGGTCTCATGATGGAAATCAATCATGTCATGACCGGCCACAGCGGCATTCCGGGATCCCGGATCACGATGGACAATATCACGAATTTCTGGCGCAGCATGACGCCGGTGCTCGTCCTGCTCTGGATTGCGGGCATGGCGCTGCAACTGTGGCCGCTGAAGTCTCGCCCCGATCACGGGCGGCCGGCCGTACAGACCATCGACCGCATCATCCTTTTCACGCCATTGCTGCTGCTTGCCATGCTGCAACTCGCGACGTTCTCGTTGTTCCGCTACGTCCTGCCGGCTGTGGCGCTGGCTGTCGTGGCAGCCATCTGGACGGCCGCGTGGGTCATTCACACGACCGGAAATCGCGCCGCACGAATAGCTGTCATTGCCCTGCTCGTGCTGGCGGGCGGCGCCACATTGTGGACATTCAGGACGGCGGTTCTCCTCGTCGCCCATGACCCTCGTGCAAGGCTGAGCGCCTGGATTTCCAGCAACCTGCCGCCCGACGCAAAGATCGCGACTGAGTTCTACACCGGTCTGCCCACGGCGGAACGCGTCCGGATCGACCCGACGATTCCAACGATGCCGCAGGAGGTGGCGACGTCATACGGCCATCTCGGCACGCACGGACTGCACAAGCTTTATGAGATGGGCATCACCCATATCGCTATTTCGAGCACGAATTACGGCCGCTTCTTTGAACAATCGCTTCCGGACGCCCTGATTCCGACAAAGCAGTTTTATGAAGACGTTTTTGCCCGGTTCAAACCGATCTACGAAAGCCGGATAACCAGCGATGTGCATCACATCGCGACGTCCGATCTCACCGTCTACGACATCCGGACGCAATCTTCGCGCTGAGGCGGAAAAAAAAGCCGGGCATATGGCCCGGCTATTTGCATTAGTTCAGCTTGCTCTTCGGCACCGGCGGCATCTCGCTATCGATCTTTGCAAGCTGACCGTTGAAGGTCAGACCTGCATCCGTCGCCGAGACCGCGACGTTTTCACCGTCATGGATGCGGCCGGACAGGATCATTTCCGCCAGCGGGTCCTGTAACGCGCGCTGGATCGCGCGCTTCAGGGGACGCGCTCCGTAAGCCGGATCCCATCCCTTTGCCGCCAGCCAATCGCGCGCCTTGTCATCCAGCGTCAGCGTGATCTTGCGATCCGCCAGCAGCTTTAACAGCCGCCGCATCTGGATATCGACAATGCGGCCCATCTCGGTCCGCTGCAGCCGGTGGAACAGGATGATCTCATCCACACGGTTGAGGAATTCCGGACGGAAGCTCGCCCGCACCACGGCCATCACCTGATCGCGCACCGCTGACGTATCCTCGCCCTCCGCCTGGCTGACGAGGAATTCAGAGCCGAGGTTCGAGGTCATGATGATCAGCGTGTTGCGGAAATCGACGGTGCGGCCCTGACCATCGGTCAGGCGGCCATCGTCGAGCACCTGCAGCAGCACGTTGAAGACGTCGGGATGCGCCTTCTCGATCTCGTCGAAAAGGACAACCTGATAGGGCCTGCGCCGCACCGCTTCGGTGAGCGCGCCCCCCTCGTCATAACCGACATAGCCCGGAGGCGCGCCGATCAGCCGGGCAACCGAGTGCTTTTCCATGTATTCGGACATGTCCATGCGCACCAGCGCCGTCTCGTCGTCGAACAGATATTCGGCGAGCGCCTTGGTCAGTTCGGTCTTGCCGACGCCGGTCGGGCCGAGGAACATGAACGAGCCGATCGGCCGATTCGGGTCCTGCAATCCGGCGCGCGAACGCCGCACCGCAGTCGATACCGCGCTGACAGCTTCGGCCTGGCCGATCACGCGCTCCGCAAGCTGCAACTCCATCTTGAGCAGCTTCTCGCGTTCGCCTTCCAGCATCTTGTCGACCGGAATGCCGGTCCAGCGTGACACCACCTGCGCAACGTGGCTGGCGGTCACCGCTTCCTCGAGCACGAGGTTGCCGGCCTTCTCGCTTTCTTCAAGCGCCTTCAGCCGCTTTTCGAGTTCGGGAATCCGGCCATAGGCGAGTTCGCCCGCCTTCTGAAATTCGCCCCGCCGCTGCGCGTCGGCGAGTTCCTGGCGCGCCTGCTCCAGCTCGCTCTTGACCTTCTGGGCATTGGACAGCTTGTCGCGCTCCGACTGCCACTTCGCAGTCAGCGCAGCGCCCTTCTCCTCAAGGTCGGCCAACTCCTTCTCGAGCCGCTGCAAGCGATCCTTCGACGCCGAATCGGTTTCCTTCTTCAGCGCCTCCTGCTCGATCTTCAGCCGCACGATCTCGCGATCGATGTTATCGAGCTCCTCCGGCTTGGAATCGATCTGCATCTTCAGCCGCGCCGCGGCCTCGTCGATCAGGTCGATCGCCTTGTCCGGCAGAAAGCGGTCGGTGATATAACGGTTCGACAGCGTCGCCGCAGCCACGATCGCGGAATCCGTGATGCGGACACCGTGATGCAGCTCGTACTTCTCCTTGAGGCCGCGCAGGATCGACACCGCGTCTTCGACGGTCGGCTCGGAGACGAACACCGGCTGGAAACGGCGGGCCAATGCAGCGTCTTTCTCGACATGCTTGCGGTATTCGTCGAGCGTGGTCGCGCCAATACAATGCAGTTCGCCGCGCGCCAGCGCGGGCTTCAGCAGGTTGGACGCATCCATCGCGCCATCGGCTTTTCCGGCGCCGACCAGCGTGTGCATCTCGTCGATGAACAGGATGATCTGGCCGTCCGAGCTGGTGACTTCCGAGAGCACAGCCTTCAGCCGCTCCTCGAACTCGCCGCGATATTTCGCGCCGGCGATCAGCGCGCCCATGTCGAGCGACAGCACCTTCTTGTCCTTGAGACCTTCCGGGACGTCACCGTTGACGATGCGCAGCGCGAGGCCTTCGACGATGGCGGTCTTGCCGACGCCGGGCTCGCCGATCAGCACCGGATTGTTCTTGGTGCGGCGGGACAACACTTGAATGGTCCGGCGGATTTCCTCGTCACGGCCGATCACCGGGTCGAGCTTGCCGTCGTGCGCGGCCTGGGTCAGGTCGCGGGCATATTTCTTCAGCGCGTCGTAGGCGTTCTCCGCCGACGCGCTGTCGGCCGTGCGGCCCTTGCGCAGGGCATTGATCGCCGCGTTGAGGTTTTGCGGCGTAACGCCGCCCTTGGCGAGCAGCGCGCCTGCGTCACTCTCCTTGTCGGCAGCAAGCGCCTGAAGCAGCCGCTCCACGGTGACGAAACTGTCACCGGCCTTCTCGGCGGCCTGTTCGGCAGCGTCGAAAGCGCGTGCGGTCGCCGGAGCCAGATAGACCTGCCCCGCTCCCGCGCCGGAGACTTTCGGCATCTTGTTCAGCGCATCCTCGGTGGCTTTCAGGATCGCGCGGGAATTGCCGCCGGAACGGTCGATCAGACCACCCGCCAGACCTTCACTGTCGTCGAGAAGCACCTTGAGGATATGCAGGGGCGTGAATTGCTGATGGCCCTCACGCATGGCCAGCGTCTGTGCCGACTGGATGAATCCCTTCACACGGTCGGTATATTTTTCAATATTCATTTCGGGTTTTCCCTCAGCCTGCTGTGTCCGCCCCGAAGGCACGGATCTTAGCATCTTCAATGGGGTTCCGCCTCCGGCATTGACGTTCCTCAACCCGTGGCGGGGACCGGCGTTGCACCGGCCTAGGCGTCATGTGGGAACTGCGGCGCGCCCGCGAAAGAGGCAGGACTGAAAATTCGGCGAAAGTGGCGGGAAATGCCGAATCCGCTTAAGAACCGGAAATGACAAACACCGCCGCGACGCTCCAGAGCATCTATCGCTACCCTGTCAAAGGCCTGTCACCGGAACTGCTTGCGAAAACAGCCTTGCAGCCTGGCGAAACCCTGCCCGCCGACCGCCGTTACGCGATCGAGAACGGCCCGATCGGCTTCGACCCTGCCGATCCGAAATATTATCCGAAAATCCGGTTCCTGATGCTGATGCGGAACGAGCGCCTTGCCGGCCTTCAGACCCGGTTCGACGATGCGACCAATGTTCTAACGATCAGGCACAACAATGCTGAGGCCGCGCGCGGCGATCTGGAAACACCCGAGGGCCGCGCCACCATCGAGACGTTCTTCGTGGAGAACTTCGCGCCCGAGTTGAAGGGGCCGCCGAAGGTCCTCGCGGCACCCGGCCACAGCTTCTCCGACGTCGCCGCCAAGGTGGTGTCCATCATCAATCTGGCCAGCGTGGCCGCCATTGAGACCATCGTCGGCCAGCCAGTTCATCCGCTGCGCTTTCGCGGCAATCTCTATGTCAGCGGCTGGCCCGCATGGCACGAGTTCGATTTGCTGGGGAAGGAACTGACAATCGGCGGCGCGCGGCTGAAAGTGAACAAGCGGATCGTGCGCTGTGCCGCCGTCAATGTCGATCCGGTCACTGCCGAGCGCGACATGAATATTCCGCAGGCATTGATGCAGATGTTCGATCACGCCGATTGCGGCGTTTACGCCGAAGTGATCACCGGCGGCACGATTGCCGCCGGCGATACAATCACAGAACTCAGCTCGACGGCATGACGTAGGCGTAGACCCGCCCGCGCGAATAGGTGGCCTCGGCGACGCGGTGGCCATGGTTGCCGGAAATCACGATCGGGTTGCCCTTGGCATCGATGCCGCTGACGATCCCGACATGACCGCCGCGGCGGCCGCGGGACATCACCGCGATGGCGCCGACCTGCGGGCCGGAGATGCGCTGGCCGTAGCCCGCGAACGAACGCGCCATATCGGAGCCGGTGCCTTTGTGGCCGGAACGCTCAAGAACCATGTTCATGAAGCGCGCGCACCAGAGGCTGGAGCGGCCCGTCGGATTTCCGCTGCCGATATAGCGCCGCGCTTCCGCGACAATGTTCGAGCCGCCGAAGCCGCCGAAGCCCTGCGACGTCGATGCTTCCGCAGTGGCTGCTGCTGCGGCGTAGCGGCCACGCCGTGCGTGATGGCGATAACGGTGGCCATAATGCTTCCTGGCGTGATGCTTGGAATGGTGAGCGTGGTAGTGACGGCTTGCGCCGTGATGAGGCCTTGCCGAAGCCGGAGTTGCCAGTGCGACGATTGCCACCGAACACAGCGCCAGCGCGGCGCCTCGAAGTGGCAGGCGAAGTTTACGCGATAGAGTCATCCATTAGTCCTCGTGACACCCCCTGTGCCCATCGTTCGCACGCGAACGACATACCGCAGCGCAAAAACCGGGTAGGTGTGACGAGAGCAAGACAGGAAAAGGCGCTCGCGGATTCATTTCGCGGCGATAACAGGATCATTTCACGGCGAGAATGCGAACATACACGGCCACATTGGAGCCGCGAATGTTAAGGCGTGCCGGTCTCCCGAATCCGAAGTTCGCTACACTTCGCGGCATTCCCCGGAGCGAACTTCGGATTTAGTCGCGGCGTTTGAGCAGAAACACGCCCTGCTCACCGAACATGTTCCAGAACCACCATGGCGCGTTGAGCCGCAGCGGACGGCCATAAAGATCGAGCGCCACCGCGCGCTCCATCTTGACGTTGATCTCGTCGCACAACTGCACGAAGTCCTTGATGGTGCAGAAATGGATGTTCGGCGTGTCGTACCAGGTCGCCGGAAGGTTGTCGGTGCGCGGCATCTGGCCCTTCACCAGCAACTGGAGCCGCATCTTCCAGTGGCCGAAATTCGGAAACGACACGATGGCGCTGCGCCCAATGCGCAGCAGATTCTCCAGCACCACGCGCGGCTGGCGCGTCGCCTGCAAGGTCTGCGACAGGATTACGTAATCGAACGAATCGTCCGGATAATTGATCAGGTCGGTGTCGGCGTCGCCCTGCACCACGGCGAGTCCCTTGGCGACGCAGCGGTTGACGCCCTCGCGCGACAGTTCGATGCCGCGTCCGTCAACACCACGCGTCTCCAGCAAGCGCAGCAGATCGCCCTCGCCGCAGCCGACGTCGAGCACTTTCGAGCCGGGTTCGACCATCTCCGCGACCAGCAAATGATCGGCGCGATAGCCGTTCTCGGTGACGGGAAGAACAGCGGTCGGACGGAAGGTTTGATCCTGGATTGTCATGTTAGCGGCTCGCCGAGGTCAGGCCGTGCGCCGACGCAGCCGATTCCAGGAATGCGCGGGAAATCTCGATGAACTCGGGCACATCCAGCAGGAACGCATCGTGTCCCCTGTCGGTCTCGATTTCCGCGAACGACACCCGCGCGCTGCCGGCGTTGAGAGCGTGAACGACGGCCCGCGCCTCCGAGGTCGGAAACAGCCAGTCGCTGGTGAACGAAACCACGCAGAACCGCGTGCGCGTGCCGCGCCAGGCTTCCGCCAACACACCGTCGTGATCGGCGGCGATGTCGAAATAGTCCATCGCGCGCGTCAGGTAGAGATAGCTGTTGGCGTCGAAGCGCTCCACGAACGACGAGCCCTGATGGCGCAGATAACTTTCGACCTCGAAATCCGCATCGAACGAGAACGTCGGCACTTCGCGGTCCTGCAGGCGCCGGCCGAACTTGCGATGCAGCGCCGCGTCGGACAGATACGTGATATGCGCGGCCATGCGTGCCACGCCGAGCCCGCGGTGCGGATGGGTGCCATCCTCGAAATAGCGTCCGCCGCGCCAGTCCGGATCGGCCATCACTGCCTGACGGCCAAGTTCGTGGAATGCGATGTTCTGCGCCGAATGCCGCGTGCTGCATGCCACCGCCAGCGCGGAGAACACGCGCTCGGGATAAGCCGTGGTCCACTGCAGCACCTGCATGCCGCCCATTGACCCGCCGACAACGGCGAACAGTTTCTCGATGCCGAGATGGTCGAGCAGCATCGCCTGCGCGCGCACCATGTCGGGAATAGTGATGACCGGAAAATCCAGTCCCCACAGTTTGCCGGTCGCGGGATTGGTCGATGATGGCCCGGTGGAGCCCATGCAGCCGCCGACCACATTGGCGCACACGACGTAATAGCGGTCGGTATCGATCGGCTTGCCGGGGCCGACCAGTGTCTGCCACCACCCTTGCTTGCCCGTGACCGGATGCACATTCGCGACATGCTGATCCCCGGTGAGCGCATGGCAGATAAGGATCGCATTGGAGCGATCCGCGTTGAGCTGGCCGTAAGCCTGATAGGCGATCTGGAACGGCGTGAGATCGATGCCGCAGTCCAGCCGCAGCGGCTTGTCCGCGCCGAACTGCGCGAGGAGCGATGACGGATGATCCGCCTCGTGCGCGCGCTCGGTGGACGGTGTGTCGCTCTTCAACGGTTTGACATTAACCATTTTGCTACTGGCCTCCTCAGCAGGTCGCGAGACCAACGTCGGAAATCAGGCACAAAAAACCCGGCCTGAAACGAGGTTCGGCCGGGATCACTTACATCCCCGGCCTGTTTAGCGAGTTGTTTAACGTGGCTGCAAGCCGGCCGGCTCAAATGACCACGGAATAGCTAAGTTACTAGTCACGAACAGCCTTTTCGTCAAGCTGCACCGCGAAAACGCAGCCCCTCCCTGCGGCTGTGTGAGGCTGGAATTGCCAATGTTTTCTTTGCTTTCAGGCGCTCTCCTGCCTATCAATGCGCCCGACAAATCCCGTTTTCGATGAATTCCAGAAGGCCTTCGCGCCGCAAGCCGCGTTCGGACCCAAGTTGAACCGATGACCAAGCAACCGCCATCCCTGCAGGACCTGCGCCGCGAAATCGATTCCATCGATGAGCAGGTGCATGAGCTGCTGATGAAGCGCGGCGACATCATCGACCGTCTGATCTCGGTGAAGAAGACGCAGGAAGTCGGCTCGGCCTTCCGCCCCGCGCGCGAGGCCGACATGATGCGCCGCCTGGTGCAGCGTCATCGCGGCATTCTCCCGCTCGACACCGTGGAGAGCATCTGGCGCGTCATCATCTCGACCTTCACTTACGTGCAGGCGCCGTTCTCGGTGCATGCCGATCTGTCCGTCGGCGAATCCGCGATGCGGGATTCGGCGCGATTCCATTTCGGCTTCACCGTTCCGTTCATCCCGCATTTCAACGCCGAAGCCGCGGTCGAGGCGGTGGCAAAATCCAAGGGCGACCTTGCGCTGATTTCCGCCGTCAGCAGCCGCACGCCCTGGTGGCTCGCGCTGGAGCCGGCCAATGCGCCGAAGATCATCGCGCGCCTGCCGTTCGTCGAGCGCGCCGATCACCCCGCCGCGCTGCCGGTGTTCGTGGTGTCGCGCGTCGCCGCAGATGCGATGGTCACCGAGGTCGAGATGTGGAGCGTGCGCGTCTCCGGCTGGAGCGCGGATGTCGCGCGTACGCTGTCGCCGTTCTCCGAGATTATCGCCGTCCCGGACACGGCTTCCGACGGCGCGGCCCTGCTGATCTCGGTTCCGGGACCGGACGGTCTTGCGAGAATCACCGCCGCGCTGGTCGCGGCCGGAGCATCGGTGCGTTCATCGGCTCTCGTCGGGAGCCATGCAACGCGCTATACGGTGCCGCCTGCCACTACGTCCAAATAGTCTTCTTTCGGAGTTGAGTTGATGTCTCGTCCTGTGCCGAAGCCAGGCATTCTCGATATTGCGCCTTACACGCCGGGCAAAAGCGGCGCCGGGCTGACCGGCCGCGTCTTCAAGCTGTCCGCGAACGAGACCCCGCTCGGGCCGTCGCCGAAAGCCATTGCCGCCTACAAGGCCGCCGCCGATCATCTGGAGGACTACCCGGAAGGCACCTCGCGCGCGCTGCGCGAAACCATCGGACGCACCTACGGCCTCGATCCCGACCGCATCATCTGCGGCGCGGGCTCGGACGAACTGCTGAATTATCTCGCGCACACATATCTCGGCCCCGGCGACGAGGCGATTCACACCACCCACGGCTTTCTGGTTTACCCGATTGCGACCATGGGCAACGGCGCCATCAATGTGATCGCGGCGGAGAAGAACTACACCGCCGATGTCGACGCGATTCTCGGTGCGGTGACGCCGCGCACCAAGATGGTGTGGCTGGCCAATCCGAACAACCCGACCGGCACCTATGTGCCGTTCGACGAGGTCAAGCGGCTGCGCGCCGGATTGCCGTCGCATGTGCTCCTGGTGATCGACGCGGCCTATTCTGAATACGTCTCGAAGAACGACTATGAGGCCGGCATCGAGATGGTCGCCACCACCGACAACACGGTGATGACGCGCACCTTCTCGAAGATTCACGGCCTCGCATCGCTGCGCGTCGGCTGGATGTACGGCCCTGCCAACATCATCGATGCGGTGAACCGCATCCGCGGCCCGTTCAATGTCTCGACGCCCGCCTCCGAAGCAGCCATCGCATCGCTGGAAGACACCGAGCATCAGAACAAGTCCCGCACCCACAACGACACCTGGCGCACCTGGCTGACCGATGAGATCGGCAAGCTCGGGCTTGAGGTGACGCCCAGCGTGGCGAACTTCGTCCTGATCCACTTCCCGCAAACGAAGGGCAAGACGGCGGAAGATGCCGACGCGTTCCTCACCAAGCGCGGGCTGATCCTGCGCGCGCTGAAGAACTACAAGCTGCCGCATGCGCTGCGCATGACCGTCGGCAGCGAAGAAGCCAACCGCCTCGTGGTCGCGGCGCTTGCCGAATTCATGGGGCAGAAGTGAACACTGAGCCGCTATTCAAGCGTATCGCACTGATCGGCTTTGGCCTGATCGGCGGCTCGATCGCGCGCGCAGCGCGCGCCCAGGGACTTGCGGGAGAGATCGTGGCCACCGCGCGCTCGCCCGCAACCCGTGCGCGCGTGCAGGAACTCGGCATCGTCGATCGCGTGGTCGAGACAAACAAGGACGCCGTGAAGGACGCGGACCTTGTGATCCTGTCCATCCCGGTCGGCGCCTGCGGGCCGGTCGCGGAGGAAATTGCGCCGCATCTCAAGCAGGGCGCGATTGTTTCCGATGTCGGCTCCGTCAAGGGCATGGTGCTGCGGGATATGTCCGCGCACCTGCCAAAGACCGTCCATTTCGTTCCGGCGCACCCTGTTGCGGGCACCGAACATTCCGGCCCCGATTCAGGCTTCGCCGAACTGTTCATCAACCGCTGGTGCATTCTGACGCCGCCGCCGGACGCCGACCCCGCCGCCGTCGACAAGCTCGCAACGTTCTGGCGCGCACTCGGGGCCAATGTCGAGACCATGGCGGCAGACCACCACGACTTGGTGCTCGCCGTCACCAGTCACCTGCCGCATCTGATCGCCTACACCATCGTCGGCACCGCCGATGAACTGGAAGACGTGACACAGGCGGAAGTGCTGAAATTCTCGGCGGGCGGCTTCCGCGACTTCACCCGCATTGCCGCATCCGACCCGACCATGTGGCGCGACGTGTTCCTCGCCAACAAGGATGCCGTGCTGGAAATGCTCGGGGCGTTTCAGGAAGATTTGTCGAAGCTCACCCGCGCGATCCGGCGCGGCGACGGCGAGGCGCTGTTCGATCACTTCACGCGCACCCGCGCGATCCGCCGCGGCATCGTCAATCTCGGTCAGGAAACCGCCGATCCCGACTTCGGCCGCAAGCACGCGAACCTGCCGAAGCCGGAAGGGAAGTAGCTTTCTTCCGACGCGTCATTGCGAGCGCAGCGAAGCAATCCATTCTTGAAGCAAGCTGGATTGCTTCGTCGCTCAGCTTCCCGCGATGACGAAAAACTCAAAACAGCGGCGCGGTCTGCGCGATCCGCAGCGGACCGATGGAGATCACACCCTCGGTGAATTTCAGCGGAAACGCCCGTGCCGGCTTGCCTTCTAGCGTTGAGGCCTGGCCGAGCATGTTGATGCCCGCCACCACGCCGGCATTGGCGTTCTTGCGCGCGACATTGCCGAGTCCGGGAATCATACGGTCGAGCGCACCGATCACCTTGTTGACGTCCTGTGCGCTGATGCCAGGCGCAATTCGATCGACGGTCGATTGCGGCACGCCGTCCATCAGCAGCTTGTCGATGCCGAGCTGCGAGACCACCCGCTCAAGCCCGGCGACTGTCATCGTCAGTTCGCCATCGAGATAACCGGCCGGCGTCAGAGCGAGCGAACCGGCGGCAACCGCGATGGTCTCGCCCTGCTGCACGCGCGACTGGGTGAAATCGAGCCGGCCGCCCGCGGCCTGAATTTCACGAAACCGTTCCGGCCAAGGTTTCGGCGCAAAATCCTTCAGGCCGCGCAGCAACGCGCGGATGTCCGCGTCGAACGGCTCGGCGAGAATGGGATGCAGGCCCTGCAGGCTTCCGGCGCTCACCTGAAACGCGGTTTCCACCACCGGATTGTTCGACAACGAGCCTTCCAGCAGGCGTGTATGCAACTCGAGATGCTTTGCGCGCAACAGGGGTGTCTGGGCGGAGCCGTTCATGCGATCGAGCGCCGGATCGTCGAACACCAGCGAGACGCGCTGGGGCGTCGGCAGGCCAGAGGCGCTGGCACGGCCCGTGGTCCAGCCCGCCACAAATGACGGTGCCTCGTTGCGGCTTGCGACGGTCGCCGGCCCGGTGAATTCGGCGATGATCTTGGTCGGATCATAAACCTGCGCGACCACCAGAATATCCTTCAGCCGCGCAGTGAGCTGGGTCTGATCGGCGGTTTGCGACGTCAGTGTCACCACCGGACTTTCGCAGCGAACCTCCATGCGGAACGGAAAGCCCGCGACGGAGCGACTGGCGCACTCATAGGCGCGGCCGGATTTCGCTTCGCGCGTGCGCCATTCGTCGAACTTCTCGTCGACATGCGATGCTGCATAGAACCAGAACCCGCTCCACGCCGCAGCTGCGACGAGAACCAGAACGGGCATTACAAAAACGGGCCAGAGACGGCGGCGAGGTGCGATGGGAGATGTCGGCATAGGGCAAGCTAGACCAGAGGAATCGGGCAATTGAAAGATGCACCTTTCGCGCAAATTGCCTTGAAGTCCATACGCTTGAGGCCCCGTCAAGTTGCGCACGGAGCGGTGGACTGATAGGCGTGATCCATCAGGTGACGTCGCCATGGCCGCAAAAATCCTTTCAGAATCCGAATTTCCCGAAGGCGATCTGTGGGTGTTCGCCTACGGATCGCTGATCTGGAAACCCGGCTTCGCCTTCCTTGAGCAAAAGCCTGCGCGGCTGATCGGCGAGCATCGTTCGCTTTGCATTTACTCGATGGTCCATCGGGGCACCCCGGAAAAGCCGGGCCTGGTGCTCGGCCTCGATCGCGGAGGCGCCTGTCAGGGCGTTGCGTTCCGGGTGGCGGCGGCTGAGCGAAAGGCCACGGTCGCCTACTTGCGGGCGCGCGAGCAGGTGACCGGCGTCTACCGCGAAGTCATGCGCTCGGTCTGGCTTGAAGGCGATGCACGCCAGAGGGTCAGCGCGCTCGCCTATGTCGCCGACCGCAGCCACGACCAGTATGCCGGTCGGCTCACAATGGATGAGCAATTACGGTTGGTGCGTCAGGGTCACGGCGCCTATGGGCCGAATGACGAGTACGTCATCGCAACCGTGACCGCGCTGGAAGCGCAGGGCGTTCGCGACGCGCCGCTGCATCGTCTTGCCGCGATGCTCCATGGCGAAGGCGCCCTTCACCGTCATACGTAGTCAATCAGGATCTGACGGAGGCTGCGATCGGCGCCGAGAAGCCGATCAGGCGCACCTGTTCCTCGCGCCCCGCTTTCTCCAGCCGGTCGCTCGCTTCTTCGATCGCGGCTTGCAGGCGCGCATTGAAGTCGTGACGTTTGAGACCCGGCGGAATTGGATCAAGAAACTCGATCACAATGGTCCCGGGGTAACGCAGGAACGTCCGCCGCGGCCAGAACAGTCCGGAGTTGAGTGCAACGGGAATGCAGGGCACTCCGGCCTCGCCGTAGATCAGGCTAACGCCGTTCTTGTAATCCGGCGGTGCGCCCACGGCGCGGCGTGTGCCTTCGGGAAAAATCAGGAGCTGACGGCCGCGCCTGATTTCCTCGGCGGCGCGCCTCGTGATGTCGATCAATGTGCGGCCGCCCGCACTTCGGTTGACGCCGATCATCCCGGCCTTGAGCAGATACCAGCCGAACAGCGGCAGCCACGTCAGTTCGCGCTTCAGGATGTAAAGCGGCTGATCGAAAAACTGCAGCAGCGCGAAGGTTTCCCAGGCCGACTGATGTTTCGAGGCGACGATCAGCGGACCTTTCGGGATTTTATCCAGGCCGCGATATTCGACCCTGGTGTTGCAGATGATCCGCATCCACCAGATGCTCGTCTTGCCCCAGTTGGTTGCGATCCAGATGATGCCCGCACGCGGCAAGGCATAAGTCGGGAGGCCGAGGATCACCCAGAAAGCAAGGTTCAGATAGAAAACGAGGTTGTAGAGCAGCGAACGCAAGAATACCGAAACCATCGACGAACCTGCCTGGAATGCGAATGTCAGAACCTGACGACTAGTTGGCGGACGCGGTGGCCGGCTTCGGATGCGGGATGGTCTGTGTGCCGATTTCCGGCATGCCCCCCTGCCCCACGCCGCCGAAAGCGACCCGCGTCTGCGCAAAAAGATACTTGGCGTATTCCGATAGCAGGAGCCGCAAGGCAGCGCCACTCGTCCACCACGGCTCCTCACGCCATTTGTCGCCGACCACGGCAAACGGAACCAGTTCGATATCCGGCATGGCGTGGGACAATTCAACGATCGCGCGCGGCATGTGATAGTTCGAGGTCACCACGATCAGGGAGCGGAAACCCCGCTCGACCGCCCATCGCCGCGTCTCCGTCGCGTTGCTGCGGGTGTTGACCGCCGACCGGTCCAGATCGACACAGCAGGTGAGCAGACGCTGGCTCTCGGGCAGCGTGCGCTGGATGTCGCTGTAGCCGTTGGTCGGGTGCACGCCCGATATCAGCAGCCGGCGGCCGTATCCCACCGACAGCAATTCCAGCGCATCCGAGACACGCGACGAACCGCCGGTGAGGACCACAATGCCGTCGGCATTGCGCGACGGCTTTTCCTCCGCGGGCGGCACCCGCGACAGAAAATCGACGAAGCCCAGTCCGACAAAAAGAAGGATTCCGGCAATGGCAAGCATCACGACACGATGGCGCAGGCGCCCGTGCTTCGGCGTGGCATCGCGGCGGTGTATGGTCTCGGACAATCTCTACTCGCTCAGGCGCACGTGATGATGTTGCGCGGCTCCTACCTTATCTCAAAATCCGGCGTGGCTGTGGCCTCAAAACCCGACCAACACCATGTTTTGACAGGTTCTCTCTGCCAAAGCGGCACCGGCCCGCCTGAAAACACACTCAGTCGATCTCTTCAAGGGTCGCAAACAGCGTCCGCCGCGAGGCCCACGCCGTAACCGCGGCGATCATCAGGGTCTGGGCGGCCAGCGCCAGATAGCCCGAGGCCGGCAGCGCGAATGTCCCCAGCAGCGCTGCGAACTGATCGCCCACCGGCGTCCCCGAAAACCAGCTTGCGATGGATTCCGAGAAGCCGAAGGTCAGCATCGCCGCCAGTCCGCCGATCAGACCACCCTCAAGGCCGAGCCGCAGAAAATGGCGCAGGAAACGGTTGGCGATATAGCGATCCTGCGCGCCGACGAAATGCAGCACCTCGACAATCGGCCGGTTGGCCGCCATCGCGCCGCGCGTGGCAAACGACACGGAGATCACGGTCGCAACGATCACGAGAATAAGAATCCCGGTGCCCGCCAGAACGATCGCGCCGGTCATCGAACGCATCCGCTCGATCCACGCGCGATGGTCATCAATGGTGGCGGATGGCGCGGCCTGCGCGATACTTCGGCGCAGAGTCACCAGATCCGGCGTCGACCCCGGCGCGACACGCACGACGATCACGCGCGGAACGGGAAGATCGTCGAGCGACAATCCGGTGCCCAGCCACGGCTCCAGAAGCCGCGCCGACTCGGCCTTGCTGAACGGCCGCACTTCCAGAATTCCGGGCTGTGCCCGCACCGCCTCCGTGACGCTGCGAACGTCGCGCTCGATGTCGCGGCCGGGCGAAGGCCGCAACTGGATGGTGAGTTCGCTCGAAACGTCGGACTGCCATTCGGCAGCCGATGCGCGCACCAGCAGCACCGCGCCCGTCGTCATCGACGCCAGATAGGTCATGATGGCAACAACTGCGATCAGCGCGCGCCCGGAAATCGATCCGCGCGGAACGATCGGTGACAGGTTGCGCGCATGCGCGGCGACTTCCGACGTGCTGTCGCCCAGATCCATCACCGGTTTGCGATCATCAATCATAGATGTGCAGCCGCGATTCATGCAGCACCATGCGCCGCGCCTCGTACTGATCCATCAATGCGATGTCGTGAGTGGCGATGATGACGGCGGTGCCGGACTTGTTCAACTGGATGAAAAGGCTGAGCAGCCGCCGCGCCAGCGACGGATCGACGTTGCCGGTCGGCTCGTCCGCCAGCAGGAGCTGCGGCCGGGCGATCACCGCGCGGGCAATCGCGGCGCGCTGCTTCTCGCCGCCCGACAGGATCGGCGGCAGCGCATCCATCCGCTTGCCGAGACCGACCCAGTTCAGCAGATCGATGACTTCCTTGCGGTAGCTGGATTCGCTGCGGCCCATGACGCGGAACGGCAGCGCGACGTTCTCATACGTCGTCATATGATCGAGCAGCCGGAAGTCCTGCAACACAATGCCGATGCGCGAACGCAATTCGGCGCGCCCATCCTTGTCGAGCAGCGACACATCCTTGCCGAACAGGTTGACCAGACCCCGCGTCGGCCGCAGCGACAGGAACAGCATCCGCAGCAGCGACGTCTTGCCAGCGCCGGACGGCCCGGTGAGAAACTGGAACGAGCGAGCGGGAATCTGGAAGGTCAGGTCGCGCAGGACCTCCGGGCCAAGCCCGTAGCGCAAACCGACATTTTCGAACCGGACCAATCTCAGCTCCGTTCGACATGACCGATGGAGATACCGTCCCGGGTGGCCCCGTTCGGCCGGCAGCCACAGGGGCGGATACCGTAAAACGCTTTTGCGGCCGTTATGGTTTCCGATTCGTTAACGGACGCCAGATAGCCTCATCCCACCAAGCGCGTTCATTCCAGCGATTCGTCCATGCACATCGTTTGCCCCCATTGTACGACATCCTACGAGGTCGATCCGGCCAATTTCGGTGCAGCGGGGCGGAAAGTCCGCTGCGCCCGCTGCCAGGAAGTCTGGCTCGCCGTGCCGCAGGAACTGGCCTCGGCGGATGCCATGTCCGGGTACGAGGTGGAAGAAACTCACCCGCAGGACGATTTCGGCGCACGGGACGACGTATCGGCCGATTGGCACAACAACGGCGTGCCGCATGTCGAAAGCCCGCCCATCTCGGGCGAATGGTCGGAACCATCGGCTCGGCAGACCGGGGAGACCGGCCAGAACTGGACCGCTCTGGCCCAACAGGAGGCGATGACCGAAACCGGTCCGGCCAAATCCTCCCGTTTCAGGAAACTCAGTTCATCGGTCGCACCGTTCCTGAAATCGGCGAACTGGGCGAAGGCTCTTCCTGGCGTTCTGACTCTTCCGACGGCCTGCGTGGCGCTCGGCGCAGTCGTGTTCGCCCTGATCGCCTGGCGCACCGATGTGGTCCGCGCGATGCCGCAAACCGCCGCCTTCTACAAGATGATCGGCATGGGCGTGAACCTGCGCGGCCTCGCCTTCGAGGATCTCAGGATCAGCACCGAGACGGTGAACGACAAAACCGTCCTGCTGATCGAAGGTGCACTGGTCGATGTCGCACGCAGGTCCGTGGAAATCCCGCGGCTGCGGTTTATCGTTCGCGACGCCAACGGCGCGGATATCTATGCGTGGAATGCCGTGCTGGAGCAGCCCGTGCTCAACCCCGGCGAGAAAGCCTGGTTCAAGACACGGCTGGCGTCGCCGCCCGCCGAAGGCCGCGAAATTGCCGTGAGGTTCTTCCACAAGCGGGATATCGCAACTGGAGGAACCTGATGCCCCGCGTTCTGATCGCCGACGACGAGGAGTCGATGCGCCTGCTGGTGGCGCGTGCGATCGCCATGGACGGCCACGAGATCGTCACCGCCGAGGACGGCGCGGAAGCGCTTGAGATCCTCAACCGCGATGAGGGCGCGTTCGATCTTCTGCTGACCGATATCAAAATGCCGGTGATGGACGGAATCGCGCTGGCGCTGGCCGCCGCGCGCGATTTCCCGCGGCTGACGATTCTCCTGATGACCGGCTTTGCCGATCAGCGCGAACGCGCCTCTGGTCTCGAAGCCATCATCCACGACGTCATCACCAAGCCATTTGCGGTGGCGGATATCCGCACTGCGGTTGCAGACGCGCTGGCATCGCGCAACGAC
Source organism: Afipia sp. OHSU_II-C1 (assembly GCF_000497575.1). GTDB lineage: Bacteria > Pseudomonadota > Alphaproteobacteria > Rhizobiales > Xanthobacteraceae > Afipia. Next base: position 292,783 of record NZ_APJI01000006.1, read on the forward strand.
TAAATCCTAAGCAGATTTGCTATTCCGCAAGCTGCGGCGCGGTGTCTCCAGAGCGCAGCGTCAGCCGCGTCAGGATGAAAGCCGCCACCGCACAGATCGCGATGGTAGTCACCATCGGCAGCGCCGTCCCGTTGAAGAATGCACTGGCGACCACGATCATCATCGCGCCTGTGATCATCTGCAACGTGCCGCCCAGCGCCGACGCCATGCCGGCGATCGGGCCGTGATCTTCCAGCGACAGCACCATGGTGGAAGGAATCACCAGCCCAAGCCAGGCGTTGGCGATGAACAGCATCACCACCAGCACAGCGAGGCTGTCGACACCGGCGGCGGTCACCGCAAACAGAGTCAGCGTCGCCACCGTGAAGCAGGTCACCGCTACCGAGACCACACGCGCGATCCCGAACCGCCCGGCAAGATAGCCGCTGAACTGCGAGGCCCCGATGAAGCCGACGGCGTTGATCGAGAAGATCAGACCGTACTGTGTCGGCGTCAGCCCGAAGTGTCCTATATAGATGAAGGACGAACTGGCGAGGAAAGCGAAGAAACTCGCCATGCCGAAACCGCCGATGAAGGTCAGGCCGAGGAAGCGCCAGTCGCGGAACAACTCGCCAAAACCATCCAGCACGCTGCGGACGCTGACCTCCACCCGTTCCTCGGGCGGGCGCGTTTCAGGAAGCATGAAGGCGACCAGCAGAAAAGAGAGAACCGAGGCAACGGTAACCGCGGCGAACACCGCGCGCCAGCCGAACGGCACGATCAGGCCGCTGCCGACAAGCGGTGCGAGGATCGGCGAAACGCTGAACACCAGCATGACAAGTGACATCAAACGTGTCGCATCGACGCCGCTGTGCAGGTCGCGAATCACCGCACGCGGAATCACCATCACCGCGGCTGCACCAAGGCCCTGCACGAAACGGAAGAAGATCAGCCACGCGATGCTCGGCGCGAGACCGCAGCCGATGCTGCCGAGCGCAAACACCACGATCCCGAAATAAAGCGGCGGCTTGCGGCCCACCATGTCCGAGACCGGACCGTAGACGATCTGGCAGACCCCGAACGCCACGAAGAACGCCATCAGCGTCATCTGGGTGGCCGCGGTGGATGCCTGAAGATCCGACGCGATCGCCGGCAGCGCGGGCAAATACATGTCGATGGCGAAAGGCCCGATCGCGGAGAGAAGCCCCAGCACGATCGCGTTTTTTGCAAAGCTTGAAGACATGGCGTGACGTATCCTGAACGTTCTTGTCGATTGTATGAGCGGGCGCGCGATCAGGCCGCGCGGCCGGCTGGCGAAGCTGTTGTGGCGGCCCGTGAAAAATGGTCAATGCCATGGAGAGCACTGTTGGCGTCAATCAGGAGACGGGACGGGACATGACCAAGGGACAACGGAAGGTGGCGCTGGTGACCGGCGCGGCGCGCGGTATCGGACTTGCCGCAGCGAAGCGGTTTCTGGCCGAAGGCTGGCAGGTCGCGTTGCTCGATATCGAAAAGGACCTGCTTGCCCAGACTTTCAAGACCCTTGCAGCACCCGACACCACGCTGGCGATCCACTGCGACGTATCGGATGCCGACGCGGTCGCCGCCGCATTCAGGCAGGCGGTTCAGCACTTCGGACGGCTCGACGCGCTGGTCAACAATGCCGGCATCGCGATCTTCAAACCGCTGCTGGAAACAACGCAAGCCGACTGGGACCGCGTGCTGGCGGTGAACCTGACCGGGCCGTTCCTCTGCACACAGGCGGCAGCTCCCCTGATGCGCGAGACCGGCGGCGGCGCGATCGTGAACATCACCTCGATTTCGGCGCTTCGCGCCTCGACGCTGCGCACCGCTTACGGCACCAGCAAGGCCGGCCTCGCCCATCTCACCAAACAGTTCGCCGTCGAACTCGCCACGCTCGGCATTCGCGTCAATGCCGTTGCGCCCGGCCCGGTCGACACCGCGATGGCGAAAGCAGTTCACACGCCTGCGATCCGCGCGGACTATCACGATACCATTCCACTCAACCGTTACGGCCTCGAGGAAGAACTCGCCGAGGCGATCTTCTTCCTGTGCAGCGATCGCGCCAGCTACATCACCGGGCAGATGCTGTGCGTTGACGGCGGCTTCGAGGCCACCGGCATCGGCTTGCCGACACTGCGGGGCGAAGGCCGCAACGGCTGATAGCGGGCTGCTGGAAACCTCAGCATGCGCATGTGGCGGACGCGGTTGCGCGCTCGCGCCGCACGCTGTTCGCCTCGATCCGGGATTGCCCCATGCCTTCGGTGAGGTCCGAAATCCGGGCGTGATACTCGGCAAACATCGCTGTCTCAACCCAGCTTCGGTAATGGTCCTCCGTCTCGAAGACGCTGATGAGCAGCGCGGAGCCACCATCGATATCGCGATAGATCCGGCCCCCATGGAAGCCCGGCACACGATCCGCAAAGCGATCGCGCGACGCCTCCAGCACAAGCTCCAGTTCGTCGAGCTTGCCCGGCTTGGGCGTGAAACTGTTGATGAGCACGAACGGCCGCGACGGGCCGTCCTGCGCTTGGGTTCGATCCTGATAGTTCGCTTCTGGCATGATTCCATCTCTGATTTTCGGCCGGTCGCATTCACTGCGTTGCGATGCTTGCGGCGACGATGAGGGCAGCCTAGAACCTCAAGTATAGTTGAGGTCAAGCAACGATGAAGCAGAACAAACCCGCGGCAATTGCACGGGAGCTGAGCGTCGGCGAAGTCGCCGAACGCTGCGGCGTCGCCGTCTCCACGCTCCATTTCTACGAATCGAAGGGACTGATTTCGAGTTCGCGGAATCGCGGCAACCAGCGCCGCTATCCGCGAGCGGTGCTGCGCCGTGTCGCCATCATCAAGGTGGCGCAGAGCACCGGATTGCCGCTCGCGGCAATCCGGAATGCGTTGGCCTCGCTGCCCGATGGACGAGTGCCTACGGTCAAGGACTGGGCCAGGCTGTCGGCGGCGTGGCGTGCCGATCTCGATGAGCGGATCGCCACATTGACCCGCCTGCGCGACCAGTTGAGCGGCTGTATCGGATGCGGCTGCCTGTCGCTGAAGACATGCCCTTTGCGCAATCCGGGTGACAGGGCAAGTGAGCGGGGTCCCGGTGCACGATTGTTTGATCGATAGCATGGACACCGCATTGCTCCGTTACTTTTCCGCAACCGCCTTCATGCTGGTCAGGCCCTGCTGAAACTGGCCGCCGACCATGCGATCCATCTTGAAGACCATGTGCATGATCTTCGCCATGTAGGGCGCCGGACCATGCATGGCCCAGGTGACCGTCGTCGTGCTGCCCAGCGGCCGCATGGTGAATTCGGCGATGTTATGGGCCTCGAACGGGCTGAAGAAATCCAGCTTGATGACGACTTTGGACGCAGGCGTTGCCTCAAGAATCTCCATGCGGCCATGTCCGATGTTCTTGTTGCCGCTCCACTCGTACACGGAGCCCTTGCCGGTCGGTGCACCGCTGTAGGTCCGCTGCATGGCCGGATCGACATGTTCGTAAGGCGACCATGATCCCCAGTTCTTGTAATCGGTGATGAGCGGAAAGATCTTGTCCGCAGGCGCGTTGATGTCGATGGACCGCTCGATACGGAACGTGTTGGGCCGCAGCGCGGCGAGGATCAGAACGATCGCGATCGCAATCGCAAGAATGATGGCAATGTACATCAGGGTGGTCATGTCACTCTCCGTTACAAATGAGATGGGTTCAGGCGTCAGCGACGCCAGGGAAAGATCAGGCGCAGCCGCTCGTCGCGGAGATAAAGCCCGCCCCAGAGCAAAATGCCGAGATAGACGCCGAACAGCGTGTGGCTGAACAGCGGGCTGCCGGCGCGAACGTGCACATAGATGGCGCCGCCGAGATATCCGGTCAGCAGGATCGCGCCGAGCACCGAGGTCCGCGGATAGGCATAGAGCAGCGTCCCGAGCAGCGTCAGCACGCCAAGGGTGACCGCGAGGTTCGTCGGGATGCCGAGCTGCCGCGAGGTTTCGATGACAACATCGAGCGGAATCAGCTTGATGACGGCATCGAACAGCAGGAACAGGATCACCAGGCCGCTGAGGACGCGTCCGGTCCACAGCGCCGTCGTCGAAATCGGAACAAGTTCGTTCATGGTGCCAGCTCCGGATATCAGGCTTGCAGCGATGCGAGATACGCTGCGAGCTGATCCCACGTTCCGCCCCACCCCTGCGTCATGCTGGCGAAATTGCCCTCGAAGGTCGCACGCTCTTCATCCGAGCCATTGAGCGCGACCGTGCGATTGACCAGCAGGGTCTTGCCGCCCTTATCGATGAAGGTTGCAGTCCCCAGCATTTCGATCGGCCATGTCGGCGCCATCGGATGACGGCTCAGCCCGGCATTCTTGTCGGAGAACGAGCTGACAAAGACCAGCCGCTCGGGCTTGACGATCTCGCGGAACACCCATTTGCCCCACATCTCGCTGCCGTCCGGCGCCTGCATGCCGTAGTGAAAGATGCCGCCGGGCCTGAGGTCGAGATCTCCGACAATCATCCTGAAGCCCTTCGGACCCCACCATTTCATCAAATGATCCCGCTGGGTGAAAACCTTCCAGACCAGATCGCGCGGAGCATCGAACAGACGCTCGATGACGAATTCCTTGCTGTAGGTTTCCGCAAATGCGGCGGGCTGAGCTGAGGCCATTTCTTTTCTCCGAACGATATTTGCTTTTTGATGCGTGCTTGCGATCACGCCGCCTTGACCGGCAATGGATGGGCGAAACTCCAGCCGTGGCCGAACGGGTCGACCACCTGTCCATAGCGCGCGCCCCAGAACGCATCCCACGGCGCCATGATGACTTTCGCGCCGGCGTCGGCAGCACGCTTCACGGCTTCATCGCAGTTGGGGACCTCAAGATGAATGACGAAGGATGTGCCCCCCAGAACGTTAGGCGGACGGATGCTGCTTTCAGGGTTCGCTTCGCAGTATTCCGAGAAGTGGTCATTCAGGAAGACCACCGCGCCATTCACCAGAAGCTGCGCATGCATCAGACGCTTGCCGTCCTCCGCCGGAAGACGCGTCACTTCGGTTGCGCCAAGCGCCTTCTTGTAGAACTCGATCGCATCGCTGGCGCCGTTGACGACGAGATGCGGAATGAGCGGAGGCAGCGTGGGATACTGGTCGGCCATGGGATACCTCTCCGATTGGGTCTGATGTGATGTTTGAGTCTTGCCGAGAAGTGCTCTTACTTTTTTGAAGGTGCTCGCCGCGAAGAAGATTTCCGCTTCACGGTCCTGCGCTGCTTTGGAGAAGCTTCGAGCTTCTCCTTCGCCTGCAACTCGCCGAGATATTCTTCGAGGCGATCCAGACCCGCCTCCCAGAAGCGGCGATAGTTCTCAAGCCAGTCGTCGACTTCCTTGAGCGCCGCCGGTTCGATCTTGCATGGACGCCACTGCGCTTCGCGGCCGCGCGTCACGAGACCCGCATGCTCAAGCACTTTCAGATGCTTCGAGACCGCAGGCATGCTCATCGCAAACGGCTCCGCCAGTTCCGTCACCGACGTTTCGCCGAGCACCAGCCGCGCAAGGATGGCGCGGCGGGTGGGATCGGCGAGGGCTGCGAATTTGATGCTGAGCGGGTCCATGTTCGCTTTCATATAACCAGTAGGTTAAATAACCTAATGGTTAGGTACAAGCGTTGCCCGAAACTGTCAAGCGGCTCTGATTGAAATTGCTGGATGGTGACGCGACGCCGCGGCGTCGCGATAAGGCTCAGTAATCCTTGAGCAAACGCTCGATGTAATCGAGTTCGATCTGCGGCCGCTGCGGGTCCGCGAGGCGGCGGCGCAGTTCTTCCAGAATCCGCCGCACGCGCTGCACGTCGATCTCGCCGGGAATTTTCACCGTGAGATCGTCACTCCACTCACGGCCGTTGAGCGGCCGCCCCAGCGGGTCGGTGGTGTTGCCGCTGTTCTGCTGGCGGCCCATGCGATTGCCCGGTCCGCCATCCTGTCCCTCGCCCGGCTGCATCGACTGCGCAAGATTCTGCGCACCTTTGCGCAGCGCTTCGAGCGCCCGGCCCTGTGAATCGACCGCGCTGTCGGCGTTGCCCTGGCCAAGCTGGTTGCCCGCATCGCCCATCGCAGAATCGGCATCGCCGAGCGAGTCGCCGTCGTCCTGCTGGCCGTCCTGTCCCTGACCCGGCTGCTGGCCCTGGCCCGGCTGACCTTTCTCGCCGCGCCGGCCCGGCATCATGCCGTTCTTCTTCATGTCGTCGAGCAGCTTGCCCAGCCGGTCGCGCAGCGCCTGCTGGTCCTGACGCAGGCCGTCCATCGTGTTCTGGTCGCCCTGCTCGCCGCGGCTGCGGTCGCGGCGGGAATCCTGGCCCTGCTTGTATGTCTTGTCGCGCAACTGCTGCTGCTTGCGGATCATGTCGCCGAGTTCGTTGAGCGCCTGCTCCATGTCGCCGTCGCCCTGCCCGGGCTGCGCCATCTGCAGGTTTTCCAGCATCTGCTGCATCTGATCGAGCAGCGCCCGCGCGGCATCCTTGTCGCCGGAGCGCGACAGCCGCTCCATGCGATCGATCATGTTTTTGAGATCCTGCTGGCGCATCACCTTGGTATTGGGATCGAGCGGCCGCGCCAGTTGCTGCGGATTGTTGCGCAGCTGTTCGGCGAGCTGGCGCATGAAGTTGTCCAGCGCCGCACGCAGGTTGTCGGTCAGCTTCTTGATTTCCTCGTCGCTGGCGCCGCGCTCCAGCGCTTCCTTCAAGGCATCCTGCGCGGCGCGCAGCGCCTTCTCGACATCGGTGATGTTGCCGTCCTCGATCGCGACCGCAAGCGCCCAAAGGTTGTCGACGGTTTCGCGCATGGCCTCGCGCGAACTGGCGTGACCGAGCTGGGATGCGATGCTGCGCAGACCGAGATAATGTCCGAGCTCGGGCATGAACGCTTCGGGCGCGATCATCAGCGCATCGAGCGCGATCAGCACCAGCGGCTTCTGGTTGGCGTCGAGCGCGAGATTGCGGCGCTGCTCGATCAGCGCGCGCGCCAGCGGTTTGACAAACAGCCGCTCCGGCAGCCGCATGTCGAACGGTTCGCTGCGTCCCTCGTTGCCGGCTTCGTCCTTCGCGGTAAGGGTCAAGGTGACGTCGGCGCCGGCATACGGATTTTCGCTAAGATCCTTGACGGTCTGACCCACGCCATTGCGGGTGCGCACGTTCGGCAGTCCGAGCGTGATCGATGGCGGATCGAACAGCGGCTGCGGCCTGGCGCTGTCTTCGCCGGCGCTGCTGTCTTTCCCGGTCGCGCGCGGCGCGAACTGCGCGCGCGCTTCTGCCACGCCATAATCGTCTTCAAGCTTGTAGGACAACAGCAGCGCACCCTTGGCCTGCCGTTCAGGATCCTTGGCCAGCGAGATGCTCGGCGCGTGATCGGGCATGGCCTTGAAGGTCCATTGCGGCTGCCCCGAGGGCGAACGGACATGCGCCGTGCCATCGCCTGTAATGGTGAAGTGCCGCTCGCTGGTGCCTTGCGGTGCATTCGCGGTCACCGGAACTTCCGCCACGCCACCGGCAGCGGCGACATCGAGCCTGCCACCGCTGGAACGAACGATCAGCGTGCTCCCCGCCGGGACAGAGACAGGCCCCGTATCCGGCGCAGGCGCATCCTTGTTCAGGGAGTTCGACAGAATGATCGGCGGACGGCTGGTGTAAGGCGGCGGTGTCACCCATGCATCGACGCGGACATTCGCCGCGGAAAAGGCGCCGTCCCAGTCAAACGCCGCAACAACCCGCGCAAGACGATCGTTGCCCGCAGCGACGAAGGTCGCAACCATCAGCACGACCACCAGGCCGCGCAGCGCCCACGGATCGTGAAGCGCCAAACGCGGCGACGGCAGACCGGCGCGGATACGCTTGATCGAGGCCAGCGTGCGCGCACGCTGCTCTTGCCACAGCGCCTGCGTGATCGGGTCCTGCGACTTCAGGGTGTCCGTCAGCGCCGTCGCAGGGCGGTGGGGAATTCCGGTTCCGCGATCGAGCCGGCGCAGCGCATCCTCGCGCGTCGGCCAGCGAAACCGGATCGCCGGAATCAGGGCCACGGCGGCGAGCAGGGCAAAGACCGTAAATGCAACGATGCGCACGGCAAAGGGGAAAGCGACCCAAAGACCTGCCCATGATGCCGCAAGGAACAGACCGACGACAGTCAACAGCCGCGCGAGATGCGGCCAGCCGCGCTCCCATGCGACCGCAAGCCGCGCCCGCCGCAAAGCCTGCGCCAACTGAAGACGCCGGGCCTCCTCGGCAGCGAGCGGATGCTCGGATGGGTCTGGGGTCGATCCGTTCAACAGGCTCTCCAGAGTCAGTTCAATGCAACCTAGTGATCCAGTTCTAACATTCGTACCATGGAGTAAAGCGAATGTCGGATACGGGACGTTAGCACAGCGGCGGCAATGAGGCATGGCCTCAACGCCCTACCCACATGCAAAGCTGCGGCCAAAGAGGTAGGCTGCCTCCGAAAAGCGGGGCTTCCGTTTCACAAAAGCGTGACGCCAAGCCATAGTTCCCGGCCTTGGAAGCACGTTGCGGCGAGTTACCTCACGCGCACAATGCAGGCCGGAGATGCCCGATGAGCCCCAACGCCAGCAAGGCATTCGCCGGATTGCTGCGATCGCTGCTTGTCATCGCAGCGCTGTTTTTCATCCCGGCCTGGTCGCTGAGATTCTGGCAGGGCTGGGTCTATCTCGCGATCATGGGCGCCGCCTCCGCCGCCATCATCCTGTATCTCGCGAAATACGACGACGCGCTGATCGGACGGCGGCTCAAGGCTGGGCCGGTCGCCGAGAAAGAGAAGAGCCAGAAGATCATTCAGACTCTGACCGCGGTGTCCGGCGTCGTCGCGTTTCTGGTGCCCGGTTTCGATTTTCGCTGGCACTGGTCGGATGTCCCGGCAGCGCTGATCGTCCTGGGCGACATCGGCGTCGTGATCGGATACGTCATCATCTTTCTGGTTTTTCGCGAAAACTCTTACGCCTCCAGCATCGTCGAAGTTGCCGAAAGCCAGAAGGTCATCTCGACGGGGCCATATGCCGTCGTCCGCCATCCGATGTATTGCGGCGCGATCCTGATGTTTCTCGCAACGCCGCTGGCGCTCGGTTCATGGTGGGCCTTCATTCCCGTAGCCATCCTGAGTGCGATGGTCGCCGTGCGCCTGATCGATGAAGAGAGATTTCTCGTCATCCACCTGCCGGGCTACGATGCTTACCGTTCGCGCGTGCGTTACCGGCTGATTCCGGGAGTGTGGTAGATCGCAACCAGGGCAGCTGCGATCAAAGCCACGGAGCCTGTCTGCGCCGACCGTTAGTTAATCTTGGTTCCCGCGGTATCTACGACCCTGCCCCAACGCTCATAATCGACGCGGATCAACTGCGTGAACGCCTCAGGCGTCGAGGTGGTGACGCTCAGGCCTTGCGCTTCAAGACGCTCGCGCACGTCCGGGAGTTTTCCGATGCGGATCACTTCGGCGTTCAGACGCTCCACGATCGGGGCCGGCGTCGCCGCGGGCACGACGAGGCCGAACCAGGAGTCCACCACGAAGTCAGCCACGCCGGCTTCCGCGGCGGTGGGCACATTGGGAAGCAAGGAAGAACGTTCGCGGCTTGTCACCGCCAACCCCTTGACCTTGCCATCCCTGATCTGGGGTGCGAGCACAGTCAGGGTATCGAACGCGAGATTCACCTGATTGCCGAGCAAGGCGTTGACGGCAGGCGCGCTGCCCTTGAACGGAACATGGAGCAAGTCCGTGCCGGTCAGGCTCTTGAACAGTTCACCGCTCAGATGGCAGAGCGTTCCCGGACCGCACGACGAATAGGTGAACTTGCCCGGCTCCTTCTTTGCCGCAGCGACGAGATCCTTCACGCTCGATACTGGCGCGTCAGGGCTCGCTGCAAGCACGTAAGGCACCGACGCCAACGGCGATACCGGCGCGAAACTCTTGAACGGATCAAACTTAATGGCCGTGTTCACGTGCGGCAGAATGGTGAGCTGTCCCGCGGGCGCCAGCGACAGCGTGTATCCGTCAGGATCGGCCGCGGCCACGGTTTCAGCCGCGATGGCAGTGCCGGCGCCCGCCTTGTTTTCAACCACGACAGGCTGCTTCAGCGCCTCGCTGAGCTTCTCGCCGTAGATCCGCGCGATGGTGTCCGCCGCACCACCAGCCGGGAACGGCACGATCAGCTTGATCGTGCGGCTCGGCCACGCGTCTGCGAAAGCGCCCGTGCTGATGCCGACAAGAAGAGCGGATGCAGCAGCCGCTGCGACAAGAAAACGATGAAATCCAAAAGAGCGCATGACGAATTCCCCCTGCCATTTCGATCAGGACTCGTCGTGCATCACTCCTGTCGCCGCATGATCGCGGCGGAGGCGCGCTGATGACCTGATCGGCTGCGCGGCCGCTTCATCAGTGGAGCGGAGCGCATCGATGAGCTCTAAAGATCATCTCGCAACGGCCTTTCAGCAATGAAATGCTATTGCGAAATGATATGGCGCACTGGCGGATTCATCTCGCGCCGGAACAGCGATGAGAAGATAATTTTTCTGTCTGGGAAATGCCGCTCAGCGCGGCGCTTTTGGCGTTACGCCGCTACAGCCACGGCGCGACGCGGTCCATGGCAATCAGGGCTTCGGCATCGATGCGAGGACGCACCACGGCATACTGGCCGTCCTTGACCAGCACTTCAGGCACCAGCGCACGCGTGTTGTAGCTGCCGGACTGCACCGCGCCATAAGCGCCGGCCGTCATGATCGCCACCAGATCGCCCGGCTTCGGTTCGGCCATCTTGCGGTCGAGCGCGAGATAGTCACCGGTCTCGCAGACAGGGCCGACCACATCCGCGACGAAATTGCGCGTCGTATCCTCGCGAACCGGCAGGACATCGTGATGCGCCTCATACAGCGTCGGACGAATGAGGTCGTTCATCGCGGCATCGATGATGACAAAGTTCTTCGCATCGCCATGCTTCACATAGATCACGCGGGCAACGAGAATCCCGGCATTGCCGACGATCATGCGTCCCGGCTCGAACATCAATGTCGCGTCGATCCCCTTCGTCACGCGCTTGACCATGGCCGCGTAGGCCACCGGATCCGGCGGATTGGGCAGATCGTGTTCATACGGAATGCCGAGACCGCCGCCGAAATCGACATGCGAGATGGTGTGACCATCGGCGCGCAGCGTGCCGACGAATTCCACCAGCAGCTTGAACGCATCTTCCATCGGCCCGAGATCGGTAATCTGGCTGCCGATATGCATGTCCACACCGGTCACCTTGATACCCGGGAGCTTCGCGGCACGGGCGTAAACCTCGCGCGCGCGGGTCAGCGGAATACCGAACTTGTTCTCGGACTTGCCGGTGGAGATTTTCGCATGGGTCCTGGCATCGACGTCGGGATTGATGCGCACGGAAATTCGCGCAGTGCGGCCCGTCTCGCTCGCGAGCTTCGACAGCAGGTCGAGTTCCGGCTCGGACTCCACATTGATGCAGAGAATATCTTCGGCCAGCGCCTGCCGCAGTTCGGCTTCGGTCTTGCCGATTCCCGAGAACAGAATCTTTTGCGGCGGAATACCCGCGGCACGGGCGCGCTTCAATTCGCCGCCGGACACGACATCCGCGCCCGCACCGAGCTTTGCCAGCGTACGCAGCACGGACTGATTGGAATTCGCCTTCATCGCGTAACAAACGAGCGTGGGCACGCCCGCAAAGGCGTCCGCAAAAACGCGATAATGACGCTCCAGCGTCGCGGTGGAATAGCAATAGAACGGCGTCCCGACCTCAGCAGCGAGGCGGGTCAAGCTCACGTCCTCGGCGTGCAGCACGCCGTTGCGATACTGGAAGTGATTCATGGGATCAGTCCAGAATCGCGTCGAGCGGGATCCGCTTTTTCTCGCCGCGCGGCGCAAGCGGCACGTTGGCGCTGCCGGGCGGCCGATACACTTCGTTCTGCAGGTTTGCCGCCGAATTCCGATCGGCCGTGGCGAAGTCCGAGTTCTGCGGGTTGGTCTGGTCCACGGAGGCGCCGGGAGGCGCGTCGAGATAGGCCTTGCGGCCGCAACCGGCCAGCACGCATGACAGCGCGATCAGCCCGATGGTCATCAGCTTCGAGAAAGAGCGGTTCGAACGAGAAGTCACGCGCGAGTGTCCCCAAATTGCGCGCCACCATACAAAGAAGGTGCCGCTCTGGCGAGGCCCGGATTGAACGAAAATATCCGTGGTCAGCCCGAATTTTGCTCGTTTTCAAGCCGCTTGAGCCATTCCTTGGCCTGCTTGCGCACGTTGGCCGGCGCGGTACCGCCGTAGCTGGTCCGGCTCTCAACAGAAGCCTGCACCGACAGCACGTCGAACACCGAAGCGGTGATCCGGGGTTCAACCGCCTGCATCTCCGCAAGCGGCACCTTGTGCAGCGCCAGCCCCTGCTCCGACGCCTTCGCCACGATGCGGCCGGTTACATGATGCGCGTCGCGGAACGGCATTTTCAGCGTGCGCACCAGCCAGTCGGCAAGATCGGTCGCCGTCGCATAGCCTTCGCCGGCCGCAACCTTCATGCGCGCTTCCTCCGGCACGAGATCGAGCGTCATGCCGGTCATGGCGCGGATCGCCAGCGAGAGCGCCGCGAACGCTTCCATCGCGCCCTGCTTGTCTTCCTGCATGTCCTTTTGATAGGCGAGCGGCAGTCCCTTCATCACGATCAGCAGCGCCGTCAGCGAGCCGATGACGCGGCCGGTCTTGGCGCGGACCAGCTCTGCCGCATCCGGATTCCTCTTCTGCGGCATGATGGACGAGCCGGTCGTGAACTTGTCCGACAGCGACACCAGTCCGACCAGCGGCGAGGTCCAGATCACGATCTCCTCGGCGAAGCGCGACAGATGGACCGCCGCAATCGCGGATGCTGACAACGTCTCCAGCACGAAATCCCGATCAGAGACCGCATCAAGCGAATTCGCCATCGGGCGATCGAAGCCCAGCGTGCTCGCGGTGGCGTGGCGGTCAATCGGAAATGATGTCCCGGCCAGCGCGGCGGCTCCGAGCGGGCTTTCGTTCAGCCGCTTGCGGGCATCGGCAAAACGGCCGCGGTCGCGCGCCGCCATCTCGGTATAGGCCAGCAGGTGATGACCGAATGTCACAGGCTGCGCGGTCTGCAAATGGGTGAAGCCCGGCATCACGGTGTCGGCATGTTCGATGGCGCGATCCACCAGCGCGCGCTGAAATGCCGCCAGCGCCCTGTCGATGTCGTCGATGACATCGCGGACATAGAGCCGGAAATCGGTCGCGACCTGGTCGTTGCGCGAGCGAGCAGTGTGCAAACGTCCCGCCGCCGGCCCGATCAGTTCGCCGAGACGGCTTTCAACATTCATGTGAATGTCTTCCAGCGCCCGCTTGAACGAGAACGATCCCTTGCCGATTTCTGACAAAATCGTGTCTAGACCGCCTGTGATGTTTTTTGCATCGTTGGCCGTAATGATGCCTTGAGCAGCGAGCATGGCTGCATGGGCCTTGGACGCAGCAATGTCCTGGGCGTAAAGGTGCTGATCGACGTCGATCGAGACGTTGATTTCCTCCATGATCGCGTCGGGACTTTCACCGAAGCGGCCGCCCCACATCTTGTTGCTCATATCCTGGTACTCACGCGTTCCTGCTCAGAAATCCAACCGCCAACCGACACTTCCGTCAGACGAGACCCATGCCCGACATCGATCCATCGACACCCAATTTGGCCCGCAGGAATGCTTCTCGCATCCGAATGACCGTCGTTTCCGTCATTATAGCGGCCGCAGCGGGAATGGGTGGGGTATACGGGATCGGTGGGTTAATGCGCAATGCGCAAGCGCAGGCCCAATGTGCGCCCGCGGTCGATCTGGCCAAGAAAATAGCGCCTTTGGCCAGGGGCGAGGTCGCCGCATTAACCATGGCCACCTCTCCGCTGCAGTTGCCCGATCTCGCTTTCGAGGATTCCGAGGGCAAGACCAGAAGGCTGTCGGAGTGGAGGGGCCGCACCGTCCTTGTCAATCTGTGGGCGACCTGGTGCGTGCCATGCCGCAAGGAAATGCCGGCGCTCGACAAATTGCAGGAGATGCTCGGCAGCAAGGACTTCGAAGTGGTCGCGATCAACATCGATACCCGCGATCCCGAGAAGCCTAAGAACTTCCTCAAGGAAGGCGGCCTCACTCAGCTGGCCTATTTCCATGACCAGAAGGCAAAGGTGTTTCAGGACCTCAAGAGCGCCGGCCGTGCACTGGGCATGCCAACCTCGGTGCTGGTCGACGGCGCGGGATGTGAGATCGCCACCATTGCAGGCCCCGCCGAATGGGCCAGCGACGACGCTGTAAAGCTCATCAAGGCCGCCACCGCGAAATAACGCCGCAGTTCCCTTTGACGCCGCCCTCTTGACGTCATCGCACGCACCCCTATACTTAACTATATGGTTTACTATTCAGCAGACCGCTTGAACCGCGTTTTTGCCGCCGTCGCGGATCCGACACGGCGCGCGCTGCTGGCGGAACTTGAAGGGCGCGAGAGCGTCACGATCAGCGAACTCGCGAAACCGTTCGCGATGTCGCTGCCCGCGGTCATGAAGCATCTCGATGTGCTGTCGGACGCCGGGCTGATCACCAGGAGCAAGACAGGCCGCACAGTCACGTGCCGCCTGACCGCGGCGCCGATGGAGCAGGCAATGGAATGGCTCAGCCGCTACCAGCGCTTCTGGACCGCGCAACTCGATCGTCTCGCCGCTTTTGTGGAGAAGGATTTATGCTCACCCAGCCCAGCCTCACCCTCGCCCGACGGCTCAAAGCCCCAGCCTCGAAAGTCTTCGAAGCGTGGACGGACCCCGCGAAAATCGTCCAGTGGTTCGGACCCGGACACACCATAGGCGACAGCGTGCGAGCCGACATGGATGTGCGTGTCGGCGGGCACTTCAAGATCAACTTCAGCACCGATGACGGTCAGTCGCATCAGGTCGGCGGCAAGTATCTCGAAGTCACGCCCTATCAGCGGCTGGTCTTCAGCTGGGCGTGGCAATCGACACCGGAGCGCGTCTCGCAGGTCACCGTGGTGCTGCGCGAAGAAGGTGACGTGACACTGCTCACGCTGACCCACGACAAGTTCTTCGATGAAGCCGCCCGCGACGGCCACAAGCGCGGCTGGACCGGAACGCTCGACAAGCTTGAGAAATTCTTCACCTGAACGCGCAGCCCCCGAAAGCGGAACAGGAGTGCGACATGAAGCTTTTCTATTCTGAGACGCTCAATCCGCGAAAGGCATGCGCGGTCGCCAAGTATCTCAATTCGCCGGTCGAGTTCGTGCATGTCGATCTGGCGAAGTTGGAAAACAGAACGCCGCAGTTTCTCGGCATCAATCCGAACGGCAAGGTCCCCGTGCTTGAGGACGGCGACACAACGCTGTGGGAGGCAAACGCGATCATGTGTCACCTCGCGCGGGCGGCGGGATCGGATCTGTGGCCCGATGATGAGCGGCAGATCGAAGTGATGCGCTGGCTGAGCTGGAGCGCGGATCACTTCACCCGTCATGCAGGTACACTGTACTTCCAGCATCTCATCAAGCCGTTCCTCGGCATGGGCGAGCCGGATCCGGCGATCGTGGCGGAATCCCAGAAATGGGTCAGACAGTACGGCAATGTGCTGAACAGTCACTTGCGCGGACGGGACTATCTGGTGGGCGGCAAACTCACCGTGGCCGACTTCGCCGTCGCCATCACTCTGCCCTACGCAAAAGACGCGCGTATTCCGATCGATGAATTTCCCGAAATCGTCCGCTGGCATGCGCAACTGAACGAACTGCCGGCCTGGCGCGATCCATTCCCCGCCAACCGGGCCAGAGCCGCCTGATCCCGAAATCAAATTCCGTTCACCGCCGGACAATTTACCGGCTCAAGCCTGGAAACCACCAAGGAGTCTGAAATGCAGTATGTCGATGGATTCGTGTTGCCGGTCCCGAAGAAGAACCTGAAAGCCTACAAGGCGCTGGCGAAGCTGGCCTGCAAGGTCTGGCTCGATCATGGCGCGCTCGATTATCGCGAATGTGTCGCCGAAGACGTCAAGCCCGGCAAGCTGACGTCGTTTCCGCAGAGCGTGAAGCTGAAGGCCGGCGAGACTGTGGTCTTCTCATGGATCACCTACAGGTCGCGCAAGCATCGCGACGCCGTGATGGCCAAGGTGATGAAGGATCCGCGCCTCGCGAAAATGATGGATCCGAAGAAGATGCCGTTCGACGCCAAGCGCATGTTCTTCGGCGGCTTCGACACCATCGTCACGGCGTAGAGCCGCAATCACGGCTCTGGTCCGCCAGACGATCGAGAACCCGTCTCAACGACATCTTGCTCCCCTCTGTCAAACCAACAGGATATTCCGATGACTTCGATCACGCCGTTCCTCTGGTTCGATAACAACGTCCCCGAGGCTGTCGCTTTTTACAAATCGGTGTTTCCCAACGCCAAAGTCGAAACCGTCAATGATTTCATGGCGACCTTTGAACTCGAAGGCCAGAAGTTCAACGCTCTCAATGGCGGCCCGAGATTCAAGTTCAACGAGGCAATCTCCTTCTTCGTCAGCGTCGAGAGCCAGGAGGAGGTGGATTACTTCTGGAACAAATTGACCGCCGACGGTGGGGAAGAATCGAAATGCGGATGGCTCAAGGATAAATTCGGCCTGTCATGGCAGATCGTCCCCACCGCGCTTGGAGAGTTGATGAAAGGCGGCACGCCGGCGCAGTCACAGAAAGTGATGGAAGCCATGATGAAAATGGTCAAGCTCGACATCAAAACCTTGAAGCAAGCGTATGAGCAGGCTGCCTGACGCGGCCTGGAACCGCGAAACTCCGGGCCGGAATGGGGTCAAAGCCGTTCCGGCCCGTGGAGGCGCAACCAATCTCTACGCCCGCGCGTTTCATACCGCGTGGGCGCAAGCCGAAGCCGTCGTGATGCAAAGGAGCACAGCCATGTTGAAAGCAAGTCATGCATTCAGCGGCTTCTCGGCCAACGATATCGGAAAGGCGAAGGAGTTCTATGGCCGCACACTGGGACTTGAGGTCTCCGAAGACCACGGAATCCTGAACCTGCATCTCGGCGGCGGCGCCCATGTGCTGATCTATCCGAAAGCCAACCACGCGCCCGCGACCTTCACCGTTCTCAACTTTCCGGTCGATGACGTCGACAAGGCGGTCGACGAACTCGGGAAACGCGGCGTGCGTTTCGAAATCTACAACGAACCGGAATTCAAGACCGACGCAAAGGGCATTTCCCGTGGCAACGGCGGCCCGACCATCGCATGGTTCAAGGACCCCGCAGGCAACATCCTGTCCGTGCTCGATGCCAATGGCATAATGTAACGAGGAAATCACCATGACGTCCCACGGCCATTTCCATTGGAACGAATTGATGACGCCGGACCCGGAACGCGCCAAGCAGTTCTATCAGAAAACCATCGGCTGGACCTTCGAGGGCATGCCGATGGAGGATGGCGCAACGTATTGGGTCGCCTATGCCGACGGTGAAATGGCCGCCGGAATTTTTCCGACCAACAGGCCCGCTTTCGAAGGCGTCCCCGAGGGCTGGATGTCCTACCTGGCAGTCGATGATGTGGATGCGCGGGTAAAGGCGGCGGTTGCTGCGGGCGCGCAACTGATGCGGCCGATTTTCGATGTCCCTAATGTGGGACGCATCGCGATCCTGACCGAGCCCGGCGGCGCCGGTATCGGATGGATCACGCCAGTGGCCGATTAGACCGAAATATCGAGATTGCCGCCGACACCCGGCGGGTTGTTCGCAGCAGGCTGGAGCAGTTGCAGCACCGACTTCTCCGAATCGATGTTCTGCTTCATGACGCTGGTTGCAATCTGCTGCTGGGTGTTTGCAGCCTGCATGGCCATCATGCTGCTGACGATGCTCATCACGTCCATGGAAAACGCACTCTCCGACTCAAGTTGAGCGACCGTAGCCGGAGACGGTTAACAATTTTATCTGAAGGACGCGCGGCGAATTACCGCGTCGGGACCGGCTTGTCGCCGCGGTAGTCGTAGAAACCGCGCTGCGACTTGCGGCCGAGCCAGCCGGCTTCGACATACTTCACCAGCAGCGGGCACGGACGATACTTCGAATCCGCCAGCCCCTCATGCAGCACCTGCATGATCGACAGACAGGTATCGAGGCCGATGAAGTCCGCAAGTTCCAGCGGGCCCATCGGATGATGTGCGCCGAGCTTCATCGCCGCGTCGATGGCCTCGACGTTCCCGACGCCCTCATAGAGCGTGTAGATCGCCTCGTTGATCATCGGCAGCAGGATGCGATTGACAATGAACGCCGGGAAATCCTCGGAGACGGCAATCTGCTTGCCCATCGCGGTGACGAATTCGCGCGCTGTGTCGAACGTCGCATCATCGGTGGCGATGCCGCGGATCAACTCGGCCAGCTCCATCACCGGAACCGGATTCATGAAATGGATGCCGATGAATTTCTCGGGCCGGTCGGTCGAAGCCGCAAGCCGGGTGATCGAGATCGACGACGAATTCGATGCGATAATCGCCTCGGGCTTCAGCACAGCGCAGAGATCGTGGAAAATCTTGCGCTTGATCTCTTCCTTCTCGACCGCGGTCTCGATCACAAGATCGCAGGCGGCCAGCCCGTCGAGACTGTCGGCCGAACTGATCCTGGTGAGAGCCTTCTTGTGCGCGTCTTCGGTGATGGTCTTCTTGGCGACCTGACGCGACAGATTGCCGTTGATGGTGGCCATCGCGGACTTCAGGCGATCGGCGGACACATCGTAAAGCACGACATTGAAACCAGCGAGGGCGGCAACGTGCGCAATGCCGTTGCCCATCTGCCCCGATCCAATCACACCAACCGTCTTGATCGTTGCCATTCGCTTCCGGTCTCTATGGCTCGCTATCGCAGGATGCGGCAATCACCTTGCCGCACCCTCTTTAACATTACGTCAAACACCAGCCGGGGTTTCGAAAGACCCGCCGGAACGCTCAACATAGCAGGTTCCGGGCGCGTTGCGCGCCCGGAAGTTCGTCTCAAAGGGCGGCGGTCAGTTCAGGAACCGCCTGATAGAGATCGGCAACCAGACCGAAGTCCGCGACCTGGAAGATCGGGGCGTCTTCGTCCTTGTTGATCGCAACGATCACCTTGGAGTCCTTCATGCCGGCCAAATGCTGGATCGCGCCGGAAATACCGATGGCGATGTACAGTTCGGGCGCGACCACCTTGCCGGTCTGGCCGACCTGCCAGTCGTTCGGCGCGTAGCCCGCGTCCACCGCAGCGCGCGAAGCGCCGACGCCGGCGCCGAGCTTGTCCGCCAGCGGCTCGATGTACTTGGTGAAGTTCTCGCGGCTCTGCATGGCGCGGCCACCGGAAACGATGATCTTCGCCGAGGTCAGTTCGGGACGATCGCTCTTGGCGACTTCCTCACCGACGAAGCTCGACAGCGCCGGGTCGGCCGCAGCCGCTGCGTTGTCGACCGATGCGCTGCCGCCGTCGCCGGTCGCACCGAAGGTCGAGGTGCGGACGGTGATGACCTTCTTGGCGTCCTTCGACTTCACGGTCTGGATCGCGTTGCCGGCGTAGATCGGCCGCTCGAACGTGTCGGGCGAAACCACCTTGATGATCTCGGAGATCTGCGCCACGTCGAGCAGAGCCGCAACACGCGGCAGCGTGTTCTTGTAGCGGGTGGTCGCCGGCGCAACGATGGCGTCATACGGACCTGCGAGCGAGACGATCAGCGCGGCCAGCGGCTCGGCGAGGTCGTGCGCGTAAGCAGCGCCATCGGCCAGCAGCACCTTGCGGACGCCCTTGAGCTTCGCGGCGGCTTCAGCCGCGCCCTTGGCGCCTTCGCCAGCCACAAGCACGTCGACCTCGCCGCCGAGCGCGGCAGCGGCGGTCAGCGCCTTGTTGGTAGCGTCCTTGATCGATGCGTTATCGTGTTCAGCAATCAGCAACGTGGCCATCAGAGCGCCCCCGCTTCCTTGAGTTTCGACACCAGCTCAGCGACGTCCTTGACCTTGACGCCGGCCTTGCGGCCCGGAGGTTCGGTTGTCTTGAGAACTTCGAGGCGCGGCGACAGATCGACGCCGAAGCTGTCGGCAGCCTTCTCGTCGATCGGCTTCTTCTTCGCCTTCATGATGTTGGGAAGGCTCGCGTAGCGCGGCTCGTTGAGACGCAGGTCGGTGGTGACGATTGCTGGTCCCTTGACCTTGACAGTCTGGAGGCCGCCGTCGACTTCGCGCGTGACCTTGAAGTCCGATCCATCAACTTCAAGTTTCGATGCGAAGGTCGCCTGCGCCCAGCCGAGCAATGCCGCCAGCATCTGGCCGGTCTGGTTGCTGTCGTCGTCGATCGCCTGCTTGCCGAGAATGATGAGGCCCGGCTTTTCCTCTTCCGCAACGGCCTTGAGGATCTTGGCGACGCCGAGCGGCTCGACGGTCGCATCGGTCTTCACAAGGATGCCGCGGTCGGCGCCCATGGCGAGGCCGGTGCGGATCGTCTCCGAGGCCTGCGCGGGCCCGATCGACACCACCACGACCTCGGTCGCCTTGCCGGCCTCTTTCAGGCGCAGGGCTTCCTCGACAGCGATTTCGTCGAACGGATTCATCGACATCTTGACGTTGGCGAGCTCAACGCCCGTCCCGTCGCTCTTGACGCGAATTTTGACGTTGTAGTCAACGACGCGCTTAACCGGCACCAGAACCTTCATCGGTTCCCTTTCGTCCTGAAATGGTTGATCACATCCACTTTAAAGCGGTTGGCGGCGGAACCTAATGGTCCCGCCAATCCGGGTCAACGCGCGAAAACTGGAAAACGAGGAAGGTATACCTAATATCTCGGCTTACCGGTTTTGCCCCGGAACCCAGAGCACGTCGCGGGCGCCGTTATCATTGACCGCGCGGCTCGCCACAAACAGGAAATCCGACAGCCGGTTCAGATACTGCACGGCTGCATCGCTCACCGGCTCGTTAGGCTGGGATGCCAGTTCCACCACCATCCGTTCCGCCCGGCGGCAGACGGTGCGGGCCAGGTGCAGATGAGCAGCGGCGGGTGTTCCGCCAGGCAAAATAAACGAATTCAGCGGCGCCAGATCGGCATTGAGCGCGTCGATGTCCTGCTCCAGACGCTCGACCTGTGTGGCCAGCACGCGCAGCCGCTCGGCCTTGCCCTCCCGCTGCGGAACAGCCAGATCCGCGCCGAGATCGAACAGATCGTTCTGCACCCGGCCGAGCATGGCATCGATTACCGGGACCTGCGCCAGATGCAGGCGGGCCACACCGATCACCGCGTTGGTTTCGTCGACGGTTCCATAGGCGCTGACACGAAGATCATACTTCGGGCGCCGCTCGCCGCTGCCGAGCGCTGTCGTCCCGTCGTCGCCGGTGCGCGTGTAAATCCGGTTGAGAATGACCATCGCGTCGATCCGTTGTCGCGGTTGAAATCGTCCGCCTCGTCAATCAGCTCTTGCCCAGCGCCCAGACGGCAAGCATCGCGATGACGATGGCGATAAACTGAAACAGCACACGCAGCCGCATCAACCGTTGCGAGGTGTCGGGCGAGCCGCCGCGCATCATGTTGAACAGGCCAAGCAGCAGCACGATCGTAACCGCAGCCAATGCGATGGGAAGAGCTATGCTCGAGAGGAAAGTTACCATGAGGGGTACATAACACCGCCGACGGCCCCGCGCCATCACCTGCCGGAGAACCTTTTACCCTCTCAACCGTACATGACTTTAGGAGCCCGGCGCGCTACATCTTAAGGGCGGTGAATCAGGGTGACACGTGAGGCTGATCCGAGACGCTTTCAATGTCGCACTCGATGCGTTCTACACGTTCCTGGCCGATGACGGCTGGGCGATCGCAAGCCACATCGCTTTGTCGGCGCTGATGGCGCTGTTTCCCTTCCTGATCGTGATTACCTCCCTTGCCGGTGTTTTCGGATCGAAGGAACTGGCCGATCGGGCCGCCGAAATGATGCTGGAGACGTGGCCCACGCAGGTCGCCGATGCGCTGTCCGGCGAAATCCATAACGTGCTGACCCAATCGCATAGCGGTGTTTTCACCATCGGCGTCGTGCTCGCGCTGTACTTCGCATCGAACGGTGTCGAAAGCCTGCGCGTCGGGCTGAACCGCGCTTATGGTGTAGTCGAACAGCGGCGCTGGTACTGGCTACGGCTGGAATCGATCGGCTACACCATGGTCGCGGCCGTGACCTCACTGGCGATGGCGTTCCTGATCGTGCTGGGTCCGCTGATCCTGGCCGCCGCGCGGCGCCACATTCCGCTTCGGATCGAACCGAACGAAGATCTCTTTACGATCCTGCGCTTTGGGCTGACCATTATCGCGCTGATCGTGACGCTTGTGATCCTGCACAAGTGGCTGCCGGCCGGAACGCGCCGCATGCGCGAGATTCTGCCGGGCATTGTCTTCACGATGATCGGATCGCTCGTGTCCGGCGTGGTGTTCGGCCAGTACCTCGCGCGTTTCGCCAGCAACTATGTCACGACCTACGCCGGCCTTGCGTCGGTGATGATCGCGCTGGTGTTTCTGTATTTCATCGCGGCGATTTTCGTGTACGGCGGCGAACTCAACGCCTCTATCGTCAAATGGCAGAATGCTCACGCCGCGTCGCCTCAAGAAGCGCCGTCGCCAGCGCGCGCGGGCTGACGGGTTTTGTCAGGAAGGCATCAGCACCCGCGGCGCGCGAAGCCTGTTCGTCATCTGCCCGTCCCGAGATACCGATGATGGCGATACGCCCGTGGCGTCCTTCAAGCGCCCGGACACGCCGGATCGCTTCAACGCCATTGATGCCCGGAAGCACCATGTCCATCAGTACCGCATCGAAATCGCCTTGCGCGATCCGTTCCGGCGCAGCCTCACCGCGCCCGATGAATTCGGTCAGATGGCCGAGCTCGGTCAGAATGGCATTGAGCACGACGCGGCCGAACGGATTGTCTTCGATGCTCAGGATGCGCAGGCCCTGCGCCGCGCGCAGCGGCGCATCCGCGCCCGATGTGGACGGCTGCATTTCCCTGGCCCGTTTCAGCGCAACGGTCAGCACGAATGTCATGCCGCCGCCGGACCGCTGGCTTGCCGTGACGTCGCCGCCCATGGCGCGGGCAAGCTGCCTCACCGACGACAATCCGAGGCCTGCGCCCCCGAAGCGGGAGGCAATGCTGACATTCGCCTGCGAGAACGGCTTGAACAGCCTCCTGATCTCCGCAAGCGAAAGCCCGATGCCGCTGTCGGACACAGAGAACGTCACGTCGAGCCTGTCGCCACGACCGGCGCGGGCCGCAACGTCGAGGGTCACCGTGCCCTGCTGTGTGAACTTGACGGCGTTGTCGATCAGGTTTTCCAGCGCCGCCCGCAGGCGCACCGGATCGCCGATGACAAAGGCCGGCAGTTTCGCGGCGATCCCGACCTGCGGTTGCAATCCCTTCGCCGCGGCGCGCCCGGCCAGCGAATCCCCCATCGCCCGCGACAGCGCCTGGAGGTCGAAAAAGTCCTGGCGCACCGCCAGTCCGGCGCTGTCGTGCCGCGCCGCATCGACAAACAATGTAGCCAGTGCCGCAAGATGCTCGGCGCCCACCCTGATCGTATCGATCCAGCGCCGCTCGCGCTCGCCAAGTTCTGACGTCGCCAGCAGCGAACTGATTGCGAGAATCCCCGTCAACGGCGTGCGGACCTCGTGAGCGAACGCAGCCAGCGCAGCCTCGACTACACGCGAGTCCGGCTCCGGCCGTTTCACCCGCCGTTTGGCCGCCGGCTTCGGAGCAGCCTTCATTGCAGCAGCCTTTTTCGATGCCGCTGTTTTCGCCGCGCGCGTCTTCCGCGCGGGCGTCTTGGCGCCACGCTTGACGCGCGTCTTCAGGCTACGCTTGACGCGCGATTTCGCCGCCATGATTCCCCACCCATCCAGCCTCCAACATGGCATGTCGGAGGCTGCCGAGTCACGCCACCGCGGGTTTAAGCGGGGTTAATACCAACAAGACGCCGCACCTCTGCCGGCGTCATCCCGCCGGCCCGCAAATCCCTGAGTGCGGTGGACCTTGTCGATTTCGACAGTTTCTGCCCGGCGTCGTCCAGCACCAGGGTATGGTGGCGGTAGACCGGCTGCGGCAACCCGAGCAGTTCCTGAAGCAGGCGGTGGACGCCGGTCGCCCAGAACAGATCCTGCCCCCGCACCACGTCGGTTATGCCTTGCAAGGCGTCGTCGATCACAACCGACAGGTGGTAGCTCGTGGGCGTGTCCTTGCGGGCGAGGATCACATTACCCCACTGCTCGGCCCTCGCAGGCACCTGACCGGTCTCACCGCCTGGACCTGCGCCTTGCTCCACCCAGAACAACGCGCCGGTACGCGCCACGGCCGCTTCCATATCCAGCCGCAAGGCGTAAGGCGCACCCGAGGATGTTTTCCGGCCACGCTCCTCGCTCGTCAGTTGCCCGCCGATGCCGGGATAGACCGGAGCGCCATCGGGATCGCGCGGCCATGGCCCCGCCCGCTCCTTTGCATCAACCAAACGTGCGATTTCGGCGCGGCTTTCGAATGCCGGATAAAGCAGGCCGTCGCGCATCAGGCGATCAACCGCCTCGCGATAGAGCGCAAGGTGCTCCGACTGCCGTCGCACCGGTTCTTCCCACGTCAGGCCGAGCCACGCGAGATCCTCAAAGATGGCCTGCTCGTATTCAGGGCGGCAGCGGGTGGCGTCGATATCCTCGATACGCAGCAACAAACGTCCGCCGCTCTGCCGGGCGAGATCGAAATTCAGCAGCGCCGAGCGCGCGTGTCCGAGATGGAGAAATCCATTCGGACTTGGCGCAAAACGGAAAACGGGTAGCGGCATGGTTCGGCCTTTATCCCGATGCGAAGAGGCATTTGCACCCGCGCCGGATTCGCTTCATGTTCTAACCAAATGACAGTCCATCTCAACACCCAAGCGGACCTCGAGGACGCTGTTCACGCGCTGGTCCGTTTCGATCCCCGGCTCAGCCCCGTGCTCGAGGTTGCCGGGATGCCGAACCTGCGGCGGCGCGAACCCGGCTTCGCCGGTCTCGCGGCCATTGTCTGCGGCCAGCAGTTGTCGACAAAAGCCGCCGCCGCCATCTGGAGCCGCGTCAGCACGACGTTCGATCCGTTTCATCACGACAAGCTCAAGAGCGCACGAGCGGACCGGCTCGGACGCCTTGGATTGTCGGCGGCGAAAATCAAGTCGCTGAAATTCATCGCGCGCGAATTGAGCGAAGAACGGCTCAACCTCGACGTGCTCGCGGAGGAAGACGCAGACGCGGCCCACGCAACTTTGAAGAAGCTGCACGGCATCGGACCATGGACTGCCGACATCTATCTCCTGTTCTGTCTCGGTCACGGCGATGCTTGGCCGGCTGGCGATCTTGCGATTCAGGAAGCGATGCGGATCGGACTCGCGCTGAAGTCGCGGCCGACGGTCAAGGAGATGCATCCGCTGGCGGAGCCGTGGCGGCCGTTTCGCGGCGCGGCGGCGCATCTGTGGTGGTCGTACTATCACGCGGTCAAGAAGCGCGAAGGCGTAATCGCGGGAACAGCGGCAGCCTCGCCAAAAACGACCACCAAGAAAAAAACTGCAAAAGCGAAAACCGTTTCAAACACCAAGGACGTTTTAAACAAATCCCGCGTCGCAAAAACGTCAGCGAAGCCGACGAAGAATGCGCTACGAAAGAAAGCGGCAAAGACAACGGGAGCGCGGAAATGACTTCGTCCACTCAATTCATCGTGGAGCGTAATGATCTGGCGAAATGCCGAGTGATCGAGACGCCGCTGCCTGGCGTGATGCAATTGCCCGAAAATGGATTGCTGGTAAAGGTCGAGCGTTTCGCTCTCACCGCGAACAACATCACCTACGCGATGCTCGGCGACCAGTTGAAGTACTGGCATCTGTTTCCCACCCCCGAGGGCTTCGGCAACATTCCGGTCTGGGGATTCGGCCGCGTCATCGAATCGCGTCATCCGGACATCGCCGTCGGCGAAGTGCTGTTCGGCTATCTGCCGATGGCGACGCATCTCGTGATCGAAGCCGCCGACGTCAAGAAAACAGGTTTTCGCGACGCCGCCGCGCATCGGCAGAGCGTCTCGCCGGTTTACAATGCCTATGCCCGCGTCACCGGCGATCCGGCGTTCGAAGGCCGCGAAGGCGACTATCAGGCGCTGCTGCGGCCGCTGTTCATGCTCTCGTTCCTGGTGGACGACTTCCTCGCCGACAAGGATTTCTTCGGCGCGAAGGCCGTGATCCTGTCCAGCGCGTCCAGCAAAACGGCATTCGGGCTGGCGTGGCTGCTGCACAGCCATCGCAAACCCGTGCGCGTGATCGGACTCACGGCGGCGGGGAATATGGACTTCGTCACATCGCTCGGCTGTTACGACGAGGTCGTGACATACGACAACATCGGGACCATTCCCGCGGATCAGCCGGTCGCCTTCGTCGATATGGCGGGCAATCCCGATCTGCGCACCCGGCTGCACAGGCACTTCGGCGGCCAGTTGGTTTACAGCGGACGGGTCGGCCTGACCCATCAGGATGCAGCGCCCGACGACGACGCCCTGCCCGGCGCCAAGCCGACATGGTTCTTTGCGCCGGACCAGATCCGCAAGCGCGCCAAGGAATGGGGCCCCGGAGGAATCGACCAGCGATTCGGCGCGGTCTGGTCCGGCTTCACCGCCGCGATGGGCCCCAAGCTCGATGTGATCGAAAGCCGGGGTTCCGACGCGGTCCAGCAGGTTTACCTGGATACGCT
This sequence comes from Afipia sp. OHSU_II-C1, assembly GCF_000497575.1. Taxonomy (GTDB): domain Bacteria; phylum Pseudomonadota; class Alphaproteobacteria; order Rhizobiales; family Xanthobacteraceae; genus Afipia. The sequence goes on from NZ_APJI01000006.1 coordinate 319,563, forward strand.
CAAAGGCCGCGTAAAACCGGCACAAGCGCACATGCTGTCGATGGCCGATTGAGGCGAAGCGCTCACCGGCAGGTGAGCGGAAACGCTCTTCACAATCCCGTCACGCTGCCTGTAGTATGTCATCCCAAGCTGCTTCGCAGCCAATTGGGGTTGGGGCCAGGAGCGTTACTTGAACGCACATGTGTCACAAGGCGGTTGGCCGGTCCTCGTGCTGAATGCGGACTTCCGGCCGCTGAGCTACTATCCGCTTTCGCTCTGGTCCTGGCAGGACGCTGTCAAGGCCGTGTTCCTCGACCGCGTCAATATCGTTGCCAATTACGACCACGCGGTTCACAGCCCCACCTTCGAGATGCGGCTGCCGAGCGTGGTTTCGCTCAAGTCGTTCGTGAAGCCGACGACACATCCCGCCTTCACCAGGTTTAACGTCTTCCTGCGCGACCGTTTCTCCTGCCAGTACTGCACCTCGCAGGAGGACCTGACCTTCGACCACATCATCCCGCGCTCCCGCGGCGGCCAGACCACGTGGGAAAACGTCGTCGCGGCATGCTCGCCGTGCAACCTGCGCAAGGGCAACATGACCATGGCGCAGGCGAAAATGCATCCGCGCCAGATGCCGTTCGCGCCGACGGTGCACCAGCTTCACCGCAACGGCCGGCTATTCCCGCCGAACTACCTGCACGAAAGCTGGCTCGACTATCTCTACTGGGACACCGAACTCGATCCGTAAGCGTTCGCGCTCAGGCTTCCTGATGGAACGGATAATCCGTGTAGCCCGCTTCCGCGCCGCCATAAAACGTCGCGCGATTATAAGGCGTGAGCGGCGCCTTCTCCCTGATGCGGAGCGGGAGATCCGGATTCGAGATGAAGTGACGGCCGAATGCGATCGCGTCCGCCTTGCCTGATGCGATGGCATTTTCTGCGGTCTCACCGGTGAAGCCCCCCGCTGTGATCAGGACGCCCGGCCAGAGCGGCCTGAACAACTCCATCGCCGATGGCACGTTCTGATGATTGACCTCGGCACGGCCCGCGCCGCTGCTGCGCGGCTCGATGAAATGCAGATAGGCAAGACCCCGTGTGCCCAGCGCTTTCACAACATGACCATACAGCGGCATCGGGTCGGCTTCGCCGGTGTCGTTGGCAACGCCGTAAGGCGACAGGCGTACGGCCACACGGTCAGCGCCCCAGACGCCGGTGGCCGCGTCGGTCACCTCCAGCAGCAGACGCGCGCGGTTCTCGATCGATCCGCCGTACTGGTCTGTTCGCTGATTGATGCGCGACTGAAGAAACTGCTCAAGCAGATAGCCGTTCGCGCCATGGATCTCGACGCCGTCGAACCCGGCTTCCTGCGCGTTCCGCGCTCCCTCGCGGAAGCTGTCGACGATTCCCGCGATCTCGCCGGTTTCGAGCGCCCGCGGTGTCTCGTAAGGCACCTGCTTTCCATCGGCCGTCATGGCGGTGAAATTGCCGGAGATCGGAACGGCTGATGGCGCGACCGGCAAGGCCCCGCCAGGCTGGAACGAAGAGTGCGAGACACGCCCGACGTGCCAGAGCTGCAGGAAGATGATGCCGCCCTTGGCATGAACCGCATCGGTGATTTCGCGCCATCCAGCAATCTGCTCGCGCGAATAGATGCCCGGCGTTCTGGGATTGCCTCGCCCGGTTTGAACGACCGGCGATGCTTCGGCGATAATCAAGCCGCCCTGCGTGGCGCGCTGCTGGTAGTATTCGAGGTTCAACGGATGCGGCGCGTTGTCCTGCTGCGCGGCCCGCATCCGAGTCAGCGGAGCCATGACGACGCGGTGGCTGAGCTGATACGGTCCAACCTTCAGGGGAGAAAAAAGCGAGGGCGACATCACGCAAGCTCCGAGTTCGGCATCAGGGAATGACGCGTTATCACAGCTTGCGTTTTTTCTCTTCATTTCGAGCGCGCATGGCAGACCTACGCTCCGATGACGCGGCCGCCGTCCAGTTGCGCATTCGATCGCCGGAGGCAAATTTCCTATTATCGCGCCGATGCGTCGTCTTCCACGCCAGATTTCACAGCGGGATCGCCAGCATTCTGTTTCAAGGTCATCGCCGACCAAAAAATGGACAAGGCAATACTCGTCATTACACGCGGCATGAGGAACAACATCTGTAATCTCCACATAAACTTGTGGAGCAACCTTTGAAGGGAAGCAGTTGTTCCTGAAGGCGGCACGCAAAAAATAATAAAGGTCAGGAACTTCCTTGAGCCGAACGCGCGCAGACATCATTGCGCACCTGTTGAACCGGAGCCTCACAGATCTCCGTGGGCCTAGGCAGCCGCCATCCGCGCCGCGCGCTTGATCGCCTGAGGCGGCTGGCCGAACGCCCGCAGGAACGCCCGGCGCATCCGCTCGGGATCGGAAAACCCGGTCTCGCGCGCGATCACATCAACGGGATGCTGTGCCTCCTCCATCAAAATCCGCGCCGCTTCGACCCGCAGGTTCTCGACTGCTTTTGCGGGTGACTGTCCGGTTTCCGAGCGGAACGCACGGCTGAACTGACGGGGACTGAGCCGCGCCGCTTCCGCCAGCACTTCGACCGACAGATCGTTTTTCAGATTCTTCTTGGCGAAAGCGAGGGCATCCTGAATGCGATCGGATTTTGGCTGGAGTTCGAGCAGCGCCGAGAACTGCGACTGCCCGCCGGTCCGCCGGTGATAGACCACCATCTTGCGGGCCACGCCGCGCGCGACATCCACGCCGAGATCGCTCTCGACCATCGCCAGACAAAGATCGATGCATGATGTCATGCCCGCCGAGGTCCACACCGATCCATCGACAATGAAAATCTTGTCTTCCTGAACTTTGACCTTCGGAAACTGGGCCTGCATGTTCCGCGCAAACGCCCAGTGCGTGGTGGCGCGTCGTCCGTCGAGAATGCCCGCCTCTGCGAGCACGAAGGCGCCGGTGCAAATGCTGGCGACCCGCCGCGACTCCTTGCTGGCCGAGTTGATGAAAGCAAGAAGACCCGCAGAAGACGGGACGGGCGACATCCAGCCGGTCACCATGACGGTGTCGAACTTCGCCTTGCTGAAGGGTCTTGTCTCAATCGGAACGCCCGACGAACTCGCAACCGGCCCGCCGTGCTCAGACAAAAGCTCGATTTCGTAGGCCGGCGCCGGGCCCGCCATGTTCGCCAGCTCGAACACCGAAATCGCAACAAGATCAAGGATCTGAAAGCCCGGAAAAATGACAAGACCAACGCGCTTCATGGTGGCGACTCTTTGTCCTGAAACGAGGTATATATGGCATTTAAGACGTATGGGTAGCGCCCTAGATTGATCCCGTCAACACCGGCCAGGCCGGTCCCATCGGATCAACACAGGACACACGACAATGTCTCAGCAACAGACCAAAGGCACGGCCCTGGTGACAGGCTCTTCCTCCGGCATCGGAGCCCTTTACGCGGACCGGCTGGCCCGGCGCGGGTATGACCTCATTCTGGTCGCACGTGACAAGGCAAGGCTCGACACGCTTGCAGCCAAGCTCGCCAAGGACACCGGCCGCAAGGTCGAGGTTTTGCCTGCTGACCTCAATGCGAAGGCCGACTTGCGCCGCGTCGAGGAGCGCCTGAAAACCGACCAGAGCATTACTGCACTGATCAACAATGCCGGCATCGGGTCCGCCGGACCGCTGCTGACCTCGGATGTCGATCAGATGGACGCGATGATCCAGCTCAACGTCGTGGCGCTGACCCGTCTGGCGCTCGCCGCCGCCCCGGCTTTCGTCGCGCGCAAGAACGGGCTCATCATCAACATCGCGTCGATCGTGGCGCTCGATACCGATGTGCTCAACGGCACCTACAGCGGCACGAAGGCTTATGTCGTCAATTTCACCCAGGCGCTGCACAAGGAATTCAAGGACAGCGGCGTTCGGGTTCAGGCCGTGTTGCCTGGCGCGACCGCAACGAATTTCTGGGATATTGCGGGCGTACCGGTCGCCCACCTGCCGCAGGGTATCGTGATGCAGGCGGACGAAATGGTCGATGCTTCGCTGGTTGGCCTCGACATCGGCGAACTCATCACCATCCCGTCACTGCCTGATGTGAAGGAATGGGAAAACTACGATGCGGCCAGAAAGGCGCTCACGCCGAAGCTGTCACGGGCGCAGGCTGCCGATCGCTACAAGAGAAAAAGCGCAGCATAACTTCCGCGCGAGCGAACAAGGCCGTCGCCCACCGGCGGGGGCCTTTCTCAGCGCAGCAACAGCGTGGCTGCGACCGGCACCAGCAGCGACGTCACCAGCGCGTTCAGTCCCATCGCGATGCCGGCGAATGTGCCTGCCACTTCGTCGACCTGAAACGCCCGCGCGGTGCCGATCCCGTGCGAGGCGAGTCCCGCAGCGAAACCCCGCGCGCGGAAATCGGTGATTCCCAGCCAGTTCATCGTCGGGGTCACCACGATCGCGCCCATGATGCCGGTCAGGACGGTTGCGACCGCCGTGATGGCGGGATTGGCGCCCAGAGTTTCGCTGATGCCCATGGCGACGCCCGCGGTCACCGATTTCGGCGCCAGCGACAGCACGATCTCCCGCGGCAACCCGGCAGCTTCCGCGAACAGCACCACCGACACGATCGCCGTGATGCAGCCCACCACCAGCGCCATCAGCATCGGGAGAATCGCCGACATCACAATCCTGCGGTTTTCATAAAGCGGCACCGCGAGCGCGACGGTCGCGGGGCCGAGCAGGAAATGCACGAACTGCGCGCCGCTGAAATAGGTCGTGTAGCTGGTCCCGGTCAGGTGAAGGAACAAGCCGACGATCCAGATCGAGTGCAGGACAGGATTCATCAGCGGGTTGCGATGGGTCGCGAGCGAGGCCGCGTCGGCGATCGCGTAGACCACAAGCGTCACGGTCAGCCACAGCAGCGGCGTCTGCGACAGATACACCCAGAGCGAAAACGGATTGCCGCTCATGACGCATTGCGTCCCCGGCGCATCAGGCGGCTGGTGATCAGAAAGGTCCCGACGGTGACAACCAGTGTCACCAGCACCGAAGCCGCCAGGATCACGAAGATTGCAAGACCGTGGTGCGCGAGCAGATCGAGCTGCTGCACCACGCCCACGCCCGCGGGGACGAACAGCAGCGACAGATGCGCCAGCATGCCTTTCGCGGTTCCTTCCACCGCGTTGTCGCGCAGCGGCCCTCGCGCCAGGACCGGAAAACGATCGCGCGTGATGAGCACGGCGAACAGAAGCGCGAGGCCCACCACCGGCCCCGGCACCGGCACCCGCAATCCGCGGACGATGACCTCGCCGATCAACTGACAGATCAGGATGACACTCAGGCTGGCGATCATGGGCGGCTCCGGCGCGGATACGCTGCATAACACGCAAGACAGGTCGCCGCTGTCAATCGCAGCACGCGGATGGAGGCATTGTTATTGCTGCGAGCGCCGATAAAGCTCGGAGATGTTTTTCCAGATCGTATCCTTGAGTTCGTTCGCAACGGGCCCCGTCAGAACCACCGGCGGTCTGTGACGCTTGATGCAGCCTTCAACCAGCCGCAGCACCCATACCTCGCCGTCGGTGTAGTAAAGGTCGCCTTCGCCGTTGCGGCCACGCAATGTGGGACCGACCCCGCCGACCGTGTAGCGCGCCTCGATCATCCCGGCGGCCTGCAGATCGGTTTCGATCAACCGCCGCTCCGCATCGACATCCGGCGCGATGTGATGTGTGACCGCGCCGGTGTAATGGCTGAATCCGACGCTGCGATCGAATGTCACCGCACCGAGCCAGACCGACCGCTTCTCCGCGCCGTCCTTCAGGACCATCCACAACCGGATGTGATGCCGCTGGTCGGCGCTCTTGCCGACGGGCTTTTCGAAGGCGAGATCCTCGCGGCGGCCGTCATAAAACAGCGGGCTGACCGGTGCGTCGGGATAGGGCTTATCCAGCAACACGCTGCCCGATATTTCCAGAGAGGAGCGCAATGTAATCGGATCGGCCGGAAACCATCCTGCCTCGCGCATGGCGCAAAGAATGTCGTTCGACGATCCAACCAGTCCGACATTGATTGGATCGGCGGGAATGCCCTGCGCGGTGACTGTCACCATCGGCAGGCCATCGAGTTTCTTCTGATGTTCGTAATGCCGCCAGAACGACGGCAGCAGCAGATAGGCGATCGCGCCATACGCAACGAGAACAACCGCGAGCGCCATGAGCGCCCGCTTCATGCGGCGCGATGGCGGTCGCGGCGTTGGACCGGCCGGACTCACAGCCGACCGGTCCATAGCCGTTCAACCAGTCTCAGCCTTTCAGCCGCTTGGTGCATTCGCTGTAATAGCCGCCGCCCTTCTGAATCCACTTCAGGCCGCCATTGGCATTGGCCGCCTTGTTGGCGTTGTATTGATCGACGCAGGTGTGCATGCGTGCCTTGCCCGCGGTCTCGCTGGAATACTTTGGTGCGATGGCTGTCGGATACACGGCTGCACCTGCGGCCGCGGGAGCCGCGGCAGGCTTCGGCGCTTCAGCAGCCTTTGGTGCTTCCTTCGGAGCAGCAGCGGCTTTCGGTGTTTCCTTGGGCGTGGCGGCCGCCTTCGGAGTTTCCTTGGGAGCCGCCGTCGTTGCCGCGGCCGGCGTCGCGTCGGCGCCGCATTGCGCCTTGCGGAAATCATTCCACTTCTGGTCACCGAGTGTGCCCGCCGCCTTTGCAGCCTGATATTTGGCGCTGCATTCCTGGGCGGTCAGGGCCTGCGCCGGCATCGCAGCGAAGGTTGCCGCACCAGCCAGCAGCGCCGCACAAAACAGATTGGCTCGGATTGTCATCGAACTCTCCTGAGTGAGGGATCTCGAACGCAGCACATCCTAGCTCACGCCGATTTGCATTCAACGCGCTGCCGCTCGCGCCGATCAAAAAATAATGAACTACAAAAGGCATTCCGCGCTGCGGCGTTCACCGGCGGTTCATCCTCGCGGGCCAAGGCTCGCGCCCATCTGCAACGCGAGACTTCCCCATGATCACTCTCCCTTCACGCATCCTTGTCACCGCTGCCGCCTCGTTGATGCTTGCCGGTGCCGCCTTCGCACAAACCGCGACGCCAGCCGCTCCGGCCGCGCCAGCGGCCAAGACTGAGCCGGCCAAAACTGCGCCTGCCAAGACGGTCACACCCAAAGAGAAAGCCGAACGCACCGCGGCCTCGCTCGAATGTTCGAAGCAGGCCGACGCCAAGGGACTGCACGGCAAGGAGCGCCGGAAATTCCGCTCCGAATGCAAGAAGACCGCCGGGAAGGCGAATTGAGCCTGTGAAACAAGGCGAGCCAGTCACCGGCTGGCTCGCCTTCGTTCTCTTTCGTCACGCTGCGCATGGAGAATGTGCGAGCCATGCTCGCGCTCCGTTTGCGGTGCATGGCGGGATTTGTGATAACGGCGTTGCCGTTCCTCGAATCCCGCCGCAATGACGCCTGTCCTTCAGAAGCTGTCGCGAGCTTTTCGCAACGTCCAGCCGTGCGACATCCTCCAAACGTTTGAAACGCTCCTGATCGGTCTGGCCGGAGGAGCCCTGTTTCGATGGCTGGAATTGCCCGGCGGATTGATCTCGGGCGCGATGATCGCGGTCGGGGCAGGCGCTATCGCGGGACGCCCGATGGGCCTGCCGCCGCTGATGGCGCATATCATCCTGATGACGCTCGGTCTGTCGCTGGGGTCGATGGTGTCGCCCCAGATGCTGACCAACATGGCGAGCTATCCGGTCAGCATCGCGATCCTCGCCGCGTCTACTTTCTGCGCTACGCTCGGCAGCAGCTTCTATCTCCAGCACATCCACAAGTGGGACCGCACATCCGCCCTGCTCGCCGGCAGCCCCGGCGCGCTGTCGCAGATCATCATGCTCGCCAACGAACGACGCGCCGATGTCGCCGGCATCGCGGTGGTGCAGACCATGCGCGTGATCATTCTGACGGCGGCATTGCCGTTGATCCTCGCGGCGTCCGGACTGGCCCCGCACGGCGGCTCCCCGATGCACGCGGCGCCAGCGACACCGCTTGCGCTCACGGTTCTCGCCGCCGTGTGCGTGGCGACATCGCTGCTGCTGCGTGTCATGAAGTTTCCGGCGAGCTGGATGTTCGGCGCCATGCTCGGCTCCAGCATCCTGCACGGCACCGGATCGATCGAAGGAGGCCTGCCGGACTGGGCCTACGCTGCCGCCCTGATCGGGATCGGGGCGCTGATCGGCACACGCTTTGCGAAAATCTCAGCGCGCACGCTGTTGAGCTACATGGCCGCAGCCATCGGATCGTTCATCGTAGCCATCGTCATTTCGGCGATTTTCATCGCGCTCGCGGCGCTGGCCACGCCGGCGCGGTTCGGCGACATCGTGGTCTCCTTCGCACCGGGGGCGATGGACGCCATGCTGGCGCTCGCGCTGACGCTGCACATCGATCCGATTTTCGTCGGCGCACATCATCTGTCGCGGTTTGTTTTCGTCTCGGTGGCGACGCCGGGCATCGTTCATCTGTTCGGCCGTCAACAGATCGACGCGGATGATTAGGTATAAACCCGTATCTTATCGCGCAGTACGTAGGCCCCAAGCAGCCAGCAGGGCCATGCCAAGCGAGATCAACGCGTTGTAACCAGCCAGCGACAGCCCGAGGAAACGCCACTGCACCTCATCGCAGCGGATCACCTTCACCTTGTTGAGGTTGTCCAGCAGGTTTCCGGTGCTGCCGAAATCGACGATCGGCCCGCTGCAATCGGTCGGTCCCTGCCAGAACCCCCATTCGACTCCGGCGTGATAGGCGCCGAGACCGGCATTGGCGAGCAATGCGAGCCCGAGAATGACAAGACCCGCACCGAGAAGGCGCCGCGAAGCGCCCTGCGAGGCGCCGATTGCAATCAGCGCCGCCAGCGGAATGGCGAGGTAGTAGGCATAACGCTGCTCCAGGCAGAGCGGACAGGGCCGGATATCGAGCACCAGTTCGAAGAACCACGCTCCGGCGATGGTCGCGCCGGCGATGACCGCAATTCCCGCACTGGCAATGAATATTGCATCGCGCGTGTGGTTAATGCGTCCCGATGCCGTCGTGGTGCCGTTTGACACGCCAAATCTCCTGTCCGGCATGGGTCCTAGCTTGCCCGCTGCCCGCTGTCGACGTTTGGCGCGATCACAGGCGGTTGACCGCAACGGCGCGCGAGCTATATTCCGCCCGCTTTACGACCCTGCCTTCGGGCAGCGGGCCCCTGTGGCGGAATTGGTAGACGCGCTCGACTCAAAATCGAGTTCCGCAAGGAGTGCTGGTTCGATTCCGGCCAGGGGCACCAACCAGGCTGTTCAAGCCCGTTCCGAAACGTCCGCAACCGTCCGCACCGTGCTCGGAAAGCCTTGAAAAATAGGCACTTCCGCGTACGTTCTAGTTCGTCACCGTTTGTTCTCCTCCGATCCCAGCCGCCCGATTTGCTGGTATTTTTGCTGGTATCGGGAGAACAAACGTTCACGGCGACTTTCGCTTTGCCGAATGAAGGAATTGAGCCGATGGGCGGCAAGAACGACGGCGCGTGCGCCAATCCCAAGCAGATTAAGACCGACGTCGACTGCCGCGCCGCCCGACCGAAATTCGACAATGGCGCGTGGAGTCCCGCTAAGATTTCCGACGTGACCGGCGGCTGGCTCTATCTCTTCGTCACGCCGGACGTGAGCAGGCCCGGCAACGCTGCCTCCAAGCTCTGGCGGATGGACTACCGTTTCCACGGCCGCCAGAAAACCTACTCCATCGGCCCCTACGGCAACGGCAGGGATGGCACGTTCTCGCTCGCAGACGCGCGGCGCGAGCGCGACAAGGCCAAAGACCTGCTCAAGGAAGGCAAAGACCCGAGCATCGAGAAGCAGCTCGACAAGCACAAGCAGGCCGCCGCCCGGCCTTTCGCGCAATGGGCCGATGAGTGGCTCGCCAAGAAGAAGGTGGAGAAAGTCAAGCGCGGCAGGATCGTCGCAGTGCGCGACCCCAAGACCGTCGAGGTGCTCGAGCTGCGCGTCGGCTACGTCAAGGCTCGCTTCGGCAAGCTGTGCAGGCAGGACATCAAGCGTCCCGACGTGCTCGCTTTCATGCGTTCATATGAAGCAGAGGGAAGGCTGGAAACCCGGGACCGAGTGCGCAGCATCGGCGAGCAGATCTGCGACTATGCCGACGTCGAAGGCGACGGCTACAATCCATTCCGCAACCTGAATGGACAGATGATTGCCAACATTTCGACGCCGCGTCCCGGTGTCACCGAACCACGCGACGTCACGCGCGTCTTCAAACTTATCAGCGCACCGTGGACGAGAGCGAGATTTGGTGACGTCGTTGGCCTTGCCTTGCGCTTCAATGCGCTGACCATTCCCCGCCCCGGCATGGTCAATGAAATGGAATGGGGCGAGGTCGATTGGGATGCCAAACGCTGGACTGTTCCAGCTCCCAAGATGAAGACCGGTTGGGACCATGTTGTGCCCTTGTCACGACAGGCACTCGCGATCCTGCGTAGCGTCCAGAAGCTGACCGGCCATCGCCGGTACGCGTTTTCCTGCTCGAAGGACGCGCCGCTATCAAACAATACGCTCAACAAGCGCTTGCGGCTGCTTGGCATTGATACCAAGACTGATCATTGTGCCCACGGATTCCGGACCACGTTCTCGACTCTATCTCACCACGAAGAGATCAAGGACGCCAAGGCATGGGATGGCGATGTCGTCGAGCTGCAGCTCGCACATCTCGATAACTCTACTGTGGAAGGTCTCTACAAGAAGCACGGACCCCTCGCGCTGATCGGCTCGCGCACGAAGCTGATGCAGCATTGGGCTGATCGGATCGACCACTGGCTCGATCCCAAGAAGGTGATGCCGATCAAGGGAGGCGCGCAGGCTTGAGTCGCCTATCATCAGGCCTGTTAAGTTGCCCAATTCAACCCGTCGCAAAGCTCATGTGATAATCGTCGACGCTTGTGCATCTCGTGCTGGAAGGATCGATTTCGCATCCGTTGCATCGCGTTGCGCTTGTCCGCCTGAGATAACCGCAACAGCCGTTGTCGCCTAGATCCAATGCTTTGCCGTGGCTTCGAACGGCCGGATACAATGGAGAAGCAGTGCGACGGAGAGAGTGTCAGTCAGCCCCCGCTGAAAGATAAAGCATTTTCGACCTTCCTGGACTACGGCCACGTCCGAAATATCATCTCCGGCAGCCGAAATTACCGGAAGGGTCATAATACTGTTTCGAAGAGGGGATGGTTGCGGGGGGTGCAACACCCGTATTAGTTCGAGGGCAATCCCACGGCCCGCAGCATGGCCCTGCTAATCGGCCCAATGTCGGATGTGGCTACCGGCCATAAGCGAAGCGGGGTGTCCAGCTTCGCTCCAATTCAGCATCCTCATCCTCCTCATCGAGAGGGGCTTCGGGCAGCCCCTCGCTGGTCAACACGGTCAAGGTGTAGCCGTATTTGCCAAGGCCGATGATCTCTTCATCAAGAGTGATCCGACCCGGGCCGTCGAACCATGTCGCCAAGTCGGTTTCACCAACGGCGCGTTCGGCGCGAAGGACATTCGCCGCATCCGCGTTGAACCTCTGCGTCGCTCCGTCGGGCAAAGGAGCGCCTTTTCGCAAGAACGCTAGCTTGCCGAGATTCTTGAAAGACTCCGAGGTAAACGCATATGCGATCTCGTTGCCCTTGCTGACGATGATCGCCATCGGATAGCTGCCGCACTCCGCGGCCCGAATCGCGGCAGCCGTGATCGAACAATGGGCCTTCTCAGCCAGCTTGAGAATGCCGTCGAGGCCGATCTGATAATTGGAGAGCAGGTTGCGTGTGAGATTGGACGGCAAGAGAAGGCCGCTGGCGAAGTGGTCAGCCTCCAGCTCGATCGACGTATTCTGTGTAAAATTGGCGCGGGACATGTGCGCGCCGCCGGCCTTGATAATCTCCTCGGGATGGCCCGGCAGGAACCAATGCCCCAGCTCATGGCCAATGGAGAAATTCTCGAAGCCTTCGTTGCCGTGCTCGGTGGAGTAGATGATGGTGGCCGAATCACCGGCGAAGATGATCGCGCCGGACACGCCCGTCACTTCGGCTGGTTTCGCCTGGATGACAATATCCCTGGCCTTGGCGATCTCTCGAGGTCTAACTGGAAACTGATTGAAGCCAAATTCCTCAGCGACCTTTTCGCCGTGCTGGGTTGCCATCTTCAACCGAAAGCCCGCCATGTTTCGCCCCCTATTTCTTGTCCTTAATCATTGTGTCGATGATGTTCTGAATAAAAAGTCGATCTTTTGCGCTCAGCTTGTCTTCGTCGCGAAAGGCGGTCGTCGCGGCTTGCGCCCCGAGTAGGTAGTCGGCCGAGACCTTCAGCGCCTTCGCGAGCGCTCGCACGTTGTCGAACGACGGCTTGCGGCGCCCAGCCTCAAAATGGGCGATGGCCGAAGGTTGCATGCCGGCTTCCCTGGCCAGTTCGGATTGGCTTAGCTCCCGCGTTTCGCGCGTTTTGCGCAGGCGAGAGGCGAAGTCTTTTGGTGCGCTTGACTCGGCCATGACAGATCGTATAGAGTTCCATGTCTAGATCGTCGACAGCCCCGCGGGGCTATTTCTTCGGCTCAGGCTATGACAGAGCGTATAGCTACTTATTACGATTTGCGAATCAGGTCAAGGAATCAGGAGTTGTGAGCATGGCAGGCAAGAATCAGCATGTCGTTCCGCACGGTGACGAATGGGCCGTGCGTGGCGAAAGGAATGAGAGGGCAACCTCGATCCATCCGACCCAGGGAGATGCCGAACGGGCTGCACGGGAGATCGCGATCAACCAGCAGAGCGAAGTCGTCATTCATCGGCCGGACGGTCGGATTCGCGACAAGAATTCCTACGGGCACGATCCCTATCCTCCGAAGGGCTAAGCGACATGACGCAGGTTGCAGTTCCTTCAGATAAACCGCCGATTCGTCGAATTCTCTCGATTGACGGCGGCGGCATCATGGGAACGCAGCCGGCGTCCTTTCTTACGTCTCTGGAAGAGGATCTCGACCGGCCCATCGGAGAGTATTTCGATCTGATCGCAGGAACGTCCACGGGCGGCATTCTGGCGATCGGATTGGCGATGGGTCTTCCCGCGCGTGATCTCCTTGACCTCTATGTCCGTCGCGGCCCACACATTTTTGGACAGTCGGGCGGCGCTCTGGCGAGCTTCGCCGGCGACGCGTGGCGTCGCCTCAAGCACATCGTCACCCCGAAGCATGACGCTGATCTGCTGCGGAGCGAACTCTCTACAGTTCTCGGCAGCAGGCGCATTGGGGATGCGAGAACGCGACTGGTGATTCCCGCATGGGATGCCGACCATCGCGGTGTCTATATTTTCAAGACAGCGCATCATCCCCGCCTCAAGACCGATTACAAGCGCCTCGCCGTCGATGCCGCGATGGCGACGGCCGCCGCGCCCACCTACTACAAGCGCCACCGGACCGCCGAGGATGTCGGTCTGCTCGACGGCGGCGTATGGGCCAACAACCCGATCGCGTTGGCGGTGGTCGAGGCCGTCACTTTGCTCGACTGGCCGGCCAGCAGTCTGCGAGTGCTGAGCCTGGGCTGCGTCAACGAGGTCTACATGATCGGCGAGGCGCCTGGTTGGGGCGGTCTCGCAAAGGATGTGACCCGCCTGTTCATGGACGGCCAGTCGCATGGCGCGCTTGGTATGGCGAAGTTGCTTACCGGCCATCAATACGAACGTGAGGCGATTTTCCGGTGCTGCCCGGATGTGCCGAAGGATTTCTTCAATCTCGATGACACGCGCAAGATCGCGCAACTCAAAGGCATGGGCGCCTCATCAGCTCGTAAGGAGCGTCCTCGCATTGAACCCGTTTTTCTGACGGAAACTGCCGAATCGTTCAAACCTATCTACACCGTGAAAGGAATTGAGCCATGAATCAGATGTTCACGGCGCCTCCCCAGACGCATCTGCTTTTGCGCAAAGCCGAGGTTTACTCGCTCCTCGATCAGATTTGCCAAGCGCTGGAGTTGACCGCTGCTCAGCTTGAGGCTGCGCGGACGAGCTACGAGGCTGTCGCGGAATGGCTCTCCGGGTCGGACAACCCTCTTCTGAAGTGGATCGATATTTATGCTCACGGCTCGACCGGCCTCGGCACGACGGTCAAACCGATCGGGCGCGAAGATTTCGACGTCGATCTCATCTGCAAGGTGCTGCGCTTTACCGCTGACCGGCCACCGGCAGAGTTGAAACGCATTGTCGGCGATCGCCTGAAGGAGAACGCGCGCTACGCTGCCATGCTCGAAGAGAAGAAGCGCTGCTGGCGCTTGAACTACGCACGCGAATATCATCTCGACATCTCGCCGACGATCAACAATGCCAAATGCGCAAACGGCGGCGAATTGGTTCCCGACAAGAAGCTGCGGGAATTCAAACCGACGAATCCGAAAGGCTACAAGGCGCTCTTTGAACGCAGGGCAGCCCTAATCCCCACCTTGCGGATGCAAAAGGCTCTCGCTGCCGAGGACCGTGCGGCCGTCGAGCCCTTCCCTGTGCATGGCACCGCCAAAGGCATCCTGCGGCGGACGGTGCAGATCCTCAAGCGGCATCGTGATGTGCATTTCCTGGAAGTCGTCGAGGAGATCGCACCGATCTCCATCATCATCACCACGCTCGCGGCACAGTCGTATGAGTATTGCGTCAAGAGCTTTGTTTTCGATTCCGAACTTGACGTTCTGATCGCGACCATTCGGTTGATGCCACACTTCATCGATAAGCCGGTCGTCAATGGTCGGCGGATCTATGTGGTGGCCAACGAAACCACGGTCGGCGAGAACTTCGCCGAGCGCTGGAATACTGAGCCGGCTCGCGCCGCCGCCTTCTACGAGTGGCATGCGAAGGCACTGGCGGACTTCGAGGCCCTTCCGGATTTGCAGGGCATCGACGTTATCGGCAAGAGCTTGGAAGGAAGCCTCGGGAGTTCGGTCGTTCGCAAAGTTATCGATGCTCGCACCGACAGCATTTCGCAGGCACGCACGGCCAAGAAGCTCTACGTCGCGCCGACGGTCGGGCTCACGCTGTCCAGCGCGGCCAATGCGACGCCGGTTCGCTCCAACACGTTCTTCGGTGACTAGGTGTTTTCGCGTGACCGCCCAGACCTGACGCCCGCGCAGCAGTTTATGTTTCTGCGCGCCAATCCCATCTGTACGGGGACAGGCCGGCTGCACGCGACTGGCTTTATTTGGGATTATCGTGACAGGCCGACGCCCCTTAGCCGTGAATACTCCATGCGCATTACATTTCAGCGGGGCGAAACACCAAGCGTCTTCGTCACGGACCCCGAGCTTTCGGCTTTGGCGGGTGAGCGGCCCCTGCCGCACGTCTATCATGATCCCCTGCGCCTGTGCCTCACGTTGCCAGGAACGCGCGAGTGGACCGGCACGATGCGGATCGATCAGACATTCGTACCCTGGGCCACAACGTGGCTTTACTATTTCGAGGACTGGCTGATCTCCGACGACTGGAAGGGCGGCGGCAAGCACCCCGATCCGACGGATAACGAGCGTTATGGTCGACGGGTGCGTCGCGCGACGCGGCAACCGAGGATCTGACGGCTATATTACAATACATGCGGCGTCCCCTTCTGCTTTGATGCTATCTACCTTAACTGACAACTTCCTCTCGCCTTCCGGCCCCTTATCCGCCGCCATGACGCACTTGAACATCGGCGGGACCAGCTTAGCCGGATCGGGAAGGCGCGGCTGCGAACGCGGTCCCGGCTAGAGCTTCGGAATAGGCAACGAAAACTGCGCATGGCGCGGGCCCAAACCGGCTTTACTATTCGGCCTATTGGAGAGCCGACAATGGGAACCCCGCTCTGACTCTTTCCTGAGGATGCTCTCCGAGGGCTACCCTTCGGCTCGCTTAGCGAAATGACGCACTCGGCGAGCCTTCAAAAAAGCTTCTGTCCGTCGCCATGAACCGCGCCAACATAGGCGCAATGAGTTTGGTCGAAGCCAAGCATATCGCTCGGTATCTCGGTTCTCATGATGAACACGTAATAGGAGCGCTATCTGGCGGCTCTATTGAGCAGTTTCTCTGGAATGATTCCGTCATGAAGCAAGGCACGCTTTAGCATCGAAATATCACGGCCGTTGTTCACCGCGATTGCGCCGGCAATTTTATCGTGACTATCGAGGAAGATTGCCGTCCAATTGTTCGTTTCAGGATCGTCCAGCACGACACTGCGGTCAGCATTTTGCAGCACTCCTAACGACTGAATGTTGTGTCCAAACTGGTCCGACCATAGCCACGGCGGCTCCGCATAATGCGAGTCAATCCCTGCCATGGATTTCGCCGCGACCAGCGATTGGCCCGAGGCCACCTTCCAGGACTCAAGTCGCTGACGAAACGCGCCGCCTAAGACGGGGTGTGACGTCACCTCTCCCGCAGCGAAGATCGCCGGATCAGATGTCTGGCAGCGATCATCCACGACAATACCATCATCGACGTCCAGCCCCGCGTCCGATGCAAGTTGGGTGTTGGGTTGAACCCCGATCCCGACAACGACTGCGTCGACATCTGCGAATGCATTCCAGCGCAATCGCAACGAACCATCATCCTGATGATGAATTGAATCGATCTTTGAGCCAAATTCGAACTGGACTCCGTTCAGGCGATGCAATTTCTCAGCCCAACGGCTCAGGATAGCAGGCATGCCGCGAGATAGTATCCGATCCGTCATCTCAAACAGAAAAACCTCGCAGGCCATCGCTCGAGCGGCGGCAGCAACCTCTAACCCAATGAACCCGCCGCCGATCACAGCAATTCGACGCGATTCCCGAAGCACGGATTTCAAGCGAACCGCGTCTTCAAGCGTTCGCAGATAGAGAATTTTCGAGCTTTGCCCGACGCTATCCGGCAATTTTCTCGCCCGCGATCCGGTCGCGAGGAGTAGCCGATCGTAAGCATAAGCATTTCCGCAAGCGGTTAGAATTTCGGAGCGGTTTCGATCGATCTGCGTCGCGGTTTGTCCGGGATGATACGAAATACCGTTCTCATGATAGGTCTCCGCGTTTGCCAGATAGCGCGGTGCGCCCTCGCCAAGGACTTCTTTGGACAGCGGCGGGCGATCATACGGCAGGCCGAGTTCGTCTCCGAGAATATCGATCTTGGCTTGTGGCGCCAACTCGCGAAGATGCACGGCGGCTGTGTGCCCCGCGAGGCCTGCTCCGACAATCACAAAACGCATTTTAGCGCTCCCTGTAGGGGAAGGGCACATTCGGCGCGCCCGTCCTCCTTATCCGCCGTTGACAGGCGCCGAGCACTCTCACATTCAATACCTTCAGCCGAAGGCTAGTTGGCAGATTCTGCTGATATTCATCTGCGACGCACTTGCTAGACGCTGTAGAAATCGAGCGCAGTGGCCATTTGATCGTTCGTAAGGGAAATCTTTTTGAATCCGATCAGCCAAGCCTCTCCAAGACGGCGCAGCCGAAATTCAAGGCGTCCGAAGTTGGTATGGCTTTTACAAGCGCGCGGATCGTACGTATGAACCGTGAAGCAGGCATTTCCCTCGATCGAATCCGTCGAGGCCGCATCGACCATGATGTTCGTATAGGAATGAACCGTGCGCGGAAGCGGCATCGCCGTGATGGACTTTCGCGACTGTATCCTGTCAATTCGGTCACTCAGCCCATATGAGTTCTCATGATATATCATTGAAAGCTCGCGGTTCGGATTGGACGTCGTCTCGTACTCGTCCTTCCAGGCCGGCACCCAGAAAATCGCATCGTCAGCGTAGAGCTTGACCCAATCGCGGAATTTCTTCTGATCCAGAAGTCTTGCCTCCGTGAAGAGAACGCGAGTAGCAATCTTCAGGTAATCATCCTCTGACATGTCGCTAACCTAGCCTTCCGAGGGATCACGAGTCATAAGGCGCAGCCATTCCCGGTAACCGGAATGAAAGCATGTCTCATCGCCGAACAGGGGCGCTCCATAGGTCCACCGATCAGGTGAAACCTGCAATTCGGAAGAGTAGTTGAGTGCCTCGCCGGACTTCGGCCTCAAGCCTCGCGCATACCCCTGCGTAGGACCAGCGAAACGAGCTCCGTAGCCGGTCTGGCAAAGCTCGTACATGACGTTGTCGTCGGACGTCGCAAGACCGCTCGGATTGAAGAAATCCTCATACAGACGGATGCGAACGCGGCGCGCCTCGTCACTTTCACCAACTGGGGCAAGACAGTGAGACGTAATCTCCGTCTTGTCCGGAGCCAATGGCCGCCACGTCCGCAACTGCAGCGTGCCGATATCAACGATCTGCAGGTTAGGATAAATCGTGAGATTGCGCTGACGAAACATCCACTTGAGCTTGTCTTCCCGAGTCTGCCCCTGAACCGTCGACAGAAGTTTGCCATCCTGATTGAGAGGGCGGAGCTTATAAACCCTTGACGCATGAATGGACCACATCATCGCGTGCCCCCTCGCCAGGCTGAAGCTTCCTTGCGCGTCGGGGTCGGTCTCTGTCGGATTCCACGGCTTTACTTCTAGCGGTCCTCTCCGCACTTCACGCTTCTTGAGAACGTCGATATACGAACTGTGCGTTGAAGCGAAGTGGTAATAATCAAGCCCGTTCTCGAACTGAAGCTTCCAATTGGCGTCGAACGTGTAGCTTACGTTTCCGTCAACGAACTCCAGCCCTTCGATGCCCTGATCGACAACGAGATCGATAAACGCGCGCGCGTCACCAAGATGCTCCTCTAGCGTCGGCACGTCGGGCGACACGCTTGCAAACAGAAGCCCTCGATAGCTTGCAATCTTGGGAACAGGCTTGAGGCCATGATCATCCGCAAGAAAGGACGGCGGATACTGGCCATCCTTCTCATCGGTCATCGAAACATTCTTGCCGGCACTATCGTACGACCACCCATGATAGCGACAAACATGGAATTTCTGATTGCCCTTCTTAAAGGGGCAAACGATCGCCCCGCGGTGGCGACAGGTGTTAAAGAAGCATCGAATTTCTCCAGTCCCGTCCTTTGTAATCAGGACGGGGTGGCGCCCGATGTACGTCGTCACGAAGTCATTCGGCTTGCGTAACTGACTTTCCAGCCCGACGAAAACCCAAGTCCCCTCGAAAACGTGAGTAAGTTCGCGCTCAAAAATATCCTGGTCGGTGAACACCGTCCGATCTACCCGAAATATTCCGTCATCGGGTCGATCGTCCAGCAGCTTCGAAACCATTTCGGGTGTGATTGGCCCACCTCTGACACCACCGTCGCTCGGCCTCACAGGGCTGGGTACTTCCGACCTGAAGCTGGTCAATTCGACCTCCTCTATTTTTCTTGTAGCAAAGCGGAGCGGCTATTTCGGACGAGATGGGGGCGTCACACAAAATGGCGACATCGTCGCCCCCCTTGCCGTTAAGTTAGGTTGACGCGTCGGGATTAGACGGTGCCGAGGTGACATCGATTTCCACAGCATCACCGGCGACACGAACAGGATAGGTTGCCAGGGCCGTTTCTGCTGGTGAGGTCAACGCCGCGCCCGTTCGAACATCGAAGCGGGCGCCATGAAGCGGGCACTCGATCTCGTAACCATCGAGCCAACCGTCGGACAGAAGTGCATAGGCATGAGTACAAACGTCAGACGTGGCAAAATACTCTTCGCCGCAGCGGTAGAGCGCAACTTTGCATCCGTTGATATTGAGCTGCTGAATGCTGTCATCCGACACATCTTTCGTAAGAGCGGCTTTTACCCAGTTAGTCATTCGAGTCGACGCTCGCTTTTGGATTGTTGCGAACTTCAGTTCTTTCCGAACATATTCTTCCAGGCCTCGGTGCCCGGCTTCGCTTCCCATTGTTTGCTGTCGGACAACGTATTTATGCCCGCCCTAACCCCCGGACGGTCTTTGATCGCCTGGTACCATCGATCAATGTTCGGGTACTCCGACAAGTCACGTCGATGCAGCTTTCGCGTGCGAACCCAAGGGAATGTGCTGATGTCAGCGATGGAATACTCGCCGGCGAGATATTCAAATTCGCCAAGGCGCTTCTCGAGAATGTTGTATATTCGACCAACTTCCCGATCATAACGTTCGATCGCGTAATCGATCTTCTCAGTCGCATACACCATGAAGTGGTGCGCTTGGCCCAGCATTGGACCCATCGTCGTATTCTGAAATACAAGCCACTTTAGCGTATCGTAGCGCTTTTCAGGATCCTGAGAGAGAAATCTACCGGACTTTTCCGCGAGATAGATAAGAACGACCGCGGATTCAAAAACTGCATATGGCTTGTTGTGCGGGCCATCGTGATCCACGATGGCCGGCACTTTGTTATTTGGATTGATCTTCAGAAATTCCGGATGAAACTGCTCACCTGCCGTTATATCAACCGGAACTACACGATACTCCAAGTCCAACTCTGCCAGCATTATGGCTGCTTTATACCCGTTCGGGGTTGGCCAGAAGTATAGATCAATCATCGCAGAGGACTCCTATCCGACGATCTTGAGCCCTGCTGGCTTGTCAACGATCAGCCCAGGGTTCAACATCCACTTCGGGTCCAGTTCGGTCTTGGCGGCTGCCAGCACACGGCGGAACAACGGATCGACTTCCTTGTCGTACCAAGGACGGAACGATTTTCCGACAGCATGGTGGTGCGTGATGGTTGCGCCGAGTTCGATTAGCGCGTCCGACGCAACGTCGTGGAGCATCTTATAGGCTTCAAGGCTGTTGGCGTGCGTCGAAGGAGCCATGATCGAATAGTAAGGAGCCGGGCCGTCCGGATACAGGAAGGAGAACCTGCGGCAGACGATGCCGCCGCCAAGATTTTCCTTCTGGGCCTTCCGGATGCGACGCATGATCTCGGTATCGACTTCTTCGAACCGATCCCAAGTGTAGGCAGTTTCGAACGTGAAGCTGACGATTCCCATCGCTGCGCGCGTATGCATCAACCGGGGCAGATATCTGAACTGGTGCCGCCAGTTACCCTGCGGCCCGCTACGGCTGGTCTCCAGCGCGTTGTCCGCAGTTCCCGCCTGTTGCTTCACGACGCCACCGAAGTCCTTGCAGATTTCGAGACTACGCTCCAGCCACGCGTCCACCGGATGGTCGGCGGATTCGAAGCCCAGCAACAGGACCGAATCGGTGCCGTCTCCAGCGCCGTAGAATTTGGCGTCCTGCTCGTCCAGATAGCGACAGTTCGCCGGGAACAGTCCTGCTTGGGTGATCTGACGGACGGCCTTGGCACCCTGATAGAACGTCTTGAAGGAGATCGACGCATTCGCACGGAATTTCACACGCCCCTGTAGACGCATCCATGCATCGGTGATGATGCCCAGCGAGCCCTCAGACCCGATGAACAGCCGATCCGGATTGGGTCCCGCACCCGAGCCTGGCAGGCGGCGGTTCTGGATCGTTCCCGCCGGGGTGACCACGCGCAGGCTTTCCACCATGTCGTCAATATGCGTGAGATGGGTCGCATAGTGACCGGACGAGCGGGTTGCGATCCAACCGCCCAGCGATGAGAATTCCCACGATTGCGGAATATGGCGCAAGGTGAGGCCATGCGGCTTCAGTTGTTCTTCCAGAGCCGGACCGAGAATGCCCGCCTGGATCCGCGCGCAGCGCGACACGGGGTCGACTTCGAGAATCTTGTTGAGGTTGCCCAAGTCGATTACGACGACCCCGGGAAAGGCGTCGCGCTCGGGACCCCAGAAGCCGCCGGTGACGCTCGATCCGCCGCCATACGGGATGCATGCATAACTATTTTCCCCGCACCAGTCGAAGATGGCAGCGATGTCTTCTTCGTCGCGCGGATAGGCCACGACGTCCGGAGCCTTCTTGAAATCGCGCCGGTAGATAAGGGTCATGTCCTTGAAACCCTTACCGTACGTATGAACAATTCTGTCCCATTTTTCCGAGGTACAGAAATCCTCCAGCGTTCGCGGGATCTTTATGCGCGACGCATAAAGTTCAATCTCGTCCAGAGTCGGGTCTGACAGAATTTCGATGTCTTTAATTCCAAGCCGCTGCTCCACGCGGTCTCGCATGGTTCGGATTTCGTCCTTGGAATTAGCTTCACCTTCATATCCCCACGACCAGAACTTCCTTCGCTGGCCGTAGTAGCCACTCTTTTCCTTCGCCACAGCGCTTCTCCTTCGAGATTTTCGACGTAAATCAACCATCCAGGTGCGCATGCGTTTTGGTAGACATCGCGATCTGGTTCGACCAAATTGGCATATCCAATTCGGTCGGTCAATGGTTCTCGGAGTAGATAAGCACCCCGGAGCTACGCCACCGCGACAACATTCGCCTTGACACCGCCGCCAAGAGCACGCTTGAATGGTATGACCAGATTGGATGTGCCAGATTGCAACTGATCTGCAAATAGAGAACTCACCTCATTTTTTGATGAGCGGGCGTTCAGCGGCCTTTTTCACATAGAGAGGGACAAGAGCGTGGTGCTGTCGGACCAAGCCAATCTGCATGGTGAGCGCGCCCTCCAATGGACCGCGTCATGCTGAGATATCTAATTCGTCGCCTTGTCGCCCTTGTGCCGACGTTCCTGTTAGCGAGCGTTATTGTGTTCTCGGCCATTCGCCTGATACCGGGAAACACGATCGACATGATGATGTCGCAGAACGACATCTCGGCCAGCGTCCAGACCCGCGAAGATCTTATCAAGGCACTCGGGCTCGATCAGCCGGTCCTTGTACAATATTGGCACTGGATCAGCTCGATTGTGTTCCACGGAGATTTCGGTCGCTCGCTTTGGACGGGAGATAGCGTCACCCGCCTCGTCGCCGAGCGCATGCCGATTACTCTGTATCTAGGCGTGCTGGCCATGATATTCGCGCTCTTGATCGCGCTGCCCGTCGGGATCATCTCGGCGATCCGGCAAAACAAGCCGGTCGATTATCTCGGCCGTGTCTTTGCCATCACGGCCCTGTCCGTCCCGCCTTTTTGGCTCGGGACATTAGTGGTGGTCGTGCCGGCGATGCTCTGGGGGATCGCTCCGACCGTGCAATATGTTCGGCTGACCGACGATCCCCTCCTTAGCCTCCGCCAGATGGTGCCGCCCGCCATCGTCCTCGGCATCGCCTTGTCGGGAGTGACGATGCGGATGACCCGCACCATGGTCCTCGAAGTCATGCGCCAGGATTATGTCCGTACAGCTTGGAGCAAGGGTCTCGACGAGCGGACGGTCGTCCTGCGCCATGTCCTCAAAAACGCGCTTCTGCCGGTCATAACCATCGTCGGGTTGCAGTTGCCCCTGCTGATCGGTGGCGCGGTCGTGATTGAGCAGATCTTCGTGATCTCCGGTATGGGCCAACTACTCCTGATGGCGGTGTCGCAGCGGGACTATCCGGTCATTACGGGCATCTTTCTTCTCGTGGGCGTCGGCGTAATGACGATCAACCTGCTCGTCGACATCAGCTACGCCCTCCTAGATCCCAAGATTCGTCAGGGCTGAACGCATGACTATCGAGTCACCTCTGAAGATCGAAACAGGTCCCGGGCGAGGCGCTTGGGCAGCACCCGTCAGGACTTTCTTCAGTCGCCTTTTTAAGCAGGATATCCTCGGAACGGTTTGCGCCGGCCTTCTCGCCGCGATCGTGGTCTGCGCACTCTTGGCACCTTGGATCGCACCGTACGACTTCGACGCGATCGACCTTACATCGCTGATGCAAGGGCCGTCCTGGTCGCACCACCTCGGCACAGACGAACTCGGACGCGACATCCTCAGCCGCATCATCTATGGAGCCCGTACTTCCGTTATCGTCTGTATCACCGCCGCGCTGCTATCGCTCGCCCTATCGGTCACGCTCGGGGTTCTGTCCGGGTATTTCGGCGGACGTCTCGATGCCCTGGTTCAGCGGTTCGTCGATACCTGGCAGAGCTTTCCCGACCTAATCGTGCTGATCGCGGGCGTCGCGGTTCTCGGCCCCGGGATCGTGCAGATCATCGCCCTCCTCGGCATCCTCTACGGCGTTGCCGGTTCGCGCATCGTACGCGGCGCGGTCCTGTCGGCGCGCGAGCAACTGTACGTGCAGGCGGGCCATTCCTTCGGCGCCGGTAACTGGCACATTATTCTCCGGCACATCCTGCCGACGATCGCCGCGCCCCTCATCGTGCTTTACACCACGCGCCTCGGCGGCGTGATCCTGGCCGAATCGAGTCTCAGCTTCCTTGGTCTTGGTGTGCCACCGCCCGCACCCGCGTGGGGCCGTATGCTGAGCGATGCCCGCCCTTACATGTTCGAGAACGTCTGGATGGTCGCGGCCCCTGGCCTCGCGATAACTCTGATCGTTTTTTGCGTGAACATCTTCGGAGACTCTCTCCGCGATCTTCTCGATCCACGCGGAATAGTGCGCAATTGAGCGAAAAACCATAACACTAAGGAGGAGCAAGGAATGGTAGGCCGACATCTCGGAACTATGGCGGTTATCGCGCTCGGGACTGTGATTGCGACCCAAGCCGTGAGCGCCCAGGAACCCAAATACGGTGGCACGCTGACCATCGTTCCTTACTCCCCGGGGATTGCGGCGTTGTCGTGGGATCCCGCCGACTGGAACTGGAAGGTCTCTATCGATGCTGGGCCCTACATGGAGCAGTTGATGGTGGGCGATCTAAGCAAAGGCGTACGTGGCGGCGGGAAGAACAACTTTTTCAGCGAGGCCTGGCTCAGCGACGACGTGCTGCGCGGCGAACTCGCAGAGAGCTGGGAGGTCGTCGACAAACCGCTCTCGATCGTTATCAACCTGCGCAAGAACGTGAAATGGCAGGCCTGCAAAGGCATCATGGAAGCGCGCGACTTTACCGCCAAAGACGTCGTGTTCGCGTATAACCGTCTCGTCGCTAGTCCGAAGGCGAACAAAGTCTATTTTTCCTTCATCGACAGGGCCGAGGAGACGGGACCGCACCAGGTGACCTTCTTCCTGAAGGAGTACAACTCGGAGTGGAAGTACCGCCTCGGCTACGGCTATTACGCCGGCATCTATCCCAAAGAGATCACGGAGGCCCCTAACGGCGGTGCTGGCAACTGGCAGAATGCCTGCGGCACGGGTCCCTTCCGGTTGACGCGGTATGAGGCCGGGGCCTTCGGGGATTATCAGGCTAACAAGGAGTACTGGGACCGCGAGACGATCGACGGCAAACCTTACAAGATCCCATTCGTCGATAACCTTGTGATGCGGACGATCGGGGATTCACAGACACGCCTAGCCGCCTTCCGCACCGGCAAGATCGATGTCATGGCGAATATCAACTGGGACGAACTCAAGTCACTGGCGCCGATCCAAGATAAAATCAAAGTCATCGAACACCCCGACTATGCGGGTGAGGCACTGGCAATGCGGGTCGATGCACCACCCTTCGACAACCCGAAGGTGCGTCTCGCCTTGAATCTCGCGGTCGACCGGGCCGCCATCTCGAAGCAGATCTATGGCGGCCACGCCGACTTTCCGCACCTGCCGATGGACGAAACTTGGGAAGGCTATTTCACGCCGCCCGAAAAGATGCCGAACGATGCCCGGGAGGTTCTCCAGTACGATCCGGCCAAGGCCAAGAAGCTCCTCGCCGAAGCGGGTCTTGCGAATGGTTTCGAGTTCAAGGCACAGGTTCCGAGCTTCCCTGAGCAGCTAAAGAAAGCGCAGATTGTAGCCGGATATCTGTCGGCAATCGGCGTAAAGATGACCATCGAGCCAAAGGAGTATGGAGCGTTTCTCAGTCTGATGACCACCGGCAAGCACGGCCCCGGCTATTGGCATCTCGCAGGCATGAGCAATCCGACGGCCTCAATCGAGAAACTGTACCGGTCCTCTTCCGTCTGGAATTCGGCCCGCGTCAACGACCCGAAGGTCGATGCGGCACTCGACACCATCCAGCAGGAGAGGGACCCGGACAAGGTCAAGAAGGGCGTCGCCGCGCTCACCAATGAGATGACCGCGCGAGCGCCATTCCTGTTTCTGCCCAGGCCGCGCTCGTTCACGGTATGGTGGCCGTGGGTCAAGAATTACTATGGTGAGATTTCGGTCTCCGCTCGGCGTGATGCGCCGGTCTGGGCGCGCGCTTGGATCGATCAGGATCTAAAGAAGTCGATGGGCTTCTGATCGATGCACGGAACTTTGGAAATGTCGGGGCCCCCGATACTGGATGTACGCGGGCTCTGCGTGGGCATCTGGTCGGGCAAGACGGAGCTGAGTGCTGTCGCAGACGTTTCGTTCCGGGCCTATTCAGGCCAGGTCGTGGCGCTCGTAGGCGAAAGCGGCGCGGGCAAGAGCATCACCGCGATGTCGCTCACCCATCTACTGCCAATGCCACCGATCAAGATCACGGCCGGCGAAATACGCCTCTCCGGCCGTGATATGCAGACGCAGTCACCAAAACAGATCAGGGACATCCGAGGCAACGAGGTCGGCATCGTTTTCCAGGAGCCGATGACAGCGCTGAACCCAAGCCTGCGCATCTGGCGCCAGATCGCCGAGCCGCTGGTGCGTCATCGCCGGATGTCCTGGAGCGCCGCCAAAGCGCAGGCGATCTACCTTCTCAAGAAGGTCCGCATCCCGGATGCAGAGACCAAAGCCGAGGCCTATCCTCACCAGCTCAGTGGGGGTATGCGCCAGCGTGTCATGGTTGCTATCGCGATCTCCTGCGAGCCAAGACTCATCATCGCGGACGAGCCGACGACAGCACTCGACGTCACCGTGCAGGCGCAGATTTTGACGCTTCTCACTGACCTTACCCGCGGATTGGGCGGGGCGCTGCTTCTCATCACGCACGATCTCGGCGTCGTGGCGCGCTACGCCGACTGGGTCAACGTGATGTATGCCGGCCGCATCGTCGAGACAGCGGCGGCCGACGACCTCTATCGCGATGGGCGCCATCCTTATACGCACGCCCTCCTCGCCTCCGTGCCCAAGATCGTCGGTCCGATCGCTCATCGGCTCGAGTCGATCGCTGGGCAGCCACCCGCCCCCTCCGACGGAACCGGGGGCTGCGCCTTCGCACCGCGCTGCCCACGTCGGACCGAACGGTGCGACGAACGCCCTCCGCTTAGCGGCGACGAACGCACACGGAACGGCCATCTGTTCGCGTGCTGGAATCCGCTATGAACGACGTAGCAACGAATATTCTCGAGGTCTCGGACCTGTGCGTCGACTATGCAAGCACAACCTCTTTCGGCGTAACGGGCGCCCCCTCCGTTCGAGCTGTCAAGGGCATATCCCTCACACTCCAGCGCGGCGAAACTCTCTCGCTCGTCGGCGAAAGCGGTTGCGGCAAATCCACCACGGCCATGGCCATACTACAACTGACGCCGCCGAGCGGCGGCCGGGTCGTGTTCGACGGACGCGATATCACGGGCTTCAGTCATCGCCAGATGCGACCGCTAAGGCGTGAGATGCAGATCATCTACCAGGATCCGTTCGGGTCGCTAAATCCCCGCATGACAATCGCCGACCTGATCGCCGAACCGATGGCGATTCAGGGCGTCGGCAGATCGGGCCACGAGCGCCGCGCGAAGGCTGCCGAACTCCTAGATACGGTCGGAATGGGTACTCGCTTCCTCGACCGCTATCCGCACCAACTCAGCGGCGGCCAGCGTCAGCGGGTCGCCATCGCGCGCGCCCTGTCACTGCGTCCGAAACTGCTCATCTGTGATGAGCCGGTCTCAGCTCTCGACGTCTCAGTGCAGGCCCAGGTTCTGAACTTGTTTTCCGACCTCAAGGAGCAGTTCGGCTTGTCCTATCTGTTCATCTCGCACGACCTCGGCGTCGTCCGACACATGAGCGATCGGGTCGCAGTGATGTATCTCGGACGCATCGTCGAGATCGCGACGCGCGACGACCTCTACGGCGAACCGCTCCATCCCTACACGCGCATTCTTCTCGATGCGGTAGCGGTGCCGGACCCGCAAATCGAGCGCGCCCGCGATCACGTGCTCCTTCAGGGCGAGGTGCCGAGCGTCGCCACCCCCCCGCCCGGCTGTCCATTTCACCCTCGCTGTCAGTCCGCCATGCCGGTCTGCAGCCGCGAAATTCCGCCGCTGCGGTTGCACGGCAATCGGCAGATCGCCTGCCATCTGTATGATGAGACAGCAGCCAATAAGGCAATCGAAGCCGCGATGGACGGAAATGGCAATCCAAACTAGGACGTCAGAGCGGTCGCTTGTCCGCACCTAGCCCAAGCACCCCTTTAGGACGTCAGGCAACGGGCCGCCCATCGCCCAATCGACCAACTCCACCGTGTGGACGACTGGAATGCGTGTTCCAGCACCAATCTGCGTTATGCAGCCGAGATTTCCACTCGCAATGATTTGCGGTTTGACCTTCTCAATGTTGGTGACCTTTCGTGCGCGCAGTCGATTGGCGATCTCAGGCTGCAGTACGTTGTATGTTCCGGCGGAGCCGCAACATATGTGGCCTTCCGGTACTTCTCTCACTACAAACCCCATTCGCCTCAAAAGTGACTTCGGCTGATCTCTAACCTGCTGTCCATGCTGCATCGAGCATGCCGAATGGTAAGCCACGACCTGGCCGGTAGTCCGAACACCGTCTTGAAGCGGTAATTCATGCAAGAATTCTGTGATGTCCCGCGCTAGAGCCGAGATCCGTACGGCTTTCTGAGCGTAGGCGTTATCGTTGCGAAGTAGGAAGCCATAATCTTTAATGACCGTTCCGCAACCGGACGTCGTAACCACGATGGCGTCGAGGCCGCCGTTCTCGATTTCGCGTGTCCATACATCCACGTTGTGTCGAGCCGCATCCAGCGCCCGACTTTCGTATCCCAAGTGCTGCACGAGAGCTCCGCAGCACCCTTCGTCGATCGGTTGAACTACTTCGATACCGTGACGCGTCAACAACCGGATTGCAGCCTCGTTGATGTTCTGGCCGAGGACCTGCTGGGCACATCCGCTCAGAAGCGCAACCCGACCGCGCGGCCTATCGACGGTCGCGCCCGGTAACCTTCGGGTCGGCCTTCTTCGCTTGAATGACGACGAAAGTTCAATCATCGCGGCGAGTTGCGCGCCGCCGGGAAGATTGGCGAGCCACTTTCTGATCGGCCTGCTCACGGTAGCCACGCGTAAAGCCAACCTAAGTCGGCCCGGAAACGGCAGCACCTTCGCCAACATGCCTCGAAGCAACCGATCAGGCAGAGGACGCGTATAGGTTCGGGCGATATGGGCTCGCGCGTGATCGACCAGGTGCATGTAGTGCACGCCGGACGGACAGGTCGTCATGCAGGAAAGACACGTCAGACATCGATCGATATGCTCGACGACCTGAGGGGTCGCCGGCTTTTCCTCCTCCAACATGTCCTTGATCAGATAGATGCGCCCGCGCGGACTGTCCGCTTCGTCACCAAGAAGCAGATATGTCGGGCATGTCGCAGTACAAAAGCCGCAATGCACACAGGCACGGAGGATTTTTTCTGACTCGCTTACATGTGCATCGGCCAAGGCCGTCAGCGAGAAGTTTGTTTGCATACCAGTCCGCCTCGCCTCAGATACCGGCGTACATCCTGCCGAAATTTAGAACGCGGTCAGGATCGAAAGATTTCTTGATTTCCTGCGTCAACTTGAGCACCGCAGGAGGAAGCGGCTCGAACACATCGATCCTGCGGCGAATCTCCGATGAAGCCCGTACGAGTGTGGCGTGCCCACCGGTATTGACCATAGCTTCCCGAACGACCGACGCTCCCGCATCGTCAGCGCCCACGACCGCGAGCCACACGAGACCACCGCCCCAGTCGTAGAAATACCGCACGCCGAGTTTTCGCCGGATGTCAGCAAGAGCACGCGGCGCTTTGGAGGGGGCCAAGGACAACCGCCAAATGGAACGATCCATTGGCTGAGCCAGCCAGTGCGCGTCGCGGATGCGCAACCAAAAGTTTGCGCTTTCATCCCCTTCGATCAGGTCGGGCAGCCCAAAGGAGCACCAGAGCCTGGCAAGTTCGCGGGATCCGTAGGCTACCGAGCCCTCGGACCCCTCTAGTCGAACGATCGTAGTCGAGTCCGACCCAATACTCGCCGGGATATGCGCCGCCGCCGAGACCGCGAAAGTCGACCCGAGCGCTGCGGTTAGCGCCGAAATCGCTGTCATGTCGTCCAAGCCGCGCAATCCCAGCGATAGGGAACGCGCCGGCTTCGGCAACACCTTGAAGATGGCTTCGCTCAAAACGCCGAGCGTGCCCCACGCACCGCAGGTCAGCTTGACCAAATCGAGCCCGGTGACATTCTTCATCACGCGCCCGCCGGATTTCACGATGTCTCCGCGGCCCGTGACCAAGCGAACGCCGATCAGGCTGTCGCGACAAGCTCCGACCGCGACACGACGCGGACCCGAAACATTCCCGGCGACAATACCTCCGATTGTCGGCTCTGCGCTCGTCCCGAACAACACACGATGATCCATCGGCTCGAACGGAAGCATCTGGTTGTGCTTGGCGAGCATCCGATCGATTTCGGAAACCGGCGTTCCAGGCAAAGCACCGATGACGAGCTCTGTCGGCTCATAAAGTGAAACTCCGCGCATGCGCTCGGTCGTTAGAGGCATAGCGTATCCACCCAGCGGTCGGCCCATCGCCGACTTGGAGCCGGCGCCGCGCACGACGAGAGGCATCTTTGCTGTAGCCGCATCCTTGATGGCAGACGACAGTCCGCACTCGTCGCGCGGCTTATAGCAATCGGTCATCACACTCCCGTCACCCTAACCTTGACATCGAAAATCGAGGGGAAACACCTTATCCGTATTGAGCAGCCATCGCGGATCGAACGCGGCGCGCACCCGAATCTGTTGAGCCAGATCGGCATCGTCAAACTGGCAGCGCATTAGATCACGCTTCTCGATACCGACACCGTGCTCGCCCGTCAGGCACCCACCAACTTCAACGCAGAGCCTGAGAATGTCATCTCCCGCTGCTTCCGCCTTCGACTGCTGCGACGGATCGTTCGCGTTGTAGAGGATGAGCGGATGCATGTTGCCGTCACCGGCATGGAAAACATTCGCGACACGCAATCCGTGTCGCTGTACGATCTTGGAGATCTCCGCCAAAACGTACGACAGCTTGCCGGTCGGCACCGTGCCGTCCATGCACAAATAGTCAGCGACTCGCCCGGTCGCACCGAAAGCCGACTTCCGCCCCTTCCAGATTGCCGCCGTCTCAATTGCCGACCTGCTCTCGCGCACTGTCGTCGCACCATTCGCACGAGCGATGGCGGTGATGTCCGCCAGCGTCGCGTCCATCTCGGCGTCGGACCCTTCGACCTCTACAATCAGAAGGGCCTCGACATCGAGCGGATAGCCGGCCTTGGCGAAGGCCTCGCAGATCTCGATGGCGGCCTTGTCCATGTATTCGATGGCTACGGGAATGATACCGGCGGCAATGACGTCCGCAACCGCCTTGCCCGCTCCCTCGCAAGACGGGAAACCGAACAGAACCGGGCGCGCTCCCTCGGCCGATTTCAGAATTCGGAGGGTCGCTTCGGTCACTATCCCGAGCTGCCCCTCGGAGCCGACGACCAGGCCCAGCAGATCGAGTCCAGCGCTATCGAGATAGTCACCGCCGAGATCGATGATCGATCCATCGATCAGTACCATCCTTACGCCGAGGAGGTTATTGGTCGTGACTCCATACTTCAGGCAATGCGCGCCTCCGGAGTTGTTGGCAATGTTGCCTCCGATCGTGCAGGCAAGTTGAGAGGAAGGGTCTGGCGCATAGAAGAAGCCGTTCTCCGCCACCACCGCCGTTACGCTCAAATTTGTGACTCCCGCTTCGACGCGGATGAAGCGGTCATCGTAGTTGACCGCGAGCACCCGATTCATCTTTGAAAGTCCGAGAACGACGGCGTCTTCACTCGGAATTGCCCCGCCGGCGAGAGACGTACCTGCGCCGCGCGGCACGACCTTGACGCCGGTGTCGTGACAGTATTTCAAAACGGCACTCACCTCTTCGGTCGTCTTCGGTAGGACGACGGCGAGCGGCATCTTGCGATAGGCCGTCAACGCATCTGTCTCATAAGCCCGACACTCGTCCGTCGACGTTATTAGCCCAGCGGGGTCAACAAGGCGGGTTAGATCGTTTATGATTGAATCTCGGCGCGCGAGGATTTCTCGATTTGGTTCGGTGAACCTAATTTTGCTCATCGTATCCTCGTCATCGGATATTTTTCCGATGGGTCAGTCGCGGCCTGATGCAATCGACATAAGCCCGACGCATCCACCATCGAGCTTCTATTGCACTAACGCCACGACCCTCTCAGGGTGGCCCGACCAGCGCCAACCAAGCGTCGGCCGCGATAGCCCTAGCATCATTCCGCCAAGGGCCGGAGGATGAAGCCAGAGTTGCTCCGGATCTCGACCGCTCCGCTTCTCCTCGCGCGGATCCAGCGTGTGTCCCACGTCGTCCGCCTTCGCCGATCTTTCGATGCGACCGATCTCTCGGCTTTCGGCATACGCCATATAGAAAGACGAGCCTTGGCGGGCGTGATACCTGCCGAGCGTCTTGGTGAAGTCCGTCGGCGTGATGACTTCAAATCGGTCGAGGCGATCAGGCGCGAAGAGAGTGAGGACGCCCGTATAGCCAAAGAGCTCCGAGGTAATCGTCACGAAATTCCGTGTATCAAGACGAAAGACTTCGGCGAAGCGCGTTACCGCGGCTGCCTGGTCGGCCGCGAGCAAAGTCACCTCATAAAGGAAATCAATCCCGCCGGTCGGCTCCACCGTACGCGGGGGAGAGATTACGAAATGGACCGGCTTCCCCTCGATTTCGAACCGGAGAAAATCCTGGCCATTTTCGTGCTGATGCTCAACTCCGACCGACGTGGCATGATGCACCAGTGCACGCGGGTCGAGTGAGGTCGCGCCGGCGCCGAATAGATGAGATCGCCCGCGTCTTGCCAGTTCGTCCGCGACAACGCCGTTGCCTTCCGGCTCCAACAACTCAATCTCGCCGGTCCCGGCACGCAATGTCACTCGTTTGGCGCCCAATCCCCGGACCCGATCCGCAGAGACTTGTTCCGCCCCCAATCGGCGACGCCACATCTCCGCGGCACTTTTGGCATCCGGCGTCGCGATCTGAACGCGGTCGATGGTCAACAACACTTCGCTAACTCGCTTTAGGCGTTGGATCTTTGGGCCCTAGAGTCTGGCGCGGCGAAGGACCGTCGCGAGGTTTGACCTGCGCGACGCATGCTCCGCGACGGCGTATCAGCATTGCCGATCGCGCATGCTAACCGTGCATCTGGGTCAGGAACTTAGTGTTGAGATACGCGTCCATCGCTTCTGTACCACCTTCCGAACCGTATCCGGAGTCCTTGATTCCTCCGAAGGGAGTCTCCGGTAAGGCAAGGCCTTGGTGGTTGATCGACACCATTCCACTCTCCACGATCGAGCCGAGCGCGCCGATCGTCGCCGCTGACTTCGTATACGCATATGCAGCAAGGCCATAAGGGAGCCGATTCGCTTCGACCATGGCATCCTCGAATGTCGAGAACGACGCGATTGGCACAACAGGGCCGAATGGCTCCTCGTTCATAATGCGCGAGTCCAGAGGCACGTCCGTCAGAACCGTCGGTTGAAAGAAGAAGCCATCGTTGCGCAGGCGCCTTCCACCTGTCCGGATGCGCGCGCCGCGCTGAACGGCGTCCGAGACCAGCGCGTCCATCGCCTCGACTCGACGGAGATTAGCTAGTGGTCCCATTTGGGTCGCTTCGTCGAGGCCGTCCCCGACGACGAGAGCTTTGGCAGCAGCGGTGAATTGTTCAACGAAGTCGTCGTAGACCCGTTCATGGACCATGAACCGGGTCGGAGAAACACAAACCTGGCCGGCATTCCTGAACTTTGCCGCGGACAGCAATTTTGCCGCTTGTTTGACATCTGCGTCCTCGAAGACTAGCGCAGGCGCATGTCCACCTAGCTCCATCGTAACGCGCTTCATGTGACTTCCAGCGAGAGCCGCAAGCCGCTTCCCGACTGGCGTCGAACCCGTGAACGAAATCTTGCGAATGACAGGGTGGGCAATCAAGTATTCCGATATGTCGGACGGCACACCGAAAACGAGATTGAGGACACCGGAGGGCAAGCCGGCATCGACATAAGCATTGACCAGAGCTGCACAACTTGCCGGCGTTTCTTCGGGTCCCTTCAGAATCACGGAGCACCCGGCCGCCATCGCAGCTGATATCTTTCTGACGGCTTGGTTGATCGGAAAATTCCACGGCGTGAAGGCGGCGACAGGCCCAACTGGCTCGCGGATCACGACCTGCTGTACGGCGCCGGAACGTGACGGAATGGTCCGACCGTAGGATCGACGCGCCTCCTCCGCGAACCAGTCGATGATGTCTGCGCCGAGCAACACCTCCATCTTCGCCTCGCCCAGCGGCTTGCCTTGCTCGAGCGTCATGATACGCGCGATTGAGGCGGCTCGCTCGCGGAGCTTTTCGGCAGCCCCACGCATCAATTTGTATCGCTCGAAGGAAGACGTCCTCCGCCACAATTCGAACCCGCGCACGGCCGATTCAAGTGCGTCGTCGAGATCGGGGATAGACGCGTGCGCAACTGTTCCGATCAATTTTCCCGTCGCCGGATTCAGGATGGGCTCGACCTTTCCGCTCGTTCCATCGCGCCAGGATCCATCGATGAACAACTTTGTATCGGGGTACATCTGCTCGCGACTTGTCACCATTTCCGTCCGTCCGGTCTATAATTCGTTAAACTGAGGTAGCCGCTGACAGCGACTCCTCGGCGCGCTTTTTCAAGTCGTGCTTTCTAATCTTCCCGTTCGGGGCTACCGGAAGTTGCGGCAAGACAATGATCTGCTGCGGCTTCTTGTATGGTGCGAGCTGCCGCTCCACGAGCGCGAGCAGTTCGGCCACTTCGATGGTGCTTCCAGGGGTCGGCTCAACGAAAGCGATGATTTCCTCGTTGCCCTCGATTGATCGCCCGACTACCGCGGAATTGAGAACCGCCGGATGAGAATTGAGGACAGCCTCGATTTCGGGCGGATAGACGTTGAAGCCGGACCTGATAATTAGCTCCTTCGACCGGCCTTGGACCACCAGTTCGCCGCCCGGCGACCGGCTGACGATATCTCCGGTTTTCAAATATCCTTCGCGATCGATCGCCTCCGCGGTCATGTCCGGCTGACCATAATACCCCAACATCACGTTGGGCCCGCGAACGAGCAGTTCGCCCGCTTCGCCATCGGGTACTTCCCGCCCATCAGGTCCGACGATCTTGGTTTCGATTCCCGGGATTGGCGGTCCGATGTTGATTTCGTTGCTTCCCATGGCATACAGCGTCCGACTGATGGTCGGAGACGTCTCGGTCAGCCCGTAACCATTATGAAGCACCACGCCGAACACTCGCTCGACGCTCTGTCGCAGAGACAGATCGAGCGGTGCCGTTCCGGTATAGACATAACGAAGGTTATTGGGCGTGAGCTTGATATTGTTCTGATCGACGTAAGCGATGATCCGCGACAACATCGCAGGGACGGCATTGAAGGCGGTCAACGAACCATTCACGACGGCGTCGATTGCTTGCGTGAGAGAGAACCTCGGCATGATCCGCAGGTGTGCGCCGACAAACAACATACCTTGCAGCAACGTCAACCCGTACGAATGAGAGATCGGCATAACGCAAAGCGTGACGTCCTCGGGAAAGAGCGTGTTGGTTCTTTTGCCCCGGCCCGCCACGTAAGCGAGGTTGCGATGACTGAGCATCACTCCCTTCGGGCGACCGGTAGTCCCCGTCGTGTAGATGAGAACTGCAACCTGACGGGCGGGATCCTCATAGACCTCCTCGGGAACGGCGCTCGCCTCCAACTTACCGACCTTGATCGCTCCAATCCCCGTGAACGCTTCGGCTTCCGCGCCGCGCCGGCACGCCGCAGCATCTGCTTCCGCCGATATTCCATGCGTATAGAATACGCGTCTGGGCTTGCAATCACCCTCAATGGCGTCCAGTTCGTGCGGGCCGAGCCGTGCGCTCGTCATCACTGCCCATGCATCAAGCCGGCTCGCCGCATACATCAGGACGATGGCGCCGATTGAGTTCTCGCCCACCACCATGACCCGATCACCGGGACGGATCCCTAGACGCGCCAAGTCACCTGCAACGGCCTCGATCGTATCGATCAGTCTCCGATAGGACCAAACGATGCCCCGCTCGTCAGTAAGAGCCGGCCGGGATGCTCCTGCTTTGGCCCCCTCATCCACAATGAGGTGGATGCGTCGCGGCAGGCTAGTCAAATAATCCACTTCCATGGTGGGCCCAATCTTCTTCGCCAGAACTTCCGCATCCAGCTCCTCGACTACAAGCGGCTGCGGATGGCGAGGTTAGTCTGTTGCTGGATTTTCACCGATACTGGTAGGACCAGTTTGGTATGATCACAATCGTATTGTCAAGTGCGTTTTGAGCGGCGCCGCATAACGCGCGCGCCAACGGCCTGAATTTGCACAATCGATCGAAATTGAGCTTTCTAAGCCGCCGCGTCGCGCACGTAACGTGCAGTGCGGGTACGCATAGTCACCAGTTCCTCGGCGGAGGTCGGGTGCAGCGCCATAGTGGCGTCGAAGTCCGCCTTGGTAGCCTTCATCTTTACGGCAATGGCGATGACCTGAACCAATTCGGCCGCGTCCGATCCAACGATATGGCAACCCACGACGCGGTCGCTCCCCGCGTCAACCACCAGTTTCATCAACACCCGCGACTCGCTGCCGGACAGCGTCGCCTTCAACGGGCGGAACGCCGCCTTGTAGACATCAACGATAGCGAACTGCGCCCGCGCCTGCGCCTCGGTGAGGCCCACGGTGCCGACCTGGGGCTGCGTGAACACGGCGGTCGGAATATCGATGTGATCGACCTTGACCGCCCGCTTGCCGAAAACCGTATCGGCGAAAGCGTGGCCCTCACGGATCGCTACCGGCGTCAGATTGAAGCGATGGGTGACGTCGCCGACCGCATAGATATGTGGCACCGAGCTCTGCGAGGCTTCGTTGACGACGATGCCTCCGTTATCCGGGTTGATGGCGACGCCGGCTTTCTCCAGCCCGAGATTTGCGACGGCGGGGTGACGGCCGATGGCGAACATCACCTTGTCGGACGCGATGCTGGAGCCATTCGACAGGTGCGACGTGTACCAATCGTCGTGCTTCTCAATCCCGTCGACCGTGCAACCGGTCAGGATGGTAATGCCGTTCTTCTCCATCTCATCGCGGACATGGGCGCGGACGTCGTCGTCGAAGCCACGCAGGATGTTGTCGCCGCGATAGACCACAGTCACGAGGGAACCCAGGCCCGAGAAGATGCACGCAAACTCCAGCGCGATATAGCCACCGCCCTGGATCAGGATACGCTTCGGCAATTCGGGTAGATGAAATGCTTCGTTCGATGAGATGACATGCTCGATGCCGGGAATGGCCTTGCCGTGGTTCGGTGCGCCGCCCGTGGCGATCAGGATATACTTCGAGCGCACCCTCCTGCCGCCGTCGAGCACCAGCGTATGCGGGTCCTCGAACACGGCGCGCGACTTGATCACCTGCACGCCAGATTTCTCCACGTTGGTGGTGTAGGCCGCTTCCAGCCGGGCGATCTCCTTGTCTTTGTTGGCGATCAGGGTGGCCCAGTCGAACGTCGCCGGCGGAACGGTCCAGCCGAAGCCCGCGGCATCCGCGATGTCGTGGCTGAAATGCGAGGCGTAGGCGAATAGCTTCTTCGGTACGCACCCGCGAATGACGCAAGTGCCGCCCATCCGATATTCCTCGGCGATCATGACGCGGGCGCCATGGCCAGCGGCGATCCGCGCGGCGCGCACGCCGCCCGAGCCGCCACCTATGACAAACAGATCCGTCTCAAAGCTATCCATGCTGGGAAATCAATTCTTTAGGTGGATTTGGCGCGTTTCAGATGCTTCAATTTCCTCAACCTGATATCTACTGAAGCAGGGCGGATTCGACCGAGATCCTCAAGGTTCCTCCAAAGTACTGGTCGACCAATTTGGTCGGCCATGATTAGCTACCGAGGAAATCGAAATCAAGTGGTCGGCAGGACCAGGCAGGATATTTTAGATGACTGAGCGAAATCGAACCGACAAGCTTGAGGCTCCTTCGAACGCCATCGGAAAGATCCTTTCCTTCATCCGTGAGCGCCGCTATCAGCCCTCCGAACGGTTGCCATCAGAACGCGACTTTGCGGAAAAGTTCGACACCAGTCGCGGCGCGGTTCGAGAGGCTCTGGCCGCACTTGAAACCATGCGAGTGATAGAACGGCGCCCAAATTCTGGAATCTATCTGCGAAAGATCGAAGAGAGCAGCATCGATGCTCTAGTGCTTTATGCTGAATCCGGAGTTCCATTCGAGGCCAAGGAAATCGCCGACGTCATGGAGGTCCGGCGCATGCTCGAAGGGCAGGCGGTCAGGTTGGCCTGCACACGCAGGACCGCGGACAACATTCGCGAGATCACCGCCATACTTGAAGAGACCAACAAGCGCCTATCCAAAAAGCAAAGCATAGAGCGCGAGGACGAGGCGTTCCATCTTGCGATTTTTGCTGCAACCAAGAACGACATTTTGCTGCGCGTGGCGAGATCGTTCTACGAACTGTCCAGGCATCGACGGAAGGTCTACTTTGCCGACCAAAATCGAGGTCGACAATCTTATGAGGACCATTGCACCATCTTGGAAGCGATCGAAGAGCGGCGGGTAGGCCTAGCCGAACAACAGATGAACGCTCACCTCTCGCGAACAGTGGAGGCATGGCAATCGCTTCTAGGGGAAACCAAAGTCACAAAACGTTAGTCTTGCCGGGCACCCCGTCCGCCATCTCTACGCGAAATACCCACGGTCTAGCGCGAAGCACGAGGACGTGCTTCGCTCGAACAGTGCCTAACCTTTGAGCGCACCCGCCGTCAGCCCTGCGACGAAATATCGATAGCAGAACATAAAGATAACGAACAACGGCAGAGCAATAAGGGTTGCGCCGGCGAGTATCTCACCCCAACGCAGATCTTGCGCGCCAAGCATTGATGCCAAGCCCACGGGCAATGTCTTGCGATCATCACTCATGATGAGGATGAGCGCGAATACGTAGTCCGCCCAGGACAGCAAAAACGAGAAGATGCCGACCGTAATCAAGCCGGGGGCCGAAAGCGGAAGGACCACCTTGATGAAGGCGCCGAATTGGGAACAGCCGTCCACCATTGCCGCTTCCTCCAGATCGAACGGCATCGATTTGAAAAAGCCCCATAGCAGCCACACCGCCAGCGGCAGCGAAATCGCCAGGTGAGCGATTAGCAGGCCCCACAAGCTATCGGCTAAGCCAGCTATTCGGAACAAGGCGGACATCGGAATAACCAACATCAATGGCGGAAACATGTAGGCGAACAGCATGGACGCGACCAACGTCGTTTTGCCCCGAAACCGTAAACGCGTCGCTCCATAAGCAATGAATGATGACAGCGTCGTCGCCACGGCAATCGTAGCCATAGCCATCATGACGCTATTAACGAAATTCGCCGGATAGTTCGTAAGCTGCAAGAGTGACTTGTAAGAGCTTAGATCGGGTGGCCAGAAAACCAAGGATGAATCCAGAAATAGCTTTTCGGGCGACCTCAGACTGGAGAGGATCATCCAGTAGATCGGGAAGAAGGAATAGATGCAGATTAGCGCAACCGCGGCATACAAACCGACGCGGCCGGCAATCTGCTTCAGCGACTTGCCGTAATACCGCGTCGTTTTCCCGTGCGAGACTGAAGGTGTGGAGTCTGAGATTTCTCTTCCTGAGCCGCTAGAGCTATGCAACATCCGCACCGCTCGTGAACCAACGACGACAGCGGCAGCAGAGCGGGCTTGATTTTGAGTCGACATCGTCATCGTCCCTGCTTGGCCTCGTCGATCGGAAAAACCCTGAGGTAAATCAAGATAATGCTCGCCAACATCAAGAACGAGATGGTGGCGACAGCGGCCCCCCCTCCCAAGTCGAACTCGAGAAACGCTTTTCGGTAGGCCAACGTGGGAAGCGTCTCGGTTTCGTTGAGCGGTCCGCCCTTCGTTAGAAGCCAGATCACGTCGAAC
This sequence comes from Afipia sp. OHSU_II-C1, assembly GCF_000497575.1. Lineage (GTDB taxonomy): Bacteria > Pseudomonadota > Alphaproteobacteria > Rhizobiales > Xanthobacteraceae > Afipia. The sequence goes on from NZ_APJI01000006.1 coordinate 359,600, forward strand.
TTGTTGAACATCCAGATCCCTCTCAGGAGGATGACCACGATCAACACTGACCTCAATCCTGGCAGCGTGACATGCCAGAATTGCTTCATAACCCCTGCTCCATCGACCCGGGCCGCTTCATACAGTTGAGCCGGAATGGATTGAAGGCCGGCAAGAACACAGGTCACGACAAACGGCGTCCAGATCCAAACGCTAACAAGGACAATAGTCGCCTTCGCGCTCGTTGAATTACCTCCCCAATCGAACATCCCATATCCGAATGACGCGAAGACACTCTTGAGAAGGCCGTAGTTGGGATCAAGAATCCACTGCGTGATGAGGCAGGCGACGACCGTCGGAAGAAAATACGGCACGATTGACAGCGCCCGCACGACAGTCTGCCCCACAAACTGCCTATTGAGGACGAGCGCAATGGTGACGCCGAGAACGACTTGCAGCACGATCGCCGAGATGGCGATCGTGACACCGTTTAACAGCGAGCCCCAGAACAGCGGCTCACTAAGAACCTTCACGTAATTGCCAAGTCCCACCCACTGCGGCGGGTCGATGAACGACGCCGCTGTGTAGAAGGAGAGCTTTATCGAATAGAGGAGAGGTCCGCCAACAATTGTACCGAGTACCAGTACACCCCCGATGAACAAACCGATGATTCGCCAGTCCTGTCGCATAGCCTCGGGCCTCTATTCACCAGTTCCGATGCTCAGCCAATTTTTCGGATTCGATCGGCGGCGGCTTTCACGCAGTCGCTTGACGACATGTTCTTAAGAACCCGATTTTGCAGCATCTCCGGCATAATGTTCGCATCAAAGACCTTGCACGGTCGCAGATCAAACGACGGACCCGTCATATCTATTGAGTTAAGAACCGTCTTGCTGTCTTCATCAATGAACGACTTCATCTGCTCCATCGTCGCCCAATGCTTCTGAATCATCGGATGATTTTTCCACCGTGGATCTTCGTAAATGTCCAATCGCGCCGGTTGGAAATTCATCCAGGCGGAGTGCAGCCAGCGAATATAGTGCGCGTCAATAAACCATTGTAGAAACTTAAAGGCCGCCTCAGTCTGCTTAGTCTTGTAAAGAATAAAGCCATCGAAGGCGAAGGACAGTGCGTTCTGCTTACCAGCACTGTCTGGAGAAGCGAAAATACCATACTTGTTTGCGAGGTCCGGATTGCGAGCTTCCAGCGCCTCGACTACGCGGCCCGAATAGACGGTATGCGCAACCTTTCCCGTCGCGAAAAGACTCATCAGCTCAGCATAGCTGACCGTGTTCATGCCAGCCGGCATCGTTTTATAAAGATCGGCATATAGATCGAGAAAACGGCCGGTCGGTCCGGCATTCCCCGGCGCATCGAGAACGACGTTCCACTTGTCGTCATAAAACTTCGGCGCGTCTGCAAACAAGTTGCCGAAGCTCGCCCAGTTGGTGGCACTGTCACTCGCGAGCGGTATGACGCACCCCCCTCGCTCTATGTTGCCATCCTTCGCGACAGTCAGCGCCCGGCAATTCTCAAGGAACTCGGCCCATGTGTTGGGAACCTTCAGGCCCTTCTCCTGATACAGATCTTTTCTGTAGAAAACCGTCACCAAATTGTAGTCATAGGGATAGAACCAATTTTCTCCCTTATATGACCAGGTTCCCTGCTTCCCCCACGAATATTTTTTGACAAGATCCGTCAACGGCACGATGTGACCCGCCATCGCGTATTGCAAGATGTGCGCAATGTATCCCGCCGTGGCGATATCGTAAGGAGCGCCAGCATTGATGGCCGCCATCGACTTCGCATAACCACCACTAATCGGCGTCGAGTCGACGACGATTTTTACGCCGAACTTGCTCTCGTATTCATTGCACGCATCGCGCAAGGCCGATTGGCTCGCAGCAGTCGTTTCAGCGTTCAAAATGCGAAGCGTTACCCCGGACTGTGCGTTGACATAGGGCGCGGAAAGTGAGCCCGCGATGCCAGCCGCTGCACCAGCCGTCGTTTTGAGAAAACGCCGCCGATCGATGTCGCTCACGTTAGCCTTGGAACTCGGCGCGCCTAAGCTGAGCTTGTCCATGAAGTTCTCTCCCGTTGCCATTTTCGCCTTTCGTCGAGGTCCGCCTCAGTGTCTTGCCGCTCTCGCGCGAGAACAGGTGCAACTTCTCTTGAGACAAATTCACAAAAATTCGGTCGCCCGCCCTCAGCGCATCGTCCCGAGCAAATACCGCGCGGATTTTGTTGCCATCGATCTTACCCAGCACATAGGTTTGCGCGCCGATTTGCTCGACCAAGCCGACTACCAGCTCAAAAGCCGTGGAGGTTTCCGCGCGCTCGATGTGCTCGGGCCTAATGCCAAGCGTGACATCCCTTTCCGCTTCGGAGAATGACTGGGCAGGCAAGTTGACGCTCAAACCGCCGGAGCGCATTACGAGCGCGCCCCCGTCGCGCATCAACCCGCCATCAATCAGGTTCATCTCTGGAGACCCGATGAAAGTCGCCACGAAGGCGTTCGCGGGCCGATCATAAAGGTCAAGCGGACTGCCCGCCTGTTGGATGAATCCGTCACGCATGATCACGATACGATCGCCGAGCGTCATGGCCTCGACCTGATCGTGGGTAACAAATATCATCGTCGCGCCCAATCGGGCGTGTAGCGTCGCAATCTCTTCTCGCGTCCGGACCCGCAGCTTCGCATCAAGGTTCGAGAGGGGTTCGTCGAGGAGGAATACGTCGGGATCTCTGACTAACGCGCGACCAAGCGCTACGCGCTGCATCTGACCACCCGACAATTGGCGTGGCTTGCGCTCCAGCAGGGCCTCCAATCCGAGACTTGATGCCGCGCTGCGCACCCGACGATCGATCTCCTGCTGTGGCGTCCTACGGACCCGAAGGCCGAAGGCCATGTTTTCGAAGACCGTCTTCTGTGGATAGAGAGCGTAGTTCTGAAAAACCATCGCAATGTTGCGATCTTTCGGCGGAAGCGCGGTGACGTCCCTTCCGTCGATCAGAATCTTGCCGAATGTGACGTCATCTAGACCGGCGAGCATTCGCAACGTCGTGGACTTGCCGCAGCCGGACGGGCCGACGAACACGACCAGTTCGCCATCGGCAATATCCAACGAAAAGTCCTGAACGGCCCATGGCCCTCGATCTCCTCCAAAGGATTTCGCGACATTCTGGAGAGTTACTCGCGCCATACAGCCAGACCTTCACGTTCTTCCCGGTATTTTCATTAATTGGTTAAACCAATTTGGCAGGACCGTATGTCGCGTGATGCGCGGTGTCAAGCAGCATTTGGTTTGACCAATCTGGTCGCTCCACATATAGTTAGTGCGGCCTCGCACGGCGCGCGGCTATTTGACCCGCAGACTTCAAGGAAGCGTGATGGCTGGACCGTTGGCAGGTTATCGAGTGCTGGATCTTTCGAGAATCCTCGCGGGGCCTTGGTTAGCGCAGTTGCTGTCTGATCTAGGAGCCGAGGTTTGGAAGATCGAACGCCCTGGCACCGGCGACGATACGCGGCAGTGGGGCCCGCCCTTTCTGCGGAAAGACGGTGGAATTGATACGACCGAAAGCGCGTATTTCCTGAGCGCCAATCGCGGCAAGCATTCGATATGCGTCGATATATCGACTGACGAGGGTAGCGCCATTGTGCGCGCACTTGCCCAGCAAGCCGATCTCGTGATCGAGAACTACAAGGTCGGCGACATGGCGCGTTACGGCCTCGACTACGAGGCGCTTAAAAGGGTCAAGCCTGACATCATTTACTGTTCCATCACCGGCTATGGCCAGACCGGCCCGATGAAGGACGTCGCAGGATACGATATGGCCATTCAGGCCATCGGCGGCCTGATGAGCATTACCGGAGAGAGTGATGACAAGCCAGGCGGGGGTCCGCAGAAGGTCGGGGTTCCGATCGTCGATATTCTCACTGGCATGTATAGCGCCGCCGGCGTCATCTCCGCATTACTGCATCGCGAACGCACCGGAGAAGGACAGCATATCGACATGGCACTGCTGGACGTCCAGGTCGCGGTTCTCGCCAACCAAAATTTGAATTTCCTCACGACCGGCACGCCGCCGAAACGGTTCGGCAACGCGCATCCAAACATCGTTCCATATCAGGTCTTCAGAACCAGCGACGGTTCCTTCGTGCTCGCCGTTGGTAATGATCAGCAATTCCGGAAGTTCTGTGCAGCTACTGGTTTAAGCGGCCTGGCAACCGATAGCCGTTTCGTCACTAACACCGACCGGCTTAAGAATCGTGATCAACTCATCCCCCTACTCGATGCGCATCTGATACAGCAGACGACCCAGCATTGGATTTCCATTCTGGAGCCCGTGGGCGTGCCTTGCGCACCGATCAACCGGCTGGATCAGGTGTTCGCTCACCCTCAGGTTATCCATCGGGAGATGCAGGTCAATCTTCCTCATTCTTCCGGAACAACAGCCCCTCTCGTCGCCAATCCGATAAAGTTTTCCGGAACGAAGATCGAATATGCCAAAGGACCGCCGCGGCGAGGCGAGGATACTGCAAACATCCTCAAGTCGATACTGAAGTACGACTCGGCGGCCATCCAAGATCTAAGTGAGCGACGGATCATCGATATCGGACGTCCCGAAGTCGGCTAGGGGCCAAGAGCCCATATCACTCGTCGAATCGTCTCTTGGTCCGGCTGGATGGCAGGTTTGGCAGGAGCGAGCAGCAAAACGGCGAGCCCTGCGCCGAGGAGCAGGAACGCGGCCACGATCCTCCGGTATTGAAACATGAGACGAGCTCTCCGTTGACTACCAGGCCTTCGTCGCTATAATTGGATCGACCTGATTGGTAGGACCAATTATAGTTTGGCGATGGCTTTTGCAAGTCGGGAAGGCCTGACCTTGGCGAAACTGGTCGCAAAAACGAACCGATCGTCGGCTTTTGAAATAGGGGACGGAGGATGAAGCTCTCGAAATACGATTATATCGTTGTCGGCGCAGGATCGGCAGGATGCGTGCTCGCCGCTCGATTGAGCGAAGATCCCAACGTCAAGGTGTTGCTGCTCGAGGCCGGACGTCCCTCTTCTTCAATCTTCGTTCACATGCCGGCGGGCATTCGCGTGCTCTACACGAGTCCGAAGCATAACTGGCAATTTTGGACCGAACCGCAGACCGAACTCAACAATCGCAAGATCTATATTCCCCGTGGCAAGGTGGTGGGAGGGTCGTCCGCCATCAACTCCATGATTGCGATCCGGGGAAATCCTCAGGATTACGACTCATGGGAAGCGCAAGGCTGTCGTGGGTGGGGGTACGAAAACCTCCGCCCCTACCTTAGAAAAATCGAGGACGCCGCCCAGGTAACGTCCCAGCCCGATCAGGACCGAGGTTATTCGGGTCCGATCCGACTTTCTTATGGCGTGTTGCAGCATCCAATCTCGAAGGCATTTATTGAGAGCGCCAAGTCGGCAGGCCTCCCCGAGAACAACGGCTTCAATGGTCCGTCTCAGATGGGCGCAGGCTTCTACGAACTTACGATTTCAGACGGCAAGCGTTCAGGTGCTTTCAAGTTTCTCGACCAGGGGAAAGGACGAAGCAATCTGACCATCATGGCCAACACTCAGGTTCGGCGCCTCGCGGTCGAAGGCACGCGCGTTCGGGGTGTTGTCATTGACCACAACGGGCGTGAGGTCACCGTTTCGGCCGAACGAGAAGTCTTGCTGACTTCCGGGGCCATTGGTTCGCCGCAATTACTGATGCTGTCAGGAATTGGACCGGCCGATCACCTCCGTTCACTCGGCATCAAGCCGGTGCTCGATTCCGCCGGCGTTGGAAGCAATCTGCAAGATCATTTGGATTGCGCAATTCGATTGGAGGCGTCGCAGCCGATCACACTGACGCCGTACATCGGATTGTTCAGAGGTGCCTTGGCCGGCGCACAATATATGCTCCGAGGCACGGGGCCCGGCACCTCACAGGGGGTCGAAGCCGGAGCCTTCTGGGGGCCCGATAAAACCTCATCGTGGCCTGAGTGGCAGGCTCATCTCATCGTCGCGCTGCGAAACCCGCCGCAGGGCGAGCGCGTCCCGCACGGCTTTGCCATTCGCGTATGCCAGCTTCGTCCGAAGAGTCGTGGAACGCTGCGCCTGCGGTCGGCCGATCCCTTCGTCGCGCCGGCGATCGACCCCCGCTTTCTATCCGATGAAAGTGATTTCGTCAGCATGCAAGAAGGCGTTCGGCAGATGTGCGAGATCATCGATCAGCCGGCGCTCCGAAAACACATTAAGCGCAAACTCGATATCGATCCGTTTACCAGCACGGAATCCCGCAAAAAGTGGATACGAGCCCGCGCAGAAACGATCTACCACCCGGTCGGAACATGTCGCATGGGTGAGGATCGCGACGCCGTGGTCGATAGCAAGCTTCGGGTTCGGGGCATCGACAATCTACGCGTTATCGACGGTTCACTTATGCCGACCGTGATCAGCGGAAACACCAATCTGCCGATCATGGCTATGGCGGAGAAAGCTGCAGAGTTGATTGCCGGGAAGTGACCCAATGTTCTCTCCCTCAATGGCAGGAACAATCTGAAACCCTGCCTTTCATCGCACAGGCCATCGCTTGATTTCCCGTGGTCCCGCTCGTTGTCGGCGGTCTGACGCGAAGGTGTCAGTAAATGGCAGCAAGCGCCTGAGGGCGTCCTCCCTAGACTGCCCGGGGTCCGATGACGGGTCCCGGGCTTCTTTTATGGATTTGAGTACCCTTTTGGACATCACCCGCAATCGTCAACGATGTCCGTGCTGCTCTGACCGTTCGATAAGGAAGGTTTAACCGGGACAGCCGTGCCGGAGATCAAGTACCGACGCCACCTAACCTAGCTCGACATGCATCGCATATTTCAAGACTTCATTGATCATCTTTCGAGCGCTGAAGATCAAGCAGAGCTTTCGGGAGCCATGGCCGTCACAGCCGCGGCTCTCGACCTGTCTTGCTTTGCGTACCTCGCGCTACCGCAAAAGCTCGATGGGACACCCCGTCTTATGTCGACATACCCAAAGGAGTGGACTTCACACTACCTAAGGAGCCACTACGAACGGATCGATCCGGTTATCATGCAGGCGCTACGGGACACCGAGCCGTTTCGCTGGGGAATCGGATCGACCGAACGATATCTTTCGCCGGCACAGAAGCGGTTGCTGGACGAAGCCTCCCAATATGGCATTCGGCTAGGATTCACCGTTCCTATCCATGACGGACACGGCCCCGTTGCCGCCGTCACCTTTGCCGGCAACCAACGGGAAGCTCAATTCGAACGCTTCGTCACGTCGAACCCTCGAATGCTTCAGTTGATGGCGATGTTCTTCCACTCACACGTTCGCCGCAAACTCGCGAGCGATCTTCGTGTTGATGGAGCAGCTTTGTCCGCCCGCGAGTTCGAATGTCTGGAGTGGGCCGCCCGCGGCAAGAGCGCTTGGGACATCGGACGCATTCTGGGAATATCGCATCACACTGCTATCTCTTACCTGAACAACGCGAAAGCAAAATTGGGAGTGCGAACCGTTGTTCAAGCGGCACTACGCGTGGCCGCTGCCAAACGAGAACAGCAAAACTAAGGCGAACTCCTCCCACAACTAGGGGTGATGCTTCTTAGCGTAACTTCGCCTCAAAGAATCATGGCAACCTTGGAGGATGTCATGATTCAGCTCATCACGGAGCCTTGGTACGGCGAATTCTCCCATACGCTCTTTGCAATACACCAACTACGACATCGCGTCTTCAAGGTCCGGATGGACTGGGACGTTCAAATTAGCGGCGACATGGAAGTTGACAAGTTCGACTCGTTGCATCCGGCATACCTCGCCCAACTCTCGGACGACGGCCGGGTACAAGGCTGCGTCCGCCTGCTTCCAACCAAGGGACCGACGATGCTCCGCGACACATTTCCCGCGCTTCTGAATGGTCAGCCGATGCCCATGAGTCCGCAGATATGGGAAAGCAGCCGCTTTGCGATCGACGCTAGACTCGACACACCAAAAGGAGAACACGGAATAGCTTGTGCCACCTACGAGTTGTTTGCTGGCATGGTGGAATTTGGGCTTTCGCGGCATCTGAGCGATATTGTTACCGTTACCGACGCCCGAATGGAAAGGATCCTGCGGCGCGCTGGGTGGCCGCTACGTCGAATCGGCGCTCCCTCTAAGATTGGGAACACTCTCGCCGTCGCTGGATATCTGGATATCTCCAGTGCGGCGCTCGCGAAACTCCGTGGGGCAGGCGGACTTTCCGGGCCAGTGCTCTGGGCGCCTGTATTGCGCGTCGCCTAGAACGGTCGCACAGCGGACCCCTGGGACGCAGTTTCGCCTACTGACGGGCTACAGGCATGATGGAAATCAACAACATTGACAACCAGCAGCGCACGACCGGAATGCCCGTCATCGGCCTGCGCCTGCTTCGGTTTGCAGTCGTTGCCAACGACTGTGGAAGTCTTCGGCAAGCCGCTGAATTACTTTCCATTCCACATTCTGTCGTGAGCCGCTCCATTGGCCAACTCGAGCGCCTAGTCGGGACCAGCTTGTTTGAGCGGTCGACCGCGGGAGTCCAGCCAACACTTGCTGGTAAAGTAGTCGTGCGGATCGCAAGAATGGTGCTGGAGCAGGTTGATACACTCGTTGCAACCGGCAGATCAATTGGTCGTGGCGAAACTGGCCACCTTTCGGTCGGCTTCTGCACGTCGATTTCAGCAGGCAATCTGCGGACTACCCTCCTCGACTTTAGAACGAGATTTCCTCGGATCGAACTCGCTATAGCCGAACGGCCGCGCACTTTGCTTATGAACGCGCTCCGGAGCGGAACACTCGACGTTCTCATCGTTACGAGCGACACGCCATCATCGGACAACAAGACGCTCAGGGTCTGGAGCGAACGCGTCCTCGTTGCATTGCCTGAGGATCACCCTTTGGCGGCGCGCGACGCGGTTTATTGGACCGATCTTCGCGACGAAACCGTACTACTAAGCCATCACGATTCCAGCCGCGAGTTTGAAGATCTCATCATATCGAAATTTGTATCTACGGACGATCGGCCCAAGATCGACCGACACGACGTCAGCCGAAGCATGATCAAGGGTCTCGTCAGTATGAAACTAGGCATTAGCCTCGTCATGGAGTCCGATATGGGCGCGAGTTTCGCCGGACTGAAATATCGCGAACTACGGGACGGGACAGGATCAAGCCATATCGGCTTTTCTGCACACTGGTGCGCTGACAACGAGAATCCAGCCCTCAACCGCTTTCTCGAAATGCTGGCGGAGCGCTATTCCTCCCCATCTCTCGGCGATTGACACGCGCGTCGTAGACGGGCGAATCCTCGGTCAGCCGCCATGAACCGCGCCAGCATCGGCGCGATCAATTTTGTTGGATCGGCGCGCTGACCCGTTTCACGCGCGATTGCCTCCGCGTACGCAGCAAGGTCCCGGTGGACGGATGCAGGCAACTCCGCGGTCACCTTCACCGGCTTGTCGTCTGGGACGGCGGCGATCTTCAGCTTCGTCATTGAGGTTGTCATCCTGTGTAAGGCTCGAGGCGGAGATCCCGGTTGACGATGACACGAACCGGAAAACCCGGGCGGATCGTCAGGGTCGGCTGGATGTTGAGACTGCGCCGAACCACCTGTTGTCCGGTTTGATTCAGTGAGTCCGAGGCGCCGTGTCGCAAGGCCTGGATAATTGCGCTGTCGTTGCTGTTGGTGTCCGAGCCGGCACCCAGTTCGGTCCCGACCGCCAGAAACGTCGATAGGGCCGCAGCCTTGAACAGCTCACCCCAGTGATTGTCGACCTGGTCTTCGAGGCCTGCATACCCGGCAGCGTCAACGCCAGGCTGCCGCTCGAGAACGATAGAACGTCCGTTCGGCATGATCAGCCGGGTCCAGACGAGCAGGACGCGGGACTGGCCGAAAGTGACCTGGCTATCGTAGATGCCGATCAGACGCGCTCCCTGAGGCACAAGCAGAAAGCGGCCGGTCGGGGTATCAAAAACATTTTCGGTTACCTGCGCTGTAACCTGGCCCGGAAGGTCTGATCGGATCCCGGTGATCAGGGCACCCGGAATGACCGTCCCAGCCTGCACGACATACGGTGAGGCCGGCCTGGTGATGCGGTCAGGGCTTACCGTGCGACGGTCCACAGAGGCGTTGACGAAGGCAAGCTTCCGGTCCTGACCGTTTTGCACAGATCCATCGTCGCCGGTGCTCGTTGCGTTCGGTGGCACGACCCGCTCGCTTCCAACAGCCGCAGTCGCGGACGGACGCACTTCTCGTCCATTGGTCGAAGCGAACAGATGACTGATGCGGGCTGCTTCGGTCTCCTGATCCCGGCGCTGCTGGTCCGGATCAGCGCCGCTCGTCGGCGACTGGCCTTGAGCGGCAAGGATCGGTCGACCGAGGTCACCGGGGAGCGGCGGACCAAGCTGCGGGATTGGCTGGCGCGGAACGCCAGCATAGTCCTTCGGCAGGGTCGTAATGCCGTCGGCAACATTGTGATGGTCGGTGCTGTAAAGCTCATCGGCCGCCTGATTTCGAGCACGATTGCTCTGAAGTGACCACAACACTGCTCCGCCGATAACAAGCAGGGCAACCGCGCTCCCGCCAGCCAAGACCTTCCGCGACAACCGCGTCACGCGCGGATGCTCCGCTCTCAAGCGGAAACTTTCGGACTGCTCCGCTTGTGTCTCCGGCGGAACTGCTTGCTCGTGATCGTTTTCATTCCGGGTGTTCATGACGACGGTCTCCCGTCGGTCCTGACAATCCTGACCTTCTGCTGGTGCTCACCGCCGAGCCGGAGTTCGGCGGCCGCAAACAGCCGATCGACGATCAACACATTGCCGTAGGCGCGATAGTTGACGAGTTCTGTCTTGCCGTCTGGGCCGATGACAAAGAGCGGAGGCATTTCGCCCTGCACGATGCCGAGCGGGAATTCGACGTAGACCTTGCGGCCATCGTCATATGCGGCTAGCGGCCGCCAGGGAGGACTGTCGCCTTCGATGGAATAGCGGGAGATACGCTGCGCTGGGTCCGGAAGAACGGGCTTCAGAGCAGCTGAACGCGACCGTTCGCGTACCGTCTCAGGATAGTACCAAGCAACGGATGGCATGTACGGCCGCTCGCGAGAGCGGAGCTCAATCAGGTAGGTGCGCCGGTCAGTATTGACCACCAGGTTGGTCTCGATCGAGGCTCGGGTCGGCTTGACCAGGATATGGACGCGCCGTGTGTCGCCGCTCCCGCTCTCGGTATCGCCCACGACCCAGCGTACGGTATCTCCGGCCGCGATCGGCCCTGATCCCGTCAAAAGTTCTCCTTCCTCGAGCGCGATATCCGTGATCTGCCCCGGCGCGGCGTAAATCTGATAGAGCGCCCCAGGACTGTAGGCGTAGATTTGCGCTGCGTTGAAATACCCTCGCTTGCGCGGTTCGACCCGGGCCGCGCTATTTGCTGTCTCAACCCGGCTCACAGGTTCAGCGTCTTCCTTCCCTCCCGACTTGCCGCCGAGAGCCGGCTTCCAGAGGGGTGGAATGTGAAGCGGTCGCGATCTGTCGTCGAGAGCCACCGGCGTAGCCGGTAACGGAGGCACTTCGGCGTCATAGCTGATCTCCGGAGGAATGTAGGTCGCGCACCCACCGAGCGCCGAGGAACCAAGCAGGAGAGCAAACAAAACTGCTCGCTTCGCGGTCAAGAACGCGGGCCAAGTGGGACCGATCCCGCAGTCCGGGGCGGGGCGCTTCGAATAAACGTCAAACGGCGTCTTGGTCACTGACTCAACTCCTTTGACCAGTTGATGGCGCGGACGTAAACGCCAAGGGGATTCTTGCGCAGGCGTTCGGCATCGCGGGGCATCTCGATCACGATGGTGAGAATTGCGGTCCAGCGTTCGGTCGAGCTCAGCGAACCGTTGTCATAGGTGCGCTGGGTCCATGCGACCCGAAAGCTTTCCGACGACGCGCGAATGACGCTCGAGACGTCGACGGAGATTTGCGCCTTACCGAGCTTGGCAAAGGGGTCATTGTTCCGCGCGTAGTCGTTGAGCGCAGCGGCGCCGCGATCGGTCGTAAAATCATAGGCCCGGAGCCAGTTTTGGCGTAGAACGATGCCGTCGGCCGGCAGACCTCTGACATCCTCGATAAAGCGCGCCAGATGGTAGGCGATCTGCGCATCAGTCGGTTGATAGTCGAAGTTGGCCGGCGCAACCCTCTGGGCTTGGCCAAGATGGTCGACTTCGACCACCCAGGGCGTGATCGACCCATGGCTTGATTGCCAGACCAACCCACCAGCGAGACCGGCTGACAGTATGAGACAACCGAACGCCATCAGCCGCCAGTTTTTGGCTTGCACGCGGGCGGATCCAATGCGTTCGTCCCAAACTTGGGCTGCTTTTTGATAAGGCGTGATCGGTTCGGGCATGCGCCCGTAGTGAACTAATGGTCGTTTGATCATTGATGATTGCCCCTGAGATCAAGTGATCGGCTTTGAGCCGTGTAGTGTCTGGGTTTGAGGCGCTGCCGCGTGGCGGGTGGCGAAAGTGCGGTGATGCGTCTCAGCGCTCTCCTTCGGACAAATCGACGGAGGAGCCGCTGCCACCATGATCGCCCGAGCGGACGTGACCAGCAGCCGAGGCACCATGCCGAATAGTCTCGGCGCGCTTCATGCGGCGCGCCCAATCGGGCAGCCCTTCGGCCGAAGCGCTTGCGGCCTGCTCGCCAGCTTGCTCGCCCCCGAAGGCAGCCGCTGCACGACGCAATGGACTCATGGCAGCCGAGCTGCCCGCCTCAGCGACGCCAGCAAGGCCGCCGCTTCGATAGGCGGCTGACGCTCCCCTTATGACAGCGCCACCACCGCGCGCGGCGCCCGCAATCGCGCCGCCAGCGAGACCAACACCGCCGGCGGCAAGACCCGCGCCCGCCGCAACAATGCCACCGGCAGCAAGGCCTGTTCCAACCGCGGCACCGGCACCGAGCTGAGGCCCACCCGACACCAGGCCGTTGGCGATTCCAGGACCGAAGATGCCCAGGCCAAGCAAGGAGAGCGCCGCAAGGACCAGGGTCATCGCGTCTTCTATGGTCGGCTGATTGCCACCAAAGCCAGCGGTGAACTGCGAGAACAAAGTCGAGCCGATGCCGACGATGGCGGCCAGGACCAAGACCTTGATCCCTGAAGAGATGACGTTGCCCAAGACCCGCTCTGCCGCGAAGGCTGTCTTGCCAAACAACCCAAAGGGAATGAGCACGAAGCCGGCCAGCGTCGTGAGTTTGAACTCGATCAGGGTGACGAAGAGTTGGATCGCCAGAATGAAGAAGGCGAGCAGCACCACGATCCAGGCAAACAGGAGAACGACGATCTGGACGAAATTCTCGAAGAAACTGATGTAGCCCATCAGATTGGAGATCGAATCGAGCAGCGGTCGGCCAGCGTCAAGTCCGACTTGAGCGATCTTTCCCGGCCGAAGGAAGTCCGACGCGGAGAGACTTGCGCCTGATGCTTTTAGCCCAAGGCCGGCAAAGCTCTCGAAAACGATGCGTGCCAGACTGTTCCAATTACCGATTAGATAGGCAAAGACGCCTACAAAGAGCGTCTTCTTGACGAGGCGCGCGACGATGTCTTCGTCCGGCCCCCAACTCCAGAACAACGCAGCAAGCGTGATGTCGATCGCGGCAAGGGTCGTTGCGAGATAGCCGACGTCGCTACCGAGCAGGCCGAAGCCGTTGTCGATATATCGCGTGAACGTTTCCAGGAATTGGTCGATAATCCCCGTACCCGTCATGGCTTGCTCGCCTCAGGTGTCGCCGGTAGCAGATATCCCTGCGGGATCCGGCTCTGATCCTTTGGGGCCGGCGCCAACGCAGCGGCGGGTTCTTCTTGGCCACGAACCGCGGCACCAGATTTCTTGGCCAAGAAGCGTCGCCGGTTTTCGGCCCAGACCTGCCTGCAATGCTGATAACCTGCCGTTTCCTCCGCAGTGACGCTGCGGCAGCGTGCGAGGTCAGAGCTGGTTGCATCTGTCGTCTGCGCGGCCTTCGGCAGCGCGGGCTGCTCGTCACCACCGCGAAGCTGAATCGTGCAGGCAGTGACGACCAACACGCCGATTGTCGTAAGCAGCGACAACGCCTTGAATGCCCTTATGTCCGTCATCAGTGGAACATCTGTACGTTGGATGACTGATAGCCCTGTCCCGGAGTCAGGAACCGACGAAGCTGTTCTCGTCCCTGATCCTGGGCCGAGGCGCGCTGAGCCGCTTCAAGGCTCTGCGCCCGACCTTGCGCCGTCACGACGGCGGTGAGGTCGGCGAGCTGCTGCGCGTTCAGCGCGAGAATCTGATTGCCAGCCTGCGTTGCCTGCAGCGCGCCGCTGGCACCCTGGCTTGACGTTACGAGCGCGGATGTCTGGATGCGATTGGTGTCGAGGTTGCCAACAATGCCCGCCTGGACGCGAAGCGCGTCTTGCGTTGCGGCATAGGAATTCTGCCAACGTGACTGAGCGTTGGAGATCAGCAACTGGTTCGATTGGCTGCTGGTCGCTGGCGCGTAACTTGTCGAGAAGGCATGATCAATCTGCTGAACGTCGTAGGCGATCCGCTGGGCCTGGGCCAGCAATTGCTGGGTCCGCTGGATCGATGATTGCAGTTGCTGCAGCGATGAATACGGCAGGCTTGCCAAATTCCTTGCCTGATTGATCAGCATCTGTGCCTCGTTCTGCAACGAGGTGATCTGATTATTAACCTGCTGGAGCTCCCGCGCGGCCGTCAGGACATTCTGGACGTAGTTGGTGGGGTCAAAGACGATCAGCGCCCGTGCAGGCACCGTGACGCCAAGCAGCAGCGCGAAGGCGGCCGTGGTCGCCAATAGGCCAAGAGGTCTCATTGCGATTTCTCCAGATTGACGAGGTTGGGGATCAGGTCGAGGGCCCAGGCGACGCCGCGGTGCTGGAGCCAGGCGGGCACGAAGCCGTCAGGTCCATGTTCGGCAAGGAGCTGCGCGATGGCTGCCTGGTCTGTCTTGGAAGAGGCTGCGGTGAAGGCGAGCGCAACCTCACCAAGGCCAAGTTCGAACATCCGGTTGCCGCGACGAGACTGGCAATAGTAGTCGCGCTTTGGCGTTGCCCGGCTCAGAAGTTCGATCTGGCGATCGTTGAGTCCGAAGCGGCGGTAGATGGCGGTGATCTGCGGTTCGATCGCCCGTTCGTTCGGCAGCAACAGGCGCGTCGGGCAGCTTTCGATGATCGCCGGTGCTATCGCGGAGCCATCAATGTCAGAAAGCGACTGTGTGGCGAAGATGACGGACGCGTTCTTCTTCCGAAGCGTCTTCAGCCATTCCCGGAGTTGCCCCGCAAAATCCTCGTCATCGAGGGCAAGCCAACCTTCATCGACAATAAGGAGTGTAGGCCGGCCGTCGAGACGGCCCCCGATGCGATGGAAGAGGTACGACAGCACGGCCGGCGCAGCACCCGTTCCAATCAAACCTTCGGTCTCAAACGCCTGGACCGAGGCTTCGCCAAGGCGCTCGAATTCGGCGTCGAGCAAGCGCCCGGAAGGTCCGCCGAGGCAATAAGGTTGCAAGGCGCGTTTCAGAGAGTTCGATTGGAGCAGGACTGACAAGCCCGTCAGGGTCCGCTCCTCCCTCGGCGCCGAAGCGAGAGATGTCAGTGCCGACCACAGATGATCCTTGACCTCCGGGGTGATCTCGACCTTTTCCCGTGCCAGGATCGCGCCGATCCATTCCGTCGCCCATCCGCGCTCGGAAGGATCCTCAATCCAGGCCAGCGGCTGCAGGGCGACGGGGTTTTCGTCCCCGTCTGACAATGCACCGCCGAGATCATGCCAGTCGCCACCCATGGCGAGCGCAGCCGCCCGAATTGAACCGCCGAAGTCGAACGCAAAGACCTGAGAGTTCGGATAACGGCGGAATTGCAACGCCATCAGAGCCAGCAAAACGGATTTTCCGGCGCCGGTCGGGCCCACCACGAGGGTGTGGCCGACGTCGCCGACGTGGAGAGAGAATCGGAAGGGCGTCGATCCCTCAGTCTTGCCAAACAGGAGTGCCGGCGCCTTGAAGTGCAGATCCCTCGCCTCACCGGCCCACACGGCTGACATCGGAATCATATGGGCGAGGTTGAGCGTCGAGACCGGTGGCTGCCGCACATTCGCATAGACATGTCCCGGCAGGCTACCGAGCCAGGCTTCGACAGCGTTCACCGTCTCGATCATGCAGGTGAAATCGCGGCCCTGAATGACCTTCTCGACCAGCCTCAGCTTTTCATCGGCAGCGTTGGGATCTCGGTCCCACACAGTGAGGGTGGCCGTAACAAAGGCTTGTCCGATCTGATCCGACCCCAGTTCCTGCAACGCCGCGTCGGCGTCGATCGCCTTGTTGTGGGCGTCGGTATCGAGCAGCGTCGACGCCTCGTTGGTCATGACCTCCTTGAGAATGGCGCCAATGGATTTTCGCTTGGCGAACCACTGCCGCCGAATCTTGGTCAGCAGCTTGGTGGCATCGGTCTTGTCGAGCATGATTGCGCGCGTCGACCAACGATACGAGAATGCCAGGCGATTCAGGTCGTCCAGGACCCCCGGGGTCGTCGCGCCCGGAAAGCCGACAATCGTCAAGACCCGCACGTTCGCTGAACCCAGCATCGGCTCAAGCCCGCCGGTCAGTGGCTGGTCGGCCAAAAGCGCATCGATGTACATGGGAATTTCGGGCACGCGAACGCGGTGACGCTTAGTCGAGATCGTCGAGTGCAGATAGGTCAGCGTGGCCTGATCATCGAGCCAGGCGCAATCCGGCATGAACCCTTCGACGAGTTGCAGCACGCGGTTGGTTTGATCGATAAAGCCGCGCAACACCTCCCGGGCATCTGCTCCAACGGTGCGGTCGCGACCTTCATAGAGCAATCGCTCCGCCTTAGCCGCTCCCTCCTCCGGCGGCAGATAGAGGAAGGTCAGGAAATAACTGGACTCGTAGTGGGCACCTGCCTCCTCGAATTGCGCTCTGCGTTCGGCATCGACCAGCGCAGACGCGACATCCGGAAAGGTGTTTGGAGGATAAGCGCCCGCAGAATGACGCTGCGCCTCAACGAACACGGCCCAGCCGGATCCGAGGCGGCGCAAGGCGTTGTTCAGACGACCGGCGACGGCAACGAGTTCGGCCGGCACCGCGCTGTCGAGGTCAGGTCCCCGGAACTTTGCTGTCCGTTGGAAAGAACCATCCTTGTTCAGGATGATTCCCTCGTCGACGAGAGCTGCCCAGGGCAGGAAGTCGGCGAGACGCGCGTTGGAATGACGATATTCGGCAAGGTTCATCATGGCGGAGCGCTCAGGTGTTGAGGTGGCTGGGAATGCGCAGATGTCGGCGCACGACATCGACAAATGCGGGATCGCGCTTGGCGGCCCAGACGGCGGCCATGTGGCCGATGAACCAGAGGATGAGACCCGCGATCCAGAGCCGCAATCCAAGTCCAAGGGCCGCAGCAAGCGTGCCGTTCACGATCGCGACGGACCGCGGCGCGCCGCCCATCAGAATCGGCTCAGTGAGTGCGCGGTGAACGGGCACGACAAAACCTGTGACCGGTTCATCCATCAAACCACCACGCCGCCGCCGAAGGAGAAGAACGATAGGAAGAAGCTCGAGGCGGCAAATGCGATCGACAGGCCGAACACGATCTGGATCAGCCGGCGGAAACCACCCGACGAATCCCCGAACGCGAGCGTGAGCCCGGTCACGACGATGATGATGACCGCGATGATCTTGGCAACCGGACCTTCAACCGATTGCAGGATCTGATTGAGCGGCTGCTCCCATGGCATATTCGAACCAGCGGCCCATGCCGGCGCCGCCGCCAAAAGCACCGTGCCGAAGGCGGCCACCGATGCACCTCGAAGAAAACGAATTTGCTGACGCATGTCAGTCTCCTGCTGTTGAAAGGCTGTAGTCGCCGGCAGCTCCAAGCCCCCGGACGAGCGCGAGCTCAACGAGGCGACGATCAGCGCCACGCCCCGCCAGCACGGCGATAACGTTGATGGTCTCGGCGATCAGGGCACGCGGAACCGTGATGACGGCTTCCTGAATGAGTTGCTCAAGCCGCCGCAGGGCACCGAGCGCGGTACCAGCATGAATGGTCCCGATGCCACCGGGATGCCCGGTACCCCAGGCCTTGAGCAGATCGAGGGCTTCGGCACCGCGGACCTCGCCGACCGGAATACGGTCAGGACGCAGTCGCAGCGAGGAGCGAACGAGGTCCGATAGCGTCGCCACGCCATCGTTGGTACGCAAAGCGACAAGGTTGGGCGCTGTGCACTGCAGTTCGCGCGTATCTTCGATCAGCACGACCCGATCGGCAGTCTTTGCCACTTCGGCCAGGAGCGCATTTGTCAGAGTCGTCTTGCCGGTCGACGTTCCCCCGGCGACGAGGATGTTCTTCCGTGCGGCGACCGCGCTCTTCAGGATCTCGGCCTGCTCCGAGGTCATGATTTCCTTGGCGACGTAATCGTCGAGGGTAAACACCGCGACCGCTGGCTTGCGGATAGCAAAGGCCGGGGCGGCAACGACCGGAGGCAAAAGGCCTTCGAAGCGCTCACCAGTTCCAGGCAGTTCTGCCGAAACCCGTGGCGCCCCGGCATGCACCTCCGCACCTACGTGGTGCGCTACCAGGCGAACAATGCGCTCGCCATCCGCTGCGGAGAGAGTTTTGCCTGTGTCGATCAAGCCACTCGACAGCCTGTCGATCCACAACCGCCCATCCGGATTGAGCATCACCTCGATGATCGCTTCATCTTCGAGGTAGCCGGCAATCGCTGTGCCAAGCGCACTACGAAGCATGCGCGCGCCGCGCGAATTCGCTTCCGATTGAATGGAATGGCTTGGCACCGTCGTCCCCACCCAGTGAGAGCGTCCGCAAAGGGCCCTCAGATGGGATGATTAGAAAAAGCACCTATGGAGTTGGCGCAACAAGCGCTTTCGGTGATCGTAGACTGGCGTAGAAAAAGGAAGACTGAGAACTGATATTGGACTCCTGCTCAATCGTACCAGTCCGCTAAGAGCTATCGCTCACCACTCCGCGCCGTCGTCCGCGGGTATCAGGATGGGCGAATTCTCGTACAAGCCGACCGACTTGACACCATTGGAAACAGAGGCTGGCGTGGAGCGGGAAGTTAAACTCATCCATGAAGCGCAGACTCTACGCCAAGGCAGCGCGAACCAGACCAAGGCTGCGATCTGCAGCGCTACGTTGAGGCCGAACGCGACCTGATAGGCCTGGACGGACCTATGGCCATCGATCGTGTGCCATTGCTCCAGGATCAGGCCTGTCGCGTATTGTGCCAGAAATGCCCAACCAAAGTGCAGGACGTTCAAGACGCCGTTGGCACGACCAGCAAGCTCCGGCGGAAAGTAATCCGCTATTACCGCGAAGCTGACCACGGTTGCCGTTCCGGCAATTGCGACAACCGACCAGGGCAGGATGGACGGCAGGGGCGCTCGCAAGATCAAGGCTGAATCGGCTGCGATGAACAGCACTGCAACCACCACTAATATAGCCTCCGCTCCGATTCCTTTGCGTTTGATGTAATGGACGGCCATACCGAACAACCAGGCACCGCCGCTTAGTACGACGGACATTGTAAACAGCTGTCTGACGAGACTTGTGCGATCAAGCCTCTCCACGTCGATCAGCCACGGTGATGCCCACAGCCCCTGCAGAGACCAGGCTGATCCGACGCAAGTCGCCGACAACGGGGCCATTCGCCAGAAGCGCCGATCGCTGAAAACGGAGCTAAGAGTGGCGCAGGCTGCTGATGGGACAATGCCCCGCTCGGGAACCACGACATAGATGAAAATGGCCGTCGCGCCGGTCGCCGCCGCTAGGATCTCAAAGAGCTGCCGCCAGCTCATCCAAGCGAGTAGGTATTCTACGGGAACCGTAGCGGTCACCGCTCCTAGCGATCCCAGCATGATCATGTAGCCGTTAAGCAAGGCAACTCGTTCTCTGGGGAACCAAAGGACGATCGACTTCAGTCCTGCGGTCAACGCCGCCGCCACGCCAAGCCCGATCATTGCACGCGCGATCAAAAGCGACAGGAAACCGGTCGATATCGCGAAGAGTCCGGCGCCCGCTGCGGCTAGCAAGAGCAGAACACTCTGGACGCGACGCGGACCAAAGCGATCCAACAATATACCGACAGGGATCTGAGCCGCCGCGAATATCAGGAAATAGACTGACGTAAGCAACCCGAGGTCGGCAGTCCCGAGCGCGGTATCCGAGCTGAGATGACTGGCGATCAAAGCGTTGATCGTTCGATACAGATACGAAAGATAGTATCCAGCAGCAAACGGGAGAAAAACGCGCGAGATGAGACGCCATGTCCCGGAAATTTGCATGCTGGCCCTCTTGCTGTCAGCTCGTGCGAGCCGATAGCGCGACCAGCTTTTCGTCAGTTCGGGTAAATCCCTGCGGTCGTAGGGTGGCGTAGAATAAGAAGGATCCGCGAAATGGTCTGTCTACGTGGCTCTCTCAAGTTTCTTCGGCCGGTTCCTGACGACCGATGTCTTCTGGAATCTCCCGGAGAAAGCTTTGCCCCTTTTGCAAACGGCGCCCGAGTGCTTCGACAAATCCTTCAAAACGATCCCTGCCCTTTGCCTGCGCGGCAGCCTGTGCGTCGTTGGGTAGCGGCGGCGTGATCGTCAGCCAAAAGCGGATGAAGAGCGCCAAGCTTTCGGCCGTCAAGCCCACGTCGCGTTCCAGCCGCTGCATCTGGCGCGACAGCCGATCGAGGCGCCGGGTAAACGCCGCTTCTCGCCTGTCCGCTCCATCCGGGGACAGAAACGAAACAACTGCCGCTTCCACGATCGCCGACCGAGAAAGTCTTTTGCGATCGGCGAGCTCTGAGATCTGTTTCAGCAGTTCTGGCGGGAAGTAGACGTTCATCCGGTCGCGCATAATGCCTCAGAGCTCCATACCGTCATTCGGGTCCATGGCGACCTGACGCGCAACGCCGCGCATCTGCTGGCGTATGAGCCGGGACTGGCGGACCCCATCCTCGTCATCGTCAAGAACGGCGGCAAATTCTTCTGCCGGCGTCGGTTCGGTCGTCTCCTTGGCGATCGCGACGTGATCGGGGAGTTCGGGCTCGCGACGGAGTCCGCTGTTCGCCGTGTCTTCCTCGACCTCCGCGGCTTTGTCAGTTGGACCCGCCGTCGGCTTCAATGGTCCTAGCGCTGACCAACCGTCCGTTCTCGATGATCGGCCGGCGCTCGCCGGATTTGGCGGCGGCAGAACCCGCTCGGTGAACCGCCTATCCTCGTAGTAGCGAACTTTCTTCGCCCGGATCGGCGGCGTACCCGCCACCATGACGATCTCGTCCATCGGTGGAAGCTGCATGACCTCGCCCGGGGTCAAGAGAGGTCTGGCCGTCTCCTGCCGCGAGACCATCAAGTGCCCCAACCACGGGTTCAATCTATGGCCGGCATAGTTTTTCATGGCCCGCATCTCGGTCGCGGTCCCGAGCGCGTCCGATACCCGCTTGGCGGTCCGCTCGTCGTTGGTCGCGAAGCTGACGCGGACGTGACAGTTGTCGAGGATGGCGTTGTTAGGCCCGTAGGCCTTCTCGATCTGGTTGAGCGACTGCGCGATCAAGAAGCTCTTGATGCCGTACCCCGCCATGAAGGCGAGCGCAGACTCGAAGAAATCCAGCCGCCCCAGCGCCGGGAACTCGTCGAGCATCATTAGCACTCGATGCCGACGGTCGCGGGCGTGTAGATCCTCGGTCAGGCGCCGGCCGATCTGGTTCAGCACCAGACGGATCAGCGGCTTGGTCCGAGAAATATCCGACGGCGGCACCACGAGGTAAAGCGTCGTCGGGCGACCATCTGCGATCAGATCGGCAATCCGCCAGTCGCAGCGACAGGTCACCTGGGCCACGACGGGATCGCGGTAGAGCCCGAGGAACGACATCGCGGTGGATAGGACGCCGGAGCGTTCGTTTTCGGATTTGTTGAGGAGTTCGCGCGCGGTCGAGGCGACGACGGGATGGGCGCCCTGCTCGCCAAGGTGCGGTGTAGTCATCATCGCCCTCAGCGTGGTCTCGATCGGCTGCTTCGGATCGGACAGGAAGGCGGCGACGCCGGCCAAGGTCTTGTCCGCCTCGGCATAGAGAACGTGGAGTATGGCGCCGACCAGGAGCGAATGACTGGTCTTCTCCCAGTGGTTCCGCTTGTCGAGGGAGCCTTCGGGGTCGACCAGGACGTCGGCCACGTTCTGGACGTCGCGAACCTCCCATTCCCCGCGCCGGACCTCGAGCAGCGGATTGTAGGCTGAGGACTTTGGGTTGGTGGGATCGAACAACAGGACGCGGCCGTGTCGCGAGCGGAAGCCCGCGGTCAGTTGCCAATTCTCGCCCTTGATGTCGTGAACGATGGCCGAGCCGGGCCAAGCCAGGAGCGAGGGGACGACAAGACCGACACCCTTGCCGGATCGGGTGGGTGCAAAACACAACACGTGCTCCGGCCCGTCGTGGCGAAGGTAGTCGCGGTCGAGCTTGCCGAGCACCACACCATCCGGACCGAGAAGTCCCGCCGCTCGAACCTCGTCCGCACCAGCCCAGCGCGCCGACCCATAGGTCGCGACATTCTTGGCTTCGCGCGCCCGCCAAACCGACATGCCGATCGCCACCGCGATCGAAACGAAGGTCCCCGACGCCGCAATGAAGGCTCCTTCGACAAAGACCCGTGGCGCATAGGCGTCGTAGACGAACCACCACCAGAAGAAGACGGGCGGGTAATAGACCTTGAAGCCCAACAGTTCGAACCAGGGCCGCCCAAGCTCCGGTTGCCAGGCGAGCCGCCAGGCCGTCCACTCGGTTGCTCCCCAGATGGCCAGCAAAACGATCAGGCCGACCACGATCACCTGCCCCCAAAGGATTTTGGTTCCGGACATCCCGAACGCCCTTCCGCAGCTGGATTGGTGCGATTGTTAGAGACCGAGGTCGCGCTTGCGACCAAAGCCCCATTCGATTCCACCGCCGTCCTTCACGACGCCGGTGACGTGTTGGCCGAGCCTCCTTTCGAGTTCGCGCGACCAGGGCACGAGTTGGAAGCCGAGCCCATTGTCGATCATGGCGAAGCGTCCCGAGGCGAGCGTCAGACGCTGGCGATATGTCCCCGCCACATGCTCCCCGGATTCGGACTTCACGTAAGGGAGGCTGGTGTCGGCCGAGACTTTTGCGGCCACCTGGTCCAGTTCAAGCTGGCGCAACGTGTTCAGGAGGTTGCGCTGCAAGATGATGCGTTGGCCCTGCCGCCGCGCTAGGCCCTCCCGGATCAGATGCTCGGTACGGGCTTCCATGGCTTGGCGCGTCTCTCGGCCGAATCCGCCCATGGCAAGCGGCATGGAGTCGCGTTCGACCAGCCTGTGGTCAAGCCAGGTCGCGCCTTTTGCGGTGACCTGCTCGGCAAGATCGAGATCGGAGCGGATGGCGAGCACCACGGTCGGCCGTGGATCGCCGGCTTGACCGAAGCGTCGGACTTCGACGATTCCCCCAACGGGCGGAGCATGTTCGAAGGCCTCGATACCTCGAAAGCGCACGTGGTGCGCGCGTCCGTCGGTCCCGTCGATCAGGGCGTAGGCCTCGCCAGTCAGTTCGTCATGCAATCCACGCTCGACCAGTCGTCCCATAAGCTGAGACGTCGGCTGTCCACCCTCGATGACGAAGTCGGCGACGCCGCGCGCTTCCCCGCGCTCGGTAAAGGCGCGGTGCATGGTCTTGATGATGTCGCCGCGCATGCCGAGGTCGCGCAAGCTGCGCTCGGCCTCGAGTCCGACCATCCACTCCCCTGGTGCGGCGGATGCGGCAAGGCCCATCTTCTCGAGGTGCTGAAGACGGCCAACCATCAGGCGGCGGATCTCAGGATCCGCGCTGCCGGGATTCTTGGGTCGAAGATCGATATACCCGGTCTCTTCCGCCGCCAGTCGGACCTCCCGGTCGAGCCGCGTCCATCGTTCCGCCGAGACTTCCCTCTCCAGCGAATTGCGGATCTCGTGCTCCGGTTTTGGACCCAGTTCGATCGCGACCAATTCCTCGGCGCGTGAACGCAGGCCCCGGCTGATGTAGTCGCGGGAGATCACGAGATCAGCGCCCTCTTCGTCGACCCCCCGAACGAGAAGATGGACGTGAGGATTGTCGGTATTCCAATGATCGACAGCCACCCAATCCAGTCGCGTGCCAAAGTCGGCTTCCATCTGCTTGGCGAGGTCGCGGGTGAAGGCCTTCAGGTCGGTCATATCGCCGGCGTCCTCCGGCGAGACAATGAACCTGAAATGGTGACGGTCGTCCTTGCAGCGTTCGGCAAACGCCGCGCTATCGGCGCCGTCGCCGCGGGCATCAAACATCTCGGCCCGCTCACCACTCCGGGTCACGCCATCGCGCTTCAGATACGAGAGATGGGCCGTCAGCGGCGCTGAGCGGAAGGCTCGTCCTTTGTGGCGAACCACGCGCGCCTTCACCACAACGCGCCGCGTCGGGCTGAACAATCTCGCCCGGCTAAAGGCGAGGCGCCCGCGGCCAAACGTCGAACGCCCATGGGCCGCGGAACGCCTGCCGGCCGGGGTCTGACCCGAGGTGTGTCCGGTTTTCTTCGCCGCGCGTAGCACCTGATTGATGAAGCTTTTCGGCTTCGGCGCGCGGGTACTGCGGATGCGCCCGGGCCGGATACGCAGATCGCTGTCGCCCGTGGTCATGACTGCGCCTCGAAGGACGCCAAAACGCGTAGAGTGCCGAAAATGTAGTTGATCTCATTCTTAAAAATCCAAGGCGCGGCACGCGCCCCGACCGACCGGCACGCCGGAACCCAAGCCATGTCAATGGCTTGCGGTTCGAGCGGCGAGCCCCTTTTATCTCGCCGTCCTGCCGTCGTGGTCTCCGGGTCGCCGGTTCCCGAAAGAGCCACCGCGACCTGGCCGCCAACTCGCGAAGCCCCCACTGCTTCCGAGCGCTTGCGATAGCGATCGTTACCCGAAGGGCCGAGACACCCGAAGGGTGGCTCGGTGAGGAGCGAAGCGACGAGTAGAGCGCGGGCCGAAGGCATCGCCCATACACCATCAGCTTGCGAACCCGCACACCTGGTCATCGCGATACTCCCGAATCCGATCGAGGGACGAACATGCCAATTGGCCGGGGGACCATGGGCGAAACATCGGGCGCCGAGAACGCGGTCGTGACACCGCTAGACGGCATGAGCGCCAACAACCGATCACGCGTCTTCATGAGATCGGATCGCGTGACGAATAGCGTCGCAGCTGCTGATGACTGTCCGCCGGACGTCCACCTCGGCGGCAGTTCGACGGCAAGCAGATTTGCAAGCTTTGCGACGTATGCTCGCGTCTCGTCTGGCAGAGAGCCGCCCGCAAGATGCTCTTCATAGCGAGATGGTCCCGCATTGTACGCCGCAAACACGCCAGGCGAGCCATACCGATCGAGCAGTTCGCGCAAGTACGCCGTACCGGCCAGAATGTTGTCGTGCGGGTCGTAGGGGTCGTTCCCGAGATTGTAGCGCACACGAAGTTCCGCCCAAGTCGCTGGCATGATTTGCATCAGGCCCATTGCGCCTTTTGGCGATCTGGCGTGCACGTCACCAGCACTCTCGATGCGTTGGACTGATCGGATCCAGTTCGGCGCAATCGCAAAGCGTTGTGCGGCTTCATTGATGAAGCCGGCAAATGAGTGAGCGGTCTGACTGATCGCCGGCTGGGCGGTTGATCCGCTCTGGGCCAAAGCAGCACCGTCGAACGCGGTCAGAAGAAGCATCACGGGCACGACTGCACAAACGCGCGTGCCCAACCGACCCAAGCACGCGGTCGGGCTCGCGCCAGCCTTGCAGACATCGATCGAGACGGAGGAATGATCCCGCAATCGATCGAACAAGGGCATGGCGAGGAGAACACGTCGAATACGCACGATCACCCCTCCCACGTCCACACCGGCATCGCACGGCCGATCACGCTGGATGCCGGAAGAAATCCAAAATACCGGCCATCAAGAGAGTCGTCCGACTGCCAGTTCATCAGAAACAGATCGCCGTCGCCGACGACGCGGCAGCCCTGCCATTTCGGCAGCGGCCGGCCGCGTCCGTCGCGGTCCTTCGCCTCGCCCACCGCGACCTCGTCGACCGAAATCGTGAGGCCGGTTCTGCAAACACTCTGCCCCGGAAGGGCGAGCACGCGCTTCAGCATGGGCACGCCAATGGGCAAATAGCCGTTCAAATCGAGGAAGGTCGCGAGCGGCTCCGGCGGCTGCACGGCGACCAATTCAGTAACTTGGAATTGGTCCGCCGGTCGGAGGCGGTAGAGACCGATCGGCACGCTCGCGGATGCGTTCCAGATGTATAGCGGAATCGGCTCCAGGACGATCGTCGCGATGAGCGCAGCAGCGACCCCAATCGTCACGGCCAGCATCGGTAGGCGGCCCGTCATCGCATCACCCTTTGGCGATGGAGCCAGGCCTGATGGCGCGCTTTCGTATACGGGCGCGGGTTTTCATTAACGGACAGACGGTTGTGAACGTGATGCCAATGGTCGGGAGCGACATCAGCCGGATCGACGCCGAGCGCCTCAACGGCATCGATCATCTGCAGCACGCGCTCGACCTTCGGCCAGCCGGACAGGCGCAGCAGAATCTCACCGCCGGGCGTCACATAAGGAACGGTCGAGCAGCGCTGTCCCAGTGCGACCGCGCGCAAGATGTCGATGCGCGAAATGATCGTGCCAAAGTCGTTGGAGGTCCACCGGACGAAGGCAAAGATGCTGCCTGGCGCGAATGACAGGACACGCCGATGGCGATCAAGCTTCCGTTCCCCGACAATGCGACCGAACCGAATGCGGTTTTCGATGCGCTTCTCGAGCCACAACACTTCCACTTCCGTGAGATCGCTCATGCGGCGGCTCCCGGACGCTGGGGCTGGCAGCCGTGAGCTTGGGGCTCGGTCGAGAGTGTGTATCGCCTGCAAAGGCAGGCTGGCCTGTCGGACTGCCGTTGCCGAGCGCCATCGACGCCGCTTTCGGCCTGCTCCGTTAGAAGAAATCCGAAGGATTTCCGGTTAGTAAAGTTAGAGCGGCTGGAAAGCGCGGAGAAACAAGCTCTTAAGCTCGATTCCGGTCCCCGATAGCACGAGGATCGGGTCCCCGATAGCACGAGGGTTGCGGTCCCCGATAGCACGAGCTGATTCACAGGTTGTCCTCCGAATTTGGAATGAGACCGCGCCGGCGCAAGCGGGCCGTTAAGGGATCAACAGGCGTGGGTGCAAAGTTCAGTCGCTCGGTGCCATCAGGGTCGCGCGTGAGCACGAGCTGATAACCGGGCAATGTCTGGCGCTGGACGATCTGGCGCACGTCGTAAGCAAAGTGCTTGAGGGGCGAGAGGATGCCGGACTTGGCATGGAGGTGCACCAGATCAAAACTCCAGCCGCCGTCCTGGCGTCCGCCGTGCTTGCGCACAAGACGATAAAGCCACCTCTCAAGTCCGCCCGTCAGCTCGAAATAGGCGCGATCAATCGTCAGCACGAGCGCGTCATCGATGACGCCAGCGTAGAACCAATCCGGCAGGATCAGCTCGATCCCAAATGGGCGGCCATTTGCATCGGCCGTCTCTTTCCACTCGTTGATCCAGGAGAAGCGATGCCGTCGCCGCTCTGCCGGCTGACGGATCGACGTCAGCACGGTCGTTGACTGAAGTCTGTCGAGACCCGCCTTCAGCCGATCATAGTCGCGTGCGCCGGTGCCGCGGCCGACGAACGTCAGAATTTCATACGGCGTTGCAGCCATCAGGCGCGACGTCTTCAGGCCGGCATCACGGGCTTCGACAATCTGGGACGCGGCCCAGATCAGAACGTCTGCATCCCAGATCGTCGCCATGCCGTGTTCCGGCACGGCTTCGACACGAATTGCGATCGCACCGGCACGGAAGTCGATCGGCACGATCCGCTTAGTCTTTGCGAGGGAGAAGAACGGATACGCCATCAGATCCTGCGCGTCGCGCGGCGCAAGATCGCCGGGCAACGCCCGAAAGAGCTCAAGCTGGTCGCGCTCCGAATGGTGTTTGCGCCGCATGGTCACTACTCTCACGCGGCAATCAGCGACGTTCCTGGCCCGCATACGGGCGCAGCGCGGGCTGCTTCTTGGCCGGCAGTACCGTCCCCTTCCCGGGATCGGACGTCGACGTCTTGGCGCCGCGGTCAGCCCACGCTTTCAGGTCATCGACGGCGTAGACAACACGTCCGCCGATCTTCCGATACGTCGGTCCAGTACCGTACGTGCGGTGCTTCTCGAGCGTGCGACCGGACAGGCCAAGATAGCGCGCGGCCTCAGGTGTACGCAGGAATCGCGGTGGTAGACCGGCCATCGGATCGGGCATTTGAGGACTCCAGGAGGACATCGCACTACGCCTGGCTAGGCCGGCGTGTGTGCGGTCATCATGGAGAAGCAAGATCTCGGAGGGGGATGCCGAATATGGAGGGGGCCGCTTTCGATACCCCCCAACCGGAAGGGCTATTCGTCCCTGCGCCCGGACCGCAGAAGTTTGCGGTAACCACCGCGCATCAACGCAAGGCCGCCTTGCACCAAGCGGATTGTTCGATTGCGCAGATCATGGGTCTTCCAGGCACGGTCGGGGATTCGCTTTTTGCCGAAGAGCGCTTCGGCGATAACGCGATAGCTTCCGCCGGCGCTGCGAGCATCAAGCGCACGGATCGCGGCGCTCAAGCGTTCGCGCCGCTGTTTAGATAGTTGGTGAAAGGCAGGACCTGGTGCGCGTCCATTCATCGCGCGCCACAGCCGGCGGGCTGCATACGCACGCGCGCCGAAATCGCCGTCAAATGGCAGTTCGGCTGCATATGACGCGCCAAGCACCGGTGGATCCTTGGACCAGACACGGTGATCCACTGCACCGATGCGCAGCACGGCGTGCCAGCCGTCGGCGGCGCGGCGCATCTGGCCTGCTGCAAGGTCAAGCAGCGGTTGAGGCGCTGAACTGCGATCGGCGGCCGAGGCAACCTTGACCGGAACGACCGCCGCTAGAACCTCAGGCGCCCAAAAGATCGTCTGCTCATCGAACGACCGCCGCGGGTCATGGGCGAAAGCAGAGGCCCCACCTCCTCCTGAATTCGTCAGTCACTTCGCCGTTCGGGCTGTTGGCAATCATCACCTCGTACTCACGCCGGTAACCGGCGTTGCGGCGGAGACATTCCCAGGCGATGTCGGTGATTTCGGCGTCTTGTAGGCTCTTGTAGGATTCCGGCGACCGCCAGTCGAATTCAGGCATTGCTTCCGCCCCATTGCACGCTGCTAACAACGATTGCGCCGCAATAGGTATGAACGAGGCGGTTGTAGGAAGCCCCTAGTTTGGCACCACGTGGTGCACCGGAATGACCACCGATCAGCAAAAGAAAATAGTTCTGCCTGCAAGTCGCCGGCCGGCGGTTTTCTTCTATTTTGAGCCGGTGCCGCGCAAGAGGCGTCCCTGCTCGGTCACCCATTTGGCGCGCGCGAGATGACTCTGATATGCGCTTCGCGCACGGTCCGGCTCCCGCACCGGATCGATATGCAGCACCACTCGAGCGACTTCCATCCAGTCAGCCCCTTGGCTTTCGGCCTGCAGAAGGCGCATGTAGGTCACGACATGCTGCTCATCGTAGGCAGTGAGAATTTGATCTGCAGGCGCAGCGTCGGCGACGCCTGGGTCGAGCGGCGGCTTCCTCATAAGACTCCACGCCTTAGTTTAGACAATTTCTAACACGCGGGCAGGAAGGAGCAGAAGCGCCAAAATTGTCGCGGAAGCCGTCCGGATCGCGTTTTGTCGAAAATACTCCGTGGTGAAATACTCTTCAAGGACATGCCCTCTCGCGTATGGATATACGCGAGATACTTGCAATCAATTTGCGGAAGCTCCGGCAGGCCCGTGGTTTGTCACAGGAGGAATTGGCTCATCGTGCTGAAATTGACCGCACTTATATCAGCGCACTCGAGCGAAGCGTTTATGCGGCGGGTATCGACGTTGTCGATCGGCTCGCTCGCAGCCTGGGTGTCGAGGCCGCCGACCTGCTCACTCGCCCGCCCACAAGCACCAAGAAAAGGACTCGGGGGCAGGCCGAGTGATTGAGCCGACCCGCTCGATCCGGCGGCCGGTTCGCGCTCACTGACGCCTGGAAGGATGGGAAGCCCCGCCCGGCAGACCGGACGGGGCTTGATGAAGTGGCCTACTCGCCGGTCTTGCGCGGCCGCGACCAGAGCAGGGTGTAGCCTTCACCGCCTTCGTCGTCGAACAGGTTCGCGTAGATCGGCGCGTTGAAGGAAGGATCGTCGAGCTTGAGCGAGAGGTAGTCGCGGCCTTCCTCGGAACGCTTCGACCAGGCTGCGCCGATCTCCGCCCGGCCCACATAGATGCGGTGGCTGGGGGCGTTGTCATTGGAGCGGTTGGTCTCGGCGACGATGCGGACGCCCTTGGCCTTCAGGCTCAGGGTGACGATCTCGCCCTGGAATTCGTTACCGACCTTCTTGAAAGAACCGATGTTAGCCATGTCACTTCTCCTGTTGTGTTTCGAGCCCGCGACCACCGCGGCCTCGATGGCGATCTAGGGCCGAGGACGATCGGCGACGCACCCGCTCGGGCCGGAGCGCAGCGGAGGACGTCGTTGTGGCGACTTTCTTGCCTCGCGAGGAATGGGCGAAGCCCAGGGGAAGAAAGTCGCATCAACGGCGTTGCGGCTCAGACGATCGAGGCGAAGCCGGTCTTCGGCCAGATCAAGCCATCAACGAGGCCACGTGCGTCCGCGTGCTGAACCACGATATCTGGAGAAGCGTGGCTATCTCGGTTTTGATGAACAAGAGGCGTGAACGATTCAGCGGGGAAAGAGAAACAATCTCCTGCAAAAGGCGGTATCGTCTCCCAAGAACGGATCGAGATAAGATCGTTCTGCCGCGGCTGCGTGGGCCAGACCGAATGTCGGCAGCTTGATCGATGAATTCCGAGCAGGACGAGATCTCCGCGCTCAAGTTCGATCATCCCGTTCACCGCGCCGATCTACGCGAAACGAAGCTATTCGACATGGCAGCGGTAAGCGATCGCCCCTGGGGCCATGCGGCCGTAAGAATTGGCTAGGACGGTTTCTCCACCACCACATCGGGCTCGAACGGGCGGGTCTTCGCCAAAACCACCAAGCGCGTCATCGCCGTGCCGCCAACGCAAACCGCGCCCAAGGAAGCGAAGACTTCACGCCAAGCCAGCGAGGGCACCCCGATATTGGACACGGCGAACACCACATGATAGCCGGCGACGGCGGCGGGAACAGCGAATGCTGTTGCGATCGCGATGCGCAAGGCCGAGGACCGAGTAACAGCAAAGGCGACCTGGCCGAGGACCAGCGTCAGCGCACCGCCGGCCGTCGCGATAAGCATGGCGCCAATGAGGCCGGCGTCGCTGTGAAACGTCATCATCCCGATAATGAGTGCGACAAAAAACGGCAGGGCATACACGGCAAGCGCAATGATCGCCCAGCAGAACAGACCGATGCCGAGTGTGTTGAGAACAAGCCCAATAGCGAGCATGGTGGTGGCTCCATGTGCATAGATCTACCAGTCGCGCCTTCCACCACCACCACGGCGCAACTCTGGATATGAGACTGAAACGAGGCGGAGTTGCGGCGGGAGCAATTTCGCCTCAAAGACTTCAGTTGAGCAGACGGCGCTCATGCGCCGCCGAACATCCAGACCGGGATGCCGAGCCGTTTCGCCTTGTCGGCGAGGTTGTCCTGGATGCCCGTGCCCGGGAAGTGCATGACGCCGATCGGCAGGAGTTCGAGCATGGCATCGTTGCGCTTGAACGGTGCTGCCTTGGCGTGCCTCGTCCAGTCGGGCTTGAAGGCGATCTGGGCCACTTTGCGGTTGCTCGCCCATTTCGAGGCGATCAGTTCGGCCCCCCTCGGGGAGCCGCCATGCAGCAGGACCATGTCGGGATGCTTGGCATGAACCTTGTCGAGACGATCCCAGATGAGGTGGTGGTCGTTGAAGTCGAGCCCTCCGGTGAGCGCGATCTTTGGCCCTGAGGGCAGCAGGATCTCGGTCTCGGCGCGGCGCTTGGCTGCGATGAAGTCGCGGGAGTCGATCATCGCCGCGGTCAGGGTGCGGTGGTTCACCAGCGATCCCGATCGGGGGCGCCATAATGTGCCGGTGTGAGTCTCGAAGCGTTCGATGGCTTGGTCACGGAAGAGCTCCAGGCAGTTGCGTCGCTCGATCAACGTGGTGCCTTCCGCCGTGATGCGTTCGAGTTCGACGGATCGAACTTCGGAACCGTCCTGCTCGCGCTGACTCTTCCGTTGCGCCTGTTCGTTGTCGTCGAGTTGGCGACCGATGCGGTCGACGGCTCGGTGGAACAGGTTGACGGTCGACCAGAGCAGATCGTCGAGGTCCGGCTCGAGCCGCGTGTCGCTCAACGTCGCGACCAGGGCATCGAAGATATCGACGACGGCACCGGTAATGATCCTGCCGTCGGGAAGCGGCCGTGGATCGGGCTGGTCGTCGAAGGGGCGGTAACCGAAGAGCTGCAATTCGGCAAGAACGTGTTCGGTCGGAGATGCGTCGTGCGGTGGTTCGATGTCATCGTGGTCGGTCATGGAGGCGATCCTTTGCCGGATCGGCCGCGACCATCGCGGCCTTCGTGGCGATCACTCAGACGGCAGGCGGAACGGGCCAGAACCCGGAGCAGAGCGGAGGGCCGAAGCGCAGCGGAGGATGGCGGAGGCCGGGCTATTTTGCTTCGCGATGCAAAGCGCGCTCGCCAGATGGCTAATGTGTCTTCTCGTCGCCGGCGCGCGGCGGAAAATAGCCGGACGCAGCCATTGCCGGTCCGAGCCGCTTGCCGTCCGATCGCCCTCTAGAAGGCCGTGGTCGCGTGCTCTCCCGGCAGTGGCCGCACCGCGACCGACCTGTCGATGCCCATCGAATTGCCGGGGCTATTCCGCGGTTGCCAACGACGAATGCAGCAAACGGACGACGTCCTCTGGTACGAGCTGAAGCCGCAACGATGCGCGGAGGGCTTCGAGGCCAAAGATGTGCAGATCTTCGTTGAAATCGCCCACCCGAGGCGACAGCGGAATCGCTTCAACGCCGGCCTCTACCGCGCGCTGCGTGAGAATCGCCTGTACGGTATCTCCGGCAGCATCGTCATCGCGGGCGATATAGAGCCGACGCAGGCCAGATGGCAGCATCATCGCTGCGAGATGATTAGCCGAAAGCGCGGCCGCCATGGGCAGGGCCGGCAGTGCGTAACGCAGTGACAGCATGGTCTCGATTCCCTCGCCGGCAGCGAGCACATCATCGACCACGCCGAAGCGAACGGCGTTGCCGAGCAGGTCACCCATGGCGCGTCGTGGTGTGTCGATCGGAGCCTTGCCGAGCCGCACGCGATCAAAACCGTGTGGATCTAGCCAGGTGCGGTGCACGCCGGTGATCCGTCCATCGAGGTCGGTGACACAGGCTATCATCGCCGGCCAGGTTTCGGTCGACGAATGCTCATCCGGTCGATAGTAGCAACGAGGATGGAAGCGCAAGCTGCCACCATGGTTGATGCAACTAATTCCGCGACGCTGCAAGTACGCCTCGGCTAATGTCCCTTCAATCGGGTTGGATATCGCAAAGAGCCGACGAGCGGCTTCCTGCGATCCGGCCGGCGCGACTGGACGAACGGGCCTCGGGAGTGATTGCTCCTCGGAACGAGGCAGCTTCAGAAAGCGCCTCGCCTCCTCGGCGACCTCGCGAAAGTCTCGCAAGGCCAGACTTTCGCGGATGATGTCGAGGAGATCACCATGTTCTCCGGTCGCGGCGTCGGTCCATTTCCCAGCGGGTCCCTTCGGTGATTCGTGCAGCCGCACGAACAACGAGCGGCCCGGCGTATTGTAGACGTCGCCGACCAGCCAGTACCGCCCCGCCCGCCTGCCATTAGAGAGATAGTGTCGGCACACCGCCTCAGCCTCGCACGAGAGGCGGCGTGCCAGTTCGGAAGCATCGCCGGCCATCACGCGGCCTCCCGCTCACTGACGCCCGTAACCGGATAGGTGTCGAGCACCCTGGACAGGACCTCGATGCCGCTCGCGTCCGTGGGTACGAACATGCGCAGCTTCCAGGAGATGATCTCCCCAAAGAGGCCGTAAGCACGGAGGCGATCGCGTATCGTGTCGTTGAATCCGGACAGCTCGATGCGATAGGCGCCCATCACCCGGACGCGGCGAAGTTGGAGTTCCTCCGCGAGGTCGAGGACGGTGCGTCCCTCCATCAGCGCGGCAAAGGCAGCGTCCGGCGTCAGCGCGGGCGCGTCCCTCGAAAGGACGTTTGCGACCCATGTGGCCGAAAACTTGCGTCCGATGATGCGTTCGCCCGCATCGGTCTGGAGCCGATAGACGCGGGTTGATTCGTTCGGCAGCCGCTTCCAGATAGGGAGCAGCAAGCCCGCCACAACGTGGATCGTGCTTTCCGTGAACTGGGGCACCTCGGCAAGCTCCGCCACCCAGGCCGCAGCGAAGCGCCCACGGTCCGCTTCGATCCAGTGGCTCTCCGCCATCATGCTCAAGGGGACCGTGTGCTGATCCATCGGCCGGATCAGACGGACGCGCCGCTCGATCTCGCCGTCATCGAGCATGACGCTCGCCGCGGGGACCTGCACGGCGGCTCGTCCCGAGCGCTCATTGACCAGCAGGACGGCCTGACGATCGGAAAGACGAGCAAGAGCGTCATCCAGACTCACCGGATGATTGCGCTGGCGCTGTGTGACAGTGAGCAGCCGGGTCTCGGCGCCGGTCCCCCGCTGGTCATAGATCGTCCGCCGGTCGGTGACGACAAGGCTCTCGGCACGGAGTGTTTCCAACCCGACGTCGTAGGTGCCGGATGCAACCGCGCCTTCGATCCGAGCGGTCAAGAGCTGCTCGAAGGCGGTGAACAGCACATTCTGGAGGTCGATGGTGAGCGCCAATAACCTGTTCAGAAAGGTCGTGATCGGCGGCAGGTCATTCCTGAGCCCATTGGCATCCATGAGCTTCAGACCGGTTGCATCCTCGAACCTCCCAAGCGAGCAACCGTCGACCTTGCCTCGCGCGAGCAGCGTGTAGAGCTGACGCAACGCATCACGTCCATACTGGCTTTCGAGATTGTCCTCGGGCCGGAACAGGCCCTGTCCTCCGGTCTGACGTTGGCCGCGCGTAATGGCTCCCAACGTATCGAGCCGGCGGGCAATGGTGCTGAGAAAGCGCTTCTCGGCCTTCACGTCTGTCGCAATCGGACGAAACAGCGGCGGCTGCGCCTGGTTGGTCCGGTTGGTGCGGCCAAGGCCTTGGATCGCGGCGTCGGCCTTCCAGCCGGGCTCGAGCAGGTAATGGACGCGCAACCGGCGATTCCGCGCCGACAGTTCGGCATGGTAACTCCGCCCCGTGCCGCCGGCGTCGGAGAACACGAGGATGCGCTTGACGTCATCCATGAAGGCCGAGGTCTCGGCGAGATTGGCCGAGCCTGCGCGGTTTTCGACCACCAGCCGGTCGCCCTTGCGGATGACGCGGCGCGAGCGGCCCGTCACCTCGGCGACCAGTTCGGTGCCGAAGCGCTGGATGACCTGATCCAGTGCCCCAGGTACCGGCGGCAGCGAGGCAAGCTTCTCGATGAGGCGGTCACGGCGTGCGACGGCTTCCCGGCTCTCGACCGGCTGGCCGTCGCGATAGACAGGCCGGGAGCAGAGGTTACCTTCCGAGTCGGTGAAGGGTTCGTAGAGCTGGACCGGGAAGGAGTGGGCGAGGTAGTCGAGGACATACTCGCGCGGGGTGATGTCGACCTGGACGTCGCCCCATTCTTCAGTTGGAATCTCCGCGAGCCGGCGCTCCATCAGCGCTTCGCCCGTCGACACGATCTGGATGACCGCGGCGTGCCCAGCCTCAAGATCGTTCTCGATCGCACGGATCAGTGACGGGGTCTTCATCGAGGTCAGGAGGTGACCGAAGAAGCGCTGCTTCGCGCTTTCGAAGGCGGAGCGTGCCGCAGATTTGGCCTGCCCGTTCAGCGTTCCCGTTGCGCCGGTGATGTTGGCGGCCCGCATCGCCGCGTCCAGGTTATTATGGATGACGCTGAACGCACCGGCATAGGCGTCGTAAATGCGGACCTGCTCCGGCGTCAGTTGGTGCTCAACAAGCTCGTACTCGACGCCCTCGTAAGAGAGCGAGCGGGCTGCGTAGAGGCCGAGCGCCTTGAGGTCGCGCGCCAGCACCTCCATGGCCGCGACCCCACCCTCCTCGATCGCTTCGACGAACTCGGCACGGGTGGCGAACGGAAAGTCGGCGCCGCCCCAAAGGCCGAGGCGTTGGGCATAAGCGAGATTGTGGACCGTGGTTGCGCCCGTCGCCGACACATAGACCACGCGGGCATTCGGCAGCGCGTGCTGGAGCCTCAAGCCCGCGCGCCCCTGCTGAGAGGCCGCTTGGTCACCACGCTCGCCCTTGCCCCCGATCGCATTCTGCATGGCGTGGCTCTCGTCGAAGACGATCACTCCGTCGAAGTCCGAGCCCAACCATTCGACGATCTGCCTGACGCGCGAAAGCTTCTCGCCACGCTCGTCGGTCCGTAGCGTGGCGTAGGTGGTAAATAGGACGCCTTCCGCAAGCCGGATCCGGGTGCCCTGGCGAAACCGGGACAAGGGCGTAACGAGCAGGCGCTCCATCCCGAGCGCGGACCAATCGCGCTGCGCGTCCTCGATCAGCTTGTCGGATTTGCTGACCCAGACGGCACGTCGGCGGCCCTTGAGCCAGTTGTCGAGCAGAATCCCGGCGACCTGCCGGCCCTTGCCCGCGCCGGTGCCATCGCCCAAGAACCAGCCGCGGCGAAAGCGGACGGCATTCTCTGCGTCATCGCGCGCGGCGGCGATAACATCAAAGGTCGCATCGACCGTCCAGGAGCCCACGAGAAACTCAGAATGCGCCTCGCCGGCATAGATGACGCTCTCAAGTTGGGCGTCCGACAGAACTCCATCTGCCACCAGACTCGAAGGCAGGTGCGGACGATAGGATGGTTTCGGTGACGCAACGGACGCCATCGCCGCGGACTGCACGAGCTTGGTCGGGTGTGCGCACGATCCGGGAATACGGATCGATTGCAATCCGTATTCCTCGTAAAGGGCATCGGTGAGCCGGGTGCCTTCCGGCGGCGACCATTCGACCGTTTCGTATGTAAGTTCGACGCCTTCTGGCGCGGCGTCTCTCGAAGAAGACGATGAGCGTGGTGCAACGGCGCCCAGCGATCGCGACATAGCCGGCCGCTCGATAGCGACGATCTCCGGTGATATGGCGACGGGCAGCCTTGGAGGCACATGCTGGTTCACCCAGTCGAGCAAGGTAGCGACGTCGGCCGCCATGCCTGGCGAAGCCGGAAAAGCCGTCGGATCGGCAGCGGGCAGCTTGTCGATCACAAGCAGCCGTGTGTCGATTTGTGTTCCGTGCTTCGCGTAGATGGCGCCGTCGATCGCCGCAGAAAACGCTACCTGCCCGCGTTCCTGGAGCCGCACAAAGGCTTCTCGCCATGCCGGGTTATCCGGTGCGAAGCTGGCGCCAGTGATGGCGACAAGGCGTCCACCGTCGCCAAGACGCGCGAGCGCTGAAGCGATGTGACGGAGAGCCGCATCCGTCATCCGTCGGTCTACGTTCGTCAATGCCGAGAACGGCGGGTTCATCAGAACGACGCT
Source organism: Afipia sp. OHSU_II-C1 (assembly GCF_000497575.1). Lineage (GTDB taxonomy): Bacteria > Pseudomonadota > Alphaproteobacteria > Rhizobiales > Xanthobacteraceae > Afipia. The sequence goes on from NZ_APJI01000006.1 coordinate 397,344, forward strand.
CGGCACGACACTCGCGTCGAGGTGGTCGTCGATCTGTGCAGCATCGAACCGCGAGACCTTAACGCCTGCGAAGAGATGATCGAGCAGCGCCGCGCGGGCCTCGGCCAACTCGTTCAAGACCAGAACGCCGCCGGCGAGCTCGGCAAAGACGGCGAGCAAACCGGTCCCAGCAGAAGGCTCAAGAACGCGATCGGCCGGCGTAATGCCAGCCGCGGCGCATGCGGCCAGCCCAAGCGGGATCGGCGTCGAGAATTGCTGAAGCGCCTGGCTGTCCTCGGAACGCCGCGTGTGGGTCGGCAGACAGCTAGCGATCTTCGTGAGCATCGGCAGCATTGCTGCCGTCGACCCAGCCTTGGCACGCATCGCGGGGCCGAACTTGCGAAGGAACAGAACGGCTGCCGCCTCGCAGACGTCATAGGCGGTCTTCCAATTCCAAACGCCGGCCGTGTCCGAGGCGCCAAAGGCAGACTCCATGGCGCTACGCAGAACAGCGGCATCGATGCGACGGCCGCGTTCGAGCTCGGTCAGGACCTGTCGCGCGGCCCTGACAGCGGCAGAGGTGAGATTTGCAGCGGCACGCATGGAGAGCGGCGTGGCGATGCCGCCGGCAAGAGATTCGGTCATGGCAGGAATTCTTTCGGAGAGCAGGAATGGGTCGAACCATCAGGCGCTCTCCTTTGCCCCCGACGGCTCAAACCCTTCCCGGCCCGACTCTCACTCTCCGCCGTTCCCAATAAGAATGGGGACCAGCGCTACACACCGGTCCCCAAGCAACCGCGGGACGGCCAAAGCCGCCCCGCTCTGTGATGATCACTCAGCCGCGTCGAGATGTTGCGGATCTTCGTCGGCGGCGGTCTCCTGATCCTCCTCGTCGGCGAGGAATTCGGGCAGCCGGCCCGCCTCGCTCTCCTGCTCTGACGCCGCATCGGGATCGAGGAGACGCAACGGCTCCGGCAACCAACCCGAGCCATCCAGAAGTCGTTCAGCCTCCTTGGCCATGTCGGCCTTCTTCAGATGGTCGATCAGTTGCGCCGACGACTCGCCCTTGGCCTGCCGCACGGCATCCAGAATACGCGGCTTGGTAACCCGGCCGAGATAGTTGTCGACGGTCGGTCGCCAGCCGGCCTGCACCATGTCGAGCCCGACCGCGCGCGCCAGCACATCGGCCTGGTCGAGACGCGTGCGAACGCCATGGGCGGAGACGCGACCCTGATTGTAGCGATTGGCTGGCTCATGGACGGCGTTGACCGCAAACGACGCACAGTGGGCGAACAGCGACGCCTGTGCACCACCATCGAGAGCCGTCAGCGCATCCCAGAGATCGTTCTCGCTCTTTGGCAACCGTGCCTTCCAGACCTCATGTCGCGCCTCGACTGCTTTGGCCGAGACGCTTTCCCTCAGCCCCGGAGCTTGGGCGGGAAAGTTCGGCGTGCGAAGGCTGATCTCAAGACAGCTCCCGGACGATGCGAACCGGTAAAAGGCCGTCAGCACGAAGTTATGCAGAACTGCCTGGAACGCGACCGCTGGATTTCCCGCCAACGCATCACGCAATGTCAGTGTACGATGCGCCGTCAACTCGATGATGAGACGATCCGGCAAAGGTTTGGTCGCGTCCTCATCATCCTCCTCGGCATCAGCAGCGCCGCCTGCGACCGCGATGACCGTGCGCTGGACGGAAGGGCCCACTTCAAGACCTTCGGTCGACGACGCATCGGCGCCCTGCCCGACATCAGGATCAGTTGCCGGCACCTCGTCCTCCGGCCGGACGTAACCCCGGTCCACGGCGAGGCGTCCTTCGGAGTCGATGCTGATGAAGACACCAGCTCGGGCGATCTCCGCCGGTTCGTAAAGCATCGGCCGGTCTTCGAATGCAGCCAGGGCCGACTCGATTTCGCCGAGACGCTGATCGACCTCGTCGGGCAACTCGTCGGCATCCCGGTAGTCGACTTCCAGCTTGGCTTGCTCGGCGTTCAGCGCATCGATGGTGGCCTGCTCCTCAGGCGAGAGATCGACGGGCTTGCCTTCGATTTGTCGTAGGCCTTGAGTGTGACCGTAGGGGAAATCTACGGCGACCGAGATCCACTTCCAGCCTTCGGCAGCAATCGTCTCAGCTTCGGCCTTGAGCTTCTCGGTTACGAGGCGGTCGAGCAAGACGACGTCCTGAAGCCAGCCGCCGTCGTCGTGCTCGAACAGATCCCGCAGAACGCCGCCACCCGCGCTCTGATAGGCATCGAGGCCCACAAATTGGGCCCGGGGATCGGAACCGCGCACGGTGTTCTCCGTGAGCAGCCGGCGGATCTGGTATGGCTCGTCATAACCGGAGCGGCTGACATTCTCCCAGACTTGCTCCTGGCGGGCGTGATCGGCCGTGACCGAGAACGCCATGAGCTGCTCGAGGGTCATGCCGTCTTCGGCATAGACCTCATGCAGCTTTGGCGAGACCGACGCCAGGCGCAGGCGCTGCTTGACGATTGCAGGGTTCACGAAATGACGCGCGGCAATGTCTTCCTCGCTCATGCCGAGATCGCGGAGTGTCTGGAAGGCCCTAAACTGATCAAGCGGATGCAGGCCGACCCGCTCATCGTTCTCCGCCACCGAATCGTCCTCGGCGATGCCCCCTTCACGCACAACGCACGGCACCGCCTGCGTCTTTGACATCCGCTTCTGTTTTACCAGGAGCTCGAGAGCGCGATAGCGCCTGCCGCCCGCTGGCACCTCGAACATGCCGGTCTCGTTGCCATCTGCATCGACGACGGCCCGGACACTCAGACCTTGCAGAAGCGTACGCTGCGCGATGCTCTCGGCTAGCTGCTCGATCGAGACACCGGCCTTGACGCGGCGAACGTTCGACTGGCCGAGCACGAGCTTGTTGAAGGGAATGTCCCGAGAAGGGGACAGCGTGATCTTTTGTACGGCTTTCGTCATTTTGGCTCTCCACGACGGGTGGCCGTGAGACTCTCTCTCGGCTTCCAACCCGTCGCGAACAGCCTCCCCTCCTCTCACTCTCGCGCGAGGCCAGGCATCACGCCGTCTCGTGATCGGCGACAGCCGAATCCAGCGATGCGGGCTCAATGGACCCGGGAACGAAACCGAGCAAATAGTCCGCGGCCTTGCTCGCCTGCGAGGCGGCCCGCACGATGGCGCGATTGTCTTCACGCAGGACTTCGAGCCAGGAGCCGATATAGTCGGCATGGCGCACGGTGGGGACGATCCCTAGCGACGCGCAGCTGAACGCGGAACTCAATTCGGCGACCAGCTCTTCGAAGGCATATTTCTTGGTACCGTAGGATCCGCTCTGGTCGCGATTGAGACGCGACGGGTGCCCAGTCGCATGACCGAGTTCATGCAAGGCCGTACGGTGCCAGTTGATGGGTTCGAAATAGGCCTGCGGCGGCGGGACCTGAACATAGTCTTCGGCTGTTGCATAGAATGCGCGATCTCCACCGATCCGAAATGGAATTCCGCTGGCCGTGATCAGGGCATCGACCGTCGGTTCGATGAGGCCGGCCGGCGGCGGCGGCGCAGCGGTGGCAATGTCGTCGGGCAGTTGCTCGCACTGATCGGTGTTGAAAACGGTAAATCGCTTGAGGAACGGGATCGCCTGCGCGTCTTCGCCGGTCTCGGCGGCGCGGCGCTTTTCATCATTCGGCACGAAACGATCCGCGTAGACGACGGTAGTCCCGCGCTCTCCCTTGCGAACGTGGCCGCCAAGAGAGAGTGCCTGGCGGAAAGTGAGCCAACTTTGACCGGTAAATCCGCGTTCGATCACGACTCCCCAGAGGATGAGGATGTTCACACCACTGTATTGCCGGTTGGTCGACGCATTTTTCGGCATGGCCAGCGGCGCTTTCGCCGCGGCAGTACCCCAGGGCTGAACCCAGGGGACGCGTCCGGCCTCAAGCTCGGCGATGATCTTGTCGGTGATTTCGTTGTAGAGGTTCGCCCGGTCCTGGCCGGCGCGCGCGCAAGCATTAGGGTTTGACATCGCGGGTCTCCGCGACGGGCACCGCGAGCCTCTCTCGCAGATTGTAACCCGTCACGGAAAACCAGCCTGCACTCTTACTCTCAGCTTCTTGCCTTAGGCCGCAGGCCTGATCCGGCGTGCGCCAGGGGCGCATCGCCCCAAGAGAAATGGCACCCGCAGGAGCGTGAGCATAGCGACGCCGAAGGCGGCACGCGGGACCGAGTGCAGCGACGAGACCGGTTAAAAGGGCACCCGGGAACGGGGCAGTGATAACGATCGCCGCAGGCGAGCCCCTTTTCCGAGTGCCCCCGGCGAGGAGCACCAAAGCTCTGGCGCGAGGGATCGAAGCCGCAGGCCGAGACGCGGCGCGGCTCGGTTCACGAGAGCCCGGTGCGGCCCTGGCCGCACGCGCACAACCACTAAAAGACTTGAGCGAAAGTGATGCTGGCAATCCTGCGAGAACAGCCTGGCAATTTCACAGTGGTCTCAGAACGGGCGAAAACCTTGTCCTCTGCTGACTGAGAATCCCAGCCTTGTGTTAGCAGCCGGAACAAACGGCGGACCACTAGATTCGTGTATTCGGAGTTATTCAATGCTGATGACCAGTGAGCGAAGGCCGGCGATACGGACACTGCAGGGTTGGGCGATCCACGTGCTCCAGGAAGCGGGCGCCATCCGCGAATGCGAAGAGCATGGTTGGATGCAGGACCGCGCCGATCCGCATGCACGAGAGCGAGCCTTCGATATTGCCCGTCGAGACCCGCCAGCAGACGTCTCCCGTCAAGCCGCGGAGGCCGCGCTTCACGACGTGCTCGACTCGATTGGCGATACCTGCCCAGAATGCCCCCCTGACGAGGAGGACCCGCGCTAAGCACCGACGCCGACCCGTCTGCTACTCAGCGGCCTAGCCGTTTCTCCACCCGCTTGCGCGCGTTGCCGACCTTTTTGACGGCCTTTTTCACCGCCGGCGCCGACTTTCCGGTCTTCTTCGCCTCGTACTGCACTTCGTAGTCCTGCCCGCCTGCCACCCGCGCCCGGTCCTGCTTTCGTCCGCGCGCCGTTTTGCTCTTCTTCGCTGCCGCCATCGGTGCCTCCTGTTGGGACATCGAAGCAACGCGACAGGGATTCGCAGGTTCCGGAACGATTCGAACTGTGCCAATTTGAATCGGCTGTAGCGTGGAGTTCTTCAGTGGCGTTTCAGCGTAACAAGCCGGCGGCTATCGGCGTCAAGGCGCCTTTCCCCGCCTTCATCGAACCGGCCCTGGCATCCTCGACAGAGAAAGTGCCGTCGGGAGAGCGCTGGATCCACGAAATCAAGTTCGACGGCTACCGTGTTCAGGTCCATCTGGCCAACGAGACGGCGAAGATCTCCACCCGGCGCGGCCACGATTGGACGCACCGCTTCAAGAAGGTCGCTCATGACGCCTGGCGGATCAAGGCGAACTCTGCGGTGGTGGACGGCGAGATCGTGGTGCCAGCTGCCGATGGCACGACCGACTTCTCGGTCCTGCAGAACGAGCTCAAGGGTAAGTCGAGGAGCATCGTGCTCGTGGCGTTCGATCTGCTCTATCTGAACGGCCGAGATATCCGGAAGCTACCGCTTTTTCAGCGCAAGGCCGAACTCAAGAAGATCCTGACCGGCACCGACATCCAGTTCAGCGAAAGCTTCGCGATAGACGGCCGCGAGATGTTTGCGCACGCCTGCAAGCTTGGCCTCGAAGGTGTCGTCTCGAAGGTCCGGGACGGCGCCTATCCGGCCGGACGCACGAATGACTGGGTCAAGAAGACCTGCGTGCAGCGTGAGACCCTGACTATTGCGGGTTTCGCGCTCGATGGAACGAAGTGGGACGGCATCTACGTCGGCCGGCGTAAGGGCGACGATCTAATATACGCCGGGAAGGTGGACCATGGATTCGACAAGGCATCAGCCGCCGACCTTCAGAAGCGTCTGAAGCCGCTGATCCGCAAGACGCAGCCTTATGCAAAGCGGATTGCGCACAAAGGAATCTGGGTCGAGCCCAAGCTGCTGGCCGAGATAGAGTACCGTGCAAAATCAGCGGAGGGAAAAGTCCGTCATCCCTTCTTCAGGGGGCTTCGGGAGGATCTGTAATGGATGCCTTTGACCGCTTCTGGGAGTGGGCGGAAAAGCCGCTCGATAGTCCGCTGACGATCCCTGCGGAGCTCCATCGAGCGGTTATGGAGCTGTCTCCGGAGGACAGGCGGGACCGCGCAAAGGTCAATGAGGCCGCAGGGCGGGCGGTTTCCGACCGATAGTTACCAGCGAGCGCCCAGTCTGAGCGCGCCCGCTCGAGACCCACCATTCAAGATTGACCTGCTTGAATTGGACAGTGTCCGAATTCGCGAAACGGAGTATGATCTGGTCATCACCGGCAAAGGCACTCTGCCCGCGGGCACCGGTGACTGAGAGACCAATCGCGCTCCCGCCTGCAGCAGGAGCCACCAATGTCTCATTATTCCGAACGTGTCATCCTTGCCCGTCACCATGTTGCCAAAGGACGTCAGATCGTCGAAAGGCAGCAACGGATGGTCCGCAAGGGTGGCGCAAACATCGCAGAAGCTCTGAAGCTCCTGGCTCTCTTTGAAGCAACGCAAAATATCTTCGAGGATGATCTGGAGCGCATCTTGCGGGAAGAGCGCAACTGCTAAGGCTCGCGACTTGGCAGTTTAGAGTCTGGCAATTTCCGGTCTCGGCGGCAAATCAGGCGTCAACGCTAAGACACGAGATGGTCGCACTTTGAGACCTAGCCTCGCGCGCGTCGTAACGCGACTTCCAACCGGGCCTTCTCCTTTTCCCAACGCGCTTCCTCGTCCCGCGCGCTTTCCTCAAGAACTTCGAGCTGTTGTTGAATGTCAGCGGCCTTTTCTTCGTGCTTGCGACGGGCCGCGTCCAAGGCACTTTGCGCCTTGTCGACGGCGTGCTGCCGTCGCTCACGCTCCTTCTGCCGGACGGCCTCCTCCTTGGCACGTTCGCGCTCCCGTTGCATCTGCTCCTTCTCTAAAGCAAGTGCAGCCTTCCGGTCGGCCGCATCGTCGTGGGCCCGCTTAGAAGGCTTCCGCGGTTGACGGCGGCCTGTCTTCTTTGAGCTGCCGCTGGCAAGGTCGGTAGGTAGCTCGGCATGCTCCCTGAATGGCCCGTTGGAGCCGACGGGTCTCTTCAGAACGATGCCCGGCGCAGCCATAGTCGCCTCGATGACGTCCGGATCGTCGCTTTCCTTCGCCGCGCCCTGGTGGAAGAGATTGCTGTCAGCGCCCCAGGCTTCGAGGGCCGCTTTCATGGAGGGAGCGGCGATCGCCAGATCGAAGAAGCCCAGCGAGGTCTGATAGGTCTTCAGTTTTCTGGCCATCGGTCTGATCCGCCCTCGTCGATCGTCAACGTCTCGCACGCCACCATGCCTGCGGAACACGACGCGGCCCCGAAGCGTTCCCCAATCCTTGAAGGACGTCCATGCATTTCGCAACGCGCTCTTAAGGATTGGCCTTGAATGAGCCGGATGTCGACCCTGCCCAAGCGCCTGCAGCCGATGCTTGCTACGCTTACCGAGGCGCCGTTCGACGACCCCAGCTGGGTTTTCGAGGACAAGTACGACGGCTTCCGGATGATCGCGGAAATCCGGCGGGGCAAAGTTGCGCTCTACAGCCGCAACGGCAAGATAATCAGCCGCAGCTATATTGAGGTCGCCAAAGCGCTGGAGGGCGTGAAGGGCGACGCCGTGATCGATGGTGAGCTTGTCGCGATCGGTAAGGATGGCGTCTCACATTTCCAGTTGCTTCAAAACGCGCTGCGCCATGAGGCGAAGCTGCTGTACTGCGCCTTCGATCTCATGTTTGAGAACGCAGCGGACTTGCGCAACCACCCCCTCCTCGAGCGGAAGAAGCGGTTGAAGGCAATACTGCCGCGCGACAAGTTGATCGCCTTCAGCCATCACCGCAAAGCGAACGGCATGAAATTCTTCGCCGAGGCCGAGCGGAAGGGTCTGGAAGGCGTCATGGCGAAGCGCGCCGACAGCGCGTATGCGTCCGGAAGCCGGACGGCGGATTGGCTGAAGATCAAGACAGCAAAGCGGCAGGAAGTGGTGATCGCGGGCTTCACGGCGCCGAGGCGTACAAGACCATACTTCGGCGCCCTGGTCCTCGCCGTGCGGGAAGACGACACATGGCGCTATATCGGACATGTTGGCACTGGCTTCAGCCACAAGGTCCTGGAAGACCTCCACGCCAAGCTCGTGAAGCTGACGATCCCGAAATCACCCTTCCCTGCCAAAGTGAAGGACGAGGCCGCCACGACCTGGGTCAAGCCCTCGTTGGTCGCCGAGGTCAAATTTGCGCAGTGGACGAGCAAGGGCGAACTGCGCCAGCCCGTCTACCTCGGGCTCAGGTCCGACAAGCGGGCGAAGGATGTCGTGCGTGAGCGAGAACGTCCGCGCAAGTAGCTTCCCTTCGGCGAAAGCCGGCAAAAAGGATTGATGCACTCTCCGCCGACACTCACTCGCCTCCAAGGTCGTGGATTTCCGGTCGCATGCCGTCAGGCGTGAGTTCGAGCGTCGCAAACGTGATCGGCAGCTTGAAACGCCGAGGTCCCGCGCTGCCGGGATTCAGGTAGAGAATGCCACCGACCGTGTCGATCTTCGGTACGTGGGAATGCCCGGAGACGATGACGTCGAAGCCGGCGCCGAGATCGGTCTTCAGCGTCTTCAGGTCGTGCAGAACGTAGATCGACTTACCTGCCAGACGGACGAGTTTCGTGTCGGGGTAGTCGCGAGCCCACTTGCCACTGTCCACGTTTCCACGAACGGCCGTGACGGGTGCGATCCGGCGAAGCGCGTCGACGATCTCGGGGCGTCCCATGTCGCCGGCATGAATGATGTGATCGACGCCCGTCAGGCCTCGCTCCGCCTCGGACCTCAACAGGCCGTGCGTGTCCGAAATGACTCCAATCCTGAACATCATTTCCCGACGCTCTCAGCCGAGATCGCCAAAAGACGATCGAGAAACTCTACCTGAGCGGACAGCATCTTGGTCCGCGCTAACTCGATATCAAACCATTCCGCGCGGTCGACTTCGGGAAAGCTCTGCCGTCGACCGCTTCGAGGCGGCCATTCGACATCGAAGGTATTGCTGGTCAGTGCTGCCGGATCAAAGTGTCCCTCGCCGCCGAATGCGATGACGCGCTTGCCTCCTCGCTGTCGGACCTCCCCCAGCGCCTGGAGTGGACCAATCGAAGCGCTCGGGCCGAGTTCTTCGGCAAATTCTCGTTGAGCAACGTTCTCCGGAACATCATTGGCATCGATTTCGCCCTTTGGAATGGACCAGGCGCCATCATCCTTCTCACGCCAGAACGGACCGCCGGGATGAACGAGCAGAACCTCGAGCCCCCGAGCTCCTCCCTTGCGGTATGCGAGAATGCCCGCGCTCAAGGTCGATCTCCTGGAAGTCTTTTTCACCGCAGCCATATGGCTCCTACTTTGCAGAGCAATCGAGAGCCGGCGAGCCGTCGTCCCGCCATACGGGACCGCGTTCGCCAAGCGCCTGCTTAGCTTCGTCCGCGGTCCTATGCACCGTTACTTCGGCCTCGCGCTCGGCCGCCTTCCTGGCGCACGCACCTACCCGCCGGGTCGCCATTAGACGGCGACGAGATGATCTCGCGTGACCTCGTTGAGACGGATTTGCCATTCGCCAGAGCCTGCCACGGACGACGAAGGAGTGCCGTCCGGCGTCACCGGATGCTTCACGACACCTAAGCCGACTTCCGCTGCGGCTTGGCCGCCGGCTTTTTCGCCGCGGCCTCCTTCGCCGGCTTCTTGCCTGCGATCGGCATCAGCATTTCCTTCTGCCCGGCCGCCGCCTTGCGCGGCTTTTTTCCTGATTTCTTGGGTGCCTCTGTCGCTGAGGCGCCCTCTCTTCCGATGCTCTTTCGCAGCGCGTCGATCAGGTCCACCACGTTCTCGCCGCGGGGACGCGCTTTCGCGGTGATGGGTTTGCCGGCGCGCTTCTGATTGATCAGTTCGATGAGGGCGGTTTCGTATTGGTCTTCGAACTTGTCCGGCTCGAAATGGCCCGCCTTCTGATTGACGATGTGCTTGGCGAGATCAAGCATGTCCTTGGTGACTTTGACATCCTGAATGTCGTCGAAATACTCATCAGCTGAACGGACTTCGTAAGGATAGCGCAGTAGCGTTCCCATCAGGCCCTTGTCCAACGGCTCCAGCGCGATGATGTGCTCGCGATTGGTCAGCACCACACGGCCGATCGCGACCTTGTTCATCTCGCGGATGGTTTCCCGAATAACGGCGAAAGCATCGTGCCCGACTTTACCGTCGGGACGCAGATAGTAGGGGCGAATGAGATATCGCGGATCGATCTCGCTGCGGTCGACGAACTCGTCGATTTCGATCGTTCGCGTTGATTCCAGTGCGACGTTCTCTAGCTCCTCCTTCGTCACCTCGATGAAGGTGTCCGTGTCGACCTTGTAGCCTTTGACGATGTCCTCGTTGTCGACCTCCTCGCCGGTATCGGCATCCACCTTAGCGTACTTGATCCGATGGCCGGTCTTTCGATTCAGCTGGTTGAACGAGACCTTTTCGGATTCCGACGTGGCCGGATAGAGCGCAACCGGACAGGTGACGAGGGAAAGACGCAGGAAGCCTTTCCAGTTGGCGCGGGGGGCCATCGCGGGGAACTCCATTACTGATGCCGGATTAAAGACGAACGACCGGGCTTGGTTCCGACATCGCGACCCGCCCCACAGCGGGATTTTTCTCATCGGCCTGCCTGGCCGGACTCGACATTTGTTCTTGTTATGTTCTAATTCGGGCATGACCGACCGACCCGCGAGCTGGCGCATGCCGACCCCGAAACAGATGGAAAAATTGGCCGCTGAAGCCGACCGCAGACGAGCGCCGCCCGCTGCGGGTCCAGATGCCCCCCTCCCGGCCGAATATTGGGAATCGGTCCTGAAAGACGCACGCGCCGGCACGACCGGGGCTCAGATGCGGCAGCGACGTCTTTCCGAGATTCAGCGTCACGTGCTGCGCGTCTCCTGCCGCCGCTGCGAGCGGACCGTGGAAATCCAGACCGCTGATGCCGTTCGACTGTATGGCGCCAACGCGCTCTGGAAGGACGTCGCGCAGCGGCTGCTCGACAATACCTGCCGGCAGCGCACCGGCAGGCATGAAGAAGACGGGTGCTGGCCAGCGTTCGAGACGCCGTAGCCGCTCTGGATTTGCCGATCCGATCTCTTTGCGCCTGGATGTCTGGATGGCCCCGAAGTATCACCCTACGCCCTTGTCGGGCGGCGATCGCAAGGCTCTGGCGAAAGAGCTCGGCAAGGCACGCGCGATGGCCAGCATGCTGGCGACCCAATCGGCGGAGATGCGGGCCAAAGGCGGGGCGATGATCCAGCAAGCCGACAGGCTGCTTTGCGAAAGCTGGAACGAGCGGATGTGGAGTGACGGCGAACCGATCGATCCGTCGCCGACCATCGATCAGGCCGTAAATGGAGGCTTCCCCTGGCTGGAGATCAGGTGCGCGCGCTGCAAGACGCCGAGCGATGTCGACCTGGCCGCGATGAAGCACCCGCCGACCACCTTCGTGCACGATCTCGCCAGCCGGCTGCGCTGTCGCAAATGTGCCAAGGCCGGCCGGCGTCCATCCGCGACTCTGCTACAGTTGACCTGGCAGCCGCGCCACCCTCGAGCCGAATCCTGACCGATGTGCAATCTTTATTCGATCACGACCAATCAAGCCGCGATCAACGCGCTGTTCCGCGTTGTCAACCGATACGTTGGAAATCTGGCGCCGATGCCGGGGGATTTTCCCGACTACAAGGCACCGATCGTGCGCAACGGAGTGGAGGGCCGCGAGCTCGCTACGGCGCGATGGGGAATGCCGTCGTCATCAAAGGCGCTGATGGACGCCACGAAGAAGCGAGCCGAGAAGCTGCAGGCCAAGGGCAAGGCAGTGGATTTCAAGGAATTGCTGCGAATGGAGCCGGACGGCGGCACGACCAACATCCGCAATGTGAAGAGCAAGCACTGGACGCGATGGCTGGGGACTGAAAATCGCTGCGTGGTGCCGTTCAACTCGTTCAGCGAGTTCAACAAGGCCGAGGGCGGTGATATCTGGTTCGCGCTCGATGAGACACGTCCCCTCGCCTGCTTCGCCGGTATCTGGACCAACTGGACGTCCGTCCGGAAGGTCAAGGAAGGCGAGACGACCAACGACCTCTACGCGTTCCTCACGACGGAGCCCAACGCCGAGGTCGGCGCCATCCACCCCAAGGCGATGCCGGTGATCCTGACAACGCCAGATGAAGTCGAGACCTGGATGACGGCCCCTGCGGACGAAGTACTGAAATTGCAAAGGCCGCTTCCGGACGGAAGCCTCCGGGTCGTCGCTCGCGGCGTCAAGGAAGACCCAATAGGGCCGACGACGTGACGGACGAGACCGACTACCAAACGGGGCCAGCACCGCATCAGCGCAAGATCATTCTGTCGATATAGACATCTTCTACGCATCAGTGGAGCAGCGGGACAATCCGGACTTGCGTGGCAAGCCAGTCGCTGTGGGCGGGATCGAAAGAGCGCGGTGTCGTAGCTGCAGCGAGCTATGAGGCGCGAAAGTTTGGAGTTAGGTCGGCATTGCCGTCAGTGACAGCCAAACGGCAATGCAAAGAGCTAATTTTCGTAAAGCCGCCGCGCTTCGAAGTCTACAAGGAGGTCTCTCGACACGTCCGGACAATCTTCGCGGAGCATTCTGACGTCATTGAGCCCCTGTCGTTAGATGAGGCCTACCTAGATGTCACCGAGAACATCCAAGGCCTCCCAATCGCGACAGAGATCGCGACCTTGATTAGAGTCAAGATCCTGAGCGAGACAGGCCTGACCGCGTCTGCCGGCATCTCTTACAATAAGTTCCTGGCAAAACTTGCGTCCGACCAACGGAAGCCCAACGGACAGTTCGTGATCACGCCAAAGATGAGGCCGAGCTTCGTTCAGGATCTCCCAGTCGGCAAATTCCATTGAATCGGACCGGCGACCAGTGCGAAGATGCATGGCCTTGGCATCTTCACCGGCATGAATATGCGCAATCAGTCGCTCGAGTTCATGAACGCCAATTTTGGGAAAGCTGGGGCGTATTATTACTGGATCTCGCGGGGGATTGACGAGCGTCCTGTCCGTGCCAACCGAATCCGAAGGTCCGTCGGCGCCGAAAGCACGTTTCGCGGGACTTGGCAGACCACGAAGCGCTGACCATCGAACTGCGCCCACTGGTCGACAAGGTCCGGCAACACTGCGAGGCGACGGGCGCGCGAGGCCAAACGGCGATCCTTTTCAGATTTCGAGCTGATCACTCGCAGCACGTCCGTACGCATGAACGACACCGCGGACGATCTCTCTAGCCTGGCTCTTGAACTATTAGCGCAACTTATGCCGCCAAAGAGGCCGATCCGGTTAATCGGTATCTCTGTTTCGGGGGTTTGTTGGGTCAGGGCTCGATGATGATCAATTGCCACTCATGCTGGCTTGATTTGGCGGGTCCAACCGCATCTCGTTGCTGCTTGCAATAGGTGCCATCCACTCCCCCAATTTACACAGAGCATGCTTGGGAAAACGCGCAAAATATCGCTTTGCAGTCGATAACTCTGACCCAAAGCATATACTGCGCTATCATATACGAATCACCGCATTTGTACTGTTTCAAGGATGGATTACGGCGCTATGGCGCGAGCTACCATGCAAGGCAAAGCGACGCTCGACGCACGATTCAAGTTTGCTGATACCGCGTTTTCGAGCGGCACCGAAGGTTGGAATTCTCAACTTCGTTTTGCCACCGGCATCGCCGACGGCGAGGACTATCTTCTTCGTCTGTTCAAGAAGACCGGAACCCCGCTGGACGAGGACCTGAAGCGGCTCATCACGCACGGCCTCAGGCGTGTCCGGCGTGTTCTGTCGTCACGCCGTGCGCGCCAGTTATTGGTCGAGGTTCTTGAGATCGTCGAGGACCAGGAAGAGATCGGTATCTTAATGGTTGATCCTGGCAGTCCGATCTGCGGGTCATTGCACAGGGTTCGAGCGCGAGAAGGCCGGCTGCTTACGACGACCGGCCGCAAGATGTTTTGGCGCAATATCTTGCGCGTAGCTGAAGGACTTGCACTTTGTCATGATGCGGGCATCGTGCACGGCGCTGTCAGCGAACATACGATCTTTTCGCATAGCGATGAAAAAGAGGATTTCCGACTCGGCGGCTACGAAGCGTGCGTACACATTGCCGACGGCGATGTGGGCGGCGCGGGACATCTGCTGCGGCCCTCCGGCACCGTCTCGTTTCGCCGGGACTGGAGTGATCTTGGGCAGGCAGCGTCGCGGATCCTCGGCCTGACCGAGGACGGCGGCGGTCCTTCCCTGCTGTCGATCGAGCGACGCATGCTTAATCGTCTTGCCGATCCGCCACGCTACCAGCTTTTCGACGGAAGTATCGTGCTAAACGAGATCGCCGAGGTCGTGGCCGATCTTGACCGGTCGGGGTCAAGCGGCGAAGGCGAGCTAATTCTCTACCCTTCCACCCAGGTTACCCAAAGCGACCTTGCATCGCTTACATCGGGCACCATCCCGGCTGACGATAGGGATGCGGTCCTCCGTTTTGTCGAAGAGGATCTCAGCGGACCAACGGTACGCACTGTTGTCGTAGATGAGGCCTTCGTGCGTATCGTCACCGACCTTGCCGCGTATGGCGTGAAAGTCATCGATGACTATGTCGGCATGATCGAGAACGCCAACAAGAGGCGGCCTGACGACTACATCTATGATGCCGTCGAGGTTCGCCACCGGATTCATCTTGCGCGAACTCGGAGAAGCGCCGAAGAGCGAGTACGCAGGCTTGGCCCTGGCGCCAAACCGTGGATTGACGCGAGTGTCACAACAGGAGTGAGCCGATCAGTCGAAGAGATTCCCACTTGGTACGCCCTCATTCTTCTCGAAGCCTTTACTTGGCTGCGGGAGCAATTCCGAATCTATCCCGTCGAAGTGCTTCACCCGCCGTCCGGCGGGGATTCAGATTTGGCCTGGATCGCCTCCCGCGAAGATCCCGACCGGGACATGCGACGCAAGCTGATGGGACTGCGCCCGGCATACGACGCCTTGGCGCGCGAATTGAAGTACGACGACGGCAAACCAAATTGGACTCTTTCACGCAGCGACGCGCTCGCCGGCGATCGGGAGCGATTTCCGGAACTCAGTTATGAGGGAACGGGCGGTGTCGTCGACGGCCGCCTACCGTTCACGTTCGCGACAAGCGAAGCTGTTGTACCGGGGCAGCTTCTTTTTCTTCGTCCTCGAAGAGATGGTGGATTTGAACGCGCAATTCGCCGCCGCCTTCAAAATATTGTGGCGGCCCGGACGAATATTGAACTCTTGAGAGCGATTGACGATCCGGCGCAGGTCGCGCTGGACGAAGTATTACGTGATATTGCGACCCCGAATGCGGTGCCGCCGGACGAGATGGACGGTTCGAAAAAGGTGGCATGGGACGCAATCGTATCAGGCAAGTCCATCAATGTCGTTGTTGGCCCTCCTGGCGTCGGCAAGACGTTCCTAATTTCGAATCTTGTCAAAAGCATTCTGGACAAAACACCGGACGCAAGGCTTCTAGTGTCGGCGCAAAACCACGAGACCTTGATTCAAATGGAGGACGAACTCAAGGCGACACTGGCGAGCGGCACGAAGATCGTCGTTCGTGTCGAGCGGACACGATCGACCGATGAAGTCAGCTCCTTGCGTGCGAGCTCCGTTGATCTTCTTAGGTCCGTTTCGACGGTCGACCACGCCGCTGAAAGCATGATGGTCAACCAACGCTATCAAATCAAGCAGGCGCTCCGGCCCGTTGATGCGTCGGAAGCGACGGTTGCGGAACGCGTATTTCGCGATACCGACAATCTGCTGCTGCGCTCTTCCGATGTCACGCTTGCCACGACATCGTCGCACATCATCGAGGAGATGATTGCCGATGGCGATCAATTCGACTGGGTCATCGTCGAAGAAGCGGCCCGCGCCAACGGTGCGGAACTGATCGGCGCGCTATTGCTGGGCAACAGAAGAATCATGGTTGGCGATCACAACCAACTCTCTCCATTCGATGCCGCCCAGCGGCAACAATTCTACGATCCCGAGCGCGCAGTTGATCTGCTGCGGGACGCGAAGGAGCGGCTTGAAACCATCTCCGATCTACCGCCGGAAGTTACTGAGGCGCTTGATACAGTTAAGTCGAGCGAACATCTGATGAGGGAGGCTCTCGCAACAGCGGCGCGTCTTGAAGAACCGTTTCGATCAATAGCTGAGCGCGAAATTGAGCGCGAAAAGGACACGGGGCGTCCGAGCACGATCGTCAACACGCTGCTGGAACAGAGCCGCATGCACCCCGCCATCGGCGATCTCGTCTCGAATACTTTTTATGACAGAAAGCTCGCTCCCTCCGACCGCGTCAAGCGTCGCACGCTAACGGTCACGTCCACGGTCGCGTACCTCACCTCTCCAATCGTTCTTCTCGATTTTCCGCCCCTCAGCATGTCAAAACGGCGACATTTCGAACACAAAGTGGAGCGATCATTCCGCAACGAGCTTGAGGCGCAGGCCTTGATAGCGGCCTTGAAAGGGTTGCGGCCGATAGTTGGCGCGGACGGCCGCCGACCGACCCTCGTGATCATCTCGCCCTACGCGGCGCAGGTGAGATGGTTCAAGCGCTTACTGCGCGGCCAAGTCAGGAAAGACAAGACCTTGTTCGGCTTCGCGAGCCCGCGCAGTAATGGTGAGTTCGTCTTTACCAGCGATAGCTTCCAAGGTGGCGAAGCCGATGTCGTGGCCGCCAGCCTTACGCGCAACAATGTCATGGTGGGATCGCGCGCGCTCGGATTCGTCAAAAGCCCACAGCGCATGAATGTGCTGCTCAGCCGCGCCAAGCAAAAGCTGATTCTTGCCACAAGCCAGCGCTTCATTCGCGAAGTGGTCGAAGGAATCGATCCGGATGCAAAAAAGGACGATCTTGAATTCCTACGAAAGATGCTGAAGGAGCTCGCGACCCTCGCCGGGACCGATTACGAGCTCGTCAGGAAGGATGCTCCTAGCATTAAGGTGAAAGGCGCATCCATCGTCGCGATCGACGAGAACGGGAGGCTTCCGGCGTGAAAATCTACCTTCCCGCTTGGCACTATCGCGCGCGCGCCATCGTTCAACGCACATGGGGATGGAGTCCAATCGAAGAAATGATCCTGCTCGCGCTCGATCGCACCCCAGAAACGATCGAAGAGGTGGCAACGTCGCTCGGGATTCCAAGCCAGGTCGCGGGCTCGACCATCGCGCGGTTGATGCAGTTCGGCCTGGTCGAGCTTCGCCTGGCTCCTGTCCCTCAATTGGCGACAAGCGGCGTCGGTCAAGACTTCATCCGGTTGGGTGGCGCCTTGCCGGAGCGAACTGAAGATCGGGAGATTCACATCAGTCTAGTGCTGGAGAAGGTCGGACACTCGGTCTTTCGCAACCGCGACGTCGAGACCGCTCCACTCTATCGGATGACCCATACAGATCACAAGGTCAACTTTCCTCCGGGCCCAGATGAGACCGATGACACAATGGCGGTCCGCGTAACGCAGCTCGTCGCCGGCATGCTCCGTCCCGGCGAATGGCTGCGCGGCGTTCAAACGATCAACTCCGTTCTCGAAAGAAAATATCTCGCGATCGAACTGAACGACGTCAAGAACGGATTGCTCCCTGAGGGGGCCAGCCAGGACTTGATCGGCGCTCTTCAAGCAACAATCAGGACTGGTATTCTGCCGGAAGCTAGCGATCCGCAGCCAAGCCGGTCAGTGACCGTCGATACGATGATTGGCACCGATCAATTGATCGTCGGCGGCGAACAGCATCTCGAATGCTTCGAACGCATCGTGGGTCAGGCCGAGGAAGACGTTTTCGTACTTTCGACTTTTGTGACGCCTCACGGCGAAAAATACACGGAGCAACATGAACGCATTCGAAAAGCTCTTGAACAGGCTGCGCAGCGTGGCGTGCGCTGCCACTTGTTCTACGGTACTGCGCTAGACACCGACAGAAAGAACGCGATCGCGATGCAGGAGCTCAATATGCGGCTCTCGTCGGTCCGTCGCGCGCGTGGCTTTGTGTTCACGCAGCGCGATTCTGTTCGAAGCCATGTGAAATGCCTTGCCGCGGATGACGGCCACGGCGGCGCTGTCGTCGTGCTCGGCTCCTCCAATTGGCTGTCGTCGCCCTTTTCTGCCTTGGAGGTGTCTGTCGAGCTGACAGAGAACCGCGCGGCCGCGGCGGGCCTGGATCTTTTGCGTTCTATCGTGTCACCTCTTTCAAGCGCCAGCCGTTCGATTGAGACGCTCCAATTCATAGCATCGGATTTAAGGCGCTCGCGGAGCGCCTTAACATCTAGCGCCGATGCTGGAGGGAGTATTCCAGTTCGGATGAGCATTCTCCAGGCTGACGATCATGAGCGATTGATTCGGAGGGTTGCTCACGAAGCCGAAGAGCGATTTGTCTGCTGTACCAACAAGGTCGGAGCTCCCATGGTGCCGGCGATCTTTAACCCCGCCGAAATCGCAGGACGCCGACTCGACGACGTCCGTGTTTACTACTCGCGCCAGACCGGGCCGATCAAACGGCGGCACGTCAAGGCCCACCGCGAACGGCTACATGGTGTAGTCGATCTGATCGCCGTGGAGGATCCGCAAGTCCATGCAAAGTTTCTTTTGTGGGACAGAGATCACGTCGTGGTGAGCACGATGAATTGGGGCTCTCAGTCGGGTTCACCGGATAATCCTCTCGACGAGATCGGCCTCCATTTGGAAGGGCCTGGCATAGCCGAGTTCCTCCTAATGAAGTTCGAGAGTCAACTCGACGATTAGTATCTGACACGTATTTTGGGCTGCGTCCAAATTGTCAACGCGCTGCGCGCCAATTGCGCTGAAATTGCTGAGTTCTTTGTTCAAGGTGGAAAGAGAACCTTTCGCCATCTATCATCAGGCGCAGCCAAAACGCCTGATAAATACAAAGCAGACCGAGCTCGCCGATTTTCCTACAGACTACGACGAAGATCGGTATGACCCCCAAAAATCTGCCGTCGTGAAAGCCACGCCGTCATAACGCAACCCGTTTGCAGTGCTTAGCCGGGTGGGCAGCCCCGATCGGGAGCGTCCAAAAGACCGCCTCACGAATTTTACCGTGGCGTTCTAGTCGTGACCCACCGAATGACGCCATCCGTCATGTAAACCACGGCGCCCCGAGGTGCTCCTGTGGCACGAAGATAGTCGCTCAGCTGAGCGGCATGATCGCGCCTATCCTGCTCGCTGGGCGCGACATCGCTCTTCCAATCCAGGACAACGGCAGGCTGACCATCTTGAACAGCGATGGCATCTATCCGCCCAGCCAGCGCAGTCGCCGCGGGTGAAGCCGAGAGCATCGCATAAATTGGCCACTCCGGAGCGAGGCTTGGCCTGAGTGCGGCGATTTCGGGCAGTGCAAGGGTGCGCGCGACGGTCACCGCTATTTCCTCTGGGTCCGGAAGCTTCGCTCCGTTGTCAGCATCAATTATAAGCTGCGTCATCAGCACTCGCGCACGTGCAGCGACGACCGGCATCTCCTCGGCCAGTTCGCCGGTAAGCATCTCCTCCATCAGCTTGTGGAGAATAAGGCCCCGCACGCGGCCGGCGCCGACCGGCAATTCGGTTTCTGGGGCTTCGCCAGGCTCCATCGCGATCGCCTCACCTCTTGGCGCTCGATCAGGATCGTGATCGCTTGGCCGCAGCCACTGGAGCGGCATCGCCGCGGCGGCGATCGCGGCACGCTCTGCCCCGAACAGCTCCGGCGTCTGCGTATTCGGAGGCGCGACGTCGGTCACGCGGGCGACCGGCGTCAAGTGCGACAGGACAAGCTGCGGCAAGTCCCGATGCGCAAGATCAACGATCCGTGCCCAGGACCGCTGCTCAGCCTGAGGCAATTCCGGAACGATCAGAAGTTCGCGGGCGCGCGTGCAGGCGACATACCAGAGGCGCTCCCGCTCGCGGGCCAAGCTATCGTCTTCAGACTCGAGTGCGCGAAGCAGTTCCGGCGGAACCACGTCGCCAATCAGCCAATGCAGTGTTTCGTCGTCGGCGCGGTAGACGAATGCCTCGCGCGAGCGCAGCAAGGTGCCGGTGTTGATCGGAATTACCACCGGCCATTCGAGACCCTTAGCGCTGTGGATCGTGATGATTTCGATCGCATCGCCTTCCGCATCAACTCGTCCCTCATTGTGGGGCACGCCGTCGCGCCATTCCCGGGCGAGATCCCGAACGAACTTCCTGAGGCCTCGCACACCGTAAGGCCGCGCACGTTCCAGGAACGCTTCGAGATTGGCGGCCGCGCGCGCACTACGATCACCCTCGCGCGCGGCGAGGGTTGCACGGACCGCGAGGCGTTCGATCGCTTCGGCCAAGAGCAGCGCAGGCGTGGTCGCCCGCACGCGTTTTCTGAGGTCTTGTAGGATCGCGAGCGTGCGACGTGCCAGAGGATGGGCGACATGATCGACATCGGTCAGCACCGAGAAGCGCTGGGGCGCTTCGGCGCGATCGAGATGCGGCGGAAGACCCACGGTGATGTCGAGTAGCTCCTCCTCAGTAAGCCCGACCAGTGGGCCACGCAGCAGCGCGCCGAAGGCCAATGTGTCGCCAGCGTCGGCGAGTACGCGAGCTAGCGCGAGCAGGTCCTGCACTTCTTGCCGGCGGAACAAACTCTTGCCGGCCTGCGAGGCGATCGGCAGCCCGCGCTGCTCGAGCGCGCGCTCATAACGCCAAAGCTCGGCGCCAGTTGGCGCAAGCAGGGCGATGCCGCCGGCAGTGAGCGGTACGATTGCGCCGTCCTCGTCGCGGATAGGGAGATTGCCGATAAGGCGGGTGCAGAGATCGGCAACGGCTTCGGCCTCCGCGTCGCGGATTTGAGCGGGCCGAGAATCAGGC
Organism: Afipia sp. OHSU_II-C1; assembly: GCF_000497575.1. Classification (GTDB taxonomy): domain Bacteria; phylum Pseudomonadota; class Alphaproteobacteria; order Rhizobiales; family Xanthobacteraceae; genus Afipia. Next base: position 418,328 of record NZ_APJI01000006.1, read on the forward strand.
GGCACATCCACTGTGATTCGCGCCGCGCAGGGCAGATCATGATCGGGGTCGCCGAGCGTCGACGTGAGCGGCACGTAACCGGGCTGGCCTTCTCCCGACAACGGGCGCGCGAAGCAGCGGTTGATGTGCCTAAGGATGTCGGGACGCGAACGAAAATTGGCGGTGACCTGAACGATATTTTCCGGCAATTGCCGCTCAACAGCGGCGCGCGCCTGCGAGTATGAGCCGATATCGGCGCCTCGGAAGCGATAGATTGCCTGCTTCGGGTCACCGACCATGAATAAAGCCCCGGCACGCAGCACGCTGTCCTGCCAGCGTCCGGCGCGATCCTTCCCCGCGATCCCGAAGAGGATCTCTGTCTGAACAGGGTCGGTGTCCTGAAATTCGTCGACGAAGATGTGGCGATAGCGTTCTCCAAGCGCGCGGCGCACGTCGTCATGCTGGCGCACCAGCGCACGCGCCTTCTCGAGCAAGTCGTCGAAGTCCAAGACTGCAGCGGCCCGTTTGAAGGCGGCGTAGTCATCGAGTACTTCGTCGAGCTCGGCCGCAAGCTGGGCGACAAGCGCGGTCGCGAACCGACCAAGAACGGTCCGGTAGCAGCGATTGACCCGCTCAAAGCATGCGGTCGCCTCTTCATTGAGGAGCGCGCCTCGCTCTTTGCCCGCGACACGCTCCCAAGCTGATTTCCGTCTCGGCGTGAGAAGATCGAAACTGTGTCGGCGCATGCACGCGAGCTGTGGCGGATGGGCGAGACGCCAGAGCGTGGCAAAATCCGGTGGAGGGTCGAAACTACCGGCGTAGAAGTTGGCGAGCGTCTCAAGCTCTCCGACCAATTCTAGGGTCTTGGGCTCGACCGGCTGCGACGAAATCCAGCGTCGGAAGTCCGCGACGGCGTCGACCAGGTCGATGTCGGGCCGACCGCCGAGCTCGGCGGGCAGAGCGCGTGCGCCGCGATATCTGAGACGGAAGCGTGCGAGTTCCTGAAGAGTATCGACGATGCGACGCGGATCATCGCGCGAGAGTGTCGCGATGGCATCGCCTGGCCGCTCGGGCGCATTCAATCGCCGTTTCAGCCACTGCTCGAAGACGGAATCGAAGGCCGCCGCCGCCTGAACGGCGTCAAGAATGCGCGCGCCCGGATCAATGTCGGCCTCAACCGCATAGCTGGAGATGATCGTCTGGCAAAATGCGTGAATGGTGGCGGTTGTCAGTTCGTCGAGCTTCGCCGCTGCACCGGAAAGTGCGCGTCGTTGGTCCACGTTTAGTCCGTTGGGCAGAGCAAGCCGCAAAGGTTGAGGCACACGTCCCGCAAGCAGCTCCTCGACATAGCGTTGCACGCGCGTCGCCAGCCCGCTCGCGGCAAGCTCTGTGAAAGTGATCGCGGCGATCGCGCCGGGCTCGGTGCCACGCGCGAGCAGCATGGTCAGGCGTCCGGCCATTAGCGCCGTTTTGCCGGTGCCGGCGGCGGCCTCGACGAGCAACGTGGCGTCGAGATCAGTCAGGATGCGAAGCCGTGCGGGATCGTCGGCGAGTGTCATCGGCAGCCCCACACTCGTGCAAACCCTCCGAAAGCGCGCATGAACGCGCCGTTCTTGAGCTGAAGATAGGCTGCTGGCGACGACGGCAGGGCTATGCGGAAGTCATTGTGCTCTTCCTGAGCGTCGGGGCCAGGCAGGGCATGGCCACCGCGCAGGAGGGTGATGGCCGCCGTGACATGCCCGCCGAGTTCGGCGATCGCCTGGTCGACGTCCGGTAGGCGATAGGGCCTCGGCTCTTTGTTGCCGAGAAAGACGAGGCGCGCGATCACGCGCGGATTGTCGGGGAGCAACTGACTGGCCGCGACCGAATAGATGACGCGCTGAAGCTCCGCACCGCGGCCAAGCACGATCTCCTCCGCTCGGCGCGGTTCTACGCCGGTCTTATAGTCCGACACGCGCACGCCGCGACGGTCGCCGGTGAGATCGAGCCGATCGATATTGCCTCGGATGCGCACCTGGGTACCGGGAATCGTAACAAGGGAATCGGGGCGCCAGGGTAGATCGTGTGCCATCGCACCATCGCCAGCTTGACTGAAAGCAAGCTCCGTCCAGCTTCGCGTACCGGGTTGGAACGTCTCGTCAAGCGTCAGTGCCTTGAGGGCGAGCTGAGCTGCGGCAGCGAGCGTGTGTTTCCAGAGCAACGCGGGCGGCGCCGATCGCTTGAGTGGCCAATGCGTGCGGACCGTCTCCGTCGAGGTCGCGAGCGCAGCTTCGATTTCCTCCCGGGACGCACGCGCATAGCCCGGCACAGGTTCGAGCGCATCAACCGTGCGCTTCAGCAACTCATGGACCAGCTCACCATAAGAGCGTGCGTCCAGCGTGAGGGGCTGATCGTCTTCTGGGACCGCGCGCCAGCCCAGCGCGTAGCGCCAGACGAAGGCGAGCGGATCGCGCAACATCAGCCGCAAGGAGGTGGCGGACTGGACATCACCGATTGCGCGGACGATTTGGGGATGGTCTGCGCGAACCTGGCCATCGTGGGCGGTGACGATCGGGCGCCGCCAGTTGCGCCAGCAGAGATTGGCTGCGGTGAGCGCCGGCGATGTCGCCGCTTCGTCCGGCCGTGCAAGAAGACGATCGGCCTCGCTGAATGCATGCTGCGGAATGCGCGCCCGCTTCAGGATCTGCAAAGATGCGCTCTGCGGGATCAGCGGGCTGGCGGACAACTGCCCACCTTGAGCGTTACGCCGGCTTCGCGAGAGAACGCAGCCGCGCGCCGCCTGACTGGTGATGACGGCAAAGGCGCGTCGATCTTGCTCGGCGACGGGATCAGGGTCAAGCACAGAGCGCGGCAGGATGTGGGCCGGTATCAGTGGGTCCTCGGCCGTGCGGCGCGGCCAAGAGCGCGATGTCATGCCGAGCAGGCGCACCCAGGGACGCGGCGCACCTGCAAGGTGGCTCGCCGGGCACCAGACAGCGCTCGCGCCTGGATCGCGTCCATCGGGCAGCCGCAAGTCCTCTAGTGAGAATTCGAGCCCTTCGGCCGGCGCGCGTCGAAGCGCCTCGGTCCAGAGCGCACGGGCCGCTGTGCCCAATAGCATCGCGCCGGCCTGCGCAGCCGCCTCGGGGCCACTCGCAAGCAGCCGCAGAATGGGCATCACGACCGGTCTTGGATCGCCTGCGTCGGCGCGGCGGCCGGTCGCCTCGTCAAGCGCGCGCTGCCACTGATCAATCTCGAACAGCGCCGCACCAGGCTGGAGGCCGAGCGACCAGTCCGCAGGCAAGTCGGCCAAGGCACGGCTTCGACCCGCGGCATGGCCGAACAGTCGCCGGAGGCGATCCTGGCCAAGCCCGTTGAGCAGGACGTCGGCAAGTGCGGCGCACGCTTGTCCCTCGCGCGATGCGAGGACCGGCACGCCGTGCGAGAAATGGAGTGGGAGATCCGCGTCCGCGACGAGAACCAGGAAGTGCTCGTCCCAGTCCTCGGTGGCCGTGGCACAGATCGCGATCTCATCGGGTCGCGCGCGGCCAGAGGCAATGAGTTCACGCATCCAACGTAGCGCTTCGACTGCTTCGGCGCGCGGGTTCGCGCAGGAAACTAAGGATATGTCCGCAGCCATCTCGCGGTCGCTGGTAATTAACTGGCCCGGAAACCAGTTCGCATCGGAGGTTCCAGGATTGCGCCAAGCGAGTGGGACCGTCTTCGCGAGCGTCGCAAGAAGCGGACGCCAGACCGATGCAATCTCACTGAGCTGATCGATATCGATTGACCCGAGCGCTGCAGCCGCATGGGCCGCGTGCGCAATTGCGGCATCGCGCAAGTCGCGCGGTGTCAGAACCCCTGCTGGGAGGTTGGCGCGAACGCGGCGCTCGACCTCCGCAAGCTCGGCAAGCCGAGCATTGTGGCTAGCGAGCCCCTCAAGATCGAGGTCGGCTTGCCAAACCTTTGCGAGCGTGCGGGCGATTGACCGTGTCGTGCCCGGAAGCTGACGGATACCTTCGAGCTCCGTCAAGCCGCCGGCGGCGAGTGCAGCGCGAATGGCTGGGTCGAGGTCCTGGGATCGCGCCGGTCGGTTAAAGCCTCCGGCGAGACGTGCAGCAAGCAGTGGAAGTGTGAAAATCTGCAGCCCAGAATCCGCTCGCTGTGCGGCAGCGATCCGCGCTGTACGGAATGCAAGCGGCCCTTCGACAACTATCGATCGTCGACTCATTTCCCCTCAGCCGCGACGCTATCATCGCCATGTTCGAAAGTTGCCGGCGTAATGCGAACCTGAGCCGCTCGCCCCTCCTCATGGAACCACAAATCTCTAATTCTCGCGTCATCGCTTGCAGGCAAAGGATTTGCGTCGCGCACGCGAAAGGTCGTGGGAAGGTTCACGGAGGTGCCGAAGACCAGCGCATGCTGCTTCGGAAGCGACGGGAGCCGCTTCAGGACCGCCTCGGAGATGAACGGGGTCATCTGCCGTATATGAGCAAGGTCGTCGGGATTCTGGATTCGATGGATGACGAAATTCGAGCACTGCGAAAGAATGGTCTTCGAGAGTTCACTGGGCCTCTGCGAAGCGGCGAGAATGAACAGCCCGTACTTTCGCCCTTCCTTGGCAATCCGCTCGTAAACTCTGCTGGCGTCTATGGCATAGCGGGATGGCTTCTCCGCGATGTATCGATGCGCTTCCTCAAGAAGCAGATGGATCGGAAACCGATTGCGTGGATCTGCTTGTCGGAGCAGCCGAAAGGCCATTCTAGCGAGCACTGACGCTACGAGCTCGACAACCTCATCCTCCACCGCATTCATGTCGATGATGACGATCTGGTTGCGTTTGACCCAACCCGCTCCGTCGCGTGCCAAACCGAGGAGCTGCTCAAGGAAGTTTTCGAGCGACGGCCCAGCTTGGCTTCCTTGAAGGTCGTAGCGCAGGAACGCATATTCAGGTCGCTCCTCGAGCGACTTAAAACGCGTCAGCATCTGCGAGCAGTAATCTCGGATCTGACGGTTACCGTGAGCCTCCTCGTATAGGATCGCCAGATCGAGCGCCTCTCCCAACGCGGAAAACTCAAAGGGAAGGTTGGCATATGCCGGGAATTTCAAACCTTCGATGATAAATCCGCCGCCATTGGCGTTTCCCAACAAATAGGTTGTTAAACCGGCAGGGTTGGCCATCTGGCCGAAGCCGATTTTGATGAATGGCGCGATCTTTTGATTGTTGATCTCCGGCGTGTTGAATCTTTGCAGCAGACCGACCATGCGATCGTGTTTTGACGGACTGCCTGTGTCGTCACGAAGAATTTGGCTCAGGCAGGTTGCCAGAATGTGGTTCTTGATCCCCTTCAGCTCCGCCGCGCTGCCCGCTGAGAACAATGTTGCCAGCCCGAGCGCCATGCGCAGTATCGGTAGTTGGGTGCGCTCGCTGGCCTGCAGAAGCAGCTCCCACTCTGACTGCTCCAGAAACCAATGGGGCAGACGAAAACGCTCCGTGCGTGCGGTGCCGTCCAGAATGACATGGTCCACGCCGATCTGCTTGCGCTTTGCGAGCGGCGACAGCGCCTTCGCATATTCTCCATTGACGTCGAATACGACGAACGTGGCACCGCGAGCATGGTGTTCTTCCGCCTTTTCGAACAAGGATTGGAGGACCGATGCGACCGTGCAGGACTTCCCGCTCCCTGTGTTTCCCAGGACGGCAGTGTGTCCGCCGAAGAAATCATCGATCCTGACCTTAACGTCGTAACCCTCGAATATGACGGACCGGCCGATCGTCAATGCGCGATAGCGGGTGGCATCAGGTGGCGTGGGTGGAACATTGTCGATCGGGGGTGTAGGCTCCGAAGGATGATCGGTTTCGAAGACTCGATCCAGTTCAGCGTCCAGCGCATACAGTGCGTCGCCGTAGAGTGACGGGAACACGGAGACGCCGAAGCGAAACCTTTCGCGCCGATCTTGAGGCAGCATCCCGACGGGAACGACATCGAGGTACTTCGCCGAAGAAGCCTTATCCAGCTCCCCTTCACTGCGACTAACATGACCAACGTCGCGCTCACGCAGGCCGACGACCTCGACAACCACGTACTCGGTTTGCACCGCGACCATCAGGAACGATCCGAGCCTGGCGACATAGTGAACGTCGTCGAATCCGACGACGGTGAAGTTGTCGGTGCCCGCATGCATCTCGATCACGAAACGGTCGGCCGCGACCGAGACCACCTTGCCGATTGCGCGCTTCCGATCGTCACGACTCATCGTCATCCTCCCCCTTCTGGGGAGCCGCGGCCTCCTTCTTCGGGGCCATCGCCTCGATCACCTTCCGAACGGCGTCATCAATGCGCTCGCTCGGGCGTTGCGGCATGAACTCTTCGATAATGGTGTCGAAGTAATGGGCTTTGCGTCCGGCGCTGCGTCCGGCACCCCCAATGATCCAAATTCGTGGATCATTTAGCGCGCGAAGCTTCGCAATCTCCCCGTCCAAATCTGGATCTACAAAGATCACGAGCCGGAACGTGGGAATCGTCAGGGCCTGATAGATGATATTGTTGATGTGCTCGTCGCCGAAGGCATACCCCATCGTAAATAGCACGCTCTGTTCGCGAACAATGCGTGACTGGAATTCCCGAAACAGATCGGCATAGGGAGACCCAAGGCTCGAATTCTGCTTGGCAGGCGTCGGATAGATCATCACCTTGCCCGGTTCTTTGGAGACGGCCGTTTCTCGGATCGGGAAAAGTCCGTGATCGTCCTCTGTCCAACTAATGGACCCATGAATCTTACACAGATAGACAAAGCCATCGACCGCAGACCACTTGCGGCTGGTGACATCGAGCTGTTCAGCGAGGGCGTACCGAAACGTCGCTGGATTGAACCGCCGTTCGACAACGCCGGAGAAGCCGTTCGTGTATGGCAGGCCGAGCCTATCCATTGCGGTCTCGTTGAAGAGATCGTAGTTCGTGGTGAACACCCAAGGACGCGGAAGAGATCGGTCGCGCAGCACAAGCTTGCGATAGAAGGATTCATAAAGGCCAACGACGGTATGGTCGCCATTCGCGAAGGCGCCGTTCGTGCATTTGGCCCAAAGAAATGTTTGAACCTTCTTGATGATCGATTCGACAGTCTTGAGTCTTGTGGCGGCATCACTCAGCGAACTGCGCACTAAGACGAAGCGCAGGCTGAAAAGAAGCTCCATCAGCCGCTCTAGGTTGCGCGCATACTCCGCGGCACCGAGGTCGATTCCAAACTGCTTCAACAGAGCATCACGTTCGTCGGCTGTCGGGAACGATTGATCCCCTTCCTTCGGTGCCGCCGTGAATTCCTTCGCGAGGGGCGCCATCGTTGGGATGCCGACCTCCTTGTCATTAGCCCACGACGAAGAACAGCCAGCTCCCAGGAGGAACGCCACATTTTTGGCATTCAGTGACTCAGCCAACGCCTTTCTGACAATATCCGCCCCATCAGGCCAATCATAATCAGCCTTCTCACCCTCGACGCCGCGAATAAACTTGAATGTGAGCTTCGATGGCTCCGTCTTGTCTGCATCCGCCACCGCATTCCCCCCAAATCTCTATTTCGCCGCCTCGTTTGCCCGGCGCGCGACATCTGCACTCCGCGCCATGAGGACCTCGAAGGTTTCAGCATCTTCCAACAGCAGACCGTCCTCGACCATGCGACCATAATCTTCTTCCAGCGCCTTCGCGGCATCACCGCCAGGCACGAGCTGCAAACCGCCATTCACGGCAGCCGCATAATCGATCGGACTTCGATCGGCCGCCCTCTCAACGAAGAACATGCCCTTGTGGCGCGCGACCGCGTTCGCCAGCTCCCTATCGGCGAAAGCCGCATCCGCCAGGCCGGCGTCATCCAGACGCGCTATGTCATGCCAGTGGCGTGCGAAGCGATCACCGCGCAGCCGCTGCTGGAGGCAGAAGACGTGGACAGCCGTCGCCTTCTCCCAGAAGGTCCGCTCGGCGTGCATCACGCGCGGCCGCGCTGTTGGGAACGTTACGCCTTCAACCAGGCCGGATGCATCGCATTTGATGTCGCGGAGGCTCGCCGGCTCGCCCGTTGATCGCGCCCCGAACTCCAGCATCACACTCGGTGCGACGTAGCCCGAGCCAGCGGTGGTCGCCTCGTAGTCGACAAACAGCTTCTCGCCTTCCACGCGGACGGCAGCCGCCAACGTCGCGGCAGCCAACGCGTCCGCGACGACCGGCTGCGCGGTGCCCGCCACCCAATCCGGCAAGCGCTTGCGCACCTCGCTCGACCAGCGCTTCTCCTCGCTACGTGTTTTCGGCAACGCCTCGCCGTTGCCGTCCACCAGGTCGGGCGCGATCGCCCGGATGTCGTAGGTCAGGTCGACGTCCTCGGAAAACCGCCGGATGACCCCATAGGCCTTCGACAGTGACGTGCCGCCCTTGAACACCAGATGCTCGCCGAGCGCCGACCCGTAGAGCGTGGCGAGCGCCCAAACCACCCACACATCCTTCTCGAGAAGGTGCGCCGGTCGTCCCGACTGATCGGCCGCGACGCTTAGCGCCTCGCGGCGGTCAGCGACCGGAAGGTGGAGAAAGGCGTCAGCCATGCGCCGCCTTTCCTACGCTGCGCGCGAGCCAGGTCGGAAGCTGCGGCGCTGCCGCGACCAGTTCGCTGAAAGTGGACGGCGAGAGCTTCCGCTTCAACGTTTTCAAGGCGGCTTCCGCTTTCTCCGGCCCAAGCCAGGCCAACGCCCGCACCGCCTCGCCAGCCGGCTTATGAGCCAGGGCGAGTTGCCAGCGCGGAGCATGACGAAGTTCGACAACCTGTTTGCCGAGATTCATCGTTCGGCTGCGGCCGGAGGTTAGATAGACCGACCGAACCGGCACCTGGGTCGTCAGGCCGAGAGTGTTGGCCGCCGCCGCCCCGCTCGGGACGATGACTTCGCCGCGCTGGTTGGCGAGCGCCTCGACCGCTTGCTGGACGGAGGGGGCCCTCGTTCCGAACCGGCTCGTGATGGGACGGAGATAGACGCCGCGACCGGCCCGGATCAGTTGGCCCCGCTCAGTCAGACGCGACAAAGCCTGATCCACCGCGGCGCGATTACCGAGGTGAAGCAAGCTCTTAGCCGCCACGGGCGTACCTTCCGGCAACCCTTCGGCATGCGCGAGAATCTGTTCGGTTAACCGTTGCATGGCCGTTCTCCTGTCAGAAATATACGCGGTTTTCTGACAGTTTTCAAGCCAGCGGACTTGCTGGGGAGCCGTCTATTTCGGCTAGATCAAGGGCGAACCCCTGTCGAGTAGACCATCCAGGAAATCCTCCCGCGAGCTGATCGGCCCCGCGAGCGTCGCAAGGATCAACGCCTCGACGATCTGGCGGGCCAACGACCGCGCCATCACCCGCTCTTTCGTCGAGATGGCGGTCATGGCTCGGCCGTGCAGGAATGCGCTTCGCACGTTGAAGAGCTGCTCATACTGATCGGCGAAGCGTCGATCGCCCAGCAGGCCGGCCACCCGTCCCCGAATTCTATTCGTGGCGCGCATCCCTTTGTGGCGGTCAGGCGCGATGCGAAAATTCTTCTGATAGTCCGCGCGCAAGCCGAGCGCCGCCTCGATCGTCGTGATGTGCGCAAGGAATTCATCCACGCCCTCGGCCAGGAACGCGCGGACGAGGAAGTGAGGGATCGGCGTCTCAAACAAAACCGATTGCTTCGCCTGCTCGACGGTCGTCCATCGGCTCTGGTCCCACACCGTCAGCTCGGTCTTTGCATCCTCTTCTAGGTGCAGCTCGACCGGGCGCTCTTCCTCGTATGTCCCGCCATAGCCATCGTCGTAGACCCGGTCCTCCCAGCTCAACGTGTCGGGGGACGGCGGCGAACTGGGACGAACGAAGATGTCGCTGTCGATCGTGTAGACCCATGGCACACGGAAGCCCCGCCAATCGACTTCCTGCATGGTCGACCAGCTCTCCCAGGGGGCCAGCAGGAGGAAGAACAGCGCTTCTTCCAAGGCAGTCGGGAACCGCCCTTGATGCGGTTCGACCCGCCCCAGATCTAGGCTCAGGTCCATGAACAGGACCGGGACCGCGCGTTCCTCCGGCTCCTGCTCGAGCACCACGACCTCCTCAACGATCAGCCAGTGGAATTCGGCGAAGCGCTCGGCATCGAAGTCCTGACGCGGATAAAGCCGCCTCAGCCGGCGCGCATCGATCACGCCGCGCAGCTCGTCGGCGCTCAACCGGCACACCCTGGCCGGACCGAATGCGTGCGGCGGCAGGTCGGCGGCAAGATCGAGCGGCGCAAGGTGAATGCGCCTGGCCCGGGTAGCGCGCAGCGCCGCGTCCAATCCCTTCGCCGCTTCCTCCACAGGCATGGCAAGATGGGCCGTGTCCTTCTGCAGGTGACATGGAAGGCCCAACGCCCGCAATGCCGTCGAGAGCGCGAAGTTCGGCCCCTTCTTGCCGGCGTTTGGGTAGTCGTCGCGGCAGATCTCACGCAGCCGCATGAAGGCCGGGTGCGCAAGAATATTGTCGGGCCCGGGCGGTCGTATGCGCCACAGGTCCGTCATCGCCATCAGCATCGCCATTCTCGGACCCGTCTCGCTCATCAGGAGATCCGGAGCCGCCGCAAAAGCTTGCCGAGGACCGCCTCGTACTCCTCGGGCTTGGAGAAATCGGCGTAGAGCTTGCCTTTCAAGAACTCTGGCAGCTCACATTCCTCGTAGAGCAGCGGCAGCACGACCACCTCGCCGCTCGCGATCTCGCGGTTCATCGCCACGTCGAGCTCCTTCTTCACCCAAGGAGCGCCGATCGACTTTTTCGACAGGACGACGGCGATGTAGCGGCTGAGCTTCATCCCCTCTTCGATCTTGGCGATCAGCGAGTCCCCGATGTCGATTTCGGCCTCGTCCAGCCACACATGCTCTACGCCATGAGCGAGCAGATCCTTGCGAAGCTGGCGCACGAAGGGTTTGTCGACGCCAGTATGGCTCAGGAAGATGCCGTGATACTTCTCATGCGCCGGATCGGCCTTCTCCAACGCGAGGCTGTCGCGAACGAGCTGGTTCTGGGCTTCCTGCGACGTCGGCGGCGTCAGCAGCCAGCCCGTCGGGGTGCCGAGCATCAGCTGACCGCCGAGGCTGTAGCCCTCCGGCGTCGCGGCGATCGACCCATAGCCTTCGCCGGGATCGGATAGGCACAGCGTCCAGCCGCCGGTCCGCGACAGAACCTCGAAATAGCGCGCGAAGGGGCTGTCGAGATCGACCGGCCCCATCCTGCGCCCCTTCTTAATGAGAAGCTCCGAACGCTTTACGAAACTCGCCACTTTCGGCGCCACATATCCAAGATGGGTTTCGCGATAGCCGAAGAAGTTCACCCGCTTCGGCTCGGACAGGCACCAAACGACCGTCGCGCCACCCGCAATCGCGGCCTCCATCTCCTTGCGTCGGTCCTCGCCATCGAAGGCGGAGTCGAGGTCGTAGCGGTCATTCTGCCCCTTCAGCTTGCCCAGCTCGTAAAGTTCGTTCGAAAACTCTCCGGCCTTACCGAACAGAAAATGCGTGTAGCTCTCCGGATTGATGATGATCGTGTCGTATTCGTAGAGCGGATAGGCCGCCCGCTCTCGATCGACATCGGGCTGGCAGAGCCCGAGATTTTCGATCTCCACGCCATCGATCTTGTCGCCGGTGTAAGTCAGCCCGACAGTCAGCACCCGTTTCACGTGTCGTTCCTTTCCGCCGCCTGCTTGGCCGCCTCTCTAGCTTTCACTTCCAAAACCTCGCCGCGGCTGCCGACGAGCGCGATCTCGATGCCGGCCAAGGCGCACCGCGGCGCGAGCCGCTCGGCCAGGCGCAAGGTGCCGTCCGTCAGCGGAACCACGGCCACCTGACGCCCCTGCGATGGCGTGGCCATCAGCAGGCCTACGGTCTCGCAAAGACCCCGGTAGAGCCGCGACAACTGGCCTGGATGCCGCGCGTTGATAATGCCGCCCTTGCATTCGGCCGAGATGACGTGGTCGCCGATATTCGCGACGACATCACCGAGCCCGGACTTCGGGTTGACGGTGATCGTCTGGCCCGCCGGATTTCGATAGACTCCGCCATAGGCGGTGCTACCGACGCCGGAGACCTTGGTGAACGCTCGCCGCCCCAGCCAGCCCGCGAAATCGAACTGCTTTCCGTGCTCGCCGTCGGGATGGACACGGACGTCCCGTGCGCCCTGCGTGCGGAGCAAGTGCATCGCGTAGGCGACCATCACCGCGCCCTCATACAGATGATGTTCGTGGGCGCCGTCCGATTTTCCGGCGCGGTTCGGCGGCGGCTCGAGCGCCGTCACGAGATCCTCGAAATCCAATCCAGCCTCCCCGCGATATCTGCGGACGCGCAGCGCGCACCATTGACAGGAGCTTATAACCGGCCATATTTGCCCGGTAAAGGAAGGCCTGTCATGTTTACCTATAGCCCCGAAAAATTTGCGTCGCTCTACGCCTCCGAACTTGGCCAGCGCATCTGGGCCTTTCTCACGCGGCCCGAAAACGTCGCCCGCCTGGAGACCGCGTCCGAACTCGGCAAGCCCGCGGTCGAAGGCATCGAGGAGCAGCTCCTGGCGGAATTCCGCGAGGAGGTCTTGGCCGACCGCGTGAAGCAGATGGTCGGCCATATGGTGCGGCAGATCCTGGAGCAGCGAGATTGGGTGCTCGACCAGACCGATGTGAAAGTTCAGTCGGTGCCCTTCAGCAAGGCGGCACGCTATCGCCGGCCTGACTGGTTCACCTTTCACGCCTTCCGCAACAGCAGTGATCCGCGCGACGTCGTTATCACCGATCGCCGGCAAAATCCGACGCTGCCGAACGGCGCGCGCTGGACCTTCTACGCTACCTTCGCCAGCCCGCTAAAAGCGGCGGTGGCGTTCGGCGTCAACGACATCAAGCAGCTTCGTCAGCAGGTCCATTCGCACGGCTTCCACCGTGTTCGCATCGAGCGGATGCTGCGCCGGGCATGAGACGAGCAGATGATGACTGATCTATTCGATGTCGACGGCGCCAATCTCGATCGCGGGTTTGAAAACCTGAAAGCCGCCGAGCTTCCGATCGAGCAGCAGCTTCACGCCATGCTGCAAGAGATGTGGGGGCGTTACGAGCCTTATGCCGACCCCGACTTTCGGCAGGGTTTCGCACGCGATGTCGATGGCCGATTTTGGGAGATGTATCTGGGCTGCACGCTGCTCGAGGCGGGCCGCACCCTGCTTCCCGTCGTCGAGCGCCAGCGCGAAGGCGGTCAGCCGGACCTCTGCGTCCTGGAAGATGGCCGCCGAATCTGGATCGAGGCCATTACCCCAGATGAAGGCGCACCGGGTCCTGACCAGATCGTGCGTCCGGTCCCCCTCAACGAGGGCGGCGGCCTCTTCGCCGCACCGATCCGTCAGGCGCAGTTGCGCACGTCCGGGGCGTTCTGGACCAAGGCGCAGAGGATCGCGCGCTATCTCGAACAGGGTGTGATCGGCCCGGAAGACACGAGGATCATCGCGATCAGTGCGAGCCGCTTCGGCGTCTATGTCGCCGACCAGCCGTTGCCGCTGATCATGACCACGTTATTTCCGATCGGAGATGCCTACATCACCATCGATCGCGAGACCGGCAACGTCGTTGACGAAGGATTTCACCCGGCCCCCTTCATCGACCGCGAACGCAATCCGATCCCGCGCACGGCGTTTCTCGACGAGCGTTTCGCTGACATCTCAGGTGTGATCTGGTCGCGCGTTGGCCTCGGCAACCTCTCGCGTCGAAGCCGCCCGCTGACCTATGTCCACAACCCCTTGGCGCAGGTTCCGCTGGCGACAAGCTGGGGCGTCTGGGATCGCGAGTTCGTCATCACGCCGCGCGGCGACGAGTGGGAGGCCAACGACATTCTGGCGCAAGCCGCAGCGGAGGCATCATGACGATGCGCCCGAGTGCCCGCGTCTGGCGCCTTCCGTTCCGTGAGGTTGATCATGGCCGTCGGCGATGAGCAGCGACTGATCACGCCGATCAGCCAGCGGCAGTTTGAGCTCTATGCGCTGTCGCTCGAACGTGGGCCCAATTTTGATCCCGCGCAGATCTTCGGGAGCTATCAAGCCGGACACGGCAGCGCGAGCGGCTGCATCCTCCTCGATCCGGAGCGCGGGACCTTCACCGCCCTGGCCTTGCGCAGGCGTGTCGATCATCGCTGGGTCCGCGTCGATGAAGGCGGCCCCTATCCCACTCCCGAAGCCGCGCTGGATCAGCTCACCATCAGCATGCGCGCTGGCGAGCCGCCCGAGCCATTGCCGCCGGGCGCACGGCGACGGCCGCTTCTGCTGAAGACCGGATCGCGAGGCACATCGCCGGAGTTCGACCTGCTGACGAGCACGATCAGCCATTTCCCGGCGCTGATGGCGGTCGGCGAATGCTACCTCGCGCTTCCCAATCCGGATGCCAATTTCGTCCCCGATCTGCAGACCAGCAATTTCGCGTCCCGCCTCTTCGAACTCTATCTTCTTGCCTGCTTCCGCGAGCAAGGCCTGATCGTCCGGCAGAAGCATGTCTCACCGGACTTCCTGATCGAGAACGATGGCGCCGCCTGCTGGATCGAAGCCGTGACCGCGAATTCCGAGACGCCCCGCTCCGGCGGGATCGGGGACTGGGTGCATGCTCCGGTCGATCGAAATGAACGCTTAACCGGCGCGCCAGCTGAGCGCTTCGCCAAGACGCTGCGCGGCAAGCTTCAGCGCAACTATCATGAGCTGGATCATGTAAAGGGGATACCCTTCGCTCTGGCGATCGCTGACTTCTATGAATCCGGCTCGATGGTTTGGAGCCGCGAGGCTTTGCCGACCTATCTCTACGGCCTGCGGGCAGATGTCGAAGGCGAAGGCGCCGGGCGACGTGCGATCGGCACGCCGATCAACAATCTTACGGGCAGGCACGGCATTCCGGCCGGGCTATTCCGCGATCCCGACTTCGCTCACCTCTCTGCCGTCATCTTCAGCAACGCGGCGACGCTCGCCAAATTCAACCGCATGGGCTTTCTCGCTGGATGGCGGCCGCCGGGCCTCACGATGACCCGCCGCGGCATTCTCTTCGACCGAACGCCGGGCGCGCTGGAGCCCATTGATTTCGATCTGTCGGTCGACAGCGCCGAATACCAAGCGCTCTGGCCTTGGGGCGAAGCCTGGTGTCAGGAACTGGAGGTCTTTCACAACCCACAGGCGACGCACCCCATTCCCTTCGATCTCATACCCGGCGCGACCCATTGGTTCGAGCGCGGCGGCGACGTCGAGTGCAACACCATGTGGGCGAACTCGGTCATTTCATCGATCACTCATCTGCGCATGGCCGGCGCGCAAGGCGAAAGCGAGCGGCCATGATCTGCCCGCCATGCATGCGTCGCCGTCCTCGCCCATCAAAGGAGCATCGTTGAACATGGAAACGGAACCATCCGACCGGACCATCGTCCTCCATCTCCTGCGCGGGGCTGTACCCGAGCGCGCCGACGAGATCAGCGGCCTATGGAGCCAGTATGGTCATGGTGTGGAAGTCGCGCCGAGCACCAAGGGCGTGACGATGAAGGCCGATGACAAGCGCATCCAGTTCGACACCAAGACGATCGACTTTTTCTGGCTGCTCGGCTTCAGCGCATGGCGTGCCATCGAGGTGTATTCGCCGGCCCTGCTGGTGGCGACATGGACCGGAATGCCGCTTGATCAGGCCCTCAAGATCGATGCCGAACGGGGGCAATACGAATTCGATTACAAGCAGCGCGTCAGCACCGCTCAATCGCTCATCGCGGCCGAACAGACCGCACAGATTTCCTGGCCTGCGGACATCCCCGAGCCGACCGCTGACCGCGACAGCTTGGGAGATGTCCAGCACAAGACGATGTTCGACCTCGTCGCGTTTGCCCTGGCCTTCGCGCTGCTGCACGAATTCCGGCACGTCATGTATTGCGCCGACAAGAGCGCACCGTCGACACTGCCCGAGGAGGAAATCGGCTGCGATAACTGGGCCCGCGAGTTCATGACCAGCGGCCTCGCCGCCTATGCGAAGGAGCATAGGACAACTACGCTCAAGTCCAGCAGAAGCGCGCGATGGGAATAGCGCTCGCCGCCGTGATCATCCATGCGATGACGCCGACCCACGCGCATTGGGGCAATCGGCAGTATCCACCGATCGCCGAGCGGCTGACGGCGATGATCGGAGGCTACAATCTGCCGCCCGGCTCGTCCTTCTGGCCCTTCACGGCCTGCCTTTTGATCACGCTGATGAGGCAGGAGGGCCGGCCGCTCGACATCATCGCGTACTCAAATCAGGAAATGGTCGAGGCCCTGCTCGACCGGCTCCGTTGACGCTGCGGGGAGCGCGACGTGCCGGTCTATTTCATTGGCGAAGATGAAAACGGATGCTCCCCGATCAAGATCGGCGTGGCGAAGAACATCGAGGCGCGCCAGCGCAACCTCCACACGGGGAATCCTTTGGAGCTGCGACTGCTCGGGTGGATCGAAGCGACCGACGCCTTCCAGCTTGAACGAGAGCTGCACAAGCATTTTGGATCGACCCATGTGCGTGGAGAATGGTTCGACATCGAGCCGGGTGACATCCTGGCCATTCTCAAGCGCGCCGGCCGCGCTGGATTTGTCGCCAAGAACGCCGATGCTTTCCAGATCGTCGGTTATGATCGCGACGCCATTCCCGAATACCTCGGCGTGTGGGAATGGGCCGATCTGGAAATCGACGAATGCTGCCCGTTCTGCGGATGTCTATGCGGCATGCATTTTCAGGAAGCCTCGCAGATGTACTATTGCATCCGATGCGACACGCTGACCGACTTTTCCGAGCTCGATCCGCGTGAGTATCCGCCGGACGAGTGATGTCCTGAAAGGCGGAAAGATGCCAATCCTGAGAAGCTGAAACCCGGCTTTGCGCTTCTGAGGGGAACGCCATCCCCTGCGGCCGGCCTTCGTCTCAGCCGCCCCCTTTTGCGGGGAGCCCCCGCAACGCCCCCTTCAGAGTGAGAGTGCGGACCGGCTTCGCCGTGACGGGTTGAGGGCTGAAAGAGGGGCCCCGGCGCCGGTCGCGGAGATCGGTGATGTCCAGAAAGACCTGACAAGCTCGGGCTGGCCAGGACCGGGCGAGCTATACGATGAACTTACCGACAATATCATCGCAGAACTTGAGGCCGGGCGCGTGCCTGGGTCCAACCTTGGAGGACGGCGGCTGCGAAGGCGCCACTTGCCAAACGCCGCGACCGGGCGGAATTATTCCGGGATCAACGTGCTGATCCTTTGGAGCGCCGCGGCACGGCTTTTCGGGCCAGAGCGGGCCCACCTTCCGCCAGGCGCTCGCGCTCGGCGGCAATGTCCGCAACGGCGAGCGCGGCACGTCCGTCGTGTACGCCGACCGATTCGTACCCGACGACGAGAAGCGGCGCGCCCGAGCAGGCGCGAGCGGCGATTGATTGCTGCGCAATCTTGCTATGCTCGGACCCTTCCCTCCTAGTGATTCGCGCCTGCCATGAGCATTTTATCAAGCGATCCGATTACTCAGCTCGCATTCTCGATGTTCGAGAGCAAGGGTGTCTATGCTTTGCTTCTCGGCTCTGGTCTCTCTCGTGCAGCCGGGATTCCAACTGGATGGGAAATCACTTTGGACCTAGTTCGACGAGTCGCGCTCGCGCAAGGCGTCAAGAATCAGTCCGATTGGGCGACGTGGTATCGCAAAACGTATGGTGCGGAACCCGATTATTCAGCGATTCTAGCAGGACTGGCGGCCTCGCCTGCCGAACGGCGATCCATCTTACATTCGTACATCGAGCCTGACGAAGACGATCGTGCAGAGGGTAAGAAACTTCCGACAGCCGCGCACCATGCAATCGCGGGCCTGGTTCGCGACGGGTATGTCCGAGTGATACTAACGACCAATTTCGATCGGCTATTAGAAAATGCACTGCGAGAAGTTGGCGTTGAGCCAACTGTCGTCACCTCCGTCGACAGCTTGTCAGGAGCCGAGCCGCTCACACATAGCCCGTGCTACGTGCTGAAGCTTCATGGTGACTACAAGGATGCACGCATCCTGAATACCGACGAAGAGTTAGGCGTGTATCCGCCGCAATACGATGCGCTGCTCGACCGCATTTTGGATGAGCACGGTCTTATAGTTTGCGGTTGGTCAGGCGAGTGGGATGACGCGCTACGGGCAGCATTGTTGCGCGCTCCTAACAGGCGTTACCCTACTTTCTGGAGCATACGGGGGAAAGTTGGGAGCGGCGCAGAGCCCATCATCAGTCAGCGTAAGGCTGTGACCATTCCGGTTGCCGACGCCGATAGCTTTTTTCTGAAGTTGGCCGAGCTGGTGAAAACACTCGCCGAGACTCGGAAGCAGAGTCCGCTGACGATTGATATCCTCGTCGGCTCTATCAAGCGGTACGTTGCGAGGCCGGAATTTCGCATTCGACTCGATGAAGTCATCACACAGGAAGTTAACAAGCTTTTCGACCGCCTCGACGCGAAGGAGCTCTCTCCGCAGGGTGTGTGGTCCGTTGAGGAATTCCGCCGACGCCTTAAACTCTATGAGGCCACTACCGAGCCGCTCGCGAAAGCCTTTGGTGTTCTCGGACGATGGGGGGATGACGCCGAGCTTGCACTCATTGCCGATACGATCCGCGGCGTCGTTGCCAGGGCGAACAAGGTGGGCAGCGGCCTGAATATATGGCTTGATCTAAGGACGTATCCGGCCGTTCTGCTCATGACTGCATATGGGCTCGGACTTGCGAGAGCAGAGCGTTGGAAGACCTTGCATGACCTGTTTTCTCTCTCGATGCCTAGGGACGAGCGGGACCCAAAACGTCTCGTGAATTCGCTCTTCCTGTGGGACTGGAGGGGGTCAGACGACAATCTCTGGAATAACGTTGAAGGTTTCACGACAGGCAACAACCGCCGAAAAACACCACTCAGCGACCATCTATTCGACGTATCCTTCGAGTGGGGCACGGCGTTTTTGGGCGTCCCCACAGACAATGCTCTGCTGTTCGATCGTTTTGAGGCGCTGGGGGCGTTGGTCCACCTTGAAGAGAACAGTGAAAGGGCACTGAAGGATCAACTGGAGAACGGCGACAGGAAGGCTAGGATGTCTGTCGGTCGCATCGGCTGGCGAAGCGAGGGGCGACGCTCAATAGAACACGAGCTGAAATCAACTCCTACCAGGCAACAACTGCTTAAAGCAGGGTTCGCATTGGGCAGTGAAGCATACCTCGATCTATTCTTGGAAAACCTATCACGGGTAGCACGATGGATGGAGTGGCGCTGACACTCCACCTGGCGATACCGGCCAGGGAGCAGCCGGACGATGTCTATACGCCTGAGAGAACTGTTTGCCTGTACGGAGCAAGGCGGCGCTTTCGTCGCCGAATCTGCCGATGGTCGACTCCTGCATATTGGCGAGGTGCCCTCCGGGCTCGCCTGCAACTGCGTCTGTCCCGGCTGCGGAAGGCGGATGGTTGCGAAAAAGGGAGATGTGCAGGCCCACCATTTTGCGCACAATGCTCAGCAAGATGGCCGGTCATGCGCGTCCGCCGGCGAGACGGCCCTGCATAAGTTTGCGAAACTCATTTTGGATGAGCGCCTGGAAATTACTTTGCCAGCGCAGGTCGTGGAGGAGCAGAAGGATCGCGAAGTTGTTGTCCGGGCGGCGAAGCGTACTTTCGATCGAGCGATCCTAGAAACCAAAGATGGGCAGATCGTTCCCGACGTCGTGCTGCTCTTACGCGATCGCAGGCTCATCGTAGAATTCAAGGTCACTCATCCGTGCGACTCAATAAAAATCGCCCGGATCCAAGCGATGGATGTCGGCGCAATCGAGATCGACCTCTCCCAGTACCGCGACCACAAGCTCAGCGAGATCGGAGACCGGATACTTTACGACGCGCCGCGAACATGGCTGCACAATCCGCGGGAACGTGAAGCGCGCGCACGCCTCGAAGTGAGAGCGCTACAGCGAGCAGAGGAGAGGCGGACGCAAATCGAAAATTACCGCGGCTCCTATCGCCATCGTTCACCGTCAGAATCCCCGGGAAGCGGGGCATGCGAATCTTCGGCCCGGAAAAACGGCCTCGCCGACCTCATCAATCTGCCGGTATATGGGGCTGGTTGCTTCACAGTGGCCGTTGCGGAATGGCAAGCGGCTATTCTGGAAGCATTGCTCGCTCCAACGAAAACGCCTTTCCGAACTCGAAATGGGCTCGCGGCACTCCGAAGCAGACGATGGCTCGACTCATCGTTTGCTGACATTTCGGACGAAATCGTATGTGGGGTGCGAGCGGCCGGGATTCCGTTCAACTCCCCCTTCCAGGCCGTCGAAGCATATCTAACGCAACTCGAGCGCCTTGGCTTCGTTCATTCGGATCCGACTGAGATTTGGCGGCCCTCACATACGCTACAGGCACGGATCGATAAGGCGCGCGAGCTCCGCGCGCGACCGGTCAAGCGTACGCGCGAGCTCCGTCAATTAGTTGAGGAGCTGATTGCCACTCTTCCAGCGGATGAGACCGCTGCTTTCGTATTTGAACAATGGTGGAGTTCAATGCTCCCGGAACGCGGCCATTCACCTCGTGATGCGATCGACTTCGATGAAACGAAGTGGCGATCGCTCACGAACGACCTGGATAATATCGCGACGCAAATCCGGTTCTCGCCGCGAGAACGCTTAGACCTTTTTGGGCTTCCCTACCACGGCGCCCTGGCGCGCGCACTTGAGCGCAAGCATGCAGAAGAAGCCGAACGTCAACGCGCCAATCAAGCGAAAATCGAGGCAGATAAAGCTGCCCGCGTCGCCGATCTGCAGCATCGCGCGCTTCGACAGATCGGGAGAGAAGCGGAACTCTGGCTCGTGACGACAAACTCTAACACTGGGGGACGCCCTCCCATCGAGGTCGCTTTGGATAGCGAAGCTGGTCACGAGGATGCGGTCCGCGCGCTCCATTACCGAGCAAGAGAGATTGAGGTTCAGCATCGAGCAAGCGAGCGGAAGGCAAAAGCCGTGGCGGAGCTCGCCGCGCTCGCCCAATCCCGGTATTACGACGACGAGCGAGCTAATTTATGGATGCGAGGCAGGAGGCGGGAATTAGGTGGTAAATCGCCGGAGGAGTTCACGGTTGATGATGCTACCCGGCAGCGGTGTAGTGAGCTGCTACCTACGAAACGTTCGCGTCGATAGGAACTCGGATGTTCTGTGTCAATACACCGCATAGAGACAATGAACCGGCCTTCTAAAAAGCACCACTTCGTACCACAGGCGCAGCTTCGAAATTTCTCTGCGGACGCGGAGCGCCGTTTTCTCTATGTGCTCGACAAACAAACGGATCGATCATTCCGAACTTCGATCCTCAACGCTGGCTCAGAGAACGACTTCAACACCATCAGTCTCGGCGCCAGCAAGTGGAACTTCGAAGATCTGTTCCAGGAAGTCGACACCCGGTCGGCTTTGCTTATTGCGGAGATCCTCTCGCGCAAATCGCTAGCCTGGCTATCCGAGGATGATCGGCTTGCTTTGGCCGACTTGTTCGCCACCCAGATGCTTCGCACGCATTTCAGTCGAACCACGCGGGCGCACCTCGCTGATCGTCTTCGGGAGATCACACGGCAGCTCGGCTACGATCCGGATCAGAATCCGACCATGGCGACGCCCCCCGATGCAGCACTGCGCCTCGGCGCAGTACGGACATTCCTTGATCGCAGCGAGCAGGTCGTCGCGCTTCTGCGCCTGTATCCCGCCTTATACCGAGCAAACGGGGACCATCGGTTCATAATCTCTGATCATCCCACCGCAGTGATGAATGCTTTTCCCTATGGGGAACTCGGACTTACTTCGCACGGCATACTAGTCGTCCTGCCGATCTCACCAGAGATTATGATTGCCTTGCACTGCCCGACAATTGTGAAGCGCTATGAGTTCGCTGAACAAGCGAGTCTCGAGGCAGATCAAAAGGAGCGAGTGTTCCGATACAGAGACGGCCTCAGGTCCGGCAATCCGATCGATATTGATGAAGATGCGGTCCTGTTCCTCAATCATCAGCAAACGGTTCATAGTGCGCGGTACCTCTACGCGGCCACCGACACATTCGATCGCGCGCGTGAAGCGTTGGAACAGCAACCTCACCTTCGGTCCGTCACGACACACCTTACGTTCGGCGAAATGGGACGGCCGTCTAAACGACATTCAGAGATGCAATCGGGAATACACCTCGTAGTACGCGGTCCTGCCGATCACGGGATCCTCACAATCGAGGAAATCGATCCTTCCGGAGAAGGGATCACCGCTCGGACCGGCCAGATCACATTGTTAGCCCAAATGGCATCGGATCAGGGCATGCTCCGTGTCGAACTCTACGTCGATGGACGCCCCATGCGCACCTTGGGCGCTGCCATGGTGGAGCCTCTTGGAAACACAGCCGATGGCTGGTTCCGCGTAGTTCACCGCGATGCCAGTTTGAGAGAGTTAGGCAAGCGTCTCGATCGCAACCGCTTGTAGCCTTCCATTTCCGGCGAGCAGGTCCCCGATATCAAACTTCGAGCAGTTGGCAGCACAGGCCTGTTCCACAGCATGCAGCGCAACCTCTCACGTCAAAAGCACTAGGTGACAATACAAGCGTCCGCGAGCCGCGCTTCCTCGTCCATCCGATTTGCACGCTACAGCACTCTGGACTTGGGGGCGGCATCAGGGGACCCTTTGTTTGGCATCGTAGACAATTTAGATCGATGCATGGCAATTGGGTTACGCGTAGATGGCGCCGAAACGGGTCAGCAGGAATCTCGTCAGCCACCACAACGGTAGGTCTTCTGGCGAGCCCGCACCGACAGCGTCGCGCCATGGATATGCGCATCTCACTCAGCGCGGTTTTGATCTTATCGGGGGATCATCGAAGCGCTTGCAGGGACTCATGGTTGAGAGTGATAACAACAAGCGGCGCCGGCTCGTCGAGTTCAAGGATGGTTGCCGCTATGGCAAATTTGGAAGAACTAAAGCTTATGAGCTGATCGCCCACGAGAGGATCAGGGCCTACAAGATGGGGGGCAAGACCATGATTGATCTCAACAGCATAGATGAATATCATGCTTCGCTGCCGAGGGTCGAAACGAGAGCAAGCTAGGCCGCCGATCTGCGCAGCCGCTAAGTCCTCACACTGCTGCCATGACCGAAAACACCGATAATGCTCCGTTCGACCCCGCGCTGGGGGCCATCGAACCGCACGCCGGAACGCTGACCGCACCGCCGGACGGGCAACAGCTTTACAAAATCATGACGATTGAGAACCTGCTCCGGTCGGTGAGCGGCGGATACCTCTATTTCAACCGGGTCGATAGCTACAAGGACTTCCGGAATGCCGACGGGCATGACGGTGAGCAGTTGCAACAAGATCGCGCCGCCAATGAGGCCGCCAAGTTCGAAAGGGCACCCGATTTCTCTGGGGCGGACTATTATGACCGCTGCCGAAACCGGACCTATGCGTGCTGCTTCTCGCTGGAGAACTCCGACTACATCTGGCACGAGTACGGGAACGGCAGCGCACATGGTAAAGTCGGCATCGCTTTCGATTTCGCGAAGCTGCGTGCCGTCATCAATGAGATCATGAGCGTCAGGAATGGACTGCTGTACCGGGGAAACGCCTGCAAGCAGATATTCTCCGTAAACTACGGAATCGTCGATTATTTGTCGTGGGAAGAGGTGCGGGAAAATATCGATCGGATGCCCAATCCGATCCGCTACACCTACGTCAAGGACAAGAGCTATGCTGATGAGCGCGAGTTGCGTATTTCGCTTTCGGCGATTGGCATGGGACATTTTGTCTTGGCCGATGGCACGAAAATGGAATTTGCCCCCGGACTCGAACTCGGCTTTGATTATCGAAAGGCCATGACAGATGGCACGATCACGGAGGTTTTTCCCGGCCCCGGCTGCGACCTCGATTTCCTCCGCGATGAACTCGGCAAGCTCGGCATCAAAGCGGTAGACGGCGCGGCCTAAAGGCTAGGCAGATAATCCAGCGGCACTTCGCCGCCGCTGTGCGTCCCAATCTATAGGTCTTGTTCGGGCGCCGGCTTCTTTAAACCGCGCGGCTCCAGTAATTCGGCGGGGGTTTCTTGCAGGCCACAGAATGCGCTTATCCGGTGATTACCGTCGAGGATGCTCAAGCCATCGGGAAGCCTTATCGCAACTAGCGGCTTTTCGAAGACGCCATTCTTCATCAGGTAATCGGCCCCCCTCTTGAATCGCCTCCCGGTCTCCTCATCAATGGTGCCGCTTGCTTTCTCCATCAATATCTGCGCCACAATGACCTTCGTACCCTGGCAGAGATTTGCAAAGCCACAGTCAGTCGTTTCGCGCTTCCAGCTAACCTCTCGCCACCATGAAAGGGGCCTGTATCCAAGGATGGCTGCCCATGCGTGATTGCCGAGCGGCTCCGGCGGCGGCCAACCCGTATCGCCAGCGCTGCGGTTTGCGAGGTAGAACAGCCACAGTTCAATGACTGCATCGGGCCAATGCGGAAGATAGCGCTTTATATCGGCTAGAGATACCTCCGGCGGTCGCCACTTCTTCTTCAGAATCTCGGCGAGTTCTATAGCTTCGAGCAGCGTTAAGCTCCACAATTCCTCGACGAGCTTCGGCACATCAGCCATGGCATGATCCTGCGGTCATGATTTCATTACCACTATCACGCAAACGCCAAACGGAGGCGCACGGCGGCTTTCTGCTTTCCGGTTGCCGACGTGCCCTCATCGTTAAGCAGGGTCGAGGCGATCGAGCGGAAGCCGCGGGCGTAGTGGTCGCTGCCGGCGCTTTCAGTGTTGGTCTGGCCAGGCGCAACCGACTCGCCCCGAAGTCGTTCAACACGAGGTACGTATCTCGCTCGGCATCGTGGGGCAAAGTGTAAAGACTACGCATGACAAGGCGCTCCCTTGACCTCGCGATATCAAGTTTGGGCGATCCTATCGGGATTCGAGTCGGAGCCGGGTTCGATTCCGGTCGTGGCGCTTGTGGAGACCAGAACGGCATGGGGCGCGCCTGCTGCCGGGGAGCCTGCTGGCTTATTTTTTGCCAGCGAGTACCGCGCGTCTCAGCTTGCTGGTATTTCTGCTGGTATCGGCAGCAATCCGTGACTAAAATCGCCATAAATTCGGATAGTTAAGGAAATAGGTGACTGCCGGCCAGGGGCACCAAGACTTCTGTACTAGGCTTTTGTCTAAAGTCCGAACCATCGGCGAGACATCTCCGGTGATGCTATATTCTTTCTGACTGCGCGAACACAAACTACCGACGATACAGGCGTCACGCTTGAAGACCAGCTTCAGCGGCAATACCGGAATGACAGCGCATGCAACACCAGACCAGCCCGCAACAGACGGCACCCTCTGACAAATCCCCGATCCCCGAAACGGCCATGCTCCGCGGCCTGTACAAGGTCGAGTTTGAAACCCCGCGCGGAAAGGCGTTGGGCGTCATTCACGCCGAGAATGGAAAACTTCGGGGCGGAAGCTCGGCGTTCGCGTATATGGGGTCCTATACTCAGGACGGCCAATCGTTCACAGGCAATGTGTCCAGCCTTCGTCACACGCCGGATTCCAGCCATCCCTCGGTGTTCGGTTTCGACGACGTCAGGATCAATTTCAACGGAACGGTCAAGGGCAACTTTGCGATCTGCGAAGGAACTGCGACCGAATTTCCGAGCCTCGCGTTCAAAGCCGTGCTGACGCGGGTGGCCGATTAACCGCACCTCGAAGCACCACCGCCTGCCGGCCGATCAGGCTCGAGCAGGCGAGCCCGCGCCTCAGCCGCATTTCATCTTGCCCTTGAAGTGCTTCTCGCTGCCGGACTGAGGCAGCGACAGGACATATTGCCCGGAATAGCTGTCATCGTCGGCCTTGTACGTGCCGATCAGGATCAGGCTGGCGACAGGTTCATCCTTGGCGGCGGGAATTCCGAAGCGGACCCGCAGTTCCTTGCCATAGATCCACTGCTGCTCGATATTCTTCAACTCAAGGGTGCGCCTGGACCAGAGAGCCTTGTCGTCACCGACCTTGATCTCGATGGACGCCTGGTTGATCTGGACGATGCCGCCTGCACCGCCGGTGAGGGCGAACAATTCAAAACTCAACTGCTTGTCATTGATCGCACAGTCGAGGTTGCCGGTGGCGAAGGCGCTTTGCGCCGCAAGCGGCAGACAGACCAAGGCAATCTTCAATCCTGAAACGATGCACGATCTCATCTGCCGGCTCAGCCGCCTAGCGTGGCTCGACCACAAGGCACTGAATGGCCGCGCCGAAGTAACCCCGGGCATCGCCGAGGCGGGAGACCGCAAGCCCCGCGCCATCCGCGCCCAACATCATTTCCGAGTTCAGCAAAATCCAGTCGCCCACCGGCTGACGCGCGAGAGTCACCGTGAGGTCGGCGTTGATGAATATCCATTTCTTGAAATCGAGCACCGATCCCACGCCGTTGCTGCAGTCGGCGGCAAGGGCCGTGCGCATCGCCTGCGATATCGGCGATCCTTCGACGATCGAACGATTAGGACGAAACCAGATCGCACCAGGCCCTAGTCTGAGAAACCCGCCCTTCACCGCGCGCATGGAAACACCGGCCAGGAACTTGTTCAGAGCCTGCGGCTCATCCCGGCCCGCTTCCGGGCCGGGCACGTCGAGCGGCGAGTGCGCCACCGTGTCAGGCAGGTCGACCGGCTGCACCCTGACCTTGAGGACCGTGGCCCGCACGACCTCGACGCCATCGGCGAAAAGACGAACCTCGCAGAGCTGAATCTTGCGGCCCTCGCGAACCACCTTCGTCTCGATCGTCAGCGGCGCCACCGGCACCGGACGCATCAAGTCTATGGTCAGCCGTGCGACCTGCATCGGCTGCGGCGACGGAATGCGCTCCGCTGCCCAAACAACGAGAGAGGACGGCGCGCCACCGTGCTGCATGCTGGGGTCCCAAGGTCCCCCGGCATGCTCGCTCGTGAACACGCGATCGCCGTCGACACGAAAGACCGCTTCCATCGGTGGGGGTGACCCGGACAACGCGGCGCCTGCCGTCTAGAGCGGCGCGTCGACGGCCGCCTGATATTCGGTCTTGAGACGCGCCACCAGTTCGGCGACCGGCTGCACCTTGTCGACGCTTCCGATGCCCTGGCCGCTGCCCCAGATTTCCTTCCAGGCCTTCGGCTTGTTGCGTTCGCCGCTGGCATCGGTCCCGAAGTTCATCTTCGACGGATCGGACACGGGCAGATTATCCGGGTCCATGCCGGCCGCCACGATCGACGGCTTGAGGTAATTGCCGTGCACGCCCGTGAACAGGTTGGAATAGACGATGTCGTCGGCGGACGATGACGCGATCATCTCCTTGTAGTTTTCCGGAGCATTGGCTTCCTGCGTCGCGATGAATGCCGAGCCGATATAGGCAAAGTCGGCGCCGAGCACGCGGGCCGCGCGGATGGCGCGGCCGGTGCCCATCGCGCCCGAAAGCGCGATCGGGCCGTCGAACCACTGCCGCGTCTCGGCCACGAAGGCGAACGGCGAAATCGCACCGGCATGACCGCCGGCACCCGCGGCAACAAGAACGAGGCCGTCGGCACCCTTCTCGATCGCCTTGCGCGCGAACTTCTGGTTGATGACATCGTGAAAGGTGATGCCGCCCCAGGCATGCACCGCCTGATTGAGTTCTTCACGCGCGCCGAGCGACGTGATGACCATCGGTACCTTGTGCTTCTCGCAGACCGCCATGTCCTGATCGAGACGGTTGTTGGATTTGTGCACGATCTGGTTGACCGCGAACGGCGCTGACGGACGGTCCGGATGCGCCTTGTCGTGCGCGGCAAGTTCTTCCTTGATCCGGTGGAGCCATTCGTCCAGCAGCGCGGCGGGTCGCGCGTTCAACGCGGGGAACGATCCGACGATTCCGGCCTTGCACTGGGCCATGACGAGATCGGGGCCCGACACGATGAACAGCGGCGATCCGATCACCGGAATTGAAAGGCGACCCTTGAACAAGGCAGGCATCGACATCAAAAAAATCCTCTTCCGCAGAATGAAACGCGCGCGAACATCGGTGCCGCGGCAATTGTCACGGTCTTAGGGGCTATAGCCATTTCTTGAAAGAGGCTTGCGTTTACTGGCAGACGGCCCGGGTGACGAAATTTTCTGTCCGGCACGCACCCTGGCCCGAAAAGTATGATTTTGCCGAGCATTTCTGGGTCGATTCGATATCCACACTCCGACCCTCGACGTAGCCTTTCTCCTTGCAGAGCAGGTCTGCCCCGCGCTTGCAGTCCGGCGCGCCGTTGGCGGCGGGCGGGCAAAGGGTTCGCCCACTGGCCATGGTCTGGCCGGATGGAGGCGCGAGCCGCTTCAGGCTGTCGGTCGCATCCTTGGCGCTGGAATTCAGCCCCTCGAGCGCGCGACCAGGACTGGGCAACGTGGATGTCAGACCCGATGCCGAATCCTTCAGCAATTTGCCGATCTCCTCGACCAGTCCCGGATTGCTCGGCGGAGTTGCGGGAGGCGTTGGCGGCGCGGTCTGCTGCGACGGCGCGACCTGAAGCTGCGGCTGCGCCTGCTGCGACCAGGCCGCCGTCGTTCCAAACACGGTCGTCAGCACAGCGATCAGGACAATGCGTCCCCGCACGTCCATAAAAAAATCGCTGGAGTGATTGAACATGACTTGAGCGTAGCCCGCCGTTGCCGCCGGGAAAAGGCTTTATGTTCGGCGTGTTTCGTCACGCGAACGAGTGTCCGCAAACAAATTTCTAGAACAGCCGGAACGCGACGATGAAACCGAGCACCAGACCGCCGGCCAATATCGCAACCCAAAGCCCGAGGCGCTTCTCGATGACTTCGCGAATCCAGGTGCCATAACGATTCAGCACGATTGCGACGATGAAGAACCGGCCGCCACGCGCGATGATCGAAAAAACAATAAACAGCAGCAAATTGTAGTTGGCGAAACCGGATGTGATGGTGACCAGCTTGTAGGGGATCGGCGTCAGGCCCTTCAGCAGGATGATCCATGCGCCGTATTCGGCGTAGGACGCGCGGAACGCCTCCACCTTGTCACCGTAGCCATAGAGATTGATCAACCACTGTCCGACGGAATCATAGAGCAATGCGCCGATGGCGTAGCCGACAACGCCGCCTGCGACCGACGTCACCGTACAGACCAGCGCGTAGAGCCACGCCTTCTGCGGCCGCGCCAGCGACATCGGGATCAGCATCACGTCCGGTGGAATCGGAAAGAACGAGCTTTCCGCGAAGGACACTGCCCCCATCAGCCAGAGGGCATAAGGTTTGTCTGCGGCGGCTATGCACCAGTCATACATTCGTTTCAGCATGGCGCGATGAACCACCGTCCAGCCGATTTGTCCATGTACGGAAATGTGGAATGTCAGCGGCTAATTAGCGCCGTTTCTTGAGCCGGCCGCCCTGGAGCGCGACAATTGGTCGCCGAGCCACCTTTTCAGGGGCTGACGGGGCAATTTTTGGCGCTGCCTTGGCCGCAGGGCGAGGCTTGTCGGCAACAACCTTTTGCACCGGCTTGTCCGCATAGATCTTGGGCAGCTTCTCGGCGATGCCCTGGACCCGCTCACGGCGATCCATTTCGGCCCACACGTCTTCCGGGCGAACACCTGCCGCCACCCAGAGCACCGAGAGGTTGTAGAGCAAATCGGCGCTTTCCCGGACCACGGCGTCGGAGTCGCCATTCACCGCATCGATCACGACTTCGATGGCTTCTTCGGCAAGTTTCTTGGCCATTTTCGCCGGGCCGCGCTGAAACAGCCGCGCGGTGCGCGACGTTGCCGGATCGAGATCCTTGGCCGCGATAATTGCGTGATAAAGCCGTTCTAGCGAATCACTCATCCCTCGAACCTAGATCAAAACCCTCGCCAGCGTGTTAACGCCTGCCCCAACCGGCTGAAAATGCTCCAAAAAAGCAAATCGCCGGGATCACCCCGGCGATCGGCAGATGTCAGCGACGTTACCGGTCGGCCGCTCAGTAGCGCGGGACGGCATAATAGCCGCCGCCGATATACGGATTGCCGCCGTAATAGGCCGGCCCGCCGTAGTAGTGGCCGCCGTAATACGGGCCACCGCCGTAATAGTAGTTGTCGCGATAGTAGTCGCGGCGGCGCTGCTCAGCGACGATCGCGCCCACGGTGCCCAGCGCCAGACCCATGAAAGCGAGGCCTGCGG
The DNA here is from genome assembly GCF_000497575.1 of Afipia sp. OHSU_II-C1. GTDB lineage: Bacteria > Pseudomonadota > Alphaproteobacteria > Rhizobiales > Xanthobacteraceae > Afipia. The sequence goes on from NZ_APJI01000006.1 coordinate 448,502, forward strand.
CGTTGTTGTTGTAGCCGCGGCGCGCGTAGCGACGACGAGCCCGGGAGCTGAAATCGGTGGCCTCGCTGGCGTTCGCCGGCTCGGCAGACGAGGTTTTGGCCGCCGATGAGGCCAGCGGATATGCCTGCGCGGCAGGTGCAACAGCCAATGTCGAGACCAGCGCGGCAGCCGTCGCCAGAACCACAGCTCGGCTGAAGGGTGAAGGCAAAGTCTTCCGAACAAGCATTTCAACGTCCTCACAGGCCATCCCTGGCCTGAATGACCAGTCGAGGATAACCCTTTCTAATACATTGGGTTCCCTGACCTGAATGCAAGCTGAAGGGCAAAAGGCGAAACTGCGGCAAACCGAAGCGGAAAAGGCAAAAAGGTGACGGACGCCGCACAGTGTGGTTGTCATCATACTAACACAGCCGATACCCAAAAGCCGCCTCAGGCCTCCTACGTCCAAGTACCGCGCATGCCCAAAAGTCCCGACCGCATTCTCCGCAAAACACTCCTGCCGCTGATCGCGCTGCTGTGTGCCGCCTGCCTGGGTTCGGCGCCCGGCGCGGCGGCATCGGCCCTGCACTTCTCATACGATCGGCCGATCGACGGCGTGGCGGCGCCGTTCGTGCTGGCGTCCGGCAGGGGTCTGTTTCGTGCCGAGGGCCTCACCGTCACCACCGATTCCGCGACCAGCTCGCTGGATGCCATCGCCCGCGTCGCATCGGGCAGCAGCGACATGGCGCTGGCGGACATCAATGCGTTGATCCGCTACCGCGACAAGGAAGGCAGCCTGCCGATCAAGGCGGTGTTCGTCCTCTACAACAAGGCGCCCTATGCGATCATCGCGCGCAAGAGCCGCGGCATCGCAACCCTGCCGGACATCGAAGGCAAGACCATCGGCGTTGTCGAGGGCGACCTCGCAGCGTTGCTGTGGCCGACCATCGCACGCATGAACCACATCAAGCTCGGCAAGATCAAAACGGAGAGGATCAGCGCCGCGGTGCGCGAACCGATGCTCTCGGCCGGTCAGGTCGATGCGGTCACCGGCTTTTCCTTTCTGTCCGCGATCAATCTGCGTGACCGCGGCGTCCCGGCGAACGATCTCGCAGTGCTGCGCTTCTCCGAATTCGGCAGCGAGGTCTACGGACACGCGCTGATCGTCAACCCGAAATTCGCGGCTGCCAGTCCCGATGCGGTGAAGGCATTCGTGCGCGCCACGATTGCGGGCATCCGTCTTGCGCTCAAGGACCCCGCGCGCGCAGCCGACGAGGTCGTGACGCAAATGAGCAGCGGTTCACGCGAACTCGAACTCGAGCGCCTGCGCGCTGTCCTTCAGGACAACATCGTCACCGACGAGGTGAAGCGGAACGGTCTCGGCGGCATTGAGGACGGCCGTTTCGACGCCGGTGTCGACCAGATCGCCGACACTTTTGAATTCCGTAAGCGCCCCTCAGCCGGCGACATTTTCGACAGTACGTTTCTGCCGCCGGTGAGCGCGCGGAAGCTCAATTGAGCCAGCACGGTTCGCGGATCTATTGTTTCTGAAGCCTGGTGATTGTCTTCATTCCACCTGTTTCGGTGATGGAGTAATTCACCTTGTCGCCGGCGTGCACGGCATCCAGCCATGATCGGTCCTGCGCCCTGAATTCTTCCGCAGCACCGCCGGTGCTCGATCCAACGGTGCCGCTTTCGTCCCGTCGAATCGCAACCGTGCCCCTGGTCCGGTCAATCTTTGTGATCATTCCTGTGTAGGTTTGTTGGGCCAAGGCTGCCGAGCTGATGACGGTGAGGAGCACCGTACCAGCCAAAACGATGTTTGCGATTTTCATGGCAGTCTCCGGTTTTCAGGATATGCCGGACAAGCCATGGTGGCCCGATTGGTTCCTCAAGGCATGCGAGACAAATGGTCCCGCTGCGAGCCATTTGTGCACCTGCGACCGTGGAGGTTTTCCACGACGCGTGACTGCCTTCCTTGAACACACGCAAAATCAATCAAGCCACAGAACCAGAGTGACTGCGGAGCCCTGCCGGCGTTGACCGGGCTGCTCGGCCCTGCCATCATAAATGGCTTGAGCGAGCGCCACCTCCTGCAAGGGACGACCGATTGGCGAGGACGCTATGGGCGACAAACCGTTTCTGGGAATGGCGCGCGCTCAACAGCATGGAAAAGGATTGGCCGGACACACTGATTGGGAGACGCCTTCAGGCCTTCGAGTTCTGGCGCGACCACCTGCAGCCCCAGGGCTACGGCCTGAAGGCGATGATCCTAGACTGACCAGAGGGCTTTCCGGGAGACGTCGGGCTTTTCGTGACCTGGGGCGACACCACGCACTGACAGCCAGCGGGGACTGAAACATGAAGCAGGCCGCCAGGAAGAAACGCAACACCGACGTCCCGGCGCTCAAGCGCAAGGACTACGAACAGAAGCTCCGCAAACTGCACATTGAACTCGTCAAGCTTCAGGAATGGGTGAAGCGCGAGGGCAAAAAGATATGTGTGGTGTTCGAGGGGCGAGACGGCGCTGGCAAGGGGGGTGTCATCAAGGCCATCACCGAAAGAGTCAGTCCGCGCGTTTTCCGCGTCGTTGCCCTCGCCGCCCCGACGGAACGCGAGAAGTCACAGATGTATGTTCAGCGATACATGCAGCACTTTCCCGCAGGAGGAGAAATCGTGATCTTCGACCGCAGCTGGTACAATCGCGCCGGGGTCGAACGAGTCATGGGCTTTTGTACGCCGGATCAGGTCAAGCGTTTCCTGAAAGTGGTCCCTCTGGTCGAAAAGGCCATGGTCGAATCCGGAATTGTACTTCTCAAGTACTGGCTCGAGGTCAGCCCGGAGGAACAGACCAACCGGCTCACCGCGCGGATCGACGACAGGCGAAAGATCTGGAAACTGACCCAGATGGACCTGGATTCCTACAAGCGATGGGACGACTACACGCGGGCGCGAGACGAGATGTTCAAGGCGACCAACTCCGCGTGGGCGCCATGGTTCATCGCCCGATCCGACAACAAAAGGCAGGCGCGGCTCAATATCATAGCGCACCTGCTCTCGCGTATTCCCTACAAGAAAGTGCCGCGAGGGAACGTCAGATTGCCGAAACGCAAGATCGCGCGCGGCAGGCCGCTGAGCGCCTCGCTGAAATTCGTTCCGGAAGCACGATGAAGGCAGGCGCTCCCGTCGCGCCGGCGATACAGGTTTTCGCCGAGGCCGTTTCCAGCCTCGGCGAATTGTGCCGCCGTTTGGTGCGCCGCTTACTCCGCGGCTTCCGCCGATTCCAGCGCGGGATAATCGACATAGCCGACATCGCTGCCGCCATAGAACGTCGCGCGGTTGTAGGGATTGAGCGCAGCGCCAAGTTGCAGACGGCGCGGCAAGTCCGGATTGGCGATGAAGTGCCGCCCGAAGGCAACGGCGTCGCCCTGCCCGGCGCGGATCGCCGCATCGGCCGACGGGCCGATGAAGCCGCCGGCGAGGATCAGGGTGCCGGGCCAGAACGGACGCAGATCGTTGATCGCAAGCGGCGCTCCGGCTTCGCCGGCATCGGTGTTGCGGGATTCGATCAGGTGAACGTAGGCGAGATTGAGCGGAGCAAGCCGGGTCAGAACATGGCTGTAGAGTCCGATCGGGTCCGCCTCGCCGGCATCGTTGACCACGCCGAAGGGTGACAACCGGACGCCGACGCGATCTCCGCCCCAGATCTCGACCAGTGCCGTCATCACCTCCATCAGCAAACGGGAGCGGTTTTCAACCGAGCCGCCGTAAGCGTCCGTGCGCTGGTTGGTCTTGCTGTGGAGGAACTGCTCGATCAGATAGCCGTTCGCACCGTGCAGCTCGACGCCGTCAAATCCGGCAGCCAGTGCGTTCCGCGCGCCTTCACGATAGGCTTCAACGATCGCCGGAATTTCTCCGATATCGAGCGCCCGCGGCGTCTCGAATGGCACCATCTGGAACGACGGCGTGAACGCCTTGCCTGCCGGAGCAATCGCCGACGGCGCGACAGGCTGCACGCCATCCGGCTGGAAGCTCGGATGGGAAATGCGGCCGGTGTGCCAGAGCTGCAGAAAGATCACGCCGCCCTTGGCGTGGACCGCGTCGGTGATCTTCTTCCATCCAGCGATCTGTTCGGCGGAGTGAACGCCCGGCGTTGCCGGATAACCCTGTCCATAGGGCGTGACCTGCGAAGCCTCGGCAATGATCAATCCCCCGGACGATGCGCGCTGCGAATAATACTCGACGGCGAGATCTGTCGGCACATTGCCGGTCGAGCGCATGCGCGTGAGCGGCGCCATCACGACGCGATGCGCGAGTGTGTAGCGGCCAAGCTTGAGCGGGGCGAACAGGTGCGCGGAACTCATGGATTATCCCTCTGGGTTGAGAACGGGCAGAAGCCGCCTGGCACGCGCCGCTCTGGTTTAATTTTGAAACCAGATGACAGCATGATGCAGATGGTTTAAGTTTGCAACCGGTATTTGGATTGGCCCCGCCCGGCGGAGCCGCAGACAAGGAATGCAGTGAAAGGCAAACGCACCAGCCTTGACGGCACAGCCTGCGCCATTGCGCGGTCGCTCGGCGTGATCGGCGACTGGTGGTCGCTCCTGATCATCCGCGATGCGCTGGCTGGCAAGCGGCGCTTCGGTGAGTTTCAGAAAAGCCTCGGGATGGCGAAGAACATCCTGTCTGCCCGGCTGCAAAAGCTTGTCGAGCACGACATCCTTGCCACCGCTCCGGCATCGGACGGCACGGCCTACAAGGAATATGTCCTCACCCGGAAGGGAAAGAAGCTTTACGTCGTCCTGATTGCGCTCTGGCAATGGGGCGAAGAATTCTGCTTCGCGCCGGGCGAACTCACCCACGACATGGTCGACAAGGATACGCAGAAGCCGTTCCAGCCGCTTGAACTCAAGGCGCGAGACGGCCGCGTGCTCGGACCGGCGGATATGCGGGCCTTGCCACGGACCCCCTCAAGGACAAGACGCCGCGCTGCATCAAGCCGGTAATACAGCCCCCCACATCCCGGCAGGCAGCGCGTCCGCCGGGATATGCGAACGTTCACGATGCTGCGCTCGGGAAACGATAATCCTTGAACCGGTCGCGCAGCGTCATCTTGTGGATCTTGCCGGTTGCCGTATGCGGAATGTCATCCACGAAGGCGACGTCCTCCGGCATCCACCACTTGGCGATCCTGCCGTCCATGAAACCAAGGATGTCGTCGCGGGTCGCCGCGTTGTCCTGCTTGAGACGCACGATCAGGAGCGGACGCTCGTTCCACTTCGGATGATGAACGCCGATGACGGCAGCCTCCGCAACGGCGGGATGCCCTGCGGCGAGATTCTCCAGATCGATCGATGAGATCCATTCGCCGCCGGACTTGATCACATCCTTCGAGCGGTCGGTGATCCGCATGTAGCCGTGCCGGTCGATGGTGGCGACGTCGCCGGTGTCGAAATATCCCTCCTCGTCGAGGATATCCGTATCGACGCGGTAATAGGCCTTCGACACCGCCGGCCCGCTGACTTTGAGCCGTCCGAATGTCTTGCCGTCCCACGGCAACGCTTGTCCGTCATCGTCGGTGATTTTCATCTGGACGCCGAACGGCGGAAAGCCCTGGGTCTGCAGGATATCGAGCCGCTCTTCGCCCGTGAGGCCTGTGAACGGCGGCTTCAGCGCAGCCACCGTGCCGAGCGGCGACATTTCCGTCATGCCCCATCCATGGCGCACCCGAATGCCCATATCGACAAACGACTTGATCATGGAGCGCGGCATCGCGGAGCCGCCGCACGCCACCGTTTTCAGATCGGGAAGCTTCAATCCTTCGGCAGCGATATAATTGAGAAGCATCTGCCACACCGTCGGAACGCCCACGGTGAATGTGACTTTCTCGCTCGAGAGCAGTTCGTAGACCGAGGCGCCGTCGAGCTTCGCGCCAGGCATCACCAGTTTGGCGCCCATCGATGGCGCAGAAAACGCAGCGCCCCAGCTGTTGGCGTGAAACATCGGCACCACCGGCATGACGGTATCGGCGGCGCCGGTGCCGAGCGAGTCGCCCGCATTGGCGATCAGCGCGTGCAAGACGTTGGAGCGGTGCGAATAGAGCACGCCTTTCGGATTGCCCGTAGTGCCGGAGGTGTAGCACATCGCCGCCGCGGTGTTCTCGTCGAACGTCTTCCAGGCAAAGTCGCCGTCGACCGTGCCGATCCATTCTTCATAACAAATCGCATTCTTCAGTTTGGTGTCCGGCATGTGCGCGCGGTCGGTATAGACGATGTAGCGTTCGACCGTCGGCAGCATCGGCGCGATGGCTTCGAGCAGCGGCACGAAGGTGAGATCGATCATCACCACCCGGTCGCCGGCGTGATTCAGGATCCATGCAATCTGCTCCGGAAACAGGCGAGGATTCACCGTGTGGCAGATGGCGCCGATGCCCATGATGCCGTACCAGGATTCCAGATGCCGCCAGGTGTTCCAGCCGAGTGTGGCGACGCGGTCACCGATCCTGATCCCGTCCCTGTCCAATCGCTGCGCGACCTTCAGCGCGCGGGCGCGTATCTGGCGATAGTTGGTGCGGTGGATCGGTCCCTCGACTGAACGCGTCACGACTTCACTGTCGCCGTGGATGGCGGCGGCGTGATCGATGATCCGATTGCACAGCAGCGGCCAGTCCTGCATCAAACCAAGCATAAGAAACTCCCCGATGTTCTTTCGCGCACGAGCTCACGCCCATGCCCCTTGGAGACGAGATCGTCCCGAGGCGCACCTGCCGCGTGTTCCGCGCTTTGCGATGATGTTGAAGAAAAAGAGCCGACGACACTCCGTCGGCGAAGTGGCCAGGCCTGAGACAACCCCGGCGCTAGTTTCTGCTGGCGCTCAAGCCGGCACGGGTGAAGGCGTCAACCCGTTGCGTGCCATTCACATAAACATCCTTGCGGGTCACTTCGCCGGCGGGATTCACGGTGAACACGTCGAGCATCTCGATCTTGGCCGTGAACGGCTTGCCGCCCGTATCAGTGAGATCGACAACCATCAGCCATTCGAAAACCCAGAAATCGGAGCCGTAAAGCAGCCGCCCTTCTTCAAACCGGAATTCGAGCCTGTCGAACAACTCAACGCAGTGCTGCCGGAGGGCTTCACGGCCACGGATCGGCCCCGCCCCGTCATGCACCCAGAAGATGGTGTCCTCGGAATGAAGCGACGCGATCAGATCCGGATTCCGGGTCTTCCATCCCACATGATAACGCTCGAACAACGCTTCGGTATCAAGACTCTTTTCAGCAAGCTGCGCTCTCGACATGTTCGTTCTCCCATTGATTTTATTATGGGGGATCATTTACCGACTTTAAGTCGGTAAGTCAAGAGAGCTTCAGAAATGCGGCATCGTGACGCCGTTTGCTTTCGCCTATGTGGTTTTCTGAAGACCGTACAGCATGCTCCTCAGAGTCGCGCAGTAAACGCGCGCGACCTTGACCGGATTGTCGGACGCACCCGTCGCCAGCGCGGCTTCGATAATCGCGCCTGTGACAAGCCGCGCCGCGGAATCGATCTGCTTGCGGGATGCTTTCGGCCCCATGATCTCCACGATCCCGCTGTGAATCGATTCAAAGAAGTGCCGATCGTCCATCTCGCGCCATCGCTGCAAACCCATGACGACCGGCCCGTCCATCAGGATCAGCCGGCGCAGTCCCGGTTCGCTCGCAGCCTTCAGATAAGCGTAGGTGTTCATCGCAACGGTTTCGGGCGTGCGCGGACCCTTGTTGGCTGCAAGCCGCGAATTGAGCTGAGCGGCGAGTTCGGCCTGCGCGCGATCGAGCACCACCTCGAAGATCGACTGCTTGGACGAGAAGTGATGATAGACGCCGCCCTTCGCGATGCCGGCGGCGGCGGCGATGTCATCGATGCTCACGGCCTCGAACCCGCGGCTCATGAAGAGCTTTCGGGCCGCGCTCAGGATTCCATCGATTGTCGCTGCTGATCGTTCTGACTGCCGGGCCATCGTTGTCACGTCCAAACATCTTGAGCCGACAGGGAACTTTCGGCATCGCGAAGTCTTACTTCGTCCGGCGCGAAAACTCACCCTCGTCCTGAAACCATCAACGGCCCAAGAGGTCTGCCACCGCCAAATGCCCGCAATATCAATTGAGTGCATAACGGGTCTGCCCCTGTCTCTCCCGCCCTGTATTCGGCGGCGATCCCCGGCTAGGATGGCCGCTCTTTTCGTTGACGTCAGACTTGCAGGACTGTCCCTTTGATCCGTCTTTATGTTCGCGTTCTTGAACTGCTCGGCAAGGAAGCCCGGCTCGGCTGGTTTCTCGCTGTCGCCAATCTGCTGCTTGCCGTGGCGCAGTTCGCCGAGCCGGTGCTGTTCGGCCGCATCATCGACGTGCTGTCCGGCAAGCCAAGTCCCGACACGCTGTTCGGCGCCATCACATCGCCCTGGCCGCTGCTCGGCGCGTGGGTGGCGTTCGGACTGTTCACGATCATCTGCAGCGCGTTCGTCGCCCTGCAGGCGGACCGCCTCGCGCATCGCCAGCGTCAGGCGGTTCTCACCGGTTATTTCGAACACATCATGCAGCTGCCGCTGACCTTTCACACCGGCACCCATTCCGGCCGCCTGATGAAGGTGATGCTGCAGGGCACCGATGCCTTGTGGCGGCTGTGGCTGAGTTTTTTCCGCGAGCATTTCGCGGCGATCGTCTCGCTGGTCGTGCTGCTGCCGCTGTCGCTCTACATCAACTGGCGGCTCGCGATCCTGCTGTTCGTCCTGTGCGTCGTTTTCACCATCCTGACCACGCTCGTGGTGCGCAAGACCTACGGCCTGCAGATGGAGGTCGAGGAGCATTACGGCGATCTCGCCGCCCGCGCGTCGGACGCGCTCGGCAACGTGGCGCTGGTGCAAAGCTTCGTGCGTGTCGAGGCCGAGGTGCAGGGCCTGCGCGGGGTCGCCGACAAGCTGCTGTCGGCGCAATTGCCGGTGCTGTCATGGTGGGCGCTGGTGGCGGTCATGACCCGCGCCTCCACCACCATCACGATTCTGGCGATTTTCGTGGTCGGCATCATTCTGAACAGTCAGGGTCAGGCCAGCGTCGGCGAGATCGTCATGTTCGTCTCCTTCGCGACCATGCTGATCCAGAAACTCGAACAGGTGGTCAGCTTCATCAACAACGTGTTCATGGAAGCGCCGCGCTTACGCGAATTCTTCGACGTGCTCGACGCGGTGCCTGCCGTGCGCGACCGGCCCGACGCCATCGATCCCGGCCGCCTCACCGGCCTCGTGGAATTCAACGATGTCTCGTTTTCCTATGACGGCAAGCGGCCCGCGATCGAGGACCTGTCGTTCACCGCGCTGCCGGGACAGACCTTCGCGCTGGTCGGCGAAACCGGCGCCGGAAAATCCACTGCGATTGCGCTCCTGCACCGCGCGTTCGATCCGCAATCGGGCTTCATCAAGATCGACGGCATGGACATCCGCGGCATGACGCTCGCGGCGCTGCGCCGGAACATCGGCGTCGTGTTCCAGGAAGCGCTGCTGTTCAATCGCTCCATCGCCGAAAACCTGCGCGTCGGCAAACCCGACGCCACCGACGAGGAATTGCGCGCGGCCGCCGCGGGCGCGCAGGCGCTCGACTTCATCGAGCGCAGCGATCTGAAATTCGAGACCAATGCGGGCGAGCGCGGCCGCATGCTGTCCGGCGGTGAACGCCAGCGCCTGTCGATTGCGCGTGCGTTGCTGAAGAATCCGCCAATCCTGATCCTGGATGAAGCCACCAGCGCGCTCGATGCGGTCACCGAGGCCAAGGTCAACGAAGCTCTCGATACCGTGATGAAAGGCCGCACCACATTCGTGATCGCCCACCGGCTCTCGACCATCCGCAATGCGACGCGGATTCTGGTGTTCGACAAGGGCAAGGTGATCGAAAGCGGAACGTTCGATGAACTGGTGGCCAATGGCGGCTATTTCGCCAGGCTCGCAAGGGCACAGTTCATGGTCCAGGAAGATACCCGTGCCCATTCGCCCGCACTCACCGCAGCCACGACGTCACGGACATAACCCGGGAAGGAACCGGAGCCCTCAAGAAGTGTGGGCATCGCCGAATTTTGGCCCATTTCATGCTTGATTGAGCCTCAAAACCCCTGTTCCGACGGGCGCGCTCCGGTATAAGTAGTGGGCGCATCTGATTTGGCGATTTCGATTGCTCTGAACCCGCATGCAACACGCCGAGGAGACCATGGTTTCATTCGCCGCAGGCGTGCTCTCGAACATCGGAATCCGGTAGTGGCGTTGTTCTCTGCCCTGTTCCGGCTGCCGCCACTGCGATCGTCTGCGCTCATCGCAACGATGCTGCTCGCGGTGATCGCGCCGCGCGTCGCGCAGGCGGAAGCGTTGCTGCTCATCGAGGCCGACACCGGCAAGGTGCTTCAGGCAGAGAACGCGACCTATCCGTGGTATCCCGCATCCGTCACCAAGATCATGACGGCCTATGTTGCGCTCAAGGCGGTCAAGGACGGCCGCATGACGCTCGACACGCTGCTGACCGTGTCACCGACGGCGGCTGCGCAAGCGCCCTCGAAAATGGGCTTCCGGCCCGGTACGCAGGTGACGCTCGATAATGCGCTCAAGATGATGATGGTGAAGTCGGCCAACGACATTGCCGTTGTCATCGCCGAAGGCGTCGGCGGATCAATCGACGGCTTCTCCGCCGAAATGAACAAGACCGCGCAGCGGCTCGGCATGACGCAGACCAGCTACGTCAATCCGAACGGCCTTCCGGCGGAAGGACAAATCACTTCGGCCCGCGACCTCGGCATTCTGGCCCGCGCGATCATCCGCGATCTGCCCGAGTACGAATATTTCATGCACATTCCGGCCATCAAGTTCGGCCGCCGCGTGACCGCGAATTTCAACAAGCTGATCGGCCGTTATCCCGGCGCCGACGGCATGAAGACCGGTTTCATCTGCGCCTCGGGCTTCAACCTTGTCGCGACCGCGACACGCAACAACAAGCGGCTGATCGCCGTGGTGCTCGGCGCACAGTCATCCGCGCAGCGCGCGGCGAAAGCGGCGCAACTGCTCGAACGCGGCTTCGGCGGCAACAAGCTGTCCTGGCTGAAGCCGTCGCTCGGCACCGTCGACGCGCTGGCCCCGATCGACGCTTCGCCGCCGAACCTGCGCGACGAGATGTGCGGACCGAAGCGCAAGCGTCCGGCCGCCGAGAACGAGGAAGACGATCCGGATATTGTGGCGGACAACAACGGCGGCAATGACTCCGGCGTATCGATGTTCACCGCCGGCCTTCAGGGGCCGACCATGAAGGTGTCCGACCTGCTCGCGATGCCCGCGGCCGCGGCAACGCCCGTGATCGTCTATACCGGCCCGGCCCGCACCGGCGCCGCCATTCTGGAGGCCGATGCCGCCGAAGCCGCCAACCAGGCGGCCTCCGTGGCAAAGCGGAAGAAGGGCGCCAAGGCGGCCAAGCTGGCTGCCAAGCCGGAGGCCGAGGCCGCCAAGAAGGACGCAAAACCCGCCGCGAAGCCGGACGCCAAACCGGCGGCAGCGGCCGCAAAGCCGAAGGCCGCTGCGGTGGCTCCTGCCGCCAAACCGGCCGGCGCGCCGAAAGCCGACAAGAAGCCGGACACGGCCGCCAAACCGGCGGCAGCAAAACCTGCAACTGCCAAGCCCGCGGCAGCAAAGCCGGCTGCGGCCAGTTCAGCAGCCAAACCTGCGGCCGCTCCCGCTGCCAAACCGGCGGCCAAGCCTGCCGCCCAGCAAAAGCCAGACGCCGCGCCGCGCGGTTAACGCACTCACCGGGCTGTGATTTGTGCCTTGCGAAATCCGCATACGTGAGCGGGCGCACGCCCGCGTTTAGAGCCCCTAAAGTGCGTCGTTACCACGCACAGGCTTGCTATGGCCTGCGGCTTCGCTCAATACTTATTTCAATACTTGAAACATAGCCCGCGCACCCCGCCACAAGACGGGGGCCGTCAGGAAACAAGCCGAGGGGAGAAATCATGGAACGTATCTGGCTCAAGCAATATCCGGCCGGCGTGCCCGCCGATATCGACGTTAACCAGTATCCGTCGCTGGTGGAATTGCTCGAAGAGAGTTTCAAGAAGTTCGCCGATCGCAAGTCCTTCATCTGCATGGACAAGTCGATCACCTACCGCGACCTCGACGAGATGTCGGCGGCGCTCGGCGCCTACCTGCAGAGCAAGGGCCTGAAGAAGGGCGCACGCGTCGCCATCATGATGCCGAACGTGCTGCAGAATCCCGTCAGCACGGCGGCGGTCCTGCGCGCCGGCTACACCGTGGTGAACGTCAACCCGCTCTACACGCCGCGCGAACTCGAGCACCAGCTCAAGGACTCCGGCGCCGAAGCCATCCTGCTGCTGGAAAACTTCGCCACCACGCTGGAGAAGGTGCTGCCGAACACCAGCGTCAAAACCGTCATCATCGGCTCGATGGGCGACCTGCTCGGCTTCAAGGGCGTCATCGTCAACTTCGTCGTGCGCAACGTGAAGAAGATGGTTCCGGCCTACGCGATCCCGAGCGCGGTGTCGTTCAACGATGCGCTGGCGCAAGGCCGCAAGCTGAAGCTGAACAAGCCGACACTGACCGGCGATGACGTTGCGTTCCTGCAATACACCGGCGGCACCACCGGCGTGTCCAAGGGCGCAACGCTGCTCCACCGCAACATTCTCGCCAACGTGTTGCAGAACGATGCGTGGCTGCAACCCGCGCTCAAGAAGCCGCCGATTGTCGATCAGCTCTTCATCGTCTGCGCGCTGCCGCTCTATCACATCTTCGCGCTGACCGCGTGTTACCTGCTGGCGGTGCGTGCCGGCGGCGTGAACCTCTTGATCCCGAACCCGCGCGACATGGCGGGCTTCGTCAAGGAGCTGTCGAAGTATCAGGTTAACAGCTTCCCGGCGGTGAACACGCTCTACAACGGCCTGCTCAACACGCCCGGCTTTGACAAGCTCGACTTCTCCAAGCTGAAGAGCTGCTTCGGCGGCGGCATGGCGGTGCAGAAGCCGGTGGCCGACAAGTGGACGCAGGTGACCGGCGTGGCGCTGTCGGAAGGTTACGGCCTGTCCGAGACCTCGCCGACGCTGACCTGCAACCCGGCTGACACCGACAAGTTCTCGGGCTCGATCGGCATTCCGGTGCCCTCGACCTGGCTGTCGATCCGCGACGACGACGGCAACGAAGTGCCGCTCGGCGAGCCCGGCGAGATTTGCGCCAAGGGTCCGCAGGTGATGGCGGGCTACTGGAACCGGCCGGAAGAAACCGCGAAGGTGATGACCGCCGACGGCTATTTCCGCACCGGCGATATCGGCATCATGTCGCCGGACGGCTACACCAAGATCGTGGACCGCAAGAAGGACATGATCCTGGTCTCGGGCTTCAACGTCTATCCGAACGAGGTCGAGGAAGTGATCGCGAGCCATCCGGGCGTGCTCGAATGCGCGGTGATCGGCGTTCCGGATGCGAAGTCGACCGAGGCCGTGAAGGCCTTCGTGGTCAAGAAGGATCCAAACCTCACCGCCCAGGACATCATCAAGTTCGCGTCAACCGAGCTCACCGGCTACAAGGTGCCCAAGCACGTGGAGTTCCGGACGGAATTGCCGAAGACCAATGTCGGCAAGATCCTGCGCCGCGAGCTGCGCGACGAGAAGCCGAAGGCGGCGGCGGCCGCGGCAAGCTGAGATCGACTGCCGTCATTGCGAGGAGCGATAGCGACGAAGCAATCCATGTTTGTTAAAGCGTGGATTTCTTCGCTTCGCTCGCAATGACGAAAGATACTTCATGATCTCCTCCCCCTCTGACATCGTCTCCTTCTGGCGCAATGCCGGATACGAGCGCTGGTACGGCAAGGACGATGCGTTCGATCAGGAACTGCGCGACCGCTTCATGGGCACATGGGAAGCGGCACGCGACGGCAAACTCAGCGCATGGCAGGACAGCGACGAGGGCGCGCTGGCGCTGCTGATCGTGCTCGACCAGTTTCCGCGCAACATGTTCCGCAACGATCCGCGCGCCTTCTCGACAGATGCTCTCGCCCGCACCATTGCGTCGCGCGCCGTCGCGGAGGGGCGCGACCAGCGCATCGAAACGGGCTTGCGCGCCTTCATCTATCTGCCGTTCGAGCATTCCGAGGACATGGCCGATCAGGAGCGCAGCATCGAACTGTTCGCGCCGCTCGGCGCAGACAGCCTGAAATGGGCGGTGCTGCACGCCGACATCATCCGCAAGTTCGGCCGCTTCCCTCATCGCAATACGGTACTGGGACGGACCACGACGCCGGAAGAAGCGGCGTTTCTGAAGGACGGCGGCTTTTCAGGCTGACCATCCGGTTACCCGATCCAACCAAATCTTAACGAATCCTTGCTAAGGCGCATCCTGCCGCCCGGTTGGCGGCTCAGGATCGAATGCCGTGGCCATCATGGAAGCTGAGCGCGCGTCTGGAGCGAAACCCGCGGGTGTCATCGCAAGGCTGCGCGACGTGCTCACCGGTACCTCCGAAGCTTCGCTGACCAAGCGCCTCGCCGGCACTGTCTTCCTCATTCGCGTGCTGAGCGCCGGCCTCGCCTATTTCTCGCAGGTGCTGCTCGCCCGCTGGATGGGCGGCTCGGACTACGGCATCTATGTCTATGTCTGGACCTGGGTTCTGCTGCTCGGCAGCGTGCTGGACTTTGGCATCGCGGTGTCCGCGCAGAAGATCATTCCCGAATATCGCGCCAGCGGACAGCTCGCATTGCTGCGCGGATTCCTGTCAGGCAGCCGCTGGATGACGCTGGCGGCCTCCACCACCGTCGCGCTGTTGCTTGGGGGACTGGTGAAAATCCTGTCGCCCTGGATCGATGCGCATACCCAGATCCCGCTCTACATCGGCTGTCTTATCCTGCCCGCCTTCGTCGTCGCCAACACACAGGACGGTCTCGCGCGCTCCTACGACTGGATGCGGCTCGGCCTGATGCCGCAGTTCATCATACGGCAGACGCTGATTATCGGATTCACCGCAGGCGCAGTCGCGCTCGGCATGAAACTCAACGCGACCGATGCGATGATCGCCAGCGCCGCAGCGGTGTGGATCGCGATGATCGGCCAGTTGATCGTTCTCAACCGACGCCTGACTGCCAGCGTCGAGGCCGGACCGAAGGCCTATGAGGTCCGGAGTTGGCTGAAGGTGTCGCTGCCGATCATGATGGTCGAAGGCTTCTACCTGCTGCTGTCCTACACCGACGTGCTGGTGCTGCAGCAGTTCCGCTCATCGGAGGAAGTCGGCGTCTACTTCGCGGTGGTGAAGACTCTCGCGCTGGTGTCGTTCATTCACTACGCAATGTCCGCGACCACGGCCCACCGTTTCAGCGAGTATCACGCATCCGGCGACAAGGAACGCCTGTCGGCCTATATCGCCCATGCGATCAAGTGGACCTTCTGGCCGTCGCTCGCGGCGACCGCAGTTCTGCTGGCGCTCGGCAAGCCGCTGCTCTGGCTGTTCGGACCGCAGTTCACCGCCGGCTACGGCATCATGTTCGTCGCCGCCATCGGCCTGATCGTACGTTCCGCCATCGGTCCGGTGGAACGGCTGCTCAACATGCTGGGGCACCAGAACATGTGCGCGCTGGCCTACGCGCTGGCGTTCCTGGTCAATCTCGTGCTGTGCGTCTTGCTGGTGCCGCGCTTCGGCGGTTACGGCGCTGCCGCCGCAACCTCCATCGCACTGGTGTTCGAGACGGTCCTGCTGTTCTGGATCACCAGAAACCGCCTCGGCTTTCACGTTCTCGCGTTCGGGAAGAAGGCGCTCTCAACATAACCGTCATTCCGGGACGCGCTCTTCGCGCGGTCCCGGAATCTCGATCAGTCTGACATCAGAACTTATAGCATCTGGATTCCGGGCTCGCTCGCTATGCTCGCGCCCCGGAACGACGGCGATAATTACTCCGCCGTCCAGCCGCCATCGATCGACAGGTTCGCGCCGGTGATCTGCGCCGCAGCGTCGCTGGTGAGAAACAGCGCCAGCGCCGCAACCTGATCGACGGTGACGAACTCCTTGGTCGGCTGGGCGTCGAGCAGAACGTCGTTGATGACCTGCTCCTTGGTCAATCCGCGCGCCTTCATGGTGTCGGGAATCTGCTTTTCCACCAGCGGCGTCCAGACATAGCCCGGCGAAATACAGTTGGCCGTGATCTTGTGGGTCGCCACTTCCAGCGCCACGGTCTTGGTCAGGCCGACGATGCCGTGCTTGGCGGAGACATAGGCCGACTTGAACGGCGAAGCGACCAGCGAGTGCGCCGACGCGGTGTTGATGATGCGGCCCCAGCCGCGCTTCTTCATGCCGGGCACCGCGGCGCGAATGGCGTGGAACGCCGACGACAAATTGATCGCGATGATCATGTCCCATTTCTCGATGGGAAAATCCTCGATCGGCGAGACGAACTGGACGCCCGCGTTATTGACCAGAATGTCCACCGAGCCGAACGTCTTTTCGCCAAGCGCGATCATTTCGGCGATTTCCGCGGGCTTGGTCATGTCGGCGGGCGAATGAACCGCCTTGACGCCGAACTCCTTCTCGATGGCCGAGCGCTCTTTCTCGATGTCGGCCGGCACACCGAAGCCGTTGATCACGATATTCGCGCCCGCGCTGGCAAAGGCGCGCGCATATGCGAGGCCGATGCCGCTGGTCGAACCCGTCACCACTGCCGTCTTGCCGGAAAGAGTACCCATTTATTCGCTCCTGTTTACCGCTTGATGTATTGCAAACCGTTCTCGCAAAGATCGTAAGTCACCATGGTCTCGCCGGATTGCGGCCGGTTCAGCCATTCCGGATGAGACATGGAGGTGTAGACGTCGCGCTCGCCCGCCGCCCAGTGCTCGACCATTCCGATCCGCGAGAAATCGTAATCCTTCGACGAGGCTTCATGCGTCTTGCTGCGATAGATCAGGTGAACCACCGTCACGGTGTTCTCCTTCGCCGCCTCATTGAGCGTGGCGACCAGCGGGTCGTCCTTGAAACTCTCCGGCAGCTTGGCGATCAGTTCGCGCACGGCCTTCTTGGCATCGTGAACCTTCTTGGCCTTGTCGGTGTTCATGCGCGTTCGGCTGGAATACCGGATGTCCTTTTCACGCTCGGCCGCCTCGACCAGTGACTGCGGCAACGGCCCGCGCGCGCTGAACAGATCGACCTGAAAAATCAGGAGATCGGTCTTGGTCTCGGCATCCAGCACATAGTCCAGCG
This sequence comes from Afipia sp. OHSU_II-C1, assembly GCF_000497575.1. GTDB lineage: Bacteria > Pseudomonadota > Alphaproteobacteria > Rhizobiales > Xanthobacteraceae > Afipia. Next base: position 465,721 of record NZ_APJI01000006.1, read on the forward strand.
GCGTGTTGGAGGCGATGCCGCCGTCCCAGTAATGCTCGCCCTCGATTTCGATGGGCGGGAAACCCGGCGGCAACGCGCCGGAGGCCATGATGTGCTCCGGCCCGATTTTCTTGCCGCGTTTCTTGAACTCGTGATTGTCGAAGTATTCGAAATTCCCCGTCCTGATATTGACCGCACCGACACTCAGGCGCACGCCGTCACTGTTGATGCGATCGAAATCCACCAGCCGCTCCAGCGTTCCGCGCAGCGGCGTGGTGTCGTAATAGCTCTGCGACTGCGGGCTGCCCGGCGGCCAGACCGGCGCCGGCGGAAAACGCGGCGTGAAAAAGCCCGGCACGCCGAAGGTCGCGATCAGCGCGGCGCTGGTTTCGTTGAACACCGAGCGCACATGATCGCTCTGCACGAGCGGAGCCCAGGGCATCGGCGAACCCGACGACACCAGTTCCCAGAACTCCTTGAGCTTTCCGACCCGTTTTTCTCTCGGATTGCCGGCAATGATCGCAGCGTTGATCGCACCGATCGAAATACCCGCAATCCATTTCGGCTCGAAATCGTGATGACAGAGCGCCTGATAGGCCCCGGCCTGATAGGAGCCAAGCGCGCCCCCGCCTTGCAGGACCAGCACGCGCTGCGCCTCTGCGGGGATCGATACGGCTGTCTCTCTGTGGGGGGAAAGCTGATCCATAGGCCATCACTCGACGACACCGGCAGGGAACCGATGTTGCAGCACGGTGGCCCCAGTTCGCAGCCGCGTCAATCGGCGAAAATGCGAGGAACGTCACAGAAGTTTTATCTGGCTGCCTATCTGGAATCCGGCGCGGCCAGGATCAATGTCCAGAACACCTTGTATTTGGTGTTCGGGACATAAGTCGCCGCAATGCCCATTTTTGTGACACCGCTGGCCAGCATGTTGGCCTTGTGCGGCGGCGAGTCGCGCCATCCCGAGAAGGCTTCCGCGAGGGTGTGATAGCCGGCCGAGACGTTTTCGACCGCCTTGGTGGCGTCGAAACCCGAGGCCTTGATGCGCTTGTCGAGCGGTCCCGCCACGTTGTGATCGAGTTTGTTGCGGGCGCCCATGGCGTTCGACTGCGCCTCGGCGGCCTTCATCAGCAGGGGATCGACCTGAACCGCGCCGAGGCCGTTGTTCTGCCGGTAGCCGGAGATCATCGAGGCCGCGACGTTGGGATCGAGCTTCGCACCGGCATTGGCCATGCTGAGATAGAACGCCGGCTGCTCGGTGGACGGTTCGCCGCCCGTTCCGCAGCCGCTCAGGATCGTCAGCGCCAGAATGGCCCCCGCCACGCGTATCATATGCTTCCCCAACCAATGGTCGGCACTTGTTGCACACCAACCGTGGCTGAAAGGTGAACGCGGCGTTGATTAGGGGAACCTGCCATTCCGGCGACAGTCCCAACGGTCATTGCGAGCGAAGCGAAGCAATCCATTCTTGGGAAAGCTGGATTGCTTCGTCGCTTGCGCTCCTCGCAATGACGGAAAAGAGCGATCAGGAGGCGGCCGGGAACAGCCGGTAGCGGCGCGGCTGCAGGCTGACCACATCGCCGGGCTTGAGGTCGCGGTCGCGCGGCGCATCGATCTCGATCAGGGTCTCGTTGGCGCCGTTATGCAGCACCACGTCCGCCCGCTGGGTCGGGCCGAACGCACGCACATACTTGACGTCACCCTCAAGGATGCCGCTGCCGTTCGGCACGATCGACACGTCATGGCGACGGATAAAGAGGTTCGACGGGCCGGACGCGGCGTCGCGCGGCTCGAGGTTCAGCACCTTGTCGCCGAGGCGGACCTTGCCGTCCGACACCTGCACCGGCAGCACGATGGATTCACCGATGAAGCCGTGCACGAAGGCGGTGGCCGGATTGTCGTAAACGTCACCGGGCGTGCCGATCTGCTCGATCTTGCCCTTGTCCATCACCACCACGCGGTTGGCGACTTCCAGCGCCTCTTCCTGATCGTGGGTGACGAAAATCGAGGTGACGTGAATCTCGTCATGGAGCTGGCGCAGCCAGCGGCGCAGTTCCTTGCGCACCTTGGCATCGAGCGCGCCGAACGGTTCGTCGAGCAGCAGGATGCGCGGCTCGATGGCGAGCGCACGCGCCAGCGCGATGCGCTGCCGCTGACCGCCGGACAACTGGCTCGGATAGCGGTCCGCCAGCCAGTCGAGCTGCACCAGATCGAGCAACTCCTTTACGCGCTTCTTGATGTGCGCCTCGTCCTTGCGGACCGATCGCGGCTGCACGCGAAGACCGAACGCGACGTTCTCGAACACGCTCATGTGGCGGAACAGCGCGTAGTGCTGGAATACGAAACCGACATGACGCTCGCCGGCGCCGCGCGACAGCGCATCCTCGCCGTCGAAGATCACCGAGCCTTCATCCGGCCAGTCGAGACCCGCGATGATACGCAGCAACGAGGTCTTGCCCGATCCCGACGGCCCGAGCAGCGCCACCAGCTCGCCGGTGGCAACCTTGAGATCGACATGATCGAGTGCGGCAAAGGTGCCGAACTTCTTCACGATGTTGCGGACTTCAATCGTCACTTGCGGTCTGTCCTTCTTCGAGATGGCTTTCGAGGACCGTTTTCACGATCAGCGTGACGAGCGCCAGGAATGCGAGCAGCGAGGCGATCGCGAACGAAGCCACAAACTGGTACTCATTGTACAGGATTTCGACGAGCAGCGGCATGGTGTTGGTCTCGCCGCGGATATGGCCCGAGACCACCGAAACCGCGCCGAATTCGCCCATGGCGCGGGCATTGCAGAGCAAAACGCCGTAAAGGATGCCCCATTTGATGTTGGGGATGGTGACCCGCAGGAAGGTGCGCAGGCCGGATGCGCCGAGCGAAATCGCCGCCTCCTCCTCCTGGGTTCCCTGCTCCTGCATCAGCGGGATCAGTTCGCGCGCCACGAACGGAAACGTCACGAAGGTCGTCGCCAGCGCGATGCCGGGCACCGCGAACAGGATCTGGACGCCATGCGCCATCAGCCAGGTGCCGAAGTAGCCCTGCGCGCCGAACAGCAATACGAACACCAGACCCGAGATCACCGGACTGACGGAAAACGGAAGATCGATCAGGGTGATCAGGAACACCTTGCCGGGAAATTCGAACTTCGCGATGGCCCAGGCCGCGATCACGCCGAACACGAGGTTCAGTCCCACCGAGATGACGGCGACGGTCAGCGTCAGCCTGATCGCCGACAGCGCTTCAGGATCGGACAGCGCAGCGAGATAAGCGCCGATGCCTTTCGAGAACGCTTCGGTGAACACCACGACCAGCGGCAGCACCACAAAGATCGTCAGGAAGCCGACGGCAATGGTGATGAGAAACCAGCGCACCCAAGCGGGCTCGGTTCTGACCTGATACGCGGGCGCGATGCGTTGTTTGGTGGCCATGACGCCGCTCAGACCGAAACCGCGACGCCGCGCGTTTGCGCCCAGCGTTGAATGCGGTTGATGGTGAAGATAATCAGGAACGAGACAACCAGCATGATCACAGCGATCGCCGTCGCATCCGCGTAACGAAACTCCGACAGCCGGATCACGATCAGGAGCGGCGCGATTTCCGAGACGTTCGGCAGGTTGCCGGCGATGAAGATGACCGAGCCGTATTCTCCAACGGCGCGAGCGAACGCGAGCGCGAAGCCGGTGAGAATCGCCGGCGTCAGGCTTGGCAGGATCACACGCCGGATAATGTCCCAGCGCGACGCGCCGAGACTTGCGGCGGCTTCCTCGACCTCGACTTCAAGATCGAGCAGCACCGGCTGCACCGTGCGCACCACGAACGGAAAACCAATGAAGATCATCGCCACGAAAATGCCGATCGGCGTGAAGGCGACTTTAATGCCCCACTCCGCCAGTGGCGCACCGAGCCAGCCCTTCTGCGCGAACAGCGCCGTCAGCGCCACGCCGGCAACAGCCGTCGGCAGCGCGAACGGGACATCGACAATGGCATCGAAGATACGGCGGCCGGGAAACCTGTAACGCACCAGCACCCAGACGATGACCATGCCCATCACGAGATTGACGAGCGCGGCAAGGAACGCGAGGCCGAACGAAATCTTCAGCGCGTTGAGCGTGCGCCGGGCGGTGAGAATGTCCCAGAACTGAAGCAGGCTCAGTTCGGAGGTTTTGAGGAAAAGACCCGCGAGCGGAATCAGCACAATGATCGACAGCCATGTCAGCGTCAGCCCCATGGTGAGGCCAAAACCCGGCAATGCCCGTCGTCGTCCTGCTCCTCCGCTCACGATGCCCCCATCACTCCGCGATCAGATCAGTTCTTGTAGATCTGATCGAAAACACCGCCTTCACCGAAGTGCTCCTTTTGCGCCTTGGTCCAACCGCCGAACACGTCGTCGATCGTAAAAAGGTCAACCTTTGCAAAGGCGTCCGCATATTTCTCGCCGACCGCTGCGTCGCGCGGGCGATAGAAATTGCGCGCCGCAATTTCCTGGCCTTCCTTGGTGTACCAGTATTTCAGGTAGGCTTCAGCAGCGGCGCGGGTGCCCTTCTTGTCAGCAACCGTGTCCACCACCGCGATCGGCGGTTCGGCCAGGATCGACAGCGGCGGCGCCACGATCTCGAACTTGTCCTTGCCGAATTCCTTCACCGCGAGGAACGCCTCGTTCTCCCACGCCAGCAGCACGTCGCCGACGCCGCGCTCCACGAACGTCACCGTCGAGCCGCGCGCGCCGGTATCGAGCACCGGCACGTTCTTGAAGATATCGCCGACGAATTTCTTGGCCTTGTCCTCGGAGCCGTACTTCTTCAGCGCGTAACCCCACGCCGCGAGATAATTCCAGCGCGCGCCACCGGAGGTCTTCGGGTTCGGCGTGATGACCTGCACGCCGCTCTTGATCAGATCGTCCCAGTCCTTGATGCCCTTCGGATTGCCCTTGCGCACGAGGAACACGATGGTCGAGGTGTACGGCGACGAATTCTGCGGCAGGCTCTTCTGCCAGTCCTTCTTCAGCAGCCCCTTGCCCGCGATCGCATCGATGTCATAGGCGAGCGCCAGCGTCACCACATCGGCCTGCAAACCGTCGATCACCGAACGGGCCTGCGATCCCGAGCCGCCATGCGACTGCTTGATCTCGATGCTCTTGCCGGTGTCCTTCTGATACGCAGCAGCGAACGCCTTGTTGAAATCACCATAGAGCTCGCGCGTCGGATCGTACGACACATTGAGCAGCGACACATCCGCAGCAAGCGCCGAGCCTGCCCAGACCAGACTTCCGATCAGCAGAAGACGGCTAATCACTGAATTGGGGCGAACCATTTCAAACTCCATTCGAACTGACGACATCATCGCCATCAGGGAAGGCGTGAAACTCTGGAACTCGCGTGGTTATGTCAACGAAACCGGATTTCATTCTTAGCAAGGATGCTGGACAAACGTTCCAAGAAATCGCGATTTTCAAGAAGGCAAAATTTTACGAAGTTTTGGTGACGTGAATCCCGCACTCCGTCTTGCCTCGGTCGCGCCAGCGGCCCGCGCGCGGATCCTCGCCGGGAAGCGTTCGGCTGGTGCAAGGCATACACCCGATCGAGGTGAAGCCGGATGCGACCAAAGGATGCGGCGGCAGATTCATTGTTGAATACAGCGCTTTCAGTTCATCCAGCGTCGCATTCGCAAGAGGATTGAACTTCAGCCGCGCACCGTCGGCCTCGACCACCGGAATTGCGGCGCGGTCGCCGCCCTGGAACCGCTTGCGGCCATTGATCCAGCCATCGAACGACGACAGCGCACGCGCCAGCGGCTCGACCTTGCGGATGAAGCAGCACTGATCGGGGTTTGAGAACCACAGATCGCGATCCTTGTCCTCGCGATCAAGCGTCTCCGTCAGCGGATGAATCGTGCGCACATCGGTCAGCCCAAGCAGCTTCGTAAGCGTATCGCGATAGGCCAGCGTTTCCTCGAACAGCCAGCCGGTGTCGAGAAACACGACCGGGATCGCCGGATCGACATCCGCTGCGATCTTCAGCAGCGCCGCCGACTCGGTGCCGAATGACGACACCACCGCCAGCTTGTCGCGGCCGACAGCCTTGATGGCAGCCGTGATGATCTCTCCCGGCGACGCCTTGGCGAGCGCGCGGTCGAGTTCGGCCGCTTCGGCAACGATCCGCGATGACGACGGCGTCGCGGATGACGGCGACAGGAAGGACGGTGTAGCAACGGTCATGAGCGTACTCCTTCCGGCAGATGCATCAGCCGGCGATGAAACGCCGTGACGCGGCCGTCGCCAGTCGGCTGATAGAACACCGAGTAACGCTTCGCGACGATTGCAAAGGCCTCGGCATCGCTCTGCTTCTTCACTTCAAACGCATCGAACCCGGCGCGCAGCATGAACACGAACTGATCGCGCAGCACCTGACCGGTGGCGCGCAGCTCGCCGCGAAACTTGTAACGCTCCCGCAGCAGGCGCGCCTGCGTGTAGGCGCGGCCGTCCCGGAACACCGGAAACACCAGCGCCACCGCCGCCAGTCTGCCGAGATATGGCAAGAGATCGTCGACGTCGCGGTTGTTCGGCCAGATCACGCCAGTCTTGCCGCTGCGCGACAGCGCGGCTTCCGGATCTTTCAGGAAGCGCTCGGCGGGAACCAGCACCGCGCCGCCGGCGGGAAGTTCCGCGTCGTCGGCAAGATGCACGAATTCGTCGGTGACGATGGCGTTGCCCTTAACGAGTGGCATAGACCCGCTCCTTGAAAGGCTCGACGCCAAGACGCTTCACCGCATCGACGAACAGCTCCTGGGGCCGCTGGCGCAGCGCCAGATAGGCTTCGACAATGTCCTCAATCACATCGGCCACCTGATCGAACGGCACCGCAGGCCCCACGAGGTTGCCGAGCACGGCATTCTCGTCGGCGCGGCCGCCGATGGTGATCTGGTAGAATTCCTCGCCGTTCTTCTCGACGCCGAGAATGCCGATATGGCCGACATGGTGATGACCGCAGGCATTGATGCAGCCGGAGATATTGACGTGCAGCCGGCCTATCAGGTTCGCCGTGTCGTGGTTGGCGAACCGACGGGTGATCTCCTGTGCGATCGGAATCGAACGGGCGTTGGCGAGCGAGCAGTAATCGAGACCGGGGCAGGCAATGATATCGGTGACGAGATTCACGTTCGGCGTCGCGACGCCGATCTTGTCGAGCGCACGCCACAGCGCCGGCAGATCGCGCCTGGCGACATGCGGCAGCGCCAGATTCTGCTCGTGACCGACCCGGATTTCGCCGAACGAATATTTGTCGGCGAGATCGGCGATCTCATCGAGCTGCTCGGCGGTCGCATCGCCCGGAGGGCCGCCCACCGGCTTCAATGACAGCGTGACGATGCCGTAACCGGGCTGCTTGTGCTCAGCGACGGAGTTCTTGTACCACGCCTCGAAATTCGGATTTTGCAGCGCCTTTTTCAGCTCGTCCGGCGTGTCCGAAAGCTTTTCGTACTTCGGATAGAAGAAGCGCGAGCGGATGTCCTCGATCTCGGCCTCGTCGAGCGCCAGCGCGCCGTCGCGCATCTGCACCCACTCCTCCTCGACCTCCCGCTTGAATTTCTCGATGCCAAGCTCGTGGACCAGGATCTTGATGCGCGCCTTGTAGATATTGTCGCGGCGGCCGTACTGGTTGTAGACGCGCAGAATCGCCTCGACATAGCTCAGGATGTCGCGGTGGCTGACGAATTCATTGATGGTCTTGCCGATGAACGGCGTGCGGCCCAGACCGCCACCGACCAGCACCTCGAAGCCGGTCTCGCCGGCGGCATTCCTGTGAATGCGCAGGCCGATGTCGTGAACCTTGATGGCGGCGCGATCGTGTTCGCTTGCGGTGATGGCGAACTTGAACTTGCGCGGCAGGAACGAGAACTCCGGATGCAGCGTCGAATACTGCCGCAGGATTTCCGCCCAGATGCGCGGGTCTTCGACTTCGCCCGGCGCCACGCCCGCCCACTGGTCGGAGGTCACGTTGCGAATGCAGTTGCCCGAGGTCTGCATGCCGTGAATGCCGACCTCGGCGAGATCCGCCAGCGCGTCGGGCAATTCGGCGAGCTTGATCCAGTTGTACTGGATATTCTGCCGGGTGGTGAAATGGCCGTAGCCGCGGTCATACTTGCGCGCGACATGCGCCAGCGCGCGCATCTGCTTCGACGACAGGGTCCCGTACGGGATCGCGATCCGCAGCATGTAGGCGTGCAGTTGCAGATAGACGCCGTTCATCAGGCGCAACGACTTGAATTCGTCTTCCGTCAGTTCGCCGGACAGACGGCGCGCCACCTGGTCACGGAATTCCAGGACGCGTTCGTTGACGATGGTCCGGTCGAGTTCGTCGTAAGCGTACATAACGATTGCCTTGAAGGGTCGCGGCTCAGGCCGAAACGAGAAGATCGATGGTGACGCCTTGCTGGCGGATTTTCTCGCGCAGATTGCCCGGCTGGATGCCATCCTCGCCGATTTCCACCGGCGCGATGTAGGCGCCCACCGCGCCGACATCGTCGGCGACCGATTCAGCGAGCAGGGCGCGCGCATCATCTGCGTTCCGGACGATGGCGGCGTCGGACAGCCTGACCGACCAGCCATGAGAAACGGTGCGATAGATCACGGCTCCATCGCCGGTGCGGTTGGCGGTGACGATGGACGGGCCGTTGATTTTGATTTTCTGTTGCAGAGGTGAGGTCATTCGGCAGCCATTAATAGGTCAGAGATGAGGTCATCCGGGTTCGCATTGCGCCACGGGGCGGATCGAGCGACGACGTCGCCGATAATCAGGATTGCGGGACCACGCTCGACCTGTTCGGCGAGCGCAGGCAGATCGCGAAGCTTGCCGACCACGGCCTTGGCGTCCGGCCGCGTCGCGCGCGCGAACACACCCACCGGCGTTTCGGGCGAGCGTCCAGCAGCCAGCAGGCCTTCGCGAATGGTCGGTGCGGCCGTCATGCCCATGTAGACCACGACGGTCATCTTGGTGTCGGTCAGCGCGGACCAGTCGACGTTGCCGGCGTCCTCCGCCTTGTGGGCGGTAAGGAACGTGATGCGCAGCGCCTCCTGGCGATAGGTGAGCGGCACTTCGGACTGGGCTGCGGCGCCCAGACCGGCTGTGATGCCGGGAATAACAGAGTAAGCCACACCTGCCGCGCGCAGCGCCGCGATCTCTTCGCCGCCGCGCCCGAAGATAAAGGGATCGCCGCCCTTGAGACGCACAGCTCGCTTGCCGGACTGCGCCGCTTCGATGAGCAGGCGATGGATCTTGTCCTGTCCGATGCCGGGCTTGCCAACACGGCGGCCCACCGGCACCCGCGCGGCGTCGCGGCGCACACGATCGAGAATCTCGGGCGTCACCAGATCGTCGTAGAACACCACGTCGGCATCCTGCAGCGCGCGCAGCGCCTTGACCGTCAGCAGATCCGGATCGCCCGGCCCCGCGCCGACCAGCGTGACAAAACCTTCGCCGCCGCTCGCCGCGAATGCCACCGGATCATGAATCGAGATCAGCTTGCGCTCGGCGTCCTGCGTGCGTCCCGCAAGCACGTCCGCCCCGATCGGCCCGTCGATCACGCGCTCCCAGAACAGCCGGCGCATGGCGAGATCGGGGAGCCGCGACTTGATCGAGTCACGCCAGCGTCCGGCAAACGACGCGAGATCGCCGATGCGCGCAGGCAGCAGCGCCTCGATACGCTCGCGCACACGGCGCGCGACCACAGGCGATGTACCGCCGGTGCCGACGGCGACGACAACGTCACCGCGATCGACGATGGCCGGGACAATGAATGTAGAATGCGCGGCTTCATCCATCACATTGACGGGAATGCCGAGGACGCGTGCGCGCGCCGCCATGGCGTGACCGGTATCACCGGCGCCTGCGCAGAGAATGGCAATGACATGGGAAAGATCGGCGGCGAGCGGATCGCCGTCGGCGCGCTCAATGCGCTCGGCCGACGCAGCATCAAGCCGCGAGACATCATGATGGCCGTCGGTCGCGTACCAGCGCACGCGTGCATCCGCCGCCAGCAGCAGGCGTAATTTTGCCTGTGCAGGCTCGCCTTCCCCCACCAGAACGATGGGACCGGCTTGCAGATCAAGGAATACCGGCAGAAACCGCATGCGAAACTCCGCTTCCCCATTTACAGGGTTGACTGAAATTATTTTCTATTTATGTATCTTGCAAGCGGCATAAAGAGAAAATTATTTCTTCTACGCTGCGCCGCAAAATTAGAATTTGGTACCACAAACAGCGCGCAAAAGAGATGCATCTTCTCATCACCCATCTGGATGGCGATCCGTCCCGTCTGAGGGCTGCTGCGTTCCGCGAAACCGATAGCCTTTGGGCGCCCGCCGCGTCCGGGATGGAGTAACGTCATGGCGTCTTCTTCCGCACCTTCCAAACTGTCCGTGCCTTCAATGGACCATCTGGACGAGCTCGAAGCGCAGAGCATCTACATTTTCCGGGAAGCCTTCGCGCGGCTGAAGAAGCTCGCGCTGCTGTGGTCGCTCGGCAAAGATTCCAATGTGATGATCTGGCTGGCGCGCAAGGCGTTCTTCGGCAAGGTGCCGTTCCCGGCGCTGCACGTCGACACCCAGAAGAAATTCCCCGAGATGTATGCCTTCCGCGATCAGTACGCGAAGGAATGGGGTCTCGATCTCAAGGTGGATTACTGCCCGCCGATCGAAGAGATCGATCCGACACTGCCGCCAGCCGCCCGCTCCGCCGCGCGCAAGACCGAAGGCCTGAAGCTGGCCCTCGCCAAATATGGCTTCGACGGACTGATCGCCGGCATCCGCCGTGACGAGGAAGCGACCCGCGCGAAAGAGCGCGTGTTCTCCCCACGCGGCCTTGAAGGCGGCTGGGACGTGCGCGACCAGCCCCCGGAATTCTGGGATCATTTCAACGCATCGCCGCCGCAAGGCGCTCACCTGCGCATCCATCCGATCCTGCATTGGACCGAGGAAGACATCTGGGCCTACACCCAGCGCGAAAACATTCCGATCATTCCGCTCTATCTATCGAACAACGGCAAGCGCTACCGCTCGCTGGGCGATCAGGACATCACCAATCCTGTGGTATCGGATGCCTCGAACATCGAGGAAATCCTGGCCGAACTGAAAGCCACGAAAGTGCCGGAGCGTGCCGGACGCGCGCTCGACCACGAAACCGAAGATGCCTTCGAGCGGCTTCGTGTCGCCGGTTATCTCTGACGTTAGATGAGCGCCCCGATGAACATCGCTGTTTCCAAAATCGAGTCCAAGGCTTCAATCGCCCCCGCGCCGCATAGTGCGACCCGTCCTCAGGTCCGCATCGTCATCGTCGGACACGTCGATCACGGCAAGTCGACGCTGGTCGGACGCCTGCTGCATGAAACAGGCAGCCTGCCCGACGGCAAGCTGGAGATGCTGAAGGCCGTCAGCGCAAGGCGCGGCATGCCGTTCGAATGGTCGTTTCTGCTCGACGCATTGCAGACCGAGCGCGACCAGGGCATCACCATCGACACCACGCAGATCCGCTTCCGCACCCCGTCGCGCGACGTGGTACTGATCGACGCGCCCGGCCACGCCGAATTCCTGCGCAACATGATCACCGGCGCCTCGCAGGCCGATGCCGCCGTACTGATCATCGACGCGCTTGAAGGCGTGCGCGACCAGACCCGCCGTCACGGCTATCTGCTGCATCTGCTCGGCGTCAAACAGGTCGCCGTCGTCGTCAACAAGATGGACCGCGTCGACTACGGCGCGGCGCGCTTCAAGGAGATCAGCGACGAAATTTCGGCGCATCTCACCGGGCTCGGCGTCACACCTACCGCGATCATCCCGATTTCGGCCCGCGACGGTGACGGCGTTGCCGAACGAACGCCCAACATCAAGTGGTACAGCGGACCCACGGTGGTCGAAGCGCTCGATGCGCTGACCCCGGCGCGCCCGCTCGACGAACTGACGCTGCGGTTTCCGGTGCAGGCGATCTACAAGTTCGACGACCGCCGTATCGTCGCCGGCCGCGTCGAATCCGGCAACATCGGCCCCGGTGATGAAATCGTCATCATGCCCGCAGGCAAGGTGGCCAAGGTCAAGTCGGTCGAGAGCTGGCCGCAGACCCCGCTGCTCGCACGGCAAGGTGCAGGCCGCTCGGTCGGCATCACGCTGGACCGCGAACTGTTTCTGGAGCGCGGCGACATCATCGCGCATTCGCATGCCACGCCCCGCGACACCCGCCGGCTTCACGCACGCATTTTCTGGCTGCACGACACGCCGCTGAAAGCGGGCATGTCGGTGCTGGTCCGCCTCGGCACCATGGAGACCCGCGCCACCATCGTCGAGATCAACAAGGCTGTCGATCCCGGCGAACTCGCCAGCGTCGAGACCTCTGCGATTGCGCGCAATCATGTCGGCGAGATCGACATCGCGCTGGCGAAGCCCGTTGCGGCCGACCCCTACACGGACAATCCGCGCACCGGACGCCTTGTGATTGAGGTGAACGGCCGGATCGCCGGTGGCGGCCTGGTGCTCAGCGTCGATTCCGGCCAGCGCGCCGAGCCGGTCGATATCGTGCCGGTCGAATCCGCGCTGCGGCCGGATGAGCGCTCCGCACGCTTCGGCCATGGCGGCGCCGTGGTCTGGCTGACCGGATTGCCGGGTTCGGGAAAATCAACGCTGGCGCGCGCGCTCGAACGCAAGCTGTTCACGCGCGGCGGCTCGCCGGTCCTGCTCGACGGCGACACCGTGCGCGCAGGCCTCAACCGCGACCTCGGATTCTCGCACGCCGACCGCACGGAAAACATCCGCCGCCTTGCCGAGGTGGCGACGCATCTGGCGCGCAACGGCCATATTGCCATTGTCGCCGCCGTCTCTCCCTCCAGCGACGACCGGGCACAGGCGCGGCACATCGCCGACGACCTGTTCCGCGAGGTCTATGTCGCGACACCGGCCGAGGTTTGCGAAAGCCGCGATCCGAAGGGCCACTACGCCAAGGCACGCGCCGGCAACCTGCCGAGCTTCACCGGCATCGCCAACGATTATCAGCCGCCTGCCAACGCCGAACTGACCATCGACACGTCGGCACGTTCGGTGGCGGACGCGGCCGACGAAATCGAACGGCTGCTGGCGAATACCGGCGTCCTGTTCGGCGAACTCGTCGATCTCGCCGCCAATATCTGAGCGTCTTCGACGCACGTCACAGGAGACCACATTGCGTAAGACCCTTATCGCTCTCGCCGCCAGCTTCGGTTTCATCACCGCGGCCCACGCGCAGACACCGAACACGCTTTTGAACGTGTCCTACGACATCGCCCGCGAGCTCTACGCGGCGATCAATGTCGAATTCGCCAAACAGTGGAAGGCCAAGACCGGACAGGACGTTACCATCAACCAGTCGCACAACGGCTCGACGCGTCAGGCCCGCGCCATCCTCGAAGGCCTTGAAGCCGACGTCGTGACCTTCAATCAGGTGCCGGACGTTCAGGTGCTGCACGACAAGGGCAAGCTCATTCCCGCCGACTGGCAGAAGCGGCTGCCGAACAATTCGTCTCCGTACTATTCGCTGCCGGCGTTCCTGGTGCGCGCAGGCAATCCGAAGAACATCAAGGACTGGGACGATCTGGTGAAGCCCGGCGTGCAGGTGATCTTCCCGAACCCGAAGACCTCGGGCAACGCCAAGTACACCTATCTGGCCGCCTATGCCTACGCCAAGACCAAGTATGACAGCGCCGAGAAGGCCGACGAGTTCGTCAAGAAGCTGTTCGCCAATGTCCCGGTGTTCGACACCGGCGGCCGCGCGGCGACCACCACCTTCGTCGAGCGCCAGACCGGCGACGTGCTGATCACCTTCGAGGCCGAGACCAACGGCATTCGCGACATCGCCGGCGCCGACAAGTATCAGGTCGTGGTGCCGTCGCAGAGCCTGCTGGCGGAATTTCCGGTGGCTGTGGTCGACAAGTATGCCGACAAGCACGGCACGCAGGCGCTCGCCAAGGCCTATCTGGAATTCCTGTACACGCCGGAAGGACAAACCATTCTGGCCAAACAGTACAATCGCGTGAACGACAAGTCGGTCGCCGAGAAGTTCAAGGACAAGTTCCCGGCGGTGAAGCTCGTCACCATCGAGAAGGAATTCGGCGGCTGGGACAAGGTCAACGCCGAGCACCTCAATCCCGGCGCGAAGCTCGATCAGTTGTTTGGCGGCGCGAACAGGTAAGGCGATTGTTTCGTCATTGCGAGCGAAGCGAAGCAATCCACCGAAGATGGATTGCTTCGTCGCTACGCTCCTCGCAATGACAGGGAAAGATCGTTCTTTCACTTCGGAAGTGGATGATTCAATTTGCGACGCCGGGTCATCCCAGGTTTCGGATTGGCGCTGGGCACGACGGTCCTCTATCTCGGGGCAATCGTCCTGCTCCCGCTTTGCGCGCTGCTGCTGAAAGCATCGGGCATCGGACTGACACAGCTTTGGGACATCCTGTCGTCGCCGCGCACGCTCTCGGCGATCCGGGTCACCGTGACGATGGCCTTCGCGGCCACGATCTTCAATGCCATTTATGGTTTGCTGCTAGCCTGGGTACTGGCGCGCTACGAGTTTCTCGGCAAGCGCATTCTCGACGCACTGGTCGATGTCCCGTTCGCGCTGCCGACCGCGGTTGCAGGCCTCGCCCTGACAGCGCTGTTCGCCAAGAACGGCTGGTTCGGTGCGCCGCTCGACAAAATCGGCATCGCGGTTGCCTACACGCCGCTCGGCATCGCGATGGCGATGGCCTTCACCAGCATCCCATTTGTTGTGCGCACGGTGCAGCCGGTGATCGAGGATCTCGGCTCGGAAGTCGAGGAAGCGGGCCGCTCGCTCGGCGCCAACGATTTCCAGATTTTGTGGAAGATCATCTTCCCTGCGATCTTCCCGGCCTTCCTTGCCGGCTGCTCACTGTCATTCGCCCGCAGCCTCGGCGAGTTCGGCGCGGTGATCTTCATTGCGGGCAACCAGCCGATGAAGACCGAAATCGTCGCGCTGCTGACCTACATCCGGCTTGAAGAATACAACTATGAGGCTGCGGCGGCGATTGCCACCGTCATGCTGCTGATGGCGTTCGTGATGCTGCTCTTCACCAACGTGGTGCAGGCCTGGCATCTGCGTTACGTTGGCCGCGGGGAAGTTTGATGTCGATTGCACCAGACCGCGCCAGCGAACAGGCCGAATGGATGCACCACCCGGTGGGTGGCGGCAAGGTCACGCGGCGGATCGTGCTGTGGACCGTGCTGGTTCTGACGGCATTTTTTCTGGTGGCACCGCTTGTGCTGATCGTCACGTCGGGTCTGTCATCCGGCGTCGGCGTTTTCATGCGCAACCTCACGGAACCCGCGACAGTCCACGCCATATTCCTGACGCTGCTGACGGCGCTGATCGTGGTGCCGATCAACATCCTGTTCGGCCTCGCGGCGGCGTGGACGGTGACCAAGTTCGATTTCCCCGGCCGCACGCTGCTGATCTCGCTGATCGAACTGCCCTACTCGATCTCGCCGATCGTCGCCGGTGTCGCCTATCTGTTCGTCTACGGCTCGCAGGGGCTGTTCGGACCGCTGCTAGAGTCGCTGGGCATCAAGGTGATGTTCGCACTGCCGGCGATCTTCCTGGCGAGCCTGTTCGTGACCGCACCCTTCGTTGCGCGCGAACTGATTCCGCTGATGCAGGTGCAGGGCACCGACGAGGAAGAAGCCGCGGTGACGCTCGGGGCGGGTGGCTTCACCACATTCTGGCGGGTGACGCTGCCGAACGTGAAATGGGCCGTGGTCTACGGCGCCATTCTCTGCAACGCGCGGGTGATGGGCGAGTTCGGCGCGGTCTCGGTAGTCTCGGGCAATATCCGTGGCCAGACCACCACCCTGCCGCTGCAGATCGAACTGCTCTATCAGGACTACAATGTCGCCGGGGCCTTCGCCGCCGCGACCGTGCTGACCGCCGTGGCGCTGATCACCATCCTGATCAAGATGGCGCTGGAACGCTACAGCAACGAAGTACCGCACAGCGGAATTGGCCACTAATCGCGGCAGAACTGCCTGCGAAATGCGCTGGTTGACGGCCCCTGCGGACGGGGTGGTATACGCCTTTCGGACGAGGGAAGGGCCTTCTCATGGGCCCGTCTTTGGCGCTAAAACCTTCCGCACGACGCCACTTTCCGTGGCCATCATCACCTTACCTGAGGCCTCAAAACAGCGTTTTAGAACGCCGTTTTCCGTGGGATTTATCATGAAACGTATCGACGCCAGCGGTCTGAAGATCGCTCCTGTTCTGTTCGACTTCATTGCCAAGGAAGCAACCGCCGGTACCGGCGTATCGACCGACGCCTTCTGGGCGGGCCTTGCCGGAATCGTCAAGGATCTGGCCCCCCGGACCCGCGAGCTGCTCGCCACCCGCGATGCGCTGCAGGCCAAGATCGACGGCTGGCACAAGGCGAACAAGGGCAAGGCGTTCGATATGAATGCCTACACCGCCTTCCTCAAGGAGATCGGCTACCTGCTGCCGGAGCCCGCCGCCAAGGAAGTGCAGACCGCGAATGTCGATGAAGAACTCGCCTCGATGTTCGGGCCGCAGCTTGTGGTGCCGCTCACCAATGCGCGCTATTCGCTGAATGCGGCGAACGCCCGCTGGGGCAGCCTCTATGATGCGCTCTACGGCACCGATGCGATCCCGCACGATCCAAGCGAAGGCGGCAAGGGCTACAACAAGGCACGCGGCGACAAGGTGATCGCCAAGGCCAAGGCGTTCCTCGATCAGGCCGTGCCGCTCGCGACCGGCAACCACAGCGACGTCACCGCCTATCACATCGAGCACGGCCAGCTTGCCGCCAAGCTCAAGAGCGGCAACGCCACCGCGCTCAAGAACAAGGCCCAGCTCGTCGGCTATCAGGGCGATGCCGCCTCGCCGACCTCGATCCTGCTGGTCAACAACGGCATGCACATCGATGTGCAGATCAACCGCAACAACACCATCGGCAAGGACGATCCGGCCGGCGTGGCCGACATGATTCTGGAATCGGCCGTCTCGACCATTCTCGACATGGAAGACTCGGTTGCCGCCGTCGATGCCGAGGACAAGGTTCTGGTCTATCGCAACGTGCTCGGCCTGATGGACGGCACGCTGTCGGCCGACTTCGAGAAGGGCGGCAAGACCCTGACCCGCGCGCTCAATGCCGACCGTGTCTACACCGCGGCAGACGGCAAGGGCGAAGTGAAGCTGCACGGCCGCAGCATGATGCTGATCCGCAACGTCGGCCATCACATGTTCACCGACGCCGTGCTCGACAGTTCGGGTGAGGAAATTCCGGAAGGCATTCTCGATGCCGCCGTCACCGGTCTGCTCGCGCTTCATGACCTGAAGGGCAAGGGCAAGCTGAAGAACAGCCGCAAGGGCTCGGTTTACATCGTCAAGCCGAAGATGCATGGCCCGGATGAAGTCGCGCTGACCGTCGATCTGTTCGGCCGCGTCGAAAAGATGCTCGGCCTTCCGGCCAACACGCTCAAGGTCGGCATCATGGACGAGGAACGCCGCACCACGGTGAATCTTCAGGCCTGCATCCAGAACGCAGCGCAGCGCATCTGCTTCATCAACACCGGCTTCCTCGACCGCACCGGCGACGAAATCCATACGTCGATGGAAGCAGGCCCGATGATCCGCAAGAACGACATGAAGGCGCAGCCCTGGATCAAGGCCTACGAGGACTGGAACGTGGACACCGGTCTGGCCAACGGCCTGCCGGGTCACGCCCAGGTCGGCAAGGGCATGTGGGCCGCGCCCGACAAGATGGCCGACATGCTGGCGCAGAAGATCGCGCATCCGCAGGCCGGCGCATCGACCGCGTGGGTCCCCTCGCCCACCGCCGCAACGCTGCACGCCCTGCACTATCATCAGGTCGACGTCGGCGCGCGCCAGAAGGAACTGAAGAGCCGTCCGAAGGCGAAGCTGTCGGACATCCTGACCATTCCGGTGTCGCAGTCGAACTGGGCGCCGGACGACGTCAAGCAGGAGATCGACAACAACTGCCAGGGCATCCTCGGTTATGTGGTGCGCTGGATCGATCAGGGCGTCGGCTGCTCCAAGGTGCCGGATATTCACGATGTCGGTCTGATGGAAGACCGCGCCACGCTGCGCATCTCCGCGCAGCATCTCGCCAACTGGCTGCATCAGGGCGTCGTCACCAAGGATCAGGTGATGGAATCCCTCAAGCGCATGGCGGCGATCGTGGACAAGCAGAACGCAGGCGATGCGCTCTACAAGCCGATGGCGCCGAAGTTCGACGGCGTGGCATTCCAGGCCGCGTGCGACCTGATCTTCAAGGGCCGCGAGCAGCCGAACGGCTACACCGAGTTCATCCTGCATGCGCGCCGCAAGGAAGCGAAAGCGGCAGGCTGATCGGCCGACTTCATTGACGTAAAGATGGAAACCCCGGCGCCCGCGCCGGGGTTTTTGTTTGAGCGGGCCCAGATACCAAGGCGTTCTGCGGTTCGTTTACGGTTTACGCCATCTTAACAACGCGTCGTGAATGATCGATTCGGTGGCACGCCTCGCGCTGACCACCCTCAAAGACGGTCCCGCCCTTCCTGCGCGAATGCAGGGCTCACACAAGGAAGAAGAACTCTATGCGTGCATCGCTTGCCACGAAGCTGTCCTCTATGGCCGCCATCGGCCTCGCCGCAGTCACCGGCGCCAGTCTCTGGATCGCGGACGCCAGCATCGAATCCGAACGGCAGGCGGTCGCACGGCAGGCCGAATTCAAGCAGTTGGGCGCCGATCTCGCCGCCGGCTCCGACTTGCTGACCAACGAGGCGCGGCGATACACCATCTTCGGTGAGAAGAAGCATTACGACGCCTATTGGCGCGAGGTAAATCAGACCAAAACCCGCGACCGCGTCGTCCAGCGCCTGACCCAGCTCGGCGCTCCGAAGGCTGAACTGGACTTGATCGAAAAGGCCAAGGCCAATTCCGACGCCCTGATCAAGACCGAGGAAGCGGCGATGGCCGCCGTGCAGAAAGGCGATCTCGAGCAGGCCCGCAAGCTGATGTTCGATGCGAACTACGATCGCAACAAGGCCGTGATCGTGCAGCCGCTGGATGAATTCCAGAGCAAGATGAACACCCGTGCCAGGCTCGAAGCGGAAAGCGCCCAGAGCCGCGCACGCTGGATGGGCAACATCGCCGAGGTGATGACCATCCTGTCCGCCCTCACTTTCATCGCGATCCTCTATTTCGTGTTCAACCGCCGTGTGGTCACGCCGCTGACTCAGCTTGTCACCGTCGTAACGCGCCTTGCCAAGCAGGACTACGCCGCCGAGGTGCCGAACACGCAGCGGCAGGACGAAATCGGCGACATGGCCCGCGCAGTGCAGATCTTCAAGCAGAACGGTATCGAGCGCGAAAGGCTCGAAGCTGAACAGCTCAACGAACGCACCGCCAAGGAACGGCGCGCCGCGCAGATGGAACGGCTGACGCTCGAGTTCGAAGGAAAGGTCGGCAATCTCGTTCAACTCCTGTCGAAGGCGTCGAGCGACATGCAGATGACAGCTCAATCGATGTCGGCCACCGCGGAAGAAACCAACCAGCAGTCCACCGCCGTTGCTTCCGCCGCGGAAACGGCATCGCTCAACGTCGAATCGGTCGCCGCGGCGGCAGAGGAGCTTTCATCGTCGATCGGTGAAATCAGCCGTCAGGTCACGCAGTCGGCGACCATTGCCAACACCGCAGTGGCCGAGGCTCAGCGCACCGACCAGACGGTGCAGGCGCTTGCCGAAGGAGCCCAGAAGATCGGCGAAGTGGTCACGCTGATCCAGACCATCGCGTCGCAGACCAACCTGCTTGCGCTCAATGCCACGATCGAAGCGGCTCGCGCGGGTGAAGCGGGACGTGGCTTTGCCGTCGTTGCGACGGAAGTCAAAAGCCTCGCCACCCAGACCGCCAAGGCCACCGAGGAAATCTCGGCGCTGGTGGACGAGATTCAGATCGCCACGCGCGATGCCGTCGGCGCGGTGCAGAACATCGGAACGACGATCAACGACATCAGCAAGATCGCGTCCGCCATCGCTGCCGCAGTCGAAGAGCAATCCGTCGCAACCAAGGAGATTGCCCAGAACGTGCAGCTCGCTTCGGCCGGCACCGCGGAAGTCACCGCCAACATTGGCGGCGTCCGGCAGGCTGCAACCGATACCGGTTCTGCTGCCGAGAAGGTACTTGGTGCGGCTGGCCGGTTGTCGCAACAGTCTGACGATTTGCAGAGCGAGGTTCGCGTGTTCCTCGGCAGCGTGAAGGCGGCTTAGCGGGAACGTTCACGCCACCGCATCGTTATCGGTCTTTCCAACACTGGAGGATGACGATGGATTGGAACCGCGTTGAAGGTAACTGGAAGCAGTTCAAGGGCGCCGCCAAGGAAAAATGGGGCAAGCTCACCGATGACGATCTCGATGTCATCGAGGGCCGCCGCGAACAGCTCGAAGGTAAGCTCCAGCAGCGCTACGGCTTCGCCAAGGATCAGATCCACAAGGACGTGGACGACTGGTTCAAGACGTTAAAGTAATCGCACCAGATTGATGAAAAGCCCCGGCATTCCGCCGGGGCTTTTTGTTTGTCACGAACCGGTCGCGACGACTAGAACACCGCGAGATATTTCAGGATCGAGATAATGCCGATGATAATGACAATGGCACGCACGATCTGCTTGGCGCGGCCGTCGATCGGCAGCAGATTGACGAGATAAAGAACGAGAATAACGACAAGAAACGTGATCAGGATACTGATAAGCAAAGACATGGTAACCCCTCATGATCGGTTCGGCTGGGTGCGAGAGCCATGTCCCGTATCCCGGCACGTCAACAATTCCGCTGAGGTTTGGTTCCCTTTAGGGAACAACGATCATGGTCATGCTTACTGCGCAGCGACGACAGGCAGCCGTTCGAATTTCGCGCGAACGGATTTCGGTGCCGGCGTAAAATTCAGCGCGGCGCTGCGGCGGCTATAGCCCGCAACCATCAGGCCATCCGCGCCGGCGACGATGTCGCCGCTGCGCAGGGTCGGATCATCTTCGATCTTGACCGGTGCCAGTCCGACGGAATCCTTGCCGTTACAGGTACAGCCGGCGACAAGCTCCTTGCGATAGCGGAACGCGTTCGGCAGATCCGAATACGATCGGCCGGTATCGCTCGACGCGTTGTCGATCGAGCCGCCGTGATAGATTTTCGTCTCGGTCGCAGGACAGAAGCTCTTGCAGGCCTCCGCTTTGGTCTGCCCGTCGGATGCGGTGACGGGGAAGTAACGGCCATCGCAAGTCCGCACGCAGTACGTCGTCGATCCGCCGCTGTAGCTGCCGCCATAGATGTTGACGCGCCGGTTTGGCTGCTGCCCGTCGCCGAACGGAGAAGCGAACGGCATCGACTCCGGCGGCGGGCTTGGACGCGCGTTATCATTGAAGGCGCCGCCGAAGAAGGACGAGAAAAAATCGCGGGCATGCGCTGAGGGTGCACCAGCTAACGCGACAAGCCCAATCGCGACGGCAGCCGCCATCGATCGGTAATACAACTTTCCCTGACGCATCATGCCCCCTTCAGCCTCGGTCCATCCGCTACACTGCATGCTCAAATTTTCGCTCAATACAATCCGGACAATTTGACGTTATGTGACGTGTGCGGCACCGTGTCGCTGACGCGAAGCGGCTTCGGCGCGCCTGCCCTCGGCACCACTCGTTCCTTGCTCACACCCGCTTCGAGACGGCTGCTCTTCGGCAGCACGATCACTTTGGTGCCGACGGTGACGCGGCTGGCCAGATCCTGCACGTCCTCATTGGTCAGGCGGATGCAGCCGCTGGAGACAAACTTTCCGATGGTCGAGGGATCGTTGGTGCCATGAATGCGATAGGAGCTGGTGCCGAGATACATCGCAGCAGCGCCCAGCGGATTTCCCGGACCGCCCGCAACGAACCGCGGCAGGTACGGCTGGCGTGCGATCATCTCCGCCGGCGGATGCCAGTCAGGCCACGCCGCCTTGCGCGAGACGGTCTGCACGCCCGACCACGTGAAGCCCTCTCGGCCGACGCCCACGCCATAGCGAATGGCGCGGCCCTGGCCCAGCACGTAGTAGAGCGTGGTGTTGCCGGTATCGATCACGATCGTGCCCGGCGCTTCGCGGCTTTCGAACGAGACGATCTTGCGCTGAAGCCGTTCGGGAAGAACCGTAGCGCCATCGTCTTCGGTCACGCCCGGCGAGGGCAGAGACTGCTGGTCCGACCAGAAGGTCCTTTCCGGCGCTCCCTGGTAAACACCTGCATATCCAAGCGTTTGCGACATCGCCGGGGTCGCCGCAAAGATCGGGAAAGCCAGCGCCGCGACGGTGAGACCGCGGGCGGATCGAAGGGACGCGGTGAAGATCCGGGAAGAATTTCGAGACACTGAATTCGCCTGTGCCGAATGTGTCATGACCTGCCCTCGGGTTCTGCGATGGCATCGTGTGATGCGGATACAGAGCGAACGCGGGCCTGCGGCTTTTGGTTCCGAACGCGCCTCGCCCCGAAATGATTTGTGAGAATCCGCAGCCGGCAGGTTCAAGCCGCGGCGGCGGAACATTGGGACTGCCTGCCGGTTAGCGGTCCCTGAAGCCGGTGCATGACAGTGGGCCCCGGCGCAAATCGAGGACTTTAGTCATGTCTCTTGGCACCATTCTCGTCATTATTTTGATCCTGATCCTGCTCGGCGTCATTCCAAGCTGGGGCCATAGCGCGAACTGGGGTTATGGCCCGTCGGGAATTGTCGGCACCATTCTGGTGATCGTGGTCATCCTTCTGCTGCTAGGCAGAATCTGACGATGCCCAGCTTGCGCCGGGAGGTGCGCGAGTCAAAAGGTCCGGCGGTAACAGAACCGCCGGACGAGCGGAAAGAACAGCGGCCTCTGACCGTGAGCCGTGCGGACATCATTTCGTTTTCGCTGGTCGCATTGCTGATCATCAGCGTCATCGCCGTTCTCTATGTCGCGCGGGCATTCTTCCTGCCCACGGTCACCGCACTGGTGATCGGAACGATGCTCTCGCCGGCTGCAAAATTTCTCGAGAAATACGGAATTCCCCGATCGGCGTCGGCGGTGCTCATTGTTTCCGCCACCTTCGCCGCGCTCGTTTTCATGATCGCGCTCATCTCCGCGCCGGTGATGGAATGGTCGACGCGGCTTCCGGAGCTCGGTCCGTCGCTGAAGGACAAGTTTCATGTCTTCGATCGGCCCCTCGCATTCTGGCATCAGTTGCAGGCGCTGTTTGGGGCAACCCCTGCACCCGGCGAGCCGGCCTTTTCCCTGCCGAAGATCGAATGGGTCCAGCCCACGCTGGAATTCCTGTCTCCCACGCTTACCGAGATCCTGCTGTTCTTCGCGGTCCTCGTTCTTTTCATTGCAAGCTGGCCGGACCTGCGCCGGGCGCTGATCCTGAACTTTACCGATCGTGACGAGCGGCTGCGCGTCCTGCGCATCCTGAACGAGATCGAAAGCAGCCTCGGCGGCTATCTCCTCACCGTGACACTGATCAACATGGGCCTCGGCATCGCGACCGGACTGATCTGCGCCGTCACCGGGATGCCGAATCCCGCAGGCCTCGGCGCGCTCGCCGCGACACTGAATTACATTCCGATCATCGGTCCGATTGTGACATTCGTCGTGCTCGCCGCCGTGGGCGTTATTACGTCAAGCACGCTCGCCGGCGGGCTGGCCGCCGCGGGCGGCTTTGCCATTGTCGCCTTCATCGAGGGGCATTTTGTGACCCCATCGATTATCGGCCGGCGGCTGGCACTGAATGCGCTCGCGGTCTTTATCGCACTCGCTTTCTGGACATGGCTGTGGGGACCGATGGGTGCGTTTCTGTCGTCGCCCATCCTGATCGTCGGACTGGTCCTCAAGGAGCACTTGATGCCGGTCAAAGACACCCAGTTACCAGACCCGTAAAGCGATGGAACCTTCACGAGAACCGCGCGTTTTCGCACCGCGCCCCGTGGCTATCAGGAGTTTTAGATGTCGAGCACCGATGGTGAAGACGCGATGAAGACCATGACGGACAAAGCAACATCCGAACGCCTTCAGAAGGATTTAGACGCCGTGAAAAACGATATTTCCGCACTCGCAGAGCAGCTCTCGGACGTGATCGAAGCATTCAAGGGCGACGCCCGCAAGCAGGCCAGGCGGGCCTACAAACAGGCCCGTTCCGACGTGGATTCGGTGATGTCGGACATGAGCAAGCGCGGTAGCGAAGCGCTCGACGCGGCGCAGGATTATGCCGGCACGCTCGAGGAGTCCCTTGAAGACGCCATCACGCAGCGCCCGCTGGCTGCGGTCGGCCTCGCCATCGGGCTTGGCTTTCTGATCGGTGTGACATGGCGCCGTTAATCGCCGGATTTTTTCCCGGCCACCGCCGGCATCCGCGCCAGCGGTGGTAACGCCCTGCCATTTTTCGACGAATACTGATCGGGTTTTCAATGTTTCAGAAGTTCATCGATGACTTCCGGGAGAGCACCGGCAGCGCATTGCGGCTCACCTCGCTGGCGATTGCGGTTGCGGTCTGCCTCTTCATCACGACCTCGTTTCTGTGCGCAGCCGCCTTCGTGTTCG
Organism: Afipia sp. OHSU_II-C1; assembly: GCF_000497575.1. Lineage (GTDB taxonomy): Bacteria > Pseudomonadota > Alphaproteobacteria > Rhizobiales > Xanthobacteraceae > Afipia. The sequence continues at coordinate 490,314 of NZ_APJI01000006.1, forward strand.
TCCTCCAGAAATACGGATTGCTGCAGGCCTGCTTCGCGGGAGCAGGCGTATTCTTCGTGGCAACCGTGCTGGCGGCGATCTGTTACGCCGTCCGCAAACGGCAGATCAAAAAGAAGCCCGTTGAAGCGGCGAAATCCACCATGCAGGCCGCGCTGAGTGATCCCATGGTGCTTGCGGCCGGACTGCAGATCGTGCGTACGATCGGGCTCAAGCGCATCATTCCACTGGTCGCGGTCGGCGGCATTGCACTGGGCCTATTGGCCAGCCGCCGTCCGGCAGCCGGCGACCAACCCGACGAAGAAGAATAAGTTTCGCAACAGCAACAAAACGAAAAAGAGCGCCGCCTGGCGCTCTTTTTTGTTGTTCGCTGGAAGCCGCAGATCAGGTGATGCAACGGCCGGGGGCAAGCTGCCTGGCGACGTCCGTGAGAACACTCACAACCGGTTCGCACGCCACGGGGCGCGTTCCTGCCGATGATCCCTTGCCGGAGCCCACGGTCGATGCCGGGGCCTTGCGCAGGGCATCTGCGCCCTCACCCGCAGGCATCCGGACCATCACCGACGCATCGGCCACGCCCGGCACCTTGAAGGAAATCGTCACGCCGCCAGCGGCAGCCACCACCGGGGCACGATCACCCTTGGCCGAACGATCGACGTTGATTGTGACGGCTTCGCGAGCCGGAGCAGCCGGCATCGCTGTGCTGGCATCACCACGCTGGACCGGACCGAGCAGATCGTTTCCTGCCGACACTTCGAGATGCACGGCACCCAGTGCCAGCACTGCGGCCACCACTCCAAGACTTCCAGAAGCCATGTACGACATCTGACGCCCCTACGCTGCCATGCCGCATGATTGCGGCTTTCGGATTCAACGTGGGCCGCCCGGCTTTCGTTCCGAGCTCACGGGCAAGCGGCTGGAGAAAAAAAGCGCCTCTGGCTGGGAACACTTTCGTGAGACCGGCGTCTTTTCCAGAGCCGGTCAATCCCCCTGCCCCTAATCGACCGGCGTACGGGGGTGTGGTCGTGGTGATGCCGACCGCACCCCTTTTCTTTGTTTGCGTTGGACTGCGAATAGAAAAAGCCGGAACACGGCAAACCCGCGTTCCGGCTTTTTGTGCAATGCCTGATGCCTCAGGAAGCCGCCGCCTTGGGACGGCTACGGGAGTTGCGCTGAAAGAAAAGGGCCTGGCTCGCCACGGCGGACACCATGGCCGGCTGGAACGGCTTCGAGATCAGGAAGGCCGGTTCAGGCCGTTCGCCGGTCAGAAACCGCTCGGGATATGCGGTGATGAAGACCACCGGCACCTCGAACGTCTTCAGCAGTTCATTCACTGCATCGAGCCCCGAACTGCCATCGGCCAGCTGAATATCCGCCAGGATCAGACCGGGCTTCTTCGACTTCGCCAGCGTAATGGCGTCGGTATGGGTCCGGGCGACGCCGATGACATTGTGTCCGAGATTCTTGACCAGGCTCTCGAGATCCATCGCGATGAATGTTTCGTCTTCGATGATCAGCACATCGGTCGCGATTTCGGCGGCCAGTTCGCGGCCGGCGGAATCCGCCAGTTCACGAACATGTGTGATTTCGGTGTTGAGGATGTGGGCGACTTCCTCTTCCGAGAAACCTTCGAGCGACAACAGCAGGAAAGCCTGACGCGGAAGCGCCGTCAGATTCGACAGCCGCTGCTCGGACGCCTGCGCAGGACCCTTGTCGGTGTTCTCATTCAGGGACACCGAATTCCAGATCTGCGTGAATAATCTGAACAGCCCGACGCGCGGCCCGAATTTTTCTTCCAGCAGCGAGGGGTCTTGCAGCAGGGCTTCAAGCATGGCTGCGACATAGGCATCTCCTGATGCCTGGCTTCCGGTCAAAGCGCGGGCATACCGCCGCAACAGTGGCAAATGTTCAGCTACGAGCTGAGAACGAGACATACCCCCTCCAATCGGTCATCAATTCAGGTTCGGCCCGACAGCGCGATTGACCGCCGGTTCCCCCGCTTCGGACTATCTACGCATAAATCGGAGAAAAGTTCCTCCCAGTCGGAACTTTCCGCTCACCCTCCCGTTTATGACTGGATCAGGCGGGCTAACGCTTCGCCGGGGGGACAAAAACTCCCGTGTTTTTAGCGAGTTAGCTCATGGGGAAAAACGGATAAAGCCAATGAAAGATCAAAAGCCGCCGTCAAGCAGGCCACCGGGCAAGCCGGGAGGGCTGAATTCCGAAATTCAATCCAGGATCGGACATCAGTTGCGCGCCATGTACGACGATGTCGTGCGTCAAGGAGTACCGGATCGCTTTGCCGATCTGATTCGTCAGCTTGATTCACAAGAGGCGGCTTCACAGATATCCGGAGAACCGACAAAAGATGGGAGGGACTAATGCCTCTCACTGATTCACTTCGCGATGATATCCTCGCCACTGTTCCTAGTCTGCGTGCGTTCGCTATTTCGCTGAGCGGCAATGCTGACCGCGCCGACGACCTCGTGCAGGAAACGCTGCTGCGTGCGCTTGCGCATATCGACTCGTTCCAGCCGGGATCGAATCTTCCAGCGTGGCTGTTCACAATCCTGCGCAATCTGTTTCGCTCGGACTATCGCAAGCGGCGGCGTGAGGTCGAGGATGCCGATGGCAGCTATGCCAAGACGCTCAAGTCACAGCCAGCCCAGGGCTCGCACCTCGAGTTTGAGGAGTTCCGGACCGCGCTCGACAAGCTTCCGCAGGATCAACGAGAAGCGCTCATTCTCGTGGGCGCATCCGGATTCTCCTATGAGGATGCCGCGGCGATCTGCGGATGCGCAGTCGGCACCATCAAGAGCCGCGTCAATCGCGCGCGGTCGAAGCTGAGCGCCTTGCTCTATGTCGAGGGTGCGGAGGACTTCGGGCCGGATAACACCATTCGCGCCGTGATCGGCGGAGGCGGCGGCTAGCCTGCCACCTCACTGCAAATGAAAAAGCGGCCACCCGCAGGTGGCCGCTTTTGCGATTAGTTGAGGCCGCCAAAGGCCCAGATCAGGATCAGAACGGGAATAGGAATTCCGAGAAACCACAACAGCAGGTATCGTCCCATGGAACTTTCCTTCGCGTGACACCTGCTGCCTAATTCTTCGCGCGAAAGTTTGTTCCTGCGTCGGCCTGGATCAACGCTTCTTCACCGGCTTGCCGATGCGCTCGGTGCGATCCATTTCAGCCTCGTCCACCACGGTCTCCATCGGAGCGGTGAGCTCATAAACGTAGCTGACATCCGTGAAGTAACGCTTCGACGCACCGCCCAGCGCCTCGGGCGCAACGCGGTCCAGAAGCACGAGACCGAATTCGCTGTCCGCACGGCGGGTGGCTGCGCTGGTGTTGAATTCCTCCCAGCGGAAATGGAAAACCGCATCAGGTCCATCGGACACCGTCCAGCCGGCGACGATATGCGGATGCTTGCCGACCAGCGATAAACCTTCATCCGCATGCGATGCCAGTTCGAAGAACAGCAGCGACAGGCTTTGCGCCGCGCGCGCACTGACAGTGATGTCCGGCCCGGTGAGCGCAATGCGATCCGCGTGCGGAATCGCACGCGACTCGAACAGTCCTTTGAGCTTGACGCCCTGCCACTGGCTTTCGCTGAGCAACGACACGACATGCGACATCGCGTGAATCCGGCCGATCAGGAGATCGCGCGCAATATCGACGTCGGCGCCATGACGCATCGTGCGGGTCACGATCGACTGGATCACCGCAAGAATGTTCTTTACGCGATGATTGAGTTCATCGATCACGGCGGTCAGCCGCCGCTCGAAGTCGATGCGGGTCTGGATCTCCCGGCTGAGCCGGACGTTGTTGTAGGACACGTATCCGAACAGGCCGCAGAAAATGAGGGTCAGCGCCGCGCCGATCAGCGACACGATCGCTGCCAGTTCCTGCGCCCGCGTCGCCACATTGGTTTTTGCGTAGTAGATCAGGGTCCAGTCCCGCGCGCCGAAGGACACGACACGCAGCAGCGGCGGATTGTCGGCATCCAGTTGCAGCGGAACGGATGTGACGTTTCCGTCGGCGTCGGAGGTCAGATTGTCCGAAGCATTGCGCGGATCGCGCAGCGCCACCGAGAACAACGACAACTCGTCATTGGTGAGCATCAGCGGCGCCAGCCGATAGGATATGGTCAGAAAGCCTGCAACGGTGGGGCTCGTATCCGCCCGTACCGGCGAGGCCAGCACGATGCCCATGGGACCACCGGTACGCAGCAGCACGAAGGGATCGGAAGATACCGGCCTGTCCTCCTCCACCGCACGATTGAACATCTCCGCGATCACCGGATGATTATTCAGCATGCGACCGACAAAGGTCTTGGTTTCATCGTTCTGCGGCTCGACATCCATCACCACGGTCGCCGGATCGGGTACCGCCACCGGATTCAACGGCGTGTCGTTGAAGTTCCGGATTGTCGGGTTCGGAAAACCGGCAGCCTTCAGTTCGTTCTGCGCCCGGCCGAAATCGGCACGCGGAATACGGGCCACCCAGCTTGCGACAAGAAAATCGGTCTTGAAGGCATAAATCGACGACCGCAACGGCTGCAGTGCATTGGCCATGTTGCCCGCCGGCGAGCGGAACAATCCGACCGCGACACGGGCGAGCAGTTCGCGCTCACTCAGCCGCTCCTGAACCAGACTTGCGTGGGTATCGACCGCGCGCGCCAGCGTGGTCTGTCCGATGGACAGTTCCTGGTCGTAAACCTTCATGGCAGCGAGACCGGAAAGGACCAGTCCGATGATCGCCATCAGTCCGATGATGAAACCGAGACGGAGCACGCAATTACTCGAAAAGGAGAAGGGATGAAAAATGACACCGGCCGGCGAGGCCGGCCTGGCAAAAATCGACGTTGTACGCAGATACCGAACTGCAGGTCATGAGTGCTCTGAACTGACGGATCGTTCGGGCAAACGAACCGGCACGGCTTGAATGGGTCGCGAATGGATTAATGTAAGCGCTGACAGATGGTTCCAGCGACGGGAAAATATACCTCTCAGCGCTCATGGTAAATCCGGCGCAACTCCCCCGTAGCCCGCACGAACGGCAGGCTAGGCAACAACCAGGGCCAGCCCGACGACGACGGCGACGATTCCAAGCAGAACCGCGCCAAGAAAGACGCCGCTATAGTCTCTGCCGGATGCTGCTGCGAAAACAGAATGCTTCATGCATGACTAACACTCCGGCCACCCAGGCGTTCCAGAAAATACCGATGCGGAAGGACGCACCCCCTGTGCAGAAAGGCAGGCGTTGCCTCAGTTAACCTTCTCCGGAACCGAAACCTGAAGGCCGCCCTTTGCCTCGATGAAGCGGATGATGCGATCCAGCCCTTCGCTCTTTTTCAGGTTGGTCATGACGAAGGGGCGCTCGCCCCGCATCCGCTTCGCATCGGTGTCCATCTTCTCGAGCGAGGCGCCGACATGGGGGGCGAGATCGATCTTGTTGATCACCAGCAGATCCGAGCGGGTGATGCCGGGGCCGCCCTTGGACGGAATCTTGTCGCCCGCCGCAACGTCGATCACATAGATGGTCAGGTCGGCCAGTTCCGGCGAAAAGGTCGCCGCCAGATTGTCGCCGCCGGATTCGATCAGCACAAGATCGAGATCGGGAAACTTGACCCGCATGTCGGCCACTGCCGCGAGATTCATCGAGGCATCTTCGCGGATCGCCGTATGCGGACAGCCACCGGTCTCCACGCCCGCAATGCGATCCGGCGTCAGCGAACCTGAGCGAACCAGAAACTCCGCGTCCCACTTTGTATAGATATCGTTGGTGATGGCCGCGATCTCGTAACGCTCGCGCATCGACTTGCAGAGCAGGTCCATCAGGGCGGTCTTGCCCGATCCGACAGGTCCGCCGATGCCGACGCGCAACGGTCCGTTCATGCTGGTGCTCATAGGGACATCTTTCTCAAGATCGAAACAGCCTCGTGTACTGCGTTTCATGGCGCATGCTGGCGAGATCGGCGCGGAACGTCGCGCTGCCGAGATCGTCCAGCGAACCCTGCAAGGATTTCTCCGCCGTCGCGGCGATCGCGCCCTCAAGTGCGGCGAGCACATGCTGGCTGTCGGTTTGCCCGAGCGGGATGAGACGCACGCCAGCCGATATCCAGTTCGACGTCGTGGCGTGGAGAAACGCATGCAGCGTCGAAGACAGCTGAATATCATGCCCCGCCGCGAGAACTCCCACGGCTACCGGGTAGGTGACCGGGCCCGTCACATGCGCGGATAGCAAATCCAGCGCCTCGCAATTCCAGGCCGAGCGGGCAATCTCGACAAAGGCGCGGCCCTGCGCCGTTGTCTCCAGATGCCGTTCGCGCGACGGTGTGAAAGCCGCGGCAAGTTCGGCAATCTCGCCCAGCGTCCCACCGTCACCCACCTCGGCGGCGCGCCATGCGTGGCACAGAAACAGGCCGTCGCAGAAACCGGCGCCCTCCAGCAGCATCGCGGCGAGCCAGTCCTGCAATGTCGCCCTGTCCTTGATGTCGCCAGCTTCGACCGCCCACTCGATGCCGCTGGAATAGGAGAACGACCCGACCGGAAACGACGGCGACAGCCATGTCATCAGGCGAAAGAGCGCAGCCGACTCCTCCGCCCCGGATTCGACGCCATTCTGATCGCGCTCATTTATGGTCATGAGCATGGGAATGACCGTGGTGATGATCATGGTCATGCCCGCCGTGACCATGATCGTGCGCGTGATTATGGTCATGGCGCGCATGATCGTGGTGGCCGTGACCGTGATGATCATGACCATGCGATCCATGACCGCCACCGGAATACGCTCCACCCTCGGGATCGAACGGCGCTTCAATGATGATCACACGCGCGCCGAGGCCGCGCACCATGTCCTCGATCACATGATCGCGGCGGATGCGAAGGCCCTTGCCGATGATCTGTGTCGGCAAGTGACGATTCCCAAGATGCCAGGCGACCCGCACCAGATGATGCGGATCGGTGCCGCGGATCTCCACCAGCGGTTCGGGCGCGGCGACCACCTCGATAAGTCGCCCGTCTTCCAGCACCAGGGCATCGCCGCCGCGCAGGGCGACGGCTTCCTTCAGGTCCAGCAGGAATTCCAGCCCTCGCGTACCGGTCATGGCCATGCGGCGCCGGTGCCGGTCGTCGAAACCGAGGACCACCGTGTCGGCAGCCCCGGTCCAACTGCCGGGCGGGCGAACCTGCGTCGCGCGGATCATGACGGCGTGCTCATAGTTTCTGGACTTCGCCTCCGCTGATGATCTCGATCTCGGTCGGCGAGGCTTTCAACGGCGCGGACAGTTCGCGCCACGCCTTCAGATGCGGCGCGCGGCTGTGCGCGGTGAGATCATCGCGCGTTTCCCAGCGCTCGACGAAGACCAGGGTGTTCGGATCATTCACGCTGGAATGGAGCTCATAGGAGATGCAGCCCTTCTCCTTGCGGGTCTCGGCGATGCAGGTTTTCGCACCAGCGATGAAGGCCTCGCGGCCTTCCGGTTTCACCTTGGTGGTGGCGACGACGTAGATCATCGAACCTCCACGTTCGCCGGCGTAATGACTTCGATCTTCGGCGGCGCTGCGAGACAATTCACGACCACGCGTCCGAACGTCTTCATGTGCTCGGCCTTGCGGTGCGGCACCAGCGCCTCGGCGTTTTCCCACTGCTCGACGAAGACCAGCTTGGTGGGATCTGTCACGCTCTCATGCAGATCGTAGGCGATGTTCCCGGCTTCCTTGCGGGTCTCGGCGATGCAGGCTTTCGCGGCGGCAATCATGTCCGCACGCGTTTCAGGCTTGATGGTCAAAGTCGCAACAACGTAGATCACGGTAATCCTCCCGGCTTTTACTGTTAAGGCCGGGACCCTAGTACATGAAATAGCGCTGCGCCATGGGAAGGACCTCCGCGGGCGCGCAGGTCAGCAATTCGCCGTCGGCGCGCACCTCGTAGGTCTCGGGATCGACCTCGATATTCGGGGTCGCACCGTTGTGAATCATGCTTTTCTTCGATATCCGGCCACGCGTGTTTGAAACACCGTAGAGCTTCTTGTCGATGCCGAGTTTCTTGGCGAGCCCGCCTGCAATCGCCGCTTTCGACGTGAAAACCACCGACGACGCGGTGAGGGACTTGCCGTAGGCGGCGAACATCGGCTGATAATGCACCGGCTGCGGCGTCGGGATCGACGCATTCGGATCGCCCATCGGAGCTGCGACAATGGAGCCGCCCTTGACGATCAGATCGGGCTTGACGCCAAAGAACGCCGGCGACCACAGCACGAGATCGGCCATCTTGCCCTTCTCGACCGAACCGATCAGCTTCGACACGCCATGCGCGATCGCAGGGTTGATGGTGTATTTCGCGATGTAGCGCTTCACGCGGAAATTGTCGTTGTCCTTGCCCTTGTCCTCCGGCAGCGAACCGCGCTGCTTCTTCATCTTGTCGGCGGTCTGCCAGGTGCGGATGATGACTTCGCCGAGGCGGCCCATCGCCTGACTGTCCGACGACAGCATCGACAGCGCGCCGAGATCGTGAAGGATGTCCTCTGCCGCGATGGTCTCCTTGCGGATGCGGCTTTCGGCGAAGGCCAGATCTTCCGCAATCGACGGATCGAGATGATGACAGACCATCAGCATGTCGAGATGCTCGTCGATGGTGTTGCGGGTGAACGGTCGGGTCGGGTTGGTCGACGACGGCAAGACGTTCTTCAGACCTGCGACCTTGATGATATCCGGCGCGTGGCCGCCCCCCGCGCCTTCGGTGTGGAAGGCATGGATGGTGCGACCCTTGAACGCCTTGACGGTGTCTTCGACAAAGCCGGATTCGTTCAACGTGTCCGAATGCAGCATGACCTGAATGTCGTAGTCGTCGGCGACCGACAGGCAGTTGTCGATGGCGGCGGGCGTGGTGCCCCAGTCTTCATGGAGCTTGAGCGCACACGCACCGGCCTTGATCATCTCCACCAGCGCGGCGGGACGCGAGGCGTTGCCCTTGCCGGAAATGCCGAGATTGACCGGAAACGCGTCGAACGACTGGATCATCCGCGCCATGTGCCACGGTCCCGGTGTGCAGGTGGTCGCGAAGGTGCCGTGCGATGGACCTGTGCCTCCGCCAAGCATCGACGTGACGCCACTCATCAGCGCATGTTCGATCTGCTGCGGACATATGAAATGGATGTGCGAATCGAAGCCGCCGGCGGTGAGGATCTTGCCTTCACCCGCGATGATGTCGGTGCCGGGACCGATGATAATGGTGACGCCGGGCTGAATGTCAGGGTTACCCGCCTTGCCGATGGCCGAGATGTAGCCGTCCTTGATGGCGACATCGGCCTTGACGATGCCCCAGTGGTCCACGATCAGCGCATTGGTGATGACGGTATCGGCCGCGCCCTGCTTGTTGGTGATCTGCGACTGGCCCATGCCGTCGCGAATCACCTTGCCGCCACCGAACTTCACTTCTTCGCCGTAGACGGTGAAATCCTTCTCGACCTCGATGATCAAGTCGGTATCGGCCAGCCGGACCTTGTCCCCTGTCGTGGGACCGAACATGTCCGCATAGACGGAGCGAGAAATTCTGGTGGCCATTAGTATGCCCCTGTCCTGAAATTGATGCCGCTCACAACTTGCCGCTCACATCGCCGCGGAAACCGTAGATCGTACGTTTACCAGCCACCGCGACGAGATTGACCTCGCGCGTCTGGCCCGGCTCGAAGCGAACGGCTGTCCCCGCCGCGATGTCGAGCCGCATGCCGCGCGCTTTCTTGCGGTCGAACTTCAGCGCCGGATTGGTCTCGAAGAAATGATAGTGCGAACCAACCTGAATGGGCCGGTCGCCGGTGTTGGCCACCGTCAGCGTCACCGTCTTGCGGCCGGCATTGAGTTCGATATCGCCGTCCTTGATGAAGAGTTCACCGGGGATCATCCTGAAGTCCTCAACGAATGGGTTCGTGAACGGTGACCAGCTTCGTCCCGTCGGGGAACGTCGCTTCGACCTGAATGTCGTGAATCATCTCGGCGATGCCATCCATGCACTGCTCGCGCGTGATGACCTCCGCACCGGCTTTCATCAATTCGGCGACGGTGCGGCCGTCACGCGCGCCTTCAATGATGAAATCCGAGATGATCGCAATCGCTTCAGGATGATTGAGCTTCACGCCTCGTTCGAGGCGCCGCCGCGCGACGATGGCGGCCATGGAAACCAGGAGCTTGTCTTTTTCGCGAGGAGACAAATTCATGCGGGCAGTATCCGGTTTATCTGAATTCTAGTTAAGCCAAAGTCGCGGCAAGCCCGATGGGCTCACACGTTCCAGCACTTTCATCATATCGGCGCGGAGCCGCGCCGCATCCTGGGCGCAGAAACGCGCCATTGCAAATCCGTTCCACGCCGAGACCCCGGCCTCGGCCCCGAATGCATCGGAGACTTCACGGATGTGCTCGACGATGGATTCATCGCCCGGCACGATCAACGCCGTACCGACGGCGACGCCGCCGTTCGCGACAGCGCGGCGGGCCAGCTTGGCCGCAATGTCGCCTTCGAGCCGGATGGTTTCGGCAAAGGCAAGCTTGCCGCCGATCCGCATCCGCCAGCGATCGGTGAAACTGCCGTGCGCCATGATCTCGCCCATGGCGGCGCGCCCGAACACAACGATTTCGCACAGCAGAAGCGACGCGCTCTGCGCTAGGTCGATGTCGATCCGGCGCAGGACCCGGGCCTGATCGAACACAATGGTTTCCTGAGGCAGCCAGCACAGCCGCGCATCGGCCGCGGCGCGCAGCGCAATGTTCACCTGGGCTTCGGGCCCGTGAGAACGGTAGACCTTTTCCGCAGCGGCCGTGGTCACGGTGAGATGGGCGCCATCCCCGGCGGCGATGTCGATATCGAAGCGGTCGCCGCCTGCGACCCCGCCGGCCGTGTTCACGAACACTGCGGAAAGCCCCTGCTGCTCGGGGGAGGGAAACCGCACCCGCAGCGAGCCTTCTTCATGCAACTGGCGGCGGCGCGTGGCGCCGTCTTTCAGATGCACATCGAACTTCACCGCGCCGACCGCACGGTTAGCCGCGAATGTCTCGGACACCGTTGGTGTGATATCGCCCCGCATCCGCCTGCCAGTCCCTGCAAAATCCCGCGCGTTACAGCGCCATCTGACGGCTGATCTCGGCGGGATCCAGATTGCTGCGGTCGCAGGTGAATTTCACCGCACCGCGATCCATGACCGCGAAATTGTCGCCGAGCTCGCAGGCAAAGTCGAGATACTGTTCGACCAGAACAATGGCCATGGTGCCAAGGCTGCGCAGATAGGAAATGGCACGGCCGATGTCCTTGATGATCGACGGTTGGATGCCTTCGGTCGGCTCATCCAGCAGCAGGAGCTTGGGCCGCATCACCAGCGCACGGCCGATAGCGAGCTGCTGCTGCTGCCCGCCCGAGAGATCGCCGCCGCGCCGCCCCAGCATGGTTTGCAGAACTGGAAACAGCGAAAACACGTCGTCGGGAATGGTGCGGTCGTTGCGCTTCAGCGGCGCAAATCCGGTCTTGAGGTTTTCTTCCACTGTCAGCAACGGAAAGATTTCCCGGCCCTGCGGAACGAACGACATCCCCTTGCGCGCACGCTCATACGGCCTGAGGCCGGCAATATCGGCCCCATCGAAGGTGATCGAGCCGTCCTTGATCGGATACTGCCCGACCATGGCGCGCAGCAAACTGGTCTTGCCGACCCCGTTGCGGCCGAGCACGCAGGTGACCTTGCCGGGCTCTGCCGTCAGCGACACGCCGCGCAAGGCCTGCGCTGCGCCGTAGTAGAGCGTGATGTTTTTGACATCCAACATAGCTTTACTTTCTGCGCATGATCTTGCCCGAAAACCGGTACCCACTTTTCGGGATCATGCGCTAACGCCCCAGATACACTTCAATGACGCGCTCGTTGGACGACACCTGATCGAGCGTGCCTTCCGCGAGAACCGAACCTTCGTGCAGACATGTGACGCGGACGCCGAGTTCGCGCACGAATGTCATGTCGTGCTCGACGACAACGACGGTCTTTTCCTTGTTGATCTCTTTCAGCAGTTCGGCGGTCTGATGCGTCTCCACATCCGTCATCCCCGCCACCGGCTCGTCGACCAGCAACAGTTTCGGGTCCTGCGCCAGCAGCATGCCGATCTCGAGCCATTGCTTTTGCCCGTGCGACAGAGCACCCGCGAGGCGATCGCGTGAATCCTTCAGGCGGATGGTCTCAAGCACGCGCTCGATCCGCTCGCTTTCATCCGGCGTTTCGCGCCAGAACAGCGTGCCACGCACCTTGTGATCGACATTCAACGCCAGCAGCAGATTGTCCTCGATAGTCTGGCTCTCGAACACTGTCGGCTTCTGGAATTTACGGCCGATGCCAAGCTCGGCGATCTGCGTCTCGTCGAGTCGCGTCAGATCGGTCTTGCCGTCGAACAGCACATCGCCCTCGTCCGGCTTGGTCTTGCCGGTAATGATGTCCATCATCGTGGTCTTGCCGGCGCCGTTGGGGCCGATGATGGCCCGCATCTCACCCGGCGCAATGACCAGCGACAGGTTGTTGATGGCGTGGAAGCCATCGAACGAGACGTGCACGCCGTCGAGGTAGAGCATGGCCGACGTCGCGCGGGTGTCCATGACGTTCATGCGCCCTACTCCGCCAGACTTGGTTTGGTGAGACCCGGTTTGGTGACGCCGTCTTCCGCTGCTGCGCTGATTTCGTCCGCGGCGAGTTGCTCCCGCCGGCCCGCCCACCAGTCCTTGACGGTGCCGACGATACCTTTCGGCAGCAGCAGCGTCACCAGAATGAACAGTGCGCCCAGCATGAACAGCCAGTACGGCGCGAGCACGCCGGACGTGAACACCGTCTTCGCATAGTTCACGACGATGGCGCCGAGCGCAGCGCCGGTTAGCGTGCCGCGGCCGCCGACCGCCACCCAGATGACGGCCTCGATCGAATTGCCGGGGGCGAATTCGCCGGGATTGATGATGCCGACCTGCGGGACGTACAGCGCTCCGGCTACGCCGGCCATGCAGGCCGACAGGGTGAACACGAACAGCTTGTAGTTTTCGACACGGTACCCGAGGAAGCGCGTGCGGGATTCCGCATCGCGGATCGCGATCAGCACCTTGCCCAGCTTGGATGTGACGACGGCGCGGCAAATCAGGAATGCGAGGGCCAGCGCGATACAGGACAGGATGAACAGCACGGCGCGCGTCCCCTGCGCCTGCACATTGAAGCCGAGAATGTCCTTGAAATCGGTCAGGCCGTTATTGCCGCCAAAGCCGAAGTCGTTGCGGAAGAACGCCAGCAGCAGCGCGTAGGTCATCGCCTGGGTAATGATCGACAGATACACACCGGTGACGCGGGAACGGAACGCCAGCCAGCCGAAGCAGAAGGCGAGCAGTCCCGGCACCAGCAGCACCATCAGCGCCGCGAACCAGAACATGTCGAAGCCGTACCAGTACCACGGCAGCGCCTTGTAGTTCAGGAACACCATGAAGTCCGGCAGCACCGGGTTGCCATAGACGCCGCGCGAACCGATTTGCCGCATCAGGTACATGCCCATCGCGTAACCGCCGAGCGCGAAGAACGCGCCGTGGCCGAGCGAGAGAATGCCGCAATAGCCCCAGATCAGGTCGATCGAGAGCGCGAGAATGGCGTAGCAAAGATACTTTCCGAACAGCGCCATCAGATAGGTCGGCACCTGCAAGGGCGACGACGCCGGCAACAGCAGATTCGACAGCGGAACGAGAATGCCGACAGCGGCGACGATCAGCAGAAAGACCGTCGCGCTCTTGTTGAGCGAGCGTGTGAGCAGGTACGGCATCATGCTTCCACCGACCGGCCCTTGAGCGCGAACAGGCCGCGCGGCCGCTTCTGGATGAACAGAATGATGAGCACCAGAATGGCAATCTTGCCGAGCACCGCCCCCGCCACCGGCTCGAGGAACTTGTTGGCCATGCCGAGCGTCAGTGCGCCGACCAGGGTGCCCCAGAGATTTCCGACGCCGCCGAACACCACCACCATGAACGAGTCGATGATGTAGCTCTGGCCGAGATTGGGGCTGACGTTGTCGATCTGCGACAGCGCCACGCCCGCGATACCTGCGATGCCGGAACCGAGACCGAAGGTGAGCGCATCGACGCGCGAGGTGGCGATGCCCATCGACGCCGCCATCCGGCGGTTCTGCGTGACCGCGCGCATTTCAAGCCCGAGGCTGGTGAAGCGCAGCATGCCGAGCAGAATGAAGAACACAGCAATGGTGAAGACCACGATCCAGAGCCGGTTGTAGGTGATGGTCATCTGGCCGATCTCGAACGCGCCGCTCATCCACGACGGGTTGCCGACTTCGCGGTTGGTCGGACCGAACATGGTGCGGACCGCCTGCTGCAGCACCAGCGACAATCCCCAGGTCGCGAGCAGGGTCTCCAGCGGGCGTCCATAGAGAAAGCGGATGATGGTCCGCTCGATGATCACGCCAATGAGTCCCGCTACAAGGAAGGCGAGCGGCACGGCGATCAGCAGCGAGTAATCGAACAGGGCGGGATTGGTGGTGCGGATCAGTTCCTGGACCACGAAGGTGACGTAAGCGCCGATCATCACCATCTCGCCGTGCGCCATGTTGATGACACCCATCACGCCGAAGGTGATGGCAAGGCCGATAGCCGCCAGCAGCAGCACCGAGCCGAGCGACAGGCCATACCATGCGTTCTGCGCGGTGGCCCAGATCGCGAGGTTGCTCTGGATCGAACTGATCGCGGACGCCGAGACGCGTCCAAGCGCGGACGCCGGATCGAACGACAGGCCCGTCAACAGCGCCAGCGCTTCCTGATCGCCGCGATCCCGGATCACCGAGATCGCATCGAGCTTGTCGGCTTCGGAGGCCTTCGGATCGAACAGCACGATCGCGGCCTTGGCCTCAGCAAAGGCCCGCTTCGCGCCGCTGTTGGTTTCCTTCTGCAGCGCGCCTTCAATGACCGGCAGGAATGCGGCGTCATGTGTCTTGAAAACGGATTGCGCCGCCTGAATACGCCTGGCGGGATCGGGAGACAGCAGCGTCAATCCGCCGAGCGCGGCCTCAACGGTGCGGCGCAGGCGATTGTTGAGTCGTACCGCTACAGCGCCCGATGGCGCGGTCGCAGCCTCTCCGGTCGCGGCGTCGGTGACCTTGCCGCTCTTGTCCTTGACGAAAACCTTCCTGCTCTGCGGATCGGCCAGCAGGCGGCCATCCTGAAGCGCGTCGATGATCGGAAATGCGAGCGGATTGCCGCTGGTCGCGAGCGCGCCGACGGCGGCTTCGGTATCGGAAAATGAATCGTTGGCGAATTGCGCGACGGCATCTTCAAAGGGACCAGCCAGCACCGGCACGCCCGAGACGATCATCAATATCAGCGCAATGGCTGCCGCACGGCAGCGATGAAGACATGAGAAAAACACGTGACAACCCCGGCAGAGGTGAGAGGAAGGCGGCGACTGCCGCCGCCTTCCGGTCGTTTCAGGTCAGAGCGCGATGCGCCTTGGATGCATCACGCTGCGTGACGTTGCTCAGGAACCCTGACCACCGCACTTGTTGGTCTTGGTGTTGAAGTTGCCGCACTTCTTGCCGACCCAGTCGCCGATCAGGTCCTTGGAGCCGTCGAGCTCCTTCGACCAGGCGTCGCCGGCGACGAGGCCAGGGGTCTTCCACACCACGTCGAACTGGCCATCGGCTTTGATTTCGCCGATGAACACAGGCTTGGTGATGTGATGGTTCGGAAGCATTTCCGACACGCCGCCAGTGAGGTTCTTGGCCTTGGTGCCGGGAAGAGCGTCGATCACCTTATCGGCGTCAACCGAACCGGCCTTCTCGACAGCCTTCACCCACATCTCGAAGCCGATCACATGCGCTTCCATCGGATCGTTGGTCACGCGCTTCGGGTTCTTGGTATAGGCCTGCCAAGACTTGATGAAAGCCTCGTTCTCTGGCGTCTTGATCGACTGGAAGTAGTTCCAGGCGGCGAGATGGCCGAGCAGCGGCTTGGTATCGATGCCGGCGAGTTCTTCTTCACCGACCGAGAACGCGACGACTGGAATATCGGTCGCCTTGATGCCCTGGTTGCCGAGTTCCTTGTAGAACGGAACGTTGGCGTCGCCGTTGATGGTCGAAACCACCGCCGTCTTCTTGCCAGCCGAACCGAACTTCTTGATGTCGGCCACGATGGTCTGCCAGTCACTATGACCAAACGGCGTGTAGTTGATCATGATGTCTTCGGCCTTGACGCCCTTCGACTTCAGATAGGCCTCGAGGATCTTGTTGGTGGTGCGCGGATAGACGTAGTCGGTACCGGCCAGAACCCAGCGCTGCACCTTCTCTTCCTTGGCGAGATAGTCGACCGCAGGGATCGCCTGCTGGTTCGGCGCCGCACCGGTGTAGAACACGTTGCGCTCGCTCTCTTCACCCTCGTACTGCACCGGGTAGAACAGGATCGAGTTCAGTTCCTTGAACACCGGCAGCACAGACTTGCGCGACACCGAGGTCCAGCAGCCGAACACCACGGACACCTTGTCCTTGGTGATCAGTTCGCGGGCCTTTTCCGCGAACAGCGGCCAGTTCGACGCCGGATCGACCACGACGGCCTCGAGCTTCTTGCCGAGAACGCCGCCCTTCTTGTTCTGCTCATCGATAAGGAAAAGCACCGTATCCTTCAGCGTGGTTTCGCTGATGGCCATTGTTCCGGAAAGCGAATGAAGGACGCCGACCTTGATGGTCTCCTGCGCCTTGGCCCCGCCGATCGTGGCAAGACCTAAAAAAAGACCCGCAGTTGCGGCCAGCCATTTACGGCGGCTGAACGGTGCAACTGCAGCGCTGCTGAAATGCGTAGTCATGCGATGTCATCTCCCTGACGCAGACGTGAAACGCTGTGCGACGGCCCTCGGCCGGCGGCGTTAAGGGAATCGCAAGAACTATGCCATGGGACAGATTTGCCTAATTATTTGATTTCTAATGGATAAATCGAATTTCAGTTTGACGTGTATTTTGCCTGCTCATTTTTCAGCCAGCTGAACTGACCTTGCTTTTGGCAATTGCATAAAAATTCATCATAAAATCCTCATTGTCTACAATTCGGGCAGGAAACGGTGCCGCATGTTCGGGTTTGTTGAGCTTCCCGGCTCCAGTTACCGCTATGCGGTCGATTTCACCTTGAAAGCGCCGTGTTCCTGTTCCATATGAGCGCCACGACCTTGAGAATCATCGGGTCCTTGCGAGCCGCGTGTACTGATCCCGTTCAACGGTTTCTGGCTTGCCCCTTCAGCTAACCGAAACCGACGCCCCAGACACGCGGGTGTCTCCGACACCCGCCCGCACCTGGCACTCCGTCGGGCGCGCGTTGCGACTCATAGAAAGATACCCTTTTGACCTCCTTCCAGGATTTCGGCCTCGCCGATCCCATCTCGCGTGCTCTTAAAGAAGAAAATTACGTCACGCCCACCCCCATTCAGGCCCAGACCATTCCGATCGCGATCACCGGACGCGACGTTATCGGCATCGCGCAGACCGGCACCGGCAAGACCGCGTCCTTCGCGCTTCCGATCCTGCACCGCCTGCTGGAAAACCGTATCAAGCCGCAGCCCAAGACCTGCCGCGTGCTGGTGCTCAGCCCCACCCGCGAACTCTCCGGTCAGATCCTCGACAGCTTCAACGCTTACGGGCGCCATATGCGCCTGACCTCGGCGCTGGCGATCGGCGGCGTTCCGATGGGCCGCCAGGTCCGCTCCGTGATGCAGGGCATTGAGGTCATGGTGGCAACACCGGGCCGGCTGCTCGACATGGTCCAGGGCAATGCCCTCAAGCTCAATCAGGTCGAATTCCTTGTGCTCGACGAAGCCGACCGCATGCTTGACATGGGCTTCATCAACGACATCCGCAAAATCGTCGCCAAGCTGCCGACCCGGCGCCAGACGCTGTTCTTCTCGGCGACCATGCCGAAGGACATCGCCGATCTCGCCGACCAGATGCTGAACAACCCGGCGCGCGTCGCTGTGACCCCGGTGTCTTCCACCGTCGAGCGCATCACGCAGAAGGTCCTCCAGGTCGATCACTCGGCAAAGCCCGCCATTCTGGCGCAGATCCTCAAGACCGAGCAGGTCAACCGCGCGCTGGTGTTCACCCGCACCAAGCACGGCGCCGACAAGGTTGTGAAAGGCCTCGTAAAAGCGGGTATTCCTGCCGAAGCTATTCACGGCAACAAGTCGCAGAACCATCGCGAGCGCGTGCTGGCGGCGTTCCGCACCGGCGACATCCGCACGCTGGTCGCAACCGATATCGCGGCGCGCGGCATCGACGTGGACGGTATTAGCCATGTCATCAACTTCGACCTGACCAACGTTCCGGAAACCTACGTTCACCGCATCGGCCGCACCGCGCGCGCCGGCGCTGACGGCACCGCGATTTCGCTGGTGGCCGGCGGCGAGGAGCTTGGCTATCTGCGCGACATCGAAAGGCTGATCAAGGTCACCCTGCCGAAGGAAGACCGCCGGACGCCGGGACATCAACAGCGTCCCGCCGCAGCCGCGCCCGCGCAGCATCACCGTCCGGCACGGTCAGGTGGTCACGGCCACAACGGACACAGCCCACGTGCGAATGACGGCGCCCCCGGATCGAAGGGTCCGCGCCGCCGCCGTCGTCCGGGTGGAGGCGCTCCCGCGCAAGCGAACCGCTTCGAGGGCAATCGCCATGAGCAATCCCGGCCGTCACAGGGTGGCAAGAGCGAGGGTATTCAGGGCGTCGCCTTCTTGCATCGTGAAAGCCGTCCGGCGCAAAATCAGCCCAATCGGAATCAGCGCCCGCAGCGGTCCTGAACCGGACCTGCGGACAGAATTAGCGAACTTGATTAGAAGGACTTGGAGACCCCTATGGCCAAAGAAGAGTTGATCCAGTTCGAAGGACTGGTGACCGAAATTCTTCCCGACGCACGCTATCGCGTCCAGCTCGATGCCGGACATGAGATCGTGGCCTACACCGCCGGGAAGATGAAGAAGAACCGCATCAAGACGCTGGCAGGCGACCGGGTGACCATCGAAATGTCACCCTACGATCTCGAGAAAGGCCGCCTGATTTTCCGGCACAAGGACGAGCGCCCCGGTGGGGCCGGCGGACCTCCCCGCGGCACCCCGCCGCGCGGCCAGTTTCGCCGCAGATAAGCGGGTTTCTCCGCATCATACGGATCGCGCATGGCACGCGTCATGCGCGATCTCCTGCTTCCGGAGCACGCTGGACGGGCATCAAAAATCCGCACCCGTCAGGATTGTTTCGGGGGCCATTTTCACGTAATATTGAGATATCGATCTTCGGCCGGACGACATAGCTATCCACCGGTACAGCCGGTTTAGACGCTGACGACCTCATCCAAATTTCGATCTCACCAGCCCATTTAGACGTGGGCTTTGACGATATCTATCTTGAGAAGGACTACCTGCGTGAGCATGGGAACAGTGAAGTGGTTCAACGCGACTAAGGGTTACGGTTTCATTCAGCCTGACGATGGCGGAAACGACGTGTTCGTTCACATCAGCGCCGTCGAGCGCGCTGGTCTGGGAACGCTGCGCGAAGGCCAGAAGATCAGCTACGAAATCGTTGCCGATCGCCGTTCGGGCAAGTCGTCGGCCGACAATCTTCGCGCCGCCGGTTAACTGAAATTCTTGCGGCTCACGCCGCAGGACATTCAGAACCGAGAACCAGATATTGAAAAGGCCGTGCGGATCGCACGGCCTTTTTGTTTTGGCGCCTGAAAAGCTGCTTTGCGATCAGCTTGTATAAGTCACCGTGTCGGACTGGCGAGGCCGGGTGTAGCAGTCCTCAGACAGCGGCACGTTGGTCTTGATGATGTATCCGGTGATCGGCGTGAAGGTGTAAGTCACCTCGCTCCAGATCAACTGCGTGTTCGCGACAAGAAGATCGGCCGGGATCGTTGTGATGACTGTATCCTTGGCATAGCCGGTCGTGACCGTGACAGAGCTGGCGCCGTTGACCGCGCCGGAATAGCTCCAGACCACCTTCGCCTTCTTCGATGCATCGATGCTGACCGCGGATATCTTCTGCGTCATTGTCGCCGGCGTGACGGCGTACGGTGTCATGATGGCGCTGCCCATCTTGAAGAAATTCGAGATGTCCGTGGACGATACTTTTGTGCCCTGCGACACAAGGTCGGACAGCGTGCGCGCGGTCAGCGTCACCTTGCGGTCGATGGCGACCCCGCTCGAAACGTCGATCATTCCGAGCATGAGCGTCAGCATCAACGGCAAGATGAACGCGAACTCGACGGCGGCCACGCCGCGCCTGTCGTTACCGAACCGAACTGCGAGCCGGCGGCCGCGGAGAACATGCCTGAAAAGCGAAATCAGTTTCATGATTGTTCGTCCTCAAGGCTCGACGCGGAACGCAGCCGTCGCCGCGAGGAGGCGCTTGCTGTTCGACGTGTTGCGTCCGATGTTTGCGATGTTGTAGCCAAGCCCGGTGACGAACATCGGCCACTGATAAAAAGCGCGGACGACCACGGTGGCGGCGCTACCGGCGGGCGTCGTCTGATAGCTGAAGTTGTTGACGAAGTTTCCAGATCCATCGATCGGGTCGGTGATGTTGACCGTCGCTCCCTCGGCGAATGACTTCACATCGACATAGATGCCGTCGCAGCTGAACATCACGCTGATGCGGTCGCAGAGATCCTGCTTGAACTGGGCCTGCGTCATGCCGGCATCCTGCGCCTGGTGCGTCAGCATCAGGCGCGCTGAATTCTGTGTACCGGTCTCAAGGATCTGCGCGGCGAAAAATACCATCGCCGTTTCCATGACGGCGAAAAGCAGCACGAAGAAGATCGGAGCGACAAACGCGAATTCGGTGGCGGCCGAAGCGCGCCTGTCGCGGCGAAACCGGCGCAGCGCCTTGTTGATCGCGGTCATGGATGTCGCGGGGTGAGGCATCGGGCTATCCTAAGCATGCAGCGGAAATAACTACCGCCGAGAATAGCCGACAGAGATTGTTGAATGCTTGCGCCGGATACGAACAACATCCGGCGCGGAATTAACCGGCTGTTAAGGAATCAATCCGGTCTCAGGGCCGCGCGCCAGCAGCGCTGGCCTGGTTGTTCAGCACGTTGGTCTGGCCGAGGGCGGTTTCGAAGTAGGTCCGCCCGTCACCGAGAGTCACACGCCGCTGGCAATCAGGTGTGCAGCTATAGGATTCGCGCTCCAGGCCGCGATACACGGTGACCATCTTGTCCGCCGGACCTTCAACCTGAATGGAGCGGCTGGCCAGAACCTCGCCGGCGCGATCCATGGCGATCATGTTGGTCGAGCCGTAGCCCTTGCCGGTGACAACCACCATCCCGCCGGGCTGAAGGTTAACGTCTGCGATCAGGGGGTTTCCGACCACGATGGTCGCGACTTTCTCGGGCAGTTTGACCACCTTTGCCTGATCCACAAAAACCGCAACGGGTTCATCGCCGGTACCGGCGAATGTCGCGATCGGGAACATCAGGAAGCCAGCAACAAGAAAGCGCAGCGCTACGGCTTTATGCACGTAACGGCGCGAGACATTGATCGACATACTCTACTCCGGGGCGTGTACAAGCCGGCAAAAGCGATACGCAGCGGTGCCGGCGCCCGACATGGCAAATCTGCCGTTAATTGATGAACGAACTGCAAACGGCTTGCAGACATCGGCCGGAACGGATCGTTGAGTACCTGCAATTACAGGTTGTCTGTTAAGCAGGAACTCACCCCTCTTTCGCTTTTTGCAATCATGTTAAGGAACTGGAACTTTTACCGGCTCTAGGTTCCTCGCCGGGAACTCAATCGGTTCTCTTTTCAGAATGCTCGTTTCGACATTCAACGCATAGATGGAGAATTGGATATGACGCTCGTTGTCCGCTTCCTCAAGAATGAGTCCGGCGCGACTGCAATCGAGTATGGCCTGATCGCAGCCGGCATTGCGCTCGCGATCATTGCCGCAGTGAACGGTCTCGGCACCACCCTCAACACCAAGTTCACCAATATCAACGCTTCGATCAACTAACGGGGAGCACGTGGGTTCATAAAGGCCTCGGGAAACCGGGGCCTTTGTTTCATCCGGCTGTTCGAGCCGGCTCCTGGACTGTGCCAGCGAAACCCGCCCTATTCGTACAATGCCGTTAAACCAGCATTTACCGTCCGCAAGAAGAAGCGGATACCTCAGTCTTTCGGCAATCGAATTAACTGCGCTGCAATTCCTGCTGCGTAGGTTGACCCTATGGTCACGGTGGTTTCCGCCCCCGCAACGGCCAGAGTTCTACAGCCACGTGTACAAATGGAGTTATAGATGACCAAGCTCGTTGCTCGCTTCGTCAAGGACGAATCCGGCGCCACCGCGATTGAGTACGGCCTGATTGCCGCGGGTATTGCGCTCGCGATCATCGCTGCCGTGAACGGCCTCGGCACCACGCTGAACAGCAAGTTCACCAACATCAACGCTTCGATCAAGTAATCGGTCGGGTTTCGATAAAAAAAGGGGCTTCGGGAAACCGGAGCCCTTTTTTGTGTCCGCGCCACTCCGACGGAACTGTGTAAAGCGTATGAAACCGTCTTCTGCCGAGAAACGTTCGAATTTCGGGCACTTGTTTGTATCGCTTTCCCGCGAAGAGCCGATCCGGCTGGTCTGCGCGGGTCTTGTCCTCGCCTGCCTCGCGGCCTTGTTCCGGATCGTCAGCATCTGGCCCGGCGCGTTTTAGTATTGTTCATTTCTGCCGGGTAGCCTGCCGTTCGCTCAACCGGACCGAGTTCCTGCGGCTCAATCTGTCAGACCCGGCAACCCCATGATCCTCGATCTCGCGCGCGTCTTCCTGTTTCCCGCCTTGATGGCCTTCGCCGCCGCGAGCGATCTCTTCACGATGACGATTCCCAACCGGATCTCGCTGCTGCTGGTGGCGGGTTTCTTCGTGCTGGCCGGGTTCAGCGGCATGCCGCTGTCCGAGATCGGGATGCATGTGGCGGCCGGTCTGACGGTGCTGGTCATCGCGTTTGCCTGCTTCGCCTTCGGATGGATGGGCGGCGGCGATGCCAAGGTCGCGGCCGCTGCCGGGCTCTGGTTCGGGTTTCCGCCTCTCGCCAGCTACCTTGTCTATGCGTCCCTGTTCGGCGGTGCGCTGACACTTTTGATGCTTCAGTTCCGGCAGTGGCCACTGCCGTACTCACTGATTTCGCAGGAATGGCTGCAACGGCTGCACCGCAAGGACAGCGGCATTCCGTACGGTATCGCCCTCGCTCTCGGTGCGCTGATGATCTATCCCGAGACCGAATGGATGAAGGCCGTCGATCTCACCCGCTTCATCGGCCACTGAACCCGTCGCCGCTCTGAACCAGAAACCTGCTTCAGTCACAGCGCTCACTGGCAACATGCTGGAGAAGCTCGCGGACTTGCAGGCCGCCGCACGATGGCAACATCTCATTAACGCGATTTAGATACGCCTCATTAACCATGCTTTGACGTTTAGCTGGTCAAATCCGACCACAGCGACAGGTCCGTCGCGGCGTGATGTGGAAAGTGAAAGCGTATGAATACCGCGCGGATTGTCGTCCTGGCCATTGCCGTCTGCGCCGGCGGCGCGGCTGCATATCTTGCAAGCGGCTCCGATCCGAAGCCGGTTGCGGCGCCAACGACAATGGACACCACCGACGTACTAGTTGCCCGCACCGACATCCCGCTCGGCCAGACCGTTACGCCCGATGATATTGCGTGGCAGAACTGGCCGTCGTCGACCGCAAGCTCCAACTTCATCCGCCGCAACGATCAGCCCGAAGCCATGACCCAGATCGTTGGGTCGATCGCGCGTTCGCCGTTTCTCGCGGGCGAACCGATCCGCGAGACAAAGCTCGTCAAGGGCAACGGTTCCGGCTTCATGGCCGCTATCCTGCCGACCGGCATGCGCGCGATCTCGACGGAAATCTCGCCGGAAACCGGCGCCGGTGGTTTCATCCTGCCCAACGACAAGGTCGACGTCATTCTCACCAAGCGCGAGAGAGTCGCCAGCCGCACCGGCACGAATGACGTCATCAACTCCGAAATCATCCTGACCAACATCCGCGTTCTCGCCATCGACCAGACAGTCGGAGAAAAGGACGGGCAGAAGGTCGTGGTCGGCAAGACTGCGACACTCGAATTGAAGCCTGAGCAGGCGGAATCGCTCGCGCGTGCGCGGCAGTCAGGCACCTTGTCGCTCGCATTGCGCAGTCTGGTCGACGCCAACCGCAACGACATCAATATCGACGACGGCAGCAAGAGCGACAGCGTCAATGTCGTTCGCTACGGCGTTTCCACGCAAATGACGACACGGAAGTGATCGAGAGGACCGGCATGACGAGGCGAGAGGGACATCAGGCACCTGTGCGGACCTTCATGGTGCGTGCCCTGTCGTTTGCCGCGGTTTCCGCGCTGACGCTGAACCCGGTCATGTCGCCGGTGATCGCGAGCGATTACCGCGTCCCCGCGGCTGCGGCCGTCGCATCGAATGCTGGCCAGTTGAATGCACGCTTCCTGCCGCTCGGCATCGGCAAGTCCGTTGTCATCGACCTGCCGCGCGACATCAAGGACGTTCTGGTTGCGGACCCCAAGATCGCCAATGCCGTGGTGCGCTCCGCGCAGCGCGCCTACATTATCGGCGCGGCAGTCGGCCAGACCAACATCGTTTTCTTCGACACGTCGGGCCAGCAGATCGCCGCTTACGATATCGCAGTGACGCGCGACCTCAATGGCGTGCGCGCCGCGCTGAAGCAGTCGTTCCCGCTGTCCGACATCCGGATTGAAGGCGTCGGCGACGGCGTCGTGCTGTCGGGCTTTGCCGCCAGCCCTATCGAGGCGCAGCAGGCCCAGGAAATGGCCGCGCGTCTGGCCGGCGGCCCCGAAAAGGTCGTGAACAGCATCGCGGTCCGCGGCCGCGATCAGGTGATGCTGAAAGTCACCGTGGCGGAAGTTCAGCGCGACATCATCAAGCAATTGGGCGTCGATCTCAGCGCCACGATGAACTACGGCACCGCAGTGGTGAACTTCAACAACACGAATCCGTTCACTGCATATGGCCGCCCGCTTGTCGCCGGCAATAGCCTGGTCGGTGCGGCGGGTCAGGCAACAAACCTGCTCGGTCAGCGCGTCCCCGCGGTCACCGCAACGCTACGCGCAATGGAAACCGCCGGGGTCGTCCGCACGCTCGCCGAACCGAACCTCACGGCGATTTCGGGCGAATCCGCAACCTTTGTCGCAGGCGGCGAGTTCCCACTGCCCAAGGGATACACCTGCGACCCCGTCTCGCGTGCGTGTACCACCCAGATCGATTTCAAGAAATTCGGCATCACCCTGAACTTCACGCCCATCGTCCTGACCGAAGGACGGATCAGCCTGCGCGTGCTGACCGAAGTCTCCGAACTTTCGCCCGACAACTCGATCACGCTCGATCAGTCGGGAAACACCCTTACGATTCCTTCGATCAAGACCCGTCGTGCCGAAACCACCCTCGAAATTCCCTCGGGCGGTTCTATGGCGATGGCCGGACTGATTCAGGAGCAAACCAAGCAGGCCATCAACGGTCTGCCCGGACTCTCGCAGGTGCCGGTGCTCGGAACGCTGTTCCGCAGCCGCGACTACGTCAATCGCAACACCGAACTCATGGTGCTGGTTACCCCGTTCGTGGTCCGCGCGGTCGCGCAGAAGGACCTGTCGCGTCCTGACGACGGCTTCGCCGACGCCGCCGATCCGCAGTCGGATCTGCTCGGCAACATCAACCGCATCTATGGCGTTCCCGGACGCGTTGAGCCCGGCCGCAAGTACCGCGGCACCTACGGCTTCATCACCGACTGAGATGGGACAAGGACAGTAGCAATGACGACGAGAGTACCCAATCTCAAGCGCAGCCTGCGGATCGCAGTCGCTCTTCTCGGGGCGTCTGCCGCGTTAGGGGCCTGCACGCATACCGATCAGGACACGCCCACCAGCAGCATCCCGCTCGACTACCGCCAGCGTCATCCCATCGTGGTTCAGGAAGCGAACCGCACCACCGAAGTCTTTGTCGGCACCGGCCGGGGCGGTCTCACTGCCGCGCAGCGATCGGATATCACCGGTCTCGCCGAGACCTGGCTGCGCGAAGGCACCGGCGGCATCATCATCGACATGCCGACCAATACGCCGAACGCGCGCGTGGCAAACGACTCGCTGCGTGAGATTCAGGCTATCCTGGCTGCCGCCGGCGTGCCGTCGCGCGGCATCACCGTCAGGAATTATCGGCCCACGGATCCCCGGCTGTTTGCGACCATCCGCGTCAACTATCCGCGCATCGTGGCGGATGCCGGTCCATGCGGTGTTTGGCCGGAAGACCTCGGCCCTTCAATCAAGAACAAGGGCTATTACGATAACCGGCCGTATTACAACCTCGGCTGTGCGAGCCAGCGCAATCTGGCCGCGATGGTCGACAATCCGTCCGATCTCGTCCAGCCGCGCGCCGAAACCCCGGCCTACACGCCTCGCCGCAGCGTGGCCTTCGACAAGTATCGCAAGGGCACGACCACGACGACTGCATATCCGGAAGCCGACAAGGCCAAACTGAGCGAAGTGGGCAAATGATCAGTTACGCGCGTCAGGATCAGGAGGACGGGACGGCCTCGACCGCCGCCGAGGAGCATATTGCACCGGCGCCGCGCGTTTCCGTCCAGGCGTTCTGCGAAACCGTCGAAACCGCAGCAGCCGTGCAGGCCGCCGGCGAGGACCGCCGGCTGGACAAGGCGCATCTCAAGATTCAGATGGGCGGCATGACGGCCGCCATCGAGGCATACCGGACAGCGCCGACCCCGAACGTCATCCTGCTCGAAACCGAGGGCCGCAACGACATCCTTTCGGGTCTTGATCAGCTGGCAACGGTTTGCGACGCGGGCACGCGCGTGATCGTGATCGGCCGCGTCAACGATGTCGTGCTGTACCGCGAACTCGTACGCCGGGGCATCAGCGACTACGTGATCGCTCCGGTTGCGCCGCTCGACGTTGTCCGCTCGATCTGTGGCCTGTTTTCGGTTCCCGAAGCCAAGGCCGTCGGCCGGATCATTGCCGTCGTTGGCGCAAAAGGCGGTGTCGGCGCGTCCACCGTCGCGCATAACGTCGCCTGGGCGATCGCGCGCGATCTCGCGCTGGATTCGGTGGTCGCCGATCTCGATCTCGCGTTCGGAACCGCCGGTCTCGATTACAACCAAGACCCGCCGCAGGGCATTGCCGACGCGGTGTTCTCTCCCGATCGTATCGACACGGCTTTCGTGGACCGCCTGCTCTCCAAGTGCACCGATCATCTCAGCCTGCTCGCCGCGCCCGCAACGCTCGACCGCGTCTACGATTTCGGTGCGGAGGCGTTCGATTCGATCTTCGATACGCTGCGAACCACGATGCCCTGCATCGTCCTTGACGTTCCGCATCAATGGTCCGGATGGACCAAGCGCGCGCTGGTCGGCGCCGACGATATCCTGATCGTCGCAACACCTGACCTCGCCAATCTGCGCAACACCAAGAACATGTTCGACACACTGAAGGCTGCCCGGCCCAACGACAGGGCGCCGCTGTACTGCATCAACCAGGCTGGCGTGCCGAAGCGGCCCGAGATCAGCACCGGCGAGTTTGCTAAGGCCATCGAAAGCCCGCCGATCGTGACAATCCCGTTCGAACCGCAGATCTTCGGGGCGGCGGCGAACAACGGGCAGATGATCGCGGAAATCGCAGCCAATCACCGCACCTCCGAGATGTTCCTGCAGATCGCGCAGCGCCTGACTGGCCGTGGCGAGGCCAAGAAGCCGCGCAATTCGTTTCTGGCGCCTTTGCTCGGAAAGCTCCGGGCCAAATAGACTTTCGCGTGGAGTACCGTCGTGTTTGGTAAGCGTAGCGGATCAGAGGCCGACGTCCGGGGCATTCAGCCCGCGGATCGCGGCCACGTGACAGCGCCCGCCGCTGCAAGGCCGGCCGTGAGCGTCGCATCGCCGCCGCTCGCGCCCGCGCGCCCTCCTGCGCCCGCACCCGTTGTCGAAGCCCGGCGCTCCGATACCTACTATCAGGTCAAGGCGACGATCTTCGGCGCGCTGATCGAGGCGATCGACCTCGCCCAGCTTGCGAAGCTTGACGTCGAGTCCGCGCGCGAGGAAATTCGCGACATCGTCAACGAGATCATCGCGATCAAGAACATCGTGATGTCGATCGCCGAGCAGGAAGAGCTGCTCGACGACATTTGCAACGACGTGCTCGGTTACGGACCGCTTGAACCGCTGCTTGCCCGCGACGACATCGCCGACATCATGGTGAATGGCGCCGGCACGGTGTTCATCGAAGTCGGCGGTAAGATCCAGAAGACCGGCATTCGCTTCCGCGACAACCAGCAGCTTCTCAATATCTGCCAGCGCATTGTCAGCCAGGTCGGCCGGCGTGTCGATGAATCCTCGCCGATCTGCGACGCCCGCCTCGCCGACGGTTCGCGCGTCAACGCGATCGTTCCTCCGCTGGCCATTGACGGCCCGGCGCTCACCATCCGCAAGTTCAAGAAGGACAAGCTGACGCTGGATCAGCTTGTCAAATTCGGCGCGATCACGCCCGAGGGCGCCCAGATCCTGCAAATCATCGGCCGTTGCCGCGCCAACGTCCTGATTTCCGGCGGCACGGGCTCCGGCAAGACCACCCTGCTGAACTGCCTGACCAACTACATCGACGAAGACGAACGCATCATCACCTGCGAAGACGCCGCGGAATTGCAATTGCAGCAGCCGCATGTCGTGCGCCTCGAAACACGCCCGCCGAACATCGAGGGCGAGGGCCAGGTGACCATGCGCGATCTGGTCAAGAACTGCCTGCGTATGCGGCCGGAACGTATCATCGTCGGCGAAGTCCGCGGACCCGAGGCATTCGATCTGTTGCAGGCGATGAACACCGGCCACGACGGATCGATGGGAACGCTGCACGCCAACAATCCCCGCGAAGCGCTGTCGCGTTGCGAATCCATGATCACCATGGGCGGCTATTCGCTGCCGTCACGCACCATTCGCGAAATGATCTGTGCTTCGATCGATGTCATCGTGCAGGCAGCCCGCCTGCGCGACGGCTCGCGCCGCATCACCCACATCACCGAAGTGATGGGGATGGAAGGCGACACCATCATCACCCAGGACATCTTCCTCTACGACCTGATGGGCGAAGATCTGAACGGCAACATTATCGGTCGGCATCGCTCGACCGGCATCGGACGTCCGAAGTTCTGGGAACGCGCACGGTACTACGGCGAGGAGAAGCGGCTCGCCGCGGCGCTCGACGCTGCCGAAGTGGCCGAGGTATAGGGAGCGCCCCATGAACATGCAGGCGCTGGCACTGGCTTTCCTCTCCGCCGTCACGGTGGGCGGACTCGCCTGGGTTTTCATCTATCCGCTACTCTCCGGCGAGAAGCAGACCGAGAAGCGCGTTCAGTCCTTTGCGCGTACCGAACCTGCATTGCGTATCGACGACCGCTCGCGGACGCGCCGCGTCCAGGTCGAAGACACGCTGAAAGAGCTTGAACAGAAGCTGGCCGAGTCCAAGAAGGTTTCGATCGAGACCCGCATCGCCCAGGCGGGCATGAACTGGACCAAGCAGCAATTCATGATCGGCTCCGGAATTCTCGGCGCGATCGCGCTGATCGGCTCCTATATGGCCGGCGCGCCTCTCCTGGCCACGCTTGGCTTTGCCATCGGCGCAGGCTTCGGATTGCCGCGCTGGGTGCTGGGCTTTCTCAAGACGCGCCGCGAAACCAAGTTTCTCGACGCGTTGCCGGATGCCGTCGACGTCATCGTCCGTGGCATCAAGGCGGGCCTTCCTTTGTTCGACTCGCTCAAGGTCGTTGCCGCCGATGCGCCGGAGCCGCTGCGCAGCGAGTTCAACGCGATTATCGAAACCCAGACCATCGGCATGCCGCTCGGCGACGCCTGTCAGCGTCTTTACGACAGGATGCCGCTTCCGGAAGCCAACTTCTTCGGCATCGTGATTGCGATCCAGACCAAGTCCGGCGGCAACCTGTCGGAGGCCCTCGGCAATCTCTCGAAGGTGCTTCGCGACCGCAAGAAGATGAAGGCCAAGATTCAGGCGATGTCGATGGAAGCCAAGGCCTCGGCCGGCATCATCGGCGCGCTGCCGCCGCTCGTGATGCTCATGGTCTACATCATGACACCCGAATACATCTCCCTGCTCTGGACCCACCCAACCGGGCGGCTGATGCTGGCGGGCTGCGTGCTCTGGATGTCGACCGGCATCCTTGTCATGAAGAAAATGATCAACTTCGATTTCTGACGAGGAACCATGGTCGATCTTCTCATCGAAAAGTTCCACGACGTCAGGTTCATGACGATGCTGATGGCGGCGATCGCCGCCGCGGCAGCCGCCTACGCGGTGGTGTCTCCGATGTTCGCCGGCGACGGGCTGGCCAAACGCATGAGAGCTGTTGCCAGCGAGCGCGAGCGGCTGCGCCAGCGCGAACGCGACCGCCTGAATCGCTCAGAGAAGGTTTCGCTGCGCCAGACGCCGAAACAGGTCGTGGCGAGAGTCGTCGAGGACTTCAACCTCGGCAAGTGGGTGGCGCAGGAAGAAGCCCGCGACAAGCTGGTCATGGCCGGCTATCGCGGCCAGGCGCCCTACGTGACCTTCCTGTTCTTCCGCCTGGTCATGCCGATTGTGTTCCTGATCGCCGCCATTCTCTACGTGTTTGTGATCTCGAACATGCAGCAGCCGACGGCGATGAAAATCGGCATGTGCCTGGGCGCAACATGGTTTGGCATGCAGGCGCCCATGCTGTTCCTGAAGAACGCCATCACCAAGCGCCAGTTGTCGATCCGGCGCGCATTTCCGGATGCGCTCGACCTGCTGCTGATCTGCATCGAATCCGGCATGTCGATCGAAGCGGCGTTTCGCCGGGTGAGCCAGGAGATCGGCAGCCAGTCGATCGCGCTTGCGGAAGAATTCTCGCTGACGACCGCGGAACTTTCCTATCTGCAGGACCGCAAGATGGCTTACGAGAATCTGGCCAAGCGCACCGGAACCGAGGGCGTGAAGTCCGTCTGTCTGGCCCTGCAACAGTCGGAGCGCTATGGCACGCCGCTGGGGCAGACCCTGCGCGTGATGGCTCAGGAAAACCGCGACATGCGCATGAACGAGGCCGAGAAGAAAGCAGCCGCCCTGCCCCCGAAACTCACCGTGCCGATGATTGTTTTCTTCCTGCCGGTGCTGTTCGTGGTCATTCTCGGGCCCACCGGCATCAAAGTCGCAGAGTATATGAAGTAATGCAGGCGGCGCCGGTCAGGCGCCGCTGCGTTATTCAACCTCAAGACATGGAAAATGAAGCGCGGCCTATGAGCGGCTGGGGTCTGCCACGGCCGTCGTGCGCGGGCCTCGTCCACCATCGCGGCTGAGCATCTGCTTCAGATAGGCGACGTTGGCTTCCGCCTCTTCGGCCGGAAGGTCCGCCTTCACGATGGTTTCGGCCTCCGCGAAGCGCCCCTGAAGCCCGACCACGAGGCCGAGATTCTGGCGAACGCGAGCGTCTGCCGAACCACGATTATAGGCCCTGCGCAGCACCGACTCGGCCTTGGGCAGATCCTTGGACAGAACATAGGACATGCCGAGGTTCGACAGCACGGACGGCTCTTCCGGCGCAATCTTCAGGGCGCTCGCATAATAGCGGCGTGCCTCGTCGTGATTGCCGAGCTGGTCGAGTGTCGTGCCCTGCACCGACAGAATGCGCCAGTCGGGATTTGCCGGCGTATGGGCGCGGGTCAGGATATCGAAGGCCTGCTGAAAGTTTCCGTTGTCCGCCAGCGCGCGGCCATAGGCCGCCAGCAGCGCCTTGTTGCCGGGATTGGCGATCGTCGCCTGCTCCAGCACGGCGACGGCCTGCTGGCGCTGCCCGTTCAGACGCAACGACTGGCCGTATTGAAGCGCCGCGGCTGCGTCGCGCGGATTGGCGCGATAGCGTTCGCCATAGGCTTCGATCTCATCGCGTGACGCAACGCCAGGCGCCGCTTCGGCACGGCCATTGAGCGATCCGGTGATGTCGGGCGAACGCGCGGTCTGGCAGCCGCCAAGGCTGGTTGCGAGGAGCGCCGCGACTGCGGCGGACCCAAAGTACCTGGCGAAACGGGATGGATTACGCATGACGCTTGGACTCGCTATCGAGGTTTGGCGAAGCCGGATGACGCCAGCAATAGACTGTTAACCCTAATGGCTGGTTAATTCGTTGAGGGGCGGCGGCGCCCGACCGCGTGCCTTCCGGTCGGAAAGACCCGTAAAAACACGATCTTGAGCCTGCTGCGCGGCGCGCCCGCACTGCTATAGTGCGTGCCTGTCACACACCCTGTCCGGGACCTTCATGCATCCAGCCTTCCAGAACGCCACATCTGCCGTCCCCATTACCTTTGCCACCAAGTCAACCTGGGACACCGTCAGCGCCGCCCTTCCCGCAGCGGCCCGGCGGTTCGCGGCGGCCAATGCTTTCACCGCCAAGCCAAGCCAATATCTTGCTCTGCCCGCTGACGACGGGTCGCTGGCCCATGTCGTGTTCGGCATCGAGGATGCCTCCAGCGAATGGCTCGACCCGTTCCGGCCCGGACAATTGCCCGGCCTGTTGCCTGCGGGCAGCTACAGTTTCGCCAATGCGCCCCACGACACGCGGCTCGCAGCGCTTGCCTTTGCGCTCGGCAGCTACCGGTTCAACCGCTATCGCAAGAACGACGCTCCCGGCGCACGGCTCGTCCCGCCCGACGGCATCGACATGGTTGAGCTGACGCGCATGGCGGACGCCGCGGCACTGGCGCGCGACCTCATCAACACGCCCGCCAACGACATGGGGCCGGAGGAACTCGAGCAGGCCGCGCGCGCCCTCGCAGAAAAATACGGCGCCGGATTCATCAGCATCGTGGGCGACGAACTGCTGGCCGGCAATTTCCCGCTGATCCATGCGGTTGGCATGGCGTCGACACGCGCACCGCGCCTGATCGACATCACGTGGGGCGATGCATCGGATCCGAAAGTGACGCTGGTCGGCAAAGGCGTCTGCTTCGACACCGGCGGGTTGGATCTCAAGCCGTCGAGCGGCATGCTGATCATGAAGAAGGACATGGGCGGCGCAGCCAACGTGCTCGCGCTCGCTCAGATGATCATGGATGCGAAACTCAGGGTTCGCCTGCGTGTTCTGATTCCCGCTGTCGAGAATTCTGTCGCGGGGAATGCCTTTCGCCCGCTCGATATTTTTCCGTCACGCAAGGGCGTCAATGTCGAGATCGGCAACACCGATGCGGAAGGACGTCTCGTGCTGGCGGACGCGCTGGCGCTCGCCGATGAGGAACAACCAGATCTCCTGATCGACCTCGGTACCCTGACGGGTGCGGCGCGCGTCGCGCTGGGGCCTGATCTGCCGCCGTTCTACACCAATGACGAAACACTGGCAGCAGACGTCGCGCGCCATGCCCGCACGGAGAACGATCCGCTGTGGCGCATGCCGCTGTGGATGCCCTACGATTCCTGGCTGGATTCCAAGACCGCAAATCTCAACAACGCTCCGGGCGGTGCGTTCGCAGGGTCGATCACCTGCGCGCTGTTCCTGAAGCGCTTTGTCGAAAGCGCGAAAAGCTGGCTTCACGTGGACATCTACGGCTGGACGCCATCGGCGAAGCCTGCGCGTCCCGAAGGCGGTGAATGCCAGGCCGCACGCGCGATCTACAAGCTGCTGAGCGAGCGGTATGGCTGATTCAAAATCCGCCTTCGATCCGAGGATCACGCCCGCGCGGCCCGATCTCGCGGCGAAACACCTTGAAGGCAGGGTGAACGCCGCGCGATTTATCGAAGGAACAGAATTCGAGGTGTTTGATCCCATTGCGCCGGTCCGGCGCGAACCCTCGCACGATGCCGCCCTGGATACCGAGGCGCTGAAGGGCGAACGCGTGACGATATACGACCGTGACGCGGAAGGATGGGCATGGGGTCAGCTCAAGGCTGACGGATATGTCGGATGGTTCCCCGATGTCGCGCTGGTCCAGCCGCGCTCCACGCCGACGCATAAAGTGACGGCATTGCGAACATTCGCGTTTCCGGGACCATCCATCAAACTGCCGCCGGTGGAAGTCCTGCCGCTCGGCGCGCGTGTCGAAATCGTAAAGTTCGAAGGCGATTTCGCAATCACCGGCCAGCGGCATTATCTGCCCGCGCAGCATGTGGCTTCGCTCGAGACGAATGAGACCGATTTTGTCGGCGTTGCAGAACGCTTTGTCGGTACGCCATACCTGTGGGGCGGCCGGACAAGCCTCGGCATCGACTGCTCCGGGCTGGTTCAAACCTCGCTTGCAGCCGCGGGCATCATCGCTCCACGTGACAGCGACATGCAGGAAACCACGCTGGGAACGGCGCTGCCGTCCTCGCAATGGCATGATCTCAAACGCGGCGATCTGATCTTCTGGAAGGGCCATGTCGCGATCGTGCGCGACGGCAGCACCATTGTTCACGCCAATGCGCACCACATGGCAACCGCCATCGAGCCGATGCAGGCGGCGATCGCGCGCATCAAGGCCGCAGGAAGCGACGTCACCAGCATCAAGCGGCTAGGCTGAAAGATTACATCTCCGGAACAATATTCGGAGCGGCCTCGATGTTGAAGGCGGCGGCGAACAGCGCGCGGGTGTAGTCGGTCTTCGGATTCTTGAAGATATCCGCCGCTGCGCCCTCCTCCACCACCTTGCCGTGACGCATCACGATCAGATTGCTTGCGAGGGAGGCCACAACGCGCAAGTCGTGCGAGATGAACATGTAAGTCAGGTCCCGCTTGCGCTGCAGATCGCGCAGCAAATCGACCATCTGGGCCTGGAACAACATGTCGAGCGCGCTGGTCGGCTCGTCCAGCACCACGAAGTTCGGCTCCAGCACCACGGCACGTGCGATACTGATGCGCTGACGCTGGCCGCCGGAGAATTCATGCGGATATCGGAAGCGTGTCGCCGGATCGAGCCCGACATCCTTCAGCGCTTTGACCACCCGCGCCTCGCGCTCGTTCTCGCCGAGCGATGGCTGATGCACACCGAGACCCTCAGCAACGATGTCGCCGACCGACATGCGCGGGCTGAGCGCGCCGAACGGGTCCTGAAACACGATCTGCATGTCACGGCGAACCGGACGCATCTCCTTGAACTTCAGGCCCTGGATATTCTTGCCGAGGAACACGATCGGTCCGTTCGACGAAATCAGGCGCAGCAGCGCCAGCCCGAGCGTGGTCTTGCCTGAACCGGATTCGCCGACCACGCCGAGCGTTTCCCCCTTGCGCACCCTGACACTGACGCCATCGACCGCCTTGATGTGCCCGACCGTCTTGCGCAGCAGGCCGCGCTTGATCGGAAACCAGACCTTCAAATCATCGGATGACATCACCACCGGCGATTCCGGCCGCGGCGGCGCGGGATCCGGCTTCGGCTCCGCCGCCAGCAGCGCCTTGGTGTAAGGATGCTGGGCCGCCGTAAACACCTGCTCCACCGGCCCCTGCTCGACGATCTTGCCGTTGTTCATCACGCAGACCACGTCGGCGATGCGCCGCACGATGCCGAGGTCGTGGGTGATGAACAGCATGCTCATGCCGAGGCGCTCGCGAATATCGGCCAGCAGCTTGAGGATTTGCGCCTGCACCGTGACGTCGAGCGCCGTGGTCGGCTCGTCCGCAATCAAAAGGTCCGGCTCGTTTGCCAGCGCCATCGCGATCATCACACGCTGACGCTGACCGCCGGAGAGCTGGTGAGGATAGCTGGCGAGGCGCGTTTCCGGTTCAGGGATGCCGACCTGTGTCAGCAGCTCCAGCGTCCGCGCACGCGCCGCCGCGCCGCGTACGCCGCTGTGGAGATAGATCACCTCGCCGATCTGCGCCTCGATGGTGTGCAGCGGATTGAGCGAGGTCATCGGCTCCTGAAAAATGATCGAGATGTCGTTGCCGCGAATGCCGCGAATCTCGTTCTCGCTCATGCCGAGCAGATCCTGCCCCTTGAAGCGGATGCTGCCGGTCGGATGATGCGCCGTTGGATATGGCAGAAGCTTCAGGACGGACAGCGCACTGACCGACTTGCCCGACCCGGACTCGCCAACCAGCGCCACGCATTGTCCGCGCTCGATCGAGAACGAGATCTTGTCGACCGCGACACTCTCGGTTCCGCCCTGACGGAACGCCACCGACAGTTCGCGGACATCGAGCAAAGGCTGGTTGATGGAATCCAGCATGATCTCACCTGAACGTCTTGCGCGGATCGAAGGCGTCGCGCACGCCCTCGCCGATGAAAATCAGAAGCGACAGCATGATGGCAACCGAGAAAAAACCGGTGAATCCAAGCCACGGCGCCTGCACGTTGGCCTTGCCCTGCGACAGCAACTCGCCGAGGGATGGCGAGCCCGGCGGCAGGCCGAAGCCGAGGAAGTCAAGCGCTGTCAGCGTCATCACTGATGACGACACAATAAACGGCAGGAACGTCATGGTCGCGACCATGGCGTTGGGCAGCAGGTGGCGGAACATGATGGTGCCGTTCGACACGCCCAGCGCCCGCGCCGCCTGGATATATTCGAAGTTACGTCCGCGCAGGAATTCCGCGCGCACCAGGCCAACCAGCGACACCCATGAGAACAACAAAAGGATTCCAAGCAGCACAAAGAATCCGGGCACCAGCACCGAAGAGAGGATCAACAACAGATACAGCGATGGAATCGCGGTCCACACTTCGATGAACCGCTGGAAGCCAAGATCGACCCATCCGCCGAAATAACCCTGCACACCGCCGGCCGCGATGCCGATCACGGAGGAGATGATCGTCAGCGTGAGACCGAACAGCACCGATATC
Source organism: Afipia sp. OHSU_II-C1 (assembly GCF_000497575.1). Lineage (GTDB taxonomy): Bacteria > Pseudomonadota > Alphaproteobacteria > Rhizobiales > Xanthobacteraceae > Afipia. Next base: position 527,194 of record NZ_APJI01000006.1, read on the forward strand.
CGGAAGCCATAGATCAGGCGTGCAACCACATCGCGGCCCTGATCGTCGGTGCCGAGCCAGTTGTATTCGAGATCGCGGCAGCCGCGCACGCCCTTCTTCTCGACCACCGCCTTGCATTGCGCCTCGGTGAGCATCCATGTCGGCTTCGACGGCGCTGGCGTCGGCAGATCGAGATTATGCGTGCTGTAGGAATAGCGGATCAACGGCCAGATCACCGTGCCGTTCTTTTCCTTGATCAGTTTCTGCAGATACGGATCGCGGTAGTCGGCAGCCGTCTCAAAGTCCCCGCCAAAGGCAGTTTCGGGATAGGTCACGAAGGCCGGGAAATACAGTTTGCCGTCGAACTTGATCAGGAACGGGCGATCGTTGGCGATCAGTTCCGCGAACAGCGAGACAAAAAACAGCAGCGCGAAAATCCAGAACGACCAGTAGCCGCGCCGGTTGGACTTGAAGTTCCGCCAGCGCCGCTGATTGAGCGGCGATATGCCGAGCGGGTGACGCGAAGGCGGCACGGCTTCGCCCATCGGGGACGGGGCGGCGGTCTCGACCGGCGGTGCAGGAGCGATGGTCATACCTCGCGCGCCTCGAAATCGATCCGCGGATCGATCCACATATAGGCAAGATCCGAGATCAGATTCACCACAAGACCGACCAGAGAGAAAATGAACAGCGTGCCGAACACCACCGGATAATCGCGGTTCAGCACGCTCTCGAAACCAAGCAACCCGAGGCCATCGAGCGAGAAGATGGTCTCGATCAGCAGCGAGCCGGAGAAGAACGCATGAATGAATGCGCTCGGGAAGCCGGCAATCACGATCAGCATGGCGTTACGGAAAATATGTCCGTAGAGCACCTGCCGCTCGCTGCATCCCTTGGCGCGCGCGGTCATCACATACTGCTTGCGGATTTCATCGAGAAACGAGTTTTTGGTCAGCAGCGTCATGGTCGCGAAGGCGCCAAGCGCCATCGACACCAGCGGCAGCGTGATGTGCCAGAAGTAATCGGTGATCTTCTGGTACCACGGGAATTGCGCCCAGCCGTCCGAGGTCAGCCCGCGCAGCGGGAAGATGTCGAAGAATGATCCTCCCGCGAACAGAATGATCAGCAGAATTGCGAACAGGAAGCCCGGGATCGCGAAACCGATGATAATGATGCCCGACGTCCAGGTGTCGAATTTCGAGCCGTCCCGGATGGCCTTGCGGATCCCGAGCGGGATCGAGATCAGATAGGTCAGCAGCGTCATCCAGATGCCGAGCGACATCGACACCGGCAGCTTCTCCTTGATGAGCTGGATCACGCTGACGTCTCGAAAGTAGCTCTTGCCGAAATCGAAGCGCGCGAAATTCCACAGCATCAGCGCGAAACGCTCGGGCGCGGGCTTGTCGAATCCGAACTGCTTTTCAAGGCTCTTGACGAAATCCGGATCGAGCCCCTGCGCGCCGCGATACTTCGAGCTGACAGCGTCAGCCGATGCGCCCGCCTGCGGCCGTGAGGCGAAATCGCCGCCGGACGATCCGGAAATGCGCGAACTTGCGCCGGTGTCGGAGCCGGACAATTGCGCAATCACCCGTTCGACCGGGCCGCCGGGCGCGAACTGCACCACAACAAAGGACACGAACAGGATGCCCAGCAGCGTGGGAACCATCAGCAGGATGCGGCGGGCGATATACGCGGTCATGGACTATTTCGCCTGCACGGGCTTGGTCTGCTCGGGCTTTCTGGCCTTTGCTTCATCGTACCACCACAGGTCAGGCGTGCCGACGCCATTGGAATAACGCGGAATGTTCGGAGGATGAGCGAACACATCCCAATACGCAATGCGATGGCTGGCCGAATACCATTGCGGCACCCAGTAACGTCCGGCGCGGAACACACGGTCGAACGCCCGGCAGGCGGTCCGCAGTTCATCGCGGTTGTCGGCCGCGATAATGCGTTCGATCAGCGCATCGATGGCGGGGTTCTTGATTCCAGACAGATTCTGCGATCCCTTGATGTCGGCAACCTGCGACGAAAAGAACGTGCGCATCGCGTCGCCCGGGGTCGAGGACATGCTGAAGCGCTGGATCGCGACATCGAAATCGAAATCGTCGACCCGCGCGCGGAATTGCACCGGATCGACCAGCCGCACGCTGGCGTCGATACCAAGCACACCGAGATTCTTGATGTAGGGCGCATGGTGCGCCTGAAATGCGGGCTCTTCGAGCAGGAACTCGACCCGGAATGCATCCCCGTTCGGCAGCCGGCGCTTGCCGTCCTTGATGACGCATCCGGCATCCTGCAACAATTGCGACGCCTTGCGGAGCAAGGTGCGATCCTGTCCCGATCCATCGGTGACCGGCGGCAGGAACGGCGCGCCAAAGACCTCGTCGGGCACCTGGCCGCGGAACGGCTCCAGTAGTTTGAGTTCTTCCGGCGGCGGCGGGCCTTCGGCCATCAGATCGGAGTTCTGGAACGGCGAGACTGTGCGCGCATAGGCACCGTACATGATGGTCTTGTTGGTCCACTCGAAATCGAACGCCTGGATCATCGCCTCGCGAACGCGCGGGTCCTTGAACTGCGCGCGGCGTGTATTCAGGAACCAGCCTTGCGCCCCCGACGGCGTATCGTCCGGCAGCAATTCCTGTTTGACGCGCCCATCCTTGATGGCGGGGAAATCGTAGCGCGTGTTCCAGATGCGCGCGGTGAATTCCTCACGATAGAGATAATTGCGGCCGGTGAAGCCTTCGAACGCAACATCGCGGTCGCGATAAAACTCATAGCGCACGGTGTCGAAGTTGAAGGCGCCGCGCGACACCGGCAGATCCTTTGCCCACCAGTCCTTGACGCGATCGAACTCGATATACCGTCCTGCCTCGAAACGGCCGACCTTGTAGGGGCCAGAGCCGAGCGGAATGTCGAGGGTGGATTCGTCGAACGGTTTCTTGTCGTAATAAGCCTTCGAGAAGATCGGCAGTCCGGCCACATACAGCGGCACATCGCGGCCGCGCTTGGCCGCGAACGTCACCGTCAGCGTGGCGTCGTCATTGGCTTCCGCCTTGATCATGTCGCGCAGCTGCTGCTGGATGATCGGATGCCCCTTCTCCTTGAGAACGGTCAGCGAGAACGCTGCATCCTTCGCCGTGATGCTGCTGCCGTCGTGGAAACGCGCTTCGGGCCGCAGTGTGAACCGGTATGTCAGCTTGTCAGGCGAAATCCGCACCGAGCGGGCAATCAGACCGTACATCGCATCCGGCTCATCGTCGGCGCGAGCCATCAAGGATGAAAAGGTCAGCTCCATTCCCTTCGCGCCGTCACCTTTCAGAATAAAGCTGTTCAGCGAGTTGAACGTAAAGAACGACTGATTGTAGGCGCGCGACGACGGAACAGTCGAGAACACGCCGCCTTTCGGTGCGCCGACATTGACGTAATCGAAGTTCTTGAAGTCCGCCGGATATTTCAGATCGCCGAAGGCCGACATGCCGTGGCTATCGGGAGCGGCGTCGATGCCGGATTGAGCCATGGCCGACAGCGGCGACCATGCCGCAGCCATCGCGCTGCCGCCAAGGACAAGAACCCGTCGCCGCGAAAGGCCGGTCAAGAACGCTTGCCGATCTTGTCGGCCTTCTCTTTGTCGAACCACCAAAGCGCCGGCAGACCGGAGCGGCCGTATTTCGGAAGCGGCGCGTGGCTGAAGCGATCCCAGCGCGCGTAGCGCGAGAATCCGTAGGTAAATTGCGGCACGACGTAATAGTGCCAGAGCAGCACACGATCGAGCGCCTTGGTTGCGGCCACCAGCGTCTCGCGATCCTTTGCGAAAATGATCTTGTCGATCAGCTTGTCGACGACGGGATTCTTGATACCGATGGTGTTGCGCGAGCCGGGAATGTCGGCTGCCTGCGAGCCCCAGAAATCGCGCTGCTCGTTGCCCGGCGAGAGCGATTGCCCCCAGATGTCCGAGATGATGTCGTAATCGAAATTCCGCACGCGGTTCTGATACTGCGCGTCATCGACTGTACGCACATTCACGGTGATGCCGAGCCGTTCCAGCGACGGCTTGTAGAACAGCACGATGCGCTCGAACGATGGATTATCCAGCAGAAATTCGACCGCGACCGGCGTGCCGTCTTTTTTGACCAGCTTTCCCTCGCGGACTTCATAGCCGGCTTCGCGCAGAAGCCTTGTAGCGTTGCGAAGATTATCGCGCACCTTCTCCGGATCGCCGCCAACCGGATTTTCGTAAGGCTTGGCGATCACTTCCGGCGGAATGTCGCCGTAGACCTCCTTGAGAATTTCGAATTCTCTCTGAACCGGAACGCCCGAGCTGGCGAGTTCAGTGCCTTCGAAGTAGCTGTTGATGCGTTTGTACTGGCCGTAGAACAATTGCTTGTTCATTTCCTCGAAGTCGAACGCATAATTGAAGGCGCGGCGCACGCGCTTGTCCGCAAACAGTTCACGGCGGATGTTGAACGCAAAGCCCTGCATCCGTCCGGAGTCATTGATCGGAAATTCTTCAAGGACGACGCGCTTCTCGGTCACGGCGGGGAAATTATAGGCCGTTGCCCAGCTCTTGGCGGAGGACTCTATGATCCAGTCCGCCTGGTCGGCCTTGAACGCTTCCAGCGATACCGTCGTGTCGCGGAAGAACTCAAACCGCATCTCGTCGAAATTGTTCTGACCAACGCGCGTCGGCGCCTTCTCGCCCCAGTAATTCTTCACCCGCTCCAAGGTGACGGCACGGCCCGCGACAAAATCCTTGATGGCATAAGGCCCGGAGCCGAGCGGCTTCTCCAGCGTCGTCGCGCCGATGTCGCGCTTGCGGCCCTCGCTGTCCTTGCCTTCCCACCAGTGCTTCGGAAGCACTGTCAGTTCACCGACGATGGTCGGAAGCTCGCGATTGCCGGGCGCATCGAACGTGAACTTGATGTCGTGAGAGCCGACCTTCTCCGCCTTCACCACATGCTTGTAGTAGGACGAATACATCGGACTGTATTTCTTCAGCGACTCCAGCGAGAACAGCACGTCTTCCGGAGTCACCGGCTTGCCGTCATGCCACTTCGCGTCCTTGCGAAGACGATAGATCACCCACGAATGATCGTCGGGATGCGATACCGACTCCGCCAGCAGACCATATTGCGTGGTCGCCTCATCCAGAGACCGCGCCATCAGCGTCTCGTAGATCAGCCCAACTGCGGGCGCGATCGTTCCCTTCACGCCGGCGACAGCGAGATTGAAGTTGTCGAACGTGCCGATCGAAATCTGCCGGGCAAGGCCGCCCTTCGGCGCATCCGGATTGACGTAGTCGAAACGCTTGAAGTCAGCGGGATATTTGATGTCGCCGAACAGCGACAAAGCATGTTTCCATTCCGGAGCGGTCTGGGCTTGCGCGGAAGCGATCACGTCCAGCCCCGCCGCTTTCAGCATCGGAACCGTGGCAACAAACGCACCGCTCTGAAGAAGATCGCGTCGGGAAATGCTCAAATTGAATGTTCCTGTTGCTGATCGAAAAACAGATGCCGAGGCAACGTCTTGGCCGATTATGTCGGTTTTTGGATATGACGCCAGCCCGTTGCGGCGCGTTCTTTGCGGCGAAATGTCCGGCTCGAAAACAGCAGCAATTGCAACGCAAAACGGCCAGGCGAACCTGGCCGTTTTAGGATTAAATTTCTGTCACGCGCCGAGCTTATTTGCTGGCGGTCGGCAGCGGCACCGGGGTGTCGGCCAGCGTGCGCAGGTAGGCGATCAGATCCGCGCGCTCGCTGTCCTTGCTGATGCCGGCGAAGCCCATCGCGGTGCCGGGGATAAAGCCCTTCGGGCTGGCGATGAACTTGTTGATGGCATCGTAGGTCCACTTGCCGCCCTTGCCCTTCATGGCAGCGGAGAAGTTGAAGCCGTTACGGCCATGGCCGATCTCGTCGTCAATCACGCCATAGAGATTCGGACCGACCTTGTTCGGGCCGTTCTTCTCGAAGGTGTGGCAGGCGGCGCACTTCTTGGCCGCGGCAGAACCCTTCTCGACAGAGGCGGTCTGGAGCAGCTTCTCGATCGGCTCGCTCGGCGCAGCCGCGGCAGCGGGACCCGCGCCTTCAGCTTCCTTGATCGCGATTTCAAAACCGGGCTTTTCGGGCTTCTTCGGCGAGAAAATCGCGTTGGCAGCCATATTCATGGAGAGGAGAACGAGGCAGGTGGCGAGCACCGCACCCATGATCTTGTTGAGTTCGAAGGAGTCCATTTTCGATCAGGCCCCGAGCCGGAAAGTCGATACATTTAGCCGCGCAGAGCGACCTTGGATTGCTACCGGGAACAGGCGTGCAGCGCAATACAGGCAGCGGGATCGAGATAACGGTTTGCCTGCCTTCTGGCAACCCGTATAAACGCGCCGACCCCTTGAAAACACCGTCATTTTCCTCGCCAACCTGGCGGTCCCGAGCCCAGCGTCTCCCATGAAAGAAACCCGCGCCCTGGTGCTGATTCCCGCCCGCATGGCTGCGACCAGGCTGCCGGGAAAGCCCTTGCTGGACATTTCCGGTCTGCCCATGATCGTCCATGTCGTGCGCCGTGCGGACGCCGCGCGAATCGGCCGCGTGGTTGTGGCGACCGACGCACCGGACATCGCCGAAATTGTCACGGCGCATGGCGGCGAGGCCGTCATGACCCGCGCAGATCATCCGTCCGGGTCCGACCGGATTTTCGAGGCGCTTCAGACCCTCGATGGCGCAGGGCAGATCGACACCATCATCAATGTGCAGGGGGATCTTCCCACCATCGCGCCGGAGGACATTCGCGCCGTGCTGGCGCCGCTTGCCGATCCCGAAGTCGATATCGCCACGCTGGCCGCCGTGATCGCCAAGGACGAGGAACACACCAATCCGAACGTGGTGAAGGTCATCGGATCGCCGCTGAGCGCGACCCGGCTGCGCGCGCTTTATTTCACGCGGGCGACGGCTCCCTATGGAGACGGCCCGCGCTATCACCACATTGGGCTTTATGCCTATCGCCGGAGCGCGCTGGCGCGGTTCGTCGCCCTACCGCCCTCGCCGCTCGAAACCCGTGAAAAGCTCGAACAGCTTCGCGCCCTCGAGGCCGGCATGCGGATCGACGTGACGGTGGTTGACACCGTGCCGCTAGGCGTCGATACGCCTCACGATCTCGAGACCGCGCGGCAGATGCTGGCAGGCAAGGCACCATGACCAAATCGATGAAAATCGCCTTTCAGGGCGAACCCGGAGCCAACTCGCACATCGCGATCCAGGAAGCCTTTCCGGACGCGACGCCGCTGCCATGCGCGACCTTCGAGGATGCGCTGGCTGCGATCTCGTCAGGCGAAGCCAGCCTCGGCATGATTCCGATCGAGAATACGCTGGCCGGCCGTGTCGCCGACATTCACCACCTGTTGCCGCAGTCCGGGCTTTTCATCGTCGGCGAATGGTTTCTGCCGATCCGTCATCAACTGATGGGGCCGCGCGGGGCGAAGCTGAGCGACATCAAGACGGTCGAAAGCCATGTCCACGCCATCGGGCAGTGCCGCAACATCATCCGCAAGCTCGGCATCAAGCCGATTGTCGCAAGCGACACGGCGGGCGCAGCGCGCCTGATCGCGGAGCGCGGCGATAAAAGCTGCGCGGCAATTGCGTCCCGTCTCGCTGCGGATATCTATGGTCTCGACATTCTGGCCGAGGACATCGAGGACGAAGCCCACAACACCACGCGCTTCGTGATCCTCGCGCGCGAGCAGCTTTGGGCCGCGCAGGGCTCCGGCCCGCTGGTGACGACTTTTGTTTTCCGGGTACGCAACCTTCCGGCGGCGCTCTACAAGGCGATGGGCGGCTTTGCCACCAATGGCGTCAACATGACCAAGCTCGAGAGCTACATGGTGGAAGGCAACTTCTTCGCCACGCAGTTTTACGCCGATGTCGATGGCCATCCTGACGACCGCAACCTCGCCTATGCGCTGGAAGAACTGAAGTTCTTCTCAAAGGAATTGCGGATCGTCGGCGTCTATCCGGCGCATCCGTTCCGTGTCGCGTTCACGGAAAAGGCGGCGGAATAAGGCTAACTAGGCCGCCGCCTGCTTGCCGATGCCGAACGCGTCCGCCAGCAGGCTGTACGAGCGCTTGCGCGCATCGTGATCGTAGGTCGCGGTGATGACCATCACTTCATCTGCCTTGCAGGTCTCGATCAGCGGCGTGATTTTCTCCATCACTGTCTGCGGTGAGCCGACGAACAGCCGCGAGCGGTTGCGCGCAATGCTTGCGCGCTCGGCATCTGAGTAGGGATAGGCCTGCGCCTCCTCGATGCTCGGCAGCGGCCGGTATTGCCCGCGGTCGCGTAGCAGACGATTGAGATCGGCGGACGCCGCCAGCCGGTCTGCCTCTTCATCCGTCTCCGCCATGATCACGGCAATCGCCAGAATGGCATACGGCGTTTCGCGCCAGTGCGACGGCTTGAAATGGGCGCGATAGTGAATCATCGCGTCGGCCGCATCGTGCGAGGCGAAGTGATGCGCGAACGCGAAGCCCATGCCGACCTGTGCTGCGAGCTGCGCGCTGTAATCGCTCGACCCCAGCAGCCAGATCGGCGGCAGCGGCGCATCCTCGGGCATCGCAATCACGTTGTTATAGGGATGGCCTTCGGGGAAGTTGCGCGTCTCCCATAACGTCAATTCGATCAGGCGTTCGATGAAGTCGTCGCCGCCGCGTGGATCGAACCGCTGGCGCAGCGCATGCATCGTGGTTTGATCGGTGCCGGGCGCGCGGCCGAGACCGAGATCGATGCGGCCCGGAAACAGCGCTTCCAGCATCTTGAACCGTTCGGCGACCATCAGCGGCGCGTGGTTCGGCAGCATCACGCCGCCGGAGCCGACACGGATGCGCTGCGTCGCTGCTGCGATCTGTCCGATCATGATTTCGGGTGCGGGAGATGCCACAGAGGCGAGGCTGTGATGCTCGGCCAGCCAGTAGCGCGTGTAGCCGAGGCGGTCGGCATGCTGCGCCAGATCGATGCTGTTGCGCAGCGACTGGGAAGGCTTGGTGCCGGTGGTGACGACCGAAAGGTCGAGAACGGAAAGCGGGGTCATGGGGCCAAATTAGTCACTCGTCTGCGCCTGACAAAGCATTCCACCCAGCCGGGTTGTTAAATGTTTGTGGGCAGCTATATGACAGCTAGATTTTATGGGTCAGGAACTGCCCACTTCTCAATGATCGAATTCGTCGGATATATTCTGAAATATCCGATTTTATTGGCAAAAACGCACCAATTCGGCCTCAGAAATTCCTGTCCGGCACGCCCTCCATTTCGAAAAACGGGGCACATTGGGCAATTTCCCACAGCGAAAGCCTGGCGGATGGGCTGTCGGAAACCCCCGGCTTCGCTTATTTTGGTCCGTAAAGGCGAAACGGTGACGAAGTCCGGCCCAAAGGGCGGAATGAAGGCGCACCCAGTTCGCGGAGGCCGCTGCCCATTCCGGCCCCGCGCCGCCATCGAGATGTGGAGTTGAGAAGCGTGACGAGCGAAGCAACCGCCCCGGCCGGATCGCAGGGGCAAAAACGTCCGGCGATTTCCTTCGAGTTCTTCCCGCCCAAGACGGAAGAGATGGAGCGCAATCTCTGGGAAGTCATCAACCGGCTTGCACCGCTGACGCCGAACTTCGTGTCGGTGACCTACGGCGCCGGCGGCTCGACTCGCGAACGCACCCATTCGACCATCGCCCGGATTCTCGGTGAGACCAAACTCACGCCGGCCGCGCATCTGACCTGTGTCGACGCTACCAAGGCGGACATCGATGACGTTGTCGCGCGCTATCATGACGTCGGCGTGCGTCACATCGTGGCGCTGCGCGGCGATCCGGTGAGCGGTATCGGCAATGCCTACACCGCGCATCCCGAGGGCTATCAAAGCTCCGCCGACCTCGTCGCCAGCATCAAGCGCAATCATCCCGATATGGAAGTCAGCGTCTCGGCGTATCCCGAGAAGCATCCCGAAAGCCCCACGCTCGATGCCGACATCGACGCGCTGAAAGCCAAGGTCGATGCCGGCGCGACCCGCGCCATCACCCAGTTCTTCTTCGATAACGATCTCTACTTCCGTTATCTCGACCGCGTCCGCGCCGCCGGCATCACGATTCCGATCGTTCCCGGAATCCTGCCGGTGCAGAACTTCAAGATGGCGTCCAATTTCGCCAAGCGCGCCGGTGCATCCATGCCGGAATGGCTGTCGGCAAAATTCGAAGGCCTCGACGACGACGCCGACACCCGCCGCCTGGTGGCGGCGACGGTTGCCGCGGGGCAAGTGCAGAAGCTCGCCAAGCACGGCGTCGAGAATTTTCATTTTTATACGATGAACCGTGCGGATCTTGTGTTCGCCATTTCGCATCTGCTCGGCATCCGCCCGAACGGCGCGCAGAAGGCGGCGTGATTTGTTGTGGGGCTGCGCAGTTTCTTCCCCCTCTCCCCTTAGGGGAGAGGGTTGGGGTGAGGGGGTTCGGAAGCATCGCGAGACAACGATGACCGACAACACGTCACTTGCCCGAAGACTGCGACGGCAACAAACCGATGCCGAACGCATCCTGTGGCTGCGACTCCGCGACCGGCGGTTGAACGGCTGGAAGTTCAGGCGACAGGTACAGATCGACAGGTTCTTTGCTGATTTCTGCTGCGCCGAAGCAAAACTCGTTATTGAACTCGACGGCGGACAGCATGCGGTTCAAACGACTCAGGACGCAGAACGCACGCAGGTCCTCTCCGCGATGGGCTATCTCGTGCTGCGTTTCTGGAACAATGACGTTCTGACCAACATCAGCGGGGTTCTGGAAGAAATTCTCTCAACGCTTCCACAACACGCTCCGGTCCCCCCTCACCCCAGCCCTCTCCCCGACGGGGAGAGGGAGTAATGTCGAGTCCGCTCATGTCATCCCGCCCCACGTCACCCATCGCCGACAAATTCCGCGCGCTTGCCCGCGAGCGCATCCTCGTGCTCGACGGCGCGATGGGCACCATGATCCAGGGGCTTCAGTTCGACGAAGCGGCCTTCCGCGGCGAGCGCTTCAAGGATTTTCACCGCGACGTCAAAGGCAACAACGATCTTCTGATCCTGACGCAGCCGCAGGCAATCGAGGACATCCATTTCGCCTATCTCGACGCCGGCGCGGACATCGTCGCGACCAACACATTCTCTTCGACCTCCATCGCGCAGGCCGACTACGACATGGTCGACCTCGCCTATGAGCTGAATCGCGACGGCGCGAAGCTGGCGCGCAACGCCGCCAATCGCGCCACCGCGAAGGACGGCAAGCCGCGCTTCGTCGCGGGTGCCCTTGGCCCGACCAACCGCACCGCCTCGATTTCGCCGGACGTCGCCAATCCCGGCTACCGCGCCGTGACCTTCGACGACCTGCGCATCGCCTACAGCGAACAGATCAACGGATTGCTCGACGGCGGCGCAGATATTCTGCTGGTCGAAACCATTTTCGACACGCTGAATGCCAAGGCCGCGCTGTACGCCATCGCCGAGATCACCGAAGCGCGCGGCATCCATGTGCCGGTGATGGTCTCCGGCACCATCACCGATAAATCAGGCCGCCTGCTATCGGGCCAGTTGCCGGAAGCCTTCTGGTATTCGGTCCAGCACGCCAATCCGATCACCATCGGCTTCAACTGCGCGCTCGGCGCCGAAGACCTGCGCGCGCATATCGCCGACATCGGCCGCGTCGCCGACGCCCTTGTTTGCGCTTATCCGAACGCTGGCTTGCCGAACGAATTCGGCCAGTATGACGAAAGCCCGGAATACATGGCGCGGCTGGTCGGCGAATTCGCTCAGGCCGGTCTGGTCAACGTGGTCGGCGGCTGCTGCGGCACCACGCCCGCGCACATCAAGGCGATTGCCGAGGCCTGCGCGCCGCACAAGCCGCGCATCGTTCCCGAAATTCCGCCGCTGCTGCGATTGTCGGGACTGGAGCCATTCAACCTCACCTCCGATATTCCGTTCGTCAATGTGGGCGAGCGCACCAACGTCACCGGCTCGGCCCGCTTCCGCAAGCTGATCAAGAATGGCGACTACACTGCCGCGCTTCAGGTGGCGCGCGATCAGGTCGAGAACGGCGCTCAGGTTATCGACGTCAACATGGATGAAGGCCTGCTGGACTCCAAGCAGGCGATGATCGAGTTCCTCAATTTGGTCGCTTCGGAGCCGGATATCGCCCGCGTGCCGGTGATGATCGACTCGTCGAAGTTCGACGTGATCGAGGCCGGCCTGAAATGCGTTCAGGGCAAGCCCATCGTCAACTCGATCTCCATGAAGGAAGGCGAGGAAAAGTTCCTGCATGAAGCGGGGATCGCACGCCGCCACGGCGCGGCTGTGGTGGTCATGGCGTTCGACGAAGTCGGACAGGCCGATACGTTCGAGCGCAAGATCGAGATCTGCAAACGCGCCTATGATCTGCTGGTCGAGAAGCTCGATTTCCCGCCGCAGGACATCATCTTCGACCCGAACATCTTCGCCATCGCCACCGGCCTTGAAGAGCACAACAACTACGGCGTCGATTTCATCGAGGCCACGCGCTGGATCCGCCAGAACCTGCCGCATGCGCATATTTCCGGCGGCGTCTCCAACCTGTCGTTCTCGTTCCGCGGCAACGAGCCGGTGCGCGAGGCGATGCATTCGGTGTTCCTGTATCATGCCATCAAGGCCGGCATGGACATGGGCATCGTCAATGCCGGGCAGATGGTGATCTATGACGACATCGATCCCGAACTGCGTCAGGTCTGCGAAGACACCATCCTCAACCGCGATCCCGGCGCATCGGAGCGGCTGCTTGAACTGGCCGAGAAATTCCGCGGCCAGGAAAAGCAGGTCAAGGAACAGGATCTCGCCTGGCGCGAATGGCCGGTGGAGAAGCGCTTGAGCCACGCGCTGGTCAACGGCATCACCGAATATATCGACGCCGACACCGAAGCCGCGCGCCTGACGGTCGAACGGCCGCTGAATGTGATCGAAGGGCCGCTGATGGACGGCATGAACATCGTCGGCGACCTGTTCGGCGCCGGCAAGATGTTCCTGCCGCAGGTGGTGAAGTCCGCACGCGTGATGAAGCAGGCGGTCGCTTACCTGATGCCATTCATGGAAGAGGAAAAGGCGCGCAATCAGGCCGCCGGCATCGAAGGCAGCGGACGCAGCTCCGCCGGCAAGATCGTGCTCGCCACCGTGAAGGGCGACGTCCACGACATCGGCAAGAACATCGTCGGCATCGTGCTTCAGTGCAACAACTTCGAGGTGGTCGATCTCGGCGTCATGGTGCCCGCTGCCAAGATCATCGAGACGGCAAAGGCCGAGAACGCCGACATCATCGGCCTCTCCGGCCTGATCACCCCGTCGCTGGACGAGATGGTGTTCCTCGCGTCCGAACTGGAACGTCAGGGTCTCGATCTGCCGCTGCTGATCGGCGGCGCGACCACCAGCCGCGTGCATACCGCCGTGAAGATCGACCCCGCCTACAGGCGCGGCCCGGTGGTGCATGTCAACGACGCCAGCCGCGCGGTCGGGGTCGCCTCCTCGCTGCTGTCGCCGGAGAAGAAGGCGGACTACGCCCGCGAGGTCCGCGCCGATTACGCCAAGATTTCCAATGCGCACTTCAAGGCGCAGCAGGACAAGAAGCGTCTCTCGCTGGAAGCGGCGCGCGCCAACGCCCACAAGATCGACTGGAGCAAGACCCAGCCGAAGAAGCCGGCGTTCATCGGCCTCAAGAGCTTCAGCGATTATTCGCTCAAGGAGCTGGCGGAGTACATCGACTGGACGCCGTTCTTCCAGACCTGGGAACTGACCGGCCGCTTCCCGGCCATTCTCGACGATCCGAAGGTCGGCGAGGCCGCGCGCGCGCTCTATGACGACGCCCGCAAAATGCTCGACCGCATCGTCTCGGAAAACTGGTTCAAGGCCAGCGCCACCATCGGTTTCTGGCCGGCCAATGCGGAAGGCGACGATATCGTTCTCTACAGCGATGAAGCCCGCACCAAACCGCTGACCACGCTGCACACCCTGCGACAGCAACTCGAAAAGCGTGAGGGGCGGTACAACGCCGCCCTGTCGGACTTCATTGCGCCGATCTCAACCGGCGTGCCGGACTACATTGGCATGTTCGTGGTCACCGCGGGCATCGGCGAGGATGTGATCGCGGACCGCTTCAAGAACGCCAACGACGACTACTCGTCGATTCTGGTGAAGGCGCTGGCGGATCGCCTCGCGGAAGCCTTTGCCGAGCGGATGCATCAGCGCGTGCGCAAGGAGTTCTGGGGCTATGCGCCGGATGAGAATCTGTCGTCGGATCAGATGATCCTCGAAGAGTATCAGGGCATTCGCCCGGCGCCGGGCTATCCGGCGCAGCCCGACCACACCGAGAAGGCGACGCTGTTCCGCCTGCTCGATGCGGAGCGCACCGCGGGCGTGACGTTGACTGAAAGCTTTGCGATGTGGCCCGGCTCGTCGGTGTCCGGCCTCTATTTCAGCCATCCGGAGAGCTATTACTTCGGCGTCGGCAAGATCGAGCGCGATCAGGTTGAGGACTACGCCGAACGCAAGGGAATGAAGCCCGAGGAGATCGAACGCTGGCTGGCGCCGATCCTCAACTACATTCCCTCGCGCGACGCGCGGCCCGACGCCGATGAGCCGGATGTCGCGACGCTGCCGCTGGCGAAGCATCCGCCGGGCTGCGGCTGCGCAATGCATCTGCGCATGAACGGCAAGCCAGTGGCGGATGCCGACGCGCGCTGAAGTTGATTCAATTTCACTGAATCTACAGATTGATGCCGCGCGATCTTTGATCGCGTTATATTGATGTGTTCCAAGCACGCGCGTGAACTCACGCGCGTGTGACATCAACTGTTGTGAAACCTGGAACCCCCTCCCGCATGAGGCGTTGGTGCGCCGCAAGCTTCAACCTCACAAAAGGAGAGATCATGAGCAAGGTGAGCTTTTTCGCCGCCGCTGCGGCTGTAACCGCTTTGGTCGCCACTCCGGCACTCGCGCAGGACACGGCAAAACCGCGCGCCGCGATGCAGGGCAAGAGTGACAAAGCCAAGCAGATCAAGCCTATGAAGCACAGTGCAAAGCACACCAAGCATATGAAGCACAGCGCCCGTATGCACAGCCGTAACGAGGCCTACATGCGCTCCGCCGCCGTGGACACTCGGAGTGATTGGGATCGCGGCTGGGATAACCGCGGCTTCTGGCCGGGTGCTGTTGCCGCCGGCGCGGTGGGAACCGCGGGCGCTGTCGCAGCCGGTGCCGTAAATACTGCAGGCGCCATCGCAACCGCGCCGTTCGGCGGACCGTATCGCGACGGCTACGCCTATCGTGACACTTACGCCTATGGTCCGGGCTATGTGGACACCACCTACACTTACAACGGCGTAGCGATTCCGCAGTCGTCGAATTATGCGGCGCGAAATGGCTTCATGTGTCAGCCGGGCACCTTTATCAAGGGCACGCGGAACATCTGCCAGTAACGTTTTGATCGCGATTTAATTTGAACAAACAAGCGGTGGGCGGAATCAATCCGGCCACCGCCCTGGCGTGTCAGCTCGGCGGCGCCAGAGGCTGCACGATATCCTGAAACGGCTGCAACGCTTCGCAGGTTTCCGCATGGCGGTCGAGTGCGGGATAGCGCGCCGCGTCGAACAATCCGGCATGAGCCTCCCGCGTGAAACGGATCACGCAGGCCACCGCAATGTCGGCATGGGTGATGTTGTCGCCGAACCAGTATCGCGTCTTGTGCCGCGCACGATCTTCTTCAAGAACAGCCAACACGCCCGCGATCTGCGAGCGGCAACGCTCGACCCAGCGCTTCGATTCTTCTCCGCGCAGCACGCGCTCATACAGCAGGCTCACCGCCTTGTCGGCGAGGCCGGTGGCCAGCGCGCAGATATGCAGCACCTCGCGCCGGACATGACCACAATCGGGGATCAGCGCCCGCGACGGGCCGGATATCTCGTCGAGATAATCGAGAATCGCCGTGCTCTCGATCAGCACCTCGCCGTCGTCCAGCACCAGCGTCGGCACGCGCATCAGCGGATTGTACAGCGCGATCTTCTCCGCGTCACCGAAGGTCGACCACGGTGTGTGCTCGAACGGCAGGCCATAGAACCGCAGCGCGAGTGCGACCCGCCGCACAAAGGGAGAATCGTATTGGCCGATCAGGTTCATCAGGTGATCTCCGCCGCGAGATTGCGGCCGCGATTACACCCGGCAAGACACCCGATTGGCAAGCATGTTCGCAACCTTACTCGCATGTCGCCACAAGGCCGATATGCTCCCTCCCCAGAGGGGAGAGGGTTGGGGTGAGGGGGTTTCAATCTATCGAGATTCTACGCCCTCCCCCGCCGCGCTCCGCGCGTCGACCTCTCCCCACGGGAGAGGTGAAGAGCCGAGTTCTGCTTTTAAAAACAAGCTCAGCTTTCAAAAATCTGAACTCAGTCTTCACCAGGATCGGATGCCAGCACGCCCTTCACCGCCTGTGACCAGCCCTTGAGTTTGCGCGTGCGAGTCGCTTCCGACATGTTCGGCTTGAATCGCCGCTCCAGCCGCCAGGAATCCGCGAACCGCGCGGGCTCCGGGTGAACACCGGCGCCAAGGCCGGCAAGATAGGCAGCGCCGAGCGCCGTGGTTTCCTGAATCATCGGCCGGTCCACCGGCGCGTTGAGCAGGTCGGCGAGGCGCTGCATGGTCCAGTCCGATGCGGTCATGCCACCATCGACGCGCAGCACGGTGTTGGTCTCCTTCGCCTCCGGCCAGTCGGCACGCATCGCCGCCCACAGGTCGTAGGTCTGGTAGCAGACGCTTTCCAGCACGGCATGCGCGAGTTCGGCGGGGCCGGTGTTGCGCGTCAGCCCGAACAGCGCGCCGCGCACCCGCGGATTCCAGTACGGCGCGCCGAGGCCGACGAACGCCGGCACCAGATAGACCGACTGCATGGTATCGTTTTCATCCGCCAGCGATCCGGTTTCGCTCGCCTGCTTGATCAGGCCGAGCCCGTCGCGCAGCCACTGCACCGCGGAGCCTGCGACAAAGATCGATCCTTCCAGCGCATAGGTGCGCTGGCCGTTCAACTGATAGGCGATGGTGGTCAGCAGCTTGTTCTTCGAGGCCACCGCTGTGGTGCCGGTGTTGAGGAGCGCGAAACAGCCGGTGCCGTAGGTGGATTTCATCATGCCCGGTGTGAAGCACGCCTGCCCGATCGTCGCGGCCTGCTGGTCACCGGCGATGCCGCGTACCGCGATGGAGCCGCCGAGCAGCTCGGGCACGGTGGTGCCATAGCTCGCGGAGGAATCGCGCACATCCGGCAGCATCGAGCGCGGCACGCGCAACAGCTTCAGGAGATCGTCGTCCCACTCGCCCTTGTGAATGTTGAACAGCAGCGTGCGCGAGGCATTGGTGGCGTCGGTGGCGTGGACCTTGCCCCCGGTCAGCCGCCAGAGCAGATACGAATCCACCGTGCCGAACATCAGTTCGCCGCGCTCGGCCCGCTCGCGCGCACCCGGAACGTGATCCAGAATCCACGCCACCTTGGTGCCGGAGAAATACGGATCGATGATGAGACCGGTCCGCACGGTGACGAGCGGTTCATGGCCGTCGGCTTTCAGCCTGGCGCAGATCTCCGCGGTGCGCCTATCCTGCCAGACGATGGCGCGATGCACGGCCTGCCCGGTGGCGCGGTCCCAGACCACCGTGGTCTCGCGCTGGTTGGTGATGCCGATGGCGGCAATGTCGGACGCCTGCACGTTCGCCTTGCTCATGGCCTCGCGGCAGGTCGCAAGCGTTGAGGTCCAGATATCCTCCGGCTCGTGCTCGACCCAGCCGGAGGCCGGGAAATGCTGCTGGAATTCCTGCTGGGCCTGGGCGGCGATGGAGATGTCGGAGCGGAAGACGATGGCGCGCGATGATGTCGTGCCTTGATCGATCGCGAGAATATGGGACGCCATGCCGTTTCCTCGAATGCTTTTCGTTTTGGTTTCGAAACGCAAACAAAGCGATTACGGGTGCGCGCGTCAAGGCGAGCGCCGTCGTGAAGATCAACAGGGATGCTTGCGATTTCCCTCCCCCTTGTGGGGAGGGTCGGCCGAGCGAAGCGGAGGCCGGGGTGGGGGAAACGCAACGCAGTAATATCCCCCACCCGGCGCGTCATTCGCTCCGCTCACACGCGCCACCCTCCCCACAAGGGGAGGGATAAAGCAAATTACACCGCCGCCGTCGTCACACCGCCGTCGATGACGATGGTCTGGCCGGTCATGAAGGTCGAGGCATCGGACGCGAGATAGACCACTGCGCCGGCGATTTCATGCGGTTCGCCGATCCGGCGCAGCGGCGTGGTCGCGGTGCGGCGCTTCAGGTTCTCCTGATCCTCCCACAGCGCACGGGCGAAATCGGTTTTGACCAGACCCGGCGCGATACAGTTGACCCGCACGTTCTTCGGGCCCCACTCACCGGCCAGGCTGCGCGCCAGCGAGAAATCCGCCGCTTTCGAGATGCCGTAGGCGCCGATCACGGTCGAGCCGCGCAGGCCGCCGATGCTTGAGACGATGACCACCGAGCCGCCGCCGCGCTCGGCCATGTGCGGCATCGCCTGCTTGCAGAGCCAGATGTTGCTCTTGATGTTGGCGCCCATGATCTTGTCAAAGGCTTCATCGGTGATGTCGAGCAGCGGGCCGTAATAGGGATTCACAGCGGCGTTGCAGACGAGGATATCGATCTTTCCATAATGCCTGATGGTGCCGGCGATCAGCGCGTCGACGTCTTCACGCCGCGAGATGTTGCAGGGAATGACATGGGCATCCCCGCCCGCCTTGCGGATGCCGTCCGCAACAGTTTCGCAGGCGTCGGCCTTGCGGCTGGAAACGACAACCTTCGCCCCCATCTGCGCCAGCATTTCCGCCGAGGCGCGACCGATGCCGCGGCTCGACCCGGTGACGACAGCGACTTTTCCGGTGAGATCGAAGGGTGAAGTTGGCATGACGTCCACTGTTTTCGTTGGACAGTTGTTTCGTCATTGCGAGCGAAGCGAAGCAATCCACCCTTTTAAAAGATGGATCGCTTCGTCGCTACGCTCCTCGCGATGACGGTGAAAGAATCAGACCAGCGAGCCTGCCGCCGCAACGCGGCGCAGGTGATAATCGGTGTCGCCGTACGAGGTCTCGATCATCGACAGCCGCTTGAAGTAGTGGCCGATCGCCGCTTCCATGGTCATGCCGATGCCGCCATGGAGCTGGATCGCCTGCTGGCCGACGAACTTCGCCGACTTGCCGACCTGCACCTTGGCAGCGGCAACCGCCGATGAGCGTTCGTCTTCCGGAAGATCGGTCGCCACTACCGCAAACAGCGCCATGCTACGCGCCTGCTCGAGGTTCACGAACATATCCGACGCGCGGTGCTGCAGCGCCTGGAAGGTGCCGATAGCGACGCCGAACTGCTTGCGGGTCTTGAGATACTCGACCGTCATCTTGAGCGACACTTCCATCGCGCCGATGGCCTCGGAGCACATGGCGATGCGCGCTTCGTCCACCACGCGTTCGACCAGCGCGAGACCCTTGGCCGGATCGCCAAGCACGGCGTCCTTGCCGACTTCGACGCCCTCGAACCGGATGTCGGCCGCGCGCATGTTGTCCTGCGTTGCGTAGCCCTTGATGTGGACGCCCTTGGCGTTGGCCGGCACGAGGAACACGCCGATGCCGTTACGGTCGCGCTGGCCTCCGGAGGTGCGGGCCGTCACAATCAGCGTATTGGCGCTGTCCCCGTGCAGCACAACGAACTTCTCGCCTTCAATCACCCAGCCATCGCCCTTCTTCTTGGCGGTGGTGGAGACATCGGCGAGGTCGTAACGCGAATTCTTCTCAAGCTGGGCAAACGCCAGCGTCTTGCTGCCGTCGATGACCGACGGAATATGCGCCGCCTTCTGCTCGGCGGAGGCACCGTGACGGAGGAAACCGCCGCCGATCACCACCGTGGTCAGATATGGCTCGAGCACCAGCGAACGGCCAAGCGATTCCATCACGATCGCGGTTTCCACCGCGCCGCCGCCGAAGCCGCCGTCTTCTTCCGAAAACGGCAGGCCCAGCAGGCCCTGCTCGGCAAGCTTGCCCCAGACCTGACGGCTCCAGCCATCCTTTTCGGCAGCGTATTTCTTGCGCTGCTCGAAATCATACGAGTCAGCCAGCAGCCCGTCGACGCTGTCTTTCAGGAGACGCTGCTCCTCGGAGAGATCGAAATCCATAATGTGTTCCTCGGCTAAACCA
The DNA here is from genome assembly GCF_000497575.1 of Afipia sp. OHSU_II-C1. Lineage (GTDB taxonomy): Bacteria > Pseudomonadota > Alphaproteobacteria > Rhizobiales > Xanthobacteraceae > Afipia. The sequence goes on from NZ_APJI01000006.1 coordinate 547,443, forward strand.
AACTACATCGTCATTGCGAGGAGCGAAGCGACGAAGCAATCCAGTTGAATGATCCAAAGCTGGATTGCTTCGCTACGCTCGCAATGACGGAACGTGAGAACGTTGCAAGCCCTCTCCCCGCGAACGCGGAGAGAAGGAGGCGTCACTAAAGTCCCAGCACCGCCTTCGCGATGATGCCGCGCTGGATCTCGTTGGACCCGCCGTAGATCGAGACCTTGCGGTAGTTGAAGTAGTGCGGAGCGGCGTGCGACTCCCAGCCTGCTTCCTCGTTGCCGATGCCCTCTTCCGGAATGTACGGCGTAGCGAAGGGACCGGCGACCTCGACCAGCAGTTCGGAAATGGTCTGCTGGATGTCGGAGCCCTTGATCTTCAGGATCGAGGATGCCGGGTCCGGCTTGCCCTTGCCGTTCTTGGTCTCGTTGGCGATGACGCGCATCACCGACAGTTCCAGCGCCTTGAGTTCGATCTCGGTGGCTGCAAGCTTCTCGCGGAAACGATCGTCCTCGATCAGCGGCTTGCCGTTGGCCTCGACCTTCGACGCCAGTTCACGGACGCGGCGGATGCGTTCCTTGGACATGCCGACACGGGCGATGTTGGTACGCTCGTTGCCGAGCAGGAACTTGGCGTAATCCCAGCCCTTGTTTTCCTGGCCGACGAGATTGGCGACCGGCACTTCGACGTCGTCGAAGAACACTTCGTTGACTTCGTGACCGCCGTCGATGGTCTGAATCGGCCGCACGGTGATGCCGCGCGACTTCATGTCGATCAGGATGAACGAGATGCCTTCCTGCTTCTTCGCTTCCGGATTGGTGCGGCAGAGGCAGAAGATCCAGTCGGCATGCTGGCCGAGCGTGGTCCAGGTCTTCTGGCCGTTGACGACGTAGACGTCGCCCTTGCGCTTCGCCGTGGTCTTGAGCGAGGCGAGGTCGGACCCGGAGCCGGGCTCCGAGAAGCCCTGACACCACCAGTCGTCCAGATTGGCGATGCGCGGCAGGTAATACTTCTTCTGCTCGTCGTTGCCGAAGGTGTAGATCACCGGCCCAACCATGTTGACACCGAACGGCAGCGGCGACGGCGCCGGAGTTGCCTGCAGCTCTTCAAGGAAGATGTGCTGCTTGGCCGGCGACCAGCCGGTGCCGCCGAATTCCTTCGGCCAATGCGGAACGCCCCAACCCTTCTTGTTCAGGATCCGCGTCCACGTGATGATGTCTTCCTTGCTCGGATGACCGCCGTCGATCAGCTTCTTGTGCATCGCGGGCGGAATATTTTCGCGGAAGAACTTCCTCACTTCGTCGCGAAATGCGTTTTCTTCCTGGGTGAAATTGAGATCCACGGGGGTCCTCCTTGAAGTCTGACTGGAAATAACAGTCCGGGATTTTCGGCCTCTTGTTCTGTCCGGCGATTGTAGACCGGCGCAGGCGGGAGGCAATTCGGCAATCAAAAGATTTGAGTGCTCTTACGTCCGGACGCTCTCCGGCCCGCTCCTCCCCATGCGGAGAGAGAACGGGCCGGTCGCGAGATACTTACTGCAGGATTTCGAACAGGCCGGCAGCGCCCTGACCGCCACCGATGCACATGGTGACGACGCCGTACTTCGCCTTGCGGCGACGGCCTTCGATCAGGACATGGCCGGCAAGACGTGCGCCGGTCATGCCGTAAGGATGGCCGACCGCAACCGAACCGCCGCTGACATTGAGCTTCTCGGGGTCGATGCCGAGCTTGTCGCGGCAGTAGATCACCTGCACGGCGAAAGCCTCATTCAGCTCCCACATGTCGATGTCATCAATCTTGAGGCCATGACGCTGGAGCAGACGCGGAATCGCGAACACCGGACCGATGCCCATTTCGTCGGGCTCGCAACCGGCGGCGACGAAGCCTCGGAAAATGCCGAGCGGCTTGAGGCCACGCTTGGCGGCTTCCTTGTCGCTCATGATGACGGTGGCGCTGGCGCCGTCCGACAACTGGCTGGCGTTGCCGGCGGTGATGGAGCCGCCTTCGCGCACCGGCTTCAGGCTTGCGAGGCCTTCCGCGGTGGTCTCGGGACGCGGACCTTCATCCTGCGACAGGGTGATGTCCTTGTAGGAGACTTCCTTGGTGTTCTTGTCGACGACAGCCATCTTGGTGGTGATCGGCGCGATTTCGTCCTTGAAACGGCCGCCCTGCTGCGCGGCAGCGGTGCGGCGCTGGCTCTCCAGCGAGTATTCGTCCTGCTTCTCGCGCGAAATGCCGTAGCGCTTGGAGACGACTTCGGCGGTGTCGAGCATCGCCATATAGACGTCGCCCTTGATCGCCTTCAGCGCGGGATCGACCGCGTGGAACATGTTCATATGCTCGTTCTGCACGAGGCTGATCGACTCGCCGCCGCCGCCGACCGCGACCTGAACGCCGTCAAAGATCACCGAGCGCGCAGCGAGCGCGATGGCCTGAAGGCCCGAAGCGCACTGGCGGTCGATGGTGGTGCCGCCGACCGTCACCGGAAGACCCGCGCGCAGCGCGGCCTTGCGGGCAATGTTGCCAGCGGTGGCGCCCTGCTGCATGGCGGCGCCCATCACCACATCCTCGATCTCCGCGGGATCGACACCGGCGCGCTTGACCGCCTGTTCGATGGCGTGGCCGAGCAGCGTCGCGCCTTCGGTGTTGTTGAGCGCGCCGCGATAGGCCTTGCCGATCGGGGTGCGGGCGGTGGAAACGATAACGGCTTCGGTCATGAACGACCTCCTGTTGCAAGTTTTGGTTGTTGAGATTGGTTGCGTTGCTGGTTGCGTAATTCGTGGCGAGAGAGTTTTCCGACGCTGGTGCGCGGCAGTTCCTTCATGAACTCGACCGCGACCGGCAATTCGTGCTTGCCGAGCTTGCCGGCGAGGAAGGCGCGCAGTTCCTCGATGGTGAACGGCTCCGCACCCGCACGCAGCGTCACGAACGCCTTGGACGCTTCGCCGCGATAATCGTCGGGAATGCCGATCACGATGACTTCCTGAACCGACGGGTGGGTGTAGATCGCCTGCTCGATCATCTGCGGATAGACGTTGAAGCCGCCGGAGATGATCATGTCCTTCTTGCGGTCGACCAGATAGAAATATCCGTCGCTATCCATATAGCCAATATCGCCGGTCAGGAAGCGGTCGCCGACAAAGGCTTCGGCGGTCTCCGCCTCGCGATTCCAGTATCCCCTGGTGACATTCGGGCCGCGGATGCGGATTTCACCGGTTTCGCCGACCGGCATCACCTTTTTCGGATCGTCGAGCGAAACCACATCCATCTCGATGCCCGGCAGCATCAGGCCGATCGAGCCGGGCTTCTCCGGGCCGTCGGGCGGATGGCCGGTGCCGGGTGAGCAGGTCTCTGTCATGCCCCACCCGCTTTTCAATGCGAGCTTGGTCTTGCGCTCGAACACCTTCGCGACTTCCACCGGAAGCGGCGCGCCGCCGGAGCCGGCAAACGCCAGCGACGACAGGTCGCGCTTGTCGAGATCGGGCAGGCTGGCGATGGCGATCCACATGGTCGGCACGCCGGGGAACGCGGTGGCGCGTTTCACTTCGATGTCGCGCATCACGGCCTCAAGATCGAATCGCTGGTGCAGCGAGATCAGGTCGCCGTTCTTCAGGGTGCGCAGCAGGACGACGGTGAGCGCATAGATATGAAACAGCGGCAGCACGAGGATGACGCGCTCGATGGTGTTGCGCTCGGCCTTCTGGTTCGCGCCCCACACATCATAGATCGAGACCGCCGACGTCAGGTTGCCGTGGGTCAGCATCGCGCCCTTGGGCAAGCCGGTGGTGCCGCCGGTATATTGCAGCAGCGCGATGTCGTCGGCGCTGACCTGCGGCCAGCTTGCCGGCGGCTGCGCATCCCTGACGAAGTCCTTGAACGTGACAATTGCCGGGCTGGACGGGATCGCGGCCTGCGGGTTGCCGACGTCGCCCCAGGTCTGGTCCTCGCAAACGATGAGCTTGTCGAGCAGGCCCTTCTCGAGGAATTTCAGCGCCGTCGGCAGCAGGGTCGCCAGACTGCTGGTGACCAGAATGCGCGCGCCGGAGTCTTTCAGCTTGTGAGTCAGCGCGATCTCGCCGTCGAGCGGTGACAGATGAACCACACGTGCGCCGGCCTTGAGCGCACCGAAGAAATTCACCGGATGATCCGGAGAATTTCCCAGGAACAGCGCAATCGACGATCCCTTGCCATAGCCGGCGCGAAGAAACGCCGACGCGGCGACATCCACCATTCCTTGCAGCTCAGTGAAGGAAATGGGCCGGTCGCGGAACTCAATCGCCGTCCGCGATCCGAAATCCGCAGCCGCCTTTGACAATAAATCCGGCAGCGTGCCGCGCGGGATCGGAGAATCCCAGCGGACACCCTGCGGATAGAACTGTTCGCCCGGATGGGTCATGGATTGAGCCGCCACGTAGCCACGAGACAGAAGCGCTCCCTCTCCCGTGGGGAGAGGGTTGGGGTGAGGGCGTAGAATCCATCGTGAGAGCGTACCCCCTCACCCGGCGCTGCGCGCCGACCTCTCCCCATGGGAGAGGTGGGATTCTGCAACGGAGCATGCACCGTTGTCATCACAAGACTTATCCGCCCTTGGCGAGGGACGCGAATGTCTTGCCTTCGTCTGCCAGACGCTTGAGCAGCGGGGTCGGCTCGAGCGACGGATCGTTGGTCTGCTTGGCGTAGAACGACAAGCGCTCCGCGATCTTCTTGAGGCCGACGCTGTCGGCGTAGAACATCGGGCCGCCGCGGTAGATCGGCCAGCCGTAACCGTACAGCCAGACCACATCGATGTCGCTCGGACGCGCCGCGATCTTCTCTTCAAGGATGCGCGCACCCTCGTTGATCATCGGATACATCAGGCGCTCGAGGATTTCCTGATCGTCGATCTGGCGGCGCTTGATGCCGAGCTTGGCGGTGGTTTCCTCGATCAGCTTTTCGATTTCCGGATCCGGCAGCGGCGCGCGCGAACCGGCTTCGTACTTGTAATAGCCTTTGCCGGTTTTCTGGCCGAAGCGGCCCGCCTCGCAGATCGCGTCGGCGATTTCCGACTTGATGCCGCGGTCCTGACGCGAACGCCAGCCGATATCGAGACCAGCGAGATCGCCCATCGCAAACGGGCCCATCGGCATGCCGAACTTGGTCAGCACGGCGTCGACCTGCTGCGGCAGCGCGCCTTCGAACAGGAACTTCTCGGCCTGCTTGCCGCGGGCGGCGAGCATGCGGTTGCCGACGAAGCCGTCGCAGACGCCGACAACGACCGGCACCTTGGCGATGCGCTTGGCGACAGCCACTGCGGTCATCAGCGCGTCAGGCGCGGTCTTTTCGCCGCGGACGATTTCGCACAGCTTCATGACGTTGGCCGGCGAGAAGAAGTGCATGCCCAGCACGTCCTGCGGACGCTTGGTCATGGCGGCGATCTGGTTGATATCGAGATACGAGGTGTTGGTGGCCAGAACCGCGCCAGGCTTGGCAAACTGGTCGAGCTTGCCGAACACGTCCTTCTTGATGGCCATGGTCTCGAACACCGCCTCAATGATGAGGTCAGCATCCTTGACGTTTTCGATGCCGACCACACCCTTGATCAGGCCCATGCGCTTGGCCGGGGCGTCGGCGGGAATGCCGCCGCGAGCAGCGGTGGCTTCATAGTTCTTCTGCATGATGCCGAGGCCACGCTTGAGCTGCTCGTCACCGGTCTCGATCAGCGTGACCGGGATGCCGGCATTGGCGAACGACATCGCGATGCCGCCGCCCATGGTGCCGGCGCCGATGATCGCAACCTGCTTCACGTCACGCGCCTTGGTGCCGTCCGGCACGCCGGCAACCTTGGCCGCCTCGCGCTCCGCGAAGAACGCATAGCGCTGCGCCTTCGACTGTTCGCCGTTCATCAGCTTCAGGAACAGGTCGCGCTCGGACTTCAGCGCCTGATCGAACGGCTGGTCGAGCGAGTGGCTGACAGCCTCGGCGGCGGCGAGCGGAGCTTCCAGACCGCGGTTGCGCTTATTTGCCGCAGCAGCCGCGTTGGTGAAGATCGACTTGTCCGCCTTGGCGGCAGCGAGCTTGGAATCGTCGTCGCGCAGCTTGCGCAGCGGACGCTTCTCGGCGAGCACCTTGCGCGCGAAAGCTTCACCGCCGACGGCGGGTTCGCCATCGACGACCTCGTCGATCAGGCCGTTCTTGAGCGCGTCGGCCGCACCGATCGGATCGCCGCCGACAATCATCTTCACGGCAAGCTCAGGACCGACTGCACGCGGCAGGCGCTGCGTGCCGCCTGCGCCCGGCAGCAGGCCGAGCTTCACTTCGGGAAGACCGAGCTTTGCATCCTTGGTGGCGACGCGGAAATGCGCTCCGAGCGCGAGTTCAAGGCCGCCGCCGAGCGCGGTGCCGTGAATTGCGGCGACCACCGGCTTGGAGGAATTCTCGATGACCTCGATCACTTCATGAAGGCTGGGCGACTGTGGCGGCTTGCCGAATTCGGTGATGTCGGCGCCTGCGATAAATGTGCGGCCGGCGCATGCAATGACAATCGCTTTGACCGATGCATCAGCTTCGGCGCTCTTCACGCCGTCGGCGATACCCTTGCGCACCGCAGCACTGAGCGCATTCACGGGAGGGCTGTTGACAATGACGATTGCAACCGCGTCGCGACGTTCCACCTTGACCACTTCGCTCACACAACTCTCCTTGTAGCGCTGTTTTTTGAATATTTCGCAGTGCGGAATTAAATTCCACATCTTGACACGGAGGGATATTTTGAAGCACGTCCTTTGTCAACGAAGACCACATATGCGGTTTGATGAATGAAACGCCCGCCGAAGAAATCTGCGACGGATCGCAGTTTTGTCATCGCGTTATCGCGCGGGCTCGATGTGTTGCGCGCATTTCGTCCGAGCGATGGCCTTCTCGGAAATCAGGAAATCGCCGCGCGCACGAATTTGCCGAAGCCGACGATTTCGCGCCTTACCTACACGCTGACAAAGCTCGGTTATCTCACGCCCGTTCCGCGTTTCGAGAAATACCAGCTCGCGCCCGCTGCGATGGCGCTCGGATATTCCGCGCTCGCCAACATGGGCGTGCGTCATGTGTCAGATCCCTATCGCGATCAGCTGATGCGCGAGACCGGAGGCGCCGTCGCCATCGGCGCGCGCGACCGTCTCAGTATGATCTACTTCGGCCAGAGCCGCAGCGAACTGACTGTCGGCGTGCTGCTCGATGTCGGCTCCAAGGTTCCGATCGCCACCACCGCTATGGGCCGCGCCTATCTGTGGGCACTGCCGGAAGACGAGCGCGCCAACCTGCTGCGCGAGATCAAGGAGCATACCGGCGCCAACTGGCCGAAGGTCCGCGACGGCATCGAGCGCGCCGGCGAATGCGTGGCCAAGCACGGCTTCGCCATGTCCGCCGGTGAATGGCACAGCGATATCCATGCGGTCGGCGTTGCGCTGAAGCTGAACGATGGAACCGGCCCCTATGCCTTCAACTGCGGCGCACCGGCCTTCAAATTCAGCGAAGTTCTATTAAAGAACGATATTGGTCCGCGCCTGGTCGCGATGGTAAGAAATATCGAGATCGCGATGACCGGGAGTGTCGGACGCGGTCCGCAAACCAAAGAAAATACAAGCATCAAAAAAATGAAAACCGCAGGGGGAAAAGTAACACGTGTTGCCGAGGGAATCCGCTAGCCGCCACCGTCGCGGTGGCATGCCAGATGACCTGGGCCTGGCGACACCGTCCTGGCCCTGAAACTGGAATTCTTTCAAGTTCAAAAAAAGAACTTTGTTGGATTCTGTCCGGCGACAGTGCTAAGGGAAAACTCGAGATCGCGCCCGCCCACGGCGTTGCGCGCGGATCGCAAAACAAAGAAACTGCCGACACCAAGAAAATGAAACCGCCAGGAGGAAAAGTTGCACGTTTTGAGGGGATCGGATAGCCGCGCGCGTTGCGGTTACATGCAGGCGGGAACTTCCCGGCCTCGCGTGGACATCAACACATGATGCAGGCACAGGTTGCGCAGGGGCATGCCCCCTTGCTCGCGGTCCGCGACGTTTCCGTCGTGTTCGGCGGCATCATTGCGTTGAACGGTGTTTCGTTCGACATGAAGAAGGGCCAGATTCTCGGCCTGATCGGTCCGAACGGCGCCGGTAAAACGACGCTCTTCAATTGTCTCAGCAGGCTTTATCAGCCGAGCAAGGGCGAGATCCTGATGGAAGGCCAGAGCATTCTGGTCCATCAGCCGCAGAAGATCGCCGAGGTCGGCATCGGCCGCACGTTCCAGAACGTCGCGCTGTTTCCGCGCCTGACGGTGCGCGACAACATCCGCATCGGCGGACATTGCCGCACCAAGAGCGATTTCATCAGCGATGCGGTGAAACTGCCGTGGGTTCGCGAGGAAGAGCGCAAGCTCAACGCGAAGGTCCATGAAATCCTCGATTATCTCGACCTGCACGACGTCGCCGACCGCGAAGTCTCGGGTCTTCCGTTCGGCACGCAGAAGCGGGTCGAACTTGGCCGCGCGCTCGCCGCCGAGCCGAAAATCCTGCTGCTGGATGAGCCCGCAGGCGGCCTCAATCACGAGGAGGTCTACGTTCTCGGCGACCTGATCTGCCGCATCCGCGACCAGCGCAACATCACGGTTCTGCTCGTCGAACATCACATGGGATTGGTGATGAAGATCGCCGATCACGTCGTCGCACTGAATTTCGGCAAGAAGCTCGCTGAAGGCACCCCGTCTCAGGTGCAGTCCGACCCCGACGTCATCAAGGCCTATCTGGGGAGCAAGGACCAATGAGCACGATGCTGACGATCAGGGACCTGCGCGCCTATTACGGCCAGGTGCAGGCGCTGCACGGACTGGAATTCTCCCTCAACGAGGGCAGCGTCACCACCCTGCTCGGCGCCAACGGCGCCGGCAAGACCACGACGCTGCGGGCGATCTGCAACATGATCCGCTCCACCGGCAACATCGAGTTCGACGGCAAGTCGCTCGCCGGCGTATCGACCGAGAACGTGGTGCGGCTGGGCATTGCCCATGTGCCGCAGGGCCGCGGCACCTTCACCAACATGACGGTCGAGGAAAACCTTCAGCTCGGCGCCATCTCGCGCGGCGACAAGAAGGCGATCGAAAGCGACATCGAGCAGATGTACGGGTTCTTCCCCGTGCTCAAGCAGCGTCATACCCAGCAGGCGGGAACGCTGTCGGGCGGTGAACAGCAGATGCTCGCGGTCGCCCGGGCGCTGATGCTGCGTCCCCGGCTGATGCTGCTGGACGAGCCCTCGTTCGGTCTCGCGCCGCTCGTCGTCCGCGACCTGTTCGGAATCCTCGGCCGCATCAACCGCGAGCACAAGGTGACGATCCTGGTGGTCGAGCAGAACGCCCAGCTCGCGCTCGAGCTGGCGGAGCAGGCCTACGTGATCGAAACCGGGCGTATCGTGATGTCGGGAAGCGCGAAGGAAATCGCGAACAACGAAGACATCCGCAAATCCTATCTCGGATACTGAGGACGCAGCCATGGAACTGTTCACCAACCAAGTCCTGGCTGGCATTGCCACAGGCGCGATCTACGCCTGCATGGCGCTGGCCGTGGTCATGATCTATCAGGCCATCGACCACCTGAACTTCGCCCAGGGCGAAATGGCGATGTTCTCGACCTTCATCGCCTGGCAGCTGATGCAGTGGGGCCTGTCGTTCTGGCCGGCCTTCCTGCTGACGCTGGTCATTTCGTTTATCGGCGGCATCGTCATCGAACGCGCGCTGTTCAAGCCGCTGACCAATGCGCCGGTGCTGGTGCATGTCGCCGGCTTCATCGCACTGTTCGCGATCCTCAACAGCGTCGCGGGCCTGACCTGGGACTTCACGATCAAGCAGTTCCCCTCGCCGTTCGGTTCGTCCGGCTTCCTGGGCAGCCAGCTGATCTCGACCCACCAGGCCGGCATGATCGGCGTTACGCTGGTCCTGCTTCTGCTGCTCTACATCTTCTTCCGCTTCACGCGGGTTGGCCTCGCGATGCGGGCAGCGGCGTCGCTGCCTGAATCGGCACGTCTGGTCGGCATCAACACGAGCTGGATGATCGCGCTCGGCTGGGGCATGGCCTCCGCCATCGGCGCCATCGCCGGTCTCCTGATCGCTCCGGTCGTGTTCCTCGAGCCCAACATGATGGGCGGCATCCTGCTGTACGGCTTCGCGGCGGCGGTGCTCGGCGGCCTCACTTCGCCGTTCGGCGCGGTGGTCGGCGGCTTCCTGGTCGGTGTCTTCGAGAACCTCGTCGGCACCTACATTCCGGGCGTCGGCAACGAACTGAAACTTCCGATCGCGCTGGCACTGATCATCGTCGTGCTTGTCATCAAACCGTCCGGTCTGTTCGGCCGCGCCATCGTACAGCGAGTTTAATCATGAGCACCGTTCAGGACTCCGTTTCGCAAGCCCCGGCGGTCACCGCCCCGTCGAAAAAATCGATGACGGTCGGCACCACCGCGACACTCGTGATGCTCGCACTGCTGGTCATCACGCCGCTGTTCGTGAAGAACTTCATCATCTTCCAGATGACGATGGTGCTGATTTACGCCATCGCCATCCTGGCCCTCAACCTGCTCACCGGCGGCAGCGGGCAGTTCTCGCTCGGCCAAAGCGCCTTCTATGCGGTCGGCGCCTATACCGCCGGCATTCTGATGGAGCATCTGGGCGTCAATTACGCCCTGACGATTCCCGCCGCGGGCCTCATCTGCTTCATCTTCGGGTTCCTGTTCGGGTTCCCGGCGCTGCGGCTCTCGGGCGTGTATCTGGCGCTCGCGACCTTCGCACTGGCGGTCGCGATGCCACAGATTCTCAAGCTGAACCTGTTCGAGCACTGGACCGGCGGCGTGCAGGGCCTCGTCATCACCAAGCCGGACGCGCCGTTCGGCCTGAAGATGTCGCAGGACATGTGGCTGTATTACTTCACGCTGTTCGTCTCGGGCATCATCTACGTCCTCGCCGTCAACCTGCTGCGAAGCCGGTCCGGACGGGCGCTGATGGCGATCCGCGACAATCCGATTGCCGCCTCGGCGATGGGCGTCGACCTGCCGCTGTACAAGACCCTGGCATTCGGCGTCTCGGCCGCCTTCACCGGCATCGCCGGAGCACTCGGCGCCATCGTGGTGCAGTTCGTGGCTCCCGACAGCTTCACCATTCAGCTTGCGATCGCGATCTTCGTAGGCATGGTGGTCGGCGGCGTCGGCTGGCTGCCCGGGTCGCTGGTCGGTTCGGCGTTCATCGTGTTCGTGCCCAACGTGGCGGAACACATTTCGAAGGGACTGTCCGGCGCGGTGTTCGGCGTGTTCCTGTTCGCCGTCATCTTCCTGCTGCCGCACGGCGCCCGGCAGGTCGCCTACGCCATCGAGGCCTTGTTCCGAAAAAAGAGCAAATCCTAAGGGTAAGTCGTAAGTCTGATTCCGGGACGTCAAATGAGACTTGTCGGCATCTGATTGTTTGCGCATGGTGTTTCCGGAAAATCGGTTTCCGGACCAAGTGACAGGGGGCCTGATTCAGTTTTGCTGAATCGGGCCCCTCATTTTAGCCCTCGGGGTATAATCTCTTTCCGGATCCGTTTCCGCCAATGTCCTGAATCCGAATTCCGCTTCTTTTTGCAGCGCGCTCAGGAGCGAACTTCGGATTCAAAAGGACACTGGAAACCATAATTCTGGTGTGGTTTTGGTTCTCCACACCAGGCGGAAAACCGCATCTCAGGGAGAGACTACAATGCTATCCAAACTCAAGCTCAACGTAGCAGCAGTGTCGGCCGTCGCCGCGCTCGCGATGACGAGCGGCCATGCGCTCGCGCAAAAAAAATACGACACCGGCGCGACCGATACCGAAATCAAGATCGGCAACATCATGCCCTACAGCGGACCCGCCTCCGCGTACGGCGTCATCGGGAAGATGGAAGAAGCCTACTTCAAGATGATCAACGATCAGGGCGGCATCAACGGCCGCAAGATCAACTTCATCACCTATGACGACGGCTATTCCCCGCCGAAGGCCGTTGAACAGGCCCGCAAGCTGGTCGAGAGCGACGAAGTGCTGCTGGTGTTCGGGCCGCTCGGCACGCCGTCGAATTCCGCGATCCAGAAGTATCTGAACGCGAAGAAGGTGCCGCAGCTGTTCGTGGCGACCGGCGCCACCAAGTTCGGCGAGCCGAAGGAATTCCCCTGGACCATGGGCTGGCAACCGGCCTACCAGAGCGAAAGCCGCGTTTACGCCAAGCATCTGCTTGCAACCAAGCCGGACGCCAAGATCGCGATCCTCTACCAGAACGACGACTTCGGTAAGGACATGCTGAAGGGCCTGAAGGACGGCCTCGGCGCGAAGGCGTCGCAGATCGTCGCGGAGGACAGCTATGAAGTGTCCGAGCCGACCATCGACTCGCACATCATCAAGCTGAAGGCCTCCGGCGCCGACGTGTTCGTCAGCTTCACCACGCCGAAGTTCGCCGCCCAGGCCATCAAGAAGGTGGCGGAACTTGGCTGGAAGCCGACCTACATCCAGAGCAATGTCGGCGCGTCCGTCGGCAGCGTGCTGAAACCGGCGGGCTTCGAGAACGCGCAAGGCATTCTCTCGGCGGCCTACGCCAAGGACGGCGCTGATCCGCAGTGGGACAACGACGAAGGCATGAAGAAATTCTACGCCTTCCTCGCCAAGTACGCCCCGGACATGAACAAGACCGACGGCTCTGTCGTTTACGGCTACGGCCAGGCGCAGACGCTGGTCCAGGTCCTGAAGCAGGCCGGCGACAACCTGACCCGCGAGAACATCATGAAGCAGGCGGCTAACCTGAAGGACTTCACCCCCGACACCCTGCTGCCGGGCGTGAAGATCAACACCAGCCCCACCGACTTCTACCCGATCGACCAGCTGCAGATCATGCAGTTCAAGGGTGACAAGTACGAGCTGCAGGGACCGATCATCACCGGCGGCATGGGCGGAAGTTAACCTTTCGCCCTGCGAAACGGACTGCCGCAAAAACGAGCCCTCCGCGACCCCGTCGCGGAGGGCTTTTCATTGAACCCGGCCTGCAAAGGGTATTGAATATCGTCGAGCCGCAAAGAGCTCGAAATCAAAAACAGTACGAGGACACAAACACGACCCAGGGAGAGACATATGGTTATTGCCGCATCTCGACTCGCGACAGTCTCGGCTGCGTTCACGATACTCGCCGCAACAAGCACCGGCGCACTGGCCCAGAAGAAGTACGATACCGGCGCATCCGATACCGAAATCAAAATCGGCAACATCATGCCCTACAGCGGACCGGCCTCCGCCTACGGCGTCATCGGAAAATCCGAACAGGCCTACTTCAACAAGATCAATGCGGAAGGCGGCATCAACGGCCGCAAGATCACCTTCGTCACCTACGATGACGGCTACTCGCCGCCGAAGGCCGTCGAGCAGGCGCGCAAGCTGGTCGAAAGCGACGAGGTTCTGATCGTCTATGGTGCGCTCGGCACGCCATCCAACTCGGCAATCCAGAAATACCTGAACGCCAAGAAAGTGCCGCAACTGTTCGTCGCCACCGGCGCGACCAAGTGGAACGATCCGAAGGAATTCCCCTGGACGATGGGCTGGCAGCCCAACTACCAGAGCGAGGGCCGCATCTACGCAAGCTACCTCATGAAGGAGAAGCCGAACGGCAAGATCGGCATCCTTTATCAGAACGACGACTACGGCAAAGACTACCTCAAGGGCATCAAGGACGGCCTCGGCAAGAAGGCCGCGACCATGATCGTCGCGGAAGAGCCGTATGAAACCAGCGTGCCCACCATCGACTCGCAGGTCGTCGCCCTGAAGTCGAAGGGCGTGGACGTTTTCATCAGCATCACCACGCCGAAGTTCGCGGCCCAGTCGATCAAGAAGGTCGCGGAGCTGCAGTGGAAGCCGCTGTTTATCCTGAACAACGTCTCGGCCTCGGTCGGCTCTGTGATCAAGCCCGCCGGATTCGAGAATTCGCAGGACATCATCTCGGCAGCCTATGCCAAGGACCCGACCGATCCGCAGTGGAAGGACGACAAGGGAATGAAGGACTTCGACGCCTTCCTCCTCAAGTATTTCCCCGATGCGAACCGGAGCGACGGTTCGGTGATCTATGGCTACAACTCGGCCCAGACCCTGGTCCATGTGCTTAAAGCCTGCGGCGACAATCTCACCCGCGAGAACGTCATGAAGCAGGCAGCGAGCATCAAGAATCTTGAACTCGGCGGCCTGCTGCCGGGCGTCAAGATCAACACCAGCGCCACCGACTTCGCCCCGATCAGCCAGATGCAGCTGATGCGTTTCAAGGGCGAAACATGGGTGCGGTTCGGAGAAATCCTGAATGGTGATGTCGGCGGTTAGTTCGCCCTCGCACAACAATTGCCCCCTGCGACATTTCGCAGGGGGCTTTCGATTTCAATACGGTTTGTTGAAACAAAAGAGCGAACGGTATTGAATACAAGAGAAGCCAAAAAGGCTTCCAAGGCAGAACGCCTAAAACAGCAAAAAACTAGGTTAGGGAAACAACAGAAATGGCTTTCAAAAAACTGAATCGCATGCTGCTGCTCGCGACCGCCGCGGCTTTCGCCGCGTCGACGGGCAGTGCGCTCGCGCAAAAGAAATACGACACCGGCGCCACCGACACCGAGATCAAGATCGGCAGCATCATGCCCTACAGCGGACCTGCGTCCGCCTACGGCATCATCGGCAAGACCCAGGCCGCCTATTTCAACAAGATCAACGCCGAAGGCGGCATCAATGGCCGCAAGATCAATTTCATTTCCTATGACGACGGCTACTCGCCGCCAAAAGCCGTGGAACAGGCGCGCAAGCTGGTCGAGAGCGATGAAGTCCTGCTGATCTTCAACTCGCTCGGCACGCCATCGAATTCGGCGATCCAGAAATACATGAACACCAAGAAGGTGCCGCAACTGTTCGTCGCCACCGGCGCGACCAAGTGGAACGATCCGAAGAACTTCCCCTGGACCATGGGCTGGCAGCCCAACTACCAGAGCGAAGGCGTGATCTATGCGAAGTTCCTGATGAAGGAGAAGCCGGACGGCAAGATCGGCATTCTCTATCAGAACGACGACTTCGGCAAAGACGTGCTGAAGGGGCTGAAGGACGGTCTCGGCGCCAAGGCCGCGACCATGATCATCGCGGAAGAACCTTATGAAACATCCGTGCCGACAGTGGATTCGCAGATCGTTGCGCTGAAGTCGAAGGGTGCGGATGTGTTCGTCAGCATCACCACGCCGAAATTCGGCGCGCAATCGGTGAAGAAGGTTGCGGAGCTTGGCTGGAAGCCGCTGTTTATCCTGAACAACGTCGCCTCCTCCACCGGCTCGGTGATCAAGCCCGCGGGCTTTGAGAATGCGCAGGGCGTGATCTCCGCGACCTACGGCAAGGATCCGACCGACCCGCAGTGGAAGGACGATCCGGGCGTGAAGAACTTCGACGCCTTCCTTGCGAAGTACTTCCCCGAAGCCAACCGCGCTGACTCGTCGGTCGCCTACGGCTACAGCTCGGCGCAAACCTTGGTGCATGTGCTGAAAGCCTGTGGCGACAACCTCACCCGCGAGAACATGATGAAGCAGGCCGCCAGCATCAAGGACCTGCAACAGGAAATGGGCCTGCCGGGCATCAAGATCAACACCAGCGCGACGGACTTCGCTCCGATCGAGCAGTTGCAGATGATGCGTTTCAAGGGCGAGCGCTGGGAACTGTTCGGCCCGATCATCAGCGGCGAGATCGGCGGCTGACAATCAGCCGGAAGGAGCCGGATTTCCAGTCCGGAAATCCGACTTTCCCGCTCCAGACAGGCACTCCTGAAAACATTTCCGCCCTCCGCAATAACTTGCGGGGGGCCTTTTATCGCACGGCCGATCATGTCATGTCTTTGAGTCCGTGTAGCGCCAAGCGATGACCTGATGACCGACAAACGCCCTTTGCTGCGTGCCATTTTCGACGCCGCTGTCGCCGCAGCCCATCCCGACCGGATACTTGCCGAGCACCTGCCGCCGCCGCCGCGCGGGCGGATTCTCTGTCTGGCCGCGGGCAAGGCCGCCGGTGCATTGGCGCACGCCGCGGAACGGCACTATCTCGACGGCGGACGCATCGATCCGGCGCAGTTGTCGGGGCTGGCCACCACACGCCATGGATACGGCAAGCCGACACGGCGCATCGAGATCGTCGAAGCCGGACATCCCGTGCCGGACGAAGCAGGCATGAAGGCTGCGGCACGGACGCTTGAACTGGCTGAAGCCGCCGGTGCCGACGATCTCGTTCTGGTGCTGCTGTCCGGCGGCGGTTCGGCGAACTGGGTCGCGCCGGCGGATGGAATTTCATTCGCGCAGAAGCAGGCGATGAACAAGAGCCTGCTGCGATCGGGTGCACCGATCGGCGAAATGAACACCGTCCGCAAGCATCTGTCGCGCATCAAGGGCGGGCGGCTTGCGCGCGCCGCTGCACCTGCACAGGTTCTGACACTGGCGATTTCGGATGTGCCGTTCGACGATCCGGCCACCATCGCATCGGGGCCGACGGTGCCGGACACCACGACGCTGGCCGACGCACGCGAGATCGTTGCGCGCTACGCAATCAAGACGGATGACGCCGTGACCGCGGCGCTGAACGATCCGCGCAACGAGAGCTGCAAACCGGGCGACGCCGCTTTCGCACGCTCCACATTCAAGATCATCGCACGGCCGCAGGAATCGCTCGACGCTGCGGTGACTGTTGCGCGCAACGCGGGCTACGAAGTCGTTGCGCTCGGCGCGGATCTCGAAGGCGAAGCCCGCGACGTCGCGGCGGCCCATGCGCAGCTCGCACTGAAGGCGCACGCCGAGGGAAAGAAGCTTGCGGTCCTGTCCGGCGGCGAACTCACCGTCACGGTGCGCGGCAATGGACGCGGGGGACCCAACCAGGAATACGTGCTCGCGCTGGCAAGTCTGTTCGCTGAGACAGCGGGCATTTCCGTGCTCGCCGGCGACACCGACGGCGCGGACGGCGGCGCCGGTCATCCGACCGATCCGGCCGGCGCGATCCTCGATCAGCGCACGTTCGCGAAGATGCGCGAGCTCAAGCTCGATCCGACGGCCTATCTCGCCAATAACGATGCCACCGCGTTCTTTGAGGCCACCGGCGATCTTCTCATGACGGGGCCGACGCTGACCAACGTCAACGACATCCGCATCATTCTGGTGGACCCGTAAGCCCGCATCGGCATCACGCCATCGCTTCACGTCCGATGTCGTCCCCGCGAAAGCGGGGACCCATAATCACCAGAATAGTGATGACAGGGAGTATGGGTCCCCGCTTTCGCGGGGACGGCGCGGGGAAAGATCGCGCTGGACGCGATGCCCGCTAAAACTCCTGCGCGATCTTGCCGAGCATCGCCAGCAGCAGGATGCGGTTATCCTCTCCCAGCAGTTCCTTAAGGCGCGCTTCGTGCCGGGTTTCGATCAGCTTCCTGGCGCGGGACAGGACCGCACGGCCCTTGTCCGTCAGCTTCAGGATATGGGAGCGGCGGTCGCTGCTGGAGCGAACCCGGACACAGAGATCCCGGCTTTCCAGTTCATCCAGCATGGCGACGAAATTCGGCCGCAGAATGCCGAGCGTCGAGGCGATCTCGGTCTGGTTCCGTCCGGGATTGGCGTCCACCAGCATCAGGACCGAGAACTGCGCCGGTGTCAGTTGCAGCGCCGCGACGCAACCGATGAAGTCGTCGAAAATCCGCAGTTGCGCGCGCTTGAGCGAATAGCCGAGGAAGTCCGCAAGATCCCCGATCCGGATCGGGGCGGCAGGCGATACCGTCCGCGTGCGCGCCGCGGCCGGACGCTTCTTGGCTTTGGCGGCAGCGGTGCTCGCGGTCCTGGAAACTGCCATCGTGCGCTTCCTGTCGTCGGTCTGCTCTTGCTATAAGGGCGCCTCGACTTCCCAAGGCGGCCGAGACTTGTGATTATACTCGATAATCGTTATAAAACATATCAAATAGCGATGGCGGAATTCAACCGCCGCGCTGGGTGCAGCGGACCCTTCACTCCGTATGCGCGCGACGCTTGAGGGGACCCCTTGGATAGCACGATCCTTCTGTTCCTGTTGCAGGACGGAATAACCAGCGGCGCGATCTATGCGCTGCTCGGGCTCGCGCTCGTTCTGGTGTTCGCGGTGACCCGCGTCATCCTGATCCCGCAAGGCGAATTCGTCACCTTCGGCGCACTGACCTATGCCATGCTGGCCACCGGCAAGGTGCCGGGCACCACCCTGCTTGCGCTGGGCATGGGCGTGGTTGCTTTCGCCTTCGACATGATCGCCGGACGCAACACGATGAGCGCCGGCAAGTTCGTTCGCTCGCTGGCGCTTAACATTGTGCTGCCACTGGCGATCTGGGCCCTCGCGACCGCGCTGGCGGGACGGCAGAACAATGTCGCCGTCAACTTCCTGCTGTCGATCGTCATCGTCGCTCCGATCGGCCTCTATCTCTATCGCATCGCCTACCAGCCCATCGCCCATGCGTCGGTGCTGGTGCTGCTGATCGCATCGGTCGGCATGCATCTGGCGCTGCAGGGACTGGGCCTCGCCTTCTTCGGCGCGGAAGGCCTGCGCGCGCCGGCGATCTCCACCGCCGCCTTCACCATCGGGCCGTTGCGCTTCACCGGCCAGAGCATCGCGATCTACGCCATCACCATTCTGCTGATCGTCGGGCTGTGGCTGCTGTTCGGCTACACGCTGTACGGCAAGGCGCTGCGCGCCACCGCAGTCAACCGCCTTGGCGCGCGCATTGTCGGCATCCGCACCACCCTGTCGGGACAGGTCGCGTTTCTGCTCGCCGCCGTGATCGGAACCATCTCCGGAATCCTGATCGTCCCGATCACCACGATCTACTACGACACCGGATTCCTGATCGGCCTGAAAGGCTTCGTCGCCGCGATCATCGGCGGCCTCGTCAGCTATCCCCTCACCGCCACCGCCGCGCTCGTGGTCGGCATCGTCGAGGCGTTCTCGTCGTTCTACGCCAGCAACTTCAAGGAGGTCATCGTCTTCACGCTGCTGCTGCCGGTCCTGATCCTGCGCTCGCTGGCTTCGCCAGAAGTCGAAGAGGAAGAGGATTAAGCGATGGCACAACGCTGGGGCATGATGATTTTCGCGCTGGTGATGGCGGTGATTCCGTTCATTCCCGGCATGCCGCCGTTCTGGATCGTGCTGCTCGACAATATCGGGCTGGCCGCGCTGGTGGCGATGGGCCTTGTGCTGCTGACCGGTGTCGGCGGCCTCACATCATTCGGTCAGGCCGCGTTCTGCGGTTTCGGCGCTTACACCACCGCGGTCCTGACAACGTCCTATGGCCTGTCACCGTGGCTGACATTGCCGCTGTCGCTGATTGTCAGCGGCGTGGCGGCGGTGATCCTCGGTCTGATCACGGTGCGCCTGTCCGGTCATTATCTCCCGCTCGGCACCATCGCCTGGGGCATCAGTCTCTTTTATCTGTTCAGCAAGCTGGAGCTGGTCGGACGCAACGACGGCATCTCGGGCATTCCGCCGCTGGCGATCGGCGGACTGCAACTGACCGATCCCGGCAGGATCTATTTCGCGATCTGGTTCGCGGTGATCGTCTGCGCGCTGCTAACGGTGAACCTGCTCGACTCGCGGACCGGCCGCGCGATCCGCGCACTGCGCCGCGGCCATATCGCGGCGGAAGCTTTCGGCGTACAGACCGCGCGGGCGAAGCTGCTGGTCTTCATCTACGCCGCCGTGCTCGCCGGGCTGTCCGGCTGGCTGTACGCACATTTCCAGCGCGCGGTGAATCCGACGCCGTTCGGCCTCAATGCCGGCATCGAATATCTGTTCATCGCGGTGGTCGGCGGCGCGGGCTACGTCTGGGGCGCAGTGCTCGGCGCTGGCATTGTGGTCGTGCTCAAGGAAATCCTGCAGAGTTATCTGCCTGTGGTGTTTCACGGCTCGGCACAGCTCGAAACCGTGATCTTCGGCATCCTGCTGGTGGCACTGCTGCAGGCCGCGCCTGGCGGCATGTGGCCACGCCTCGCCGCCCTGCTCAAACTGGACACCGGAAAACTACCTCTGCCGAAGAATGCACTGGCACTGCCGCCGCGCAGCAAGGCGGTTCCGGCGTCCGAAACGCTGCTGGACGTTCAGGCCGCGCGCAAACAGTTCGGCGGCGTGATCGCGGTCAATGATGTGTCCTTTAACGTGAAGGCCGGCGAGATCGTCGCGCTGATCGGCCCCAATGGCGCGGGCAAGAGCACCACATTCAACCTCATCACCGGCGTGCTGCGCTCGTCGGGCGGCACGATTTCCGTTCTCGGCCGCAACGTCGACAACGCGCCACCGCAGGAGATTGCAAAACTCGGCGTCGCCCGCACCTTCCAGCATGTCAAACTCGTTCCCGACATGAGCGTATTGGAGAACGTCGCGATCGGCGCGCATCTGCGCGGCCATGCCGGCGCCATCGCCAGCATGCTGCGCCTCGACCGCAAGGACGAGGCCGCGCTGCTCGCCGAAGCCGCACGACGGATCGAGCGCGTTGGCCTCGCCAGCCAAATCCACCAGCTTGCGGGCAGCCTGTCGCTCGGCCAGCAGCGTATCGTTGAAATCGCCCGCGCGCTCTGCGTCGATCCGATCCTACTGCTGCTCGACGAGCCCGCCGCAGGCCTGCGCCATATGGAGAAGCAGAAGCTGGCGTCGCTGCTGCGCCAGTTGCGCGCCGAAGGCATGTCGGTGCTTCTGGTCGAACATGACATGGGCTTTGTGATGGACATCGCGGACCGCATCGTCGTGCTGGAATTCGGCACCAAGATCGCCGAGGGCACGCCAATGGCCATTCGCGCCAATCCCGATGTGATCAAGGCCTATCTGGGGACGGCATCATGACCAGGCTGCTGTCCGTCGAGAATGCGCACATCGCCTACGGCAAGGTCGAAGCCGTGCGCGGCGTCTCGCTCGATGTCAACGCCGACGAGATCGTGACCATTGTCGGCGCCAACGGCGCGGGCAAGACCACGCTGCTCAACGCCATCATGGGAATTCTGCCGCTCTCCGGTAGCGTGGTTTTCTCCGGCCAGCAGATCTCGCGTCTCGATATCGAGGACCGGGTCGCGGCAGGACTTTGCATTGTGCCAGAGCACCGCGAGCTGTTCGGCACCATGACGGTCGAGGAGAACCTGCAACTCGGCGGCTTCCGTGTGCCGCGCGCAAAGGCCGCCAGCGAACAGGAGCGTGTCTTTGCGCTATTCCCGCGCCTGAAGGAGCGCCGCACCCAGCTTGCAGGCACGCTCTCGGGCGGCGAGCAGCAGATGCTGGCCATGGGCCGCGCGCTGATGAGCCAGCCGCGACTGCTGATGCTGGACGAGCCGTCGCTTGGCCTCGCGCCGCTGATTGTGGCGGACATTTTCCGCACCATCGGCGAACTGCGGCAGGCCGGCGTGTCCGTGCTGCTGGTGGAACAGAACGCCCGCGCCGCACTTGAGATCGCCGACCGCGCCTATGTCATGGAGCTTGGAGAGTTCATCATGAGCGGCTCAGCGAAGGAAATCAGCGGCGACCAGCGCGTGGTGGCAAGCTATCTCGGATTCCAACACGACGAACAGAGCAGGCTGTAAGAACACCAAGGCCGCTTTATCAACGTGGGTCGTCCCCGCGAAAGCGGGGACCCATAACCTCTAAGTTAGCTTTTAGAGCCGCTGTGTTGGCCCCTTGCACAAATAACACCGACAGGGAGTATGGGTCCCCGCCTACGCGGGGACGACATCGTGTTTGTTTCAGCTCCAACGATCCTCAGGGTCACCCAGCGTTGTCTGCCAAAACCATCTAACAATCTGCTCCGTTCTGCCCGATACTGGCCCCGGCAACATCCTGGTGCGGGGGCACTTCGGTCATGGACGCGCGGTCACAGCGAAAGCTGCGTTTCTTAACGGCAATTCTCGGAACCGGGGCGCTTGGCGGAATCATCTTTGTTGTCGCCCGCGTCGGCTTTTCGCCGTCGCAACTTGCCATCGGCATCATTTACGGTGTTCTGATCAGCGGCGCGATCGGCACATTCGAGCTTCTCGCCTCGTCGGGGCCGTTGCGCGACTGGCTGGGAAGCCTTCCGCTCACTGCAAGCCTCGCCGTCCGCAGCGCGTTCTATGCGGCTGTGATCATTCCCGTGCAGTATTTCGATCTCGGCGTTCTGATCGCCGGCCTGACGCCGGACCCCAATCAGAATGTCTGGACGCCCATTATCTTCTCGGCCGTGTTTGCAATCGCGCTGAACCTGCTGTTCGCGATCAGCAACATCATCGGACCGCGCGCCTTCCTCCATCTGGTCACTGGACGATACCACACACCGGTCGAGGAAAGCCGGTTTGTCCTGTTCGTCGACATTGCAGGTTCGACGGCTCTCGCCGACCGCCTCGACGGCCTTGGAATCCATAGTTTTCTGGACAAGACGTTCCGGAGCCTGACCGGACCGATCATCGATTGCCGGGGCGAGGTGCTGAACTATGTCGGCGACGAGATCATCGTGACCTGGTCGGAAGCCTCGGGCGTAGTGGATTGCCGGCCGCTGCGCTGCTTTCTGGCCATGCGCGACACCTTGCAAAAACTTCAAAGCCGTTTTGAGAAAGAATTCGGCGTTGCGCCGAGAATCCGCGGCAGCCTTCACTTCGGCCCTGTGATTGTCGGCGAAATCGGCGACATCAAACGCGCCATTGTCTTTAATGGCGATGTCATGAACACAGCCGCCCGGCTTGAAGAACTCAGCCGCAATGTCGAAGGCGGGTTTGTCGCCTCGCGCGCAGCGATCAATCAGTTCAAATCCGCTCTGCCGGCCCCACTGCAAGATCTCGGGGTCCGCGACATTCGCGGCAGGTCCGACGGACTCGCCGTCATGGGCCTCGCATAACACGGTGCCCGCACCGCTAAACAAAATGCCCGGCGCGAGGCCGGGCATTTCATCGAGCAATCGCTCTTAGAGACGTTACTTCACGAGTTCATACTTGCCGTTCTTGACGGTCAGGATGATGCGCGAGCGGTCGTCGGTGCCGAAACGGTTCGTCTCGGTGAAATTGTAGACGCCATGGCTGGCGGCAATTTCCTTCTCGCTCAGCAACGCCTTGCGGATCGCCTCGCGGAATTCCGGGGTGCCCGGCTTGGCGGTCTTCAACGCCACCGGCACGACGCGTTTCAGCACTTCAAAGGCGTCGTACATATGGCCCGCGAACTGGCTGCGGGTATTGGGGCCGTACTTCTTCTCATACACTTCGTTCAGGGCGAGACCCGGCTTCTTGGTCAGCGCGCTGTCGGCCTGGCCTTCCGGAGCCATCACCGGACCGGCGGCCATGATGACGCCTTCCGCCGACGGACCCGCGATGCGGATGAAGTCCATCGAAGCCGCGCCGTGGGTCTGATAGATCAGGCCCTTGTAGCCGCGCTCGCGCAGCGCCGACTGCGGCAGCGCCGCGCCGGTGCCCGATGCGCCGATCAGGATCGCGTCGGGATTTGCCGCGACGAGCTTCAGCACCTGACCCGCCACCGAGGTATCGGGGCGCGCGTAACGCTCTTCGGCAACAACAGTGATGCCGCCCATGGCGCCGGTCTGGGTCTTGAGATCGTTGAGCCACAGATCACCGTAGGAATCCGAGAAGCCGATGTAGCCGACGGTCTTGATGTTGTTCTTCTTCATGTGCTCGTAGAGCACCTTGCCCATGGTCGGCACCGGCTGCGGCAGCACGGCGGTCCACTTTTCGCGGGCCGGGGTGATCGGCAGCGGCGCAAGGCTGAGCTGCGGCACGCCGACTTCATTGGCGACGGTCGAGATCGCGATCGACGGCGGCGTGGTCGACGAACCGATCATGATGTCGGCGTTGGATTCGGTGACGAACCGGCGCGCGTTGGTGGTTGCCGCGGTCGGGTCTCCGGCGTCGTCCAGCAGGATGGTCTTGATCTTGGCGCCGCCGATTTCAGTCGGCACGAATTCGAGCGCGTTCTTTTCAGGAATGCCGAGCGCAGCCGCAGGACCGGTGGTGCTGATGCTGATGCCGATGGTGATGTCCTGCGCGAGCGCAGCGCCCGGCAAAGCCATCGCGGCGGCAAGGACCACTGCGGTCCAGGTGAAAGTCTTCATGTCATCCTCCCTCGAAGGTCTCTTTTGACGTTTCTGACAGTCGTTAACGATTGGCGAGACAAGGCTATTTGCGGTGCACCATCCCGTCTCGATTGCCGCCATTCAGATACAAGTTAGCGGCCATTTGCAATGCTTTCCGCATGTACATTGGTATGATGCGCGAGGTCTCGAACGGCCTTTCCGGATATTGTTATCTGGTATAATCAATTTTAGCGATGCGCAAAACCATATTCGGGCGGCCAGGAGAGACACAGATTGCGGACACAGGTTGCCATCATCGGCGGAGGCCCGGCAGGTTTGCTGCTCGGGCAGTTGCTGCACCGCTACGGCATCGACAATGTCATTTTCGAGCGCAAGGATCGCGACTATATCCTGGCGCGGATTCGGGCCGGTGTGCTCGAACAGGGCACCGTCGGCCTGCTGGAAGAGGTCGGTGTCGCAGAGCGGCTGCACCATGACGGCCTGATTCATCATGGCATCGAACTGGCCTTCGGCGGCGCACGCCACCGCATCGATATGACGCAGGCGACCGGCAAGACGGTAACCGTCTACGGGCAGACCGAAGTCACCCGCGACCTGATGGATGCGCGCCTCAAGGCCGGGCTCACCACCATTTACGACGCCGCCGATGTCAGCCTGCATGACTTCGAGAGCGGCCAGCCGCGGGTGCGCTACATCAAGGATGGCATGGCGCATGAAGTCGCCTGCGACTTTATCGCGGGCTGCGACGGCTTCCACGGTGTCAGCCGGCAGAGCGTCAAGCCGGATGCGCTCAAGACGTTCGAGCGCATCTATCCGTTCGGCTGGCTCGGCCTGCTGTCGGAAACGCCTCCGGTCTCGCCGGAGCTGATCTACAACAACCACGAGCGCGGCTTCGCGCTCTGCTCGATGCGATCCTCGCATCGCAGTCGCTACTATCTGCAATGCAAGCTCGACGACCATGTCGACAACTGGCCCGACGATAAGTTCTGGGATGAGCTGAAGCGCCGGCTGGACCGCGAGGCCGTCGATCATCTGGTCACCGGGCCCTCGATTGAAAAGAGCATCGCGCCCCTGAGGAGCTTTGTCGCCGAGCCGATGCGGTTCGGCCGGCTGTTCCTGGCCGGCGACGCCGCGCATATCGTGCCGCCGACGGGCGCCAAGGGACTCAACCTCGCCGCCAGCGACGTGCACTATCTCTCCATCGCGCTGCGCGAGTTTTACGCCGACAAATCCCCGGCGGGTATCGACGATTATTCGCGGCGCGCGCTGAGCCGGGTGTGGAAGGCCGAGCGCTTCTCCTGGTGGATGACATCGATGCTGCATCGATTCCCCGGCACCGATGAATTCAGCTCGCGCATCCAGATCGCGGAGCTGAATTACCTGATCGAATCCGACGCCGCGAAGATGTCGTTATCGGAAAACTATGTCGGATTGCCGTACTAGCGCACCTGAAGGCGTGTTGGAATTTCGTCATTGCGAGCGAAGCGAAGCAATCCATTCTTGATCTGGAGAGCTGGATTGCTTCGTCGCTCCGCTCCTCGCAATGACGCAAATAACAGCCACCCGTTTCAAACAGCCAGCATTCTCACGTTTCAAACTTGATTTCGAATGATCGCACGCGACGCCGGCTTTATGATGCGAGAGAGCCACACAGCACTCATTCGAAAGAGCTGAGATGACAACGCCAGAAACATCAGATGCCGCCGTCCCCGAAGGCTTCGCGCGCCATCCGCGGCGCAGTCCGCTCACCGAGCCCTGGGAGCCGATCTATTTCAAGGCGACACCAGATGCCTACATTCTCGGGCTTCGCCTCGCCGAGGCACACACCAATTCACGCGGGCTGATCCATGGCGGGCTGATCGCGGCGCTTGCCGACAATGCAATGGGACTGAGCTGCAGTCTCAAAGCCGGCAATCTTCTTGGGCTGGTCACCATCAACCTCTCGGTCGATTATCTCGGCTCGGCTAATATCGGGCAGTGGCTCGAGATCGACACCAACTTCATGAAGATCGGCGGTTCGATCTGCTTCGCGCAATGCCTGGTCACCGCCGACGGTGAACCTTGCGCGCGCGCCAACGCCACCTTCAAGATTGCCCGGAAAAAATAGCGACCGTCGTTGCGAGCCGACGGGTCCGGCTTCGCCGGCCCGATGATAAACTCCGCGAAGCAACCATTCTTGGAAAGAAAAACTGGATTGCTTCGCCGCGGCGTTCCTCGCAATGACAACCTATGCAATCTGGCACCGCTCTTCGCCGCTACTTCGTACCAAACCGCCAGTCGGTCTGCGCTACCACGAGATCGATGAACGCGCGGACCTTCGCGGAGAGCAACCGCGAGGTCGGATACACCAGATGGATCGGCATCGGTGGAAGTTCGTATTTCGCCAGCACGATCTTTAGCCGTCCTGCCTTGAGCGATTCCGCCACCTGATAGGCCAGGACACTGATGAGGCCTCCGCCCTGCTCGGCATGGAGCACGGCGGCATCGGTGCTGTTGGTTGCAAAGCGCGACGTATTCGGCACGCGGATTTCGCGCCCGTCTTCGACAAAGCGCCATTCCACCAGCGCACTGCTGCCCGAGAACTGGATCACCTCATGATCGGCGAGGTCAGACAGTTTCTGCGGCGTACCGTGCGCCTTGAGAT
Organism: Afipia sp. OHSU_II-C1; assembly: GCF_000497575.1. Lineage (GTDB taxonomy): Bacteria > Pseudomonadota > Alphaproteobacteria > Rhizobiales > Xanthobacteraceae > Afipia. The sequence goes on from NZ_APJI01000006.1 coordinate 574,176, forward strand.
ACCGCGGCGATGCCACCACAACCCGCCGCATGTCACCCACCGCACGCGCGATCACACTGGAATCCGCCAGATGGCCGATGCGCACGGCAAGGTCGATCCCTTCGTCTACGAGACTTACCGTCCGGTCCGACAGCCGCAGTTCGGCGCTGACATCAGGATACTGTTTCAGATAGGCCGACATCACCGGGCCGACATGCAACCGTCCGAACATCAGCGGCGCTGAGACGATCAGCCGGCCCGATGGCTTGCTGCGTTCGGCCTGGACTGAACTTTCAGCCTCCTCAAGATCGCCGAGAATCCGCCGTGCCCGCTCCAGATAACGCGCACCGACATCGGTGAGCGTCACCGAGCGCGTGGTGCGCTGGAGCAGCCGGGCCCCGAGATGATTTTCCAGACTCGCGATCAGGCGCGTCACCGCAGACGCCGACAGGCCAAGCTTGCGCGCAGCGGGAGCAAACCCCTCAAGGTCTGCCACCGAAACAAAGGCGCGCATGGCGTCGATCCGGTCCATGGTATTATTTCATATCGTGCAATTATGTACTGTCAATTGCATTAATTGTCTCGGAACAGGAAACGACACACCTTTCACAGGACGAACGGCAACGGGCCGGCTCGCACGAAAAGGATGATGTTGATGTCCCTGATCCCAACCCCCACCTCGATCGAAGCTGCCCCGGCAGAATCGCGCCCCCTGCTGGAGGCGGTGAACAAGCAGATCGGCAGAGTGCCTAACCTGTTTCGCCTTGTCGGCGTCAGTCCCGCCAGCCTTGAAGCTTACCTTGGCATGAGCAGCGCGCTCGGCAAGGGCACACTCGATGTCAGGACGCGCGAGCGGATCGCCCTCGCTGTCGCAGAGATCAATGGCTGCGGCTACTGCCTGTCGGCGCATTCCTATTTCGGCAAGAATCTCGCCAAGCTGAGTGACGATGAGATTCTCGCCAACCGGAACGGCGGCTCGGCCGACGTCAAGGCCGACGCCGCAGTGCGCTTTGCAGCGCAGTTGGCGAACGCGCGTGGTCAGGTCGGCGACGATGCCGTGCAGGCAGTCCGGCAAGCGGGCTACACCGATGCGCAGGTCGTCGAGATCATTGCCCATGTCGCGATCAACACATTCACGAATTACGTCAACGAGTCGCTGAAGACCGAGATCGACTTTCCGGTCGTGTCGCGCCGCGCCGCGGCCTAGTCTGCATAGAGGCCGCCGGGTGGGACTACGTCTCATCCGGCGGGCACAATCGAACGCCGGCACAATCAACGAGGTGTGAGATGACAACCACCCAGTCCTATTCGAGCGACGTTGCCTTTACGCCGGCCGTCAAAGCGATCCAGACCCGCAAGGGATCGCGCGGCGGTTACGCGCATATGGAAGACGGCGGCGGTTTTCGCACCGAGATCGATGAAGCGCTGGCCGCCTTCATCGGCGAGCAGACCAGTTTCTTTCTGGCCACCGCGAACGCCGAGGGTCAGCCCTATATCCAGCATCGCGGCGGGCCCGCAGGCTTCATCAGGATTCTCGACAAGACCACGCTGGCCTTCGCGGACTACAAAGGCAACCGGCAATACATCACGCAGGGAAATCTCAGCGAGAATCCGAAGGCCTATATTTTTCTGATCGACTATGTGAACCGCCGGCGGATCAAGATCTGGGGCGAGGCGCGGGTGGTCGAGGATGATCCGGCCTTGATCGCTGCACTGATGCCGAAGGATTACAAGGCGAAGCCCGAGCAGGCGATCCTGTTCAGGATCACCGCATGGGACAGCAACTGCCCGCAGCACATTCCGATGAAGTTCGACGCCGCCGACGTCGCGGCAGCGATTGCCGAGCGCGACGCGCGGATTGCGGAGCTTGAGGCGGAAGTAGCGCGGTTGAAGCAGAAGATAGCAACGGTCTAAGACCGTCATTGCGAGCGAAGCAATCCGGAACAACGCAACGGTTCTGGATTGCTTCGTCGCTTTGCTCCTCGCAATGACGATTTATCTAGGGCTCATGCCGCAGCGATCATCCGCTGCCATTGATGCTCCGGATAATAACGCGCCATCATCCGGTCCACGTAAGCGACGAGATTGGCGAATTCCAAGGCACGCTCGCGCAGCGGCGAATCAAAGAACGGCGTCATCAGACCGGCCAGTGATGCGAAGGCCATCGCATCGGTCCCGCAAGGCTTGTCGCCCATCAGATAGGGCTTCCAGCCGAGCAGCATCGACAGCGCGGAAAGCGAGCGCACGCCGAGTTCAGTGATCTCGTCCGGCGTGTGGCGGGCCAGCCCTGCGATCCGCATGTTTTCGGCGACCCGGCCGCGAATGTCCTCGCGCAGCGCGTCGCGGATGGCCTCGGGCGCACCGTCGAAGAAATGCGCCGGTCCCTTGGCGAAGTTTTCAGGCATCATCCAGCGGGTATAGACAAACGCCCAATTGAAATGATTTTCGATCATGCGCTCGATCGCCCAGGCCTCGGCGCGCTGGCGCTCGTCGAGAGCGGCATCGAAATCGAAGCCGCGCTTCTTTTCCAGATGGAAGCGGATGAAGGTGGAGTCCGCGATCCGCTCATCACCGTCGTCGATATAGGGCAACTGCCCCTTGGGCGAGGTGTCCGGCATCGCCTGTTCCTTGACGTATGTCAGGCCGGCCATCCTGAGCTGGACCTCGGTCTTGGTGACATAGGGGCTGATTTCCGGAAGGCCGAAACCGGGGCCGATGCCATAGAGGGTGATCATGGGGCGCATCCTTCTGCGTTGAAAAGATGCCCGTTTGTAGGTACCCCCTGCTGCCACCATACTGTCAGCAGCAAGCGACCAGCGAGACCCGAATGAGGCGCGCCGACCGGCTGTTTCAGATCATCCAGGTGCTCCGGCGCACCCGCAAGCCGCTGACCGCCGAGGCGATTGCGACGGAGCTGGAAACCTCGAAACGCACCATCTACCGCGACATCGCCACCCTGATCGGCCAGCGCGTGCCGATCCGGGGCGAGGCCGGCACCGGCTATGTGCTGGAAAAGGGCTTCGACATGCCGCCCTTGATGCTGACGCCGGACGAGATCGAAGCTGCGGTTCTGGGCGCGCAATGGGTGGCCGGACGGGCCGACCCGGTGCTGGCAAAGGCGGCGCAGGACCTGATCGCCAAGATCGTCGAGACGATTCCCGAGCGGCTGCAACCGCTGGCGCTGGAGCCCGCCAGCCGGACACCGCCGAAATGGGACGCGCCGCCCGACAGCATCGACATGACGCAATTACGGGCGCATATCTACGCCAGCAAGAAGGTTCTGCTGCACTACCGCGACGAACAGGGCCGCAATACGCGGCGCACGGTGTGGCCGATCGCGGTGGGCTATCTGGAAACCGTGCGGATGCTGGCCGCCTGGTGCGAACTGAGAAAAGACTTTCGCAGCTTCCGGATCGACCGCATGACCGACGCCGTATTTCTGGATGAGAAGTATCCCGAGCGCCGCGCAACCCTGCGGACGACATGGATGAAGACTTTCTCGCTCAACCACAGAATGCGCGAGCGCTGACGCCATGACCGCAACCGACAGCCCCTGCCAGAGCTGCGGCGCCTGTTGCTCCTATTCGAGCAACTGGCCGCGCTTCACGGTGGAAGACGACGCCGCGCTCGATCTCATTCCCGAGAAGTTCGTCAACGACCGGCTGTCAGGTATGCGCTGTGACGGCGACCGGTGCTCGGCGCTGACCGGCAAGATCGGAACCGCAACCGCTTGTGGCATATACGAGGTGCGGCCCGAAGTGTGCCGTACCTGCATGCCGGGCGACCCGGAATGCGGTATGGCGCGGCGGCGCTTCGGGTTACCGGAACTTGCCGGTTCCATATCCGGAGATCAGTAAGCCGGGAACCAAGCCGCACCGTCAGGCGTCAATACGTCAGCACCTCGAAGAACGGGAGCACGACGCCATGCGGGAAATGGAAATTCATGACTATGCGCGGCAATTGATGGAGGCGCATGGTCCCCGGGCAATTGCAGAGGCCGCCCAACGCGCGACCGAGTGCGAAGCGGAAGGCAAGTCCGAGCAGGCCAGGGACTGGCGGCATGTCGAGGACGCGCTGAAAATGATGCGCGGACCACACCAAAGCTGAAATGATTCATCCGCGCGGCCGGTCTGCGGACCGGCCAATCGCCATCGTGGCTGCGCCGGAACGCAGCCGGCGAAAGCTTGCTATGCCGGCATCGCCGCAAGATCCGATTCATCGTCGATCTCGTCGGCGATCGGAGCGAAGGTGCTCAGCGGCTTGGTCGAAAGCGTGATGTTGCGCCGGTTGCCATAGGCTGACGCTGCCGGTCCTGCCGATGGCGCTTCCCGCGACATCGCGAATAAGGTCGACCCGACGATACCGCCCTGCTCGACAAGATCGCGTTCGGTACAGGTCGCCGCGATGGCGAGGCTCATTCCGTGCAGGTGGGCGCGGCGGTAGCAGAACAGAGCGAGCATCGCCCTGACGTCTGCCGATACCGATTCCACAAGTTGAGGAAGACCATGTTCGCTGGCTCGGTACAGGCTTCCGAGCATCTCGTCGCCCACCGGGCAGACGTCGTTCTCAAAGGCTTCGCGGCTGGACCACATTGAAATTCTCCCCAGCTACATGACCCGCCAGTATGGGCGGCTTGGCGGAAAAATCATGCGCCACTTCATATTCGGAAGATGCAATGCAATTTCCTAACGCAGGGTTAACCACGCGCTCGGGTTCGTGCGGACGTTCATTGAATGTTAGAGAGATGGAACCGGACCGCGCGCGGCGCGAATCAACCGCTGATTCGGCGGGGCACAGGAGGAGACAGTGGTGACGGACACCAAGAACGAGCGCAGGCTTGCCGGACAATGCTTCTGCGGCGCGGTTCACTACACCGTCGCCGACGAATTCCGCTATGCCATGAACTGCCACTGCGCGAACTGCCGCCGGACCACGGGATCGGCGTTCAAGCCGATGGCCGGGATCGAACGCGGCAAGCTCAGCGTCACCAAAGGCGCCGACAGTCTTCTGATCTTCGGCGAGGACAACGGCCACAACGCGCACTGCAAGACGTGCGGCTCGCTGCTCTACTCAGTCGTCCGTGAGGGCACCTTCGTCCATGTCGCCCTGGGGACCCTCACCGACGATCCTGCTATCCGTCCCACCGCACACATCTTCGTCGGCTCGAAGGCGCCGTGGTTCACCATCACCGACGACCTCCCGCAATACGACCAGCATATGTGACGGCGAAGGCTAGACGCGGTTATCCCTGATCCAGCTTGCGATGGCGCGGCCGATCGCAGGGCCGGAATCTTCCTGAATGAAATGGCTGCCGGGAACGGTGACCTCGGTCTGGTTCTTCCAGCCGCGGCAGAACTCCCGCACCTTGCCGATCAGGATCGCGCCGGGCTCGGCATTGACGAACAGTTTCGGCAGATCGTTCTGCGCCATCCACTTGGCGTAGGCATCGACGATGGCGACCACATCGGCGGGCTCGCCGCCGATCGGGATCTGGCGCGGCCAGGTCAGTGTCGGCCAGCGGTCCTCTGACTTAAGAAACGGCTTGCGATAGACCGTCATCTCGGCGTCGGTCAGCTTGCGCAGCACCGAGCCGGGCAACACACGCTCGATGAACAGATTGCGCTCCAGAATCATCTGCTCGCCCTTGTCGGAACGGAAACCCTGGAACACCGGCGTTGCCGCCTCGCTCCACTCGTCCCAGCCCGCGACAGGCCGCACGATACCTTCCATATAGGCGATACCGCGCACACGATCGCGATGCTGGTTGGCCCAGTCGAAGCCGAGCGCCGAGCCCCAGTCGTGAATCACCAGCAGGACCTTTTCGCTCGGGCCGATTACCGCGTCGATGAAGGCCCACAGATGATCGCGGTGGGTGGTAAAGCGATAGGTATCCGGCTTCACATCGGGCAGCTTGTCGGAATCGCCCATGCCGATCAGATCCGGCGCGATCAGGCGGCCCTGTCCTTCAAGCTCGGGCATGACGTCACGCCAGAGATAGGACGACGTCGGGTTGCCATGCAGGAACAGGATTGGCGGGCCCTCGCCGCGCTCATGGTAGGCCATGCGATGACCGAGGACATCGACAATCCTTTTTGACAGCGGCTGTTCGGTCATGGCTTTGGTGTTCTCCGGCCCTAGGGACTGACTATTCAACGTCATTGCGAGTCAAAGGGTCGGCGCAAGCGCCGCCTGATGACAGGCTCCGCGAGGCAATCCACCTTTGGAAACAGGATTGCTTCGTCCCTCACGAATTTAGTCGCCGATGAAGGTGACTGCCTCGGGGATCGTCGCGCGGTTGGTGCGGTAGCTGTTGGCGGGATGCGTTGTATCGGCATAGCCGAACGAAATACCGCACACCACGCGGCGATCTTCCCCGACGCCGAGATGCTTGCGCACCACGTCCGCATGTCCGGCGAGCGCCGCCTGCGGAATCGTTGCAAGGCCCGCAGCCTGCGCGGCGAGCATGAAATTTCCGACATAGCCGCCGCAATCGATTGCGCCGTAAGTGCCGAGCGCTTCGTCGCTGGTGATGATGGCCACGTGGGGGGCGCCGAAGAAGCGGAAATTCTCCAGCATCTGCTTGTTGTAGGCGGCCTTATCGCCGCGCTGGATACCCAGTGCATTGTAAAGCTGGAAGCCGCTTTCGCGGCGGCGATCCAGATAGACGCCCCTGTATTCGCGCGGGAAGTCGAAATCCGTGACAGGCGGCGCGCGTTCGCTTGCCGCCTTGTACATCGCCTCGCCGAAAGCCTTCACCGCATCGCCGGAAAAGATCGCGACCTGCCACGGCTGGCTGTTGCACCATGACGCGGTCTTCTGCGCCGCGGCCAGCACGCGCTCGATAATCTCGCGCGGCACCGGGTCCGGCTTGAACGCGCGGCAGGAGTACCGCGCGGCCAGCAGCTTCTCCACGACCTCGATGTCGCGGCTGTCGGGTTGTGCAAGCATGGTGCTCAGCGTCCCTTGGTCGGAATGGCATTGAAGGGAACATCCTTGTCGACGCGGATGTCGCCCGGCAAGCCTAGCACGCGCTCAGCGATGATGTTGCGCAGGATTTCATCGGTACCACCTGCTATGCGATCCGATGGCGAGCGCAGCAGGATCGACTGGAACTGACCGCCGACCGACGGGCTGTCGGCATCGGTCAGTGCGCCGGACGCGCCCTGAAGGTCCATCGCAAACATCGCGATGTCCTGCAGCATGGTGCCGGCCACCAACTTGCCGATGGAGTTTTCCGGGCCCGGACGCTCGCCGCGCGACAGCGCCGAGATCGAACGGTAGCTGGTGTACTTGAGGCCGCTGGCCTTGACCGCCCAGTTCGCGAGCCTGGAGCGGACATTCTTGTCCTCGATCGCAGGACCATCCTCCAGCATGAGGTCGTTGCAGAATGCGAACAGTTCCGGGAAACCGGTCGACTGCCGTGCGCCGATCGACATGCGCTCGTTCATCAGCGTGGTCAGCGACACGTTCCAGCCATCGCCGACCTTGCCGAGCCGCTGCGAGTCCGGGATCTTCACGTCGGTGAAGTAGACCTCGTTGAATTCCGACTGGCCATTGGCCTGTTTGATCGGCTTGACCACGACGCCGGGCGACTTCATGTCGAGCCAGAACATGGTCAGGCCCTTGTGCTTGGGCTGGGTCGGATCGGTGCGCGTGATGACGATGCCGTAGTCGGAGAAATGCGCGCCCGTGGTCCAGACCTTCTGGCCGTTGATGATCCAGTCGTCGCCCTTCTTTTCAGCGCGGGTGCGCAGACCGGCGACGTCGGAGCCCGCCGACGGTTCGGAGAACAACTGACACCATACGTGTTCGCCCGAGGCGAGCGGCGGCAGATACTTTTTCTTGTCGGCGTCACTGCCGAATGCCATCAGCGTCGGACCACACATGCCCTGCCCGATCAGGAACACGCCCTCCAGCTTGCCGTAGAAACCTTCTTCCTGCTGCCAGATCACACGCTCGATCGGCGATGCGCCGCGACCGCCGAATTCCTTCGGCCAGTGCAGGCAGGCCCAGCCCGCCGCGGCCTTCTTCTTCTGCCACTTCTTGGATTCTTCCAGGATGTCGCGGTTCTTCAGCTTGATGCGGCCGACGGTCGGCTGCGAGAGTTCGGCTTCGAGTTCCTTCGGTGCGTTGGCCTGAATCCAGGCGCGGGCTTCGGCGCGGAACGCGGCTTCCTGCGGGGTGTCATCGAAATTCATGGGAATGATCCTTCTTAAGAAGCGTTGCGGAAGCGCAGGCGGTCGATCAACTGGTTTTCCCAGTACGACAGGCTTCCGAGCGACAGCGCGAGCACGTTGGCGCGCCGGTAATACAGATGGCAGTCGAACTCCCAGGTGAAGCCCATGCCGCCGTGCACCTGGATGTTGTTCTTCGAACAATGCTGGAATGCCTGCGTCGCGCTGATGCGGGCCGTTGCCGCCGCCTCCGGCAGCTCCGCTGCGTCGGTCGAGAGTGCCCATGCGCCGTAGTAGCAATTGGAGCGCGCCAGCGTCGCCGAGACATACATGTCGGCAAGGATGTGCTTCACCGCCTGGAACGATCCGATCTGGCGGCCGAAGGCGATGCGGTCGAGCGCATAGTCGCGGCCCATTTCCAGCGCGCGGTCGGCGCCGCCGACCTGCTCGAACGCCATCAGCACAGCTGCGCGATCCAGCACGCGGGTCAGGATGCTCCAGCCTTCGTTCGCCGCGCCGAGCGGCTCCGCCTTGGCGCGGTTGAACGTGATCGCGGCCTGGCCATGCGCCTGATCGAGATTGGCGAGCGCCTTGCGCGTCACGCCTTCGCTGTTCAGATCGACGATGAAAAGTCCGATGTCGGTCTCGCGGCCGGTCGATCCGGTGCGCGCGGCAACGATCGCAAAATCTGCAATCGCGCCGTCCGCCACCGGCGTCTTGGTGCCGGAGAGCGCACCCTGCGAGGCCGAGACCTTGATCGCCTTGTGCGACGGATTGCCGACGCCCTCGAACAGCGCCAGCGTGCCGATCGCTTCGCCCGAGGCGATCTTCGGCAGCCACTTCGCCTTCTGTTCGGCGTTGCCCGCGAGCATGATGGCTTCGGCGGCAAGATAGATCGTGGACGAGAACGGCACCGGCGCCAGCGCGCGGCCCATTTCCTCGGCGATCACGCACAGCTCGAGATGGCCCGCGCCCGCTCCGCCGAATTCTTCCGGAATGGCGACACCGAGAAAGCCCATCTCGGCGAGGCCTTTCCACAGCGCCTTGTCGTAGGGCGCCTTGCCTTCCAGCACGGCGCGCACCGCTTTCGGCGGCGAATGTTCCGCGAGATAGCGCCGCGCCTGATCGCGCAATTGCTTCTGGTCGTCCGAGAATTCAAAGTTCATGAGTTTCGCCTTTTCTCATTCATGTTCAGTCAACACATTCGTCATTGCGAGGAGCGAAGCGACGAAGCAATCCATCTTGTTATCTCCAAAAAATGGATTTCTTCGCTTCGCTCGCAATGACGATTATCGATCCAGCATGATCACGTCCGGTCCCGGCTGGTCTGCATAAAGCTGTTCGACCAGCGCGGCGCGGCGTTCCAGGCCCGCGCGCTGGTTGATATACCCCTTGTCGGTGAGTTCGTTGCCGTCGATGGACGGCGGCTCCGCCATCAGCATCGCGCGCACAATGCGGCGGCTGCTCGTGTTGTTGCACGCCTGGTTATGCGCCAGCAATCCGTCGCGCAGATGCGCGCGGACCTCGGGATGGTTCACCACCGTGTCCATCGACGCATTCATGTCGCCGATCAGCCGGCGGCAGGAATCGAGATTGGGCCATGCCAGCAATCCGATGAAGGGGCGGTCCTGTCCCGCGACCAGCGCATCCTGAACCACCGGCGAAGCCGCGGCGATCGCATCGGTGCGCAGCGCGCCGACAAGAACGAACGTCCCCGTGGTGAGCTTGAAGTCCTCGACCACGCGGCCCGAAAAAATCAGGCCCTGCGCCGGGTCCTGCGGATCGACGAACACGCCGGCATCGCCGATGCAGTAGAAGCCTTCCTCGTCGAACGCCTTCTGCGTCAGTTCGGGCTGGCCGTAATATCCCGGCGTGACATTGACCCCGCGCAGCCGCAATTCATACTGCGCGCCAACCGGCACCATCTTCAATTCGACACCTGGAAACGGCAGACCGATCAGGCCGACGCGCTCGGTGTCCCAATAGGTGCCTGTCGATGTCGGCGCGGTCTCGGTCGAGCCCCAGCCGGTGTAGAACACAAAACGCTCGCCGGTGGTACGCACCGCGAGTGTCTGGAAGCGATCGTAGAGATCATCCGGGAGCCGCGCGCCGCCATAGGCGAGCAATCCGAGATTCCCGAAGAACGAGCGGCACAGCGCGTCATCCTTTTCCATCACCGCCGCCAGCGCCGCGTAGCCGGCTGGCACGTTGGCATAATAGGTCGGCGAAATCTCACGCAGGTTGCGCAGGGTTTCCTCGAACTGGCCCGGTACCGGACGGCCGTCGTCGATGTAGAGCGTGCCGCCTTCGGTCAGCGCCACATTGAAAAGCGCATTGCCGCCCATGGTGTGATTCCACGGCATCCAGTCGAGATAGACACCGTCCGGCGCATCGTCCGGGCGCGGCCGCACCTGCATCATCATGCGGGCATTCGCGCACATCATCTTCTGCGTGTTGCTGACGGCCTTGGGCATGCCGGTAGAGCCCGACGTGAACAGCAGCTTGCCGACAGTGTCTGGCGTGATCTGCGCGATGGATTCTTCAACTGCCGATGTGACCGGTGTTGCAGCAAGATCCGCGTAGGCCACGCTTTTGATGTTCGCGGGCGCGCGATCGACATGGATCACCGTGATGCCATCGAGATCGAGCGCGGCCAGCGCCTTCTCGAACATCGCGCCATCCTGCACCATCACCACGGCAGGTTTAACCAGATTGAACAGGTATTTCAGCTTGGCGTGATCCAGACTCATCAGCGAATAGGCCGGAGACACCGGCGCCGCCGGGATCCGCGCCTGCATCGCGGCCTGCGTCATCAGTGCGTGCTCGATGGAATTGCCGCTCAGAATCGCGACCGGGCGTTCGGCGGGCAGCTTCATGTCGAGCAGCGCCTGGGTCAGCGCATCGATGGTCCGCTTGGCGTCACCATAGGAAACCTTGTGCCATTGCCGCTCCGGTCCCCTGCGCTGCGCCAGCCAGATGTGATCGGGACGTGCCGCAGCCCATTTCGCCACCGAGGCGGGAATATGCGGCTCATACGGATCGAGCGGAAACCGGGACTTCAGGACGATCACGCCATCGTCCCGACGCTCCACCGCGATGTCGCGCGGCAACCAGTCGATCTTCCGGAATGCGGGCTTCGTCAACACTGATGCCGTCTCCGCGTTCACTTCGCTTCTCCCTTGAACGTGGCCTCTTGTGAGGCCTTTTGTTTGTTCGTTCGCAATTACATATTGCGGTAGACAGGCTTCCTCTTCTCCAGAAAGGCGCGCACGCCTTCCTTGAAATCCTCAGAGCGCGACGTGAGAACCTGATTGCGGTCTTCCATCGCGATCACGGCTTCAATCGATGACGCATCGACGCTCATGTTGAGGCATTCTTTCGAGAGCCTCAGGCCGAGCGGCGACGCCGCCAGCATGGATTCGATATAGGGCGCAGCCGCCGCCTCGAGCTGGCCGTCGTCAACGACTTCCGACACAAGACCGACCGCATGCGCACGCTCGGCATGGATGAAGCGCCCGGTCAAAATCAGTTCCGACGCCACGGACACGCCGACAAGGCGCGGCAGGAAATAGCTGGTGCCGATGTCGCAGCCGCCAAGGCCAAGGCGAATAAAGGCGCAGTTCATCCGCACCGATTTTGCAGCGATGCGGATATCCGCCGCCAGCGCCAGCGCAAAGCCGCCACCGGACGCCGCGCCCTGCACCAGCGCGATGATCGGCTGCGGACAGCGCCGCATCAGCATGACGATGTCGGCGATCGAACGCTGATGATCGAGCGCATCGGCGACGCTGGCCGGCGGTGCATCGGGCGGACGCCGATTCATCGCCTCCTTGAGATCGAGACCGGCGCAGAATGCCCGGCCCGCGCCCTTCAGCACGACGATCCGGGTGCGCGTGTTGCGTGCCAGATCGCCGAAGTACTGATTGAGCGCATCGACCATCTGATCGTCGAGCGCGTTCAGGCTGTCCGGGCGATTGAGGGTCACCCAGTCCACACCGTCGGCGTGCTCGACAATCAGAGGCGTTGCGGTCATGGCGTCAGCGCGGCGCCATGCGGATCGCGCCGTCAAGGCGGATGGTTTCGCCGTTCAGCATCGGGTTCTCCACGATGGCGACGGCAAGCTGCGCGTATTCGCTCGGATCGCCGAGACGTGCCGGATGCGGCACCTGCGCGCCGAGGCTCTTCTGCGCTTCTTCCGACAGGCCCATCAGCAGCGGCGTCAGGAACAGTCCCGGCGCGATCGTCATGACACGGATATTGAGCGACGCGAGATCGCGCGCCACCGGCAGCGTCAGGCCGACGATACCGCCCTTCGACGCTGAATAGGCCGCTTGGCCGATCTGGCCGTCAAAGGCGGCGACGCTGGCGGTGTTGATGCAGACGCCGCGCTCCTCACCGATCGGCGGCGCGGTCTGCATGCGCTCGGCGACGAGACGGATGCAGTTGAACGAGCCGATCAGGTTGACCTTGATGATGCGCGAGAAGTGATCCAGCGGATACGCGCCGTTCTTGCCGACGGTCTTCACCGCGCCGCCGATGCCGGCGCAGTTCACCAGCACGCGGATAACGCCGTGTGCGGCTTCGGCCTTCGCGATGGCTTCCTTGACCGGCGCTTCTTCCGAGACGTCGCCGACCAGCGCGAGACCCTTGATCTCGGCGGCGACTTTCTCGGCGCCTTCCTTGTTCATGTCGATGACGGCGACCTTGGCGCCCTTCGCGGCCATCGCGCGCGCCGTTGCCGCGCCCAGACCCGAACCGCCGCCGGTGATGAGTACTGAAACATCCTTGAGCTGCATAAGTCGTTTTCCTCGTGTGACGGATTGTTAAGTCGTGATGACTTCAGGATGCTTTCGCGGCAGCCGTTTGCGACCACTGCGAAAGGATTTCGGCGGCATCGACCGGCGGCACCGCCGGCGATCCCTGAATGTTTGACGGTGTGCGCGAAAAGCGCGGTGCGGGGGCCGGCTGCACATGGCCGTCGATATCAACGAAAGTCTTGCGCGCAGCGAGATGCGGATGCTTTGGCGCATCGAACAGTCCGCGCACGGCGGCGGCGCAGGCGTCGGAGCCTTCGAGGATCGCCGCCCATTCATCCCGCGTCTTGCTCTTGAACAGCGCGGTCATCTTTTCATGCAGATTTGGCCAGCCCTTGCGGTCCATCTGCGCGTCGTAACAATCCTCGCTCAGCCCCGCGAGCTTGCGCAGTTCCGCATAGAACTGCGGCTCCAGCGCGCCGATGGCCATGAAGCCGCCGTCCCTGCATTCATAAGTGCGGTAGAACGGCGCACCGCCATCGAGCAGATTGGTGCGCGGCTGATCGGTCCAGCGCCCGGTCGCCTTCATGCTATGGAACATGGTCAGCATGCTGGAGACGCCGTCGCACATCGCGGCATCCACCACCTGTCCCTTGCCCGACGCTCGCGCTTCGATCACGCCCGCCAGAACGCCGACGACGAGATACAGCGCACCGCCGCCGTAATCGCCGACAAGATTGAGCGGTGAAACCGTTTCACCATTGGCGGCGCGGAACGAATCCAGCGCGCCGGTGATGGCGATGTAATTGATGTCATGACCCGCAGCCTGCGCCAGCGGACCTTCCTGGCCCCAGCCGGTCATGCGGCCATAGACCAGTTTCGGATTGCGCTTGAGCACGACGTCCGGCCCGAGGCCGAGCCGCTCCATCACCTGAGGGCGAAAACCTTCGATCAGCACATCCGCCGCGGCAATCAGATCAAGTGCCTTGGCGATGTCAGCCGGATTCTTCAGGTCCAGTTCAATGACACGGCGGCCGCGATTGACGAAATCCCGCACATCGCGCTTGCCCTGACCGGGCCGCGCGATCGACACCACGTCCGCACCCATGTCGGACAACAGCATCGATGCGAATGGACCCGGCCCGATGCCTGCGAACTCGATAACGCGCACGCCACGCAGCGGACCAGTTACCGCCGAACGATCCTTCATCTGTTTCTCTCCCGCACTCACGTCTTCTTGTTTGCGCGCCGGATTATCGACGCTGCTTATTTTGGTGGAAATCTATCACGCCTTGCCGGTCGGCGATCCTTCCGTGTCGAAAGACATGCCTGCCTTGTCCGTCAGCAATCCGCCGAGAAACAGCGTTGTCATGTGCCTGATGTACTGACGCCTGATGTCGTCGGTGATGCCAGTCGGCCCGAGGAATCGGGCATTCATCTGGCGCCCGTAAAACAGGTTGTCGCAGGCGCCGTTGAGACTGATGTAGAACAGCGCCGGATCGACCTTGCGGAATTCGCCCGCGGCGACGCCCTGTTCGAGCAGCCCGCGCACGAAGCCGAACAGCGGATCGATGAAAAAGCGATGGACCTCTTTTGACGTCGCCTCGCTGCCCTGATGCAGGAGCAGATGAATCAGCCGGCTCAGATACGGTACCCGGTAATAGGCATTGATGATGCCGGCGATATGCCGCCGCATTTTCTCGGTCGGAGAAATCGGCTGATCGAGGACGAAGGCGAGATTCTTCATTTCCGCGGCGGCATCGCGCGCGAGCAGCGCCAGCAGCAGACCATCCTTGTTGCCGAAGTGATACTTCACCAGCGCCGCGTTCACGCCCGACTTCTGCGCGATCTCGCTCAGCGACACCTCGGTCGAGTTCCGCTCGATCATCAGATCGCCGGCGGCCACCAGCAATTTCGCAGCCGTCGCATTCATCGGCGCGGCTTCCTTTTCGGGAACCTGCTTCGATGGCGGCCGGCGCGGCTTTTTGGCGGTCAGGGTCGGTGACATGCGCGGTCTCGGGACATAACGGGCCACCAGCTAACCCGATGATCGGGCCGCGCTCAAGAGTTAATTGACCGATTGACTAAATCTCGCACCGCGCCTTTAATCGCGCCCAACCGAAAACAATCCATCAGGGAGCACCACCATGGCTGAAGCCTATATCGTCGCCACCGCCCGCACCGCAGGAGGACGCAAGGGAGGCCGCCTCGCAGGCTGGCATCCGGTCGATCTCGCAGCTTCAGTGCTGGATTCGCTGGTGGATCGCACCGGCGTCGATCCCGCCCAGATCGAAGACGTTATTATGGGCTGCGTGATGCAGGCCGGCGAACAGTCGAACAACGTCGCCCGCAATGCGGTGATGGCGTCCAAGCTCCCGGAAAGCGTGCCGGGCACCTCGGTCGACCGCCAGTGCGGTTCGTCGCAGCAGGCGCTGCACTTCGCGGCGCAGGCGGTGATGGCCGGCTCGATGGACATCGTGATTGCCGCGGGTGTCGAGGGCATGACCCGCGTGCCGATGGGACTTCCGGCGACACTCGCTGCGAAGAACGGCTTCGGCAACTATTACAGCCCGAACATTCAGCAGAAATATCCGAACATCCAGTTCAGCCAGTTCACCGGCGCGGAAATGATGGCGGAGAAGTACGGCCTCGCAAAGGAAGAGCTCGACCAGTACTCCTACCAGAGCCACCAGAAGGCGATTGCCGCCACGCAGGCCGGCGCGTTCAAGGATGAAATCGTTCCGCTGAAGTTCACACGCGAGGACGGCTCCAGCGACATTCACAGCATCGATGAAGGCATCCGCTTCGATGCGACCATCGAAGGCATCCGCGGCGTCAAGACCATCGCGGAAGGCGGCAAGCTCACCGCTGCCAGCGCCAGCCAGATCTGCGACGGCGCATCCGGCGTCATGGTGGTGAACGAAAGAGGCCTGAAGGCGCTCGGCATCGCCCCGCTGGCGCGCATCCATCACATGACCATGATCGGCGGCGACCCCGTCATCATGCTGGAAGCGCCGCTCCCCGCGACCCACCGTGCGCTGAAGAAGGCCGGCATGAAAATCGACGACATCGATCTGTTCGAGGTCAACGAAGCCTTCGCTTCGGTGCCGACTGCCTGGCTCAAGGACACCGGCGCGGACCCATCAAAACTCAACGTCAACGGCGGCGCGATCGCGCTCGGCCATCCACTCGGCGGCTCCGGCACCAAGCTGATGACGACGCTGGTCAACGCGCTCAAGCAGCGCAACAAGCGCTACGGCCTCCAGACCATGTGCGAAGGCGGCGGCATGGCCAACGTGACCATCGTCGAGCGTCTGTAAGCAGCGACTTTGAAAAGGGCGGGTTCAGGACCCGCCCTTTTTGCTGATGGCGATCGGCCGCAGCACCGGATCATTCAAAACCCAACGAACGAGCGGCAAAAGCCGCCGATGCATCGGGAGCACCGAGGAAACGTCATGTCTCATCCTTCGATTCACGCACAGAAAACCCCGGACAAGATCGCCTACCAGATGGCGAAAAGCGGCGAAGCCATCACCTATCGCGATCTCGACCGCCGCTCCAACCAGGGCGCACAGCTGTTTCGTTCGCTCGGGCTGAAACGGGGCGACCACATCGCGCTTCTGATGGAAAACACCATTGCCTTCATGGAAATCTGCTGGGCCGCACAGCGTAGCGGGCTCTATTACACCGCGATCAGCCGCTATCTCACCGCCGACGAGATCGCCTATATCGTGAAGGATTGCGGCGCCAGGGTCGTCATCACCACGCCGAAATGCATCGACTCGGTCGCGCCGCTGCTGACGGATGCGCCGGGCGCGCCTCACTTCTACATCACCGGCGCGGCTCAACGCGGCTTCAAGTCGTGGGACGACGCGCTCGCAGCACAACCCACGACGCCGATCGCCGACGAATCCGCCGGTTACGACATGCTGTATTCGTCCGGCACCACTGGCAGACCCAAAGGCATCAAGCGCCCGCTGACCGAACCGTCGATCCTGGTGCCTAATCCGCTGCTGAAATTGCTGTGCGGCAACATGTGCGGCATGACGGACGAAAGTATCTATCTCTCGCCGGCGCCGCTCTATCACGCAGCCCCGCTGCGCTTCAACATGATGTCGGCGGCGCTCGGCGGCACATCGATCATCATGGAATCGTTCGACGCAGAGGAATTCCTGGCGCTGGTCGAGAAGCACAAGGTCACGCAGTCACAGCTCGTGCCGACCATGTTCGTGCGGATGCTCAAGCTGCCGGATGATGTCCGCACCAAGTACAAGACCTCGACGCTGAAAGGCGCGGTCCATGCCGCGGCGCCCTGCCCCGCCGACGTCAAGGCGAAGATGATCGACTGGTGGGGCCCGGTCCTGATCGAGTATTACGCCGGCTCCGAAGGCAACGGCGTCACGGTGTCCACGTCGAAAGACTGGCTGGCGCATCGCGGCACTGTCGGCCGCGCCGTGGTCGGCGAGGTGAAAATTCTCGACGATGATGGCGTTGAGCTGCCGGTCGGCGAAACCGGCACGGTGTATTTCGCCGGCGGACCCCAGTTCGCCTATCACAACGACACCGACAAGACGCAGCGCGCTTACAACGATCGCGGCTGGTCGACGCTCGGCGATGTCGGTTATCTCGACAATGACGGCTTTCTCTACCTCACCGACCGCAAGGCCTACATGATCATTTCCGGCGGCGTAAATATCTACCCGCAGGAAACCGAGGACGCGCTGATTTCACACCCGGCGGTTGCGGACGTCGCGGTGTTCGGCGTCCCAAACGAGGAAATGGGCGAAGAGGTCAAGGCCGTGGTGCAGCCGCACGACATGTCGCGCGCGGGCAAGGAGCTGGAAGCGGAACTGATTTTGTTCTGCCGCAAGCGTCTGTCGCCGATCAAGTGCCCGAAGAGCGTCCACTTCGAAGCCGAATTGCCGCGCACGCCGACCGGCAAGCTGGTGAAGCGGCATCTGCGCGACAAGTACTGGGCGAAGGTCAAGACGCCGGCACAGGCGTGAAACATTCGTCATTGTGAGCGAAGCGAAGCAATCCAGACATCAGAAATGGATTGCTTCGTCGACATGTTCCTCGCAATGCGTGAGCAAGTCCGGATCGATCAGACTCACTCTTCCTTCAGCCACTGCTCCACGAGCATGACGTCCGGCGGCTGGAGATAACGCGTGGTCCACATATCGACGGACCACTCGATCCGGCTTTCCTTTTCCACGATCACCGCCGTGTTGTGCGGCAGCTGCATCGCGAGGATGTTTCCCCGATAACGCGGATTGCCGACGGTGTGATGCTTCAGAAGTCCCCAATCCTGCAACACCAGCAGGAAGCTCGACACGTTGCGGGTCGAATCCCAGCAGTCGAAATTCTTCGCGTCAGCTCCGCTGCGGATATCAGCGCGAGACACCCGCCCGGCGGTGCCGACGATCGGCGCAACCCGGCGGTCGAACCAGATCACGGCTTTCTGGATGGCTGCTCGCTCGGCGACCGCTGTCGCCTTGCCCGCCGTCAGAATCTGCGTCAGCGCCTTGCGGTCGGCGGCCGTGAAATCAAGCGTCGCGCGGCGGCGGCAGACGAAACCGTAGCAGATCGTCATTTCCGACGATGACGGCGGATTGATCGAGACCGATGTGTAGAGTTCGTTCTGCTGCGGGCTGAGCTGCATGGCAGACGCCGACGGCACGGCCGACATGAAGCCGAGCGACGCCGCGATCACGATGATCGGAAAAACCGGTTTGAACAACGCAGGAACCCTGAAAGTTTGGCTTCGCAGGACTATGGCGGATTTCGCGCGCAATCAACAGCCGGATCGCCGACGCACCCGCAATCGCAGCAACGTGAGGCGGTTCCGTCACACCGGCAGCGGCGCGTCGCGCTTCACTTCTTCCATCACCGCGTAAGTTCGTGTTTCGCGCACGCCCGGCAACGCGAGCAGCGTCTCGCCGAGAAACCGCCGATACGCTGTCATGTCAGGAAGACGCGCTTTCACGAGATAGTCGAAGCCGCCCGCCACCATGTGACACTCCAGCACTTCCGGTGCGAGTTTCACGGCTTGCGCGAAGCGCTCGAATACATCGGGCGTGGTCTTGTCGAGCAACACCTCGACGAACACCAGCAATCCGAGCCCGAGCCGATGCGGATTGAGCCGCGCGCCATAGCCCTCGATGAAACCGTCACGCTGTAGCCGCTTCAGTCGCTCCCCGATGGACGTCGGCGACAGGCCAATGCGCTCCGCCAGCTCGACATTGGCGATCCGCCCGTCCGCCTGCAAGATATCGAGGATTTTCCGGTCTATTTTGTCAATATCGCTCATTTTTCCAGAATTATCTGCTTTTCTCCGTAATTCATAAGGAAAAATTGCGAATTTGTCTATCGAACCACGGCAGGCCGCGGAGGTAGGATCGCGCAACTCCAGAGGACGCCATGCCCGACCAGAATCGCCAGACCACCCCCTTCTCGGCACCCTACGCGCCTGACGACGGCGAGATCGCCGCACGCCTGCTGGCGATGCCGCCGCTGTCGACCGAACAGAATGCCCGCATCGACCGCACCGCCACGCGCCTGATCGAGGCCGTGCGCGCGGAGGACGGCGGCTTCGGCGGCGTGGAAGACATGCTGCGCGAGTTCGCACTTTCGACCAAGGAAGGCCTCGCCCTGATGGTGATGGCCGAGGCGCTGCTGCGCGTTCCGGACGCCGCCACCGCCGACCGCTTCATCGAGGACAAACTCGGTCAGGGTGATTTCGCACATCACCGGACCAAATCCAGCGCGCTGCTGGTCAACGCATCGGTATGGGCCCTCGGCCTGTCCGCGCGCGTGATCCAGCCCGGCGAGACGCCGCTCGGCACCGTCGGGCTGATTGCCAAGCGGATCGGCCTTCCCGCCGTGCGCACTGCGACGCGGCAGGCGATGCGGCTGATGGGCAATCACTTCGTACTGGGCGAGACCATCGATGCCGCATTGGCGCGCGCGGCTGACGACGATGGCCCGGATCACCACCATCGCTACTCTTTGGACATGCTTGGTGAAGGCGCGCGCACCGCAGCCGACGCTGCGCGCTACTTCGAATCCTATGCCTCGGCCATCGAAGCCATCGGGCGCACAGGTGGCAACAGGACCCCTCTGGACCGGCCGGGAATCTCGGTGAAACTGTCGGCCCTGCATTCGCGCTATGAAGCGCTCAGCCGCTCGCGGGTGATGGCGGAACTCGTGCCGCTCACCCTCGATCTCGCGCGCCGCGCCAGGGCGCACGACATGAACTTCACCATCGACGCCGAGGAGGCCGACCGGCTCGAGCTGTCGCTGGATGTGATCAGTGCGGTGTTTGCGGATTCCTCGCTCGCGGGCTGGGAAGGATTCGGCCTCGCCGTACAGGCATATCAGAAGCGCGCCGAGGCCGTGATCGACTACATCCATGATCTTGCCAAGCGGCATGACCGCCGGATGGTGCTGCGTCTTGTGAAGGGCGCCTATTGGGACACGGAAGTGAAGCGCGCGCAGGAGCGCGGACTCAGCGGCTATCCCGTGTTCACCCGCAAGGCGATGACCGACATCAACTACATCGCCTGCGCGAGGAAGCTGCTCGGCCTGCGTCCGACAATCTTCCCGCAATTCGCCACCCACAACGCGCTCTCGGTGGCAACCATTACCGAACTCGCAGGCAACGGCGACGATTTCGAGTTCCAGCGGCTGCATGGCATGGGCGACGCGCTCTATGCAAAGCTCCACACCGACAAGCCGGAGCTTGCGTGCCGCATCTATGCACCGGTCGGCAGCCATCGCGATCTGCTGGCCTATCTGGTACGGCGGCTTCTGGAGAACGGCGCCAACTCGTCCTTCGTAGCGCTGGCTGCGGATGACACTGTTCCGGTCGCAAAGCTGCTGGAGAGGCCTGAGCAGGTTGTCGCAACGCCGGATCAGGCCCGCAACACACGACTGCCGCTGCCGCACGATCTCTATCTGCCGCGCATCAATTCAAACGGCATCGAGTTCGGAGAACGCGCCGCGCTCAGTGCGTTGCTGATATCGGTTGACGGTGCAGCACCCCCTGCCGGCACCAACAAGGATGCAACCGAAAACGACGCCGCCGTGGCCGTCGCGCTGGCACGCACCGGTTTTGCCTTCTGGAGCCGGACCACGGCAGACACACGCGCCACGGCATTGGAACGCACCGCCGACCTCCTCGAACAGCGGATGCCGCACTTCATCGTGCTGCTGCAGACCGAAGGCGGCAAGACCATCGACGACGCGGTCTCCGAGGTACGCGAGGCGATCGATTTCTGCCGCTACTACGCCATCGAAGGCCGCAAGCTGTTCGGTGACGGCTTGCCGCTCCCCGGCCCCACCGGAGAGAGCAACACGCTGCGTCTGCGCGGGCGCGGCGTCATGGTCGCGATCTCGCCATGGAATTTTCCGCTGGCAATTTTCTTGGGGCAAGTGGCCGCGTGCCTGATGGCAGGCAATGCCGTGGTGGCCAAGCCCGCCGAACAGACGCCGCGCATTGCCGCGGAAACCGTGGCGCTGCTGCATGAAGCCGGCATTCCGGATTCGGCGCTCCATCTCGTGCAGGGCGACGGCAAGATCGGCGCGGCGCTGGTTGCACATGACAATATCGCCGGCGTTGTCTTCACCGGCTCCACCGAAGTCGCACGCTCCATCAACCGCACGCTCGCCGCGAAGGACGGCCCGATCGTCCCGCTGATCGCTGAGACCGGCGGCATCAATGCCATGATTGTCGACGCGACCGCGCTGCCCGAACAGGTCTCCGACGACGTTGTAACGTCCGCGTTCAGGTCTGCCGGTCAGCGCTGCTCGGCGTTGCGGCTATTGTTCGTGCAGGACGATGTCGCGGACCGCATGATTGAGATCATCGCTGGCGCCGCAGCTGAACTGAAGGTTGGCGATCCGCGCGATCCGGCGACCCAGGTCGGGCCGGTGATCGACGTCGAGGCGAAAGAACGTCTCAATGCGCATATCGCGCGGATGAAGACCGCGGCACGCGTTCACTTCGCGGGCGAAGCGCCTGTCTCAGGCCACTTCGTCGCGCCGCATATCTTCGAGTTGGAAAACGCGGAGCAGCTCACAGAAGAGGTGTTCGGCCCGATCCTGCATGTGGTGCGCTACAAGGCGGTGGATTTGGAGCATGTGCTGCAATCGATCGCCACCAGCGGCTACGGACTGACGCTCGGGATTCACTCGCGCATCGACGATACCGTCGAGACAACCGTGGAGCGGCTGGCGGTGGGCAATGTCTACGTCAACCGCAACATGATCGGCGCGGTGGTCGGCGTGCAGCCGTTCGGCGGTCATGGACTGTCGGGAACGGGACCGAAGGCAGGCGGACCGCACTATCTCCCGCGTCTCGCCACCGAGCAGACAATCACGATCAACACCGCGGCCGCGGGCGGCAATGCCGGGCTGATGACGGAGGAGTGAGGCCGCAGACGCCGCTATTCGCCATTGCGAGCGAAGCGAAGCAATCCATCCCTGAATCATGGATTGCTTCGTCGCTTCGCTCCTCGCAATGACGCCATGCGATACTACAACACCACCGGCCTGTCGGGCAGTTCATTGCCATGTCGGCCGCTGGCCGGGAAATGCTTTGCAAGAAGCTTGGTCACGGCTGAAATGCCTTTCAGCACCCCGCCCTCGAAATTCTTGGCGCGGAACTCCGCTTCCATCACGCGGCAGATTTTCTCCCATTCCGCCTGCTGGACCTTCTGGCTGATACCGCGGTCGGCGACGATCTCGACATCGCGGTCGGCGAGCAGCAGATAGATCAGAATGCCGTTGTTGTTTACGGTATCCCAGAGCCGAAGCTGGGCGAACACATCGATGGCGCGCTCGCGCGCGGGCTGATCTTTGAACAGCGGTGCACCATCGAGCGCGCCTTCCACCACGAAGCGGATCTGGCCGGCATGGGTCGCTTCGCTGGCCTTGATGGCCTTCTCGATGTTGGCCAGCGCCTGGCGCGGAAATGCGCGCCGGACCCGCCAGCGATTGAGAAGAAGATGTTTGCCGATGCGCTTGATGCCCATTGCTCTGCTTTCGGCTACCAGCTGCCCGACGCGCCGCCGCCGCCGAAGCTGCCGCCGCCTCCGCTGAATCCCCCGCTGGAACTGCTCGAACCGCCGGAACTGAATCCGCCGCCGTAGCCGCCACGGCCTCCTCCGCCTCCGGACGATACCAGCGTGTCGCCGATCAGCGTCACGACAAAGGCGATCATTCCTCCGATGGCTGCAATCGGCAAGACGCCGAGGAAGAACCAGATGAAGAGCGCGACGCCGCCGCCCGCGACCAGCGAGCCCAGCAGCCGTCCGAAGATCGCCCTGAAAATCCCGCCGCCGACCAGCACGACAATAAAGAGAAACGGAAAGTACTCGCCGATTGCGCTCAGGTCCGGCATCTCGCCTTCGGGCTTCGGCGGCGGCAGCGGTTCACCGTCGATCACTTTCAGGATCCGGTCCGCGCCGTCGGAAATACCGCCAGCAAAGTCCCCACTCCTGAACTTCGGTGTGATGATTTCGTCGATGATCCGCTTCGAGGTCGCGTCGTTCAGCGCGCCTTCAAGACCGTAACCCACTTCGATGCGCAGCTTGCGGTCGTTCTTGGCGATGATCAGCAGCGCGCCGTCGTCGACCTTCTTGCGGCCGAGCTTCCATTGCTCGGCCACACGCAGCGAATACTGCTCGATGGTTTCCGGCTGGGTGGTCGGCACGATCAGCACCGCGAGCTGACTGCCCTTGCGATCCTCGAACGCCTTCAGTTTCTGTTCGAGGGTGGCGGTCTGATCGGCCGACAGCGTTCCCGTCAGATCGACAACGCGCCCGGTCAGCGGCGGCACTGCGACGTCCGCCCACGCGACAAACGACGCGCCGGCAAACGCCCAGCACAGCGTGAACGCAAAAATGACCGCCTTGACCGCTTTCATCGCGCGCGCTCGTCGCGCAGCTTATTTCGCGGGCGCTGGTGTTGCCGGTGCAGGCGCGGGAGCGGTCGTCGCGGGCGCGTTGAAATCGACCTTCGGCGCGGTCGAAATCGATTTCTCGTTCTCCACGGTGAAGTTGGCCTTTTCCTTGTAACCGAACGCCATCGCAGTCAGGTTGTTTGGGAAGGTGCGGATGCCGACGTTATAGTCCTGCACCGCCTTGATGTAGCGGTTGCGCGCCACCGCGATGCGGTTCTCGGTGCCCTCAAGCTGCGCGACGAGATCGCGGAACAACTGGTCGGATTTCAGTTGCGGATAGTTTTCCGTCACCACCAGCAGCCGCGATAGCGCACCGGTCAGCTCGCTCTGCGCCGCCTGGAATTTTTGCAGCGCCGCCGGATCGTTGAGAACTTCCGGAGTCACCTGCACGCCGCCGACCTTGGCGCGCGCATTGGTCACGCCGAGCAGCACATCCTTTTCCTGCTGCGCGAACCCTTTGACGGAGTTGACGAGGTTCGGCACCAGATCGGCGCGGCGCTGATACTGGTTCACGACTTCGGACCATGCCGACTTCACCGACTCGTCATTCTGCTGGATCGCATTGTATCCGCAATTGGTGAGGCTCAGCGACGCGAGCGCTGCGAGGACCGTCAAAATCTTGCGCATAAATATCTCCAGTAAAACGCCGAACGGCGGCAGAATGAGAGCAGGCGAACGACCCTAACGTGGCCGTGTGACGGCAAGCATACACGCCCTGTCTGCCCGGGTCATCTTGCCTCGCCTGTTCGTTTTTTAGCGACTTTGCTCTTGAACCATCGATGAACGAAACCGCTGTGCACGGATGAGGGATACTCGTCTGATGGCCACAAAAATCTCATGCAACATGACTGCGTTGCGCGAGGTTTCACTGGAAATTGCCTGCGGCAAGGTACACAGTTCCAATTCGAAACCAACTCGACACCGGGACAGCGACCATGACCGCCACCGCGATGACCTCCTCCGAAACCGTGATCGACACCGGCACGGACGAACTCCTCTGCGAGATCCGCGACCGCGTCGCCGTCATCACGCTCAATCGCCCGCAGGCGCGCAATTCGCTTTCCGACAATCTGACGCCCGCACTGCGCCGCATGATCAAGCTCTGCGGCGAAGACCCGAATGTCGGCGCTCTTCTCATTACCGGCGCAGGCGATGCGTTTTGCGCCGGCGGCGACGTCAAGGGCATGGGCGGCAAGCCCGGCAGCAGCAACGCGCCGGAACTGACATTCGACCAGAAGGTCGCGCGGCTGCAGGAACGCCAGCGCACGCTGACCGGCGCGCTGGTCAACGTGCGCAAGCCGACCATCGCCGCGCTTCCCGGCCCGGCAGCAGGCGCTGGTTTGTCGCTGGCGCTGGCGTGCGACCTGCGCATCGCGGCGGAGTCGGCCTTCGTCACCACAGCGTATGTGAAGATCGGGCTGAGCGGCGACTACGGCATGTCATGGCTGCTGACGCGGCTTGTCGGCACGTCACGCGCGCGCGAATTGATGTTTTTCGGCGATAAGATCGACGCGAAACGATGCGAGACACTCGGCATCGTCAACCGCGTGGTGCCGGACGACAAGCTGCGCGAAGAGGCGTTTGCCTGGGCGAAGAAACTGGCCGAGGGACCAACCACCGCACTGCGTTTCCTGAAGGACAATCTCGACGAAGCGCTGATGAACGATTTCCTGACCTCGCTCGATCACGAAGCCGAGCGCATGGTGCGATCCGCAGGCACTGCGGATCACAAGGAAGCCGTGAAGGCTTTCGTCGAAAAGCGCAAGCCGGTGTTCAAGCGCGGCTAACTCGCGGGGAAATTAAACGCCCTCGAACTGCAAGCGTGCGAGGCGCGCATAAAGCCCGTTCGCCGCAACCAGCGAGGCGTGGGTGCCCTGTTCGACGATGCGGCCATTCTCCATGACCAG
Source organism: Afipia sp. OHSU_II-C1 (assembly GCF_000497575.1). Classification (GTDB taxonomy): domain Bacteria; phylum Pseudomonadota; class Alphaproteobacteria; order Rhizobiales; family Xanthobacteraceae; genus Afipia. The sequence goes on from NZ_APJI01000006.1 coordinate 599,953, forward strand.
AATGCGGTCGCAGGACAGCACGGTCGCGAGCCGATGCGCGATCACCAGCGTCGTGCGATGGCTCATCAGTTCTTCCAGTGCGGTCTGCACCAGCGTCTCGCTCTCGGCGTCAAGCGACGACGTCGCCTCGTCCAGCAGCAGCAGCGGCGCATCGCGCAGGATCGCGCGCGCAATCGCAATCCGCTGGCGCTGGCCGCCGGACAGCGTGACGCCGCGCTCGCCGAGCTGCGTATCGAAACCCTGCGGCAGACGGGTGATGAACTCGGTGGCATGAGCCAGATCGGCCGCGCGTGCGACTTCCGCGTCGCTGGCATCGGGGCGGCCAAACCGGATGTTCTCGCGGGCGCTGGTGGCGAACACCGCTGAATCCTGCGGCACCAGCGCGATGCGCGAGCGCACAGCGGATGGATCAGCCTCGCGGATCGGCACGCCGTCGACCGAGATCACGCCGCTGGCCGGATCGTAGAACCGCAGCAACAGGTGGAACAGCGTGCTCTTGCCCGCGCCCGAGGGCCCGACCACCGCGACCTTCTCGCCGGCCTTCACCGCGAACGAGACGCCATCGACCGCAAGATGATCCGGCCGTGTCGGATAGGAGAACCGCACATTGTCGAAAGCGACATCGCCACGCGGCGGCACCGGCAGCGCGCGGGGACTAGCAGGCGCAGCAATGTCCGGCCTGATACGGAGAATCTCGAACAGCCGCTCCGATGCGCCGGAAGCCTGCGAGATTTCGCCCCAGACCTGGCTGAGTTCGCCGAGCGCGCCCGCCGCAAACGCCGCATAAAGAATGAACTGGCCGAGACGGCCCGCGCTGATCTGATTGGTCAGCACGTCGTGCGAGCCGATCCAGAGGATCGCCACGACGCTGGCGAAAATCAGGAAGATCACGGTGGCCGTGAGAAATGCGCGGGCGCGCGTCGAATTACGTGCCGCAACATAGGCGCGCTCGACTTCGCCGCCGAAGCGCGCTTCCGCGAGGCGTTCGTTGGTAAAGGCCTGCAGCGTGCGGATCGCGCCGATCAATTCGGACGCATAAGACGAGGCGTCCGCCAGCGTGTCCTGCGCGCCGCGCGACAGTTTCTGTACCCGGCGGCCGAACGCCACCAGCGGCAGCACGATCAGCGGGATCACCGCAAGCACGATGCCGGACAGCTTTGGACTGGTCACAACCATCATCGCGGACGCACCGACGAACAGCACGAGGTTGCGCAGCGCGATCGAGACCGAGGCGCCGACAGCGGACTTGATCTGCGTGGTGTCGGCGGTCAGGCGCGAGACCAGTTCGCCGCTGTGCGCGGTATCGAAGAACGACGGCGACAGCGAGGTGAGATGCTTGAACACATCGCGGCGCAGATCGGCGACGATGCGCTCGCCGAGCGTGATGACAAGGTAGTAGCGCGCGGCGCTGGCGCAGGCGAGCACCGCCACCACCGCGATCATCACCGCGAAGTAGCTGTTGATCAGCGCGATGCCTTCGGGACTGAAACCGAAATCGATCATGCGCCGCACGGCAAGCGGCACCACCAGTGTCGCGGCGGATGCAATGATCAGCGCCACCAGCGCCGCGAAGGCCTGCCCGCGATAACGCGCCACGTAAGGCGCCAGCGCGAGCAGCGGACGCAGCTTTACGCCGCGCGACTTCTTTGGCGTCTCCGGCGGCGATCCGGCAGCAGGCGCGGAAGCTCCCGTGACGGCATCGGTCTCGCGTGCCGGCGCGGATGTCAGCCCCCTGTCTTCAACGCGTTCCACTGCACTCATCTATGCGGCCGCCTCTTGCTTTCCGGCCCTCCAATAGGCCCCCATTCAGGGGCTGGCAAATGACGTCGCTGCTTGTTTCCGGGCCGTTCCTGCGATATAGAGCCCCCAAATTCGTCCCGAACATCATTGATCTGTGGGCGCGCGGCGCCAGAGGATTTGCCATGAAAGCCGAAATTCACCCGGATTATCATACAATTAAGGTCGTCATGACCGACGGGACCGAGTACCTGACCCGCTCGACCTACGGCAAGGAAGGCGACACGCTGAACCTCGATATTGACTCGAAGTCGCACCCGGCCTGGACCGGCGGCACCCAGCAGATCCTCGATCGCGGCGGCCGCGTTTCGCGCTTCCAGAAGAAGTTTTCGGGGTTCCTCAAGAAGGATTGATCCTTCCCCGAATGTCCCGTTCGATACAAAAACGCCCCCGCTTTTGCAGGGGCGTTTTTTGTTTCTGGCTTGACCGGCCTAGCGGCGCTCGAAGGCCGCCTTCAGCATGTTCATCTGCGGCACCAGCGGATTGCCGATCGCCAGATGCTCGGACGCCGGCGTGTGAATCGTGGCATCGAGCCGGCGCACCTTCGATTGCAGCGCCATCGAGCGCGCGACAAGGTCCTGCAGGCGTGTCGGCAGCTTGGAGATGATATCTTCCGGACCCGGATCGGCCGCGGTCAGCTTGACCTTGGTCTTTTCACGATTGGCCTGGTGCAGCGTCATCTCGCCTTCCTTGACCGCGCGATGCAGCAACAGCCACGATGCGAGTTGCATCAGGCGCGTCGTCAGCCGCATGCTTTCGGTGGCGTAGCTCAGGCTCACCGAGCGCTCCAGCGCCTTGGCCTCGGTGCGGCCCGGTCCGTCCAGATAGGCCGCGGTCTCTTCGACAAGATCCATGCCCTCCCTGAACAGGGTCCCGAAGGCCGGTGAATTGGTGATCCGTTCGCTCAAGAGAACGAGATCGGCTTCGCCCTGGTCGGACATGGTTAACGCCTCACGCAGTTGGTTCGCTGATTTTTTTATGATGAACAAATCATTGCGCGCCCGCGACCGGGAGTCCAGCCACGCCACGTAACAATGAGGAGATATGGTTTCCAGCCGGATGCCGGGTGCGGGGAAACGGCCCCGGCGAAAGTATCAACCTGAACAAAAAAGAGCCGCCGTTTCCGGCGGCTTTTGAAAGTTGATAACAGGGAGGCGTCAAACAGAGTGACAGGAGCCACTCGGTGTCCAAACAAGGACAATTGCAGTCATACTCCCGAAAGCTTAATACGCCGTAAATGAAGGATTTCCTTTACGGTTCCTTTGCAATTGCGGAACCTGCGTTTAACGACCGGACCAGAGTTCACGATTTGAAGAAGGCGTTGGCGGCGTCGCGGCTGGCGCGCTTCTTGGCGGCATCGGCTTTCAGCCGCTCGATCTCGGACGTGAGTGCTGCGATGCGATCCTCGATGTCCTCGAACGACAGCAGCGACAGATCCTGTCCCAGTTCGTGGGTGACTTTCTTTCGCGGCTTGTCGTCGTCATCACTGGCCATGCTTCCCTCCTCCCGTTCGCCCGATTATAGCTGCGTTATCGCATGACATCTTTCATTCCCCGCCATCCGCCGCAAGGACACATCATGGACAAGCTGCCCGCACAAATGACCGCCATCGCGATTTCCAAGCCCGGTGGACCCGAAGTGCTCGTGCCGGAACAGCGGCCGGTGCCGAAGCCGGGACCGAATGAAATCCTCATCAAGGTGGAAGCCGCGGGCGTCAATCGTCCCGACGTGTTGCAGCGCATGGGACTGTATCCCGTGCCTCCCGGCGCGAGCGATCTTCCAGGTCTTGAAGTCGCCGGCGAAGTGGTCGCGCTCGGCGAGGGCGTCACCAAGCGCAAGATCGGCGACAAGGTGATGTCGCTGGTCGCAGGCGGCGGCTACGCCGAATACTGTCTCACCCATGAAAGCCACGCGATGTCGGTGCCGAAAGGGTTTTCGATGACGGAAGCCGGCGCTGTCGCCGAAACGCTGATGACGGTCTGGCACAATGTGTTCGAGCGCGGCGGATTGAAGCCCGGCGAGACACTGCTGATCCACGGCGGCTCATCCGGCATCGGCACCATGGCGATCCAGATGGCGAAGGCGCACGGCGCGAAAGTGTTCGTCACCGTCGGCGGACAGGACAAGGTCGATGCGTGCCTCAAGCTCGGCGCGGATGCCGCGATCAACTACAAGACCGACGATTTCGTCGCCAGGACGAAGGCGCTGACCGACGGCGTCGGCGTCGACGTCATCCTCGACATGGTCGGCGGCGACTACATCGACCGTAACTATGAAGCCGCGGCCGTCGAAGGCCGGATTGTCCAGATCGCATTCCTCGGCGGCTCGAAGGCGACGCCGAACTTCGCCAAGCTGATGATGAAGCGGCTGCACCATACCGGCTCGACGCTGCGCCCGCGCACTGTCGCGGACAAGGCGGCGATGGTCAGCGCAATTGAGGCCAAGGCAATGCCCTGGCTTGCGGACGGACGCGTCAAACCCCTGATGGACAGCACGTTCCCGCTGAAAGACGCCTCAAAAGCCCATGCACGAATGGAATCCAGCCAACATATTGGCAAAATTGTGCTCACGGTTTAAGGCCGGGGAACCCATCGAAACCCTTTGATTTGCTTCATATTCGTGGCATTTATCGCGTTCCTACCGGCGGGTCCTGTTAACCCCGC
>NZ_APJI01000007.1 GCF_000497575.1 Afipia sp. OHSU_II-C1
CGGACCACTCAGTGGGGGCCGGTCAATCGCCGTGTAGGTTGAATAATCTCAATAGCTTTTGGTTGATGAGCGCCGGCCATTATGGAAATTAAACTAGGTGTTTTAAGTTCCAGTATTCTGACATTGATCTTGCGGTTGCGAGTGCTGCCTCCTGCTTTTATCCGCGACAGGATAAAGTCATGCTTCTCGTAAAATGAATTTGCACTAGTTAGGTCTGTAGCAACATTTGCAACGATGCCTAGATAGCCTTCCTTTTCTCCTTATGAGATGAGAGTGCGGAGGAGGTTTGTAGCATGCCCGCAACGTCTGAATGGCGGTGCTATTGAAATCTGCCTTACTCGCAAACTCGGGAAAATGCCGCCGAAAAGGAGGTGGCCTGCGTAGGTCGATTGATCTTCCTTTTGGCAAATTAGGAGGATCAACTTGCGCTGTCGCGCAGCCTCTGCATATGCCGGTTCGGGTAAGAAGCCTAAGGCCTCTCGCTCACTATCTGCTTGAGCCCGTATTGCATCTAAGAAAGGGGCGATGTCAGAAAATTCTCGCCGTATCAAATACCGTGTGGTCATTCACATGCTCCCCATGGAGCCCTTATCCAATCAATGAAAGAGATTGACAATCCTATGGGTTGGATTATATTCCTATTCATCCCGCCTCACTTGAGGGGCGTTGCCAGGGACGCTTGATAGCGCGGGGCGGGATGCGGCGCCTGCGCGCGCGAGAAGGGACGTCCTTCTCCGCTCCCGGGAGGCCTCGGGTCACCGTCCGGGCTCACTATGGGGCTCTGCCGTTCGCCGGCTGGACGCGGTGAGGACGAAGGCGGCGAAAGCCGGCCGGATCAGGGGTCGAGTTTCTCCCCCATCCTCACCCGGAAGTGCGGTCCCGAGGACAGAAATCGCCGCGGCGGAGCGTCGAAAGGCGTTTCGCGGCCCAAGCTTCGTGGCGACACGATGCCGGCCGCGCACTTGAATTGAAGGCGCGTCTTTCGGCGCTCCTCCTCCCTCTCTTCTTAGAGAGGCGCACGGTCTGACGACATCGCTGATCGGACATCCGCGTTTTCGCGCGGGAAAACGCTCACGCGTGCCCGCAAGCACATCTGCTCACAGGAAAGGGACCCCCATGCAAAAGACGAGACCACACACGGCGAAAGGGACGATGAAGGAGGACGGCGACGCGCAGGAGGCGTTTCCCGAATTCTCCGACGAGACGCGCGCCTATCTTCTGTCCGACGCTGGCATCGAAAACATGATGCGCAAGCTGTCGGATGCTTGCGAGAACTGGCTCGACTGTCCCGTGAAGCGTTGCCGCCGCGCGCGGCGCTGCCAGGGCCCCGACATGGTGTGCCAGCTCAAGGAGCCGAGCCGCACCGCGCCGCCGGAGGAGCTTGCGCGCGTCAACGCGCGCATGCGGGAGATCGTTTTGCAGCGGCTGGAGCGGATCGGTGTCTGGTGAACGCGGCGGCGCGATGTGCGCGGCCCGCACCGCTCGCACGAAATGCTCACGGCGCAGTGATGAAGGCCGGGCCGGAACTGTGAGCTGCCTCACACACGCTCACTTGCGGCCATGGGTAAATGCGAGGTGCGGGCTGAGCGAGACAGGGGCCGATTTCAGGACCGAGATTTTCAGGAGAAGGAACAGCACCATGTCGACGGCCATCGAACGGGAGCAGGGCTCCCTCACGGCATTCGCCAACTTTATCGGAAGGACCCTGGCGCTGTGTTACGGCGGCGTGTCCTACATGATTTTCTTCGGCACGTTTCTCTATGCCATCGGTTTCGTCTCGGGCCTCATGGTGCCGAAGACGATCGACACCGGCGCCGAGACCTCGGTGCTGAACGCGGTCTGCATCAATCTCGCGCTGCTGACCCTGTTCGCCGTTCAGCACAGCGGCATGGCGCGGCAGGGCTTCAAGCGGCTGTTCGCGCGGTTCGCTTCGCCGGCGATCGAGCGCAGCACCTATGTGCTGCTGGCGAGCCTCGCGCTGGCGCTGCTGTTCTGGCAGTGGCGGCCGATCCCGGCCATCGTCTGGGACATCGAGACTCCGCTGCTGGCCAACCTCGCCATCGGCGGCATGGTGCTGGGCTGGCTGATCGTTCTCTACAGCTCGTTCCTGATCAGCCATTTCGAGCTTTTCGGCCTGACGCAGGTGGTCAACAACTTTGCCGGACGTGTTGTCGCGCCGATGACGTTCAAGACACCGGGACTCTACCGCCTGATCCGGCATCCGATCTATCTCGGCTTCATCATTGCGTTCTGGTCGACGCCGACCATGACGGCGGGGCATCTGCTGTTCGCGGCCGTCACCACGGCCTACATCTTCGTCGGCATCTATCTCGAAGAGCGCGATCTCATCGCCCTGTTCGGCGACGACTACCGCCGCTATCGCGCGCGCGTAGCGATGCTGATTCCCAGCATCAGATAACGACCATCGGCGCGAGGAGCCGCAAACCTCCTCGCGCCGCAATGCCGCTCACGTCTCGGTGATCCCGGTTTTTCAGTTCCAAAGTGCACCGACAGGGAAAGAGGACTTTTGAGCTATGTCATACAGGTGCACAGGCAGCCGCGGTTAAATTCGAGCATCAGGTTTTGCATCAGGCCCGCCACTCGGAGGATTCAATGTCACGCAACGATCGCGCTGCCCCGCCGCTGGGTCTGGCCAGGATTCTGCGAGCCGGACTGGATGTTCAACGGCGGCGCGCGCAGGCCTTTTCAAGGCTTGAGGTCTTCCGTGCGACCGACAAGCGTTCCGGCGGTGACGACCGGCTGCGCCCCTGCCTGCCTGCGCAGACGGACAGCTCCCGCACGTCGGAAGATTAATTCGTGTGGCTGTGAGGAAGCCCGCGCGCGTGCTCTTTGGCTCGCGCGTCACAGCCGCGAAAAGGAGCCGCCTGGTTGGGCGGCTTCTTTCTTGGCTGAACGCATGCGGCAGATCGTTCCGCAGCTGGGTATCTGGCGAGGCGCGCCGATGCGACATTTCGCCGGGTTACGGTTCGGTCACGCAACTTGCGCCGCAATCGGGCGTTCCTATGTAGGGCTGCTGTCCGTGCGTAGACCGCGCGGGTGTGTGCTAAACGAGGTGCCAGCAACCATGACGAGCGCCAGAATGACCGACGACATCTACCGGACCGCGAAGCCCCGCACCGGCGGCAAGCGGCGGCCGCCGATCATCGATCAGGATGGCAACGAGGTGCATTCCCGCGGCTTCGGTGCATCGGGGCCGTTCGGTGCTGGCGGATTCGATTTTCAGGGCGCGGATTTCCAGAACATCTCCGGCGCGCTCGGCGGAATTTCGTTCGGCCCGCTCACGCGCGAGCAGCGCTTTGCGCGCATCGAGGCCCTGTCGAAACTGCTTGATGTCGCGTTCGTCGTACCGGGCACCAAGATCCGCTACGGCATCGACGGCCTGATCGGCCTCGTGCCGGTGGTCGGCGATATTCTCACGACGGCGATTTCACTGTGGATCGTGCGCGAGGCGCGTGCACTCGGCGCGCCGAAATATCTGGTGGCGCGGATGCTGGGCAATGTGGCGCTGGATGGCGTGGTGGGCCTGGTGCCGTTCGCCGGCGACGCATTCGACGTCATGTTCCGCGCCAACATGCGCAACATGCGTATCCTCAAGCGCTGGATGGACAAGCAGCCGCGCGGCGCATGATCCCGAAAAGTGGGAACCGGTTTTCGGATCGGATCATGCGCAGAAAAAAGCCTGAGCCGGGAACGGACGCGAGGGACGATCGATCAGCCGGTCGCGGTCTGCTTCTCGTCTTCCGGTGCAGCCACCGGCTCCGGCCGGTTGCGCGCGAGCGGGAACGCTTCGCTTTCATACAGCGTGCGGATGCCGCTCTGGTCGAAACGGGCTTCGTCCACCTGGAGGTACGCCCCGTTCAGCGAGTCTGCGGGAAGCTGTTCGATCGCGAACTGCACGGCCTCGGCTGCGGTCGGGAACCGGCGGTACGCAAAGCCTGCGCGCTTTTTCTTGCGGATCGCCGCAGGAAAGAGTTCGGCTTCGGTGTTGTAATTGAACGCAGCCATGGTCTCGGCCTTCTCGATTTGGGATTCGATGGAAACGGACGGCCGGAGGCGGGTCCAGAGGAGAGCCGCGCGGCCAGAAGTCATTCATTCCAGAAGAAACCCTAATATAGGCCTTTTTTCGCCAATTGCGACCCGTCATGAGGCCTATGATGAATGGCATGGCGGGCCCGCGGGCGGGCCGAATAAGCGCTTGAATTTCAACGCATTAGGGAGCGCCAAAACCTGCGTTACGGCGGGTCCGGCTTCGCATGGCGGTCTGAGCGTTTTGCAGGGCGTGATTTTCCCGGATTTTCACCGGCGGAAGCCGGACAACGACAAACGGCGGAAGTCCCCGCCGGTGCGCTACTGGATCGCTTCGGTCAGGATCTCATCGGTGACCGACACCACCTTCAGCGACGACGTGTAGTGTTCGATGTGGGTGTCAGGGCCCGCGGAAATCTCGATCTTGCGGACCGGCGCCTGCTCCGGCACGCCGCTGACGCCGCGGCGGACGCCGTACTGCCAGACCTGCAGCGCGCCTGCGCCGCGCAGCGCCTTTTCAACCGCATCGGGAGTCCGGCCATTCATCTGTGCAAGCTCGGCCTTGGTGAGGCCGATCACGATTTCGGTCTGCGGCGAGACGACCTTGAACAGCGTGACCTTGTTGGTGGCGAAGGCGGGATGGGACGAAACAGCGTCGACGAGAAGGCCTGCGAGGCCGAGTGCCAGCACGGTCTGGCGCGATCTGGTGGACATCGTGAATTCCTTAAAATGCGGAAGTTCTTTGGAAACGTTTCTTGTTGGCGTTTTTTACCGTTCGTAACGCGAACGGAACGCAGAGATAGGAGCCGCGCGGCCTGAGACAAGCCGCGCGGATTTATTTTTTCTCTGAGGAAGGGCGCGCGCTGACGCGAGGTTTATTTGGGCTCGAGCTTCAATGCCGCGGAGTTGATGCAGTAACGCAATCCCGTCGGCCCCGGTCCGTCGGGGAAGACGTGGCCGAGATGGCCCTGGCAGTTCGAGCACAGCACCTCGGTGCGAATCATGCCGTGCGAGATGTCGCGCTCTTCCGCGATGCTGCTCTCGGCGGCGGGAGCGGAGAACGCCGGCCAGCCGCAGCCGGAATCGAACTTGTCATCGGACTCGAACAGCGGCTGCCCGCATCCGGCGCACACATAGGTGCCCGGATCGAACGAATGGTCGTACTCGCCGGTGAACGGGCGCTCCGTCGCCTTCTCGCGCAGCACGGCGTACTGCATCGGCGTCAACTCCTTGCGCCACTCGCTCTCGGACTTTTGAATCGTGCCGGAGCCGGTCTTCGTCTTGATGTCGGTCACTTCGCTAGCTCCTTTCGTGGCTTCGGTTGGTGTCTCACATCAAAGCGGCGAACCATCCGGGTCCGCCGCTTCTATCTCGCTTTTCGAAACGCCGCGATGGTCCGCGCGTCTCAGTGATTCGCCTTGGTCAGTTCGTCCTGGCCTCGCGCACCAGCGCGGGCTTTTCGCGATAGTTCTCGGCGAAGATCTTTTTCAGATTCTCGATCTTCGGCAAATCGTTGAACACAATATAGGGCTGGTTCGGGTGCAGCGTCAGGTAGTCCTGATGATAATCCTCCGCCGCATAGAAGCCCTGCAGCGGCTCGAGTGTGGTCGCGATCGGTTTCTTGTAGACCTTCGCGGCGTTGAGCTGGGCGATGTAATCCTGCGCCAGCTTTTTCTCCGCCGGATCGGACGTGAAGATGGTCGAGCGATACTGCGTGCCGGTGTCCGGGCCCTGGCGGTTGAGCTGGGTCGGGTCGTGCACCACCGAGAAATAGATCTGCAGCAGCTTGCCGAGCGAGACCTGCTTCGGGTCGTAGGTGATCTGCACCGCTTCGGCGTGTCCGGTATTGCCGCGCGTCGTCGCCTCGTAGTTCGCGGTCGAGGCCTTGCCGCCGGCATAACCCGACACGGCGTTGGTCACGCCCTTGGTGTGCTGGTAGACGCCCTGCACGCCCCAGAAGCAGCCGCCCGCGAGCACGAAGGTTTTCAGCCCCTCGCTGGGCGCGATGTCGGAGGCGGGCGGCGGAATCACCACCGCGTCCTCGGCGGCGACGCTCGGCGCGATGTACCACACCAGCGCGAGCATGAAGGCTGCGGCCAGGGCGAAGGTCCGTTGGAATGGCTTGCGATCCATGATGGTCCTCTGAATGGTCCTCTTGGAGAGTTCCGGCAATTGCGCCGTATGGGTGATACGCGGATAAGACCCCGCCGTTACGGCAAAATTCCACACAAAAACGTGAGCATGAACCCTGGTGCGCGCCCGCGCGTTGTTCCCTGCATGCGCCGGGTGACAACCGGCCGCAACGGGGACGATGGACGCAGCTTCTTTTGCCGGTTTCTGGCTGCGGCACCAACGCATCGGTACGCGTTTTGTCTAACCCGTTCCCGGCGCGTGCGCCTGTCTCCGATTCGATTTTCAAACAGCCACTTTCAAACACGCACGCGCGATTGCTCTCGCGCGGCGATCGCGCGATTGGCTTCGTCATGGGCCCCTCGAAAGATGAGGGGAGATGGAGCGCCGCGAGGCGCAGGGTTGAGGTCTCGCTGCCGTCTCCGCTCGCGGGCGAAGGACGGAAGCGCATCGCCTTGCGGCGCTCCACCAACGCCGGCTGATCCGCCCGCCGTAGGGGCCGCGATCCTCCGGCGCGCGAAAGCCGCGCAAGCGAGGCTTTCGCTGCGGCGTGCCGGGCCGAGGATCCGTGCAGGTCGGGAGTGCGAAGCGGGGAGGGGTGCATGCGCGCGGACGGCGAAACCAATCCGCGTCAGCCAGTCCAGGGCCGGCCTTGGCCGGTCCTTAAGACCCGGCGGTTTGACACCGCCGTTCTCCCTCGCAAGCCCGACGGCGCAAGCGCCACCGGCCGCATTCAGGCGTTGCTTTCGCGCCGCCGTTTGCACTCCGTCGCCAGCCGCAAGCGGCATCTCCCCGTAGTGGGAGCGGACGGTCCACCTCGGCCGCCCGAGAGCGTGTGTGCGTCACACGCGCGCGGTCGCCGCGCTTCATTCCACTTCAAGAACGCCTCCGGAAGCGCCCCTCACGAATGAAGTGATAGGAATATAAGCCTATACAAGCTGAATGTCAATGGATCCGACAATCATTTGAATTGATCCGGATAAGCTGAAATGAGTCGATCGGTGTCATTACCATCAATTATTCCATACCAGATCGGATTGTTTTCTTTCAGGGATTTGATTTCAGCAAATGTCTGCATTTGCTGCAAAACACTTTCAGCGATTTGTCCATGATATTGGATGATAAAGACGCTTGCAGCAGTCTCGAACAATCGTTGAATTTGGTCGCCATTTTTACCGAGTTTTGCAGGAGTCAAAACTCCCGTTGTGGCGGGGCCCTTAAACGCAAATGCTATTCTTCGACGTGCCCCAGCCACAGTAGCATTGGAGAACAAGTCATTTTTTTCCCCGCCCCAATCTTTAAAAACGCCACGGTCTTTTAGAATTTTTGCGAATCCCGTTTTGATCTTTTTTTCAGGTAATAATTTTTTGGGACCCGATTTGATCCTTTTAATCTTTGAAAAATTCGCAATGTCGTCACATACGATAGGACGAGCCTGAACCTTTAGGCCTTGCGCAACTCTAATGGTTCTGACGGTGTGTGTAACGCGGGGCGTCTGTTTGGTCGGGTACTTGGTGTTTAGAACTGTGCTGGATTTTTTCAGGCCGCTTAGAATTTTGGCTTTATTGGTTTTATAGACCGCTACTTTTTTGTACGCGATTTTCCCGCGAACTTTGACAGTCTCAACGATCTGCTCATCGGACAATTTTCCGCCATCTTGCAACACCGCAACTTGAGTTAGGCCAGTCTTGGCCATGATTTCTGCGACAGTTTTGGATTGTTTGCTGCCTTTGTAAATCTCCATAAAAACTTTTATCCGCCGCGGCGAGCGTTTCAATACGCTGATCGCGTGTAAGATGTGTTCGTTTTTATTTGCTCTGTAGTCGCTGACAGGAGCGACCATCAGATGTTACCCTTCTGAAGAAGCTTTCTTATTTTCTTGGTCGGCATACTTCTACGCACAGCGCTTGAATCAACATTCAAGGCCATGCCGATTTCTTCGGAGGTGGTATCCAGCTTTAGAAGGAGCAGCATTAGTAGTCGCTTGATATCCTCAAGCTGCTTAGTCGATGAATCAGACATGCTTGTCCCCATGAACTATCTTGAAATGCGGATTTATAAAACTATATTGACGTGGTTGTAATTTACAACCTTGATATAACAATCTGATTTAAAAGAGAAAATATCAATATAAAGCTAAACATATGCGAATCTAATTCCTTGGGGGCTTCGTATGTCTGATGCGCAGGAAACCACTAATCAGCTCTTGAGAGTCCTGATTGGGCTTACGCTGCTAAATGGTGAGAAGAAAACGCTTCGTCAGCAAGTCGAGTTGCTAAGTGATTTTGGGCTGAAACCAAACGAGATCGCGAAAATTGTTTGTCGCACGGGCACCTATGTGAACAAGGAGCTTGCGGGAATTCGAAAATCAAAAAAGAGGAAATCTTAATGCCAAAGACGCAGTTGAGTGCCGAGGCATTGCTGCATGAGATACTTGCGGTCCAGCAGAATCAATTAATTGTGTCGCTTGCTTTAGCTGGCTTAACCAAACATCAGATTCGCGAGATTGTGGGAGTTGATATGAACCGCGTCACGAAGACGCTCAAGTTTTTCAAGAAAACTCCAAGAGAGAAAAATGTCTAAAAGCGCAGATGAAATTACGCATGAAAAGCTCGATTCAATAATTGCATTGCTGCAATATCTCGTTGCTTTGGAACTGCAAAAGAGCGGCGTTCCGCAATCAACTATCGGTACGCATCTTCACGTAGCGAAATCGCGAGTTGTCGACATGCTTCGTGGAGTGGGAAAGCGAAATAGAAATGACGAAAAAAGCTGACGTTGAGGCTGTTGAGACTATCTCACGAAAGCTGAACGTCCTTATATCGCTCTCGCTTCGACAGCTAAGTGGAGACTCCGAATTCGGAGCAAAATCTCGAAAAAAGAATGTGGGCGATGCAGCGAGATATTTGTCCAGTATGGGATTAGAGCCCAAGGATATCGCGGAAATCCTTGGAGCTCCAATATCGAGCATTAGAACGCTGCTTACACCTAGCAGAAGGCGGTAGCATCAATATAGGCTACACGTACTTCTTCATCTCGCTCAACAGATCGCTGCGCAGGTCCTCGCGGTCCATCGCGTACGCAATGTTCGCGGCGAGGAAGCCCGACTTCGAGCCGCAGTCGTAGCTCTTGCCCTTGAACTTGAAGCCATAGAACGGCTGTGATTTGGCGAGGCCCAGCATCGCGTCGGTGAGCTGGATTTCGCCGCCCGCGCCGCGCTCCTGCGTCTCCAGCACCTTGAAGATTTCCGGCTGCAGGATGTAGCGCCCGGTGATCGAGAGATTTGACGGCGCGACTTCCTTCTTCGGCTTCTCGACCATGCCGTCGAGCTCGAACATATCGCCTTTGGGCTTGCCGACGCCGACCACGCCATACATGTGGACCTGATCCATCGGCACTTCTTCCACCGCGATGATGTTGGCCTTGTCCGCGCCCGCCGCGTTGGCGGCGTCGATCATCTGCTTCAGGCCGCTCGGCTTGTTCTTCACCAGCACGTCCGGCAGCAGCACGGCGAACGGCTCATTGCCGATGATGTCGCGCGCGCACCACACGGCATGGCCAAGACCAAGCGGCGCCTGCTGGCGGGTGAACGAGGTCGCGCCCGCTGGCGGCTGGTCGCGCTCGAGGATGTCCATTTCCTTCAGCTTGTTGCGCTCCTTCAGCGTGTCCTCAAGCTCATAGGGCCGGTCGAAATGATCCTCGATCACGCCCTTGTTGCGCCCGGTGACGAACACGAGGTGTTCGATGCCGGCTTCCAGCGCCTCGTCCACCACATGCTGGATCAGCGGGCGGTCCACCACGGTGAGCATTTCCTTGGGCATGGCCTTGGTGGCCGGGAGGAAACGGGTGCCAAGACCGGCGACGGGAAACACGGCTTTGCGGATTTTCATGAGGCTCTTTGAGGCAGGAGAAACGATGAAGGCGGGGCTGGAACGGGTGTTAGCAGGTTTTATCGGGCCGAAAAACGGCGGGGCAGGTCATGAGTTCCGTAAAGGTGTGCGGATGAACGGTGCGTGAGTGCCGTGTGGATTTTTTGGGGCGGCTTTTTTTATCCCTCCCCGTTGTGGGGAGGGTCGGTCGAGCGAAGCGAGGCCGGGGTGGGGGTCTGCGAACTTACCCCCGCCCGGCTTGTTGCGCGCAAGCGCTCGCAACGCGCCACCCTCCCCGCAAGGGGGAGGGAGAAAAGCCGCGTCATCTCGCCGCCGAAAAATGCCGCGTTGTTAATCGGGTGGAAACCCTGTCCGGGCCTCCTGTATCCGGGATAGTCTTGAGTGGGTGAAACGTAAAATGGCACGGATCGAGCGTGAAGAGAGCGCGTGGCGCATGGCCGCGGGCGCAATCCTGACCATGTCGGTGATCGGCGCGGCGTCGATGCTGGCGGGCCCGGCCCATGGGCAGACCGCGTCGGGGCGCGGCGGCTTCACCCTGCCGTTCACCATGCCCTGGAGCGACGTCACCGGTTCGATCCAGCAGCAGCAGCCATCGCAGGCGCCGCGCCAGACGCAGCCCGCGCCGCGCCGCATGGCGCAGGCCGGTTCGCCGAAGGAATGGAGCGGCGAGGACGGCGCGTCCGGCCATCCCCTGATGACGGCGGATGCGATCCGCAATTCGGCGGCGAATTTCGATCGCTGCGTCGCCGGGATGTGGCCCGAGGCGGCGCGGCGCGGCGTTTCCGAGGCGAGCTTCCGCCGCTTCACGGCGGACCTGTCGCCGGACCTGCGCATCATGGACCTGATGGACTCGCAGCCCGAATTCACCAAGTCGGTGTGGGATTATCTCGACATCCTCGTCACCGATGCGCGGATTGCGCGCGGCCGCGAGGTGCTGGCGAAGAACGCGGCGACCTTCGCGGCGGTCGAAAAAGCCTACGGCGTCGACCGCTACATCATCGCGGCGATCTGGGGCATCGAGTCGAACTACGGCACGCAGGGCGGCGACCGCAGCGTTTTGAATTCGACCGCGACACTGGCCTGCGTCGGCCGCCGTCAGGGTTACTTCAAGGACGAGTTTCTGGCCGCGCTTGAGATTTTGCATCACGGCGACCTGACGCCGCAGCAGATGCGCGGCTCATGGGCCGGTGCGTTCGGCGCGACGCAGTTCATGCCGACCGCATTCAAGAAGTTCGCGGTGGATTTCGACCGCGACGGCAAGCGCAACACCGTGGACGACATTCCGGACATCATCGCCTCCACGGCGGCGAAGTTCAAAAAGGACGGCTGGGTGCCGGGACAGACCTGGGGCTATGAGGTCGAGGTGCCGCAGGGCTTCAACTATCTGCATGCCGACCGCGCCAAGAACTACACCATCGCGCAGTGGGAGCATCTCGGCGTCAAGCGCGCCGGCGGCAAGCCGTTCCCGCGCACCAGCGACAAGGCGTTTCTGCTGGCACCGGCCGGGGCCGATGGTCCGGGATTCCTGATGCTCGGCAACTTCCGTTCGATCATGCGCTACAATCCGTCGGAAGCGTATGCGCTCGCCATCGGGCACTTCGCGGATCGTCTGCGCGGCGGTGCGCCGTTCGTGCAGGACTGGCCGCGGCAGGAGCGGGTGCTGTCCCGCGCCGAGCGGCAGGAAATGCAGCAGCTGCTGGCGCAGCGCGGCTTCTATCGCGGCGAGCCGGACGGCAATCTCGGCGGCGAGACCAAGAAGGCGCTGCGCAGCTTCCAGGCCTCGATCGGGGCGCCTGCCGACGGGTTCGCCTCGTCCGGCGTGCTGGAGCGGCTGCGCGGGCGGTAAAACCGGTATTTTCCGGGGCCGGGACGCAGTTCCGGCCCTTGACGGGCTGGCGGCATCCCCTGTTTATGGGCGGCGATTTCGCCCTGTTGGGGCCTGAATCTGCTACTATTTTGCAGTATCGCCTGAGACAGCCGTGACCCGCATGCCGACACCGAAATCCTTTCTGCGCATGTTCACCGAACGTGGGCCCCTGACCGTTCTGGCGGTCGCGGGCGCCATGCTGTTCGGGATCGCGGGACCGGCCTCGGCGCAGTTCTTCGATTTCGGCTTTGGCCGCCCGCAGCGGCCCGCGCCGCCTCCGCAGCGCGGCGGCGGTTTTTTCGCGCCGTTTGGCGGTGGCGGATATTTTCAGGAACAGCAGCAGCCGCCGCGCCCGGTGGATTCTTCCCGTGCGCCCGCAGCCGCCAAGCGCGATACACCGGCCGATCGCAATGTGCTGGTGCTCGGCGACGCCATGGCGGACTGGCTGGCCTATGGTCTTGAAGATGCATTGTCGGAAACGCCGGATCTCGGCGTGATCCGCAAGCACAAGACCGTCTCGGGTCTGATCAAGTATCAGCCCAAGGGCGATCCGCAGGATTGGGCCGCCGCGGCGAAGGGCATTCTCGCCACCGAGAAACCCGATGTGATCGTCGTGATGCTGGGCCTGCACGACCGCATTCCGATCCGCGAGCCGGTGGTCGAGAAGAAGACCGACGCCAAGCCGGGCGAGAAGCCGGTCGACACCAAGAAGAATGCCAAGAAGGATTCCCGCGCCAAGCCGAACGAGACAAAGCCGAACGAGACAGAGGCGGCGAAACCGGCGGACAAGCCCGCCGCCGATAAACCCGCTACCGATATCGAGAACAAGACCGCGGACAACAAGCCGTCTGATACGGAGGTCGCTCCCGACGACGATGACGCGCCCCAGGTCATGGCGCCGGAGAAGTCGCGCGCGGGTGGCGGCATGTATGACTTCCGCGAAGAACGCTGGGTCGAGCTGTACGCCAAGAAGATCGAGGAGATGATCGCGGTCCTGAAGTCCAAGGGCGTCCCGGTGCTCTGGGTCGGTCTGCCCGCGGTGCGTGGTCCCAAGGCGACATCGGACATGCTGTTCCTCGATGCGCTTTACCGTGACGGCGCCGGCAAGGCGGGCATCACCTATGTCGATGTCTGGGACGGCTTCGTCGATGACGCCGGGCGTTTCGCGCAGCAGGGCCCGGACTTCGAAGGCCAGATCCGCCGCCTGCGTTCAAGCGACGGTGTGTTCTTCACCAAGGCCGGCGCGCGCAAGCTCGCGCATTACACCGAACGCGAAATCCGCCGTGTGCTCGCGGCCCACACCGATGGTCCGCTGGCGGTGCCGAGCGAAACCTTTGCGCCGGATTCCAACATCCGTCCCGGCGAAGCGGGACCCCGTCCGCTGATGGGGCCGGTGATGCCGCTGGTGGCGTCGCAGGTCGGCACCGATGAACTGCTCGGCGGCGTCGGCACGCGGCCAGCGTCCGTCGATGCGCTTGCCGCACGCACCTTGGTAAAGGGCGAACCGCTCGCGGCCCCTGCCGGACGTGCGGATGATTTTTCCTGGCCGCGCCGCGAAGTCGGCGCGCTCAGCGCGCCGCCCAGCGATCCGGTGGTCGCCGCCGCGCCGTCCGACGGGACGACGGTTCCGCCGAAGCCGAAACCCAAGAAGCAGCAGGTGGTGGTCCAGGGACTGTTCAATCCGTCGGCGCCGCCGCAACAGCAGCAGCGTCAGCGCGCCGCGCCGCGCGACGGGTTCTTCCGGCCTCCGGGGAATTTCGGATCGCCGTTCTCAGGCCTGTTCGGGCGCTGGTAACCAGCGCTTGCTCCACGGCTGGATCGCATCCATTCGATGCAGTAGTGTCCGCGCGGCTGAAACTTCCCTCAGGTCGAGATCGTGAACAGAAAGCAACGCCGGGCTGAAGGAAAAACCGGCAAGGACGCCGCGCGCTCGTCCGGATTTCTCGAGGAAACCCTGTTCCACCAGGCCATGGCGCATCATCAGGCCGGACGGCTGCGCGAGGCCGAGGCGAACTATCGCGACGTGCTCGCCGCCAATCCCCGTCACACCGGCGCCCTCGGCTATCTCGGTCTGCTCGCGCATCAGATGGGTCACAGCGAGGCCGGTATCGATCTGTTGCGGAAAGCCATCGCATCGGACAAGCGCAGCGCCGAGCCGCATTACAATCTGGCGCGCATCCTGTCCGACTGCGGACGCGACGACGAAGCCATCGTGCACAATCGCAAGGTGCTGGAGATAAGCCCCGACTTTCCCGGAGCGCGCAACAATCTCGCCGCTCTGCTGCTGCTTCACGGCCGCTCAGGCGAAGCGTTGACGGTTGCCGCCGAAGGATTGCGGCGGGAGGATAGCGCGGGGCTCAAGTCGACATTCGTGATGGCGCTTCGCTCGCTCGATCCTGCGGTGGTCAAGCTTGATCCGAATATCGTCCAGCTTCTGGTGCGGGCCTTGCGTGAGCCTTGGTGCCGCCCGCGCGATCTGTCGGCTGCGGCGGGAGTGATCCTGCTTCGCAGTCCGGCGATGACGCGCTGTGTCGAGCGGCTATCGCATGCAGGCTCCGCCCGGTTGGCTGAGCTATTTACGCGTGACGATCTCGCACTGTTGCATGGCGACGGCCTGCTGGAAGCGTTGCTCGGCACCTCGCCTGCTACGACCGTTGAAATCGAGCGGGTTCTGACAGCCGTCCGCCGCGCATTGCTGAGCGAGATTGCGTCAGGCGCGTTGGAGTCCGACGAGGCGTGGCTGCCGCTGGCGTCGGCGCTCGGCCAACAGGGCTTCATCAACGAGTATGTCTTCGATGTCACCGAAGACGAGACAGTTCAGATTCGCCAGCTTCGCGATGAGATTGCCGGGGCGATCGCGCGGAACGAGACAGTTGCGCCGATCAAACTCGCGACTCTCGCGAGCTATCTGCCGCTGCATTCGCTTCCCGGCGCTGAACAACTTGCGGAACGATCCTGGCCTGACGCCATGGCAGGACTGATCAAGCAGCACATCACCGATCATCGCGAGGAACTGAACATTCGGTCCTCGATTGAACGGCTGACTGCAATCGAGGATGACGTCTCGGAAAAGGTGCGCGCGCAGTACGAGGAGAATCCCTATCCGCGATGGAGCAGGATCTTCGCGGAGACCCAGCCGCTACCGGTGGATCACTATATCGGGATGCGGTTTCCCGGCGTGCCTTACAAGCCGCTCGGACATCGTGCGCTCGATGTTCTGGTTGCGGGGTGTGGCACCGGGCAGCATGCGATCCAGCGCGCGCTGCAGTTCAGGTCCGCCAACATCCTCGCCATCGATCTCAGCCTCAGCAGCCTCAGCTACGCGATCCGAAAGACGAAAGAACTCGGATTGACCAACCTGCGTTATGCGCAGGCGGACATTCTGGCGCTGGAGAGCAACAGGACGTTCGACGTTGTCGATTCAAGCGGCGTGCTGCATCACCTCAAAGACCCGCTGACGGGCTGGCGCAGGCTTGCCGGTCTGGTGCGTCCAGGCGGGCTCATGCACATCGGACTTTACAGTGCGACCGCGCGTGCCGACATCAATGCCGCGCGGGCGTATCTTGCGCAGCAGGGCAGAGACTACTCAGTGTCCGAAGTGCGCCGCCTGCGGGCAGAGTTCGCAAGCCGCGCGCCGGGCGATCCGCTGCACAACATCACCGGGTTCAGCGATTTCTTCAGCACGAGCGAATGCCGCGACCTGCTGTTCCATGTGCAGGAGCACCAGTTCTCGATCCCGCAGATCGCGGATTTTCTCACGCAGAGCGGCTTCACGTTCCTCGGCTTCGAAACGCCATCGCGCATCAGCTATCTCCAGCGCTTTCCAAACGACAGGGCTGCGACCGATCTCGCAAACTGGACAGAGTTCGAAGCCGAAAATCCCTCGACCTTCGCGACGATGTATCAGTTCTGGATTCAGAAAAACTGAAAGCCGGGCGCTCGGGTTCCGCAGTTCCGCCTCCCTGCAATCGCTGCCAAAATTTTCTCCGGTTCCGGCATCTCCGATTTGGAACGGTCATTGCCATTAGCGGTTGATGACCGTCTCAACATGAAGAGGAGGACGACATGAAGATTCGTACGGCCATGGCAGTCGCGGCGATCGCACTGACGCCGGGACTGGCGCTTGCGCAGACCGCCACAGAGCAGGGCGCGCGCGACGGCGCGGCGACGGGTCACGCCATTGGTGGGCCGGTCGGCGGAGCCGTTGGCGGCACGGTCGGCGCAGCGGTCGGGACCGCGGTCGATATTCCGGCGGCTGTGATTTCCGCGGTCACGGGCCTGCCGGGACCGTCGGTCGTCGTGAAGGAGCGTGTGGTGGTCGGTGAACCGCTACCGGAATATGTCGAATTGCGTCCGGTGCCGAGCCACACCGAGTACCACTATGCGGTGGTGAACGACCGGCGTGTGATCGTCGAGCCGCGGACGCGCCGCGTCATTCGCGTCATCGAATAAGCGGCGTGAAACGAAAAGGCCCCGTCCTCGCGGCGGGGCTTTTTCTTTTGCACGTGATGTCGCGCCTAAACCGAACGGGGCCCGAACAGGATGACGGCCGCGCCGATCAGGCAGAGCGCCGCGCCTGCGATGTCCCAGCGGTCGGGCCGCACGCCTTCCATCGCCCATAACCACATCAGTGACGCGATGATGTAGACGCCGCCATAAGCGGCATAGGCGCGTCCTGCCGCGTCACTGGGCACCAGCGTCAGAAGGGAGGCGAACAGTACCAGCGATACGACGCCGGGAATAAGCCACCAGATGGATTTGCCGAGACGCAGCCAGGCCCAGAAAGCAAAACAGCCCCCGATTTCGGCGAGGGCTGCTGCAACGTAGACAATAATGGTCATGTTCGATTAGCGCGGCAGCGTGGTCGATCCCATCAGGAACTGATCGATCGCGGCGGCGCACTGGCGGCCTTCGCGGATCGCCCAGACGACGAGAGACTGTCCGCGGCGCATGTCGCCTGACGAGAACACCTTTGCCACCGAGGTCTGGTAGTTGTTGGTCGAGGCGCGCACGTTGCCGCGCGGGTCGAGTTCGACGCCGAGCTTCTTCAGCAGGCCCTCGTGCACCGGATGGACGAAGCCCATCGCCAACAGCACCAGTTCGGCCTTGATTTCGAACTCGGTGCCCGGCACCGGCTGGAACTTGTCGTCGACGCGAACGCAATGCAGCTTCGCGACCTTGCCGTCGTGGCCCGAAAACTTCTGCGTCAGCACGGCGTATTCACGGATCGCGCCTTCGGCCTGGCTTGACGAGGTGCGCATCTTCAATGGCCAGTTCGGCCAGGTCAGGCCCTTGTTCTCACGCTCCGGCGGGGCCGGCATGATTTCAAGCTGGGTGACGGAGGTCGCGCCCTGGCGGATCGAGGTGCCGATGCAGTCGGAGCCGGTATCGCCGCCGCCGATCACCACCACGTCCTTGCCGCCTGCGAGAATCTCGCGGACATCGCCGAGCGGCTCGTTGCCGACGCGGCGGTTCTGCTGCGGCAGGAAGTCCATCGCGAAGTGAATGCCGTCGAGGTCGCGGCCGGGAATCGGCAGGTCGCGCGAGGCTTCCGCGCCGCCGGTCAGCGCCACGGCGTCGTAGGCCTTGACGAGGTCCTGCGGTTCGACCGCGCCGGCGTAGCTGCCGCCGACCGGCGTGTTGTAGTGGAAGACGACGCCTTCAGCTTCCATCTGCGCCACGCGGCGGTCGATGATGCCCTTTTCCATCTTGAAGTCGGGAATGCCGTAGCGAAGCAGTCCGCCGGCCTTGGCGAACTTCTCGAACACATGGACCTCGTGGCCGACGCGCGCGAGCTGCTGCGCGGCGGCAAGGCCGGCCGGGCCGGAGCCGACCACGGCGACCTTCTTGCCGGTCTTGGTTGCCGCGACTTCCGGCTTGAGCCAGCCGCTGTCCCATGCGCGGTCGACGATGGCGCATTCGATGGTCTTGATGGTGACCGGGTTGTCGTCGATGTTCAGCGTGCACGAGGCTTCGCACGGCGCCGGGCAGATGCGCCCGGTGAATTCGGGGAAGTTGTTGGTCGAGTGCAGGTTGCGCGAGGCTTCTTCCCAGTTGCCGTTGTAGACGAGATCGTTGAAGTCCGGGATCTGGTTGTTGACCGGGCAGCCGGGCGTGCCGGGCTGAACCGAGCCGGTGCCGTGGCAATAGGGGATGCCGCAATTCATGCAGCGCGCGGCCTGATCGCGCGTGTCCTTCTCGCTCAGCGGAATGACGAATTCCCTGAAATCCTTTACCCGCTCCGCGACCGGCTCGTATTTGCGGTCGTGACGCTCGATCTCAAGAAAACCTGTAGGCTTACCCATTTTAAACCCGACGCCCCTTCAAAGTTTCGTTGTCATTGCGAGGAGCGTAGCGACGAAGCAATCCAGCTTTTGCTTTGAGAGTGGATTGCTTCGCTGCGCTCGCGATGACGTGGATTCGTTTCTTACGCCCCGATCGCGATTTTCGGCTCTTCCGGCTCGCGCGATTTCATTTCCTTCAGCGCGCGGCGGTATTCGACCGGCATCACCTTGCGGAACATCGGAAGATACTTCTTCCAGTTCGCGAGGATGTGCTGCGCCCGCGCCGAGCCGGTGAGCTTGGCGTGCCGCGTGATCAGAACATGCAGCCGTTCGACGTCCTCGCCGAGCAGGTTCGAGAACACGTCGACGCGGCCATGCGCCTCGAGATCGCCGGACGAATGGAAGGCGTTCTGGTTGATCATCTCCTCGGACAGCACCGGCTCGAGATCGACCATCGCCATGTTGCAGCGTTTCTCGAAGGTGCCATCTTCGTCGATGACGTAAGCCACGCCGCCGGACATGCCGGCCGCGAAGTTGCGGCCGGTCTTGCCGAGCACCACGACGATGCCGCCGGTCATATATTCGCAGCAGTGGTCGCCCGCGCCTTCGACCACGGCGACCGCGCCGGAGTTGCGCACCGCGAAGCGCTCGCCGGCGACGCCCTGGAAGTAGCATTCGCCCTCAATGGCCCCGTACATCACCGTGTTGCCGACGATGATCGACTCTTCCGGCACAATGCCGGAAATCTTCGGCGGCCGGACGATGATGCGTCCGCCCGACAGGCCCTTGCCGACATAGTCGTTGCCTTCGCCTTCGAGATCGAAGGTGACGCCGCGCGCCAGCCACGCGCCGAACGCCTGTCCTGCCGTGCCCTTGAGGCTGACATGGATGGTGTCGAGCGGCAGGCCGGTGTGGCCATAGGTCTTGGCGACAACGCCGGACAGCATCGCGCCTGCGCTGCGGTCGGTGTTGTGAATTTCCGCCTCGATCTTCACCGGAGCGCCGCGGTCGATCGCCGCCTGCGCTTCCCTGATCAGGGTGCGGTCGAGCACGTTCTCCAGATGATGGTCCTGCGCCTCGGAGTGATAGATCTTCTGGTCGGGCAGGGCGGGCTGCTTGAAGAACAGCTTCGAGAAGTCGAGACCCTTGGCCTTCCAGTGCGCCACCAGGGTTGCCTGGTCGAGCATCTGGCTCTGGCCGACCATCTCCTGGAAGGTGCGGAAGCCCATGGAGGCCATGATCTCGCGGACTTCCTCGGCGACGAAGAAGAAGTAGTTGATGACGTGCTCAGGCTGGCCGGTGAAGCGCTTGCGCAGCACCGGGTCCTGCGTTGCGACGCCGACCGGGCAGGTGTTGAGATGGCACTTGCGCATCATGATGCAGCCGGCCGCGATCAGCGGCGCGGTGGCGAAGCCCATTTCATCCGCGCCGAGCAGCGCGCCGATCACGACGTCGCGTCCGGTGCGGAAGCCGCCGTCGACCTGAACCACGATGCGGCTGCGCAGGCGTTCACGCACAAGAGTCTGATGGGTTTCGGCGATGCCGAGTTCCCACGGCGAACCCGCGTGCTTGATCGAGGTCAGCGGCGACGCGCCGGTGCCGCCCTCGAAGCCGGAGATGGTCACATGATCCGCACGCGCCTTGGCAACGCCGGCGGCAACCGTGCCGACGCCGATTTCCGAGACGAGCTTGACCGAGACCTGACCGTCCGGATTGACGTTCTTCAGGTCGTAGATGAGCTGCGCGAGGTCTTCGATCGAATAGATGTCGTGATGCGGCGGCGGCGAGATCAGGCCGACACCGGGCGTCGAGTGGCGCACGCGGGCGATCGTCGCGTCGACCTTGTGGCCGGGCAACTGGCCGCCTTCGCCGGGCTTTGCGCCCTGCGCCATCTTGATCTGCATCATGTCGGAGTTGACGAGGTATTCCGTCGTCACGCCGAACCGTCCCGAAGCGACCTGCTTGATGGCCGAGCGCATGCTGTCGCCGTTCGCCATCGGCTTGAAGCGATCCGCCTCTTCGCCGCCTTCGCCGGTGTTGGACTTGCCGCCGATGCGGTTCATCGCGATCGCCAGCGTGGTGTGCGCCTCGCGCGAGATCGAGCCGAACGACATCGCACCGGTGGCGAAGCGCTTGACGATCTCCCTGGCCGGTTCGACTTCGTCAAGCGGCACAGGCTTGCGCTTGTCGTCCTCGGCGGTCTTGAGCCTGAACAGACCGCGCAGCGTCAGCAGCTTCTCGGACTGCTCGTTCAGCACCTTTGCGTAGGCGCGATAGCGCTCCTGCGAATTGCCGCGCACCGCGTGCTGAAGCAGCGACACCGTCTCAGCGTTCCAGGCGTGATCCTCGCCGCGCGAGCGGTAGGCATATTCGCCGCCGACATCGAGCGCGGTCTTGTAGATCTGCGCATCGCCGAACGCTTCAGAGTGACGGCGCACGGTTTCCTCGGCGATTTCGGCAAGGCCGACGCCTTCGATACGGGTGTGGGTGCCGGCGAAATACTTCGCGACGAAATCCGCCTTCAGGCCGACGGCGTCGAAAATCTGCGCGCCGCAATAGGACTGATAGGTCGAGATGCCCATCTTCGACATGACCTTGAGCAGGCCCTTGCCGATCGACTTGATGTAGCGCTTGACGATTTCCTTGTCGTCGAGCTTGGCCGGCAACTGGTCCTTCATCGCGATGATGGATTCGAAGGCCAGATACGGATTAATCGCTTCCGCGCCGTAACCTGCAAGGCAGGCGAAGTGATGCACTTCGCGCGGTTCGCCGGATTCAACGACGAGGCCGACCGAGGTGCGCAGGCCGGTGCGGATCAGGTGATGATGCACGGCGGCGGTCGCCAGCAGCGACGGGATCGGAATCCGATCCGAGCCCGCAGCGCGGTCCGACAGGATGATGATGTTGACGCCTTCGCGCACCGCAGCTTCGGCGCGGCCGCACAGTTCTTCCAGCACCTGCTCCATGCCCGCGGCCCCGAGGCCGGCGTGGAACGTGGTGTCGAGCGCGCGCGACCTGAAGTGATTGTCGGCGACGTCCGAGATCGAACGGATCTTTTCCAGATCCGCGTCGGTCAGGATCGGCTGGCGCACTTCGAGGCGCTTGGTCTTGGACAGGCCTTCGATGTCGAACAGGTTCGGGCGCGGGCCGATGATCGAGACGAGGCTCATCACCAGCTCTTCGCGGATCGGATCGATCGGCGGGTTCGTCACCTGCGCGAAGTTCTGCTTGAAGTAGGTAAACAGCGACTTCGGCTTGCTCGACAGCGCGGAGAGCGGGGTGTCGGTGCCCATCGAGCCCGCGGCTTCCTCGCCGGTGGACGCCATCGGCGTCATCAGCACGGTGAGGTCTTCCTGCGAGTAGCCGAAGGCCTGCTGGCGATCGAGCAGCGACAGGTTGGAGCGCGCAGCCTTGGCCGGCGCGTCTGCCATTTCCTCGAGCACGATCTGGGTGTGGTCCAGCCACTTGCGGTACGGGTGGCTCTTGGCGAGCTCCGCCTTGATTTCGTCGTCGGGAATGAGGCGGCCCTGCTCGAGGTCGACCAGCAGCATCTTGCCAGGCTGCAGGCGCCACTTGGTGACGATCTGGTCCTCAGGAATCTTCAGCACGCCCATTTCGGACGCCATCACGATGCGGTCGTCCTTGGTGACGAGATAACGCGCCGGACGCAGGCCGTTGCGGTCGAGGGTCGCGCCGATCTGGCGGCCGTCGGTGAACGCAATCGCGGCGGGGCCGTCCCACGGCTCCATCAGGGCTGCGTGATATTCGTAGAACGAACGGCGCTCTTCGCTCATCAGCGGATTGCCGGCCCAGGCTTCGGGCACGAGCATCATCATCGCGTGCGACAGCGAGTAGCCGCCCTGCACGAGGAATTCGAGCGCGTTGTCGAAGCAGGCGGTGTCCGACTGGCCTTCGTAGGAAATCGGCCACAGCTTCTCGATGTCCTCGCCGAACTTCTCGGAGGAGACCGAGGCCTGACGCGCGGCCATCCAGTTGACGTTGCCGCGCAGGGTGTTGATTTCGCCGTTATGGGCGACCATGCGGTAGGGATGCGCCAGCGACCACGCCGGGAAGGTGTTGGTCGAGAAACGCTGATGCACCAGCGCCAGCGCGGATTCGAAATCCGGCTCGTGCAGGTCGGGATAGTACTTGCCGAGCTGGTCGGCGAGGAACATGCCCTTGTAGACGACGGTGCGGCACGAGATCGACACCGGATAGTAGCCGGCGAGCGCGCGTTCGCGGCGCTGATAGATCGCGTTCGAGATCGACTTGCGCAGAATGTAGAGACGGCGTTCGAAATCGTCTTCGTCCGCGCAGTCGCCGCAGCCGATGAACACCTGCATGCAGGTGGGTTCGGTCGGCTTCACGGTCACGCCGAGCGAGGAGTTATCGGTTGGCACTTCGCGCCAGCCGAACAGCTTCAGGCCTTCCGACTTGATCTTGTCCTTGATGATGCCCTTGATGACTTCGCGCCAGGACTTCTCGCGCGGCATGAACATCTGGCCGACGGCGTACTCGCCGGGGCCGGGCAGGGTGAAGCCGGCTTCCTTCGCCTTGCGTGCGAAGAAGGCGTGCGGAATCTGCACAAGGATGCCCGCGCCGTCACCGGCGCGCGGGTCGGCGCCGACCGCGCCCCGATGCTCGAGATTACAAAGGATGCTGATCGCGTCGGACACGATCTGGTGCGATTTCTTGCCCTTGATGTTGGCAATGAAGCCGACGCCGCAGGAATCCTTTTCCAGCGCAGGGTCGTACAGACCGGCGGCTTCCGGACGCCAGTTATGTTCACGCGGTTTCAAGGCCGGGTCCGCCATCGGCGCATCCACCTCGATTTCATTCCGCTTGAACTCTGACCCGCTCATTCTCATCCTCACGCCTCTTTCGATTTAGAGGCAGTCTATTTTTACCCATTTTGGCCGCAGCTTCGGCGTTCGCGGAACCCTTCGGAATTTCCCATTCTCAGGAAGTCCTCGGGGCCACCGCTCGCGATGTCACGAGCCTCGCTTTAGAAAGTGCAGTTCGCGCGTGCCGTTTCCGGCTGCCATGCGGCCTGCTGATATTACCGGCGCTGCAAACGCCGTGCCGAGATTACCCGGAAATTGGGACAGTAGTCCTGTCCTAATGCCGAGATTGCCAAACTTTTTCCTATCATACAAGCGCGTGAGAGTCCTCCCAGTGTGGTGGTTCGCAAGTCCACGAAAACTCTGATGCGGGCTCCGTTCGTGGACTTGCGAACCGAAACCACACTGGAATCAATATCGTCCAGTGTCCTTCGAATCCGCAGCTCGCTACGGCAGCGCGGCGGAAGGCGGCGAGCAGCGGATTCGGGACACTGGGATGCGCGGCAGACGCGTGGCAGCGGCCGGTGAACGCCGCTGGATTAAGGCATTTGCCGCCGCCGTCCGGTCCTAGCTCTGCCGAAATCGGAAATCACGTTTGCCCCGGATTTTTGGGAATCCGGGGACGGATTTGGGACCCAGAACGGGGAGGCCTGCGAGATGACGTCGTTTTCCAGAAAGCAGTTGGTCGGATGCGCGGTGTTGGCCGTCGGCGTAACTCTGGTGTCGCCGGCGTTCGCCGCCGACGATTTTCCGATCGTGGGTGACATCCACATTTCCATGCCGCGAATCCTGGAGGACGAAGACCGGCCTCTGCCGCCCCCCGCTTACGAAAGACCGCCCAGCGAGCGGCCTTCCTATGAGGAGCGGCCTTATTCGCAGCGGCCCTACATGCCGGGACCTTACGCTGCGATTCCCTCGACCCGCTTCCAGCGCTCGACACTGGGGGCGCGTCCGATGCTGCCGCCCGAGCAGGTTGTGACCGTTCTGCGATCGCGGGGCTATTCGCCCCTCGGCCGGGTCACACAGCGCGGCTGGATCTACACCATCGCGGCCATCGACCGGAACGGTGAGGACGGCCGCCTGATCATCGATGCTCGCACCGGGCAGATCATGCGCTTCATTCCCGTCGAGGCCGTCGATGAGCGTCTGATGGCGGTTTATGGTCCGCCCGGTCCGCCGCCCGGGGTCTATGCGGGTTATGAAAACCGCCGGGGATCGTTGCTCGACCTGCGAAACGTGCCGCGTCCGCCGAACGCAGTGCCGAGAACATCGCAGCGTTCCGGCGCGAAGGCTGCGAGCCGGACTGCGGCACCTGCCGCAACCGCGACCACGCCGCAGGCAGCACCTCCGGCGCAGCAGGCTGCGGCTCCGCCTGCCGAAACTCCGGGGGCGGCGAAGCCAGCCGCAGCGGATAACAAACCTGCGACAACGGTCGGGGCGGCAACAGCGCCCTCAACACCGGCTTCGACGGTCAAGCTGTGGCCGACGCAGGCCATGCCGGACGCCCAGACACTGGAGTAACGACAGCTTACGAGCGCGTTGCGGTCCAGACGTGGTTGCGCGCGGCTGGAGGCGGTATTTGCCGCGCGGCTGCGCCCGGATTCGGCGCGCCTCAGTCACAGCCTGTCACTGTGAGGGCGTTTGCAATTCTAGATTGAAAAATACCCATTTACCTCCTGCCGCAAAAATGCCTTAATTCGCCGCATTTGGGCTGGGGATTTTTCAATGAAGTATCTTGGGTTGGTGATTTGTCTTGCGTGCCTTGCCGGTTGTGCAGGCCTTCCTGAGGCGGAAAAAGCCTCTCAACTTGGCGATGCGATCACAGCCACCGGAAAGCTGGTGCGTGACTCGATCGCGTCGAACCGGACCAACGCCATCCGGAACGGGGAAGAAGTTCAGGCCAGCAAGCTGCTTCGCAGCAAGGAAATCAGGCCGTCGCCATCGGAAGTTGCGATGGCGAGCAGGGCGAATGTGCAACAGGTGGCGGGAAGCCCTGAAGCGATCGGGGACGCCAGAGCCGCTTTCGAGAAGGCAAAAGCGCAACAACTGGCGGCAAGACAGGCAGGGCTGGCCTTTACGCTGGCCGATGCGCCGACGAGCCAGATCAACGGCCTCCAGAACAGTGCCCAGATGCAGGCCGCGAAAGCGCTGGAAGGATACGGCGACGCGCTCAAGAAGGCGATCGACGAAGGCACGATCGAGAAACTCGAGCAGGCCTCGGTCAAGCTTGGCGATGCTGCCAGCAATGTCGTCACCGCCGCTTCGCCGCTGTCCGCTCCCATCGCCGGGCCCGCCCTGAAGGTCGGGTCGCGCATTGCCGGATTTCTGATGGGGAACGCCTATGCGAACGAAATCCAGGCCATCATCGTGGCGCGGAACAATGATGTCGTCGCGGTCGTGAAATTGCTCAAGGAAGATATGGCGCTGGTCGCGGACTCGGTGAAGCGGCAGGCGGATTTCTTCGAAGTCCAGCGAAAAGCGAATCTCCAGTTGATCGGCCAAGATCCGAACGTCACGCGGCTGCAGCTCTACAACGAGTATTACACGGCGCGGAAGGAAGCGGGCACCATGCGCGCGACGGCCGTCGCCGCCGCGAAATACGCGGAGGTCCTGGATGCGCTGGTCGAAGCTCACGCTGCGGTCGCCGCCGCCGATCCCAACTCCGAACTTTTCCTGAAACGCTTTGTCGTGCTGGCTGACGATCTTGCGGCGCTGATCAAGGCAGCAAAGAAGGAGGCCTGAGATGGCTACTCTCGAGGAAGCAAAAGCCCGTCTGGCCAAGGCGTCGCAGCGGTTTCACGACACTGAAATCAAATGGCAGCCCTCGCTGTGGGACAGCTCGGATTTCGGGCTTCAGCCGCAGGGCAACGATCTGTTCGGCAATATCTTCTCGAACATTTTCGGCACTCGGCCGCTCTCGCCTCCGGCGCCGCGAATCTTCAGCCAGAGGGACGCGCCGCGTGCCCTGCGCGCCTGTTTCGATGTTCTCTACGCGCTCGGCAGCCGCTCGACCGATGCCAATGAAACGCTGGCCTATGCCGCTGCGATGGACGCCGTCTCGACCGAACTCGATTTCATCGCGGAAAGGCGGCTGCTGAGCAGAACAAAGGAGTACGCTCCGTTCACTGCCGCATTCAAGTCAGCAGCGAAGACGCTCAAGGAGGCCAAGGCGAAGGCCGATGAACTGGCCCAGAATCTGGGCCTTGCAGCGGATGTCCTGACGGCATTCTCCAAGATCATCGCGGTGGTCTGATCGCCGCCGGCGTTCAGCGGGCCGATCAAGAAAAACGCCCCGGGTCACCGGGGCGTTTTGCAGTTTGGGAGGTTCGACAAGCCGGAGATTTAGGCCGCGACCTGCTCGGCGACCTTCGGCGCGGAGACCGAGGTGGTGATCGGAATCTGGCGCGGCTTGGCGGCTTCGGGAATCTCGCGGACGAGATCGACGTGGAGCAGGCCGTTCTCGAGCGAGGCGTTCTTCACCTGCACGAAATCGGCAAGCTGGAACTGGCGCTCGAAGGCGCGCGACGCGATGCCGCGATAAAGCACTTCGCTGGACTGGCTGTTCTCGTTGGCGGCTTTCTCGCCCTTGATCGTCAGGGTGTTTTCCTTGGCGACGATCGAGATTTCATTCTGCGAAAAGCCGGAGACAGCGACGGAAATCCGGAAATTGTTCTCACCGGTGCGCTCGATGTTGTAGGGCGGATAGCCCGGCGAGCTTTCGCTGGCGGACTGATCGAGCAGCGAGAAGAGGCGGTCAAAGCCGACGGTGGAACGGTAGAAGGGGGTCAGGTCAAACGTACGCATGTTAGTCCTCCAAAGTGAGCGACCAGCGCGTTTTTCAGGCGGGACGGACCATTGCATGAGCAACGTCGTTGAAGACCGTCTCGCTTGCACAACGCGCCACTCTTTTTCAAAGAGCAGACAACCCGCCATTGGGCCGGGTTTTCGTTCTGCGTGCAGCCTTAACTGGCCTGCACGAAACTGATATGGGAGGGGCCTTGCGGGGTTCAAGAGGGTTCCCGGCCCCTCTTTTTGCCCGCAATATCTTTTTCCGAATTTCATGATTCCTTTCGCCTGATCGGCCCCGCATGACGCTTGTTTCCATCCCCGCCAATCCTGTTCCCGACAATGTTGTCTCAGGCACGATCAAGACGCCCGACGGCGCCGAATTGCGCTTCGCGCGCTGGCAGCCGCCGGCGGGCCGCAAGGGCACTGTCTGCGTCTTCACCGGGCGGGCCGAGAGCATCGAGAAATACTTCGAGACCGTGCGCGAACTTCGCGAGCGCGGCTTCGCGGTGGCGATGATCGACTGGCGCGGGCAGGGACATTCGTCGCGGCAGTTGCGCGATCCCCGCAAGGGCTACGTCCACAGGTTTTCCGATTTCGAGGTCGATGTCGAAACCTTCGTAAAGCAGGTGATGCTGCCGGACTGTCCGCCGCCTTACTATGCGCTTGCCCATTCGATGGGCGGCGCTGTGCTGCTGCGGGTGGCACATGCCGGCAAGCGCTGGTTCGACCGCATCGTGCTGTCCGCGCCGATGATCGATTTGCCGGGCTATGCCACCAAGCTTCCGACGCGGATGTTTGTGCGCACGCTGCGCTGGCTCGGGATGGGCGGCCGCTACGTGCCCGGCGGCACCGGCGAACTCACCGGCACCAACAGCTTCGTCAACAATCCGCTGACATCGGACCCGGTGCGCTATGCGCGCAACGCCGCGATCTACGAGGAAGATCCGACCCTCGGCATTGCATCGCCGACGGTGGCCTGGGCCGACAGTGCGTTCCGTGCGATCGTCGAATTCCGCGAGGCGAGTTATCCGTCGCAGATCAGGCTGCCGATCCTGATGATGGCCGCGAGCAGCGACACCATCGTCTCGACCGCCGCCATCGAGGAGTTCGCCTATCACCTGCGCGCCGGATCGCATCTGGTGATCGCAGGCTCCAAGCACGAAATCCTGCAGGAACAGGATCGCTACCGGCAGCAGTTCTGGGCCGCGTTCGATGCTTTCGTTCCCGGCACACCGCTGTTCAAGTAAGGCGGACCACGAGGGAACCGCTCCCTCCTTGCCGCGATCTTTTTTCCGGCGGCGCTGAGGCGGTGCTATGGTGGCCGCCTGCGGGCTGCCGCCGCCCGCGCTCGATAGGCCATTCTCTTTCTGCTTCTGCACTTTCTGCAAACTCGTTTCCGCGTGTCGTGTTGCATTGCGGGTCGACACAGGGAGGTAGTGCGATGACAATGAGGCCAGATCCGACCTTCCACGCATCACCGAAGCTTGCGATGGAGGCTCCCCCTGAAAACTTCGCTTATACGCTGCTGCTCAGCCCTGACTTCTCGAAGCCCGATGCGCTCGCGGTGATCGGCGTGAAGCCGGGCTCGCCCAGTTACAGTCAGGTCGTCCATACGGTGACGATGCCGAACAAGGGTGACGAGTTTCATCATTTCGGCTGGAACGCCTGCTCGTCCGCTTTATCGCCGCTCACGGGTCATGCGTTCGTCGAGCGGCGCTATCTGATCATCCCCGGAATCCGATCCTCGCGCATCTACATCGTCGATACGAAACCTGATCCGACCAAGGCGAAGATTCACAAGATCATCGAGCCCGAAGAGATTTTCAAAAAAACCGGTTACTCACGGCCTCACACCGTTCACTGCGGGCCGGAAGGCATCTACGTCAGCACGCTCGGCGGGGGCGGCAAGAACGGCACCGACGGGCCGCCCGGCGTGTTCATCATGGACTGCGAGACCTTCGACGTTCTCGGGCGCTGGGAGATCGATCGCGGCCCTCAGACGTTGCACTATGATTTCTGGTGGAACCTGCCGCGCGACTACATGGTGACCAGCGAGTGGGGGCTGCCGCCGCAGTTCGAGAATGGAATCGTGGCCGAGGACCTGCTGTCCAACAAGTATGGTCATCGAATCCACTTCTGGGATCTGCGCGCCCGGCGCAACGTGCAGACCATCGATCTTGGCGCCAACCATCAGATGGCCCTTGAAGTCCGACCCGCGCATGATCCTGTTCGCGAGTATGGCTTCCTCGGTGTCGTGGTCGATACCACCAATCTCGAGGGCTCGATCTGGACCTGGTGGCGCGAAGGCGGAAAGTTTCACATCGAGAAGACGGCGACGATTCCGGCTGAACCGGCGCCCAAGGAAAAGCTTCCACCGCTGCTGCAGGGCTTCGGCGCCGTGCCGCCACTGGTCTCGGACATCGATCTCTCCCTGGACGACCGGTTTCTCTATGTGTCCTGCTGGGGCACGGGCGAGTAGCGTCAGTACGACGTCAGCGACCCGCGAAAGCCGAAGCTTGCGGGCTCCGTGCATATCGGCGGCATCGCGCGCCGCACGCCGCATCCGAACGGCAAGGCGTATGCGGGCGGGCCGCAGATGGTCGAGATCAGCCGGGACGGCAAGCGCGTGTACTGGACCAACTCGCTCTATTCGACATGGGATGACCAGTTCTATCCCGACGGAATCCCCGGCGCTGAGGTGATGGCGAATGTGAAGCCGGGCGGCGGTCTCGAACTCGCAAAGGACTACTGGCTGAGTTTCCCCGACGGCTACCGCGCGCATCAGATCAGACTCGATGGCGGCGACTGCTCGACGGATTCATTCTGCTATCCGTCGGTTTAGTGTGGCGGTTCGCAAGTCCGCAACATTTTCTCGGCACTTCCATTTGCGGACTTGCGAACCAAAGCCACACTAAAATTATAGGTTGCTAGTGTCCTTTTGAATTCGAAGTTCGCTATGGGAGGTGCTGCGAAATGATGCGAACTTCGGATTCAGGACACTAGCTTTGAGCGTTGCGGACTGGACGCCTGCGGGACTTTGGCTCGCTGTTGTGGTGAGCGGCATCTATCACGGGGTGAGTCCCGGCATGGGGTGGCCGCTGGCCGTCTCGGCTGGGCTCATGGACAAAAGCCCGCGCGCACTGGCCGCGGCGCTGTGGCCGCTCTCGATCGGTCATCTGCTGGCAGTGCTTCTGATCATGCTTCCCTTTGCGGTGCTCTCCGCGCTGGTCGAGTGGCAACGGCAGATCCAGATCGGCGCAAGTCTTCTGGTGATCGGGTTCGGCATTTTCCGCCTGATCAACCGGCGTCATCCCCGGGCACTGGCGCGGATACGGCCGACGCAACTCGGGCTGTGGTCCTTCGTCGTTGCGATTGCGCATGGCGCAGGGTTGATGCTGGTGCCGATCTATCTCGGGCTTTGCAGCAGCGCGGAGATCGAGAGCGGCCATGCGGCGGCCAGCGCGCTTGTCAGCACCAACCTTGGCACCGCGGTGCTGGTCGCCGTCGTCCACTCTGCGGCGATGATTGCCGCAGGCGGATTATCGGCGTGGCTTGTCTACCGGTATCTGGGACTGAAATTCGTGTCGCGGAGCTGGTTCAATCTCGATGCCGTATGGGCCACGAGTCTCATTCTGGTGGGTGCCCTCGCGCTCGCGCTCAATCTTGTTGGCCAGCACTAGGCGCGGATCGGCGCACATCAAACCCGTCGCGCGGTTCTGATGCGATCCGATCGGCTGGAGGGCTGCGCGCCCCGGCACAAACTTGGGCGCTTTGATGGCCCCTCAACCAAAATTGCTGTCCGGATGTGGACTTCGTTGAAAACGCTCAGCTGGGTTGTATCCACCCCAATACCGTCGGGTTCTGGCGCTTCCTTCACAGGTAACGAGGAGATGATCGATGAACATCCACTTTTTGCCGCCAGAGTCAGATGCATTTGAGATCGCGGTCGATGATGCGATTGCCGCGTGTGGTGGCGATTTACGAGGTGCCCTCAAGGCGTTGCTCATGGTGAACGACCTGCTTGAGCGGGAACTATTCAGGATGCGCGAAATGCTGGCGAAGTAGCCACAGCCCGCTCGGCCAGACAGCAATTCTCGCCGACGTGGGCCGCTGCCGGCAGGCATAAGGCAATGTCAGGTTTGAATCTGTACAACCCTGATGGCGAACGTCGCCGGAGGTTTCTGATGAAACCGATTTGTGCGCATACCTAGTTCGCTTTCGGAGCGACACTGGTCGCGGGCGGAGGCGCCGCCGCCTGCGCCGCGCGGCCGACGCTGACGCTCAGGAGCCCCTGGCCCCAGATGCGTTTTGCGACACGTTTGGTGTCCTCCAGCGTCACCGCATCGACGAGCGCGTTCCGCTTCTCGATGTAGTCGATGCCGAGATCGTCGAGCTGGTATTGCAGCAGCGCGGTGGCGAATTTCGACGAGGTGTCGAGCGCCAGCATCTGCGAGCCCTTGAGGAAGGATTTGGCTTCGTCCAGTTCCTGCTGGGTCGGGCCTTCGTTGCCCATGCGCGCGATTTCGGCGGTGATGGTGTCCAGCGTCTCCTTCGCCTTGTCGGCGCGGGTGGCGGTGGAGCCTGCAAACAGCGACGACTTTTTCATCCAGATCAGGGATTCCGACACCGAATAGACCAGCCCCCGTTTCTCACGGACTTCCTTGTAGAGCCGTGTCGAGAGCGTGCCGCCGCCGAGAATGTGATTGACGATGTAGGCGGCCATGAAATCGGGATCGTTGCGGGCGATGCCGGGGCCGCCGAAATTCACCGAGGTCTGCGGCACGTCCACAATGGCGGATGTATGCTGCGGCGGCTTGACGGCCGCGACTTCCGGGACCGGCATCAGATTGCCCCTGGCGGGCAATGAGCCGAACGTGTCGTCGAGCAGTTTGCCGAGCGCTTCCGGCGTGAGGTCGCCGACAACGGCAATCTTCAGCGAATCCTTCGCGATCACCCGCTGCGCGTAATCCTTCAGGTCTGCGGACTGGATCGCGGGAAGGCTTTCGATGGTGCCGTTCGGCGGGCGTGCATAGGGATGCGTGCCGTAGGCCTGTTCCCAGAACTTGCGGCCTGCGATCGACACCGGATTGGTGGTCTCGCGGCGTGCACTGGACAGCATCTGCGCACGGACGCGCTCCAGCGGCTCGCTGTCGAAACGTGCGGAGGTCAGCGCCAGCTTGAGCAGGCCGAAGGCTTCGTCGCTGTTTTCCTTCAGCATCCGCATCGAGCCGCGCAGATAATCACGGGTCACCGAAAAGCTCATCTCGATGGCGCGCCGTTCGAGGCGCTCGTGGAATGTCTTCGAATCCAGATCGGCAGCGCCTTCATCGAGCATGTTGGCGGTGAAGGAGCCGATGCCGGGTTTGTCGGCGGGGTCCTGCGACGAGCCGCCGGCGAAGGCGTATTCCAGCGCGACCAGCGGCACAGTGGCGTCCTGAACGAACCAGGCTTCGATACCGCCGGGCGACACCACGCGCTGAACTTTTGCAGCGGCGGATGCCGGCGTCACGAATGCGGCAAACGAGGACGCGGCGATGAAAGCGGCAGCCGCGAGACGCGGCAGATGACGGCGGGTGACAATCACGAGCGTTTCTCCTCGCGCTTCGCGGTCGTCGCGGCGGTGTCCTTGATGAGATAGCCGGTCACGGAGCGTTTTTTCTCAAGCCAGGTTCGCGCGGCGTCACGCACCTGTTCGGCGGTGACGGCCTTGATGCGATCAGGCCATGCCCTGACGTCGTCGACACTGAGGCCGACAGTGACCGCGGCGCCGTACCAGCGTGCCAGCGTGGTCTGGCTGTCCTGCGCGTAGACCGCCTGGGCGATCATCTGTGTCTTGATGCGTTCGAGTTCTTCAGCCGGTACCGGATCGGTCGCAAGCTTTGCGATCACCTCATCGATGGCCTGTTCCACCTGCGGGAATTCCACGCCGGGTTTCGGCGAGGCCGAAATCCCGAACTGGGTGGGATCCACTCCCGTCCCCTGGTACCAGGCGCCGGCACTCACCGCGAGCGGCTTGTCCACCACGAGCGCGCGGTAGAGCAGCGAGTTGCTGCCGGTGCCCATCAATTGCGCCAGCACTTCGAGCGCGGAGCTTTTCTCCGGCGCCGCCGTGACCGAGGACGGAACGAGATAATAGCGGCGCAGGCTGGGTTGTTCGACACGCGGATCGGCCAGCGTCACCGTGCGCGGCCCGGCGGGCTCGGGCTCCTGCGGCCTGATCCGCTGTGCCGGGATCGCAGGCTGCGGCGGAATCTTGCCATAGGCCGCCTCGATCATCGGGCGTACTTCCTCGGCGCTGACGTCGCCCGCGATCACGAGGGTGGCATTGTTGGGTGCGTAAAACCGTTTGTAGAAGGCGAGCGCGTCCTCACGGTTCAGCTTCTCGATCTCCTGATGCCAGCCGATCACCGGGCGGCCATAGGGATGGTTGAGATACAGCGCCGCCATGATCTGTTCGGTCAGCCGCGCGTCCGGGCTGTTGCCGACGCGCATGTTGTACTCCTCGAGCACCACGTCGCGCTCCGGCAGCACATTCTCGTCCTTGAGAATGAGGCCGGTCATGCGGTCGGCCTCGAACTCCAGCATGGTCGCGAGCTTGTCGCGCGACACGCGCTGGTAATAGGCGGTGTAGTCGTAGGAGGTGAAGGCGTTCTCGTTGCCGCCGATGCGCGCCACCAGCTGGGAGAACTCGCCGGCCGGATGCGCCCTGGTGCCCTTGAACATCAGATGCTCGAGGAAATGCGCGAGGCCGGATTTCCCCGGCGTCTCATCGGCGGAGCCGACCTTGTACCAGATCATCTGCGTGACCACCGGCGTGCGGCGGTCCGGAATGACGATGACATTGAGGCCGTTCGAGAGCGTGAAGGTCGTTGGCCGTTGCGGCGCGGTCTGCGCCGTGGCGGGTTGAATGGAGGCCGGCGCGAGGCCGAGCGTCACAAAAGCCGTCGCGAAGGCCATGGCGGTGAGGTGGCGGGAAATCATCATGATGCTCTACCGGATCGCAGATTTATCGCCCGGAAAACATTCAAATCCGCGAGAGGCGACACTGCGGGACCTGAAACGATCGCACCTCGAAAAAACATGGCGATCGCAATCATGGGGCCGCAGGTGTCAGCGAGACGCTGCGGCCAGCAAACAAATCAATCCCAGGTCTTTTCGCACCGGCCGCTGGCGGCGTCGCACTTTTCCCGCGGCGGCTTCAACTGGCCGACGCCGTAGGCGTAGTTCGACGACGGTGTCTGGTAGCCGGTCGGAGGCTGCGTCAGCTCGGTGCGCTCGGGCTCGGAGGTAAATTTCTCGGTTTCGGTCTTCGTGTTGCTGCTGAACGGATTTGAGAACAGTCCGCCGGTATAGCCGAGTTCCGACGGCAGCATCATCAGCGGCGAGTTGGAATTGTTGTTGCCCGGCGCGTTGCTTTCCGCCGTCTTGCTGCGCGGAGCGCGCTTGTTGAGTTCGCTCGGCATCAGCGGCATGCGCGCTTCTTCCGGGCTCATCGCCTTCTGCTTGGCCCGCTCGCGCGCGGCCGCGCGTTCGGCCACGTCCGGGTCCTTCGGC
Organism: Afipia sp. OHSU_II-C1; assembly: GCF_000497575.1. GTDB lineage: Bacteria > Pseudomonadota > Alphaproteobacteria > Rhizobiales > Xanthobacteraceae > Afipia. The sequence goes on from NZ_APJI01000007.1 coordinate 34,403, forward strand.
CAGTTCGGCGCGTACTTCGGCTTGCCGCTCTGCGGCGGGGGAAGATCGATCTTGGAGGGAACCACCAGCGGCGAGCGCTCGCGGTATTCGATGGAGCCGTCCTCGAGCTTCTTGCCGCCGAGGCCGCTCATCAGGTTGTCCATCAGCTTTTCTTCAAACGTCTTGTTCTCGTCGCTATCCGGATCCTGCGCGTGAACCGGCCCGGTCCCGAGCACCAGACCAACGCCCAGCAGGAGGGCGGCGAGCCGCAGCACGCGCGTCGCGCGGCGCGAGGAGGGATGCAAACCTGAACCGATGGCGCCCGTCATTGCGTTCATCCTGATCCACTATCAAAGGGCGCGGGCATGTCCCCGGGGGCATGTCGCCGCAGGCCAGATTGCCAAGGGCCGGATGGCGAGCCAACCGGCGGATAACTCACGCGTATCCCCGGTTATCAGGGCCTTTTTGCGGCGCTCGGGGTTACAAAGGAGTCATACAGGAGGGCGGCAACCCCGGCAACGATGGCCACGTCCGCAAGGTTAAACACGTACCAGTTGTAGGTTTTTCCGCCGATCTGGACGTGAAACAGCGCGAAATCGACCACCGCGCCATAGGCCAGCCGGTCGATGGCGTTGCCGATGGCGCCGCCGATGATGAGCCCGAGGCCGATGACGGCGAGACGGGTGCCGGATTTGGCCATCCAGACCGCCAGCACGATCACCGCCGCGGCCTTGATCGCCAGCAGGATGGCCTGACCTACCGGACCCGAATCCTGGAACCAGCCGTAGCTGATGCCGGTATTCCAGGCGAGCACCAGATCGAAGAACGGCGTCACGGCGACCGTGCCCCGCGGGCCGAGTTCGAACACGTTCAGCAGCCAGAGCTTCGACGCCTGATCGAGCACCAGGGCTGTGACAGCGGCGATCACACCGGAGCGGAGGAGAGGGCTCACACACCGACTCCCAGCGCCTTCCACTCCCGCAGCGCCTGAGCGTCGCGCGGCGAGACATCCGGATAGTCAGGATCGCTCCCGACGGTGGGAAGAATCTTCCACGACCGCGCGCACTTGGTGCCCACAGCCTTCTCGACCACGACGGCAACGCCCGGCACATCGCCGAGCGTGAACGCGCCCGCCGGAGCATCCTCGTTCGTGACCATCGCATTCGATGTGATGCAGACTTCCGCAAGATCGACATCGAACAGCGTGGCGAACACCGCCTTGTCGGTCACGTAGACCAGTGGCGAGGCTTCCAGCGACGAACCGATGCGCTTGGCGGCGCGCTCGACCTCCAGTGCGCCGGTGACGACACGGCGCACCTCGCGGATGGTTTCCCACTTCTTCGCGAGGGCCTCGTTGTGCCATGCGGGCAGCGTCTTCTGGAACAGCTCGAGATGCACCGAGACGGCGGCATCGCCGTAGCGCGACATCCAGGCTTCTTCTGCAGTGAAGCTGAGGATCGGCGCCAGCCAGGTCGTGATCGCGCGGAACAGATAGTCGATCACCGTCAGGGCCGACTTGCGCGCCACCGACGACGGCGGATCGCAGTACAGGGTGTCCTTGCGGATGTCGAAATAGAACGCCGACAGTTCGGTGTTCATGAAATTCGCCAGCGTCGCGACCACGGTCTTGTAGTCGAAGTTCGCGTAGGCGGGACGTACGATGGCATCGATCTCCACCAGCCGGTGCAGCATCAGCCGCTCGAGTTCCGGCATGTCGTCGGCCTTGATGCGGTCCTTGTCCTGGAAATGCGCAAGACTGCCGAGCATCCAGCGGACCGTGTTGCGCAGCTTGCGATAGGTCTCGATGGTGTTCTTGAGGATTTCCGGGCCGATGCGCTGGTCGTCGGCATAGTCGGTGGCGCAGACCCACAGCCGCAAGATATCCGCGCCGGAATCTTTGATGACCTTCGCCGGATCGGTGGTGTTGCCGAGCGATTTGGACATCTTGCGGCCGTTCTCGTCGAGCGTGAAGCCGTGGGTCAGCACCACGTCGTAGGGCGCGCGTCCACGGGTGCCGCAGCTTTCCAGCAGCGAGGAGTGAAACCAGCCGCGATGCTGGTCGCTGCCTTCGAGATACATCACGGTGTCGTTGCCGCCATCGACCTTGCGCCTGATGCCCGCAAGGCCGGGGAAATGCACCGGATCTTCCAGCACGAAGGCGTGGGTCGAGCCGGAGTCGAACCAGACGTCGCAGATGTCGTTGACCTTCTGCCATTCTTCGTTGGCGTGCGAGCCGAGGAAGCGCTCGCGCGCGCCGTCCTTGTACCACGCATCGGCGCCTTCCTTTTCGAATGCGTCGGCGATGCGCTTGTTGACCGCCTCGTCCTGAAGGATTTCAGCGGAGCCGTCGCCTTTCTCGCGCACGAATACGGCGATGGGCACGCCCCACGCGCGCTGGCGCGAGATCACCCAGTCGGGACGGCCTGCGATCATGCCGGTGATGCGGTTCTGGCCCTGCTCGGGCACCCAGCGCGTGACGCTGATCGCCTGCAGCGCGCGAGCGCGCAGCGTATCGTTTTCCCCTCCCCCTTGCGGGGAGGGAAGAGAAAACGGCTTGTCCATCGCGATGAACCATTGCGGGGTGTTGCGATAGATCACCGGCTTCTTCGAGCGCCAGGAATGAGGATACTGATGCTTGAGGCGGCCGCGCGCGAGCAGCATGCCGCGCTCGATCAGCGCCTTGATGACGGCTTCGTTGGCGTCGCCCTTCTCGCCCTTGTCGGTGAGCACGCGCTTGCCGGTGAACCCCGGGGCGTGCTCGGTCAGCGCACCGTCGGCGTCCACGGTGTAGGGGATCACCGGACTGATGCCGCGCGCTTCGAGCTCGCGGGCGTTCGCGGTCCAGACGTCGAAGTCCTCGCGGCCATGGCTCGGCGCGGTGTGCACGAACCCGGTGCCGGTGTCGTCGGTGACGTGATCGCCGTCAAGGAGAGGAACATCAAAAAAGTAACCGCCTTCAAGGCCTTTCAACGGGTGAGTGCATACCAAGTGCGCGATTACCGCAGAGGGAACGTGTTTTAATCTCTCGCATTTCGTAACTTTGGCCGCAGTCATAACATCGCCAGCACGATCATCCGCTATGATGAGATGATCGCCTGCTTTGGCCCAATTTCCCTCAGGAGCTTCGGTAACTTGATACAATCCATAATGTATTTTTGACGAGAAGCTGATTGCGCGGTTGCCGGGCAGTGTCCACGGGGTTGTTGTCCAGATGACGACTGACGCTCGCTTTTTCGCCAGATCATTTGCTTCGATGGCCTCTCTGGAGGAGAGAGCAGGGCCGTCGCCGATAATGTACGACACCGGAAACTTCACCCACACCGCGTCCGAGGTATAGTCCTCGTATTCGATTTCGGCTTCCGCCAGCGCGGTCTTCTCGACCACGCTCCACATCACCGGCTTGGAGCCGCGATACAGCGTGCCGTTGGCGGCGAACTTCATCAGTTCGCGCGCGATCTGCGCTTCGGCCGGGAAGGTCATCGTCATGTAGGGATGCGACCAGTCGCCGATCACGCCGAGGCGCTTGAATTCCTCGCGCTGGATGTCCACCCACTTCTGCGCGAACGCCCGGCACTCCTGACGGAATTCGACGATCGGCACCGCGTCCTTGTTCTTGCCCTTGGAGCGGTACTCTTCCTCGATCTTCCATTCGATCGGCAGGCCGTGGCAGTCCCAGCCCGGCACGTAGTTGGAATCGAAGCCGAGCATCTGCTGGCTCTTGGTCACCACGTCCTTGAGGATCTTGTTGAGCGCGTGGCCGATATGGATGTTGCCGTTGGCGTAGGGCGGGCCGTCATGCAGCACGAACTTGGCGCGGTCCTTTGCGGCCTCGCGCAGCTTTTCGTAAAGGCCGATCTCGTTCCAGCGCGCCAGAATCCTGGGTTCCTGCTGGGGCAGGCCGGCGCGCATCGGGAAGTCCGTCTGCGGCAGATAAAGAGTGCTGGAGTAATCGTTGCCGTCGGCTTTGGGGGCAACGGACTTTTGGGGCTTGTCGGACATGAATGCTCTGGCTTGGCTCGAATGGCGCTCGTGATGTGCGGCGATAAAATCGATCCCGGTCTTGCGCCGAGCGTGTGTGCTCAGACGGAAGCCGGGCCGCTAATGCCGATTATGGTGCGCTGCGCCAACATCAGGCCTAGATAGCAGGCATGGGCGGTATCGGAAAGGCCCGCAGGCGGCTCAATCCGTGACAATTCCGAGCTTTGGAAACGCATCCGGAGCGGCCGCGAGCATGGCGCGGGCCTTTGTGCTGTCGTCATCCATCTGGCGCACCAGCGCATCGATGCCGTCGAACTTCAGTTCGTCGCGGATAAAGCCGACGAATGCGACATCAAGCTTCTGGCCGTAGAGGTCGCCCTTGAAGCCGAACAGGAAGATTTCCAGCAGCGGCGCGCCGTTGTCGAAGGTCGGGCGGCGGCCGAACGAGGCCACACCATCGAACCGCTTGTCGCCGATCCCGACCCGCACGGCATAGATGCCATGCTTGAGGCCGCAGTTCTTGTCGAGACGGATGTTGGCGGTGGGATAGCCCATATCGCGGCCGCGCTTCTCGCCATGAATGACCTCGCCCGAAATGAACCACGGCGCGCCCAGCATCGCGGTCGCCTCGGTGACCTGGCCTTCGGCCAGCGCCATGCGGATCGCGCTCGAGGATACGGGGCGATCCAGAATGTCGACATGCGACTGGATGTGGACCTCGACACCGAGCTTCGGCATCTCGCTGGCAAGCAGTGACGGCGATCCCGCGCGTCCCTTGCCGAAATGAAAGTCGTAGCCGACGGCGATGCCGCTGATTCCGAGCCGGCCGATGAGATCGTGGTTAATGAAATCCTGTGCGGTGGTGCCGGCGCGGGCACCATCGAATGTCATTACCACGGCGCCGTCGAGGCCGGTGCCCGCCAGCAGGCGAAGCTTCGCGGCCTCGTCGCTCAGTCTGAACTGCGGCGTGTTGGGGCTGAAAAAGCTGCGCGGGTGCGGCTCGAATGTCACCGCATAAGCGGGCTTGCCGAGCTTGCGCGCCATGTCGATGGCCGCTGAAATCACGACACGGTGGCCGAGATGGACGCCGTCGAAGTTGCCCATCGCCACCACGGCGCCTTTTACAATTGCGCTGGTTGGAGTGGCGTCGCGAATGACGGAAAAGCTTGTCGTCATGGGTACCGGAAGGAGGACATTGAAGAAATCGGGCGGACCTGACCCCGGCCCGCCATCGGAGTCAAGCTGCTGAATCAGGCCTTAACGGCGCAACTTAAGATAATCCCGATGTGGTCCGATTAACGGGCTGTTTAAGCCGCCGGTGCTAGGTTCGCCCCGACTGCGGGTGGCAGAAGCCGCCCGCAAAATGTTGATAAACGCACGCCGGTTGCTGCGTTCGAGGGAGAAAAACAGCGATGGCCATGGATTTGTCGATGCCGGTTCTGGTTGTGGACGACTACAACACGATGATCCGCATTATCCGCAATCTGCTCAAGCAACTCGGTTTCGAGAATATCGATGACGCCAGCGATGGCTCGGCAGCGCTCAGCAAGATGCGCGGCAAGAAGTACGGACTCGTGATCTCCGACTGGAACATGGAGCCGATGACCGGATACGACCTGCTCAAGGAAGTGCGCGGCGATCCGAATCTCGCCACCACGCCTTTCATCATGATCACGGCTGAATCGAAGACGGAAAACGTCATCGCAGCCAAGAAGGCCGGCGTGAACAACTACATCGTCAAGCCGTTCAACGCCGCGACGCTCAAGACCAAGATCGAGGCGGTGTTCCCCGATCACGCGCCGGCGTAAGCGCCGATTCCCGGATTTTAGAATTTCGATGCCCGGTGTTCGCACCGGGCATTTTGCTATCCGCTGGCTCGCCCGTCATCGCCGGATCAGAACGACGCCGCCGATCAGCATCGCGACGCCGATCAGGCGCGGCAGATCGATTGAACGCTGTGCGAGACCCAGCCAGCCGAAGTGATCGAACGTCACCGACGCCAGCATCTGTCCGGTGACGAGGAGGGCGATGAACGTCGCAGCTCCCAGAGTGGGTATCAGCACGATCGCGAGCCCGATGAAAATCGCGCCGAACAGACCGCCGCTCCAGGCCCACCAGGGAATTCGCGCCATGGTCGCGATCTGCGGCACGGGATCGCGTAATGCTATGGCGAGAACCACCATGCAAACGAGCCCGACAAAATAGCTCGTGAAACCCGACCATACCGCGGAGCTCAGCGCCGTTCGCAGGTTGGTGTTGAGAACCTGCTGGATCACGATACTCGCGCCGGCTGCGACCGTCAGAAAGATCGGGAAAGCCAATTTCATCATGCTGCACCTCGGATCAAAAGCCGTCCGGCGTTCGATCTGCGCGCGTGACGGCCGTCATATGCGAACTCCGGCGACGATGATGCGAAGTCCGAATTTGAATCTCACCACTTCAGGTCGCGCATCAGCGCGAACGGCGGCTTGGCGTCTCCGAACAGCCGCCGCACCGAGAATTCGTCCGCGACGTCGAGCCCCTCGAAATCCACCGCATGGATGCCGCGGGTCAGGAACAGGCAATCCAGTCCCATTCCGTTGGCGCCGTTGAGATCGGTACGGACGGAATCGCCGATCGCGAGCACGCGGTCGAGCGGCGTGGACGTGCCGCGCTTCTCCGCAGCCAGCTCCAGCGCGCGATCGTAGATCGGGCGGTGCGGCTTGCCGTAGAAGATCACTTCGCCGCCCATGTCGCGGTACAGTTCGGCGATGGCGCCCGCGCAATAGATCAGCCGGTCGCCGCGCTCGACCACGATGTCCGGATTGGCGCAGACGAAGGTGAGATTGCGCGCACGCGCCTGCTCCAGCACGCCGCGATAATCCTCCGCGGTTTCGGTCTCGTCGTCGAACAGGCCGGTGCAGGTGACGTAGTCGGCGTTCTCGATAGTCGTGAACTTCACGTCGAGTCCGCGAAACACCGGATTGTCGCGCTCCGGTCCGATCTGGAAAACCGCCTGCTGATGGTGTGAGGCGACGAAGCTGCGGGTGAGGTCGCCCGACGACACGATAGCGTCATACGTCTCGTCGGAAATGTTCATCCGGCGGAGCTGGCGCTGCACGGAGTCGGCCGGGCGCGGCGCGTTGGTGATCATGATCACCGTGCCGCCCTGCTTGCGGAAGGTTTGCAGCGCCTCGCAGGCGGGAACGAAGCCGGTGAGGCCGTCGTGAATCACGCCCCAGACGTCGCTGAGAATGACATCCACGCCGGTGGTGAGGTCGCGCAAATGATCGGCGAATCGCAGCACGGCGGCGTCAGGCAGCTTCATGGAAAAAGATCACTTCTCTGTGCAGAGGTTTTGGCTATTTCTGCGCAGATGCCCGGCGGACCAGCGCAGCGGTGCCCGTCGCACGAGGGGGCTCGGCCCGGACGCCGGCTTTTTCTTCCTTCCGGGCGGGGGCGTCAACCGCCGAAGGGGCAGATGCGGCATGTTCCGTTGATGAGGCTGCGCCTTCCGGCCGCAGCGGACGCGGCGGCGCGAACAGGAAGCCCTGGCCGAAGCGGACATCGTAATCGAGCAGGTCGACCACGGCGCGCTCGCCTTCGATTCGCTCCGCCACGAGGTCAATTCCAAAACGCCCGAGCAGATCGGACAGGTCGGCGGCGTGAATGTCGGCGGATGACAACTGCTTCTGGTCGAGCAGCATCGCCGCCGGGACCTTGATGAACTTGACGCCGCGATCAGCGAGTTCGCGCGGATCGAGCCGCAGGTCGGCGACGTTGTCGATCGAGAAGCCGTAGCCGAGCCGCTGCAGCGTTGCGAGATGCTCGCTCTCCACCGGGCCGAGATGGCGGAAGGTGCTCTGCTTGAATTCGAGAACGAGAGACGGCGCCAGGATGCGGTTGGCTTCGAGAAAATCGAGGCACTGGCCGAACACCGAGGGATTGCTCAGCGTGGTGCCCGAGATGTTGCAGAACACGCCGACATCCTTCGAGCGCACCATCAGCCGCCGCAACACCTGCACACAGCGCAGCAGCACGGTGTGGTCGATCTGGCCGATCAGGCCTGCGGTTTCCGCCGTGCCGATGAATTCGCTTGCGGTCAGCAACTGGTCCTTGTCGTCGCGCACGCGCGCCACGGCTTCATAGAACCGCACCTTGCGCTGGGGCAGCGTCACCATCGGCTGGAGAAACAGGTCGATGCGGTTGGCCTCGATGGCGTTTCTCACCGCAACGAGAAGCTGGGTGTTGTTGAGATTGGCGGTTGCGGGCCGTGCGTCGGCTGGTTGAGCGGGCGCAGGCGCGCTGATGTCAGCCGCCGGAGCAACATGGTCCGTCTCATTCGCCGGAGCGCTGACAGGTTCTGCAACCTGCTGTTCGGCAAGCGTGCTGACGGCATTTGCGAGAAGCTCGTCATGGGCCGCGACGGACGACGCCAGCTGCTTGACCAGCGAGCCCAGTTCGCTGATTTCGCTCGCGACGGTCTGGACGCGTTCCTGTCCGCTCGCATCGATCGCCGACAGCCGGATTTCGATGGCGCTCATGCGGCGTCCGAACTCTGCGACCTGGCGTGCGAGGTCCGCCGTGCCGCGCGACAGGTCGGCGATCTGGCTGCCGACGTCGGTGCGATCGCGCAGCCGCATCGACACCGCGTTGTAGAGGATCAGGAAGGTCAGCGCGGTCAGCGCGACAATGGCGGATTCGGAGATGCTGAGGCCCGCCAGCGAATACAGCAGCAGGCCAAGCGACGCTGCGATCAGCACCATGCAGATGGCGATGAAAATCGTCGAAATGCGGATCATGAAGCCTGCCCAACCCCGAACGGGGCTGAGCTTAGCATCAAGTTTGATTCGGCGCGAAATTCTTAAGGCAGCCGCGAAGGTTGCCTTAATTCAGGGAGCGGAAATCACGCACGGTCAGGCGACCGCGCGGATCACCTTGGCGATCTTGTCCATGATCTCGCCGACCTGGCTCTCCGAGATGATCAGCGGCGGGGTCAGGCAGAGGGTATCGCCCGCCACCCGCATCATCAGGTCGTTGTCATGGAACGCCGAGTCCAGCGCCTCGAAGCCGCGCTTGCCGGGACCCTCCTTGTTAGGCGCCAGATCAATGCCCGCGGTGATGCCGACGGTGCGGATATCCACCACGTTCGGCTCCTTGCGCAGCGCCATCACGGCGTCGGCCCATTTCGGTTCCATCGCCCGTGCGCGCTCGAACAGGCCTTCCTCGCGGTAGATGTCGAGGGTGGCGAGACCGGCCGCGCAGGCCAGCGGATGGGCCGAATAGGTGTAGCCGTGGAACAGCTCGATGACGTGCTCCGGACCCTTCATGAAGGAATCGTAGATCGCGTCGCGGATCAGGACACCGCCCATCGGCACCGCGCCGTTGGTGACGCCCTTGGCGAAGGTGATCATGTCCGGCAGTACGCCGTAGCGTTCCGCCGCAAAGGCATAGCCGAGGCGGCCATAACCGGTGATGACTTCGTCGAAGATCAGCAGGATGCCGTGCTTGTCGCAGATCTCGCGCAGCCGCTGCAGATAGCCCTTGGGCGATGCAATGACGCCGGTGGAGCCCGCCATCGGCTCGACGATCACGGCGGCGACGGTGCCGGGACCGTGGATGCCGACAATGCGATCGAGCTCGTCGGCGAAATGCGCGCCATACTCAGGCTCGCCCTTGGTGAAGGCCTGCTTTTCGCGGTCATAGGTGGTCGGCAGGTGATCGACGCCGGTCAGCAGTGTGCCGAACATCTTGCGGTTGTTGACCATGCCGCCGACGGAAATACCGCCGAAGCCGACGCCGTGATAGCCGCGCTCGCGGCCGATCAGCCGGGTGCGTCCGGCCTCGCCGCGGCCGTTGTGATAGGCCAGCGCCACCTTCAGCGCGGTGTCGACCGCTTCCGAACCGGAGTTGCAGAAGAACACATGCTCGAGGCCCTTCGGCGCCAGCGCAGCGATGCGGCTGGCCAGTTCGAAGGCTTTCGGATGAGCGAACTGGAACGGCGGCGCGTAATCGAGGGTCGCGGCCTGCTTCTGGATCGCGTCCACGATCGGGTCGCGGTTGTGGCCAGCGTTGCTGCACCACATGCCGGCGGCGCCGTCGAGGATGCTGCGGCCATCGGCGGTGAAGTAGTGCATGTCCTTGGCGCCGGCGAGCATGCGCGGTCTGGCCTTGAACGCCCGGTTGGCCGTGAACGGCATCCAGAAAGCGTCAAGATCGTTCGGCGTCGCGACGTTCGGGCGAGGGTGCTGAATATTCAAAGGTCGTTCCTTCCGGCAAGGAGCAAGTTTTTTCTTGGAAAGAGAGCCTATCAGTTTCCGGGGTCGTTCGGAACGCATCGCGGCGCATGGTCGCCCGTAAGTGAAGGCACGGATCACAGCCGGAAAATACTACTACCAATAGTAGTTGTATGAATTAGTTTGCCCTTAAAGGTTGTGTGCGCAAATGCCCGTCATGAAACAGGCCCGCACACTGTTCGAAAAATTCCGCGCCGCCCACGAGGGCGCCATCGCCGTCGAGTTCGCGATGATTGCGCCGGTGTTCCTGATGATGGTGTTCGGCATCATCATGTACGGCTCCTATCTCGCAGTGGTTCACGGTGTGCAGCAGCTTGCTGCCGAAGCCGCGCGATCCTCGGTCGCGGGATTGAGCGAAAGCGAGCGCAGCACGCTCGCCAGCAGCTACATCACCGGCAACGTCAATACCTACCCGCTGATCGATCCGGCAAAGCTCACCGTCAACGCCGCGACGTCGGTCTCCGACGCCAACGTCTTCGTCGTCTCCGTCAATTACGACGCCTCCGGCATGTTCATCTATTCGTTGCCCACATTCGTGCCGATGCCGTCGCCTGCCATCGTGCGCTCGGCGGCGATCCCGCGCGGGGGATACTGAACAGAAGAAGTCTCGGGAGGTTGTGATGCGCAGCTTGCTTCGACGTTTCTCCGCCGATGAGCGCGGCAATATCGCGATCATGGGCGCGGCCAGTCTGCTGCTCGTGATCGCCTGCGCGGCGCTCGGCGTCGATGTCGGCGCCATCTTCGCCGACAAGCGGCGGACCCAGAGTGCTGCCGACCTCGCGGCGCTCGTCGCCGCGAGCGACCTGACCAATGCGTCCCGCGCTGCTGCGGCGACCGTCGCCAAGAACAACTATCCACCGGAGTCGCTCGTGGCTGTCGAACCCGGTGTTTACACGGCGAATGCATCCCTGACGCCGCAGCAGCGCTTCGTGGCGGCGGCCACGCCCGCCAACGCGGTGCGGGTCACCATGCAGACCAGGACGCCGCTGTATTTCGGCAAGGTGCTGACCGGGGACAGCCAGTGGAATCTCAAGGCGACCGCGATCGCCAGCACCACACGGCTCGCCAGTTTCGCGATCGGGTCGCGGCTGGTGTCGCTCAACGGCGGTCTGCTGAATTCGCTGCTCGGCGGGATGCTCGGGACAACCCTGTCGCTGTCGGCGATGGACTACAACGCGCTGCTCAGCGCGAAGATCGATGCGTTCGATTTCCTCTCGGCGCTGGCAACGCGGGTCAACCTGACCGGTGTGAGCTACGACACGCTGCTGAACAGCAACCTGAAGGTGACGGATATCGTGGCAGCGCTGCAGACCGCAGCGGCCGGCAACAGCGGCGCGATTGCAGCGCTCTCGAGTTTGTCGTCGGCGATGTCGGGCCTGACCACGCGGATCACGCCGAAGGCGCTGATCAGTGTTGGACCGTATTCCGGTCTCACCGTCGGGCAGAAGCCGAAGGTCGGCGCAAACGTCTCGGCGCTCGATCTGCTCTCGGCCATGGCGGCGCTGGCCAACGGCACCAACCAGATCGCGGCCAATGTGAACCTGTCGCTGCCGGGCATCGCCGGCGTCACATTGCAGGCCACCGTCGGCGAGCGGCCGGTGGGAACAAGCTGGATCACGGTCGGACAGGTGGGAGCCAGCGTGCACACCGCGCAGACGCGCGTTCTGCTCAAGATACAGCTTGTCGGTTCAGGCGCGGTGTCGGTGGTCAATCTTCCGGTCTATGTCGAGATCGCGGCGGGCACCGCGACGCTTAACGCCGTGTCGTGCGGCTATCCCAACGTCAACACCTCGACGGTGACGCTCGGCGTTTCTCCCGGCATTGTCGATGCGTGGGTCGGCGATGTGACGTCCAGCATGATGACGAATTTCTCCACCAAGCCGAATCCGCCGGCGGTCAACATCGTCAATCTCGGCGCGATCCAGGTCACGGGCCGGGCGCATGCGACGATGGCGAACGCGTCGCCGACCAGCGTGACCTTCAGCTATGCCGACATTCAGGCGCAGACCAAGAAGACGGTGAACACCACATCGTTCACTTCGTCGCTGACGTCGAGCCTTCTCGGCGACCTGCAACTCGGCGTGCAACTCGGGCCACTCGGCCTGCCGATTCCCGGCATCGGCGCGCTGGTCGCCAGTATCATCGGCGGCGCCACCGGCTCGATCGACACGCTGCTCAACTCGGTGTTGCAGACGCTGGGCGTGGGTCTTGGCCAGGCGGATGTCTGGGTCACCGGCGTGCGCTGCGACGGCGCGGTGCTGGTGAATTAGTTTCTCCGTCCTTTGATGCACGACGATTGAACAATCCCTCCCCCTTGTGGGGAGGGTCGGCCGAGCGAAACGGAGGCCGGGGTGGGGGCCTTCGTCCGCGCGTACCCCCACCCGGCGCATCGTTCGCTTCGCTCACAACGCGCCACCCTCCCCACAAGGGGGAGGGATAAGAGAGCACGGTTGCTCGCTTGCGCCTCGGCTGATAACCCGTGGGTCAATATCCAGATTATTTGGATATCGGAACGCACGAAAATCTATGTCCGACAAAAAGCCCAAGAAGCCCCAGAAACTGCGCGCGCGCCTGCCGCGTGGCCTCGTGGACCGCACGCCCGCTGAGATCGCCGCCACGCGGCAGATGGTGGAGACAATCCGCGAGGTCTATGAGCGCTACGGGTTTGAGCCGGTGGAAACCCCGGCAATGGAATACACCGACGCGCTCGGCAAGTTCCTGCCCGATCAGGACCGGCCTAACGAAGGCGTGTTCTCGTTTCAGGACGATGACGAGCAGTGGATCTCGCTGCGCTACGATCTGACCGCGCCGCTGGCGCGCTATGTCGCGGAGAATTTCGAGACGTTGCCGAAGCCGTACCGCTCCTACCGCAACGGTTATGTCTATCGCAACGAGAAGCCCGGTCCCGGCCGCTTCCGGCAGTTCATGCAGTTCGACGCCGACACCGTTGGCAGCGCTTCACCTGCCGCCGACGCCGAGATGTGCATGATGGCGGCGGACACGATGGAAGCGCTGGGCATTCCGCGCGGCCAGTATGTGGTGAAGGTCAACAACCGCAAGGTGCTCGACGGCGTGCGGGAAGCGATCGGCATTGAGAGCGACGGCCAGTGGCTGACCGTTATGCGCGCGGTCGACAAGCTGGATAAATTTTCGGCTGCTGAAGTTAGCAAGCTGCTCGGCGCTGGCCGCTGGGACGGCGGCGAAGAAGGCAAGGGCGATTTTACCAAGGGCGCGAACCTGACGCCGACGCAAATCGAATTCGTGCTGGGGGCGGTTGGCCAGCCGTCTCGCGGCGATAACTTCGACGGGCTGAATGAGCTGCAAAGCCGGTTTGAAACAACCAGGTCCGGGCCGGAAGGCCAGCGCGAGTTGAGAGAAATCGCCGCGCTTGTGCGTGATTACGGTGATCGCATTCGCATCGATCCGACTGTCGTGCGCGGCCTCGAATACTACACCGGCCCGGTCTACGAGGTTGAACTGCTGCTCGACACCAAGGATGAAAAGGGCCGACCGGTGCGCTTCGGTTCGGTCGGCGGCGGCGGACGTTATGATGGGCTTGTGTCGCGCTTTCGCGGCGAACCTGTCCCTGCGACAGGCTTCTCCATCGGCGTGTCGCGGCTTCAGGCGGCGCTGACGCTGCTCGGCAAGATCGACACCACGCCCGAGTTCGGTCCGGTCGTCGTCGTGGTGATGGATCGCAACGAGATCGCGCAATACCAAAAGTTCGTCGCGACGCTGCGCAGCGCGGGCATTCGCGCCGAGATGTATCTCGGCAATCCGAAGAACAACCTCGGTGTCCAGTTCAAGTATGCCGACCGGCGCAACTCCCCATGTGTGGTCATTCAGGGGGGCGACGAGAAAGCGAAGGGCGAAGTTCAGATCAAGGATCTGATCATCGGTGCGGAGCTTGCTGGAGATACCGGCAATCGCGACGACTATCTGCAGAAGCAGACGCAGGCCCAGATCGCCTGCAAGGAAAGCGAACTGGTCGGAAAGGTTCGCGAAATTCTCGAGCGCCACAATGTGCCCTGGGCCAACGAAAAATAAGAACAGTAACGGTCGCGCATGCAGTTCGACACCAAGGTTGCCCTTGTCATCCGCACCGATCTCGAAACATGGCAGAAGCTGAACGTCGCGGCCTTCCTCGCCAGCGGCATCGCGGCGGCGTTTCCCGAATGTGTCGGCGCGCCTTACGAAGACAAGTCCGGCACGAACTATCATGCGCTGATCGGTCAGCCGATCCTGATCTACGGCGCGGACCGGCCGGCGCTGTCGCGTGCGCTCGAACGCGCCCTGGTGCGCGACGTGAAGCCCGCCGTCTATACCGAGGACATGTTCAAGACCACCCATGACGCCGCCAACCGGGCGGCGGTGCAGGCCGTCATCCGCGCCGATCTCAATCTGGTCGGGCTGGCGTTCCGTGCCGAGCGCAAGGTGGTTGACAAGATCGTCGATGGATTGAAGTTTCACGTCTGACAATTTCTGTCGCAAAGAAAAAAGGGAAACGAGCATGCCTGAGGTAATCGTGAACATGGCCGCCGGACGGACCGACGAGCAGAAGAAGGGCATGATGCTGGACATCACCCAGGCGCTAGTGAAGAACCTCGGCGTCGATGCGGAGGTCGTGACGGTGCAGATCAACGAGGCGCCGCTGACCCACAAGATGAAGGGCGGCAAGACGTTCCTTGAGCGCAAGGCGGCGGCAAAATAGCCCGAAGCGAACTTCGGATTCAGGACGTTTGCATGAGCACGCTTGAGAAAGTCACCGTCGGCATTCCCGGTGAGAGGATCGTCACGGTGACGCACGACATGACCGTGCAGCATTTCCTGGCGACCATGCCGCCGGTCTATGCGACACCCGTCATGATCCTGCACATGGAGGAGGCCTGCACCGCCTCCATCGCGCGCCTGCTGCCGGAAGGCCATGTCAGCGTGGGCATGGAGGTGAACGTCCGGCATCTGGCGGCGACGCCGGTCGGACGTACGGTGCGCGTGTCGTCACTTGTCCGGCAGATCGATCCGAAGAGCGTACTGTTCGACGTGGAGGCGTGGGACGGTTCCCGCAAGATCGGCGACGGCACCCATCGGCGCGGCGTGATCAATGTCGCGGCTTTTGAAAAGCGGTTCGGCGTCGTCTGACAGGCGCCGCGCCGGATATTGAGCATTTCTGATTGTTCTCGGCCCATGAACGGAGCTAGTTTCCGGCCGCCAGCCTCCCACGGAGATATCCGATGCGCCTCGTCCTGATTGCTGTTGCAGCCGCTGTATTGTTTGCGGGGCAGGCCCATGCGCAGGGCAGGGGCCGTCCCGACACGAGCGGAGGGTCCCAGACCAAGGGCGAGGATCCGCAGAAGCGCATGGCCCGCGAAGAAGCCGCCGCCAAGGCCGCGATGAAGAACGTTCCGGATTCGAAAGAAAAGTACGATCCCTGGAAGATCGGGAAGTAACGAAATCCACACACCCTCGGTCGTCATCCCCGCGAAAGCGGGGATCCCTAACCACCGAGCCATCCGATGAGATGCAGACGGCGGCGTCTCTTATAAAATTCGACGACAGGGAGTATGGGTCCCGCTTTCGCGGGGACGACGCGCTTAGAGAAGGCCTTACGCAATCACTGCTTCGGCCGCATCGCCTTCATGTCCTTGATATTCATCTTCATGCCGCCGGGCATCATGATGTCGCCGGGCTTCTGATCCGGCTTGCAGGCGCCGATCCATTTCGCTTCGAGCACATTGGTGGTTTCGGCAGGCATGCCCGCCGGGCCACCGCTGTTCTTCGATGTGGTGGTCACCGTGTAGGCCGAGTTGAAGTCGCCGCTGAACTCGGTGTGCGAGACGGACGTCATGTTGCCGATCTTGCAGGTCGACTCGACGATCAGGCCGGTCGCGGTCTTCTTCATGTCCTGCCTGGAGCACATTTCCTTCGCCATCGGCCCGAAGGTCGCCGCCATCTCTTTTTCGGTGGTGGCGTCGGTGCATTGCTGCATGGTCTGGGCCCCGGCCTTGTCCAGCTTCAGTTTCCAGAGTCCCGGCTTGCGGCTCGGCATTTCGACCGGGTCGGCGAAGGCCGGAACGGCGGCAAGACCGCTGCCGCAAATCGCCAATGCCATGATGCGAAAGAGCGGAAGCACTCGCATCATGGGCGGTCTCCTGAACGGAGCTTAGTAGCCGACGCGCAGCGGCCGGTCGAGATGACCTGGATGAACCCAGACGCAGGCGAAGGAAATGTAGCCGCCGTACTGGGCGTCGACGCCGGTCAGCTTCACCGACTTGCCGTAGCTGGCGCAGTGATTGAGGGCCATCGCCTTGACGTCCGCGCCTTCCTTGTAGAGCGAATAGGCGATGATGCCGCCGGTGTCGTTGCCCTTGAAAGGCGGCACCGTGTCGATGTCGAACCAGGCGGCGCTGGCTTGCGCACTCATGAGCGCTCCGAAGACCGTCGCCAGAATCGCCTTGCCTGTTATCCGCATCGTCGTCTCCCATGGAATCTCGTCCGCACCATAAGGCGGCCGGGCTGTCATGGAAAGAATGCCCGTGCGGTTCGGCGGGGGTTGGCGGCCAAGTGTTGCCGCGCTGCACTTGACCGGCTGGTGGCTTCGCGGCACCTTCCGGCACAACATCATCCCGGATTCCGGTGGACCGCTCCCATGCGCGACCTTTTCTCGACCCTTCGCAAACTGACTCTCGCCATGGCGCTTGGCACCGTGGCTGGCCTGATGGCGCTCAGCCCGGCCGCCGAGGCAGCCAATGTGCTGGAGCGGAATTTCTGGCTGTCCGGCCCGCGCTATGATGGGAACATGCGTCCCTGCAACGAGGCTCTGGGCACCATTACCCAGCAGTTCGCTGAAAAAGAGGGCAAGTTCTGGAATTCCGCCCTTGAAATCACGGGCTTCGCCAACGTCCACGAGGTTGCTTTCCGGGCCTGGGCAAACGACAGCATTCCACGCCGCTTCTGCACCGCCAGCGCCATGCTGAACGACGGTCGCGCGCGTCAGGTGCACTACTCGATCATCGAGGACGGCGGCTTCGCCGGATTCGACTCGGGCGTCGAATGGTGTGTGGTCGGTCTCGACCGCAACTGGGCCTGCAAGGCGGCGCGCCCGTAAGCTTCGCGAATCATCCCGTTATCATCAGAGCGCCTCGTCCGCGTCGCGGTGGACGGGGCGATTTTGTTCTTGAAATGTTCCTGTGGCCTGACTAGGCTTTGAGCAGGGTCATCCGCACGTAAAAATCCGGTGCTGGCCGGAGGATGCGGTGAGAGTAGGGGGCGTTGCCATGTCCGGTTTCAGGTCCGTTTCGTCGGCCACGGGTGTTTCATTTGGTTTTTTCCGCGCTGATTTCTTTCCTTCACTCCGCCGCCTGATCGCTCCGCTGCTCGGCCTTGCGATCGCCGGCGTGATCGCGGGCTCGGCGGCGGCGCAGGACAAGCGCCAGAACGCCCCCGGTGAATTCGATTTCTATGTGCTCTCGCTATCGTGGTCGCCGTCGTTCTGTCAGGCCGCGCATGAGCGCGGCAATTCCGGACGTGGCATCCAGGCCCAGTGTGCGGGCCGGCCGTTTTCCTTTGTCGTGCACGGGCTGTGGCCGCAATACGATCGCGGCTTTCCAAACTACTGCCAGCGGCCGTCGCCGAGGCTCGATCGCAATGTCATGACCTCGATGCTTGATCTGATGCCGGCGCCGGGACTGATCTACAACGAATGGGACAAGCACGGCACCTGCTCGGGGCTGGGGGCGCGCGCGTACTTTGAGACCATCCGCAAGGCCCGCGCGGCGGTGAAGATTCCCGCCGACTATCTCGAATTGTCCGACACCAAACTGGTCAGCCCCGGCGACGTCGAAGACGCCTTCATCAAGGCCAATCCCGGCCTGTCGAGTTCGGCGATTGCCGTGCAATGCGACAGCAAGCGCCTCAACGAAGTGCGCATCTGCATGAGCAAGGATTTGCAGTTCCGCGCCTGCGAGGAAATCGACCGCCGGTCCTGCCGTCGCGACAAGGTGGTGATGCCGCCGGTGCGCGGGGGATAAGCACAGGTTACTTTCATCGCGCGATGTCGTAACTGTCGCGCATGAACTACCGTCACGCATTCCACGCCGGAAATTTCGCCGATGTCATCAAGCACATCGTGCTGGCGCGCATCCTCACCTATCTGCATGAAAAGCCCGCCGCATTTCGCGTGATCGACACCCATGCCGGCGCGGGGCTGTACGATCTGACAAGCAGTGAGGCCGAGCGCGGCGGCGAGTGGCGCACCGGCATTGCGCGGCTGATGCAGGCGCGTCTGTCCGAACAGGTGATGACGCTGGTCGCGCCGTATCTCGACATCGTCCGCGCGTTTAATCCGCAGCGCGATCTCACCGCCTATCCGGGATCGCCGCTGATCGCGCGCGCGTTGCTGCGGCCGCAGGACAGTCTGGTCGCCTGCGAACTGGAGCCGAATGCACGCAAGCAATTGATCTCCGCATTGCGCCGCGACGAGCAGGCGCGCGTGGTCGATCTCGACGGCTGGACCGGATTGCCCGCGTTCGTGCCGCCGAAGGAGCGGCGCGGGCTGGTGCTGATCGATCCGCCGTTCGAGAGCCGCGACGAGTTCAAGCGGCTGGCGGACGGCTTCAGTGCGGCGTATGCCAAATGGCCGACCGGCATCTACATGCTCTGGTATCCGGTGAAAGAGCGCCGCGCGACCGACTCACTGGCGGAACATGTGGCGCGCGTGGCGAACACTGGCAGCAGCGACGCGCGATGTCTTCGTGTCGAATTCAGCGTCGCACCGCAGACGCCGGACTCGGGACTTGTGTCCGCCGGCCTGCTGATCGTCAATCCGCCATGGACTCTCGCCGCGGAGTTGAGGTCGATCCTGCACGAACTCGAGAAGCCGTTGGGCCTCGGCGGTGCGGGCCGCTTTCGGATCGAGACGATACGCGCCTGATGCACTGCACGCGCAGCGATTGTCAGATGCCGTGATTTCGTTCGCGCGAATTAACCCAAATGCGGCATGGCCAATTTGCCGGGAACCGTATTATGCTACGGGCGTGAAGGTCGGCTTTTACGTTCCGCGCCCGCGAATGGCCGCGGCGGAATGACGAGAGGCCCCGGGCGTTTCCGGTTTTGGGAGGCGCTCTTCAAGGTCGCCGCTTTCCGGCAGTGAATGCCGGGCCTGACCGACGCGCGTTGCGCGCCGGAGGTGCAATGCGGGGAGGGGTTCCCGATGGCCATGATAGGTGTCGTCAAGTTCTTCAATGCTGAACGTGGATACGGTTTCATCAAACCGGATGACGGCGGACGCGATGTGTTCGTGCACATCACTGCGGTCGAGCGCGCGGGCTTGAAGGATCTGATCGAAGGACAGCGTATTACGTTTGAAGTCGAGCCCGACAAGAAGGGCAAGGGACCGAAGGCGGTCAATCTCGTGATTTCGCCCTGATATTGCAGGACGTCATGGCCGAAATAAAAATCCCGGGCGCAAGGCCCGGGATGATGGATCGCGGATACGCGGTTCGATCAGAAGCGGTAGTTGACGCCGACACGGACCGTGCTGAACTGGTAACCGTTCGACACACCGGTCATCAGGAAGTTCTTCTCGCTCAGATCGACATAGAGATACTCGACCTTGGCGGACCAGTTCTGATTGATCGCGAATTCAGCGCCGGCGCCGACCGTCCAGCCCGCTGACGTGTTGGTTTCCGACAGGCCGCCCGGCAACTGGGCCTTCAGCGAGCCGAATGCGAGACCGCCTGTGCCGTAAAGCAGGATGCTGTTGAACGCGTAACCCACGCGGCCGCGCACGGTGCCGAACCAGGGGTTGGAGAATTTCCACGCGGCGAATGTATCGTCCGACGAATTGAGCTGAATGTCGGCCTCGATGCCGGCCACCCACGCGCCGTTCTGCCAGTTGTAACCGGCCTGAAGTCCACCGAGCACGCCAGACGGCTTCGCGCCGCTGTTGGACACGTCGCCCCAGCCATAGCCGAGATTGCCGCCGATATAGGGGCCGATCCAGCTGTTGGCGAGCGGCTGCGCGACCGTATAGGGCTGTGCATACGGGCGGCGGCCGTACATGTCTGCTGCCTGCGCGGACGCACTCACGCATGTTGCGGCGGCGATGATCGCGCCAAAAATCTTCTTGCTCATCTTAACTCTCCTCACGCGCACGTCGGCGTGGCCGTTGTTAGTCCTTCGAGGCGCAGCGGCTCCGCGTGGTTACGGAAATCCGCCTTTTCTGCATAAAATTTATCGAGAGTTTTATGTTAAGTGGTCGTTAAGGTGGCCCGCCGCCCCATTCACATCCTTAAGAAAGTGTTACAAATCGGGCGCGGCGCCCGCGTGCCGGAAGCCGGACCGGGTTCCTCCGCGCGTGGGCCCCTGCTGGATGAATGACCTCGCAGCCCTTAAGTTCTGGCCATGATTCACGACACCTCCGACCCGACGCAGCCACCGGATCAGCCGGCGCCGGACGCGTTTCCGCAGGAACCTTCCGCACGGAGCCTGCGCGGACAGGATCTCGACCCGGCCTCGATCCCGGCCGAGGAAGATGAGGAAGTACGTCTTCCGGAACCGGTCGATGATTCCGCCGAATTCACCGGTGAAGGCGCGCTCGCTATCGGACGTGCGGCGATCGAGCGCGCGGTGAAACTCGCGCCGACCTCGCCCGGCGTCTATCGCATGCTCAACGCGGCCAACGACGTGCTCTATGTCGGCAAGGCCAAGAGCGTGAAGAAGCGGCTCGCGTCCTATGCGCGCCCGACAGGTCAGGTGGCGCGCATTGCGCGCATGATCGCGATGACCGCCAATGTGGAGATGATCTCCACTGCGACCGAGACCGAAGCGCTGCTGCTGGAAGCCAACCTCATCAAGCAGCTTCGTCCGCGCTTCAACGTGCAGCTGCGCGACGACAAGTCGTTCCCCTACATTCTCATTACCGGCGATCACTGGGCGCCGCAGATCGTCAAGCATCGCGGCGCACAGACCCGGCCTGGCCGTTACTTCGGCCCGTTCGCGTCGGTCGGCGCCGTCAACCGCACCATCACGGCGCTACAGCGCGCGTTTCTGGTGCGCTCGTGCACCGATTCATTCTTCGAGAGCCGGACGCGGCCGTGCCTGCTTTACCAAATCAAGCGATGCTCGGGTCCCTGCACCGGCGAGATCGATTTTCCCGGCTACACCGAACTGGTGCGCGAGGCGAATGAGTTTCTTTCTGGCCGCTCGCGGCTGGTGAAACAGGAACTTGCGGGCGAGATGGAGAAGGCGTCGCACGAACTCGAATTCGAGCGCGCCGCGCTGTATCGCGACCGTCTTGCCGCACTCTCCGCGATCCAGTCGCAGCAGGGCATCAACCCGCGCACCGTGGAAGAAGCGGATGTGTTCGCGATCCATCAGGAAGGCGGCTATTCCTGCGTCGAGGTGTTCTTCTTCCGCACCGGCCAGAACTGGGGCAACCGCGCCTACTTCCCGCGCGCGGACAAATCGATCGATGCCGGCGAGGTGCTCGGCTCGTTCCTCGCGCAGTTCTATGACGACAAGCCGCCGCCGAAGCTGATCCTGCTGTCGCATCGTGTCGAGGATCAGGACCTGCTGGCAGAGGCGCTCAGCGTCAAGGCGGGGTCCAGGGTGGAGGTTTCAACGCCGCAGCGGGGCGAGAAAAAAGAACTTGTCGGGCACGCGCTGACCAATGCGCGCGAAGCGCTCGGCCGCAAGCTCGCCGATACCGCCACACAGACGCGGCTGCTGGAAGGGCTGTCGACGGCGCTTGGCCTTCCGCGCGTGCCGAAGCGGATCGAGGTCTATGACAACAGCCACATCCAGGGCACCAATGCGGTCGGCGCGATGATCGTCGCGGGGCCGGAAGGCTTCCTGAAGGATCAGTACCGCAAGTTCAACATCAAGTCGGAAGGTCTCGCGCCGGGCGATGACTACGGCATGATGCGCGAAGTGCTGGAGCGGCGCTTCAAGCGGCTGATCGGCGGTGCATCCGACGGCAAGAAGCCGGACAAGGGAAGCGACGATGCCGTGCCGCAATGGCCCGATCTTGTGATCATCGACGGCGGACAGGGCCAGCTCAATGCCGCGCGCGAGATTTTCACCGGACTGAACCTGACGGATGTGTCGCTGATCGCGGTGGCCAAGGGGCCGGACCGCGACGCCGGGCGCGAAACCCTGTTCATGCCGGACCGGCCGTCGATCAAGCTCGAGCCGCGCGATCCGGTGCTGTACTTCATCCAGCGGCTGCGCGACGAGGCGCATCGCTTTGTCATCGGCTCGCACCGCAAGCTGCGCAAGAAGGACATCCGCGAGGCCGGACTGCAGGAAATCCCCGGCATCGGCCCGTCACGCAAACGTGCCCTGCTGCATCATTTCGGGACCTTGAAGGAAATCGAGCGGGCCTCGGTGGCCGATCTCGGCAAGGTTCCGGGCGTGAGCGCTGAAAGTGCACGTAAAATCTTCGATTTCTTCCACCCCGGCAGCGGGTGACCGCACACCCGCCGCCAGCAATTAGACTTACCCCAAATGCGCCCAACGGGCTGTTGACGCGGACACTTTCGCAGTATTGGTAACATCATGACCAGTGTCGCCGCCCCGAAGCCAGCAAAGCGCTCGCTGTCTTTGCCCAATATCCTGACTTACTCCCGGATTGCCGCGATTCCGGTGGTGATCGGCTGCATGTATGCGCAATCCATCATGGGCGCGCCGCTGTGGCTGCGCTGGGTGGCGCTGTTCGTCTTCATCGCGGCGGGCGTCACCGATTTTCTCGATGGTTATTACGCCCGGATCTGGGACCAGCAATCGTCGCTGGGCAAGATGCTCGACCCGATCGCGGACAAGCTCCTGGTGGCGTCGTGCCTCTTGATGCTGGCGGCGGATGAAACCATTCGCGGCTGGTCGCTGTGGGCAGCCATTGTGATCCTGTGCCGCGAGATTCTGGTGTCGGGCCTGCGCGAGTACCTCGCGGCCATCCGCATCAGCGTACCGGTGTCGCAACTGGCGAAATGGAAGACGACCGTGCAGCTCGTGGCGATCGGCTTCCTGATTGCAGGCGAGGCGGGCGAAATGATCCTGCCGCCGACCGTCCTGATCGGCATCGTGCTGTTGTGGATTTCGGCGATTCTCACCATCTACACCGGATGGGATTACCTCCGCGCGGGAATCCATCATCTGACCGAGGAAGACCGGTGAAGGTTCTGTATTTCGCATGGGTGCGCGAACGCGTCGGCAAGGCCGAGGAAACGCTGGAGCCGCCGGCGAGCGTGCACACCGTATCCGACCTGATGCAGTGGCTGGTGGCGCGCGGCGAGGAATACGCCAGCGCCTTCGCTTCGCCGCGCACGATCCGCGCCGCCATCGACCATACCCATGTAAAGCCTGACACCGCGATCGCCGGTGCGCGCGAGATCGCGTTCTTCCCGCCGATGACCGGCGGCTGACCCTCCGATGACGACCCCCGTCACCATCCGGATCCAGTCCGCGGATTTCGACATCGCCGCGGAAATCGCGGCGCTGACCAAGGGCAACACCGACATCGGCGCCGTGGTGAGCTTCTCCGGCATCTGCCGCGGCGGCGAGGGCGATCAGGCCATCGCCGCGATGACGCTGGAGCATTATCCCGGCATGGCGGAAGCCGAAATCGGACGGCATGTGTCTGAGGCGATCGCGCGCTGGCCGCTGACCGGGGTCACGGTGATCCATCGTTTTGGCCGCGTCGTGCCGGGCGACAACATCGTGCTGGTGCTGACCGCGTCGGTGCATCGCGAGGCGGCGTTTCAGGCCGCGGAATTTCTGATGGACTATCTCAAGACCAACGCGCCGTTCTGGAAATCCGAGCAACGCACGGACGACAACACGGTCTGGGTCGATGCGCAGGCCCATGACGACAACGCAGCAGCGCGCTGGAAGAAGTGATGGCGAAGAAAGCGAAATCCGTTGCGGCGAAAAAGAAGGCGTCTGCGAAGCGCGCGGGCGCAAAGCCGAAGACGGTGTTGAAGGCCGCAAAGCCGCTCAAGGCCGCACCCGGTGAGTTGCTGACGCTGCTCGATCTGGTGCGCTATGGCGTGAGCCGATTCGTCGAGGCCGGGCTGGTTTTCGCCCACGGTACCACCGATCCGGTGGCGGAAGCGGCGTTCATCGTCTGCGAGACGCTGCACCTGCATCCCGACCAGTTCGAGATGTTCGCCAATGCGCGGGTCACCTCGCAAGAGGCCGCGAAAATTCTTGCGCTGATCGACAAGCGCATCGCCACCCGGAAACCTTCGGCCTATCTCGTCAACAAGATCTACATGCGCGGCCTGCCGTTCTATGTCGACGAGCGCACCATTGTGCCGCGCTCCTTTATCGGCGAACTGCTGGATTCGCATTTCGGTGGTGACCTCGAAGAGGAAGGCGGGTCGCTGATCGACGATCCGGGCAACATCACACGCGTGCTCGATCTGTGCACCGGCTCGGGGTGTCTCGCGATCCTTGCCTGTCAGAGCTTTCCCAACGCGACCGTCGATGCGGTGGACATTTCACCGGATGCGCTGGCGGTCGCCGCGCGCAATGTCGCCGATTACGGTCTTGAGGACCGGATTTCGCTCTACGAAGGCGATCTGTTCGACGCCATCGGCGATGCGCGCTACGACCTCATCATCACCAATCCGCCCTATGTGGATGCGGAAGGCATGGCGGGCCTGCCGCGCGAATGCCTGCATGAACCCTCGATTGCTTTCGATGGCGGCGACGACGGCCTCGATCTCGTGCGCAGGATTCTGGATGAGGCGAAGGATCACCTGACGCCGGACGGCGGGCTGTTGTGTGAGATCGGCCGCGGCCGCGATGTGTTGGGGGATGCCTATCCGAACCTGCCGCTGCTGTGGCTCGACACCGAGGACTCTGACGGCGAGGTGTTCTGGATTCCGGCAGAGGCGCTGGCCTGAGGAGGGACGGCATGTCGGCTGAACGCTTTCTATGCGAGGCGATCGATCTTGCGCGTGACAACGTCCGTCGCGGCGGCCGGCCGTTTGGCGCCGTGCTGGTGAAGGACGGCAAAGTGATTGCAACGGGCGTGAATGAAATTGGAGCCACCGGCGATCCGACGACACACGCAGAATTGCAGGCGATCCGCGCAGCGAGCCGCGCACTCGGTTCGCCGCGCCTTGACGGCTGCGTCATTTATGCGAGCGGCCATCCGTGCCCGATGTGCCTCGCGGCGATGCATCTCACCGGCATCACCGAAGTGACTTACGCCTATTCCAACGAGGACGGCGAGCCCTACGGGCTGTCGACGGCGGCGATCTATGCGGAGATGGCGCGGCCGGTTGCAGAACATCGGACACTCAAGGTGGCGTATGTGCCGGTGCGGCCGGAAGGCGCGGAAGACATTTATAAGATGTGGAAGGCGGCCGCTGGGTAGCGGCGCGCCTGTATTGCGATTCCGCTCCGGGCGCTTACTTCTTTGCGCGCTCAGCCTGGTCCCAGGCAAACTGGAGACCGGCGGTGCCGCCCAGCTCGATGTTGATATCGAGGAATGCGGGCACGGTGTCGGTGCGTTTCCAGTCGCGCTGAAGCTCGCAGAGCAGCTGCACGAGGGTAATCATCTTGCCGCCCGCCTGCTCGATCCGGCGCAGCGCCATCTCGTGCGAGAGGGCTGAGGTGCCGCCGACCGCATCGACCACGACATAGACTTCGTAGCCTTCCTTGAGTGCGTCGAGCGCGGGGAACGTCAGGCACGCTTCGGTCCACAGCGCGGTCATGATCAGTTTCTTGCGGCCGGTGGCCTTCACCGCCTTCAGGAATTCGACGTCTTCCCATGAATTGATCGTGGTGCGGTCGTAGGTGGGATAGTCCGCCAGCACCTTCGCGAGCTGAGGGATCGGCGGTTTGTTGAGGCCGGTCTTCACGTTGACCGTGGAGTGGACGACGGGAAGACCGTAGGCGATCGCGGTTTTCGCGGTGCCGACGATGTTCTTGACGAGAGCCGGGCGGTCCATCGAGGCGATCGAGTTCACCTGAACGGGCTGATAGTCGATAACGATGAATGCCGAGTTTTGCGGCGTGAGCAGATGATCCTTGGCCGGATCGCGGATGGCTTCGCTGGTCATGATAGTTTTTCCTTCCTTCTTTGAGATGCTCGCAAGGGTGCCGCGCGCAGGCCACGCCTCCGCCGGTCGGGCGGGGCGAGCGCTCCGCCGCTGATGGGATGTTTTCGAAAAAAATGCTCCGGCCTGGTCAGTCAGGCCGGAGCATTGGTTTACGCGCGTGCGATCTCGCCGAAACGGCCCGAGTTGAAATCGTCAACGGCCTGACGGATTTCAGCCTCGCTGTTCATCACGAACGGGCCGTAGCCGACGATCGGCTCATCGATCGGTTCGCCTGTCAGCACCAGCACGATCGCATCGCTGCTTGCGTCGATGGTCGCACTGCTGCCGTTGCGGTCGAGCATCACCATTTCGGCCTCGCCGGCGTCCTGCGTGCCGTTGACGGTGATCCGGCCGGCGACAACGACAAGCATGGTCGTGTGACCCTCGGGAAGATCGAGGGTGACGGCCGCGTCGCGGTTCACTCTCACGTCCCAGAGATTGATCGGCGTGAACGTCCGCGCCGGTCCCTTGCGGCCGTCTAAGGCCCCCGCAATCACCCGCACCCGCCCCGCGTTGCCGGGCAGATCGACCACGGGGATGTCGCTATCCGTAATCGTCTGATAGCCCGGCTTGCTCATCTTGTCCTTCGCGGGGAGATTCACCCAGAGCTGGATCATGCGAAATGGCCCGCCGCTCCGCGTGAAACCCTTCGAGTGAAACTCCTCGTGCAGGATGCCGCCGGCCGCGGTCATCCACTGCACGTCGCCGGGGCCGATCACGCCGCCCTTGCCGGTGGAATCCCGGTGTTCAACCTCACCGTCGTAGACGACTGTCACGGTCTCGAAGCCGCGATGCGGGTGCTGACCGACGCCACGCGGTTTGAATGCGGGCCCGAAACTGTACGGTCCGGCCTGATCGAGCAGCAGGAACGGACTGACATGCTCTCCGAGGCTGTCATAGGAAAACAGCGAGCGGACCGGAAAACCGTCGCCGATCCAGTGCATGTTGGGATTGCTGTAAGTGCCAAGAACCTTCTTCATGATGGATCTCCTGGGCATCGGGGCGATCCCCGATTGCTGATGCACTGGTTGTATTATCGGAACAGTCACGCCAGAAGATTGCGAGAATGCACTCTGTGTCCTATAAATAGGACAATGCAGGACCTCAACGATCTCTATTATTTCGTCCAGGTGGTCGATCGCGGCGGCTTTGCCGCCGCGGGGCGTGCGCTGGGGATTCAGAAATCGAAGCTGAGCCGCAGGATCGCGCTGCTCGAAGAGCGGCTCGGCGTGCGGCTGATCCAGCGTTCCACGCGGCGATTCTCTGTGACCGAGATTGGACAGGAGTATTACGAGCGCTGCGTGGCCGTGCTGGTCGAGGCCGAAGCCGCGCAGTCGGTGATCGAACGCGTCCGCTCGGAGCCGCGGGGCGTGATCCGGATGGCGTGTCCGACTGCGCTGATCAATTTTCAGTTCGGCGAGATGATTGCGCGATTCATGATCGCCAATCCGCACGTCGAGATTCATCTGGAGAGCACCAACCGGCGGGTCGATGTGATCGGCGAAGGATTCGATATTGCGATCAGGGTGCGGTTTCCGCCGCTTGAGCATACCGAACTGGTGATGCGCCGGCTTGACGAGAGCACCCAGTGTCTCGTCGCCAGCCCTTCGTTGTTAAAGGAGCGAAAGCAGCTGAAAAGTCCGGCCGACCTGCATGGCTTGCCCAGTCTCGATCTCGGGCCACCGCATCGCGAGCACAGCTGGTCGCTCGACCATTCCGACGGAACGGCGGCAACCGTTCCTCACGATCCGCGACTCGTGACGGACGATATGGCGGCGCTGCGCGAGGCCGCGATCAAGGGCGTCGGCATTGTGCAGCTGCCGACCATGATGGTCTGGCAGGATGTCCAGGCGGGACGACTCGTTCCCGTCCTGCCGCAATGGATTCCCAAGAGCGGGATCATTCACGCGGTGTTTCCGTCGCGACGCGGATTGCTGCCCTCGGTGCGCGCGCTGGTGGACTTCATGGTGAGTCAGTGTGATGCACGGCGGCACGCGGTCACAATGGGATAGCGCGCCGCCGCCGGTCACAGAACCTTTCTGATCCAGTTATGCTCATCGGCCGCGCGGCCGTACTGGATGTCGACCAGCTGCTTGCGCAGCCCCATTGCAACCGGGCCGGCAGCGCCGCCGTTGATAATGAAATCGCCGCTCGCGGAACGCACCTTGCCGATCGGCGAGATGACCGCTGCCGTACCGCAGGCGAAGGCTTCCTTCAGCTTGCCGCTGGCCGCGTCCGCGCGCCACTGGTCGATCGTGTAGGTTTCCTCGCGCACGCGCGTGCCGGTTTCCTTCGCGAGCGCGATAATTGAGTCCCGCGTGATGCCCGGCAGGATGGTGCCGAGCGGCGGCGTCAGCAGCGAGCCGTCGTCGAACACGAAGAACACGTTCATGCCGCCGAGTTCTTCGATGTAGCGGCGCTCCACCGCATCCAGGAAGACCACCTGATCGCAGCCGTGATCGATAGCTTCCGCCTGCGCACGCAGGCTTGCGGCGTAATTGCCGCCGCACTTGACGGCGCCGGTGCCGCCGATCGCGGCGCGCGTGTAGTTCTCCGACACCCAGATCGACACCGGCGCAGGGCCGCCCTTGAAATAGGAGCCGACCGGCGACGCGATCACCGCGAAGATGTATTCGGCGGACGGCTTCACCCCGAGGAAGACTTCGTTGGCGATCATGAAGGGGCGCAGGTAGAGGCTGCCTTCGCCGCCGGGAATCCAGTCGCGGTCGATGCGCACGAGCCGCTCGACCGCCTCGATGAACACAGGCTCGGGCAGCGGCGCCATCGCCATCCGCTCGGCTGAACTGCGGAAGCGTTTGGCATTGGCGTCGGGACGGAACAGGTTCACGCCGCCATCGTCGCGCCTGTACGCCTTGAGGCCTTCGAAAATTTCCTGAGCGTAGTGCAGGACGGCTGTTGCCGGATCGAGCGCGAAGTTCGCGCGGGATTCGACGCGCGCGCCATGCCAGCCCTTGCCTTGGCTGTAGCGGACCACAGCCATATGGTCGGTGAAAACCCGCCCGAAGCCAGGGTCAACGAGTTTCGCCGCGCGGTCCTTGTCGGATGTCGGATTCGACGCAGGCTGCGTTTCGAATTCCAGCAGGATCTCGCCGTCGATCTTGTCGAATGAAACTCCCGAAATTCCCATGGGGTCTTCTCCCGGCTCTTGATTGCAGTCCACGCGGCGGCGGGCTGGTTGGTTCAGGTCTTGGACCAGGCCCCGCCGGCCCGAGGGCCGGTTTCCGCTTTGGCGGAAGGCGCGAAGTCCAGTATGTTTGCCGAAATGCCGCTCGACAATCGCACGTTGAAAGAAATTGCGTCCTGGACCTGTCGCCACTGCAGGCGTCTCTGCGAACTTAAGGACCAAGGATGAGCGACGAAACGAACTAATATTTCGTCGTCATTGCAGTTTTTGTAACATTGAGACCTATATACGTCAATATGGCTGACATAAAATTTATGAAGACAGGAGCTCATACCCCTGACGTCGCCGCCGGTTCCACCGTACCGGGGGGTGGTTCTTTGCGCTGGGACATCATCGAGCTGCTGTTTTTTGCCTACCGGGACTTCGTCGGCGATGCGGATCACGTGCTGGAAGAGTTCGGTTTCGGCCGCGCCCATCACCGGGTGGTGCATTTCGTGACCCGCTATCCGGGTTTGAAAGTCGCCGATCTGCTCGACGTGCTGCGGATCACCAAGCAGTCGCTCGGTCGCGTTCTGAAGCAGTTGCTCGACGAGGGCTATATCGTCCAGAAGGCCGGCGACAACGACCGGCGGCAGCGTCTTCTTTTCGCCACGGCGAAGGGCGAGGCCCTTGTGGCGAAGCTTGCGGGATTGCAGACCGCACGCATCACGCGGGCGCTTGAAGCGATCGGGCCGGAAAGCGCCGACACCGTGCGGCGGTTTTTGCTGGGCATGATCGACCACACCGATCCCGACAAGGTGCTGGAGGAAATTCTCCGAGGCAGCCGCCAGACGGCGAAGGATTCAAGGTGACAGCGATCTCGATACAGGAGCGAACCGGCCGCCAGCCGGCCGATGACGCGCCGCATCTGCTGCTGGTGGACGACGACCGCCGCATCCGCGATCTGCTGTCCCGCTTTCTGGCCGGCGAGGGCTATCGCGTCACCACGGCCATGAGCGCCGCCGACGCGCGCGCCAAGCTGAGCGGGCTGCATTTCGATCTCCTGATCCTTGACGTGATGATGCCGGGCGAAACCGGTTTCGATCTCGCGCGCTCGATCCGCACCTCCTCGGCGGTGCCGATCATCATGCTCACCGCACGGCACGAGGCCGAGAGCCGCATCGAAGGTTTGCAGATCGGCGCCGACGACTATGTCGCCAAACCGTTCGAGCCGCGCGAACTGGTGCTGCGGATTGCCAATATTCTCAAGCGCGCCGCGCCGGCGGTTGCGCCTGCGATCGAGTCGGTCGCGTTCGGGCCCTACGTCTATCATCTCGAGCGGGGCGAATTGCGGGATGGCGACAAGGTCATCCATCTCACCGACCGCGAACGCGACATGCTGCGTATTCTCAGCGCGACGCCGGGCGAGACCGTGCCGCGCGGGGCGCTGACCGGCGGCGACGGCTCGGTCAACGAGCGCGCGGTGGACGTTCAGATCAACCGGCTGCGGCGCAAGATCGAGCGCGACCCGGCCAATCCGCTGTTCCTGCAAGCGGTGCGCGGCATCGGCTATCGTCTCGTGGCGTCGCCGTGACCGGGCCGGACGCGTTGTTATGAGTACGCTCGACACTGGCCTCACTTTCATCCGCACCGCGTCGCGACGTGTGTCCAGCGCCAGCGAATGGCTGGGCCGCTGGTTCAAGGAGCTGATGCCGAAGGGGCTCTATGCCCGCGCGCTGCTGATCATCATCGTGCCGATGGTGATCCTGCAGTCGGTGGTCGCCTTCGTATTCATGGAGCGGCACTGGAATACGGTGACGCGGCGTCTGTCCGCCGCCGTGGTGCAGGACATCTCCGCGCTGATCGACGTCTACCGGACCTATCCGCAGGACAAGGACCGCACGCAGATCAAGCGCATCGCGCAGCAGCGGCTTGGGCTGGTGGTGGATTTTCTTCCCGTCAACGACATGCCGGCGCCAGGACCGAAGCCGTTCTTCTCGCTGCTCGACCAGACGTTGTCGGTGCAGCTCAGCCGCCAGATCGCGCGCCCGTTCTGGATCGACACCGTCGGGCGTTCGTCGCTGGTGGAAATCCGGATCAAGCTCGACGATACGGTGATGCGCATCTTCGCGCAGCGCAGCGCGGCCTATGCGTCGAACTCGGAAATCTTCATCTTCTGGATGCTGGGCACGTCGTCGATCCTGCTGATCGTGGCGGTGCTGTTCCTGCGCAACCAGATCAAGCCGATCCTGCGGCTGGCGGATGCCGCGGAGAGTTTCGGCAAGGGCCGCGAGGTGCCGGACTTCCGCCCGCGCGGCGCGCGCGAGGTTCGCCGGGCCGCTTATGCCTTCCTTGAGATGAAATCGCGCGTCGAGCGCAGTATCGAACAGCGCACCGCGATGCTGGCCGGCGTCAGCCACGATCTGCGCACCATCCTGACGCGTTTCAAGCTGGAAATGGCGCTGATCGGCGACAGCCCGGAAGTCGAGGGCATGCGCAAGGACGTCGACGAGATGAGCGGCATGCTGGAGGCGTATCTGTCCTTCGCGCGCGGCGACAGCGGTGAGCAGGCCCGGCCGACCGACATGGAGCAGGCGCTCGAGGAACTGCGCAGCGACGCCGAGCGCCACGGCCACGCCGCGACCGTTGTGTTCCACGGCATGCCGGTGGTGATCGTGAAGCCCGCTGCGTTCAAGCGCTGCGTCGCGAACCTGGTGTCGAACGCGGGCCGTCATGCCAACGCAATTGCGATCACCGGTCATCGCGATCATCGCTATCTGACGGTGACGGTGGACGATGACGGTCCGGGCATTCCGCCGGAGATGCGCGAGGAAGTGTTCAAGCCGTTCCTGCGGCTCGACGATGCGCGCAATCAGGACGAGGGCGGCACCGGTCTCGGCCTTGCCATTGCGCGCGATATCGCGCGCTCCCATGGCGGCGACATCACGCTCGGTGACAGCCCGATGGGCGGCCTGCGCGCGACGGTGCGTGTGCCGGTGTAAGGCTTTCACCTCTCCCCGTTTACGGGGAGAGGTCGGATCGCCAAGCGATCCGGGTGAGGGGCTTTATGATCTCGACTTGTTGCGAAGTTTGCCCCTCACCCCGGCCCTCTCCCCGCAGGCGGGGAGAGGGAGGGGATTACTTCGCCAGTTCCTTTGACCGCTTCGTCGCGGCGGCAATCGCGCGGGTCAGCAGCGGCTGGAATCCGTCTGCGCCCATCAGCACTTCAAGTGCGGCTGCTGTGGTGCCGCCGGGCGAGGTGACATTCTTGCGCAACGTAGCGCTATCGAGATCCGACAAGCGCAGCAGCTCGCCGGAGCCTGACACGGTTGCCCGCGCCAGTGTTGTCGCCAGCGCTTCGGGGAGTCCGGCCGCGACGCCGGCGCGCGCGAGTTCTTCCGCGAGCAGGAACACATAAGCCGGACCCGAGCCGGACACGGCGGTGACGGCATCCATCAGCGCTTCGTCCTCGACCCACTCGACGCCGCCGGTGGCGCGCAGCAGCGCATCCGCGACAGCGCGCTGACCCGGTGTGACACCGTTGGCCGGGACCGCGACGGTGATGCCGCGTCCGATCGCAGCGGGTGTGTTGGGCATGGCGCGGATCACCTTGCCGCCGCAAACCTCGGTAAGCCCTGCGATGGTGGTTCCCGCCATGATCGAGACCACGAGGGTGGATGTGCCGACCAGCGGCCGCAGTTGCGGTCCGGCATCGCGAAACATCTGCGGCTTCACCGCAAGCACCAGCACGTCGGCGGTGCCGATGTCCTTTGTCTCGGGATTGAGCCGCGCGCCACGGGCAACAAAGGCGCGGGTGTCGTCCGACGGATATGGCTCGATGATGGTCACGCGTTTGGCGTCGAGTCCTCCGTCGAGCCAGCCGGACAGCATCGCGCCGCCCATCTTGCCCGCGCCCGCGAGCACGAGTGAGCCTGTGAAGTTCTTCAGCGCGTCGGAGGAAGTTGATGTTGCCATGACTCAATCCACTCGGGTCGTCCCCGCGAAAGCGGGGACCCATAACCACAGAGTTCTATTGAATGAGCGGGGGCGCAACAAGCTGTCGCAGCGTGCGCGGATCGAAGGATAGGTCCCCGCTTTCGCGGGGACGACATCTCGGGTGTTGCGCGCCCTGTGAAGCCTTACGCCTCGCCTGCGGTATCGAACATGGCGGCGCTCATGGCCTCCGCGGCGGTCTTGCCGGCCCAGACCACGAATTGCAGCGCCGGATAGTAGCGCTCGCAGGCATGCAGCGCGCCTTCGAGCATCAGTTCGCACTGCGCCTGCGTGGCGGTCATGCCGCCTGGCAGGATCAGCGCCTGCCGGTACATGATCGATCCGGTGGTGAGCCAGACGTCGAAATGACCGATCCACAATTGCTCGTTGATCGCGGCGATCAGGCGCTGCACTTCGCCGCGCCGTGCCTCCGGAATTTTCATGTCGAACGTGCAGGCCAGATGCAGCGCATCGATGTCGCCCATCCAGGTGAAGGAGAGCTGATAATCGGTCCACTGTCCCTGCGTGAGAATGGTGATCTCGTCGTGGCCCGAGCGTTCGAACGACCAGTCGTTGGAGGACGCGATCTCCTCGACGACCGAAAGCGGGCTGCTCTGCGAATCCGTTATGATGTCCAGATGGGACATGCTGCCTTCACCCTCTGCTTGGTGTGGGATGTGAAACGCCTGAACGAAACGCAAAGAACGAGCGAGAACTGTCGCTGCAAGTTCTCCGTTTACGATCATGACAACCCGGCTTTCGGATCGTGCGCCGCAACGGCAACCTTGTGACAAGATTGATCGGTGATTTGCGCAAAGCGCGCAATGTCACCGCGAATCCCGTCCACAGGCAAAGGGCTAATTTGCTGTCTCTTCAACAGGCAAGCGCGAGATGTGGCGATGAACCGCGCTTGCGCGCCAATTCATGAGTCAGCGCATGAGTTTACGTCCGAATGACTTGTGTTCGGACGTGAGAACAAAACGGAATCGGATTCGCGCGGCGCGAGTCGCGCGGAGTCATTGCGCGTGCGGGGCGAGAAAAAATATTTTTGAGATTGAGCCGTTCAGTCGAACAGGCTCGACACCGACTCTTCCGACGCGGTGCGGCCGATGGCTTCGGCGATCAGGGTCGCGACCGAGAGCACGCGGATGTTCGGCGCCTTGCGCACCGCATCAGTCGGCTGGATCGAGTCGGTGATGACCAGTTCCTTGAGCCGCGATGAGGTGACGCGCGCGACCGCGCCGCCCGACAGAACGCCATGGGTGAGATAGGCCGAGACTTCCTTGGCGCCGTACTTGAGCAGCGCGTCGGCGGCATTCACCAGCGTGCCGCCGGAATCGACGATGTCGTCGATCAGGATACAGTTGTAGCCGGCGACATCGCCGATCACGTTCATGACTTCGGATTCACCGGCGCGTTCGCGGCGCTTGTCGACGATGGCCAGCGGCGCGTTGATCCGCTTGGCGAGGCCGCGTGCGCGGGCCACGCCGCCGACGTCCGGCGACACCACCATCACGTTGGCGAGGTCGAACTTCTCCTTGATGTCGCGCACCATCAGCGGCGAGGCATAAAGGTTGTCGGTCGGGATATCGAAGAAACCCTGGATCTGCCCGGCATGAAGATCGAGCGTCATCACGCGGTCGGCGCCGGCATGGGTGATCATGTTGGCCACCAGCTTGGCCGAAATCGGGGTGCGTCCGCCGGCTTTGCGGTCCTGTCGCGCGTAGCCGAAATAGGGGATCACGGCGGTGATGCGGCGCGCGGAGGCGCGGCGCAGCGCATCGGTGATGATGAGCAATTCCATCAGGTGGTCGTTGGTCGGAAACGACGTCGACTGGATAATGAAGACGTCGGAGCCGCGGACGTTTTCCTGAATCTCGACGAAGATTTCCATGTCGGCGAAGCGGCGCACGCTCGCCTTGGTCAGCGGGACGCCGAGCACCGAGGAAATCTCGGCGGCCAATTCCGGGTTCGAATTGCCGGCCACCAGCTTGATGGAGCCATTCTTCGCTGAAATCGCAGCATCTCCTTTTGACGTGGGGGAAACGCTTTTCAACATGTCAGCCGCTGCCTATGGAACCTGGGTGATCCAGCATTTTGCAGGCGCGTGATAACAAGGACAGAACAAGGCTGGCAATATAGCCCTTGGTGTTTTCCTGCAAAAACCCGCGTGCGGACAGGCCCGTATCCCTATTGGGCGCTGAAGGCCAGCGTCTGCATTTGTCCCGGGGCCGATTCAGGCCGATTCCCGTCGATCTGTGCGATCGCGGGACCCGATGACCGGGGCGCGGCCGGGGCAGGGGAGTCCTGCGCCGGGGCGGTCCCGCTGATCAGCCCGTTGAGGCCGTTCAGCCCGGCGAACGCGATTCGGCGCATCAGCTGGTCATCGGCGGTGGCCCAGGCGTCGCGGCCGCCCTTGCCGGCGGGCTCCTCGCCGCTGAGGCGAACGGCGCGTTCCTGATCCCGGTCGTAGACATCCCAGACCCAGGCGATGGTGGTCTTGCCGTGCCGGACCTGCGCCGACAGATAGCTGCGGACCCGGTAGGAGGCCTGCGCCTCGCGGGACACGATGGTGAAACTGCGGGCGGTGGACTCGGTTTCCAGCGCGCGGACCAGCCGGTCGAACACCTGCGGCGGCGGACCGTCCACGGATTCAAAGGCGACGGTGGGGCCGAAGCTCGCGGTGGATGCAACCGGTCCGGACCCATTGGTGGTGCAGGCGGCGGTCAGGCTCAACAGGGCCATCAGCAGCGATGTCCGCACAACCTGCGGCACCGCCCAAGTGATTGTTCGCCCTCTGAAATTCATGCCCGCCCCGATGTCTCGCCGGCAGGGTTGTGCCCTGCACGGCGGGGTTCGGTCCAGCGATATCGTTAATAAGCGTTAACGTCTAGGGCGGGCTGTGGGCAGGGTTTGCAATCGGCGACCATGGCTGCCGGCATTTGAGCCAAATCCGAATGGCGTGCGGATTGTCAGGCCAGGTGATGCTTCATGGCGTCGATGATCCAGGTCCACTCCCGGTTCGGGCTGGTCTGCGGCGGCTGGCCTTTCATGATCGCCACAAGCTCCCAGTAACGCACCGCGCGGGCATCATGCGCAGCGTATCGGGTGCGTAGCCACGCCCTGTAATCGTCATCCGGCACGCGGCCCATCACACGTGCGGAGGTTTCCAGCCACTCCTGCGCAAGCTCGCGGGCTCTTTCCGATTCCGGTCCAAACCCTTGCTCGATGGCGGCCTTTGCTTTCGCCACGAACGGATCGCCCGCGGCCTGCCAGGCGGAGAGATCGAAGTCGTTCTTGTTCCAGACTTCCTTCGCATTGGCGCGCATGGTGGCGACGAATTCCGGATCATCGAGGATGGCGGACAGTTCGATCCAGGCGTCGCACTGCTCGGGCGTCGGATTGTCCGGCAGTTCCGGCGTGCTGGCCTCGATCATCTGGCGCATCCATTCGGGATCGATGCGGACGTCCTGCGACACCTGGCTGTAGAAGCGTTCGATCACGTTGCGGCGTTCAAGGCGGGACAGATTGGTCATGGTCCAGAATCTCCTCAGGTCTGCTTCGGTGAGTTCGGGGGAGCGGAGTGCGGCGCGCAGCGCGGATGCCACGCGGCGCTGCGAGGCGATCTCGGCCTCGAGTGCGCGAAGCCGCAGCTTCAGCGCGTCGGTCAGCGACAGTTCGTGCGACAGCACCTCGCGAATGGCGTCGAGGCCGACGCCGGCGTCGCGCAGGCAGCGAATAAGATCGAGACGGACGAGTTCCTCGTCAGTGAAGACGCGATAGCCGCTTTCGGTCCGCCCGGCGGGCGGCAACAATCCCTTGTCGGAATAGAAGCGCAGCCGGCGGACCGAAACGCCGCTCAGGCGCGCGGCCTCTCCAATGGTGTAGGTGCGATGTGTCATGGAAGCGTTGTGGGGCTTCCACCGGGTGGAGAGTCAAGGCTGGTCGCTGAAACAAATCCCGGTCACGACGTTCGATAATGTCGCAGGGGTGCGCGCTAGCCGTCCAGCACGATGGCGTGGATGTTGCGGCCGTAGTCCGGTTCCTTGCGGTGCGTGGTGCGGCGGTAGCTGAAGAACCGCTCGTCTGCGTAGGTATCGACCCCGACATCGTCGATCATCAGGATGCCCGCGCGCTCCAGCCGCTGGCGGATATAGCCGGCGAGATCGAACATCGCGTGGTCCGCGCGCGTCGAGGGAATGAAGAAACGCGCGTTGCCGGGCGCGCCATCCGAAAAGCGCGCGACGAATTCCGCGCCGACCTCGTAGCTCTGTTGCCGGATCAGCGGGCCGATCGCGGCGATGATGTTTGCGCGCGATGCGCCGAGGCCTTCCATCGCCGTAATCGTGTTCTCAAGCACGCCGCCGATGGCGCCTTTCCAGCCGGAATGCGCTGCGCCGATCACGCGCTTGTCCGGATCGACAAACAGGATAGGCCCGCAGTCGGCGGCGGTGACGCCGAGCGCCAGTCCCGGCACGTTCGTCACCATCGCATCGGCCTTCGGTCGCGATGCCGTGTCCCACGGCGTGGTGGCAACCGCGACATCGGGCGAGTGAATCTGGAATACGGTGAGGAATTGCGGCGGCGTCACACCGAGATGCTCGGCCATGCGCCGGCGGTTTTCGATGACATGCGCCGGATCGTCATGCGAGCCGATGCCGCCGTTGAGGCTCTCATAGATGCCTGCCGAGACGCCGCCCTCGCGCGAAAAGAACGCGTGGCGCAGACCCGGCACAGCCGACAACAGCGACGACGTGAATGTCATGATTTCGTGTCCTGTTCGGACAGCGCGGCCAGTGTCTCGATCGCGGGATGCGAAATGCCGAGCACCTTGAACAGCGAGCCCATGCCTTCCGGGCTCGGGCCGGTGAGGCGGGCCAGTCCTGCGGTGATCAGCTTCTGGCCGTCTTCGGTCGCGTTTTTCATCAGCGCCTGCGCGCGGGTCTCGATGCCCAGACTCTTGAGGAACACGCCTTGCTCGACTGGACCGTGGGCGCGTGCGCCGACATCCTCGGCGGCGCGGGCCAGCGCCTGAAAATCCACATGCGCGGTCAGATCGGCGAGACCCGCATTGCGCAGCGGGTTGGTGTAGTTATGGCGGGCGACCGCCTGGAAGGTATCCCCGGCATCGCTGCGCAGATGGCCGTAGTCCATGATCAGCGCGGCGCCGCCCTGATCGCGGAGCCGGCGCGCGATGGTCATGATCTCGTTGTCGGGCCGCCATTCGAAGATCGCGCCATTGGGCGCGGCGCGCACCAGCGGCGGCAGCAGCACCTCGAATCGCGGGATCGGGTCCTTGGCGATGCCGTAGGCGAGAATGTCGTCATCGATCTCGATGACGCGCTCATGCCATCCGGTGTCCTGCTTGACCGCCTGATGGACCGGCAGCGCATCGAAGAACTCGTTGGCGAGAATGATCGCGGGGCCTTCCGGAACGTCCTCGATCCGGTCGTACCATTCCACATAGGCCGCATCGGCCAGCTTCTCGCGCTGCTTGTCGCGCAGCCGCTCGCTGGCCTCGACCAGATGCACGGTGATCGCATCATGAAACGCCGGCAGAATCCGCACCGCGCGCAGCGCGTCCGCCATCATGGTGCCGCGGCCCGGTCCGAGTTCGATGAACTTGACCTCCTGCGGCATGCCCATCGCATTCCACACCGATGCCGCCCACAGTCCGACCAGTTCGCCGAACATCTGGCTGACTTCGGGGGCGGTGATGAAATCGCCGTCGCGGCCGAGCGGATCGCGCTTGAGGTAGTAGCCGTATTCCGGATGCGTCAAGCAGATCTGCATATACCGCGACACCGGCATCGGGCCATTCGCGGTGATCTGCTTTCTGATCAGGGTTTCCAGCGGCGAATAATCGGACACGGCGAACTTTCAAAAATCGGGAATCGCTAATTTAAGTATGATCTTACGTTATTAAGCCGCTTTGGCCGCGCCGTCACCCGCCGTGCGCGGTCCGCGCCGCCATGCCGCGCCGATAAAGGCCAGGCCAGCAATGATCATCGGGACCGACAGGATCATGCCCATGGTCAGTCCGCCCCAAAGGAAGCCGAGCTGCGGATCGGGTTCGCGGAAAAACTCGCTGATGATGCGGGCTACGCCATAGAGCGCGGCGAATGCGCCGATGATCAGGCCGGGGCGCTTGAGCGCGCCGCCGCGGATCAGCAGCGCCAGGATGATGAAAAGAGCAATGCCTTCGAGTCCCGCTTCATAAAGCTGGCTTGGATGCCGCGGCAGCGGCCCGCCGTTCGGGAATACCATCGCCCACGGCACGCTGGCATCGGCGTGACGGCCCCACAGTTCGCTGTTGATGAAGTTCGCCAGACGTCCGAGCAGCAGGCCGATCGGGCCGACCGCGCAGGTCACGTCGCCCAGCGACAGCACCGAGATCTTCCGCTTCCAGCCGAACAGCAGCACTGCGATCACGCAGCCCATGAACCCGCCGTGGAACGACATGCCGCCGGTCCAGAGCTTGAAGATCTCGGCGGGATGCTGCGCGAAGAAGCCGAGATTGTAGAACAGCACATAGCCGGTGCGTCCGCCGAGGATGATGCCGAGCGTCACCCACAGGATGAAATCGTCGAAATCCGTGACCGTGAACGGCGCCTTGCCGCCCCACAGCCGTTCGCTGCGGATGATCCTGCGGGCATAGAGCCAGCCCAGCACGATGCCGCCGATATAGGCCAGCGCGTACCAGCGGATCGCAATCGGCCCGATGGCGATGGCGATGGGGTCGAAGACGGGGAACGCGATGGTCAGAAACATGGGCAGGCGATGTCCGGCGGGGCGCGAATCCTGACGTTGATTCCGCGAAATTTAGCCCCGGTTTGCGACAAGAATGCGCGTTTAACAATTCACGTGTTTCTTACATCTTGCGTCCCGGCAAGGCCATCACCATTGTCTGGGCACGTCAACTGCGGTAACCGGGGCCCTTCGGAGTGTGATGATGACCCAGACCAGCAACCGTTTCTTCGACGAGATCGCGCGCTTGATGAATGACGCCGCCGGGGCCGCCTCGGGCGTGAAGCGCGAGATTGAAACCGTCGTGCGCAGCCAGGCCGAGCGCATCCTGCGCGATCTCGATCTCGTCAAGCGGGAGGAATTCGAGGCGGTGAAGGATATGGCGCGCCTCGCACGCGAGGAAAACGAGGCGCTGAAGACGCGCATCGCCGCGCTGGAGAAGAAGCTCGGTCCCGTCGCCGAAACCTGAGGCTGAACGCGTCACGCGTATTGCGCGACGCCATTGCCGAACGACCAGTTTTCCTTCGCGACTTCCACCAGATTGATGAACACGTCCTCGCGGCGGATGTTCAGTTGCATGTGCAGGTCGTCGGCGATGCGCCTGTAGAACGCCTTCTTCATGTCCACCGTTCGGCCCCCGTTCAGCGTAACCTGGATGAAGACGATGTCCTTGCTGTATTCGATGCCAAGATAGTTCTTCGGAAAATTCAGGTCTTCCGGTGCATGTTCGGTGATGACCTGAAACTTGTCATCGGCTGGCACGTTGATGGTTTCGGTCATCGCCTTGTAGATGATCTCGCCGATGGCCTTGCGATGTCCGGCCGGCTTTCCCTTCGCAAGATCGATGCGTACGAGCGGCATGAGGCTTATTCCTTATCTTGAACGATGAATCCGTGCCCGACGGGTGGAGTCAGGCTTTCTTGTGCGTTTTGCGCTCGACAACCGGCCCTTCTGAATCGGTTGCGCCAGAGAGCGCCTGAAGCTTTTCAAGTGTGTCGATCAGCGGATCGCCCTTGCGGGCGGCGAAGATTTCCTTGGCGGACCCAAGGATCCGGTCCTGTGCGACCTGCCAGCTTGATGTCGCGGTATCGATCTTCCTGCCGCCGGCGCTGCTCAGGCGGATCTTTTTCTCGCGGCCGTCGTCGGTGTTTTGAAAGCTGACCCAGCCGTTGGCCGCGAGAACTTTCACGTTCCGGGAAATGGTGGTGGTGTCGAGGACGACCTCATCGGCGAGTTCGCTGAACGTCGCCGCGCCACCGAGGCGGCGCAGTGCGCGCAGCAGCGAGAACTGGGTGATGCGGATGCCGTGATCCTTGAGCGCGGCATCATAGAGGCGCGTCAAGGCCCGCGAGGAACGGCGAAACTGGGTGCAGTAGCAATCGGTGAACATCGGCATCCTTAGTCTGGGCTCAGCCTATGCGATATTAGATGCATATACAATAAATAAAGCTTGCATATGCATCTATATGGGGTCACTTTCCGCCGGCAGAAGGGATGTTGCATAAATCCGGAGGAACCGATGCCGACCTATACTGTGACGACGGCAAACCTGACGCTCTCAGCCGCCCAGAAAGGGCAGATCGCCGAGGCGATCACCGCGGCCCATCATGCCGCAACCGGCGCGCCGGCGTTCTTTGCGCAGGTGATTTTCCGCGCCCTCGAGAATGGCGAACATTTCATCGGCGGCAAGCCTAACGCGCATCCGCACGTTTTCGTCCACGGCATGATCCGTTCGGGGCGAGGAATCGATGTGAAACAGAAGCTGATGGGCGAGGCGGCCGACAAGGTGCGAGGGGCTGCGGGCGTTGGCGCGGAGGATGTCTGGTTCTACATCCAGGACATCGACGCACCGCAGATGATCGAATTCGGCCGCTTCCTTCCCGAACCGGGCGCGGAAGACGCATGGCGAAAGGCCATCACGCCTGAGAAGCAGTCACAGCTTGGGAAAGCAGGGGTCAGGGTCTTGTGACGGCTCATGCCGACCATTTGAATCGAAACGCTCCGGCTTTGCGCCAACGACGTTGACCAATCCGGTCCAGGATCGCGGTTTGGTTGCGAGGCTTAGCTGTGACTCCGTTCGATCGTACACATTTCTCCGAGGTTGAACGCGTCATCAAGGCGCCTTCACCGCGATGGGACAAGAAGATCGCCGCCGACCTTGTCACTGAAATGGAGGCCTTCTTCGGCAAGGTGGATACCATCCCGCAGATGAAGCAGGCGCTGGCGATCGCGGGCTATCAGGGACTTCAGCGGCAGATTGAACAGGCGGTCAAAGGCAAGACGCGCCTGGATGCGATCCGTGCGATGGCGCATGCGATGCGTAGTTTTTCGCTTGGAAGTCCCGGCCTGGCCATTGCGTCGTTTCGCGACCCGGATGTCGACAATCCCGAGTATCAGAAGGCGGCGGGGCAACTGGCTCTGGTCGTGCTGCGCGTTTTTGCCGACGCAGGCGTCAGCGGCGAGGCTGCCAGACACGCGATCCGCATTCTCAAGAGCCTGGTTCGCGGCTTCGTCATCAACGAAATGTCGGCACCGGTCGCCCGCCCGATCGAATATCAAAAGAGCTACGTTTTCGCGGTCGAGATGTTCGTTCGCGGTTTGAGCGAGCTTCGGGACGCCAAGGAAGCCGACCGCGTCAGTCCAGTTTGATCCCCGCGGTTTTGATGACCTTCTCCCACTTCGCGGTTTCGGAGGCGACATAGGCCGCCATCTCCTGCGGCGTGCTTTGCAGCGGATCGATCCCGGCGTCGATCAGCTTCTGTTTGATCGTGGGATCGTTGACCGCCTTGAGATAAGCCTCGCGCAGCTTGGCAATGATGTCGGGCGAGACTTTCGCCGGCGCGGCGAAGCCCTGCCACGCCCACGCCTCGAAGCCCGGCACCGTGGCGGCAACGGCCGGCACGCCCGGCAAGCCGTAGAACTCGCCCGGCGAGCACACGCCGATGGCCTTGATCGACTTCAGGTTGAGCTGCGAGCGCGCGGTGGCGAAATCGACGAACATCATGCCGATCTGCCCGCCGGCGAGATCCTGAAGGGCCGGGCCAGCGCCCTTGTAGGGCACGTGATTGAGCTTGATGCCTGCGGACTGCGCGAACAGTTCAGCGGCGAGATGGAACGGCGAGCCCACGCCGGCGCTCGCATAGTCGATCGCGCCCGGCGCCTTCTTCGCGGCGTCGATCAGGGCCTGCACCGAATTGACGTTGAGCTTGTCGGTGTTGACCAGCAGCACGATGGCGAAGCGTCCGGTCAGGGAGATCGGCGCGAAGTCCTTCTGCGGATCGTAGGGCAGCTTCTGGTACAGGCTTCTGTTGGAGGCGTAGGTCGAGGTGTCGCCAAGGAGGAAGGTGTAGCCGTCGGGTTCGGCCTTGGACGCGGCTTCGGCCCCGATCTGCGTTCCGGCGCCGGGGCGATTCTCCACCACGAGCTGCTGACCGAGGGTTGTGCTCATGGACGCCGCCACCAGCCGCGCAAAGAAATCCGTGCCGCCGCCGGCTGCATAGGGGACGATGAGGTGAACCGGCCGTGCTGGGTAGGAGGCCTGTGCCCAGGCCGGCGCAGCCAGACCAGAGGGCACAGCCAGACCCGCGCCGAAGGCCGCGGCGGTGGTCATGAATGAACGGCGGGTCAGCGTCTCGGTCGGCATGGGCGTCCTCCTGCGCGGCCGATGCGGTGCCGGCACGCGTCCTGAATTGGTTGCAGCTGCATCCAATCGCGAGAACGAGCCAAAAGCAATATTGCTGAGGCAAGCAAAAGCGTCGTCCCGGCGAAGGCGGGGATGACCCTGAAGGCTATTCGCGGTTTCTTAGGTCCCGAGCGCCACGGGGCGGAAGGCCTGGCGCAGTGCGCCATCGAGCTTGCCGCCCATCAATTCCATGATCCCGAATGCCTGCTCGGGTGTCATCGCGGATGTTTCGGCGTCGGGTTCGAGCAGCGAGGCGTAGGTGTCCACCAGCGTCATGATGCGGACGATGTCGCTGATCTGCTGTCCCTGAAGTCCTTCGGGATAACCGCTGCCGTCGAGCATCTCGTGATGATGAAGCACCACGTCGAGCACCTCGCCGGGAAATCCGCGCTGCTCTTTCAGCGCGTTGTAACCGAGTTGGGAGTGCTGCGCGAGAATAGCGTTC
Organism: Afipia sp. OHSU_II-C1; assembly: GCF_000497575.1. Taxonomy (GTDB): domain Bacteria; phylum Pseudomonadota; class Alphaproteobacteria; order Rhizobiales; family Xanthobacteraceae; genus Afipia. The sequence continues at coordinate 78,732 of NZ_APJI01000007.1, forward strand.
TCCTCGTCGGTCAGCCTGCCGATCTTTTCGAGAATCGGAACGGGAATGAACGCCTTGCCCACATCGTGGAGCAGAGCCGCGCGGGTCAGGCGGCGCTGGTCGTCTTCGCGCATGCCGAGATGATGGGCGAAGGCAACCGCATAACCGGTGACGTGCAGGGTGTGGCGATAGCTCTTGTTGTGATGCTTGTTGACCGCGATCAGCCACTGCCGCAGCGAGCAGCGTTTGAGCGCGCGCAGAATCTGCGTTTCTGCCTGCATCACATCGTCGAACGAAAGCGGAATGCCGGCGGGAAGCCGCCGGAAAATCTTCGACATCACGACCAGCGCGGCGGTGACGCCGGTGCTCAGGATGCGCGCGTCGGTGGTGTGTTCGTCTTCCGGTGTTTCCGGAAACACCTGGCGAATCCGGTGCAGGATGCTTTCCGGATGAAACGGCCGCTGGATGGTATCGGTCGCGCCGAGCGCCCAGGCCTGCGCCGAGCCGTGATGAAGCGCATCAGCGAGCACGAACAGCCGGGGCAGCGGCTGATAGTCCTTGCCGGTGAGCTTGCTGCGCACGCGCTGCACAGCCGCGGCCGAGGTGAGATCGATATCGATGACGACGCCGGCGAAGTCGCTGGCCGGGTGATCGGGCAGATCGAAAATGGAGATCGTTTCCACGCTGCCTGCATTCCTCAGAATGCGGGCGAGTTCTTCGCTTTGGTCCTCACAATCCGATGCGAGAAGCAGACGTCGCGACGTCTGCGGAAGTTCTGCCAAAGCGGCCATGTCCGTCCTCTGCGGGGCGTTCGGTAGGTATCAACTCCACAGATGTAGCGAAAAACAGGTTCCCAACTCTTAACAGTTATCCTTAACGGCGGTTACCGGCTCTCGTCACGCAACCGTGCCTTCCGCCGGCTGCATCTTTAATCAAAGCTGAATCGCAATAGTAACGATTGGGTAAAAGAGCGCAGCCGCCGGCCATGCCAAAGATTCTGTCGATCCAGTACCTGCGCGCCGCCGCCGCCCTGATGGTGGTGTTTTTCCATGCCGACGGCATGGCGCAGGAATACTTCCATTTTCAACGGCTGCCGTTCGGCGCGGCCGGCGTCGATATCTTCTTCGTCATCAGCGGATTCATCATGTGGATCACCACGGCGTCGGAGCGGACCACGCCGGCATCCTTCGCGGTGAACAGGATCATCCGTATCGTGCCGCTCTACTGGACGATGACAGTGCTGCTTTACGGCGGCTGGCTGATCTTTCGCGATCCGGCGACAGTGCCCTCGCTGTGGAATCTCGTCCGGTCCCTGCTGTTCATCCCGTTCGTTTCGCCGCGAACGGGAGAAATCCAGCCGTTGCTGATCGCCGGATGGACGCTGAATTTCGAGATGTTCTTCTATGCGGTGTTCGCCCTTGCGCTTCTGATTGCGAGACGGCACCGGGCGGTGTTCGTTTGCACTGTCCTGAGCGCGCTGGTCGTATCCACGTTATTTGTTCCACCGTCGGGGCCGGTCGCGCTCACCTACACCAGCCCGCTGCTGATCGAGTTCATGATCGGATGTCTGCTGGGTGTCATGTATGAGCGCAAGGCGTTGCCGCGCCCGGCTGTCGCCGTGTTCCTGCTCGCCACTGGATGTGGCCTGCTGCTGACGTCAGGCGTGCTGTCGGCAGCCAACATTTCTGCTTCGCGCTTTTTTCATTGGGGGCTTCCAGCATTCCTGATCGTCACCGGCGCGCTCGCGCTCGAACCGAAGTTGAAGGATTGGCGCCTGCCGATGTTGCTGGGCGACGCATCCTATTCGATTTATCTCACCCACGGCGTCGTACTCTCTGCCGCGAAGAACGCGGTCGTCTTCTCGGGCAACGGTGCGCCGTCACTGCTGGCCGGCGGGTTCATTCTCGTTGGGTGCCTGGCGAGCGTGGTGGGCGGCGTTCTGGTCTACCGGATGATCGAAATGCCATTGGTTGCGATCTGCAAGAATCTGGCCGCGGTGGTTCGGCGGCCGGCCGCGGTCGCCGCGCACCGGCCGACCTGACACCCCTCACGCTGCCTCATCGGCGCGGCGCCAGACCGGAAAAGGATCGCGGAGTTTCGCCCACGCTGCGGTGTTCATCGCGTCCTTGCCGGAGATCGCCACAAGGCACGCATCGAGCCGTCGCGTCAGTTCGGCGGTGTCCATGCCGGTGCCGATGAAGACGATTTCCTGCCGGCGATCGCCCCACACCTCCGACCAGCTCTTCGCGATGGCCGCGCGCCATTCCGGATGATCGGGCCAGCGCTCCTCCGGGATTGCCGCCCACCAGAATCCCATCGCTTCGTTGCGCACGATCGCGCCGGCCTGGCTGAGTTCGCCGACCCATTGCGGCCGCGTCGCCAGCCAGAAGTGCCCCTTGGCGCGGATCACGCCTGGCCAGCTTGAGGTGATGAAGGCGTGAAACTTCTGCGGATCGAACGGCCGGCGCGCGCGATAGACGAAATTCGTCACGCCGTATTCCTCCGTCTCCGGCACATGGTTGGCGAAGCCGTACAGTTCCTTGAACCAGACCGGATGCTGCTGTGCTTTTTCAAAATCGAAGCGCCCGGTGTTGAGAATTTTTTCCAGCGGCACCTTGGAAAAGCTGGTCTCGATGATCTCCGCTTCGGGATTGAGCGCGATCAAGATGCGTCGTGCGGCTTCGCACTGGGCGGGCGAGGCGTCGCCGATCTTGTTGAGCACGATGACGTCGGCGAACTCGATCTGGTCGACCAGGAGATCGACCAGCGTGCGCTTGTCGTCGTCGCCGAGCGACTCGCCGCGGTCGCGCAGGAAATCGTGCGAGGCGTAATCCCGCAGCAGGTTCACCGCGTCCACAACGGTCACCATGGTGTCGAGCTTCGCCACGTCGCTGAGACTCACGCCGTCCTCGTCGCGGAAATCGAAGGTGGTCGCGACCGGCAGGGGCTCGGAGATGCCGGTAGATTCGATCAGCAGGTAATCGAAACGTCCGTCGTGAGCGAGTCTGCTGACTTCCTTGAGCAGGTCGTCGCGCAGCGTGCAGCAGATGCAGCCGTTGGTCATCTCGACCAGGGTTTCATTCGTCCGCGACAGGTCCGCACCGCCATTGCGAATGAGGTCGGCGTCGATGTTCACCTCGCTCATGTCGTTCACGATCACGGCAACCCGCAGACCCTGCCGGTTGTTCAGCACATGGTTCATCAGGGTCGTCTTCCCAGAGCCGAGGAAGCCGGAGAGCACGGTGACGGGCAGTTTTTTCATGGGAATCGAACAGCCTTTTCAATGCGATGCGGGAGAGGCGGCGGGGCGGCATGAAGCGCTCGCTATGATTGTTATGTTATAACATAACAAATGCATCCAAGATCCGGCAAGGCAAGACCGATCGCGGAGATGAAATTTTTAGGAGAGGGACGGACGACCCGTTCAAAGTGCCGGGAGCGATAAATGTAGGTGGGCGCTATTCGGCGCCGTCGCCCTTATCGTCGGCATTGCGTCCATTTGGACTGCGGCCGAGGACGCCATAATTGGCGGATTTCAGTCCCGTGCCGGTCACGATCTCGGCAGACGCCAGACCTAGCTTGAGAAGTTCCCGCACCGCGGCGGCCCGGGTCGGCATCCGGTGCTTGAAGCGGAAATCGTCGATCGCGGATAATTCCTCAGGCGAAAGCATGATCTGCAGGCGTTCGCCGCGCAAATCGCTCATTTTAGCCTCCTGTGGGGGCGTTTGCTGCCAAGGTCTTTGCCAGACGATGGGTTAGTAAATTACTCAATTCACTCACGTGAACAAAGTTCCCCACTCCGCTACGGAATCCCAAAATTAGTAAAAAACTCCTTTTATTTCAATAAGTTATGTCTTGCGACATGGTTCGTTCGGTGCGATATTGGCTCAGGAGGGGCGCTCACTTCTGATTGGATATTTCGATGCTCAACAATAATTCCGCCGAACTGCGCGAATGGGCAGCTCGCTGTGAGAAGATGGCTGCATCGGCGACCAGCGAAAACGAGCGCGCGGACCTGATCCGCAAGCGCGATGCGCTGCGTGCCTTGGCAGACTCTGAAGACTGGCTGGCAGGGCTGTCGCCAGGTGGAACGCCGGCAATTTCCTCAATCTGAGGGCTGATGGCCTGATCCCGGCGTCGGAAAAAGCCGCTCTAAAATCCGCTCATTTCCTTGTATTTCTGGCCCTTTGGGGCTAAGAACCCGCCACGTCAGCGGCCCCCGCACCCCTGGAGGCTTGCCGCGATGTAAAACCGGGCCGCTTTGCGGCCCTTCACTTTTAAATCTTGAGGAACTGAACAATGGCGACCGTCAAGGAATTGAAGGCGACCGCTCGTCCGAAGGCCGGCAAGGGGGCCGCCCGGGCTGAACGTCGCGCTGGCCGTATCCCGGCAGTGATCTATGGCAACAACCAGCCCCCGCTGACCATCTCGCTCGACGATGCTGAACTGCGCCTGCGCATTCAGGCCGGGCGTTTTCTGACCACAATTCACGACATCGAACTCGACGGCAAAAAGCACCGCGTGATTCCGCGCGACTTCAGCCTCGATCCGGTGCGCGACTTCCCGCTGCACGTGGACTTCCTGCGTCTCGGCGAAGGCTCCAAGATCCGCGTCAGCGTTCCGCTGCACGTGCTGAATTCGGAAACCTCGCCAGGCGTGAAGCGCGGCGGCACGGTCAACATCGTGACCCACAACATCGACCTTGAGGTGCCGGCGGACAACATTCCGCAGTATCTCGAAGCTGACGTGGGCAAGCTCGACATCGGCAGCTCGCTGCACATCACCGACATCAAGCTGCCGAACGGCGTGAAGCTGTTTACCCGCGAAGACGCGACGCTGGTCACCATCGTTCCGCCGTCAGGCTACAACGAAGAACTGAAGGCTGCTGCGGCTGCTGCTGCCGGTGGTGCTGCGCCTGCGGCCGGTGCTGCTCCTGCGGCCGGCGCTGCGGCGGCTGCTCCTGCGGCTGGTGCTGCGAAGGCTCCCGCGGCTGCTGCCGCCAAGGCGCCTGCTGCCGACAAGAAGAAGTAAGCGGCCGGGAGAGCCCGTGCCATGCGCCTGTTCGTCGGACTGGGGAATCCCGGCGCGAAGTATCAGGGCAACCGGCACAACATCGGGTTCATGGCTGTCGACGAGATCGCACGGCGTCACGGATTTGGTCCGTGGCGCCGTCGCTTTCAGGGGGAGACCTCCGAAGGCAATCTCGGCAATGGGCGCGTCATTCTGCTGAAGCCCACGACTTATATGAACGAGTCGGGCAACGCGGTCGGCGAAGCGACGAAGTTCTTCAAGATGAGCGTCGGCGACATCACGGTGTTTCACGACGAGATCGAACTGCCGCCCGCGAAACTGCGCGTCAAGATCGGCGGCGGCATTGCGGGACACAACGGACTTCGCTCCATCTCCGCGCATGTCGGCAACGATTATCGCCGCGTGAGGCTCGGAGTCGGGCATCCCGGCGTCAAGGATCTGGTGCATCAGCACGTTCTGTCCGATTTCGCCAAAAGCGAAATGCCTTGGGTCACCGCGCTGTGCGAGGCGATTGCCGACAACGCAGCGTTTATCGTCACCGGGCAGGACGCGTCGTTTGCAAACAAGGTGCATCTTGCGATGGATGCAAAGGGATTCACATCGAAGGACGACAGCGAACCGTCGCCCAAAAAATGATTGTCATCGCCGGACTTGATCCGGCGATCCATCTTTCCAAAGAAGATGGATACGCGGGGCAAGCCCGCGTATGACGAAATGAAATCGAAGCGGTCACCGTACGTCAAAGTCGAAAGAAGATTATGGGTTTCAAATGCGGCATCGTCGGACTGCCCAACGTCGGCAAGTCCACACTGTTCAACGCGCTGACGGAAACGGCGGCAGCGCAGGCGGCGAACTATCCGTTCTGCACCATCGAGCCGAATGTCGGCGCGGTGGCGGTACCCGATCCGCGGCTCGACAAGCTGTCGGCGATCGCGAAGTCGCAGCAGATCATCCCGACGCAACTGACGTTCGTGGACATCGCGGGTCTGGTCAAGGGCGCGTCGAAGGGCGAAGGCCTCGGCAACCAGTTTCTCGCCACCATTCGCGAAGTCGATGCGGTGGCGCATGTGGTCCGCTGTTTTGAGGATTCCGACATCACCCATGTCGAAGGCAAGATCGCGCCGCTGGCCGACATCGAGACCATCGAGACCGAGCTGATGCTCGCCGATCTCGACAGCCTCGAGAAACGCGTCGACAATCTGACCAAGAAGGCCAAGGGCGGCGACAAGGATTCCAGGGAGCAGCTCGAACTGGTCGATCGCGCCCTGAAGCTGCTGCGCGATGGCAAGCCGGCGCGTTTCCTCGAGCGCAAGGCGGAGGAGGAGCGTGCGTTCCGCATGCTCGGTCTGCTGACGTCCAAGCCTGTTCTCTATGTCTGCAATGTCGAGGAAGGCGCTGCCGCCGCCGGCAACTCGTTTTCGCAGCAGGTGTTTGAGCACGCCAAAAAGGAAGGCGCGGTTGCGGTGGCGATTTCCGCCAAGATCGAATCCGAGATCGCGACGCTGTCACGCGAGGAGCGTGCCGACTTTCTCGACACCCTGGGACTCGAAGAAGCGGGTCTCGACCGCCTGATCCGCGCCGGTTACGAACTGCTGCATCTCATCACGTATTTCACCGTTGGCCCGAAGGAAGCCCGTGCCTGGACCATCACCAAGGGCACCAAGGCGCCCGCGGCGGCCGGCGTGATCCATACCGATTTCGAGAAGGGCTTCATCCGCGCCGAGACCATCGCCTATGACGACTACATCGCGAATGGTGGCGAGTCCGGCGCGCGCGATACCGGCAAGCTGCGGCTGGAAGGCAAGGAATACGTCGTCGCCGACGGCGACGTGATGCATTTCAGGTTCAATACCTGAGGCACCGACGGTTCACATTCGTCATTGCCGGGCTTTGACCCGGCAATCCATCTTTTGAGAATTGCTTTCTTAAGCTGGATGCGCGGGTCAAGCTAGCGCACGACATATCTCATGGAGGGCGTTGCGTGTCCTTACATCTGACGGTCGCGGCCCTGGTCGCGGATCGCACCGAGATGCTCGTTGATCCGGAAGACGATCAGGATCAGTTCGGCGCTGATGCGTGAGAAGATAATCCCGACCACCACGCCGGCCAGCGCCGACAGCAACTGGATGAACCCGCCGAACGGGCTGATCGCCATCACGGTCAGGGCCGAGAATATGCCTGCGATCCCGAACAGGATGATCAGCGCGATCACCAGCCAGTAGAAGGCCTTGATGATGGTGGGTGTGATGAACCTGTCCCACTGGAAGAGATCCTGGAAATGAAACATGGGCTTTCTCCAGATGAGCCGAAAAAGACAGAATACGGTGGGCGAATCAGCGACGGACCGAACCGCTCCGGATGGCCAGGGTTGTCGCATATCGCCGGAAAAGACGGAAGGCGGCCACGCAACGCACCGCTTGAGGTGTCCTGAAATAACGGCCAAACTGCGCCTATCCACAACGCGATTGAAACGATGAAACTCACTTTCGAAGACTTCAAGCTCGGCCATTTCGGCACGTTCGGGCCGCACCATGTTTCCCGCGACGACATTATCGCCTTCGCCTCCGAGTTCGATCCGCAGCCGATGCATCTGGACGAGGAGGCGGCCAGCCGCACCATCCTCAAGGGTCTGTCAGGCTCGGGCTGGCACATGTGCTCGCTGCTGATGCGGATCTGCTGGGATGGATTCATCCACAACATCGCCTCGGCAGGGTCGCCAGGCGTCGACGAGGTGCGGTGGGTTTCGCCGCTGCGGCCGGGCGACGATCTCACGATATCCGTCGACGTGGTCTCGACGCGTGAATCCAAGAGCCGTTCCGATGTCGGGTTCGTTTACATCAAGAACGACATGCGCAACGCATCGGGGCAGACGCTGATGCTGGCGACGTTGCCTCTGATGGTGTTGCGCCGCGCCGCGGCCGGCGTGAGGTAGGGACAGTCCATGCCATATTTCGAAGACATCAAGATCGGCGATCGCCGCGAGCTGGGCTCGTTTACGTTCCTTGCGGAGGACATCAAGAAGTTCGCCGCGAAGTTCGATCCGCAGCCGTTTCACCTCGACGAGGAAGCCGGGCGCAATTCCGTGTTCGGCGGTCTCGCCGCTTCGGGCTGGCATGTGGCGGCGACGTACATGCGGCTCACGGTGGCGAGCTTCCAGCGTGAAGCCGCTGAACAGGCGGCGCGGGGCGAGAAGCCGATCGTGTCGGGGCCGTCGCCGGGATTTCGCGAACTGAAATGGCTCAAGCCCGTGCTGGCGGGCGATACGCTGACCTACGTCTCCGAGATCACGTCGAAGCGCCCGCTGGAGTCGCGTCCGCAATTCGGCTTCGTCGGCTTCTACAACACCGGCGTCAATCAGCGCGGCGAACTGGCGTTCTCATTCCTGGGTTCGGTGTTCGCGCCGCGCCGTCCCGCCACCTGACAGAAAAATGCCGCCCGCTCTGTCGAGGGGCGGCAAGTCTCAGGGAGGTGACCGCGGCACGGTCTGGATGCCGCGGTCAGAGGATCGTTCAGTCCTGACGCGGCTCGGGCGCGGTGCGCTTCCACTGCGCCAGATTGTCGGCGATCATCCGCGTCGACTTCATCGCGGTCTGTCCGAGCTGGGCGTAGCCGGCCAGTTCACGCTGAATGCGCTGACCTTCGTTGTGCATCAGCGTGCGCAGACCTTCGAGCTCCGCAATCAGCGTCTCGATTTCGCTGAGCGAAGCACCTGCTACGCGATTGATCAGGTTGTTGACGCTGCCGACAGCGGCATCAGCGGATGCATCCGCAGCAGGCGCGTCAGTGCCCGGAGCTGCCGGAGCGCGCCGAAGATAGGCGACATCCTTGCGGACGAAATCGCGAATGCCGGCTTCGACGTCGTTGACGGCGGCGAGGTTCTTGTCCTCTTCGGTCATTTCGGATTTTTCTGCTGGCAAAGCGTTCATCGGCTGTTCCTTGTTTCGCAGGTTGAGCGAGCGCGGAGTCCCCCGCACGACGAGTACGGGTACATGAGTGCAGCCGATCGTGACCGAAACGCGGCGAGGATGCGGCGAGGTCGGATTCATACAGTGGACAAAACGGGAAAGGCCGGAATGGTAGCTATCCGGTTAAGCGGAACCTACCAGCGCGTCTTGAAGCCCGCGGTCAGGCTGCCGTTGGCGATCCCGCTCGGGGTCTCGCTGACCGATCCGGTGACGGTGACGCCGCCGAACAGCTTCTGCTCCGCGCCGATCCGGCGCAGCCATTTGTCGTCGGCGCTGGAATGCGTCTGGCCCGCGATGAAACTGGTGCCGGTTTCCGCGATACCGAGCTTCGCGGACTGATCGATTTCGTAAATGCGCGACGATGCACCGAGGCCGAACACCGGCACCAGCGTTTGCTGCGTGACATTGTATCCGTGCTGCAAGGTCAGCGCGTATTGATCGCCGCCGAACGGCAGCGACTTGCTCAGCGACGTTCCGAACCTGCTTTGCTCCTGCGCCGGATCGGTGCGCGCTTCGACGGCGGTCTTGTCCCAGATCGAGCCGAGGCCCGGCGCGGTCATCGCGGCCCACGCGCTGCCCGACGATTGCGAGATTTGATTGTTGTGCGCCATTTTTTCCGCGAGGACTTCCGACGAGGTGGTCGGCATCTTCGTCGTGACGTTGAGATCGGCGCCGACGCGGGTGTCCCAGAAGGGCGTGATCGGCTGCTTGATCGCGACGGCGGAAGATCCGTCCGGCTTGTCGGAGCGGGTCCAGGACCACGGATCTTCGATCGGCTTTACGATTGACGCGTGTCCGACCGCAGAGGGCGCCTCATAAAGCGATCTTGGATCGCTGTTGAGTATGCTCCAGTCGATATCCGCCGGTTCGACAAACTCCGGTGCGGTGGTCTCGCCGGTTTCCGCAGGTGTGCCGTCTTCCGCCTGTGTATGACCCGCAGCGGCAGCCCAGAGGCCGCAGGCCATCGCCAGTGCGGTTACAATCCGGTTTGGGGAGTTCGCAAGCTGCGGCATTCTCGGCGTCATTGCATCGCGTCCGGCATTCGCAAGTCGATCACGGCTGATCAGGCGCTATGCGGGTTAATATCGTCTTTCGACGCAGCAGTCGCGGCTTCCGGCGATCATCTTTCAATTGTGTTTGTCGCAATTGTGTTGCGCGGGTTCAAGCCGCCGTGATCGCCGCGCATGCCCAAATAAAAAGCCCCGCGCAAGCGGGGCTTCGGGCAGCGGCATGTCACCGTGCGGTCATAGGCCGGTTACGCGATCTTCGGCAGATGAATCTGGCGGCCAAGGGTTTGTTCGACGAGGTCGAAGGTGTCGATGACGGCGCGGAGACTGGTCAGGCGTCCCGCCTTGAACTGGACGAAGAGAGCGACGCGGACGCTGATCGGGTTACCGGACGCTTCCGGCATCAGAGAATACCGCATCATCGAAGCCGCCGAGTCCTCTCCGAGCATAATGGATTCACGGTCGGAGCGGTGGAGTGTCACGATGCTGGAAATCTCGCGGACGACGTCGATCACCGCCCGCTTGCCGCGCCGGGGGCCGAAAAAGGCAAACATGTCGATCGGGCCGTAAATCGCCCAGTCCACGTTGTCATCGAGGACGGATTCAAGCTGATCGGTCTGACGTTCGCTCAGTGCGCGGTGAAATGCGCGCGATACACGCCAGAGACTATGCTCTGTCATTTTGAAGTCCTGAAATGTCGCTTAGCCAAACAGCAAAGGGCTCCAAGGCGTCGTCGATGACGCTCTCGCCAAAATGCTGGAATTCTCATCTGATGGTACGGGACATAGTGGATTTCGGCCGTTTGACAACTTGCGATATTGCAATGCACAAATGCCGAAAACGCGGGTTCAGCTCAAATTTCAATCGCCGCGTGTAAAAAGCACAAAACGTCATCAGGATCTCGAGGACGCAAATCCGGCCTCAGGTGTCATTTTCCATCCGAAGGCGGGTGCGGGACGCGGCATAAGCGGCCCATATCGCACCGGTCAGTCCGCCGAGCAGGGCGCCAGCCGGGGCAAAGGTAAAGAACACCAGCATCCCGCTGTAGCCCTCAAAGTCGCTGGTCTTGAAGATGCTGACCCAGCCGATGCCGGCCAGAATACCTGCGGCGACGCCCAGAACGAGGCCGACCACCGTCCCCAAAGCCGCGAGAATAATTGTCTTCATCATGTCCCCCGTGATCCGGGGCCAGGTCCCGGATATCGGTTCGTCGCTCGCAAGGGCTGGCGGGTTCATCCGCAACGCCGGATCACCGGCTTGAACGCCGGACCGTCCCGCGCCATCCTCGGCGCATAAGCACCAAGGACTTTTCAGCAAACCTTCGGAAGACCGATGAGATTTTCATCCGCTCTGGATCGGCTGCGTGCGGCCGCATGTGTGTGTACGCTGCTGGTTATTGGCGCGGCAGGGTCGGCGAAGGCCGCCTGCGAGCCGTCGTTCTCCCGTTCGGGCCCGGATGCCGAAGCCTATGGCGCCGCCGAGAACTATCCCCTCGGCACCATCGCCGACCGCCGGCGGCAGGACCGCATGGTCGCGACCTTCAGCAATTTCGACAAACTGCTCCCGGCTCACGCGGTCTTGCCGCCCGCGACCCCTTCGCCACTGGCGCGCGATTGCGATCGCGCTTCGTGGTCCTATGACTTCGACGGCGAGCGCCGCACCATCGACCAGTACCTTGCGCGGCATCCCACAACGGGGCTGCTGATCGCGCGGGATTCGACCATCCTGTTGGAGCGCTATCAGTACGGACGGCGCGACACCGATCGGCTGCTGTCGAACTCGATGGTGAAAACCATGGTGGCGATGCTGGTGGGGATCGCCATCAAGGAGGGCAAGATCCGCTCCATCGAAGACAAGGCGCAGGACTATGTGCCGGCGATGAAGGGCAGCGCCTACGGCCAGACCACGCTGCGCGCGCTTCTGACCATGAGTGCGGGCGTCGAGTTTTCGGAACGATACGACGGCACCGACGATGCCTTCGCTTTCAGCCGCGACCTGCGCCGGTCCGACCTGCCGGACGCCGCCAACCTGCTGCGCCGTTACAACACCCGCGCTGCGCCGCCTGAAACGAAATTCGCCTATGCCGGATCGCAAACCGAAACCCTCGGCCTCGTGCTGATGGCGGCAACCGGCAAGCGCCTGTCCGATTATCTGTCCGAGAAAATCTGGAAGCCGATGGGCGCGGAGGACGAGGCAAGCTGGACGGTCGACGGCCACAACCAGGAGCAGGCCTATTGCTGTCTTGCCGCGCGGCTGCGCGACTATGCGCGCTTCGGCCTTCTGCTCGCCAGGGACGGCGGCGGTGTCATTCCGGAAGCATGGGTGATCGAAGCGACCACTGCGCCTGAAGGTTCGTTTCGTGCGCCGCGCGTGGCGACGCCGTTCTATGGTTATGGCTACCAGACCTGGATCATGCCGGCCAAGCGCCGGATGTTCGCGATGCTCGGAACCAACGGTCAGGCGATCTTCGTCGATCCGGCGTCGAAGCTCGTGCTGGTGCACACCGCCGTCCGGCTGAAGCCGAACAAGGACCCTGCGGCGCGCGAACTGACCGCGCTGTGGTTCGGGCTGGTGCGGGAGCTCGGCGTCTCGGCGGCGCGGTGAGCCCGCGCGGCGGCCGACTATTGCCGCATCGCGTTTTTGACCCGGACGGCGAACTCGCCGGTCAGATCGTCGCCGATCAACTGCTGCACCAGGTCGAAGGAATCGAACAGCGAGTGATATTCGACGATGCGGCCTTCGCGGAGCTTGAAGAACTCGCCGACGTTGAGCCGCACGATGCGCTGATCGCTGCGCTTGGTAAGCGTCGCCTGCACGAAGGCAGCGCCGTGCGTTTCATTCGCGACGACAAAATCGATGATGTGGCGCCTGCTGGAATAGCGCTCGTGCTGGATCTGGATGGCCTTCGCGATCCATGCCTTGCCCTGCTTGAGGCCGAGATGCGGAAAAACCTCGACCGGCGCGTGGGTGAGGGATGTAAACGCGTCGTCGCAGCATTGCTCCATACGTGCCGCGTCACCGGCATAGAAGGCGTCGATGAAAGTCCGCACACATTGTTCGGACTGTTGACTGTTCATTGCGTTTCTCTCCCCCAAGCTGGCGGGTTCCGTAAGAGGGAACCCGATGAGGATCAAGCCGCATGCGATGCGAGGTTTAACGAAGTCTCTCCAATGTGCCGACGATTTTCGCAACGGTATCCGCGGCGTGCTGACGGCCGCGGCATCCGGAATTTACCGGTAGTTCACGCTCCACTGCGAAACCTGTGGACGCACCCGGCGCAGGATCAGATTTTTCGAGACAATGAGCTGGTCGCCCGTCACCGACGCGAAGCGTGGCGGCAGCGGACGGGCAATGCCGGGCTCGAAACGGATCGTCAGCGTGCAGTCTCCCGGCAGGTTGACGAACGGACCGCCGAGTTTCGATGCTTCGCCGCCGCCGATACCGCCAAAGCCGGTCACGCTGAAGGCATCGCCGTTGAGCTTCTCGAGGTCTTTCAACCACAGGCCATTGCGTACGCCACCCGGACCGGTCCACGTCGAGGGTGCTTCGACAACGATGGACGCGGGTCTGGAGCGGGTCTTGTCGTCCTTCCAGTAGATCACCAGGCGCCGGGTTGGATCATCGTCGAAAATGACGGTTGCCTTGGTCAGGACACCGCTCGTGACCTCGACGTCCTTGAATGCGACGTGCTTCGTGCCGAACTCGGTGACCAGCTTCGCATGCGTCGCGTCCTTCGCGAACGATCCTTCGCAGGCTAGCGACGGGGCGGCGGGTGCCTCCTTCACATTGTTGAGCGAGGTATCCTGCGCCATCGGCTCCGCCGGTCTGGCGGGCTTGTCGGCCTTCTTTGCGGCGTTGGCGCTGGTAACGGCCAGAGCGCAGATCAGCAGAACGCCGGACATGAATCTCATGAGTGTCATTGTTCGGACCGTGATGTCTCGTCTGGGCGGTCTGACCTTACTACGGAACTGGAAAATCAGGAACGGTTGCCCGCAACGTGCATTGTCCTCCTAAAGGAGGATCGCATGACCGACGCCATTCCGCCTGTTCCGGAGGGCGATCACGCAAACAAGAACGCCAGCAGGCGCAGGCCGGCATGAGAGCAGGGACATCCAGCCTCACGTCCATAGCCGCATGGATGGACGTTCCGCCGATGGCATCATAAGTTCGCGTGATCCGGTTCACGGGGCACATTTCATGAAAGCAATTGCGATCCTGACCAGCGGCGGCGACGCCCCCGGCATGAATGCGGCGATCCGTGCGGTGACGCGCAGCGCGCTCAATCGCGACATCGCGGTCTACGGTGTGCGTGAAGGCTGGCAGGGCCTGATCGACGATCGCATGACCCGGCTCAGCGCGCGCGATGTCGGCGGCATCATCCAGATCGGCGGGACATTTCTCGGCAGTGCCCGCTCGAAGGAATTCCGCGAGGAAGGCGGCCGTTCGAAAGCGCTGCGCAATCTGGCGACGCGGGGCATCGATGCGCTGGTGGTGATCGGCGGCAACGGCTCCCAGACCGGCTCCGCCGCGCTGCATGGCCTCGGCTTTCCCGTGGTCGGCATCGCCTCGACCATCGACAATGATCTTTACGGCACCGATGTCACCATCGGCTGCGACACCGCGATCAACGTCACGGTGGGCGCGATCGACAATCTGCGCACCACGGGCTCGTCGCACACCCGCGCGTTCCTGGTCGAGACCATGGGGCGCAACTGCGGCTATCTCGCCATGATGGCGGGCCTCGCCGGCGGCGCCGAGGTGATCTCGACACCGGAATTCGAAGTGTCGTCGTTCGAGATCGCGGAACGGCTGCGGGCGGCTTATGAACGCGGCAAGACCCATGCGATCGTGGTGATCGCCGAAGGCGTCAAGGAGAATGCCGCGCATATCCTGACGTACTTCGAAAGCAACCGGGGTATGGCCGGATTCGAACTGCGCGCCACCGTGCTCGGCCATGTCGTGCGTGGCGCGCCGCCCACGGCGTTCGACCGGCTGCTGGCGACGCGGCTTGGCGTCGCGGCGCTGACGTCGCTGGCGGAAGGCGTGTCGGGCGTGCTGATCGGCGAGCAGCGCGGGGAGATCGCGCGCACGCCGCTGGCCGAGATTGCCGGACGCACCAAGCCGATCTCAACCAATCTGATCGAACTCGCGCGCGTGCTGGCGAAGTAGGCGCGCCATGCGCGTCAGTACACCTTCGCGCCGGGCGAGACGATGCCGTGGCCGGAGTCGTCCCTGCGCGGCGACAGCAGGATGATCTTGCCGCCGGCATCCGGTGCGCCGAGGATCAGCACCTCGGACATGAAGCCCGCAATGTTGCGCGGAGGAAAGTTGCAGACGCAAACCACCAGCGAACCAGTCAACTGCTCCGCCGTGTAATTTGTGATCTGCGCGCTCGACCATTTCTCGCCAAGCTCACCGAGATCGACGCGTACCTTCCACGACGGATTGCGCGCCTTTGGAAACGGCTGAACCTCAAGAACACGCCCGACGCGGAGATCGACCTTGGCGAAGTCGTCATAAGTAATGGAGGAAATCACATTCATCGATTTGCGTTCGTGCTTTGGCGGAAATGATGCGTCGTGTCTTCAGCGCGGCAGAGGGAACACGCAGCGCCGCTGCGACAGCCTGTTGTCTAGATGAGACAATTCAGGTCAGCAAGGTTGTCGCTGCCTGACGGCGAGCGCATCGACGTTCGGGATAGACAGAATTGCGTCCGGTGCTAGTATCACTCCAGCTCCCGACGGGACGAAGGGACCGCTGTCCTTAACCAGAGACAGCATGATCGCTTCAAGACGTCCAGTCCGGCGCACCGAGATTTCTCGGAGAGCCCGCGATGACGCGGTGCGAACTGAAGACGAAACAAAAAAGCGTGGCGACGAAAACGTCGGCGGCGTAATTTGTGATGTCTGGCGCAGGTGCTGAGGCCGGGGATTTCCCCGGCTCTTTCATTTCACCGATGGTTTCTTTGCCGTCTTCTTCGAAGATTTCTTTGGCTTGTCTGCCTTCACCTCTTTTGCCGCTTTCGCAGCGACAGCCTTGGCCGCTTCGGTGGCCTGGCGCATCGACCGCGCGTGGCTGTAGGCGGCGTTGTCCGCCGACATCTGCAGCCGCTTCACGGTCGCCGTGCCGATCTCCAGCGCGTCCTTCGCAAGCTGCCTGTTGAGCTGCTTCGCCGTCCCGTCCTTCGCCTTGGCGGCGCGGGCGGCGTAATGGTCCCGCTGCTTCTTCACGGCGGCGGTCAGAGTCTTTTGCTGCTGCTTCGCAAGCTGCCGGATGATCGCATCCAGATCGGCGTCGGCCATTTGGTCAGTCCCCCAGGTCTTACTCAGATAGGTCACATGCAGAAAATCTGGATGATGACCTAGCAGGCGCTGAGGGGGGATTGCAAATCTGCGATCGGATGGGCGTTAACGGGTTGCTTCGGCGATCATCTCAAACGACCTCAGGCGTGTTGGATGGTCATAGATGTCGGAGACGACGATCAGCTCGTCGGCGGCGGTTTCTTTCACCAGCGCATCGATCCCGCTGCGGACCGTCGCAGGTGATCCGACGATCGAGCGCGCCAGCATCCGCATGGCCTGCGCCTTTTCAGGCGGCGACCAATAGGTCTCGATGTCGTCGATGGGCGGCTGGCTGAGGCTGCGGGTGCCGCGCAGGAGATTGGTGAAGGACATCTGCTGTGTCGTGGCGAGCCGCCGTGCTTCACCGTCGCTCTCGGCTGCGATCACGTTGACACCGACCATGGCGTACGGCCGGTCGAGCTGTTCGGACGGCTTGAAGCGGCTGCGGTAAATCTCCAGCGCGGGGAGCAATTCGCCGGGCGCGAAATGGGACGCGAACGCATAAGGCAGCCCGAGTTCGGCGGCGAGCATCGCGCCGAAATGGCTCGACCCGAGAATCCACAGCGGCACGTTCGTGCCGGCTGCGGGCACCGCCTGGATGCGCTGGCCCGGACCGGCCGGCGCTAAAAAGGCCTGCACCTCCAGCACGTCCTGCGGAAAATTGTCGGCAGCTTCGGGCGAGCGCCGCAACGCGCGCAGCGTGAGTTGATCGGTCCCCGGCGCACGGCCGAGCCCAAGATCGATGCGTCCGGGAAACAGCCGCTCCAGTGTTCCGAACTGCTCGGCGATGACATAGGGCGCATGGTTCGGCAGCATGATGCCGCCTGCGCCGACGCGGATGGTCTTCGTTCCGGCGGCAATATGGGCCAGCACGACCGAAGTTGCCGCGCTGGCAATTCCGGCCATGTTGTGATGCTCCGCGACCCAGATGCGGCGATAACCCCATCTCTCGGCGTGTGACGCGAGATCGCGGGCGTTATCGAGCGCGCCGCGCGCGTCGGTTTCTTCGGTGACGCGCACAAGGTCGAGGATGGACAGAGGTGTCATTGGGACTCTCGGACTGGAAGCGGGCGGTCGGGAAGGATGCGCCGGAGCAGCGTCCAGCGCGACAGGCAGGCGGGATGGTGCCGCTTATATGGAGATGGAACCCGCAACCGCCATGCCGCCGCAGTGCGCGAAGTTCACTACCGCTTCTTCCATCCGCCGCGCTTGCCCGGCGCGCCGCCGGTGGAGCGGCCTGAGAATTCGGGCCCGGACTGGCGTGAGTTGGTGGGCTGGAAAATCTTGCTTTCCATCCCCGGACCCATCTCGTCCAGCGTCGGCTTTCGCGCGCGCGATTTCATTTTCGCCGCCGCCTTGTCAAGTTGCGCCGGCAAATTCGCGGCGTCGCCGTACTTTTTCTTGCCGGCGTAGGCGCCGGCTTTCGCCGCGACGCCGCGCTGCTTGATGGTCGGATCGTCCACCACGGCCAGCTCAGTGGCGCGCAGGCGCTTGACCTCGTCGCGCAAACGCGCGGCTTCCTCGAAGTTGAGGTCGGCGGCAGCTTCGCGCATCCGGGTTTCGAGATCGGCCAGCACCGCCTCGAAGTTATGGCCGATGGCGACAGCGTCGTCGGCCATGCCGCCGTCGCCGATTTCCACCAGTACATGGTCGCGCTCATAGACGCTTCCGAGAATGTCGCCAATGTCGCGCTTGATGCTCTCCGGCGTGATGCCGTGGGCGGTGTTGTATTCGACCTGCTTCTCGCGGCGGCGGTCGGTCTCGGCGATGGCGCGCTCCATCGAGCCGGTGATCTGGTCGGCGTAGAGAATGACCTTGCCGTCGACATTGCGCGCGGCGCGGCCGATGGTCTGGATCAGCGATGTTTCCGAACGAAGGAAGCCTTCCTTGTCGGCATCGAGGATCGCGACAAGCGCGCATTCGGGAATGTCGAGACCTTCGCGCAGCAGATTGATGCCGACCAGCGCGTCGAACGCACCCAAGCGAAGATCGCGGATGATCTCGATGCGCTCGATGGTGTCGATATCCGAGTGCATGTAGCGGACACGGATGCCCTGCTCGTGGAGGTATTCGGTGAGATCTTCCGCCATGCGTTTGGTCAGCACGGTGATCAGCGAGCGATAGCCGGCCTGCGCGGTTGCGCGGACCTCGCCGACCAGATCGTCCACCTGCGTGCGGGCGGGGCGGATATTGACCGGCGGGTCAATGAGTCCGGTCGGCCGGATCACCTGTTCGACGAACACGCCGCCGCTCTCGTTCAATTCCCACGAGCCTGGCGTCGCCGACACCGCGATCGATTGGGGGCGCATCATGTCCCACTCTTCAAAGCGCAGCGGGCGGTTGTCCATGCAGGAGGGCAGGCGGAAGCCGTATTCGGCCAGCGTCGCCTTGCGGCGGAAGTCGCCTTTGAACATCGCGCCGATCTGCGGCACGCTGACATGGCTTTCGTCCGCGAACACCAGCGCGTTGTCCGGCACATATTCAAACAGCGTCGGCGGCGGCTCGCCCGGCTTGCGGCCGGTGAGATAGCGCGAATAGTTTTCGATGCCGGCGCAGCTTCCGGTCGCTTCCATCATTTCCAGATCGAAGGTGGTGCGTTGTTCGAGGCGCTGCGCTTCGAGCAGACGGCCCTGCGCGTTCAACTGGTCGAGCCGCCATTTCAGCTCGCTCTTGATGCCCTTGATGGCCTGGATCAGCGTCGGCCGCGGCGTGACATAGTGCGAGTTGGCGTAGATCTTGATGAACTCAAGCTCGTCCTGCTTGTGGCCGGTGAGCGGATCGAACTCCTCGATGCTCTCGATGGTGTCGCCGAACATGTTCACGCGCCAGGCGCGGTCTTCGTAGTGCGCCGGGAAAATGTCGAGCGTGTCGCCGCGCACGCGGAAGGTGCCGCGGGTGAAATCCGCCGAGGTGCGCTTGTATTGAAGTGCCACGAGATCGGCGATGAGCTGGCGCTGGTCGATCCGCTCGCCGCGCTTCATCGCGAAAGTCATCGCGGTGTAGGTCTCGACCGAGCCGATACCGTAGATGCATGACACCGAGGCGACGATGATGACGTCGTCGCGCTCCAGCAGCGCGCGCGTCGCCGAGTGGCGCATCCGGTCGATCTGCTCATTGATCGAGGAATCTTTCTCGATATAGGTGTCGGTGCGCGGCACGTAGGCCTCGGGCTGGTAGTAGTCGTAGTACGAGACGAAGTACTCCACCGCGTTGTCGGGGAAGAAGTTCTTGAACTCGCCGTAGAGCTGCGCCGCCAGCGTCTTGTTGGGCGCAAGGATGATCGCGGGGCGCTGCGTGGCCTCGATCACCTTCGCCATGGTGTAGGTCTTGCCCGAGCCGGTGACGCCGAGCAGCACCTGGGTGCGGTCGTTGCGCTGGATGCCTTCGACCAGTTCCTTGATCGCGGTCGGCTGGTCGCCCTTCGGCTCATAGGCGGACTTGAGTTCAAAGCGCACGCCGCCTTCGGATTTCTCCGGGCGGGGCGGGCGATGCGGTGTCCAGACCTTCAGCGAGCCGTCATTCTTGCGAAATTCGGGACGGCCGTCGCGGATCAGGTTTTCCAGCGCGTCGGCGGTCGCCTGCACACCCAGCGATTCCATCTTGTTGCGCGCGGGGCGGAACGAGTCGTCATCGTCGACATCGTAGCCGAGCTGCTTTGCCAGTTCGGGATCGAGGGTCGGGATCGGCGCGCTGGTGCCGTAATTGGCCTGCGGGGCTTCGTCGAATCCGCGGCTCGCACCGGGTGGCTGCGGAGCGGGCTGGAGCGGGGTCGGGCGGGGCTCGCCCTCGACGAAATCCTTCGGCGTCGATTTGCGCGCGCGATGGATCGCCGCCTCGCCGCCGGAACGGCGGTCCTTGGAATTGTCCGGCGGCGGCTGCAAGCCGGTGCCCGATCCCATGCCCGCATCGCCGCGGTTGATCGCCGGGTTCAAAAGCTCCGCCAGCGCAGGGCCGATCGGCTGCACATCGGGACGATGGGCTTTCGATTTCGGGGTTTTGGGAGGCTTCGCGGAATCGGGGTTCTTCGCCATGAGCGGAATATGGGGCGCGGAGTGCGGAGAGAAAAGGGCATTTTCTTCGGCGCATGGGATGAAGTTTGCGATGAAACTTACGCATGTCCCCTGATAGGCTGGAACTAACGCGCGGGCAGTGCCGAGAACCGCGTGACAGTCCGGGAGGTCACATGCCGTATAAATGCACCGCCAGCCTGCTGGCTGCCGCGTTGTTCGCCATTGCGCCGACTTCGCCGTCGCTCGCTCAGTCCAAGGATGCCGAACCCGCCAGCCGCGCCGTCAACGACACCTTCCTCAAGACGCTGCCCTTCAATGACCGCGCGGATTTTGAGGATGCGAAGCGCGGTTTCATCGCGACACTGCCGGATGGCATAGTCCCCGGCCTCGGCGACAAGCCGGCGTTCAACACAAAACAATACGATTTCCTGAAAAGCGATCAGGTCCCGGCCACGGTCAACCCCAGCCTGTGGCGGCAGGCGCAGCTCAACGCCATCAACGGCCTCTTCAAGGTGACCGAGCGTGTCTATCAGGTGCGCGGGCTCGACATCGCCAATATGACCATCATCGAAGGCGACAGCGGCCTGATCCTGATCGATCCGCTGCTGTCCAACGAGACCGCGAAGGCCGCGCTCGATCTGTATCTGAAGAACCGGCCGGCGAAGCCGGTCGCGGCGGTGATCTACACCCACAGCCATGCCGATCACTTCGGCGGCGCCAAGGGCGTCATTACCGAGGAGGATGCCAAGACCGGCAAGGTGAAGGTGATCGCGCCGGACGGCTTCATGGAGCATGCGGTGGCCGAGAACGTCATCGCCGGCAACGCCATGTCACGCCGCGCGCAGTATCAGTTCGGCAGCGCGTTGCCGGTCGGCGACCGGGCACAGATCGACACCGGGTTGGGCAAGGCGCTGGCGCGCGGCTCGATTTCGCTGATTCCGCCGAACGATGTGATCAAGCAGGCTTACGAGACGCGCAAGGTCGATGGCGTCGAGATCGAGTTTCATCTGGTGCCGGGCTCGGAAGCCCCGTCCGAGATGATCATGTACTTTCCGCAGTTCAAATTGCTGAACATGGCGGAAGACGCCACCCACAACATGCACAATCTCTACACCATCCGCGGTGCGGAGATTCGCGATGGCCGTCTGTGGTCGCGCTATATCAACGATGCCATCGACCGCTATGGCGACAAGACCGATGCGGTGATCGCGCAGCATCACTGGCCGATGTGGGGGAACGAGCGCATCGTCGCGTTCCTGAAAAAGCAGCGCGATCTCTACAAGTTTATCCACGACCAGACCGTGCGTCTGCTCAACCACGGCCTGACGCCGACCGAGGTCGCCGAGCAGTTGAAGCTGCCGCCATCACTGGCCAATGACTGGGCCGCGCGCGGCTACTACGGCACGCTGAGCCACAACGCCAAGGCGGTCTATCAGTTCTATCTCGGCTGGTACGATGCCAATCCTGCCGATCTCAATCCGTTGCCGCGTGCGGAAGAAGCCAGGAAGCAGGTGGAGTATATGGGCGGCGCGGAGGCGACCATCAAACGTGCGCGCGAGGACTACAAGGCCGGCCAGTATCGCTGGGTCGCCAGCGTCATGAGCAAGGTGGTGTTCGCCGATCCCGCCAACAGGGACGCGCGCGAACTCGGCGCCGATGCGCTCGAACAGCTCGGCTATCAGAGCGAGGCGGCGACCTGGCGTAACGCCTATCTGCTGGGCGCGCTGGAATTGCGCGGTGGCGTCGGCCCGCAGCCGCCCGCGCTGGTGAATGCCGAATTGCTGAAAGGCATTTCCATCGATCTGGCGTTCGATTTCCTGGGCGTGCGGCTGAACGCGACGAAGGCCGAAGGCAAGACCATCGTGATCAACTGGACCTTCACCGATCTCGACCAGACCTATGTGATGAATCTGGAGAACTCCGCGCTGACGCACACAGCGGGCAAGCTCTCCGACAAGGCCGACGCCAGCGTCACGCTGACCCGCGCAGCGCTCGACGCCATCACGCTCAAACAACGGACCTTCCTCGGCAGCATTTTGACGGGAGATGTGTCGGTCGGCGGCAATCCGCTGAAGCTGCGCGAACTGTTCGGGATGCTCGATGAATTCTCCACCGGCTTCGAGGTCGTGGAGCCGAAGAAGGCGGCGGTGGAATAGGACGTCACACCTCAGCGGCGCCACCTGCGGTCCTGGCGCGCGTTCGCTCGAGGAAAAAGGAAGGGGACACATGTCCCCTTCCGGAAAAAGATCAGTTCGTGCAGACCTTGATGGTCTTCATGCCCGCCTCTGCCTCGGTGCGAGTCGTGAACACCTTGCCATCGCCAACGACGACCGTCGTTGTCGTTGTCGGCTTCTTGTCCACGATGGTGCATTTCTTTGTGGACGTGTCCTGAACGACATAGAATTCCGCCGCCTGCGCGTAGGTTGCGCTGGCCAGCATCGCTACAGCACCAAACAAAACAACAAATTTCCTCATGATGGTTCCTCCGGTTGGTATGTGTCCCCGGCATTGAACCTTCGAGAAAGCCAGTTGTTCCTGTTGGAAAGGAGAGGCGGGTTTCCGGAACCGCGTTATCGCACGGGCTTTCCGGCCAGATGCGGGCGGATCATCCCGGCCATTTTCGCGGCGTCGGTGCCCGGCGGAAAAAAGCCGAGATATTTTCCGTCACGGTCGATCAGATAGATGAACGCGGAATGGTCGACGGTGTAGTCGTCCGGCTTCGGTCCCGTTGAGACGCGCGTGTAGTAGACCCTATAGGCGTCTGCGGCCTGCGACACGTCCTTGACCCTGCCGGTGAGTCCGAGCAGGCGCGGATGAAACAGCGGAACGTATTGCGCGAGATGCTCGACCGTGTCGCGTTCGGGATCGAGCGTGATGAACAGCGGCTGCACGTTCTTGGCGTCGTCGCCGAGTTGCTCCATCGCCAGCCCGATCTGCTGCAGATCCGTGGGGCAGATGTCGGGGCAATAGGTGAAACCGAAATAGACCAGCATGAGCTGGCCGCGGAAGTCGGCATCGGTGCGGATTTTTCCGGTCTGGTCCTTCAGTGTGAACGCGCCGCCGATCGGCTCGCGATTCCACATCACCGCGTCCATCAGCTCGGCGGCGGAGCGTGTTGAGCCTTGCGCCGATGCGGGAGACGCAGCCCAAAAGCCGCACAGCAGCGCGGCCATGATGGCCGCGCCGGTCCTGCGCCATGTCGCTGAGAGGCTGCGCGCGCTCACGCGCTGAAGATCAGGCGGCTGCCGGTCGAGACGTTGATCACGCTGTCCGGCATCTGCGCGCGTGCTTCGAGCAGGAAGTTCAACCCGCTGCAATGCATCGGGATCACCACATCCGGCTGAAGCGCCTTGATCTCGCCGACGATCTGCTTGAGGTAGTCCGCAGGGGCCGGCCCCAGATGGAAGCCGCCGACCACGGCATGAACCTTCTGCACGCCCGAGATTTCCTGCGCCTGCCGCACCGAATTGACGATGCCGACATGGCCGCAGGATGAGATCACCACAAGGCCCTTGCCGCGAATGTTGAAGCAGGTGGCATGCTCGTGGACATGCTCGTCTGGAACGAAGTTGCCTTGCAGTTCGGCGGCGGTGTAGTGGCCGTAATCGCAGCCAGCGCTCTCCGGCTTGTAGTCGACAAAGGTGTTCGGCAGGATTTTCTCGACGCTGCTCCGCTTGATCTTGCCGGTGGTGAAGGCGTGGCCTTCGATCACGGTCGGGGTTTCGCAGAGCACCGTCTGGACTTTCTGCGCCGTGATCTGCTTGCGGTCCAGCACGCCGCCTTCGCCGAACTGGCCAGTGGATGCGCGGCTGACGCGGTGACAGAAATTGTCCTCGCCGCCGGCATAGAGCTTCACGTCGGCGGGCAGCACGCTGCGATATTTCTCGAGAAAGCCGATCAGGCCGCCATAGTGATCGATATGGCCGTGGCTGACGATCAGTGCGTTGATTTTCGCGGGATCGACCTTGAGCAGGCCGATATTGTTGATGATCGCGGGTGAGGTGTAGCCGAAGTCCAGCAGGATGTTGCGCTGTTCCTGTTCGCGCTGCGATTCCAGGAACAGCGACAGGCCCCATTCGTTGTGCAGGACATTGCGTGCGTCGGCACTGCGGCCGCCGCCTGGACCCTCGTGCACGACGCCGTTCACGGTCGAGCCTTTCAGGAACTGGTCGTGCTGCTGGTCGACAAGCACGCGGATCGACAGCTTGTCGATGGTCGGCACCTGGATCGGCGCCGCGCTCGCAATGCCCATGCATGAGAAGCCGCCTGTCGCGGCGAGACCCATTGCGGTGGAAAGTTTCAGGAAATCACGCCGTGCGAATTCTTTCGTCATTTTCGACCTTTCTTGATCCCGAGTCGGGATTTTCCCGGAACTCTATCGTCAGGACGTGAGAGGGACTGTTTCTTGTTTGGAGTGAAGCGATGAAAATCTTTCACGAGCCTCGGCTCCGGGCAATGAAATTTACTTGATATCCGCGGCGCGGCATTGACTTCGCAGGCGCGAAGCGCAAGGTTCATGCAATCGCATTAACTTTGCGAGACTGCCTCACGCCGCCATTTCAAGGATAGCAAGATGATCGACCTCTATTACTGGCCGACGCCGAATGGCCACAAGATCACGATGTTTCTCGAGGAAACGGGCCTCGCCTACAAGATCTACCCGATCAACATCGGCACCGGTGACCAGTTCAAGCCGGAGTTTCTTGCATTCTCGCCGAACAACCGCATGCCAGCGATCATCGATCAGGAGCCCGCCGACGGCGGCGCGCCGGTGAAGATCTTCGAATCCGGTGCGATCCTGATCTATCTGGCGGAGAAGACCGGCAAGTTCATGCCGTCCGATCTGCGCAAGCGCTTCGATGTGATCCAGTGGCTGATGTGGCAGATGGGCGGTCTCGGCCCGATGGCCGGCCAGAACCATCATTTCAGCAACTATGCGCCCGAGAAAATTCCTTACGCCATCGATCGCTATGTCAACGAAACCAACAGGCTTTACGGCGTGCTCAACAAGCGGCTTGCGGATCGCGAGTTTGTCGCGGGCGATTATTCCATCGCGGACATGGCCGCCTATCCCTGGATCGTGCCGTATGAGCGGCAGGGCCAGAAGCTCGAGGACTTCCCGCATCTCAAGCGCTGGTTCGAGGCAATCCGCGCCCGGCCCGCGACGGTGCGCGCCTACGCGGTCGGCCCGACGGTGAACCCCAGCCTTGGCAAAACCTTCACCGACGAGCAGAAGAAGGTGCTGTTCGGCCAGACCGCCGCAGTCGTTAAGGTCTGAGGCGATGGCTGCGTCGCGAAAACTGTTCGAACTCTGCGGCACCGAAACCGAGCGTGTGTTCAGCCCGTTCTGCTGGCGCACGCGCATGGCGCTGGCGCACAAGGACATCAAGGCCGAAACGATTCCGTGGCGGTTCAGCGAAAAGGACGCCATCGCGCCGCATCAGTCGGACAAGGTACCGGTGTTCATCGACGGGGAGACCTCCGTCGCCGACTCATGGGCGATCGCGAATTATCTCGAGGACACCTATCCCGATCGTCCGTCGCTGTTCGGCGGCGAGGGCGGCCGCGCCATGGGGCGGATGCTGAACTGGTGGGGCGATACGGTTGTCCTTGGCGGCATTTTTCCGATGATCGCCGTCGACATTCATGCCCATCTGCGGCCGGCCGATCAGGCGTATTTCCGCAAGACCCGTGAGGCGCGTCTCGGCAAGACGTTGGAAGACGCGGCATCCAACCGCGATCAGGCGGTCGAGGGATTCCGCAACGCGCTGAATCCGATGCGGCTCACGCTCAAGACGCAGCCTTATCTCGGTGGCACCTCGCCGAATTATGCCGACTACATCGTCTTCGGCCCGTTCCAGTGGGCACGCGCCACCAGCCCGTTCAAGCTGCTGAAGGAAGACGATCCGGTCTACGCCTGGCGCGAAAAGCTGCTCGATGCCTTCAGTGGCATGGCGCGGAATTCGCCCGGGTATGCGGTGTAGTGCAGAAAGATCGTCATTGCGAGGAGCGTTGGCGACGAAGCAATCCATCTTTTGTATCGAGAATTTGAATGGATTGCTTCGCTTCGCTCGCAATGACGTGAATCAGGTCGCTGCGTGCCGCTCCGCCGCCGCCCGCAAACACGCCTGACACAAACAGTCCTCGCCCTCGGCGGGCAGCGGCAGTTTCGCTGTCTCGTCCGAGCACCAGCAGGGGCCGGACAGGTTGCAGGTGAACGCCGTTCCGCACCGCGCGCAACTCACCGTCCGCTGCCCGGCAGGATCAACTGGTGGCTTGGTCACGGTCTCGTTCACGATTCTGCCGAATCCTTCATGTGACGTTTAGGCGCCCATGGCGCATACTTCGCATCATATTCGGCTAACCGATCTCTGAGATCAATCGTGAGTTCCAGCAATGGCGCGTGATCCGCAAGGCGCTCTCATCGCACTCAACCGGTTCGGATTTGGCGCGCGCGGCGGCGCGGCCAGCGACTTTTCCAGTGCAGCTTCCGATCCGCGCGGCTTCGTGAAGGCGGAACTGGGACGGCCCAACGCGGCGCTGCTCGATGCGCCCGGTTTGCAACCGACGCCCGCGCTGGCACAGGCGGTGTTCGATTATCAGAAGGACGTGAAGCAGCAGCGCGAAGCGGCGGCGAAAACCGCACAGGCGATGGCCTCTGCGCCGGGGGAGGCGAAAGCCGCCGAAACGGATATGAAGCCCGATCCTGCCAAGGCAATGATGCCGCCCGACGCCATGCAGCCGGCGATGCCGAACGCCGCGCCGGCCAAGGAGCCGCCGAAGCCGCTCAACATCATCCAGAAGACGTTCCGGGCCGAGGCGCTGGCGCGGCTTCAGCGCGCAACCATGGCTGAGTGCGGATTTGTCGAACGGCTGGTGACGTTCTGGTCCAATCATTTCTGCACCTCCGCCAACAAGGGCGAACTGGCGCGGATGTGGGCCGGGGCGTTCGAGCGCGAGGCGATCCGTCCGCATGTGCTTGGTAACTTCGGCGAGATGCTCCGCGCGGTCGAGCAGCATCCGGCGATGCTGTTCTTCCTCGACAACCAGCAGTCGATCGGGCCGGACTCGCGCGCGGGGCAAAACCGCAAGAAGGGCCTGAACGAGAATCTCGCCCGCGAGATCATGGAGCTTCATACGCTCGGCGTGAACGGCGGCTACACCCAGGCCGACGTGACGTCGCTGGCGCGCATCTTCACCGGCTGGACCTTCGCAGGACGGCAGGCAAAGCTGGGCGCGCCCGGCACCTTCATCTTCAACGCCAATGAGCCGGGACCGCAAAAGCTGCTCGGCAAGGTCTATGAAGACACCGGCCTCGCGCAGGGCGAGGCGGCGCTTGCCGACATCGCGCGGCATCCGGCGACGGCAAAATTCATCGCCACGAAATTCGCGCGCCATTTCGTAGCCGACGACCCGCCGCCCGCGCTGGTGGCGAAGCTCGAAAGCACGTTCAGGAAAACCGGCGGCGATCTGCATGCGATGACGCTGGCGCTGGTCGATGCGGATGAGGCGTGGCGGGCGCCGATGACCAAGATCCGCATGCCGTACGAATATCTCGTGGCGGCCGGGCGGATGATGGGACGCATCCCGGAAGACCCGCAGCGTTATCTCGGTGGATTGAATGTTCTCGGCCAGCCGCTGTGGACGCCCGCCGGACCGAATGGTTTTGCCGACACCAATGCGGCCTGGGCTGCGCCTGAAGGCATCAAGCTGCGGCTCGACATCGCGTCGCAGATTTCGTCGCGGATCGCCGACAGCATCGATCCGCGCGCGCTGCTCGATGTGGTCGCCGGGGACGCTGCTTCGGCCGAGACGCGGCAAACCATCGAGCGGGCGGAATCGAAGCAGCAGGCGTTCGCGCTGCTGCTGATGTCGCCCGAATTCCAGAGGAGATGAGCATGTCCAGCTTTCCCGATGATTGCTGCGAAAGCCATACCGCGCGCGGGCTGACGCGGCGTTCGCTGCTGCTCGGATCGGCGACCTTCGCGGCCTGGGCCTACCTGCCGAAATTCGCGCGCGCGAAGGACGGCCGCGATCCGCGCTTCGTCACCATCATCCTGCGCGGCGCGCTCGACGGCCTCGCCACCGTCGCGCCGGTCGGCGATCCCGATTACGCCGCGCTGCATGGATCGATTGCGCTCTCGCTCGATGGCGCGCATGCCGCGACCGCGCTGGATTCATTCTTCGCGCTGCATCCGTCGATGCCGGAATTCGCGCGGATGTATAAGGACAAGAAAGCCGCCGTGGTTCATGCGGTGGCGACGCCCTACCGCGAGCGCTCGCATTTCGACGGGCAGGATGTGCTGGAAAGCGGCTTCGGCGGACCGGGCCGCGTGCAAAGCGGCTGGCTCAACCGCGCGCTGGAGGCATTGCCGCGCGGCGAGCGCGTGATGAGCGGACTGGCGGTCGGCCCCACAACGCCGCTGGTGCTGCGCAGTGCCGCCCCGACGGTCGGCTGGGTGCCGCCGTACCTGCCGCAGGCCGCCGACGACACCGCGATGCGCCTGATGAATCTCTACACCCACCGCGATCCGGCACTGGCGGCGGCGTTGTCACAGGGCTTGCAGATCGACAAGATCGCGGCGCGCGACGATGCCATGAAGCCGAAGCCGGGCATGAACGGCGCAGGCGCGATGCGGCTCGCGGCCAAGGGCGCGGCGCGGCTGATGGCGGCGGACGATGGCCCGCGCATTGCGGCGCTCGCATTCGACGGCTGGGACACCCACGCCAATGAAGGCGGGGCGGTGGGACGGCTGGCGCAATTGCTGGGCGGACTCGACGGAGCACTGGCGGAATTCGAGACCGTTCTCGGCGAGCGCTGGCGCGACACCGTGATCGTGGTCGCCACCGAATTCGGCCGTACCGCGCGGATTAACGGCACCGACGGCACCGATCATGGCACCGGCACGATTGCGCTGCTTGCGGGCGGCGCGGTCAACGGCGGACGGGTGATTTCGGACTGGCCGGGACTGAAGCTGGCGAATCTTTATGAGGGCCGCGATCTCAAGCCCACCACCGATCTGCGCGGTGTGATCAAGGGCGTGCTGCGCGATCACCTCGGCCTCGGCGAGCGCGTGCTGGCGGACGCGGTGTTTCCGGACAGCGTGAATGCGAAGGCGGTGGGGGGATTGGTGGTGTAGCTATAGCGCCGGCGCTGCTCCCCCTTGTGGGGAGGTTCGACCGGCTTCAGCCGGTCGGGGTGGGGGGCAATTCGAGTACGATCGTCTCGATGACTCCATCAAGAGAATGGTCGATCTCAGAATTCCAGAATCTGAGAACGCGAAAACCCTGCGATTCCAGAAATTGATCACGCCGGGCATCTCGTGAAAGATGCTGGGCATAGCCATGCTGCCCGCCATCCGCCTCGACAATCACGTGATGTTGGAAGCAGACAAAATCGACGATGAATGGGCCGATAGGTGCCTGGCGGCGGAAGTGAAAGCCTAACGGCCTCAGACCGCGTAGTTTCACCCAAAGTTTCACCTCTTAGGGCGTCAACCGCTTTCGGAGTTCTCTGGCTCGCTCATTGGACATTATGTCGGTCACCCCACCCGGCTGACCTTCGGTCAGCCACCCTCCCCATCAAGGGGAGGGATAACCCGGCGGGTCGATCATAACTTAAACTTAGCCCTTCGTGATCTGATCGATCTCCGCCATCTCCTCCGGCGTTAGCTTCCAGCCGATAGCTTTGACATTCTGCTCGATCTGCTCGACGCGAGTTGCGCCGGCAATCACGCTCGACACCTGCGGCCGCGCCGCGAGCCACGAGAACGCCAGCTCCAGCATGGCCTTTCCGCGCGCATTCACGAAATCCTGAAGCTTCTGCACGACGTCGAGATTCTTGTCGGTCATGTAGCGGTCGCTGAGATATTGCATCTTGGCGAAGCGGGTATCGGCGGGCGCCGCTTCGCCGCGCTTGTATTTTCCGGTAAGCAGTCCGCTCGCCAGCGGGAAGAACGGCAGGATGCCGAGATTGTAGGCCTGCGCGGCCGGAAACAGTTCCTTCTCGTGGTCGCGCACGATCAGGCTGTATTCGTCCTGGCATGATACGAAAGCGTGGGTGTTGATGCCGCGCGCGGTGAACTGTGCTTCGGCGACACGCCATGCCGGAAAATTCGAGCAGCCGATGTAGCGCACCTTGCCCTGACGGATCAGATCTTCCAGCGCGCGCAGTGTTTCTTCAATCGGGGTCAGAGGATCGAAATCGTGCTGCTGGTAAAGGTCGATGTAATCGGTCTTCAGGCGGCGCAGGCTGTCTTCCACCGCGCTCATGATGTAGCGGCGCGACGCGCCCTGCCGGGTGCCGTCGTCGCTCATCGCCTTGGAGTACTTCGTGGCGAGCACGATGTCCTTGCGGCGGTCGCCGAGCACTTCGCCCAGCACGGTCTCCGAGCCGCCGCGTCCGGCATAGATGTCGGCGGTGTCGAACAGCGTGATGCCGAGATCGATCGCCTTGTGGATCACCTTGCGCGAGGTCTCCAGATCGGTGCGCTGGCCGAAATTGTTGCAGCCGAGGCCGACAGCCGACACGCGCAGGCCGGAGCCGCCGAGATTTCTGATTTCCATGATCTTACCTGTCAGGTTTGGTCGAAAGCCGGGACGGCAGGAGGCAGTCCTTCTTCCGTACCTGACGGCTGCGCCGGAGGCGAGCGCAAAGCGCGCGCCGTCATGCGCCGCACCGCGGTTTCGGCATCCCGCGCGATCTCCTTGCGGTTCGCAGTCATGCCGTAGCCGACGGCTTCGCCCCAACTCAAAGTCACGTCGACCGCGCCGGACGCCAGCACATTCAGCAGATGCGGCACGAGTTCAGCCTCGCCGTACCACGCCACCTTGTCGCGCAGCGCGCGGCCGACCGGCACGCCGCCAAAGCGGACATAGGCGATCGAGACCGGCTGCACGGTGACGCGGTCATGATGGGTGGAATCGCCGATAGCGTGATGCACCGCGCCGATCAGCGCGGACCGGAACGGCAGGATACGGATGCCGTCGCTCGAGGTGCCTTCGGGAAACAGCACGACGGCGTCGCCCCCGAGCAGGCGGTCGCCCATGGCGCGCGCGGCATCGCCGGTCTTGTGGCGGCGTTCGCGCTCGACAAAAACCGTGCGTTGCAGTTTCGCCAACTGGCCGAACAGCGGCCAGTTCGCGACTTCGGACTTTGCGACAAACACCACCGGCGCGACCGCGCCGAGCACGGTGATGTCGAGCCACGAGGCGTGGTTCGACAGGATCAGCACCGGGGTTTCGCGCGTGCGCTCGCCGACCTGTGTGATCCGGATGCCGATGATCGCGCAGGTCGCGCGATGAAACAGGTTCGGCACGATGCGCTGGAGCCGGCTGTTGAGCAGGATTCCCGCGAGCTGGAACGGCAGCAGCAGAAGGGCGATGAGAACCAGCAGGGTGCCGGTGCAGATGGTGCGGATCATGAGGTGCGTATCGGTCTCAGGGAAATCGTGACGAGGTATTGATCATATCATAGCGGGCGCATCGCAAACCGCGAAAGCGAACAACAGACCGGCGGCAGTTCGGACAAAAAAGGCGCGGCCCCGGCCGGATATAGCGCAGAGGGGATTTACGCGACCGGGGACCGCTCGAACGCGTGATCGATGACGGGGGCCGGACCACACGCATCCGCAGGCTAGGGGCCGACCGTAACAGCGCTATGACAGCGCCAATTGTCCACAGGCAGGGCTGCCAGCGTGCTCAACAGCGGTGGCGTCCCTGCCGAAGGCGGGGACCCAGAACCACAGGGCGGCGTTGGTGAAAACGTGATCGCCAACGTATGCTTCAGGAATGATGGTTCCCCGCTTTCGCGGGCGATATGGACGTTTGTTTCGAAAGGATACCCATGCCCACGACGGTTTCGCCGTTTCTTCTGCCGATCCTGATGTTGCTCGCCTCCAACATTTTCATGACCTTCGCCTGGTACGGCCACTTGAAGTTCAAGGAGCATTCGCTGCCGCTGGTCATCATGGTGAGCTGGGGCATCGCCTTCTTCGAGTACTGGCTTGCGGTGCCGGCCAATCGCTGGGGCAGCGCGGTCTATTCGGCGGCGCAGCTCAAGACGATGCAGGAAGTCATTACGCTGGTGGTGTTCGCCGGCTTTTCGGTCCTGTACCTGAAGGAGCCGCTTGGCTGGAATCACGCGATCGGCTTCGCCTTCATCGCGGCGGGCGCGTTCTTCATTTTCCATAAATGGTCGTGAGTACCGTCGCCGTAGTCATGGCCGCGCGCCTGCGTCGCGATCAAAAATCCTGCAACGAGGACGATCGCGAGCGTCAGCGACGCTGAAACCACAACGAGAGACGTCTTCATCCGTGTATCTCCACCGCGCGCGTCTTCGCGCGGCCGCGGGGTAGTCTGGGTGCGCAGGGAAAAGCGGCTCAGCCAGCAATCGGCATGGCGGCCACGACCTTGATCGACAGCGCCGTAACGGTGACGAGCAGGCACAATGACAGCGACGCCACCGCGAGCGAGGCGGCGACGGCGTTCGTCAGTCGGAACGATGCAACACGCGCGGACCGCAGTCCGAAACCAATTCCTGAAACGGGCGACCGGATCATGGTCGGGCATCCTCAAATCGGGCGGCGAATCACCACTGCCCGGAATGTGTCAGGACTCGCTGTCGAGATTGCGGCATGCCCTAGCCAAACGTGGCAGAAGCAAGGCAGGGGCTGAAAAATCAGCGGGTTATGCCCATTATCCCGCTCCGATTCGGCTCATTTCTGGCTTCTGCGGTCAGGCCGGTCTCGGTTCCCGGGGCGGTTTCGGGGGCCGCGACCTCGGCAGGCTTCCACGCCATCGACACGAAGCGCGGCTCGCTTTCGACCCGCTTCAGCCAGGCCTTCACGGACGGATAGCCGGAGAGGTCGAAGTCGCACTGGTTCGCGACATGGGTGTAGCCGTACATCGCGATGTCCGCCACGGTCAGGTGTCCGGCGGCGAAGTAGTCGTTGGTCTTGAGGTGATTTTCCATCACCCGCAGCGCGGCGTAGCCGCGCTCCATCCAGTCTTCCAGCGAATGGGTTTGCAGGTCGCGGCCGCCGCGCACCAGCACCAGCCAGAAATACGCCGCGCCGACGCTCGGCTCCAGCGCGTGCTGTTCGAAGAACATCCATTGCAGCGCCTGCGCGCGATCGATGCGGTCTTCGGGCGCCAGCGATGTGCCGATCGCGACATACCAGAGGATCGCGTTGGACTCGGCGAGATAGCGCCCATCGGCGACTTCGAGCAGCGGCACCTGTCCTGAGGGATTGCGCGCGAGAAATTCCGGCGTGCGGCTTTCACCGCGGAGAATGTCGACCTCGATGGCTTTATACGGCGCATTCAACAGCGCCAGCGCAAGGCGGACCTTGTAGCTGTTGCCGGAGCGCTGCATCGAGTAAAGTTTGTACATACAGGCCTTCGAAAGTACCGCCGGGGACATGCGGCGCGAACCGGACCGCCACCCCTGCCTGCCCCCAGGCCGATGTAACAATGAGGTTCTGGGGCCCCCGCCGCAAGGCCTTTGCGCTAGAAAAAGTCAAATCGCGCACAGCCGCGCAGCCATGAGAGATTTTATTCTGCGGAGCATGCGCGCGGACGTCAATTTCACGCAATTTGGCGTGAAAAAATGCCGGTAATCCGTGATCGTCAAAGTTTGTTCGCAACTGCATCAAGATCGAGATAGCGCATGCGCTTGGCTTCGCGGCGGCCTTGCGCAATGGCCTCAAGCACGAGACCGATCGCGAAAGAGAGGAAGCCGAGCTGCGCGATGGCGGCGGCGAGTATCGCGGTCGGGAAACGCGGCACGAGTCCGGTCTCGAGATACGTGACGATCAGCGGCGCGCCGAGGCCGAGGCAGATCAGCAGCAGCATGGCGCCGATCGCGCTGAAGAACCGCAGCGGCCGTGTTTCCTTGTAGAGCTTGATGAGCGTCAGCAGAATCCGGGTGCCGTCGCGATAGGTCCTCAGCTTGCTCTGCGATCCCTCGGGCCGCGTGGCATAAGGCAGCGGCATCTCGCCGGTGGCGATCTTGAGATCGAGTGCATGAACCGACAGCTCCGCCTCGATTTCGAATCCGCTCGATGTGACCGGAAACGATTTCGCGAAGCGCCGCGACAGCACGCGATAGCCCGAAAGAATATCGGTGAAGCCGTCGCCGAACATGTGCGCAAGGATGCGGTTGAACAGGTGGTTGCCGAAACGGTGTCCGCGCGGAAACGCGCCGTCGCCGCCGTTGCGGGTGCCGACCATCATGTCGAGGTTGCGCGTCACCAGCGCCTCGATCAACGCGCCTGCTGCGGTCGGATCGTAGGTCGCGTCGCCATCGGCGAGGATGTAGATGTCGGCTTGGATATCCGCCAGCATGCGGCGGACCACGTTGCCCTTGCCCTGTAGCGTTTCGCGGCGGACGATGGCGCCTGCGGCGACCGCGGCCTCATAAGTGCCGTCGGTGGAATTGTTGTCGTAGACGTAAATCCGCGCGCCGGGCAGCGCGCGCTGAAAGCCCTCGATCACGGCGGTGATGGCGGCTTCCTCGTTGTAGCAGGGCAGCAGCACCGCGATCGAGCGGTTGCGCACCATGGCGCTCTGCGGAAACAGATCATCGATTTCGTCGCGGACGCGATCAAGCTTTGACAAGACGGCTGCTCCCGATTGCATGAATGCCGAGATCGCTCGCCGCGCGGCGCAGCGTCATCGTGTAAAGCGCGATCATCACAATGAGTCCGAGCGGAATGCCGCTGAGGCCCGCGATGCTGCGGGTCAGGAACGGCGCAGCCCAGGCCAGCGCCAGCAGCGAGATTTCGTACGGCTGGAAGCCGCGCGCGAATCCGTGACGTGCGAGGAACGCAATCGCGATGCCGAGCACCACGAGGTCGTAGTCCAGCACATAGGGTGTCGCCAGCAGGCTCGCGATGGCCAGCGCCGCGGCCTTCAGTTCGAATGCGGCCTGCGAGCGCCACAGTCTGACGACCGTGACCGCGAGCACCAGCGCGAGCGCGGCTTGCGCGGCGTAAGCGAGATCGATACTGCCGCCCCACATCCGCACGGCGGAGAACAGCGACTGGATCTTCTCCCAGCCGGTGCCGCCGGCTTCGAGCACGATGGTGCGCGTGAAGGTCGCGGACTCGGCGAAGGCGTGCCAGACGTTCATGCCGAACAGCAGCGTCGACATGGCGATCAGCGCGATCACCGTCGCGGCTGCGCTGATGATCGTGGTCCAGCGGCCGGTCGCCAGCAGCACGAGCGGAATCAGGATTCCGAATTGCGGCTTGTAGGAGAGAAGGCCGAGGCAAAGGCCGGCCAGTGCGGGCCGCCGCTCCAGCAGGGTGAGAAATCCGCCGAGCAGGGCTGCGGTGAAGAATCCATTCTGGCCGTGGCCGACATTGACGAACACGGCCGGAAACGCCGCCGTGACCAGCCACGTCTCGCGCCTCGGCACGATGGCGTGAATGGCTGCCATGAAAGCAGGGAGGGACACCGCGAGCCAGCATGCGAGCGCGAAGCCATAGGGCATCAGCGCCAAGGCTGCCGCGACCATCAGGAAGAATGGCGGATAGTGCCAGCCGAAAAACGGGACATCGCGGCCCTCGAACACCGCGACCTCGGCGGCGTGCTGGAGCTTTGGGTCGTAGGCGTCAGGCGCCTTGCCCGACAGGGTCAGAACCCCGGCTGCGTAGACGTTGGAGAAGTCGGTTCCGATCGGCTTGCCGTTGCGGTCGATCATGTGATCCGACGTCGCCAGCAGGCCGATCAGCCCGGCCAGCGAAATGCCGAGCACCAGCAGGGCATAGCCGCGGATTCGGCCCGACGTGAGCCAGCTTCCGGTCCGCAGGGCTTGCCAAATATGGCTCATTTTCTCGCCAGGATTTATGAATGTTGCAGGGGGCCTTTTGCGCGCATCGACCCTAGGCGGCGCGCTTTAAGGTTTCCTTAGTCCGGCACGCAATTTCGTGTGTTTTGGGCGAAGTTTCTTGCGATGCAGCGTCGCCCGTTTTAGGGTGCCCCGCCCGCTAAACCCCGCGAATCGGGGCCTTCGCGACCCTCAGCATCCTTTAGGAGAACACGATGCCGTTTCTGTCCGCTGCGCTTGACCGTGTGAAGCCGTCCGCGACCATCGCGGTCACGGATAAAGCACGTCAGCTCAAAGCCGCGGGCCGCAATGTCATCGGCCTTGGCGCAGGCGAGCCCGACTTCGACACGCCAGCCAACATCAAGCTGGCGGCGATCCATGCCATCGAGGCCGGCAAGACCAAGTACACCGCGGTGGACGGCATTCCCGAGCTGAAGGACGCGATCATCGCGAAGTTTCAGCGCGAGAACGGCCTGACCTACAAGCCGAACCAGATCACGGTCGGCACCGGCGGCAAGCAGGTGCTGTATAACGCGCTGATGGCGACGCTGAACCCCGGCGATGAGGTCATCATCCCGGCGCCGTACTGGGTGAGCTATCCGGAGATGGTGGCGCTCGCGGGCGGCGAACCGGTGCCGGTGGTCTGCACCGCGGAGTTCGGCTTCAAGCTGCAGCCGGCCGCGCTGGAGAAGGCGATCACGCCGAAGACCAAGTGGATCATCCTCAACTCGCCGTCGAACCCGACCGGCTCGGCCTATACGCACGCCGAACTGAAGGCGCTCACCGATGTGCTGGTGAAGCACCCGCATGTCTGGGTGATGACCGACGACATGTACGAACATCTCGTCTACGACGACTTCAAGTTCGCCACGCCGGCGCAGGTCGAGCCGAAACTGTTCGACCGCACGCTGACCGTGAACGGAGTGTCGAAAGCCTACTGCATGACCGGCTGGCGTATCGGTTATGCGGGCGGGCCGCAGCAGCTCATCTCGGCAATGGCGACCATCCAGTCGCAATCGACCTCGAACCCGTCGTCGGTTTCGCAGTGGGCGGCAGTCGAGGCGCTCAACGGACCGCAGGACTTCATCGCGGCGAACAACAAGGTGTTCAAGGAGCGCCGCGATCTCGTGGTCGCGATGCTCAACCAGGCCAGCGGCATCGACTGCCCGCGTCCGGAAGGCGCGTTCTACGTCTATCCGTCCTGTGCAGGCACCATCGGCAAGACCGCGCCGTCGGGGAAAAAGCTCGAGACCGATGAAGATTTCGTGACCGAGCTTCTGGAAACCGAAGGCGTCGCGGTGGTGCAGGGGTCCGCATTCGGCCTCGGCCCGGCGTTTCGTATCTCCTACGCCACCAAAACCTCGGATCTCGAGGAAGCCTGCAAGCGCATCCAGCAGTTCTGCGGTAACTTGCGCTAAAGCAACACTGCCGGAATAACGTCAGCAGTTTGATTGGAAATAAGGAAAGCGCCATGTTTTTGACACGGCGCTTCCCTTTTGTCCGCGCGCCAATCAAAACAAGCAATCTGGAGTTCAATTCCATGCGTCTTTCATCAGTTCTCGGTACCGCGTTCGCGGCACTCATCGCCTCATTCGCCACGGCGAATGCACAGCAGGCCGTTCAGGTCGGCGTGCTGGAATGCCGCGGGGGCCAGAACGTCGGCATGGTCATCGCGTCCAAGACCACCCTCGAGTGCGTCTTCCGCAGCGAAGGCCGCCGTCCCGAGCCTTACCTGGCGCATGTCACCCGCATCGGCGTTGACCTCGGCGTAACCGAAAACACCACCTTCGCATGGGCCGTGCATGCGCCGACCCAGCGGCTCGGCCGCGGCGATCTCTCCGGCAGCTACGGCGGCGTCGGCGGCAACGTCTCGTTCGGCCTCGGCGGCGGTGGCAACCTGCTGTGGGGCGGTTCGCAGAATTCCTACGCCCTCCAGCCGCTCAGCCTGCAGGGCCAGACCGGCCTGAACGTGGCCGGCGGCGTTGTCGGCCTCGATCTTGAGCCGGCGGGCCTGGTGAAGCGCAAGCATCGTCGTCACCGCCACTAAGCAGTTGAGTTAACAAAACGGAATGAAAAAGGCCCGCACATGCGGGCCTTTTTTGTTGCTCTTTAAGGGCTATCGGCAGGGCAGGAATTGAACATTACCCGCCGGTATGACTAGATGCGCGGGCCTTTCACGGTCTTTTTCACTTCGATCCTTCAATTCGCGCCATACAGCCGGAGACATCCCATGCGCCGCCTTTCCGCCGTCCTGTCCATTGCTTCGGCAGCCCTCGTCGCGACGGCTGCCCTCGTTCATGCGCAGTCAGGCCGCACCCAGGTCGGCGTGCTTGAATGCCGCGGCGGTCCGAATGTCGGCATGATTGTCGGTTCGGTGACCAATCTCGGATGCGTGTTCCGCTCCGACGGCCGCCCGGACGATCTCTATACCGCGCGCATCACCAAGATCGGCGTCGATCTCGGCATCACGACTGAGACCGCGTTGTCATGGGCGGTGTTCGCGCCTACAGCCCGACTCGGCATGGGCGACCTGTCCGGCAATTACGCCGGCGTCGACGCCAGCGCCGCGGTGGGCGTCGGTCTTGGCGGCAACGCCATGCTCGGCGGTTCGGCCAATTCCTTCGCCCTGCAACCGCTGAGCGTGCAGGGACAGACCGGCTTAAGCGTCGCCGGCGGCGTGCAGAGCATGGAACTGCGTCCGGGCCGGTTCTGAGAATTCTCAGTTCCATTCGTCATTGCGAGGAGCGTTTGCGACGAAGCAATCCATTTTTTGAGATTTCAAAGAGTGGATTGCTTCGCTTCGCTCGCAATGATGACATCACATTGCTGCGCAGCGGCATGTTTCCCGCTTGCCAACCGTACCGCGCCTTGAGACGATCACGGTGCCGACCCGCATGAGCGCATTCAGCAGAAGTGGGAGCGGCGCGAGCGGAATGCGCCCAACATGAGTTAAGAGTGTTCCGGCGGCGACCGGATGAACCCTTCGCCGGGAAGTGCTCGATGCGGGCCGTACTCCATGAGGAGACGGCAAATGGGACAAGACAACCTGAGAAGTCCCCGTGGTCCCCGGTGCATTGCGCTGGTGGGCCCATTCCAGAGTGGCAAGACGACATTACTCGAAGCGATCCTGGCCCGGACCGGGGCCATTCCCAAAGCAGGCACCGTTGAAGCATGTACCACCGTCGGGGATCAGTCCCCGGAGGCGCGCAACCATCGCATGAGCGTCGGACTGACCGCCGCGACCACCACCTTCATGGGCGACAGCTACACTTTCATCGACTGTCCGGGCTCCGTCGAATTCGCGCATGACATGCGCGCGGCACTGCCGGCGGTCGATGCCGCTGTCATTGTGTGCGAGGCTGATGAGCGCAAGCTGCCGCAATTGCAGATCATCATGCGCGAGCTTGAAGACCTCGGGATTCCGCGCTTCCTGTTTCTCAACAAGATCGACAAGGCGAACAAGCGTATCCGCGAAACGCTGGCGACCTTGCAGCCGGCCTCGCGCACGCCGCTGGTGCTGCGTCAGATTCCGATCTGGAAAGGCGATCTGATCGCCGGGTTCGTCGACCTCGCGCTGGAGCGCGCCTTTGTCTACCGCGAGCACATGCCGTCCGAGGTGATCGATCTCGATGCCGGCGATCTCGACCGCGAGAAGGAAGCCCGGCTCACCATGCTGGAGAAACTCGCCGATCACGATGACCGGCTGCTCGAACAGTTGCTGGAAGATATCCCGCCGCCGCGCGATGCGGTGTTCGACGATCTCGCCAGCGAACTGCGCGAGGGGCAGATCTGTCCGGTGCTGCTCGGCTGCGCGACGCGGGAGAACGGCGTGCTGCGGCTGATGAAGGCGCTGCGCCACGAAGCGCCAAATGTCACGGCCACCGCCAAGCGCCTCGGCGTTGACGACGAGAAGACGGGACTCGCCTACGTGATGAAGACCACGCATCTTCAGCATGGAGGCAAGTTGTCACTGGCGCGTGTTCTGCGCGGGCACATCGCCGATGGCGACACTGTGCTGTCGTCAGGCGGCGGCAGCGGCCGCGTGTCGGGAATCTCAATCCCGAATGGCGGCGCCGACGGCAAGCGTGCATCCGCGGCTGCCGGCGAGACGGTTTCGCTCGGCAAGCTTGATCCGGTCCACACCGGCGAGACGCTGACGACGGGCAAGACCACGCCCGCTGCGCTG
The DNA here is from genome assembly GCF_000497575.1 of Afipia sp. OHSU_II-C1. Classification (GTDB taxonomy): domain Bacteria; phylum Pseudomonadota; class Alphaproteobacteria; order Rhizobiales; family Xanthobacteraceae; genus Afipia. The sequence continues at coordinate 119,083 of NZ_APJI01000007.1, forward strand.
GCCGATGTCACGGCGACGCCGCCCGTTCTGGCGACGGCGCTGTCTGCGCTGGATCGCAAGGACGACGTCAAGCTCGGGCAGGCGCTCACACGTCTGGTCGAGGAAGATCCGTCACTGAGCGTTGTCCATAATCCTCTCACGCACGAAATGGTGCTGTGGGGACAGGGCGAGATGCATCTGCGTGTCGCGGTTGAGCGTTTGAAGGACCGCTTCGGTGTCACCGTGAAGCAGCATGCGCCGCCGGTCGGCTATCAGGAGACCATCCGCAAGACGATCACCCAGCGTGGACGTCACAAGAAGCAGTCCGGTGGCCATGGCCAGTTCGGCGATGTGGTGCTCGACATCAAACCGTTGCCGCGCGGCAGCGGCGTGGTGTTCCGTGAAAAGATCGTCGGTGGCGCGGTGCCGAAGAACTACATCGGCGCGGTGGAGGAAGGCGTCGGCGACGGCATGATGCGCGGGCCGCTCGGCTTCCCGGTGATCGATCTCGAAGTGACGCTGACCGACGGCTCGTATCACAGCGTCGACTCCTCCGATCAGGCGTTCCGCACGGCGGCGCGTATCGGCGTGACCGAGGCTCTGCCGCAATGCGCGCCGGTGTTGCTGGAGCCGATCCATGTGGTCGAGATCGTCTGTCCGACGGAGGCGACTGCGAAGATCAACTCCATCCTGTCCGGGCGGCGCGGCCAGATTCTCGGCTTCGACACCCGCGACGGGTGGACCGGCTGGGATCGGGTGCGGGCCATGATGCCCGAAGCGGAGATCGGCGATCTCATCGTCGAACTGCGCTCGGCCACCGCGGGCGCCGGCGGCTTCACCCGGCAGTTCGACCATATGTCGGAAGTGACCGGCCGCGCGGCGGAGCAGATCATCGCCGCGCATCGCGCCGCGGCGTAGCGGGCAACGTCGCGCAGGCGACGTGCGAGAAATGAAACTCGTCGCCTCTCCCCGGCCGCGGGAGAGGCGACAATCAAAATTCCCTGTCAAAAATCAGCGTGCAAACGGTCTTATGTGATGTATTATACATCACTAAGGCCGTTTTTTAGTTGCATCCTGGCCTGCCAGAGTGGAATCCTGCCATTGATTACGTCATCGCAGATGCGCGCCGCGCGGGCCCTTCTGGGCATCGACCAAAAGACTCTCGCGGAACTGTCCGGTGTGTCGCTTCCTACCATCCAGCGCATGGAAGCCAGCGGCGGCGTTGTTCGCGGTGTTGTCGACTCGCTGACCAAGGTCGCCGATGCGCTGAATCGCGCGGGCATCGACCTGATCGGTGACAACGTGAGAAGCGAAGGCGGGGGCCGGGGTGTGCGGTTCAGGGAGCCGTCGCAAAGTTAGAGGGCCGGCGATGCGCCGGCGTGAGACGCGGGCGCAAATACATGGATGCATCGGGAGCACAGGCGCGGCAGCCGCAGCCAACATTCGCCGAACTGTACACGCCGAAATTCGTCACCGTCCTGCGCGAAGGTTACGGCCTCGATGCCTTCCGTGCCGACGCTGTCGCCGGCCTGACGGTAGCCATTGTCGCGCTGCCGCTGTCGATGGCCATCGCGATCGCCTCCGGCACCACGCCTGATCGCGGCCTCTACGCCGCGATCTTCGGCGGCTTCCTTGTTTCGCTGCTCGGCGGCAGCCGTTTCCAGATTGGCGGTCCCGCGGGGGCGTTCATTGTGCTCGTCGCGGCATCGATGGCGCGTCACGGTATCGAGGGCGTGCTGTTGGCGACGACGATCGCCGGGCTTGTCCTGATCGTGGCCGGATTTCTCAAGCTCGGCACCTATATCAAGTTCATTCCCTATCCGGTGACAGTGGGCTTCACCGCCGGCATCGCGGTCATCATCTTCGCCAGCCAGATCCGCGATCTGCTTGGCATCACCCTCGCGGGCAAGGAGCCGGGCGAACTGATCCCGAAGCTTGAGGCGCTGGGGCGCGCCATCGGCACCACGAATGTCGCGGCCGTGGCGATCTCGGCCGCAACCGTCGTCATCATTTCAGGCCTGCGGAAATTACGACCGGCCTGGCCCGGCATGCTGATCGCCGTCGTCGTGACCGGTCTCGCGGCAGCGTTGCTGTCGCTGCCGGTGGAAACCATCGGCACGCGTTTCGGCGGCATTCCGCAATCCTTTCCGGCCCCGTCGTTTCCCGTCATCACATGGGCGAAGATTCAGGCGGTGCTGCCGGATGCGATGGCTTTCGCATTGCTCGGCGCGATCGAGTCGCTGCTGTCCGCCGTGGTCGCCGACGGCATGACCGGCCGCCGTCATCGCTCCAACTCTGAACTGGTGGCGCAGGGTTTTGCCAATATCGGCTCGGCGTTGTTCGGCGGAATCTGCGTCACCGGCACCATCGCACGCACCGCCACCAATGTCCGCGCCGGCGCGCGCGGGCCGATCGCCGGCATGCTGCATTCGGTGTTCCTTCTGGCCTTCATGCTGCTGGCTGCTCCGCTCGCAAGTTACATTCCGCTGGCGACGCTGGCGGGCGTGCTCGCCGTGGTGGCGTGGAACATGGCGGAGAAACACGAATTCGCGACACTCATTCGCTCGTCATGGGGCGATGCCGTCGTGCTGCTCGCAACATTCCTGCTCACCGTGTTCCGCGATCTCACCGAAGGCATCGTGGTCGGTTTCGCGCTCGGCGCGCTATTGTTCATCCACCGCATGTCGCAGATCACAGGCATCGACACCTACGCGCCGCTCACCGTCGACGACAAGGCCGACGCATCGAACGGGGAGCGTGAACGCTACGATCCCGCCCTCGCTGCCGACCGCGACATCATGGTGTATCGCATCAGCGGTGCATTCTTCTTCGGCGCGGTCGCCGCCGTGGCGTCGGTGCTCGATCGCCTGTCCGGTTACAAGGCGCTGGTGATCGACTTCAAGGCGGTGCCGCTTTTGGATTCGACCGCGGCGAATGCCATTGCGCAGATCGCGGTCAAGGCGCGGCGTCAGGGGGTGCGGGTGTTCATCACCGGCGCATCGCCAAGTGTACGGCGAACGCTGCTGTCCTATGGCGCGCGGCCGCCGCAGGCGAAATACCGCTCGGACATCGCAAGCGCCGTCGCTGAAATCAAACGGCTGGATCAAACGATTTGACAGCGCCGGGGACTGCGTGATTTGACCAATCGACATGCGAATTCGTATGTGGATTTGGTCGAACCGGAGCCCGATTTGTGAGCGTGACACCTGCCGCATGTCTGATCGGCTGGCCCGCGGCGCATTCGCGCTCGCCGCTGATCCATAAATACTGGCTGAACTCCTTCGGCATCGACGGCGACTATCGCATCGAGGCGGTGGAGCCGGCGGCGTTCGCGGATTTCATCGGAAACCTTGCGGCGCGTGGCTACAAGGGCGCCAATGTCACCATCCCGCACAAGGAGCAGGCGCTCGCACTCTCGGCGCCCGATGCGCGTGCGCGGGCGGTGGGCGCGGCCAACACGCTCTACTTCAACGGTGGTGACCTGCATTCGACCAACACCGATGTCGAGGGCTTCATCGGTAATCTCGACGCCAGCGCGCCGGGCTGGGATCGCACCGAAGATGTGCTGGTGCTCGGCGCGGGCGGTTCGGCACGCGCGGTGATTTTCGGATTGATCGAGCGTGGCATCAGACGCGTGCATCTTGCAAACCGGACCGCGTCGCGCACGCAGTTGCTGGCAGATCAGTTCGGCGCGCAGGTGCAGCCGCTGGAATGGGAGCGCGTCGAAGACGTGCTGCCGCGCGCGGGTCTCCTGGTGAATACCACCTCCCTCGGCATGAAAGGTCAGCCGCCGCTGGAGGTGAATGTCGGCGCGCTCCCGGCAGGCGCGACCGTCGCCGATCTGGTTTACGTGCCGCTTGAAACCGATCTGCTGAAAGCCGCGAAAGCACGCGGCCTGAAAACCGCCGACGGTCTCGGCATGCTGCTGCATCAGGCCGTGCGTGGATTTGAACTGTGGTTCGGCAAACGCCCTGTGGTGACGACGGAACTGCGCGCGCTGGTCGAAGCCGACCTGACACGAAGCTAGATCCGCGACACCGGAACAGCTTGAGATTCTCACCGTGCGAAGCTAAAGGGGCGCCTTCAGACGAGGGATGCCTGTGAACAGAACCGGAAAATTCGTCGTGCTCGCCGCGCTCGCGCTGGTGATCTACAGCGCCACCACCGTTTATCAGGGCGCGCAGGGCTTCAACCCGGCGTTCATCGAAGACGTCAAGAAACGCATGCAGGATGACTTTGCTGCGAAGAACATCACCGTCACGGAAATCAATATGCTCCGTCGTGGTCCCCGCGAACTTGCCGGTTTTGTGAAGCTGAAGACGCCGGGCTCGAACGAGATCGAACAGAAAAACTGCACGGCGACCATGGCCGAGGACAAGGTGACCACGTCCTGGAGTTGTCAGTAACACCTGCGTGACGAACGGCGCGGTCGTCGACCGCACCGTCGCAGGCAATGACGGCCTCGCCCCGCCGGTGTGAACTTCACCTCTCCCCGTTCTTGCGGGGAGAGGTCGCGAGCAAAGCGAGCGGGTGAGGGGCATTTCGCTAATGGAACGCAGAGGCCCCTCACCCGGAGACTTCGCTGCGCTCAGCCTCCGACCTCTCCCCGCGAGCGGGGAGAGGTGAAGGAATGCAATCCCCGATTCAATTCCGCGGGCTGCTCACCGCGTTGGTCTGCATGTAGTCCGTCAGCACGCGGCGATCGATCTCGTTGATGTGGTTGATGCCGGTAAGGCCCATCGTGGTGCTGAGCTCCTTGCCGATCAGATCGAGCGCCAATTCCACGCCGGCCTGTCCGCCCGCGCCGAGGCCATAGATATAGGCGCGGCCGATCATGCAGGACTTGGCGCCGAGCGCCAGCGCGCGCATCACGTCCTGGCCGGTGCGGATGCCGCCGTCGAACATGATCTCGGTTTGCGAGCCGACATCCTGCACGATCTCCGGCAACACCGAAATCGAAGAGGGTGCGCCGTCAAGCTGACGTCCGCCATGGTTCGAGACCACGATGGCTTCCGCGCCGGTCTTCACAGCTTCACGCGCATCGACGACATCGAGAATGCCCTTGATGATGAGTTTGCCGGGCCAGATCGAGCGAATCCATTCGACGTCCTTCCAGTTCAGCGACTGGTCGAATTGCGACGCAACCCACGCCGAGGTGGAGCCGAGATCGCCCGCGCCCTTCACATGGCCGGTGATGTTGCCGAAGTTCCGGCTCTTCCCTTTGAGCATACCCATGACCCAGGCCGGCTTGGTCGCGAAGTCGATGAGGTTTCTCAGCGTCGCGAGTTTGGGCGGCACCGTCAGGCCGTTCTTGACGTCGGCGTGGCGCTGGCCGAGCACTTGCAGGTCGACCGTGAGCACCAGCGCGCTGCACTTCGCGGCGATGGCGCGCTCGATCAGCGATTTCGCGAAACCGCGGTCCTTCATGACGTAAAGCTGGAACCAGAACGGCTTCTCGACATTCGCGGCGACGTCTTCGATCGAGCAGATCGACATGGTCGAAAGCGTGTAGGGAATGCCCACCTTCTGCGCAGCTCGGCAAGCGTAGATTTCGCCGTCCATGTACTGAAGTCCGCCCGAGCCGATCGGGGCGAGGATCAGGGGCAGCGCAGCCGGTTCGCCGAGAATGGTCGTGTTGAGTTGCCGCTTCGAGATGTCCACGAGGATGCGCTGGCGAAACTTGTACTTCTGCATGTCGCTGATGTTGGCGCGCAGGGTTTCTTCAGCATAGGAGCCGCCGTCCACATAATCGAAAAACGGCTTCGGCACGCGCCGCTTGTGAATCTGCCGCAGGTCCTCGATGCAGGTAATGTTCTTCATGGACGCTTCCTCATTGAATTTTTTGTTCCCGCAATCATCTATCATGCTTGCAGCGTGCGCAAACAGCCGTACACGCCAGGAGAGCGCCATGACCACGAAAAAGGCCGATCCGGAAGCCGCCAAAAAGGCTGAGGCAGAAAAGCGCAAACTCGATGACGAACTGAACGAGGCGCTTGAAGAGACCTTTCCGGCCTCCGATCCGGTCAAGCTGACCCAGCCGGATCCGCACGCCGAGCCTCGTCCGAAGGACTAACATCCGGAACAGGCGGCGTCCCGGGACGTTATTCCTGCGAACCCACGCAGGAGCACATCATGGCTGAGGCCGACACCAAGCCGAAAAACCCCAACAAGCCGAAAGACCCGGAGAAAAAGAAGCTCGACGACGAGCTTGAGCAGGGGCTCGAAGAATCGTTTCCGGGGTCTGACCCGGTCAGCGTGACCCAGCCGTCCCCGTCCAGGCACGATGAGGACAGCAAGCGGAAAGGGTAACCCCGGACGATTTGGAATATTTCTATAAAAATCAAATAGATGGGTGCCGTCGCCCGATCCGGGCGGCGGTAATGATTCATCATATTATTTGAAGAAATCCGGCCGACAGAGGCTTTATAACGTCCTCTCCGCTAGAATGGGGACATTCGCCAGAGCCAAGCAGGCGCTTTTCGACGTCCTGGCCAGAGACTCGGCGGAGCAGGGGAATTCATGGTGCGCAAATATTTCGGGACCGACGGTATCCGTGGCCGTGCCAACGGTCTGATCACGCCGGAACTGGCTCTCAAGGTCGGGCAGGCCGCCGGGCTGGTGTTTCAGCGCGGCGACCATCGTCATCGCGTGGTGATCGGCAAGGACACCCGGCTGTCCGGCTACATGATCGAAAACGCCATGGTGGCCGGATTCACGTCTGTCGGCATGGATGTGCTGTTGCTCGGCCCGATGCCGACGCCGGCCGTCGCCATGCTGACCAAGTCGATGCGCGCCGATCTCGGCGTGATGATCTCGGCCTCGCATAATCTGTTCGACGACAACGGCATCAAGCTGTTCGGCCCTGCCGGCTTCAAGCTGTCCGACGACGTCGAAGCGCAGATCGAACTTCTGATGGACGAGAACCTCGACAAGCGCCTCGCCCAGAGCGCCAGTCTCGGCCGCGCCCGCCGCATCGACGGCGTGCATGACCGCTATATCGAATTCGCCAAACGCACGCTGCCGCGCGATTTGAGTCTCGACGGCCTGCGCGTGGTGGTCGATTGCGCCAACGGCGCGGCCTACAAGGTTGTGCCGGAAGCGCTGTGGGAGCTGGGCGCGGACGTCATCTCCATCGGCGTCGAGCCGGATGGCTTCAACATCAACAAGGATTGCGGCTCGACTTCGCCGGAAGCGCTGTCGCGCAAGGTGCGCGAGATGCGCGCCGACATCGGCATCGCGCTCGACGGTGACGCCGATCGCGTCATCATCACCGACGAACGCGGCCATGTGGTCGACGGCGACCAGCTTCTCGCCGTGATCGCGCAGAGCTGGAAGGACGACGGGCGGCTGGCGAAGCCCGGCATCGTCGCCACGGTGATGTCCAATCTCGGTCTCGAGCGTTATCTGAAAGAGCAGGGCATCGAATTGCTGCGCACACCGGTCGGCGATCGCTACGTGCTCGAGCAGATGCAGAAGGGCGGCTACAATCTCGGCGGCGAGCCGTCGGGTCACATCATCATGTCCGACTTCGCAACCACCGGCGACGGCTTCGTCGCGGCGTTGCAGGTTCTTGCCGTGGTGCAGCGCCTTGGCCGTCCGGTCTCGGAAGTCTGCCACCGCTTCGAGCCGATGCCGCAGATTCTCAAGAACGTGCGCTACCGCACCGGCAAGCCGCTCGACAATCCCGGCGTCAAATCCGCGATCGTCGATGCGGAGAAGCGCCTGAACGGCAGCGGCCGGCTGCTGATCCGCCCGAGCGGCACCGAGCCTGTCATCCGCGTGATGGGCGAGGGCGACAATCGCGATCTCGTCGAGGAAGCCGTGGACATGATCGTCTCGGCTTTGGGGACCGCATCCGCGGCGGCTTAAAATTCTACGTCGTCCCGGCGAATGCCGGGACCCATACTCCCTGTCGATGTTGTTGCGAAAGGATGTCCAATCACGCTGCCCAATTGCGGGCTTCGTGGTTATGGGTCCCGGCATTCGCCGGGACGACGTAGGTCTTTCTCCACCGCAGTCTGATCAATCCGGCACATCAGCCATGGGGAATCGCGACTAGTGACCTCGCCGCCGAATTTGTATTTGAATTCCATTCGATTTTGAATTTGCCGGAAGCTGCCGTGAACAAGCCCGTTATCCTGTCGGAAGACACCCTCGCTGCACCGATCGTTGTCGATGCGCCGCAGGCGCCGCCTGCGACCGCTCCTGCGTTCGCCGTCATCGGCGCCATCAGCTTTTCGCATCTTCTCAACGACCTGATGCAGTCGCTGATTCCGTCGGTCTATCCGATCCTGAAGGATAACTACGCGCTCGACTTCGGCCAGATCGGCATGATCACGCTGGCCTTCATGTTCACGTCATCGCTGCTGCAGCCGCTGATCGGCGCCTATACCGACAAATATCCGAAACCGTTTTCGCTGGCGCTCGGCATGGGCTTCACGTTTGCTGGCTTGATCCTGCTCAGCGTCGCGCATCATTACTGGGTCATCCTGGTGGCGGCCGGTCTGGTCGGCACCGGCTCAGCCGTTTTTCATCCGGAATCCTCACGCATCGCGCGCATGGCGTCGGGCGGCCGTGTCGGCATGGCGCAGTCGGTGTTTCAGGTCGGCGGCAACTTCGGCAGCGCGATCGGTCCGGTGCTGGCCGCGCTGATCGTCGTGCCGTTCGGGCAGGGCAGCATCGCGTGGTTCTCGCTGGTTGCAGCGCTCGCCATCGTGATCCTCTGGCAGATCGGCCGCTGGTACAAACCGCGTGTCGCGCAGCGCAAGAGCGCCCATGCGGTGGCAGGGGAAGAGCGGTCGTCGGCGCGCACGCTCGTTGCGCTGACCGTGCTGATGGTGCTGCTGTTCTCGAAGGCGTTCTACACGGCGAGCATCGGCAGCTACTACACGTTCTTCCTGATCCAGAAGTTCGGCGTCACCACGCAGGCATCGCAGATCTATCTGTTCCTGTTCCTCGGCGCGAGCGCGGTCGGCGTGTTCTTCGGCGGGCCGCTCGGCGATCGCTTCGGCCGCAAGTACGTCATCTGGTTCTCGATCGTCGGTGCGCTGCCGTTCACGCTCGCACTGCCTTATGTCGGCCTGCTCTCCAGCGCGGTGCTGAGCATCCTGATCGGATTCATCATCTCGTCGGCGACGCCCGCGATCATCGTCTATGCGCAGGAACTGATGCCCCATCGCCTCGGCATGATCTCCGGACTGTTCTACGGCATGGCGTTCGGTTTCGGCGGGCTCGGCGCCGCGGTGCTCGGCCAGATCGCGGACTGGAAGGGCATCGACTTCGTCTATCAGGTCTGTGCCTTCCTTCCGGCCATCGGTCTGCTCGCGATTTTCCTGCCGCAGATCAACCGCCACAAGCTCTGATCCGCCTCGTCATTGCGAGGAGCGCAGCGACGAAGCAATCCAGCTTGTCCAAGAATGATTGCTTCGCTTCGCTCGCAATGACGGAAGAGTCTGATGCAGACTTCGCCGCCATTGCGTCAGCATTCCTGACTCATCCGTCAACACATCGTTAGGATTTGCGGCGCGTCGCGACGCGCGCATTGTGTAAATGTTTACCGTCTCGCTTAAGCCGGATTAAAAATCACGGTTAAGAATTAGGGTTAAGTGCCGCTTAAGCATTTGGTGCCATGGTCCGCCCATGAGTTTTGAGCGTGAGGCTTTTGTCTGTCTCACCGGCGAAAGGACCGGACCAATGCGTACTCTGAAGAATCTTCTTGCCGCTGGCGCGGCGACATTCATTTCCTCGGCGGCTCTCGCGGCCGATCTGCCGCCGCCGCCCATGTATGTCCCGCCTCCGGTCGAAGATTTCGGCGGCTGGTATCTGCGCGGCGACATCGGCTTCAGCAATCAGCAGGTCAAGCGCCTCGACAACGCGCTGTACTACACGCCCGGCACCACGGTGCAGAACACCGGCCTCGGCTTCGACAGCGCAGGCATCTTCGGCCTCGGCGTCGGTTATCGCTTCAACAACTGGTTCCGCGGCGACATCACCGGTGAGTATCGCGGCAAGGCTAACTTCCACGGCGTTGACGTCGTGTCGTTCAACGGCGTGCCGAGCAGCACCAACACCTACACCGGCAGCAAGTCCGAGTGGCTGGTTCTGGCCAACGTCTATGCGGATCTCGGCACCTGGTGGTGCATCACGCCGTTCGTCGGCGTCGGTATCGGCGGCTCCGCCAACACCATCTCGGGCTTCACCGACACGGGGCAGCCTGCTCCGAGCCTGGCATTCGGCCCGACCGCGACGAAATGGAATTTCGCCTGGGCCGTGCACGCCGGTCTTGGCTACAAGGTCAATCCAAGCTTGACCCTCGAACTGGCCTATCGCTACGTCGATCTCGGCGACGGCATCACCGGCGACATGTACGCTTGGGACGGCACCAACGCCATCAACAATCCGATGCACTTCAAGAACCTGACTTCGCACGATCTCAAGTTCGGCGTGCGCTGGGCGATCGATCCGGTGCCGGCTTACGCTCCGCCGGTGCTGCCGCCGCTCATCCGCAAGGGCTGATCGGATTTCTTCTCGCTTTGTCTCTCCTGCCAAAACTCAAACGGCGCGGATTTTTCCGCGCCGTTTTTCTTTTGCGCGAGCAGCGCAGCGATAACGAATGATTAGGGTTAACGCGGCATGATCGAACGTAGTTAAGCGTTTATGACGGGAGTTTCGTGATGCGTCGGATCGTGTTGGCGATGATGATGGCGGGAGCCGTGCAGGGGGCGCAGGCCGCCGACTATCCCGAAGATCCGCCGGTCCTGCGCGGAATGCTCCGCGAAAGTCCGCGCTATGTCAGATGGCAAGGCTTCTACGTCGGCGGGCAGGTTGGCTACGGCGCATCCGACATGAATTTCACCGGCTCGAACAGCGCCATGACTGCGAGGCTTCTGGCGAACACGGTCATCGAAAACGGCATGCAGGTGTCGCAGTGGCCGTTGTTCATCGGCAAGGCATCGGACAAGCGATCGGCGTTCGGCGGGTTCGCCGGCTACAATTCGCAGTGGGGCGATGTCGTGGTCGGCGTCGAGGCCAGCTACCTCCACGTCAATTTCAACGGAAACTCAACGGCCTCCGCCTCGCGCATTTCAGGCGCGACGCTGAGTGACGGCAATTTCCACGCGGTAACCGCAACGTCCACCGGTTCGATGGAAATCACCGACATGGGCACGATCCGCGGCCGCGCCGGTTACGTCTATGGAAACTTCCTGCCGTACCTGTTCGGCGGTGTGGCGCTGGGCAATGCCAATATCACCCGCTCCGTCACGGTCACGGATCGCTGGGGCTTGACCCAGGCCGACGCATTGGCGGCTGCGCCTGCCACGGTCAGCGCCAAGGATACCCAGGGCAACCATCTGCTGGTCGGCTATTCGGCGGGCGCCGGTGTCGACATGATGCTGTTCGGCAATATCTTTGCGCGCGCCGAATACGAGTATGTCCGCTTCTCGGGCTCGATCGACACCAATGTCAGCACCGTGCGCGGCGGTCTCGGCTACAAGTTCTGATCGCGCGGTAATCCGAATTGGCTTTTGCGGCTCCTGTCGTTGACAGGGGCCGTTTTGCCTGTTGGGCTGTCGTTCCGTCTGCGGCAGGGCAACCATCGGGAAGGTGCGGTCATGAAGATCTATGGCGATCTGAAATCCGGCAATTGCCTGAAGGTGAAATGGGTGTGCGACAAGCTTTCGCGCCGTTACACCTGGGTCGATGTCGACACCATGAAAAGCGAAAGCCGCACGCCTGAGTTTCTCAGGCTCAACGGCGCGGGGCAGGTGCCGGTGCTCGAACTCGACGACGGGCGCACGCTGGCGCAGTCCAATGCGATCATCCGCTATCTGGCGCGGGGCACCGACCTGATCCCGGCGGAAGCGTTCCTGTCGGCCAAGATGGATGAATGGCTGTTCTGGGAGCAGTACAGCCACGAGCCGTATATCGCGGTCTGCCGGTTTCAGATGGTCTATCTCGGCAAGTCGCTGGGCGATCTTGATCCGGAGAAGGTCAAGCGGGGCTATGCCGCGCTGGCGCTGATGGAGCACCAGCTTCAGAAAACGAAATTCTTCGTCGAGGATGTGTTCTCGCTCGCGGATGTGGCGCTGCTGGCCTACACCCGCGCTGCCCATGAGGGCGGCTTCCATCTCGACGGCTATGACGCGGTCAAGCGATGGATCGGCGAGTCCGAAAAGCGGCTCGGCCTCTAAAGCCGGGCGCGGAAGGACGCCGCAGACCCCCCATGCAAAGCGTCAAGCGGGCTTGTGCGGCGTTGTAAGTTCTAAAAAAGTATTTACTGTCCCCGGCTATTAGACTTGCGAATTGCAAGTTGTTTGAGAACGCAGCGGCGATGCCGATACGGCTTCGCGCGAGGGGGGTCCATGCAGTTCGATTTCGAAGCAATGAAACCCGGCGAGCGTTACAAGCTGCTATTGGCCACCGTATTGCCGCGCCCGATCGCATGGATCACCACGCGCGACGGCAATGGCGCCGTGAATGCCGCGCCGTTTTCGTTCTTCAATGTGTTCGGGTCCGACCCGGCAACCGTCGGCGTCGGCATCGGCAGCAAGGGGCCCCGCGAGCCGAAGGACACCCGCGCCAACATTCGCGCCAACGAGCAGTTCGTCGTGAATCTCGTGCCTTACAGCCTCGCCCAGCAGATGCGGATCACATCGATCGCATTTCCCAAGGGCGTGGAGGAGCCGCTTGAGGCGGATCTGAAACTCGTTCCCTCGGAGCGGGTGGCGGTGCCGCGGATCGCAGCCTCGCCGGTCTCGATGGAATGCACCTTCATGCAGGAGGTGGCGCTCGGCGGCTTCAGCCTTGTGCTCGGCCGTATCCTGATGATTCACGTGCAGGATCACGCCGTGATCGACGCCGCGCGGCAGTACATCGACGCGGAAAAACTCGATCTGATCGGGCGCATGGAAGGCGGCTGGTACACCCGCACGACGGAGCGCTTCGAGATGCCCAATATCCCGCTGGAGGAGTGGCGCAAGCCGGCCTGACCGGCGGCGGGGAGGGCGTCTGCATCCCAGCTTTGTGAATGAAGCCGGGCGAAGTTTCTTGACGAAATCCGAAACCTTCCATATTCACGGCGGCGGGACACCTCCCCCCAACGGGAGGCTAGCTATCTGGAAGGATAGATTATGACTGTAGCGAAGCCCGGCTCAAAGCCGAACGTGCCGCATTTTTCCTCCGGCCCCTGCGCCAAGCGCCCCGGCTGGAACCCCCAAAATCTCAAGGACGCAGCCCTCGGCCGTTCGCATCGTGCGAAGGTCGGCAAGGCGAAACTCAAGCTCGCGATCGAACTGACGCGCGAAGTGCTTGAGGTGCCTGCCGACTACAAGATCGGCATTGTGCCTGCGTCCGACACCGGCGCCGTCGAAATGGCGCTGTGGTCGCTGCTCGGGCCGCGCCCTGTCACCACCATCGCCTGGGAATCCTTCGGCGAAGGCTGGGTCAGCGATATCGTCAAGGAATTGAAGCTCAAGGACGTCGTGAAGCTTCACGCGGGCTATGGCGAGATTCCGGATCTGTCGAAGGCCGACAGGAACTCGGACATCGTGTTCACCTGGAACGGCACCACCTCCGGCGTGCGCGTTCCGAATGCCGACTGGATCAAGGCCGACCGCGAAGGCCTGACCATCTGCGACGCCACCTCCGCCGCGTTCGCACAGCCGCTCGATTGGCCGAAGCTCGATGTCGTGACCTTCTCCTGGCAGAAGGCGCTGGGCGGCGAAGCCGCGCACGGCATGCTGATCCTCTCGCCGCGCGCTGTTGCACGGCTCGAGAGCTACACGCCGCCGTGGCCGTTGCCGAAGATCTTCCGCATGACCAAGGGCGGCAAGCTCAATGCCGGCATCTTCGAAGGCGAGACGATCAACACACCGTCGATGCTCTGCGTCGAGGACTATCTCGATGCGCTGAACTGGGCCAAGTCGGTCGGCGGTCTCAAGGCGCTGATCGCGCGTGCTGACGCCAACACCAAGGTGCTCGCCGACTGGAAGGCGAAGACCCCGTGGGTGGACTTCCTTGCGGCCGATCCGGCGATCCGCTCCAACACCTCGGTGTGTCTGAAGGTGATTGACCCGGCGATCACGGCACTCTCCGCCGATGCGCAGGCGGATTTCGCCAAGAAGCTTGTCGCCGCCGTCGAGAAGGAAGGCGCCGGTTACGACTTCGCGCACTACCGCGATGCGCCCGCGGGCCTTCGCATCTGGTGCGGCGCGACGGTTGAGTCCAAGGACGTCGAGATTCTGACGCAGTGGATCGACTGGGCTTTCGCCGAGACCAAGGCTTCGCTCGCCAAGGCGGCGTAACTTTCCATCACGTTCGATTGTCATGGCCGGGCTTGACCCGGCCATCCATCAAAAAGATGGACCCGCGGGTCAGGCCCGCGGGTGACGTTCAGCAAATGCATCAGCTTTTCAGGATCACATCCCATGACCAAACCAAAGGTTCTCATTTCCGACGCACTTTCCCCGGCCGCCGTGCAGATCTTCAAGGATCGCGGCGTCGAAGTCGATTTCCAGCCGGATCTCGGCAAGGACAAGGACAAGCTCGCCGAGATCATCGGCAACTATGACGGCCTCGCCATCCGCTCCGCGACCAAGGCGACCGCGAAGATTCTCGAGAAGGCCAAGAACCTGAAGGTCATCGGCCGCGCCGGCATCGGCGTCGACAACGTCGAGATTCCCGCCGCCACGGCGAAGGGCATCATCGTGATGAACACGCCGTTCGGCAACTCGATCACCACCGCCGAGCACGCCATCACACTGATGCTGGCGCTGGCCCGCGAAATTCCCGCCGCCGACGCCTCGACCCAGGCCGGCAAGTGGGAGAAGAACCGCTTCATGGGTGTCGAAATCACCGGCAAGACGCTCGGCATCATCGGCGCCGGCAACATCGGTTCGATCGTTGCCGACCGTGCGCTGGGCCTGCGCATGAAGGTGATCGCGTTCGATCCGTTCCTGTCGCCGGAGCGCGCCAAGGACATCGGCATCGAGAAGGTCGAACTCGACGACCTGTTCAAGCGCGCCGACTTCATCACGCTGCACACCCCGCTCACCGACAAGACCAAGAACATCATCGACGCAGCCTCGATCGCGAAGATGAAGCAGGGCGTGCGCATCATCAATTGCGCGCGCGGCGGTCTGGTCGATGAGCAGGCGCTGGTCGATGCCCTGAATTCCAAGCATGTCGCGGGCGCTGCCTTCGACGTGTTCGTGGAGGAGCCGGCCAAGACCAACGTGCTGTTCGGTCATCCGAATGTCATCTGCACCCCGCATCTCGGCGCCTCCACTACGGAAGCGCAGGAGAACGTCGCGTTGCAGGTCGCCGAACAGATGTCGGATTACCTGCTGACCGGCGCGATCTCCAACGCCGTCAACTTCCCCTCGATCACCGCGGAAGAAGCGCCGAAGCTGAAGCCGTTCATCGAACTCGCCGAAAAGCTCGGCTCGTTCGCGGGCCAGCTCACCGAAACCGGCATCACCAAGGTCACGATCACCTATGAACCCACATTCCCCAAGTAAATCGCTGAT
>NZ_APJI01000008.1 GCF_000497575.1 Afipia sp. OHSU_II-C1
CCAACCATTGCGTGCGGAACGCCGGATGCAACCGGCGTGACCGTGGCGACTACGCTCGTGTGCTTTTTCACTTTTGCACACGGGGCTGCGGATGCGCTCGCGCATCCGGCGTTCCGCGCGCCCTCATTTTGAGGGAGGAACGAAAAAGAGCTTCGGGCGCCCCCGCGCCGTCATAACAACAGGGGTGATGGCGCGTGACCGCTGGTGGCGCGGGTTGTCTTTGGCGCGAACGGGGCAAGCCCCGCGCGCGACGCCGTCACAACAACAGGGGTGATGGCGCACATCTGCAAGTGCGAGCTGTTTGAAAACTGAATCCGGAGAAGATGGTGCGCGCGATCGCGCAACACTACCGATGTCGTCCCCGCGAAAGCGGGGACCCATAACCACTAAGCGTTATGATGACGATCGCGGGGACGACCGGAGAAAGATCGCGGGGCGGACGAGAGAGCGTGCGCGGACACGCCAAGAGGAACCGCGATTGTTCCCCCTGCTTACGCCCGCTTAACCACACTCGCACCCCGATAAATTCGTCACATTGGCGCATGAACCGGATGGTAACGTCCCGCGACTAAGAAGCGGCCTAACCAAGAGACGCTTGAAGTCGCAGGGACGGACAATGCTCAGGGATATTCTGGTGACATCGGACGAGGAAGCGCAGCGTTTGCTCGCCGCGTTCAAGGCCATTCCCAACATGCAGGGACGCCTGAAGATCGTTGAACTGGCCGAGCGCATGGCACGCGAAAAACGTGCATCGCGGATGATCGAACACGCGCCGGCATACATCTCGCGCTGACCGGCGAGGCTTTCGCCGTTTCACGAAAAGGTGACGGCGCGCCCACATAACAACGCCGCCCCGAGAGCATTACCTTTTTGTTACACCGCGCATCACCCGGTTGATCGATCAACAACAGGAGTGGCCGCAATGTGTGACTATAGTTTACACGCCGTCGCAAGCCGCCCCGCCAGGCTTGGCGAAAAACTGGTGTCGACGAAATTCCCCATGACCGTAACCCGCGGCTTCACCGGCGAAGGTGAGCCGAATGTTGCGGTCTGCGTTCGCCCCGGCACCGAACTCGCCTTCGAGCGGGAGGTCGATTACGACGGAGCGTTCTTCAGGAAGAAGGTTCGTCACACCGTCGCACGGTTCCGGACCGTCGATCTCGACAACCCGAACCGGCACCATGACGCGCTGGAATTCCCCGACGGGCAGCTCGTGCTGCTGACCCAGCTCGATCCCGGTCAGCGCGCCACTGTCCTGCAACTTCCCGCAGTGCCTCTGCATGAAGCACAGCCGGAGGCAGCAGAACCTGCCGCTGTCCGCGTTGAGGATATGCTGATCCGCTAAGGGCGGATTATGCCGCGACGCAGCTCTTCACATAAACACGGCGGGCTGCGCCGCGCAGCTTCTGGTCGATGGCCTGCTTGAGGCATTCGACGCGCGCCTGCGCCACGCAGAGCTGCATGTGGTCACGCGCCTGATGCCGGGACAGATGCTTGGCGGTCACCGACTGGCGGCAGACCTCGCGCTTGCCGGTGCGCATCACCGGCGGCGACTTGCTGTCGGTCGGCACCGCGTAGGTGATCTTGCTGCCTTCGGGCTGAACCGAGGCGATCGCGTTCGGCAGCGGATTCTGCGAGATGGCGAGGTAGATCGCGCCCCCGAGCAGGGCCGCATAGATCGCGGGGGTGATGATGCGCATCGATCCTCCTGCTTGGCGATGTGAATGAAGCCGGAACAGACAGGGTGAATGCGACAGCATTGCGGCGATATGGCTGATTCGGGAACCCCTGCCGCAGCGCTTCGTTGACGTTCCAGTCATGGAACCCGGAAATACAATCCAGACCGCTGCATCATACCGCCCGGCGCACGCTCGCAGGTGCCAAGCCCCGAATCGGGGCTGGCGCGGATCGTGTATCGGCGCTTGAAGACAGTCAGGCTGCGATCGCCGGCTCGTCGCGGGTCACGACTTCAGCCACCGGCGGCTGCTGCGGAACCGGATCCTCTCTCATCTCGGACTTCAGAACCGCGACGGTGACAAACTGATAGTCACACGCGCTGCACGACCACAGAAACGAAACGCGATTGCGTTCTCGCTCGGTCCAGAGCGGCGAAGCAATCGGCTGGCCGCATTGAGCACATGGATGTTTGCTGATGAGAACCCCGGACTCATAAGGCATGATACGCACCTCCCAGTCCGCGCAAACTAAAGTCGTATGCACACCTATCGTCAAGCGCATTCGTCGCTGCGTCGCGCAACGCAATGCGTCAGTGGTTCAGACATGTTCTGCGATGAAATTATTCACGCAGTGTCGCTGCGATACGTGCATGACAGCGCGATGACGCGACCTACTTCGAGGGCTCCACCGCATATTGTTCGTCAGTCACATGCTCGAGCCATGTCGCGAAGCTGCCGTTCTCGGACTCCTGCATCGCGAGGTGAGTCATCAGGTTTCCCGGCGCGGCGCCATGCCAGTGTTTCTCACCCGGAGGAATCCACACCACGTCGCCGGGACGGATTTCGTGCACCGGCTGTCCTTCCGTCTGCACGCGGCCGGTACCCGACAACACATAAAGTGTCTGACCGACCGGATGGGTGTGCCAGGCCGTACGCGCGCCAGGCTCGAAGGTCACGCGCGTCGCATTGAGCCGTCCGGGCGCAGGCGTCTCGATCACCGGGTCCTGCCAGACCGTGCCGGTGAAATAGGATGCGGGCGCGCGCTTGGTCGGCACGGAGCCGGATGGCGTGATCTTCATGGGAAAACTCCGGAGTGATGAATCGCCGGGACCGGCGTCGAAACAGACGCTCAGTCTACGTGGCAATCCGGCAACCGGGGAGTTCTTATTTCAGCGCGGCGATGACTGCTCGTCATGCGTCTCCTGCGGATAACGTATACCGCGCAATTGCAGCTCGCGCTGGATGCGGCGCGTCTTGGATCTGGCCAGCGCTTCGACCATCCGATGCAGAACAAAGTCGACAAGATTCACCGCACGGCGCGTATGGACGCGCAGCCGCCTCCAGTGGATCGCGGCGGAGTGGTGAACGATCGGCGGCGGATTGCGGCTGATCAGATACGCGCGGTAATCGTCCTCGGCGTAGAAGCTGCGCTTGTCGTCGCCGGTAAACAGAGCGGCCATGGCCACCTCCCGAAAATCGTCGCGACGCAGATGCGGCGTGACAACCGGAAGATGACCGCGAGCCCATAGGAATTCGAGAAGGCCGCACTGCCTTCGATATAGGAGCGATATAAACGCGTCAGCGCTTTACGCATCGAGCGCCTTGTAGTGACGGAAGATGCCGTCCTCATTGAACGGAATGCGCCGGTCGCTGGCGAGATAAGCCTTGATGTTCGGCCGCGCCGCGACCCGGTCGCGCAGTTCGATCACGCGCGGCACCTTGCGCTCAAAGCGCTTCATGCTGTTCGGGAACGCATAGCGCAGGCCCTCGACAATCTGGAACAGCGAGAGATCCGTGTAACTAAGCCGCCGGCCGTTGAGATATGGCCCGCCACCGACGTCGATCAGGCGTTCGAAGTAGCCGAGGAACTTCGGCACGCGCTCGCTCCAGAATTCGCGGGTGCGCCGCTTGGCGACAGGACGCTGGTCTTCGTAATAAAGCGTCGGCCCGAGCGGATGATGCGTGTCGTGAATCTCAACGACGAAGTCGGCAATTGTCAGTTGAAGCTGGTGCACCCACAGGCGCTGCGCTTCGGCCTTCGGCGCAAGCCCGTGACGCGCGCCGAGATAAAGCAGAATGTTCGCGGTCTGCCCGATCACAAGCTTTCCGGCTTTGAGAAACGGCGGTGCGAATGGCGGCGTCGCCCCGCGCTTCATCATGGCCATCATCCTGCTGTCGCCGCCTCTGCCCCGCGCGGCATCGATGTAGTCGGCGCCTGCGTCTTCCAGCGCGAGCCGGACATATTCGCCGCGGCCCTGAATGGTCGGCCAATAATAGAGCTCATATCGCATGGGACCTCACAAACGCTTTCGGCGCGGAGGTCCGCGCCGAAAGATGGAGAATAACGCCTCGAACTCCAATCAGTTCGTTGCGAAACAATACAGCAAACCGTCGCCGCCGGTGCTCCGCAGATCTGCCTGCGAGCACCCTCCCTCCGGCCCGCGCGAGCCGTGCGACGAATTCCAAGACTTCGAAGCATCGTCATCACGCAACCCGATCCGGTCGGAGTGACCGACCACGGCCGAGCCCTGCGTGCTGCTCGTCCAGTTCTTGCAGGTCTTGTCGTCACCCGCTGCGAAGGCCGTGCCGTCGGGCTGCGATCCGGTGAGAACGTCATGGCGATTCGGCTGATCGCCGCGGCCGTTGATGACTTCGCCCTTTTCACTCAGAGCGGACTGCTTGGTCAGCGCATTGGGGCCGTGCAGATCGGCCACGTCCTTGGCAACCACTTCACCCTTGGCGTTGGTCCATGGCCCCTTCCCGATCCGATCACGTGCATTGATCGCGGGCTTGCCGTCTGCAGCCTGGGTGGAGAGATACGCGCGCCAGACCTTGGGAGCACCGGCACCCGCGGCCTGCGCCAACGTCTGGCATTGGTTGTCGGCGCCGGCGAGGCCGCCGAGGTTTCCGCCATTGCCGATCGGCGTGCTGGTGATGAAAAACGTCATGTTCGCCTGCTGCGCCTGAACCGGCGCGGCAAGGAGCAAAAGCGGCGCTGCAATCATGTAAAACTTGAGCATTCGTCCTCCTGTGAAGTCTTCTTGAACTATCCGGCGGTGATGCGATGGCCGGCGCGCAAGATCAACACACAAGGCCGCGACTTATTCAGGGACAGCCAAAGAAAAAGGCGCCGCGCAAGCGCGACGCCTTTCTGTTCTTGAACCGATCCTGCGGGATCAAGTCATCTGAATGGCCGACAGCTCCCACTGGCTGCCCGGACGCCGCACGAACGTCCAGACATCGGTGACCTCCTGCGGCGCATCGCTGCCCTCGACGATCTTGCCGGTGGCACGCTCGATGGTCTTGTCGATCAGGCTGTAGCGAAGCGCGACGGTCGCGTAATCGGTGGTGCCTTCGCGCCAGGCTTCAGCAAGGTCGCCCTGCAGCAGCTTGACGTCGGACACCTTGTTGATCACGCCGCGTTCCTTGTTCGCGTTGAGATCCTCGGTGAAGTACGAGACCATTTCCGGCGTCGCCAGCGTGTGCAGCTTGCCGATGTCCTCGTTCGACCACGCGGTCTGAACTTCGCCGAGCAGACGCTCGAACGCATCGTAGTCGTCCGGCTTGATCTCAAGCGGCGCGTCGTTCGAACCGCCGCCCAGACCGAACCCGAAGCCGGATCGCGCGTTGGCCATCGGTCCCTGATCCTGCTGCGGAGCCTGACCGGGCGCAGCCGATGCATGGGCGTAGGCCGGCGCGTTGCGGCGCTTCCACCACGACATCGCAAGACGGACCACGAGGTAGATCAGGCCGATCTGGAGAATCAGACCGATGATCGACGACAGGCCGCCGAGGCCGCTGAACAATCCGCCGCCGAACAGCATGCCGAGCAGGCCGGCGCCGAGGAAGCCCGCGGCAAGACCGCCGAGCATGCCCATGCCGGGACGGTTGAAGAAGCCGCCGCCTGCGGGCGCCGCTGCCGGTGCCTTCGCGCCGGGCTGGGTGATGGTGCGATTCAGCGGCTGCGCGGCATTCGGCGCAGTCGGAGTTGATGGCGGCGCGGAGAACGTGCGCGAACCACGGCTGCCGCCGCTGCTCGGGCGGGCATCCACCGACGATGAAATGGTTACTGCCAGCGGCATGGCGACGGCCATGACGACAGCAAGCGTTTTGATGACTGAGCGCAAGCGCTGCGACGAAATCATGTCTGTTCCCTCTCGGCCCTCAAGGGGCATTGATCCCCGGCAAAGGGGACAGGCACATACATGGGCAGCGGCGTGCGAAAGGGAAGCGGATAGGTACGATAGGGCCTGCGGCCCTCAGTCGCGGTGAGGCGTGCGGTCACATCTGGCGCGCGGGAGCCAAAGCCTTGTTTGGCATGATCTAATCCGAAAACCGGCTAGGTCCGGGTCATGCCGATTATGACGGAGCCGTCATGGTTTCCTTCACCGAAGCCACAAGCTGGCTCAGCGTGAAGGGCTTGGGCAGGAAGTTGAACTGCTGGCCCTCCGGCAAGCTCTTCTCGAAGGCATCTTCGGCATAGCCTGACACGAAGATGATTCGCAGGTCGGGGTTCCGCTTGCGCATTTCGGTCAGCATGGTCGGACCGTCCATTTCCGGCATCACCACGTCGGACACCACGAGGTCGACCGCGCCTTCCTCGCGCTCCAATGCTTCCAGCGCATCGAGACCGTTCTCGGCCTCGATCACCGTGTAGCCGCGCGAACGAAGGCCGCGCGCATTGAGCGAGCGCAGCCCATCCTCGTCCTCCACCAGCAGGATGGTGCCCTGCCCGGTCAGATCCGGCGCGCGTGCCGGTGCCGGAGCCTGAGCGACGGCGCTGCTGGCGGCTGGCGCTTCCTGGACAGCGGCCACTTCCGGGAAATGCCGCGGCAGGAAAATCCGGAACACGGTGCCGCGTCCCTCAACCGAGTCGACATAGATGAAACCGCCGGTCTGCTTGACGATGCCATAGACCGTGGAGAGACCGAGCCCGGTCCCCTTGCCGACTTCTTTGGTCGAGAAGAACGGCTCGAAGATCTTGTCGACAATGTCGGCGGGAATGCCGCTGCCGGTGTCGGTGACCTCGACCAGCACATAATCCGCCGCCGGCATGCCCTTGTACTCGCCGCGCTCGGCGTCTTTCGCGGACACGTTGGCGGTGCGAATGGTCAGCTTGCCGCCTTCGGGCATGGCATCGCGCGCGTTGACCGCAAGATTGACGATGACCTGTTCGAACTGGGACAGGTCGGCCTTCACCGGCCACAGGTCGCGGCCGTAGACGAACTCCGGCTTCACCTTCTCGCCGAGCAGGCGCTTCAGCAGCACGTTGATGTCGGAGAGCACATCGCCGATGTCGAGCACCTGCGGGCGCAGCGTCTGCTTGCGCGAGAACGCCAGCAGCTGCCGCACCAGCGCCGCCGCGCGGTTGGCGTTCTGCTTGATCTGCATGATGTCCTGGAACGACGGATCGGTCGGCTTGTGCGCGTTCAGCAGGAAGTCGTTCGCCATCATGATGGCGGAGAGCACGTTGTTGAAGTCGTGGGCGATGCCGCCGGCGAGCTGGCCCACCGCCTGCATCTTCTGCGACTGCGCGAAGCTGTTCTCCAGCGTGCGCTTCTCGGTGGTATCGAGCAGGTAGACGATCGCGGCTTCCGCATCGCGCGCGTCGTGCTCGACGGAGGTGACGAAGAACTGGCCCCAGCGCTCCTTGGTGCTGTCCAGCATCGCCTCAACGGGCGGAATATCGCCCTGCCCGTCGGCGGCCTTGTTGATCGCGGTGACCAGTTCGCCGCGCTCGCGCTCGTGCACCACCGCGAAGATCGATTTGCTGCCGGTGCTGGCCGGTGACAGGCTCTGGGTGAGCTTGGCGAACCGCGCATTGGCGCGCACGATGTTGCCCGCCTTGTCGACGGTGGCGATCGCCATCGGCGTATGATCGAAGAAGCGCATGAAACGCACTTCCGCCGCGCGCTGCGGATCGGAATGATCGTCGCGCGCGCGATTGATGACCAGCGTCCGCGACGCACCGGGCGTGCCGTCGGCGCCGAACGCCAGCTTGTGATAGAGCCGCACCGGCATGGTCTTGCCGTTGCGCATCCGCAGATCGAGGTCGAATACCTCGGTCTTCACTTCGCCTGGCTCCGGGGTAATCGAAGTCAGAAGCGCCGCGCCGTCGCCGGACATGATGTCGGCAACCTTCAGGCCGCCTGACCCGATCTCCGCAAGGTCATAGTCCAGCCAGTTGGCAAGGGTCGCGTTGACATAAACCAGTTCGCCCCTGGCATTGACAGAGAAGAAGCCGCAGGGCGCGTGATCGAGATACTCGATCGCGTGCTGCAATTCCTGGAAGACATCTTCCTGGCGCTCGCGGTCGCGGGTGATGTCGGCTACCGACCACACCGCGAATTTCGACTGCCGCTTGTCGGTGCCGAGCGGACGCACACGCATCCGCAGCCACCGGCCATGGGTGCTGTCGATGCCCGCGACGCGGACCTCCTCCTGCTGGCGCTTGCCCTCGCGCGCGGCCTTGAGCAGACGGAATACCGCCTCGGAGACATCGGGATTGCCGATGAAGACCCGCTCGACAGGACGCACATCGTTGGGGCCTGATGCGCCGGTCAGCGCGAGATAGGCCGTATTGGCGTAGACGACATGACCGCGCGGATCGGTCACCGCCAGCCCGTCGAACGCATGATCGGCGATTGGCCGCGTGATCGGGTCTTCCGCGAGGCGATCGGCGAAACGCACGATCCCGGCGGCAAAGGCGAACAGCGTGAACAGCCCGACCATGGCCAGCAAAGCCAGCAGCACCAGGATATAAGGCTGGGCCTGGGTGCGGCCCAGGGTCATAAAGGCTACGGCTGCGGCAATGATCGCACCCGCCACCAGCAGCACAAGAAAGATGCTTCCGCTTCGCCGCGCCGGCTCATGCACGGCGGCGAAAGAGGGACGAAGTTCGTTGCCCGTATCGGTTGTCATCTCAGCCTGTTCGCGCGTCCGCAAAGGACGCGCAAGTCATTATAATTCGCAGTCGACCGGCCTCTGAGTGCCTGAATCGGGCATCCTAACGCAAGGCACATTACGTCTGTGCAAGTGCCCGCGCCAGACTTGGTTCCCCTAGGTCAACAAGGATCAGCCAAGGCCGGAAATCCTGCGCTTGAGCTTCATCACGTAGCCGATCACCTCTGCGACCGCGTGATAGTGCTCGACCGGAATTTCGTCGTCGATATCGACGGTTGCGTGCAATGCGCGGGCCAGCGGCACGTTCTCGACAATGGGGATGTCGTTGGCGGTAGCAATTTCCCTGATCTTCAGCGCCAGCGCATCGACGCCCTTGGCGACGCAGACCGGCGCCGGCATGCCGCGATCGTACTTCAGCGCCACCGCGTAGTGGGTCGGGTTGGTGATAATCACCGAAGCCGATGGCACCGCCGCCATCATGCGCTTCTTCGCGCGCGCATGGCGAAGCTGCCGGATGCGTCCCTTGATGTGGGGATCGCCTTCCGACTGCTTGTATTCTTCCTTGATCTCCTCCAACGACATCTTCTGCCGCTCGAACCACTGGCGGTACTGGAACAGGTAGTCGAGTGCGGCCACCAGCGCGAGCGCCGCGACCACCGTGCCCATCAACTGAACCGAGATGGTTTTGGTGACGTTCAGGATCGACATCGGATCGAAC
This sequence comes from Afipia sp. OHSU_II-C1, assembly GCF_000497575.1. GTDB lineage: Bacteria > Pseudomonadota > Alphaproteobacteria > Rhizobiales > Xanthobacteraceae > Afipia. The sequence goes on from NZ_APJI01000008.1 coordinate 9,298, forward strand.
CGGACCATGGCATCGAGACGGTGCCGCTCGGGCCACAGCACAAGGCACATCACGACGCCGAGCAGGACGACCTTGAAGATGCCCTTCAGGAAGTTCGCACCTGCCTGCTTGCCGAACAGCCGCTGGAAGCCCGCCATCGGCGAGATCTTGCTGAATTTCGGGCTGAGCGGCTCCGACGAGAAGACCAGCCGGTGCTGGATCAGGTTGCTGCCGACGCCCGCGATCAGCAGCATCAGCAGCGGAACGCCGAGAACACCGATCAGCATCAGCTCGATCTGGCTGAGCAGCGACAGCAGGCCGGGACCGTCGACGCGAATCTGATGCGCGTTCATCATCAGATTGCGCATCGGCACCTCGATGCCCTTGCTGATCGAGCCCGAGAACGAGGACAGCAGCAACGTGGATGCGGCGATCACGAACCAGGTATTGACCTCCTGGCTCTTGGCGACGTCGCCCTTCTCCAACGCATCGTCGAGACGTTTTTGCGTCGGGTCCTGTGTTTTTGATTCCTTGTCCTCGTCTGACATGGCTTGTCCTCAGTTCCTGCCCTCAGCGCCGCGGCGCGAGTTCGTGGAGAACGCCGCCGAAGTAATCGAGGTAAGCACCCATCATGGTGGCGATGACGAGGGCAAGAATCAGGAAGCCGCCGAGAATCGAAAGCGGCACGCCTACAAAGAACACCTGCATCTGCGGCATCAGCCGCGCCAGCACGCCGAGGCCGAGATTGAATACCAGGCCGAACACGATGAACGGCGCGGACAACTGGATGCCGATCTTGAAAGCCGTCGCAAAGGCCTTGGTCGCCAGCGCCGCGACGTCGCCGCTCGACATTAATTCTCCCGGGGCGAATGCGTTGTAGCTTTCGTTCAGCGCCGCGATCACCAGATGATGCATGTCGGTCGCGAACAGCAGTGTCAGCCCGAGCATGGTCAGGAAGTTGCCGATCAGCGCGCCCTGCTGGCCCTGCGTGGGATCGATCGTGGTCACGAAGCCGAGGCCGAGCTGCTGGGCGATCACCGAACCGGCCACCGCCAGCGCCGACAGTGTGACGCGCGCGGTGGCGCCGAGCACCACGCCGATGATGATTTCATGAACCATCAGCACCAGCAGTGGCGCGATGGAGGTCATGCTGACGGTGTAGGCGTTGCGGTGCAGCGGCAAAATAATGAGCGTCAGCGCCAAGGCGATCGCGAGCCTGACGCGGACAGGAATATTGGCTTCGCCGAATCCGGGCAGCAGCATCACCATGGCACCGATGCGGGCGAACACCAGCATGAAGGCCGCGGCGAGCGCCGGAAGCAGCGAGATGTCGATACGCATGGAAGACGTGCCCTGCCCGTGAACGCCGCGTTCGTGAACATTCCGCTCCTGAACCGGCGCCGGATCATGCGCTACCCGCCGATGATTCGCGACGATATCCGCAGCATCTGGCTGTGCAGCGCGTCAGCCATGAACGGCAGCGCCAGAACAAGTGTGACGAAGATCGCGAGAATCTTCGGCACGAACACCAGCGTCTGTTCCTGGATCTGCGTCAGCGCCTGCACCAGCGAGATCGCAACGCCGACCACGAGGCCGACGATCAAGAGCGGCGACGACACCTTCACGATGGTCCAGATCGCATCGCGCGAGACGTCGAGAACTTCAGCACCTGTCATTTCAATCCCCTGCCCGCGGGCATTTCAAAAAGCCAAATCAGATCGGCATCCGCATGATGTCTTCGTAGGCCTGAATGACCTTGTCGCGCACCGACACCAGCGTCGACACGGCGACATCGGTTTCAGCGACGGCCGTCACCACGTCCATGACGTTGGCCTTGCCCTGCGCCATCGCGATGGTCTGCGCGTCGGACTTGCGGCCCGCATCCATCACGCTGCCCATCGTTTCCTTGAGCAGAGCGCCGAACGAAGGGCCGTTCGAATCGCCGGTCTTGCCGAGAGCGCCCGCGCCGCCGGCGGAATCCATGATTTTCGCAAGGCTGGCATAGGCATTGGCGGCGACTGTTGGCGAAGCCATGAGTTAATTCTCCTTGTCAGGCCTTGAGAATGTCGAGGGTGCGCTGGATCATGCGGCGCGTGGCGGAGATGATGTTGAGGTTGGCCTCATACGACCGCTGCGCTTCGCGCATGTCGGTCATTTCGACCAGCGAGTTCACGTTGGGATACTTGACGTTGCCGTTGGCGTCCGCCGCCGGATTGCCCGGCTCGTGCTTGACGCGGAAATCGGAATTGTCCGGCTTGATCTTTCCCAGCGTAACCACGCGCGAATCGAGCGTGCGGTCGAGTTCGGAGGAGAACGTCGGCACCTTGCGGCGATAGGGATCGCCGCCCGCGGTCTTTGCCGTCGAGTCCGCGTTGGCGATGTTTTCCGAAATCACCCGCATCCGGCCCGCCTGCGCGCGCAGACCGGACGTCGCGATGCTCATCGACCTGAGAAAATCGTTGCCGTCGCTCATGCTTTGGCTCTCCTAGGCGGGATCATGCGCGTTACCGCTTTCCGATGGCGGTCTTCAGCAGTCCGAGGCTGCGGGTGTAGAGCGAGGTCGCCGCCGCATAGTCCATCTGGTTGGCGGAGACCTTCAGCATCTCGTCTTCGAGGTTGACCGCATTGCCCGCCGGCCGGGTCGCATAGCCGCCGCGGTTGCTGGAGCTGAAATTCTCGCTCACCCCGCTCGCCTGGATGTGCCCTGCGCTGGTGCGCGCCATGGCCAGCGACGGCATCGCGCCGGTCACCGGACCCGCGCCGCCACGATCGAACTTGGGTTCCACGAGGTCCCGCGGCTTGAAGTTCGGTGTGTCCGAATGTGAAATATTCTCCGCAAGCACCCGTTGCCGCTCCTGATGCCACTGCATCTTGGTGCGAAGCGCGGACAACATCGGAAGATCGGTGATCGCCATTGGCCAGCCCTCAACCCGAAGCGCAGTGCCTCAGGTAGGCAGAATTTGCCGCGTGTATGGTTAATAAGGGGTTAAGAACCGTCCGGACCCATTTTCGCCATGAATGCCCTTCAACCGGACAAGCCATTGAAGTACCGGCAGAAGAACTATTTCGGGCCGCCGCGCTTTAATAGGGTACTCATCCGCCGGCGGCAGCATTTGCCGTCAAGAATTAACCGGTAGCGCGCACTTAGCACTCAATTCGTCCCAAACTGCTTGTTTCGCGGCCAGTGACCTGCGAATCTGGCATAGATGCGAGTGTTGTTTGACGGGGACAGGACATGCCGCAAACGCTTTGGTTCTTCATCGCCTTCGTCATCGTTCTTGCGTTGATCGGAGTTGCCGCCTGGCTTGTTCGCCGGTTTGGCGGAAGCAGTCTCGGCGGCTCCGGAGCCAGCCGGGGGCGCATGCCGCGGCTTGCCGTGATCGATGCCGCAGCGGTCGATGGCCGCCGCAGGCTGGTGCTGGTCCGGCGCGACAACGTCGAACATCTGCTGATGATCGGCGGCCCCGCCGATCTCGTGGTCGAACCCAATATCGTACGCAGCGTGCCACAGCGTGATCAGGCGGCACCGCGCGGGCCTGCGGGAACCGAGCTTCCGCCGCGTCTGGCTCCCGACACCGGCTGGTCCGATAGCGAAGTCCCGCATACCGAGGCTTTTGAACATCGCGAGCCGTCCGCGCCGGAGCTGCCCCATCGTCCGGTGCGCGCTCCTTATAATGACGACACCCGCCGGCCCGCCCCTCCGCTGCCTGAGCGGCACAGCCCGGATGTCATGCCGAGCTTCACGCCGGAGCCGATGATTCGTCCCGAACCCTCGTTGCGTCCTGAACCGATGCTGCGTTCGGAGCCTCGCGCAATTCCGCGAAGCGAGCGCAGCGAACCGATGCCGCCGCGCATGCCGCGCTCGGGCGATGTTCCGAAAGCGCCGCCGATGCCGCCCCGTCCGCCGGTACGCCCGGCGCCCGATCCTGCTTTGTCATCAGCGGATCAGAACCTCGCCGACATGGCGCAGCGGCTCGAAGCCGCCCTGCGCCGGCCCGGCGGTGAACCTCGCCTCGACACCGCACCATCGATCGGCCCGGTCGAGCGGCCGGGCGCACCACCCGTTGCTCCTGAGGCTGCGGGGAATCGGCCCGTGCCGCGCTCCGAAGGCGCCCCGCGCCCGCCAGTTCCACCGGCGCCGCCGCCGCCCGCGCCAAAGGCTGCGTTCGAGAATCTCGAAGACGAGATGGCCAATCTCCTCGGCCGTCCGAAGCCTCCCGCGTGAGATCCTCGACATCACCGCGTAGAGTTTTATTTTTTGCCAGTCTTGTCGCCGCCGCCGGGTTCCTGATCGAACCGGCGAGCGCGCAGGATATCAGCATCAATCTGGGCCAGGGCAACGGCGGCGTCACCGAGCGCGCGATCCAGCTGATCGCGCTGCTGACGGTCCTGTCGATCGCGCCGTCGATTCTGGTGATGATGACGTCGTTCACCCGCATCGTGGTGGTGCTGTCGCTGCTACGCACGGCGCTCGGCACCGCGACCGCGCCGCCGAACTCAGTCATCATCGCGCTGGCGCTGTTCCTGACCGGATTCGTAATGGGACCGGTGCTGCAAAAAGCTTATGACGACGGCATCAAGCCGCTGGTCGCCAACCAGATCACCGTCGAGCAGGCGTTCGAGCGCGGCACGGTGCCGCTGCGCAGCTTCATGCAGAAGAATGTGCGCGAAAAGGATCTCAAGCTGTTCATGGACCTGTCGGGCGAGCCACCTGCAGCCACGCCCGAGCAGATGTCGCTGCGCATCCTGATCCCCGCCTTCATGATTTCCGAGCTGAAGCGCGCCTTCGAGATCGGCTTTCTCCTGTTTTTGCCCTTCCTCATCATCGACCTTGTGGTCGCATCGGTTCTGATGTCGATGGGCATGATGATGCTGCCGCCGGTGGTGGTGTCACTGCCGTTCAAGCTGATCTTCTTCGTGCTGGTGGACGGCTGGTCGCTGGTGGCAGGCAGCCTCGTGCAAAGCTACGGCGGCGGGTAAGTCGGCTCGCGAGACTTTCCGTTTCGTCATTGCGAGGAGCGTCAGCAACGAAGCAATCCAACTTCCTTGTCGCTATGGATTCGCTTCGCTTGCAATGACGCCTGCAGCGTCCGCCGGTCAGCGGGTCGCCTTCACCCGCTTCAGGCTGCCCGTCGGATTCGGATCGGCCTTGATTTCAGGCGGCAGTTTGGCGCGCGCCATTGCATCGGGGAAGCGGACCTTCATCTCACGCAGGAAGCCATCGAGCGTGTCGATGGTCGCCGCCATCTTCGCAATCCGCGCGAAATCCGCGCTGTTCGCCGTCGCCGGCTTCGAGGCCACGTCGAACGCTGCGCGGTCGCCGCCGTCCATCTTCGGACTGTACTTCTCGCGGAAGCGGGCAAGGCCGATGGCATCTTCCGCCAGCGCGTATCCGATCACGGCGCGAATGACGTCGCTCTTCTCGGTCGGCGACAGCGGCTGAAAATCGCGCCAGCGATCACCGTAAAGCAGTTCGATCTGCTCGGCGGACTCCCGCCAGCGCCGCGACGCCCAGTAGATATCCGACCGGAGCCGGACCGCCTCGCGGCCGCCGACGTTCGAGATGATGTCGAGCGCCAGATCGTGACGACCGATGTCGGTCTGCGCCCGCGCCTCGAGCAACAGGCGCTGCTGGCGGATTTCTCCGGCCAGATCGGCGATCCGCGTGGTGCGCAGCGCCGCGATGGCGCGATCGGGCTTGCGGTTCATCAGATAGACCATCGCCAGCCGGGAGGCGACCTGTGCGCGGGCCGAGCCTTCAAGCCGGTGATCGATTTGGTATTGTAAAAGCTCGCTCGCCTGTTCGAGCAGATCGACGGCGACAAGACGATCCGCCAGACGCCGGATCATTTCGTCGCCGCGACGGCCGATCGGCGTGAGATCGCGGAACTCATAGAACATCGCAAGCGCTTCGACGGGCGGAAGATCCTCCCCCTTCGCGCCATTGTAGATCTGCTCGAACAATGCCGACGCCTCGTCCTGCATCTTTCGCGATGCTTCGGAGTTAGGTTGCAGCATGGTCGCGGTGCGTACGGCTGAGAAAGCTTCCGAATAACGCCCCTTGACCGCGTAGAGCCGGCTCAGCATCTCCAGTGTCTTCACCTCGATGGAGTCGCCCCGCCATGTGACCGAGATGGCTTCAAGATCGCGAAGCGCATCGTCGTCGCTGATTTCGCCGCGCTTCTGGCGCAATGCAATCTGACGGACCTGCGCTTCGACCGCCGACGGACGATCGGCCGACCCTGCGGCGGTCTGAAACGCCGCCAGTGCATCCTGATCGCGGCCCAGCGCTTCGGCGAGACGCCCGCGCAACAGCGCAATCGCCGCCGTCTGCTCGGGACCGACGCCGACGACGTCAAGATCGTTGCTCCGCACCGCCGCGCCCGGATAGTCCCTCACCTCAAGCGACGCGCGGAACGCGTCCGCGATCACAATGCGCTGGAGATCGAGCGGCAGCGCCGTGATGGCGAACTCGACGTTCTTGAATTTCTCGCGCGCTTCCACCCATTTTTCCTGCCGCGCCAGAGCAAGCGCCTTCCAGAGCTGGGAATCGATATTCGCGGCTACGGCGGGGTTGGCGAGATCCGCCAGCGCAAGCGCGGGATGCCCCGCCAGCGTGCTGGCGACAGCATGAACCGTCAGCGACGAGGCTTCTTCCTCGCCCGGCTTGATCTCCGAAAACGCCAGATCGAGAATGCCCTTCGCTTCGGGATACAGTCCACGTGCGAGATAGAACCGCGCAAGGTCGACATGGACAGGCAGGCGCGCCATTCCGGTCGCCAGCGCCGCCTTTGTCAGCAGCTTGTTGCGGGTCGGAATGAACTCGGCGTTCTGATAGTCGCGCCATTCGGTGACGTCGAAGACTGGACGAATGAGCGCGGCTGCGCGCTCCGGCGCCGCTGTCGCGGTGGACAGCGTCAAACCTCCGGGCCGCGTCAGGGTCAGCGTATCCGACGAGATGCCCGCGGTGATGTCATCCGACTTCTGCTGGATCACCACACCGTGGATCGATTCGAGCAGCGAGAACTCGACAAAGTCCTGGCGCTTCATGAACCCGCGCGACGGCGCGCCCGCCGTCATCACCAGCAGCAGATCGCCGGCATCGGGATCGTTCAGCCGATGAAGCTGTCCGGGCTTTGCGAGGCTGACACTGACGCTGGCGCGTCCGGGATCGGCCATGTTGCGTGTCGCGACCAGTGGCTGCGGCGGTGCGTGTCCCTTGTCGGCGAGAACGAGAGTCCACGCACGCTCATCCCCCGTCAGGGTTGCAAGCTGCGGACGATTTAGCCGTATCCGCAGCGCGCGGCCTTTCGGCAAATCAACAGGAACGGATTCTGCGACGATCCATCCGCCCTCACGGCGGACGGCGCTGGCATCGATCGCCTGATCGGTGTCGAACACTAGCCAGATCGAGTCCGAACGGCGAAACACCGCCGCGGCGGTAGGAGTGCTGAACGGAAACGTCAGGCGGAAATCGTCACTGGTGAGCCTCGCCTCCACCGTGACCTCCGCTGCGGGATTGGCCGCAGCCTTCTCGGGCGGCGAGGCTTTCACGGCAGGCGGCGATGGCACCAGCGGCGTCTTTACGGGCGCTTCGGCAACCGCTGGAGGAGTCGGCATAGCCGTCGCGGCGTCCGGCTTCGCAACGGCCGTCTCGGCCTTCGCATCGGTCGACGGCGCGGGCGCAGCCGTTTCCGCCGGCTTGACGTCCGGCGTTTGAATCTCCGGCAGCTTGACCTGGGCTGTCTTGACTTCAGCCGGCTTGGCGTCCGCCGTCATCTGACGTGCGATTTGTTCAGACGTCGGCGGCGCGATCTCGCTGGCCTTGTCGCCCGGGATCGGCTTCAACGGTGAATTGACGGTTTTTGGCTTCTGCGCCGGCTCGAAGGCAACGTCGACGACGTAATTCTTGTCCTCGCGGAACGAGTGAATATCCGCCTCGCCGATCAGCGCGATCTCGACGCGTGCCCCGTCGCCCGCGATCTTCTGATTGATCGAGGTGATGTTCGCAGGCATCGCGATCTTCGCGTCCGCAAGATCGAACATCAGCGGCGCGGTGAACGACAACGTGAACTTCTCCGTCCCCAGCGAGGACGACACATTCACGCCGTCCGGCATTTCAAAGACAAAGCGGACGAAGGTCGGCTGAATCGATACCCGTACGCGAACCGGCGGACGCTTCGTCGCCTCATCCGCAATCTTCTGCATGCGCAAGGCGCGCTCGGCGGCCAGCGCACGCTCGGACAGCTCCTTCACAACCTCGGCCGGCAGTGCGGGCGGAAGCCCGGTCCATTTTTCCGGCAACAGATCGATGAACACGCGCTCTCCCGCGGTCATCACATTGACGCTGACTTTCTGCGTCAGCGCCATGCGGATCGCAGTGCCGTCGGGATCGCGGCGAACCGACCCGACATAGGCGGGAACGGAATCCGCAAGCAGATCGATCGGAACGTCGACGGGCTTCTTGAACTGAATGACCAGGATAGCGCCCGCGACAATCACATCGGTCGGAACGTCTTCCTTGAACTTGAGAATCAGGCGGGCATAACCGGACTGCGCCGTCAGCACTGCCTCGCCTTTGACAGGATCAGCCGGAGCGGCTGTTGCGGCGACCGACAGGCAGGACAGCAGGACGGCCAGCGCAAGCGCCGATGACCGCAGGCCACAGCAAAGCCGGCTCGCAAGAGAGCGGGCTTTCGGCCTGGTCCCTCGGGCTGGCTTAATTGTGCCGGCGGTCCTGGACATTCCCAACACGCCTCAGTTTCGGACGGGTGCTTGCGGCCTGCCTTCGATCTTGGGCAGGTCGTTCGCGGATGACGATCTATCGCCGGTTGAGCGGCGCGCCAGTTCGACCGTCAATCGCTCGGCCGCCTCCGGCTGCATCTGTCCCATGATGTCGGACATCTTGCGCGGCGCGATCTGCGACGCGATCTCGAACAGCACCGACAGTTCAAGCCGGTCGAACACCCTCGCCGCATCCTTCGGCTTCATGGCTTCGTACATCGTCACCAGGCCCTTGAAGCGCGCGGCCTCCTGTTCCTGCTTCTGCTGCCCGGCAACGGACACACGCGCCTCGGTCGCCTTCATCTCTTCGATCTTGCCCTCGATCCGCTTTTCAGCGGACTTCATCAGGCTTTCCCGGATTTCGATTTCGCGTGCGCGGGCTTCGATCTCCTGCCGCCGCGCCTGAAGGCTTTCAAGAACCGCACGTTCGGATGCAGTCACCGCGCGGTTGGGATCCGGATAGACCACCTTGTCGTCAGGAATTGGCGCGACCTCGGGAGCTGCCACGACCGGCTTGTCATCCTTGGCGGCGACCGAACCGGTGACATCCGACGAATCCAGCTTGCCCGGCGACGGGAAGTTGAAGGTCTCCTGCGCCCACGACTTCGGCTTCGGCGTATCGTTAAGGATATACCCGCCTTCAAGCAGAAGGCCCGATACCTTGAGCACGACCAGACAGCAGGTCGCGATCAAAAGTATCGGGATGATCCGGATATCGCGAAGAAGCGTTTTCATGCAGCGAGACCGGTGGCCCTTCGCCGTTCGGAGAATGCCTGGGCGGCGGCAAGCAGCGTCTTCGCATTCGACGACTTTTGCACCGGAGCAGCCGGCGTTTCGGCCTCCGCAGCCATCTCAACCTCGGGGACCGATGGCCGGGCCGCGAGCGCGATCTGGGTCAGACGGTTGAGGATCGCTTCGCCGGCCATCACCTGCTTGCTGAGTTTCGCTGACAGGGCCGTTCCGGCGGTGAGCTGAGCGCCGAGATTTTCGTCGCACTCCCGCACCGTCAGCTTCAGGCCACCGATCGCACGCTCGGCGATTTCGGTCGCCGTGATGAGTTCGGCGATCATGGCGCGCATCGACTGCTCGTCGGCCCGCAGGCGCTTGAGCCGCCGGTTCAGGAGCATGCAGTAACCGATCGTGAGCAAAAGCAGCACCGCAACCAGGCTCTCGATCACAAGTCCGAATGAGTGACTCATTGTGCCTCCATCAGTTTGGTTTGCTCGTCTTGCTTCTCGAACATCGCGTAAGTTGTGTGCGGCTTGCGCAGTGGCTTGGTGACACGAATGGCAACGCGATCGCCGACACGCCCCATCCGGCCCTCGCTGAGCGGCACGTCGCCGCAGCGGACAGTCACCAGTGCATCGGGCCGCACGTTGAGCGGCAGGGTATCGCCGACCTTCAGCATCATCAGTTGCTTGAGCGGCATATTGGCTTCATAGAGCACGGCATCGACGGCGATTTCGGCCCGCGCGATCTCGGTGGCAAGATGGCCCTCCCAGATAGGATCACGGCCGAACTTTTCACCCATGAACATCTGCAACAGCACGTCGCGGATCGGTTCGATGGTGGCGTAGGGCAGCAGAAGCTCGATGTTGCCGCCGCGGTCTTCCATGTCGATCCGCAGGCGGACCAGAATGGCGGCGTTGGCGGGTCGGCTGATGGCGGCGAAGCGCGGATTGGTCTCCAGCCGGTCGATCGTGAAGGTCACGGGCGACAGCGGCCGGAAGGCCTGCTCGGCATCGGCGAGAACGACTTCAACGAGGCGCTTGACCAGATTGGTTTCGATGGTGGTATAGGGACGGCCTTCGATGCGCAGCGACGGCTGCCCGCGGCGGCCACCGAGCAGCACGTCGATGATCGAATAGATCAGACTCGAATCGACCGTGAACAAGCCGAAGTTTTCCCACTCCTCGGCCTTGAACACCGAGAGCACGCAGGGCAGCGGGATCGAATTGAGATAGTCGCCGAAGCGCACCGAGGTGATGCGGTCCAGCGAGACTTCGACGTTGTCGGAGGTGAAATTGCGCAGGCTCGTCGTCATCAGCCGCACCAGGCGGTCGAACACGATTTCGAGCATCGGAAGGCGTTCGTACGACACCATCGCGGAATCGATGATGGCGCGAATGCCGGAATTCTCGTCGATATTGAGTTCGCCGTCGCTGAAACCGAGCAGGTTGTCGATTTCTTCCTGCGACAGGACGCGCTCGCCGCCGGCCTTGCCGATGTCGAGCGTGCGGCTGCCGTCGTCGACCATCGCGGCCCACTGCTCCGCCATGGTCTCGGTCAGCGTATTGGCTTCCGCCTCAGCCGCAGCCGCGGCCGGATCTTCGGAATCCAGCGCGCCTTCCCATTCGGCGGCTAGCGCATCCTGATCGACATCATTATCGCCCGGAGACATGTTTCAACTTCCGTCCGTCACTGAACGACGATTTCCTTGAACAGCACAGCGTTTACCTGACTGGGCGAGATCGCAGCGTTGACGCGGCGCGTCAGTTCTTCCTTCAGGCGGAACAACCCGATCGATCCGTTGAGGTCGGTTGGACGCAGTTCGCGCATGTAGGTCTGAAACAGGTCCATCACGCGCGGCATGGTCGGCTGGATCTGCGCCACCAGCGGCTGATCCTTGACCTCGAGCACAACCTTGACCTTGAGATATTGAACCCGTTCGCCCGGCGCATTCGCCAGATTGACCAGCACCTCGGGCACGTCGAGGAACACCGGCGGCTTCGGGGGCGGAGCAGCCGCGTGCTCCTCCTTGCCGTGTCCGCGCATGAAGAAGAACCAGCCGCCGCCGGCCAGCAGAAGCACCAGCGCTGCGGCGCCGCCAATCATAATGAGTTTGCGCTTGCTCTTCGGAGCGGCGGCTTCGGCACCGCCCTCTTCGACCTGATCGTCGTCTGCCATTGCCCCCGCCCGTCGTCCTGGGATGGGCTCGATGCTGCCGAACTGGCTTTAAATGACGCGATACAAAGGCCGCCGGCGCGTGAGCGCCCTCTACGTCCACCGTACGGACGCAATGGTTAACGAAATCTTTCTTTTGTCCTTTAGGTGGGAAAAATTTGCCGAGGCAACATGGTCAACAAGAGGTTATTGCCGACCCACGTCACCGCCTCGAAATCATTAAAATACTGAAATCTCTCGTATTTTTCAGTTGGCACGCCCCTCGCATTGTAGATGGCGAACCGCGGCTTGGGAGAGCCTCCACGGTTCGCACGATCCGCGTCACGCCTTGGGAGAGGCACGGCGCGGTTCAACAAGGGGAGATTGGCCGATGGAGAATACGCTTCTCGTCGCTTTGTCGCGGCAGATGTCGCTTGAGCGGCAGATCGACATCATTGCCAACAACGTGGCCAACACCAACACCAATGGTTTCAAGGCCAATAAGTCGCTGTTCGAGGAATACCTGAACACGGGCGCGCGCGAGGACAACTTCTCGGCCGGCGACCGCCGCGTCAGCTTCGTTCAGGACCGCGCGGCATATCACGATTTCACGCAAGGCCCGGCCGAGAAGACCGGCAGCCCGCTGGACGTCTCCATTGACGGCAAGGGCTTCATTGCGGTGCAGACCCCGGCCGGTGAGCGCTACACCCGCGACGGCTCGTTCCAGATCAATTCCCAGGGCCAGCTCGTCACCACCGGCGGCAACCTTGTGCTCGGCACCAATGGTCCGATCGTGTTCCAGCCGACCGACAAAGACATCGTGATCTCGAGCGAAGGCACCATCACGGTGCGCGAAGGCATCGTGACCCAGTTCGATTCCATTCGCGGCAAGCTGAAGCTGGTCAAGTTCGACAATCCGCAGCAGCTCCAGAACGAAGGCGCGAACCTGTACTCGGCGCCGGCCGGCACCACGGCACAGCCCGACCTCGCCTCGCGCTTCAATCAGGGCTTTGTCGAGAAGTCCAATGTCAGCGCCGTCGCTGAAATGACCCGCATGATGGAAGTCATGCGCACCTATCAGTCGGTCGCCTCGCTGATGCAGCAGCAGAATGACCTTCGCAAAACCGCACTCCAGACACTTGCCGACGTTCCGGCATAAGGAAACTGATCCATGCGCGCACTTTACACAGCAGCGACCGGGATGGCGGCTCAGGAGCTCAACGTCCAGGTCATTTCCAACAACATCGCGAACCTGCGCACCACCGGCTACAAGAAGCAGCGCGCGCAGTTTCAGGATCTGATCTACGAACACGTCAAGCGCGTCGGCGCGCAGGCGTCGGATCAGGGCACCATCCTTCCGGTCGGCATCGATATCGGCGGCGGCGTCAAGACCGTCGGAACGCCGCGCCTGATGACACAGGGCACGCTCAATCCGACCGGCGGCGATCTCGACATCGCCATCCGCGGCGAGGGCTTTTTCAAGATCCAGATGACCGACGGCACTTACACCTACACCCGCGACGGCTCGTTCACGACCGACGGTCAGGGCCGCGTGGTGACGGCGCAGGGCAATCCGGTACAGCCCACCATCACGATCCCGCAGAACTCGTCGCAGCTCACCATCAACCAGCAGGGCCAGGTCTCTGTGATGACACCGGGTTCGACAACGCCGACCGTGGTCGGCCAGATCGGCCTGACCCGCTTCATCAACAAGGGCGGCCTGCAATCGATCGGCGACAACCTGTTCACCGATACGCCGGCTTCCGGTCCGCCGCAAGACGGCCTCGCCAACGCCGACGGCTTCGGCGACATGCAGCAGCGCAATCTTGAATCGGCCAACGTCGAGGTCGTGTCGGAAATCTCCGACCTGATCGCCGCCCAGCGCGCCTATGAAATGAACGCCAAGGTCGTCAGCGCCGCCGACCAGATGATGCAGTCAACCACCGGCATGTTCCGCTAAGGGAGAGAGTGATGTTGCGTTCATTTGTCATCGCCGCCGCCCTCCTCGCCGCAACGTCGGGCGCCGTACTGGCGCAGTCGGAGCAGGACTCGCTTGCCTCTCCCGTCCTGCGCGCGAACGTCACCGTGGGCAGCGACGTCGTCCGCATCGGCGACGTCGTCGAGAATGCCGGAAGCGCAGCACAGATCGCGATCTTTCGCGCGCCTGACCTCGGCACCACCGGCTCGCTGCCCATCGCGCAGCTTCTTGCGGCGCTGCGCGCACATCAGGTGATCGGCGTCGACACCCGCGACCTCCGCGAGGTGTCGGTCACCCGTTCGTCGCGCACCCTTGTCTCCAAGGAAATCGAACAGCAGATCGCCCGCGTGCTGGAACGGCGCAACGGCCTCGGCGACGCCGCCAACATCTCCGTCACCTTCGAGCGTGACCTGCGCGAATTGCAGCTCGATGCCGCCTATACCGGCGACATGCGCGCGACCATCGTGCGGTTCGACCCGCGCAACGGACGCTTCGACATCACCTTCGAGATTCCCAACGACTTGACCTACAACCCGACCAAGCTGCGCTTCATCGGCACCGCGGTCGAGACCATCGAAGCAGCCGTGCTGACCCGTGCGGTGGAGCGCAACGAAATTCTGAAATCGTCGGACGTGGTGGTCGAGCGGCGGCCGAAGAGCGAAATCGGAAACGACGTGATCAACCGCGACCGTTCGGTCGGCATGCAGGCCCGCAAGCAGATGCGTGCCGGACAGGCGCTGAAAGCGGCGGACCTCGGAAAGCCGGATCTGGTCTCGCGCGATCAGGGCGTCATGCTGATCTACCAAGCACCGGGCCTCTATCTCACTGGCCGCGGCAAGGCGCTCGACAGCGGCACCGAAGGCGATGTCGTCAACATCGTCAACCTGCAATCGAAACGCACCGTTCAGGGCGTCGTGACCAGCCCCGGCCAGGTCACCATCACCGCCCCCGGCCCTCGCCTCACCACCGCAGCACTTTCGAACAGCGAGCCACCTGCCGCTCCCGAATCCAAAAAAGCCGAGTAATCAGTCATGTCGAAGTCTCACGTGTTCAATCGCCTCATCGTCGCCGGAAGTCTCCTGGCGCTCGGCACCATGGCCAGCGGCTGCTCATCCCTCGATCGTCTCGCTGCGATCGGCGAAAAGCCGAAGCTCTCGGCGATCGACAATCCGACAACCCAGGCGGGCTACAAGCCGGTGTCGATGCCGATGCCCGCGCCGCAGCCGGCCTCGTTCAATCCGAATTCGCTGTGGCGAAACGGTTCGCGCGCCTTCTTCAAGGATCAGCGCGCGCACCAGATCGGCGACATTCTCACGGTGCAGGTCAACATCACCGACAAGGCCAACATCGCCAACGAGACCCAGCGCAGCCGCACCAACTCGGAAAACTCCGGCGTCACCAGCTTCTTCGGCATCAACAAGATTCCGCTCACGAATGCACCGATCCCTCCCGGCCGCATGCTGACGGCGGATTCCACCTCGTCCAGCGACGGCAAGGGCTCGGTCAACCGGCAGGAAGCGTTGCAGACCAACGTCGCCGCCGTCGTCACCCAGTTGCTGCCGAACGGCAACCTTGTTGTCGAGGGCAAGCAGGAAATCCGCGTCAACTTCGAGGTCCGCGAACTGATCGTGGCGGGCATCGTGCGGCCGGAGGACATCCAGAGCGACAACACCATCGACTCCAGCAAGATCGCGCAGGCCCGCATCGCCTACGGCGGCCGCGGTCAGATCACCGACGTGCAGCAGGCCCGCTACGGCCAGCAGGCCTTCGACATCCTGCTGCCGTTCTAACCGCAACGCCGAAGTATCGTTTCAGCAGGCCCGATTTTCCGGAAAGGATCATGTCGCATCAATAAGAGACGGCTCCCACCGTCTCTCTCCCAGCTCCCACACCAGGCAGCGAACCTAGGCGCCGCACGGTGTTCACGACACGGCCTGCATCAGCTCCCCTGATGCAGGCCGTGATCGTTTTGAGCAAACATTTCGCCGTGTTCAGCCGGTCGCGGAGGTGATAATTTCCGCCTGCGCAAGCTGCCTACCGTTCAGCGCGGACAATCCTGCTGCTCGGCCGCCTCTGAATGGGCGTGATGCAACGTCGCAGCCTTCGCAACCTGAGCAGCCGACCGGTGAAGGAGGGTGTCATGTACGCCGCTATTCGTCAGGGTAAGGCAAAAGCCGGCATGGTCGAGGAACTGTCGCGCAGGATCAAAGAAGGCGCGATCCCGATCATCAGCAACGTCGAAGGCTTCATGGCCTATTATGTGATCTATGCGCCGGACGATACGGTGACGGCGATCAGCATCTTCAACAATTTTGCCGGCGCAGAAGAGTCGAACAAGCGCGGGCTGGCATGGATCGAGAAGGACCTCGCGCCGCTGCTCACCGGACCGGCCACCGCAGTCGCCGGACCGGTCATCGTCCACACCCTGGCATAGCGGCCTCATCCGCAGCGCGCGGCCGGGTGGCGACACGGCGATTGCGTGCTAATGTCCCGCATACAGCGGGGACAGGGCTTGGAACATTCGCAGCAACGAAACGAAGCACTCGACGGGCTTCGCGGATATGCCGCGCTGGCGGTTGCGGTCTTTCATACTGTGCTGAATGTCGATCTGAGGCTCATCGCGCGTGTCCAGGAGCAGGACTTTTCCAGCCTCGCCGGAGCCTATGACCGGCTCAACTGGCTTGTTCTTCGCACATTCAACGGAAACATCGCCGTCGCCATCTTCTTTGTTCTGAGCGGAACGGTTCTGTTCGGCAGCCTGCGCCGCTTGCAGGGATCGGCGGCAAGCCGGTCGGCAACGTTTCTGATCCGCAGATTCCTGCGGATCTATCCGCCGCTGATTGTATGTCTGGTTGTGATGACCGGCGTCTACGCGGTGTTCGGTATCCCGGTCTCGGTGCAGGGCTTCATCGAAAACGCCCTGCTCTATTCATTCCCGGTCAACGGACCGACATGGACATTGTCCGTCGAAATGCTGGCGGCGCCCGCGATGCTGGTCGCGTTCGGCGGCTATCTGATCGGGCGGGAAGCCGGACTTCTCGTCGCGGGTGTTGCCGTCGCCCTCATTCTCAATATCGGCGGCCTCAACATCGGCCCTATCAAGACCTTCTGGCCCTACTTTCTTGTCGGAATGCTGATACCGACGCGGATCGGCAGCGCGGTGGCCGGCGTCCTGCCGCACCATAGCTGGATCGTCATCATGATCGTCCTGCTGTATTTCAGCGGACCGACCACCGAGAAGATTTGCTGCGGCCTCCTGATCGCACTGCTCTATCACCGCAATGACGGCCTGCTCGGCAACATTCTCCGACGCCCCGTTGCAAGGTTCTTCGGCCGGATCAGCTACAGCTTCTATCTCTACAATGTGATGTTTCTCGAAATCATCTGTCTGTATCTGCGCAAGTCAGCACTCGCGACAACCCATCCGCTGGAGATCGGCCTTGCCGCATCGATCGTGGTCATCGTGCTGACGACGCCGATTGCCTATCTGTCAGCGAGATGGACCGAAGAACCGGCAAAAAGGTACGGCAGGACGGCGCGCGACACGCGACCCATCGCGCTCGATGAAACGCCCGCCCGGATTCAGTAATCAATCAAACACAACTGCGTCCATTACCGCCGATGCCGATTTGCGCCCGCAAGCGGTACCGTGATCCTTTGATTGAACGGAGTAACCATTTGATCACCCTGAGACGCGAATGAAGCCGGCATCGTTGGTTAGGTAACGATCATTGACCTATCTAGAGGCTCAGGATTGAACCACGGCCTCGTCGCATGATCCTTGATCAGCTATCCGTCCTTGTCGCGATCGGCTTTTCGAGCGCCTCGCTCGGCATGACCTTTCTCATGATGTGGGCGATCGGACGATCCGAGACACATCTGCTGATCTGGGCGACCGGACTTGCGCTCATCGTCGCCGGCGTCATCGTCTTCAGCACCGTCGTTGAGAACTACAGTTCGGGACTTCTGCTGACGTCGTTCCTGTTCCTGATCGGGGGATTTGGATTCCTTCACGCCGGCTGCGCCCGGTTTTGCACCGGCCAGACCAACTGGGTTTCGACAGCCGTAGCTGTCGCTCTTGCCCTCATCCCGACATCGATCGCCTTCGCTCTGGGTTACTCCGGCATCGGAACGATGATCGGGAATATCGCGATCGGTGCGCTTCTTATGCTGATCGCGCGCCACTATTGGCTGGCGCGCGCCGAATCCCGGCTCCTGATGACGGCAAATGCCCTATGTTGTATCGCCACAGCGGCATCCTTCATCGCATGCGGTTACGCACTCGCCGTTCAGGGCCAGATCATCCTGACATCCCGGCCGGCCAACTGGGCGGAGGAGATCAATTCCATCATGGCGATCGCCGGATTGACCGGTATCGGGGCGCTCTCCCTCACCCTCAATCAGATGCGGATCGCAAACCGACACAAATCGGATGCCATGAGAGACGCCCTGACCGGTCTGCTCAACCGGCGCGCGCTGTTCGACGGCCGGATGGGGATCGCGCCATCTGGAACGGCCGTCGTGATGATGGATCTGGATTACTTCAAGACGATCAACGACCGCTTTGGACACGATTCCGGCGATCGGATACTGATGGCCTTTGCCGACGTGATCCATTCGAACATCCGCGCAATCGATCTTGCCGCGCGCATGGGCGGCGAAGAGTTTTGCATCATCATGCCGGATGCAGGTCCGAAGGCTTCCGCCGCTGTTGCCGACCGCATCAGAACGCAAATCGAGGCGACGACCGTTCAAACGGAGAATGGGCCCGTTCGGGCGACTGTCAGCGCAGGAATCGCCGTTCGCTCGGTGGAGCCGGAAACACTACAGGCGCTACTTAGCAGAGCCGATGCCGCGCTGTATGAGGCCAAGGCGTCCGGCCGCAACCGCGTTCAGATCTCCGGCTTCAGCCTCGCCGCGTAGCCGGAGAATTCCGGCTCAGCGCCGCCCATAGTTGCGCACGCAGGTCCCTCCCACACCCGATGCCGAAGCCTTGCACTGCTGATAGCTTGCGTATCTGCAGTCGCCGGGGCCTGGCGAACTCTTCAGGCAATACCTGTAACCACGCGCATCGGCCTGACCGATGAATGCGAACGACGTCGCCACGAACGCCAGTGCGATCAAAAGTATCTTCACGATTATCCTCCCTTTGTTATTGGGCGCTAATTCGCGAAGGCCCCTCCTGTTCCGAAACGGAACAAAAAACCCGATGGTCTTTCGACCACCGGGCTGAAATCGGTGAACGCGTACGGCGCGAATTGCTATTCGTCGCGATAAACCTTCTCGCGCTTCTCGTGGCGCTCCTGCGCCTCGACCGACAGCGTCGCGATGGGACGCGCTTCCAGCCGCTTCAGCGAGATCGGCTCGCCGGTTTCTTCGCAGTAGCCGTAGGTATTGTCCTCGATCCGCTGCAAGGCGGCATCGATCTTGGAGATGAGCTTGCGTTGACGGTCGCGCGCGCGAAGTTCGATGGCGCGATCGGTCTCAGATGAAGCGCGGTCGGCAAGATCAGGATGATTGACATTCTCTTCCTGAAGCTGCTGAAGCGTGGTCTTCGATTCCCGGAGGATCTCTTCCTTCCAGTCGAGCAACTTCCGGCGGAAATACTCCCGCTGACGCTCATTCATGAAAGGCTCTTTTTCAGAGGGCCTGTAGTTCTTCAACTTTTCCAAGTGCGGTCCATGTCGACGTACAAGGCGGACGGAAAATGCCTGTCCGCGCGGCAGCTTATATAGCTACGACTTGTGACAGACAATATCGCGGATGGGCCGGAAAGCACCCGAATTGGGCACTCAAATATGGCCTTCCACAGGGAACCGCACCGCAGCAGAAGCACGGAAACGGCCGGAATTCCGGCCTGTCAGCGATCTTCCGGCGCAAGCCTTATTGTCCGGCCTTGGCGAGTTCGACTTCCACCCGCAGCTCGATTTCCGACAGCACCTGGTCAAGTCCGGGGTCGCCGGAGCTGGCCTTGAGGTCGGCTGCCGCGGTGCGCAAGCGGGCGACGGTGGCCGAATCGAACGAACCGGCCAGCAGGCCGATCTTGAGATCATCGAGGACATCGAGCGCGGTCCGGCCCCGCGCCACCGATCGGCGGCGGCGCTCCGTGGAATCTTCAACGCCCTGCATCGCCAGCAAGGCATCGATGCCGCTGGTGGCGCGCGGTGCTGCTGCCGGGCGGGTTTCCGCTGCCGTTCCGATGTCGCCGAGGGAAAAGGCTGTCGAGCTTGAGCGCCGCGCGTTTGCCGTGGGCGACGCCAGGTTGGCTCCATTCGGTCCGTAGATTCGCATCGTGCCTATCTCGCAAGACAACGGGTCGGGACCACCAGCTCTGCTCTTACACCGGTCCGCGGAACCCCCATGCCCAAAGTGGCCATTTATGGTTAACGGGAAGTAAACAACCCGGCAATTTATGCCGGATGCGGCAAGTTCGGCGCTCTGCGCGACAGGGGCTCGCCCAACGCCTTCAATAATTTATCAATTGGAACAACATCTTACGGATTATCCCGCTCTGGCACGGCCCTCGCATAGTTAACTGCGGACTAACCTCGTGGGGAGCATGGGGCTGGGCCGCAAAGACCTCAGCGGGGAGCAGAGGATGTTTCGGATTTTTCAGGCTGCATGCATGGCGATCGCCCTGCTGTCCGCCTTCAGCGCACCGGCCCAGGCGACGTCGCGGATCAAGGATCTCGCGAACATCGAGGGCGTGCGCCAGAACCAGTTGATCGGTTACGGCCTTGTGGTCGGCCTGAACGGCACCGGCGACACGCTTAACAACATCCCTTTCACCAAGCAGTCGCTGCAGGCGATGCTTGAGCGCATGGGCGTCAACATTCGCGGCTCCACCATCCGCACCGGCAACGTCGCGGCTGTCATGGTCACGGGCAACCTGCCCGCTTTCGGCACCCAGGGCACCCGGATGGACGTCACGGTGTCGGCGCTCGGCGATGCCAAGAGCCTTCAGGGCGGCACGCTTCTGGTCACCCCCCTGCTCGGCGCCGATGGCAACGTCTATGCCGTCGCACAGGGATCGCTGGCGATCGGCGGCTTCTCCGCCGAGGGCGCGGCCGCAAGCATCACCAAGGGCGTCCCGACAGTCGGCCGCATCGCCAACGGCGCGATCATCGAGCGCGAAATCGAGTTCGCGCTGAACCGCCTGCCCAACGTCCGCCTTGCCCTGCGCAACGGCGACTTCACCACCGCCAAGCGCATTGCGGCCGCGGTCAACGACTATCTCGGCACCAAGACCGCCGAACCGGTCGATCCCTCCACCGTGCAGCTCAGCATTCCGGCGGAATTCAAGGGCAACGTGGTCGCGCTGCTGACCGAGATCGAACAGTTGCAGGTCGAGCCGGATCTCGGCGCCAAGATCATCATCGACGAACGCTCCGGCATCATCGTGATGGGCCGTGACGTGCGCGTCGCCACCGTCGCGGTCGCACAGGGCAACCTCACCGTCTCCATTTCGGAAAGCCCGCAGGTCAGCCAGCCCGCGCCATTCTCGCGCGGACGCACCGTGGTCACACCGAATACACGCGTCGGCGTTCAGGAGGACGGCAAGAAACTCGCCGTGGTGAAGGACGGCGTCTCGCTGCAACAACTGGTCGACGGCCTCAACGGCCTCGGCATCGGCCCGCGCGACCTGATCGGCATCCTGCAAGCCATCAAGGCTTCGGGCGCGATCCAGGCCGACATCGAGGTGATGTAATGAGCATCACCCCGACCACCATGCGCGCTCCCGCCACCTTCACGGGCGGCCGTCCCGATCTCGTGCTGCAAGACGCACTGACGAAGGTCTCGCCGCAGGCACAGGCGAAAGCCAAAACCCAGGCGCAGGATTTCGAGGCGGTGTTTCTCAACTCGATGTTTTCGCAGATGATGAGCGGCATCAAGGGCGATGGGCCTTACGGCAACACCCCGGGAACCGGCATCTGGCGCTCGATGATGACCGAGCAGTACTCCAAATCTTTCGCACAGGCGGGCGGCGTCGGAATTTCCAGCGACGTCTACCGCTCTCTTATTCTTCAGCAGGCCAACCGCGCCAGCTAACCGCACCGGAAGAGCATCACATGACCCTCCAGCAGCAAACTGCCCAAACGCCTTCGGCCGCAGCGACGCCGGCCGAGGCCCGCAAGCTCGCCGAAGGATTGATGCAGATCATGAGCACCCTGCTCGGGATCGTGGAGCGGGAGACCGAACTCGTCCGCGCTGGCAACATCCGAGATGCGATGGCGCTCGAAACCGAAAAGAGCGCAGCATCGCGGCAATACACCGAAGCGATTTCCAGGCTGGCGCAAAGCCGCGACTATCTCAAGCAAGCGACGCCCGAACTGCTTACGGCGCTGCACCGTCACCACGACACCTTCCGCGCCATGCTGCAGGTCAATCTCACCGTACTTGCGACGGCTCACGCGGTCTCCGAGGGCATCGTGCGCGGCGTCAACAGCGAAATGCAGCGGAAAAATCTTCCGAACGGCTACACCGCCGGCGGACAGCGCGCGACGCCGGGACCGCGTCAGGTGACGCCGCTGTCCGTCAGCCGTTCGCTTTAGCCGCAATTTTTAGAGATCTGTCCTCCTCCGCACCGTCATTGCGAGGAGCCATTCGCGCGTTCACGCGCGTCTTCGACGCGCTATGGCGACGAAGCAATCCATACCGAATGGAAGAATGACCTGCTTCGCGTTCAGGCGCGAAGACACGCCTGCACGCATCGCCGCGATGCGAAATGCAGATACTTTGATTCAATTCCCCGCGGGAACATAAGGACCGGATTCATCCGGTTCCCCTCATAATCGGCATTGGAGGGTTGGGTTTGACTCAAGGGGGAGCCAGAGGCTGCCATGAGTGCGGATTTCAACATCAAACCGGTGGGGGCATCGGTTGCTGCAACATACGTCGAGCCGGCATCCAACGGTGCGAAGACGGCTGTCCAGACGCAGCTTCCACCCGAGAAGGCCGTCACCGCGCCCGACCCGTCGCTTCAGGTCCGCAACAACCCGCAGGCGGACAGCGATAGGCTTTCGAAACAGGTGATTATCGATCGCGCTGCCGCCGAAATCGTCTACCGGACCGTCGACAGCAGAACGAGCCTCGTGGTGCGCCAGTATCCCGACGAAGCGCGGCTGCGCGCACGCGCCTATCTGCGCGCAATGGACATTGCCCGCGAGGACAACATGCGCCGGAATACGGATCTGAGGGTTTAACCGCCGAAATCAGCTCTGCTTGGCGTAAGCCGTCTCGAGCGACTGGGCGCCGGTCGCAGGATTTGTCATTACGGTCTTGATCTGCGCCGTGCCCTGCTTGGTCAGGGTGAACTTCGAGTCGCCAATCCGGAATGAATTATCGCGGATCAGAACTTCCTGATACTTCATCGTGGCGCCGCTCTGGTAGCGGACCTTGGCGCGGAAGCCGACCACGTTGGAGACCTGGATGCTGAACTGGTCGTTGTTGGCGTATTTGCCCGTCCAGTTGCCCTCGTAGCTCGCGGCATCGACGGCCACATACGGGCCCTTCGAATAGTTCACGTTGGAACCGACCGCCACGTAGTTCGATTGCAGGATGCTGTAGATATCGGACATCGCCCTGCTCCGGATTTAAGCGCGGCCGGACAGTCCCGCCGCGAGATTGCAGTTGATGTCGATCAGCGGTTTGAGCTTGTCGCGCTGCGGATTGAGTTGCAGCTCTGCGGTCTGCGTCAGAACGAATGTCCCGATATTGACGATGTTCTGGCGGACTTCGACGGGCTGAAGGTTGTCGTCGCTGGTGACGGCGCTGAGCAGGATTGCCCAAAGCTTGCGGTTGAACAGCAGCGCGGCTGCGAACTCATCGTCGGTGCGGCCGAGATTGTTCACGATGTCCTGGAGCTTGTTCGCCGCTTTCAGCAAGGCCTGCGCCTCGATCTCGCGTGGAGATGCAGTCGTTTGTGCAGTACGAGCGTAGGCCTGGGCAGCAGCGTTGGACATCCATTACCTCGACAAGAGTTCGTCTTCGCGACCTATCAGTTTCCTGATTTCTCTTAGAGCTTTGTAAAGATAACCGCTTAAAATAAGATTACTTGCGTCTTCAATGTGGCCACGGAAACTCGGCACTGCTTCAAGCAGATCCTTCACGAAACCGAGATAGAGATCCTGATATTTCGGGATGTCATCTTCGAGATACATCTGCTGAACACAGAGATAGATTCTCTTCACCGGCGTATTCGCCGTCTCCGCTGTCAGAATATCCTTCTCGCGCAAGATCGGTGTCTCGCCATCGATCAGAAACGTCGCGCGTGTTTCTGAGTTGGTGATGACGCTCTTGCCGATAACGATGCGTTCAAACGGCTTGAGTTCGACTCGGAGGGCCACATTCTGTCTCCCTTGCGCGGCGCGCGGATCGCGTCGGGCCGGCGTCTGCCCGTTCAGGGCAATACCGGCAATTTACGGCACAAAAAAAGCGGCGAGGATGCCCCCTCGCCGCCTTTCCTGTTTAAGCCTTAGCTTTCTCTTAAGTCCGGAGAAGCTGAAGCACACTCTGCTGCGACTGGTTGGCGAGCGCGAGCGCGGAGACCGCGATCGACTGGCGGGTCGACAGCGCCTGGCTGTTCGCCGCTTCCTCGTTGGTGTCGGCGATGGTCAGGTTCGTCGAACCGGTCTGCAGCACGTTGATCAGGTTCTTCGAGAAGTCCTGACGGATCTGCACGATCGAGAGGTTCGAACCCAGCGTCGACGCCTGCGAGCGCAGGAAGCTGCTCGCGTAGTTCAGCGAGTCGAGCACCTTGTTGGTCGCGACGTTGTCGATGAAGTCCGTGCCGGGGGTCAACGCACCGAGTCCGAGACCGGCAGGATCGAGATTGATGCCGGTGATGTTCAGCGTCGACTTGCCGGTTTCGTTGAAGATCAGCTTGAGCTGGTCGCCGTTGAGCAGGTTCACACCGTTGAACGAAGCGTCCTGCGACGTCGTTTTGATCTGGTTGATGATGTTGTTGTACTGCGAGACCAGATTGGCGCGCGTCGCCTGCGAGGTCGGATCGAGGATCGGGGCCGCGATGCTCAGGCCGGCGAACACGCCGCCCGGATTGGTCGCCGTGCCGCCCAGCGTACCGATTGTCGAGGACGCCGCGTCATTCGCGGTGGTGATGGTGATGGCGCCGTTCGTCGCGATGCTGGCTTGAAGGTTGTTCGACAGCAGCGCGGCGTTCAACTGGTTGATCGTTGAAACCTGGCCGACGCCTGTACCGAAGGTGATATTGGTCGGAGTGCCGCCGCCGGTCGAGGTGATGGTCAGGGTGGTGCCGTTGAGACCGCCGCTGCTCGCTGCGCCCGTTCCGCTGTTCGCCGCGATACCGGTCGTGTTGGTCGCCGCGCCTGTCGCTGTCACAGCGCTGGTCGCGACGGTCGAGGCTGCGCCGGTTGTGCCCGACGTGAACACGAGGTTACCGCCCGTCACGGAAGCAACCGTGCTGCCGACCTGATAGTTGATGATCGAGGCGATGTTCGCGGCGCTGAGGCTCGCGGCGTTGAGCGTCGTGCCGTTGGCGGTGTTGTAGGTCGCAACGGTTGCCGCGCTGATCGTCACAGGCGATGGCGCGCCGCCGTCAACGGTTACGCTGAACGCCAGCGAGTCGGCAGGCACCGCCGGAACCAGAGCCGTGCCGGTGCTGGTGGTGTTGGCAAGGCCGGTCGAGCCGCCCGCCGCCGTGCTGGTGTAGCCGGAGATGGTGACCTGCGAGGTCGCGCCCGTGGTCGCCGAGGCGATCTGGAGCTGACCGCCGGAAACTGCAACAGGAGAAAGGCCCGTGGTCGAGCCGTTGACCTGGAAGTCGATGATCTTGGCGACGTCCTGCGCGGTCAGCGCCGAGGCAGTGCCCGTCAACGTGCCGCCGCCGCCAGTGAAGGCGGTGACCGCGGCCGCGTCTATCGTGACCGCCTGCGAGGCGCCATCCACGTTCAGGGTAAAGCTGACCGCACCGGTGGTGACGTCGAGGGCCGAGAAGCCCGCGCCGGTGAAGGTCGTAGCCGCGGTCGCCGGAACGGCGGCCGAACCGGTGCCCGAGACGTTGACCGGGGTGAACGCGCCGGCATTGACGGTGCCGGCGGTCGCCGGGGTCGAGGTGCCGAGAATGTTCGCGCCGTTCGCGCCTGCCGTCGGCGCGGTGGTCACAACGGACTTGGTGTAGCCGACCTGGGTCTGCAGCGCCTGATTCGCGATCGACTTCGCGGTATCGATCAGTTTCTGCAGCGAGGTGATGCCGGTGTTGGCCGCCTGCAGCACCTGCACACCGTTGCCGATACCGTCGAGAAGATTGTTGATGTCACTGGCGCGAGCGTCGAGCCCGGCGGCCGTGAAAAAGTTGGTCGGATTATCGAGCGCTGTGTTGACCTTCTTGCCCGTGGCAAGGCGGGTCTGAGTGGTCGCCAGAAGGTCTGCCGTTGATTGCAGCGACAACAGGTTCTGGCGAACTGACGCCGAAAGAACGATATCGGACATTTGAGTACCTTCCTTGATAAGCCAAGCCGATTACGGAACGGCGCTCGCAATTCGACGGCCGTCTTTGCGTTAATCTTTAGAAGGCACGATTTAAATTATGGTTAAGAGCGGATTAAATTGTTCCCCTAACAAAAGGTAAAGACGCACCAGCGCCCTGCCGATCTGGCCGAATTCAGCGCGAAAATCGCGCAAAAAGAAAACGGCGGGGTTTCCCCCGCCGTTTCCGTGTCGGTTTTTGCTTCCGCGATTAGCGGAGGAGCTGAAGAACGCTCTGCTGCGACTGGTTGGCCAGCGACAGGGCGGACACAGCGATCGACTGACGGGTCGACAGCGCCTGGCTGTTCGCCGCTTCCTCGTTGGTGTCAGCCAGCGTCAGGTTCGACGAACCGGTCTGCAGCACGTTGATCAGGCTCTTCGAGAAGTCCTGACGGATCTGCACGATCGAGAGGTTCGAACCCAGGGCCGAAGCCTGGCCGCGCAGCGTGCTGGAGGCATCGTTCAGCGACGCGAGGACCTTGTTGGTCGCAGCATTGTCGATGAAGTCGGTGCCAGCCGTCAGGCTGCCGAGACCCAGACCAGCCGGGTTGAAGTTCACGCCGGTGATGTTGAGCGTGGACTTGCCGGTTTCGTTGAACACCAGCTTGAGCTGGTCGCCGTTCAGCAGGTTCACACCGTTGAACGAAGCGTCCTGAGCCGTCGTGCGGATCTGGTCGATGACGTTGTTGTACTGCGTCACGAGGTTCGCGCGGGTGGTCTGAGCGACAGCGTCAACAACCGGAGCGCCACCCACTGCACCAACGAACGCCTTGCCAGCGCCAGTCGCCGTACCGGTGATCGCACCGATCGTGGACGAAGCGTAGTCGTTCGAGGTGGTGATGGTGATCTTGCCATCGGTGCTGATCGACGCCTGGAGGTTGTTCGGCGCAAGAGCGGCGTTCAACTGGTTCAGGGTCTTCACAGTGCCGCCGGTGCCGTCACCGAAGGTGATGGTCGTGGCAGCGCCACCGCCGGTGGAGGCGATGTTCAGCGTCAGGCCGCCGAGCGCAGAGGTGCCCGGAACCGCAGCCGCACCGGCGGTGCCGGTGGCCGAGGTCACGCCGGTCGAGCCGGATGCCGAACCAGCCGAGGTCACCGCGGAGGTCACGACGTTGGAGGTTGTGCCGGTCGAGCTCGAAGTGAAGGTCAGCGCACCGCCGACAACCGAAGCAACCGCGCCGGTGATCTGGCTGTTGATGACAGCAGCAACATCCGTAGCGCTCAGGGCATTGGCGTTCACCGTGGCCGAGGAGTGAGCGGTGTTGTAGGTCGAGATTGCCGCAGCGCTCAGGGTCACAGTCTGGGCAGCGCCGCCGTCAACCGCAACAGTGAAGGTCTGCGAAGCAGCCGGAACAGCGGCAACAGCAGCGGTACCCGTGCTGCTGGTGTTGGCGAGGCCAGTGGCGCCGCCGTTAGCCGTGCTGGTGTAGCCGGAGATCGTGACCTGCGAGCTTGCGCCCGTCGTGCCCGAAGCGATCGAGAGCTGACCGCCGGCAACGGTGACTGTGGTGCCACCGGTCTGGGCGTTGATCAGGTCAGCGACGTCCTGCGCGGTCAGCGCGGAAGCCGTACCGGAGAGTGTGCCGCCGCCGCCGGTGTAGGCAGTGACTGCAGCCGCGTCGATCGTGACGTTGGTCGAGGTACCGTCAACGTTCAGCGTGAAGCCGACCGAGCCGGAAGAGACGTCGAGCGCCGAGAAGCCCGAACCGGTGAAGGTCGTCGCAGCGGTTGCCGCCGAACCAGCCGAGCCGGTGCCCGAGACGTCGATGGTCGAGAACGCACCGGCGGTCAGAACGCCAGCGGTCGCGGCCGTACCAGCCGTCGAGGTACCACGCAGATCGTCAGCGGTCGCGCCGGCAATCGCGGTCGTGGTGACCGCCGACTTGCTGGAATAACCGACAGTGGTCTGCAGAGCCTGGTTGGCGATCGACTTCGCGGTATCGACCAGCTTCTGCAGCGAGGTGATACCGGTGTTGGCAGCCTGCAGAACCTGCACGCCGTTGCCGATGCCATCGAGGAGGTTGTTGATGTCGCTGGCGCGCGAATCGAGGCCGGCGGCAGTGAAGAAGTTGGTCGGATTGTCGAGAGCTGTGTTGACCTTCTTGCCGGTGGCAAGGCGGGTCTGGGTGGTCGAGAGCAGATCAGCGGTCGACTGGAGCGACAGCAGGTTCTGGCGAACCGATGCCGAGAGAACGATAGCAGACATGTGAGGTACCTTTCTGGTGTGACTCAAAACGCAACGTGTACGAGCGTGCCGCCGATAGCTTCGATCAGCGAGCCGTCCGACATTGGGGCCAACAATCTAAAAAGGTATGAACCGGGCCCGTCGAAGTGTTCCGATCAAGGACCTGGACGCGCAGCGCAAAAAGCCGCGATTTCGCTGATCCCACAAGGGCATCTCGCAATATCGGGCTTCCGCGAGTCGCGCCGGCGTTTACCTCGCGTTAACCATAAAGCGAAAGGATCGCGCCATCCGCCGGATCAATTTGGAACCGGCCCGCACGGAGAACCGCCATGGCTTTGAAGGTCGAACTGAAGCCGCACGAAAAGATCATCGTCGGCTCGTGCGTCATCACAAATACTGATCAGCGCGCGAAGTTCCTGATCGAAGGAGAAAGGCTGCCAGTCTTGCGAGAGAAAGATATCCTGACACCGGATAGCGCCGACACGCCGGCGAAGCTGATCTATCTGGCGGTCCAGCTCATGTATATCTCGCACGATCCGCAGGAACACCATGCGGTGTATTTCGATGTGATGCGCGACTTCCTCAGCGTTGCGCCGAGCGCGAGCGGCATGATCGACGAGATCAATAACCACATCTTAAGCGGCGACTACTATAGAGCGTTGAAGGAATCGAAGAAACTGATCGCTTACGAAAAGCAGCTTCTCGACAGCGCCAAAGACGGACAGGCGCGTGAAGCCAGCCTCAGCAGCGCCGCCTGACACCACACGCAGACCGATTGAGCAAAAGGCCTCCAGAAGGAGGCCTTTTTCATGTCCGGCAACCGTTGCGGGGCGTGGCGGCCTGATGGCCTAGAGAAACTTCACCAGGCTCATCTGATAGAGCGAGGCGGTCGTCTGGTACGACGCCTGCAACGCGGTCTGCAACGCAAGGATCTTGGTTGCGACCTCGTTGTCATTGATGCCCTGGATCGAATCCAGCATCGACTGGGCGACCGACCCCGTCTGCGTCTGCCGATCCTTCGCCTTGTCGATGGCGCCTTGCGCCCCGGCAAAATCGGCCTGGATATCCTGAATCGATTGCGTGCCCGGATGCACGGCGAGATTGTCGACAACCCGCGAATTCAGCGCGGTGAGCTGTCCGTTCGCGTTCGGATTGCTCGCGTTGGTCGTCACCGCGGCATAGACCGCGATGCTCTTCAGCGCTGCGACGAAAGCATCCTCGTTTGCGCGTGCGCCGTACTGCACGGTAATCGCCTGATCGATACCGACGATAGCCGTTCCGCGCGCGGGATCGGTGCCGCTTTCGCCGGTGTACCAGGAAACCGTGTCGGTCGGAGTGCCGTTGCGCAGCGCGACCGGCGGATTGGACGAGGTATCGACCCGAAGCGGCGGCGATGAACTGAAGAAATTGTCGGATGCTGCCACCGCTGACGCCGCCACCAGCGCTGTATTCGCCAGTGTCCCGACAGCCGTGTTGAGCGCCGAATTGAGATTGGCGGCTGTCGCCGCCGAATCGGCGCCGATGGCAAAGCTGCCGACCGGCGTTGGCGTCGCCGACGACGCCGTCAGTTCGATGGTCTCGGACGTGCCGTCCGGCAGGTTGAACTTGAAACGGAATTTGTCGCCATCGGCCGGATTGGTTGCACCCAGATCGACCGACATTTCAGACGGCGCGCCGGGCGGCGCTGCCGGAGGTGCCGGACCGGTGACAGTCGCACTCGCAGACGTCGTTGTAATCGCGCTCAGCTTGAGGCCGAACGGTGATCCGGCAACGTCTTCGCCGATTGTCACCGACGTCGGCGTCGCCGATGTAATGACCGTCCGGCCGAGGCCCGAAGTGCCGTCGGCCACGCCGCGCTCGTCGATGATCTGCTTCAGCCCGATGCGGGTGCCGCTGCCGTTGAGAATTACGTCCGCGGATTCGGTCGCTGGCGTGTCGGTCGCGCGACCCGAGAACATGTAGCGTCCGCCGACCTCGGTGTTGAGGAGCGCAATGAACTGCGTGAAGGACGCCATCGCCGTTTTCTGCCCGGCGGTCTTGCCGTTGCTGTCGATGTTTAGCGTTGCGCCGGCGGCCGCTGCCTTCACCTGGCTGGCGGAGTCACTCATGCCCTGCAGGGACAGGTTCGCGACATTGATGCGCGTGTTCAGCACCGTGCCGGTATTGGCATAACCGGCAATCGATGAAATCTGCGCGCGCAGACCCGTTGCGGTGCCCGAGTCGATGCCGAGACCAGCATAGGTCGACGACTTCCTTCCGGAAGCGAGCTGCTGCGTCAGCGTATCGAGCTGACTCTTGAGGTTGAGAATCGACGAGCCGAGATACGAAGTCCGGCCGCTAACGCCATCGATTGCCATCAGACCCTCACATTACCTGCATCAGTGACTGGAACATCGAATTGATCGTGGACATCACGCGAGCATTCGCCGAGTAGGCGTTCTGCAGCGCCAGCAGATTGGCCATCTCGGTATCGATATCCACGCCGGACGTGTCGTCCATTTTCTTTTGCAGCGTGTTCAGTACAACGTCCTGACCATCCGAAAGCTGCTGCGCCGAACTTGCGGCATTGGCCTGCATGTTCGTGAACTGCTGCGTAAAGCTCAGCAGCGTCCCTTTGTAAGGCGTGCTGCTTGAACCGATCCCGGTGGTCGCCGAATAGCTGTAGGTGCTCGTTGTCAGCTGCGACAGGATGAAATCCGATCGCGTGGTATCACCCGCCGGTGTCGCGGGGCTCGTGCTGTAAACGATCAGGCGCGAGGAGTCGGCCAGCAATCCCGAGTTGACGGTGATGCGTCCTGCAAGGCCTGTTTGCTGGGAGCCGGACGCCGTGATCGCTCCCGTGTAGGGTCTGCCGCCGTCGGTGAACAATGCGATCTGCGGACCGCCGCCGGTCAGCGCTGTCGCTGTCGTGGTCACCGACGCCGCGTTGACGTCGGACAAGCCGGACGCGCCGTCATCGACCACGCGCAGCGTCGAGCCCGACGGATTCGAGAACTGGATGTTCGCGCTGCCCAGCGCGGCATTGAGCTGCGACACAACCGACGCCATGCCGCCGGAGAAATCGACGCCGATCACCTTGTCGTTCGGATCGATGGTCGTCGTGTCCTTCAGCGGCAGCGCGCCCGGATCGTCGACGCGGATGATCGAAACACTTTTCTGAACGCCGGTAATGCTGTCGGTGTAGGTCAGATGAACGACGTTACCGGCCTGCATGTTCGACAGATCAAGATCGAAACCAGCCGGAGTTCCGGGCGGCGGCGCGGGGGTCGCCGGCGGATATGCTGTACCGTTTGTCGTCGTATCGGACAACGCGCTCGCCATGGCTGCGGCCAGCTGATCGACCTGATCTTGCGCCTGCACCAGCGTCCTGTCGCGCAGCTCGAGATAGGCCGCGATCGATCCGGAACGAATCGCGCCGCTTGCGACCAGATCGATGCTTCCTCCGTTCGGATAGGAAATCGAGATCGTACCGAGCGTGCTTTTCGACGGATCGGCATTCCACTGCGACTCGGGCGTGACCGTGCCGTACGTGTTGAACGACAGCTGCGCGGCATCGGAACCGCCGACAAGTTGCGTGCCCGAGGTCGTGTAAACCGATACCTGGTTGCCGTCGCCCTTGACGACGCGCACGTCCATCAATCCCGACAGCTGGGTAATGTATTGATCGCGCTGGTCCAGCAATGCGGCGGTCGCGGCATCCTGGTTGGTGAAGCCCTGAAGCTGCCGGTTGATCTTGGCGATCTGGGTCAGTGCATTGTTCGCCGTCGTCACCGCATTGCTGATTCCGGTCTCGGCGCTGTTGCGCAGAGCCTGGATGCCTTGCGAGGTCGAATTCAGCTGCTGGGCCAGGGCCTGCGCGGCGTTGAGCACACCGGTACGCGCCGATTGCGAGTCCGGGCTTGTCGAGAGTGACTGAAGCGCGGTCGTGAGCGAATTGAATGCCGCCTCAATAGTGGCGGAAGAATCCGGATCACCGTAGACGCTCTGGAGGTTGTTCAGGAAATTCGCACGCGTGCGGGTGTAGGCCGTGCCCGAGGTTTCCGTCCGCAACTGGCTCTGGATGTAATCGTCGAGGACGCGATTGACGCCGATGGTTTCGACGCCGGCGCCGTTGCCGACCGCGGTCTGGATCTGGTTGGTCGTCTTACGGACGTAACCCGGCGTTTCCGCGTTCGCTACGTTGGACGAAACCAGCGCGAGCGACGCCTGGTTTGCCCGCAAGCCGGCCATCGCGGTTGAAAGAGCTTGGCTCAGACCCATAACATACTGCCCATCTCAGGTCGGATCACGCGACGATGTGTTCAGCGATTATCGCAGCACGTTCAGCAGATCCTGCGCCATCTGGTTCGCAGTGGTGATGACCTTGGTGTTCGCCGAATAGGCCTGCTGCGTGACGATCAGCTTGGTGAATTCGTCCGCGATATCGCTGTTGGATCCTTCGAGCGCCGAACCCGTGATGGTGCCGGCCTTTCCGAAAACCGCGTTACCGGACTGATCGGTCTCCTCGAACGCGCCGCCATCGAGGCGCTTCAGGAAGTTCGCGCCATTGAAGGTCGCCAGCGTAATCTGCGCCAGATCGATGTTGCGGCCGTTGGAATAGTTGCCGACCACGCGGCCGTTGTCGCCGATCGAAACCGTCTGCAGCGAACCCGCCGGGAAGCCGTCCTGGTGAATGTCGTTGACCTGCGCGTTGCCGTTGGCATCGGCGAACGAGGTCAGGCCGCTGACGCCGAAGTTCACGGTGACATTGCCCAGCGTGATGCCGCTGATCGTCGGAGTGGTGAGCGTCACCGATGCCACCGCCGGAGTGAGCTGGCCGTTTGCACTGAACGTGAAATCGGTGCCGATGTTCTGCCAGGCCGTCGCGCCACCGGTCGCGTTCGGATCGACCTGATAGAACATGTTCCACTTGTCGGTATGGCCTGGGCCAAGCGTCGATGAGTCCATCTTCGCCCAGCGGAACTGAATGCTGACAGGCGAGCCGGAGATGTCGTAGCCGGTGGTGGCGCCGCCCGCGATCGATTGCGAAATGAATGTCGCGGCGTCGGAGCCGATGACGTGACCGGCGCCCGCCGAACCGCCACCCAGGCGATTCACGGTGACGGTGCCGGAGAAGCCGAGCGCGGCAAAAGCCGTTGCATTGCTTGAGGTGATAACCAGGTTATTCGCCAGACCCGTATGCAACTGCACGGAGCCATTGTTGACGGTCGAGGACAGCGCGGAGTTGCCGCTCAGCCCGTCGATCTTGTCGAGGAGCTGATCGATGGTGCTGCCGATCGGGATATGGGTCGCGTCATCCTGGTTCGGCGGAACGCTGGATGCGTCGGTGAAAGTAATCGGCG
Source organism: Afipia sp. OHSU_II-C1 (assembly GCF_000497575.1). Taxonomy (GTDB): domain Bacteria; phylum Pseudomonadota; class Alphaproteobacteria; order Rhizobiales; family Xanthobacteraceae; genus Afipia. The sequence goes on from NZ_APJI01000008.1 coordinate 42,953, forward strand.
TTCCGTTCACCGTGATCGTGTCGCCAGCCGCAAAGCTCGCCGACAGTGAGTTGGTGTTCGCCGCGCCCGACAGCGCGGTTGTACCGTTGATCTTGGTCGCGGTGGTCAGCGCGCTGTTCATCGACGCGCCGCTTCCGACGTTGTCGAGATAAGGCAGCGGCGGCGTGCCGACCGTGCTCGGGTTGACGGTGAAGTCGCCGACGTTGAGCAGTTCCGAACCCGGAACGGATTTGTCGCTCTTCGTGGTGATCGGATACGAGGCCAGGTTGGCGCGATAGGTCACGGTCGAGGTGGGCTGGGCGGGCAGGAAGTCGCCGCCGAATTTCAGAACCTGCGGGTTGCTGCCGGTGACGTTGCCCGTGGTCGGGTCGATCGGAATGCCTTCGAGATAGTAACCGGCGCCGTTCACGAGATAGCCGTTCTTGTCGAGCGTGAAGTCGCCGCGGCGGGTGTAGTTGTTCACGCCGTTGAAGACCGGGTTGCTATCGGTGAAGCTGCCGGGCTTCTGCACCACGAAGAAGCCGTCGCCGCTGATCGCCATGTAGGTCGAAACGGCGGCCTTCTGGACGTCGCCCTGCACCGTGTTGGTTTCACGCGAGTTGGTCGCGACGCTGCCGGCGAGCTGGTTGTTGGTGCCGGTATCGGGAATGAGGTCGAGGAAACTCGTATCGATGCGCTTGAACGCCGTCGTCTGCGAGTTCGCGATGTTTCCGGAGATGTTTTCGAGCGCATAGGACTGAGCACGAAGACCTGCGACGGACGTGGTGAGTGCGCCAAAGAGACCCATTACATTTTCTCCAACTTCGATCCGGGCGGCCCGCCGGTGTGTCCATAGCCATGGCCGTATTCGAAGAAGAGGTCGCAAGCGCCGTGCCAACAGTATTTATGCCGCAATATCAATGCACTAAAAGAAATGCCCCGGCCAAAAGACCGGGGCACAATTGCCTAGCGGGCAAGAATTGCCGCGCGAAATCAGGACGATGAGCCGTCTGCCGGTTTGAAGCTCAGCGCCAGCCCGTTCATGCAGTAACGCAGGCCGGTCGGCTTCGGGCCGTCGTCGAAGACGTGGCCGAGATGGCCGCCGCACCGGCGGCACAGGGTCTCGGTCCGCACCATCATGTAACTGCGGTCGGACTTCTCCACGATGGCGTTGGGCAGCGCCTGATAGAAGCTCGGCCAGCCGGTGCCGCTGTCAAACTTGGTGTCGGAGGAAAACAGCGGCAGGTCGCAGCCGGCACAGGCGAAGGTTCCCTTGCGCTTCTCGTTGTTGAGCGGGCTGGTGAACGGGCGCTCGGTGCCCGCCTCGCGCAGCACATTATATTGGGCGGCGCTCAACTGCTTGCGCCACTCCGCCGGGGTCTTCTCGATCTCGAATTTCTGCGCAGATTTCTCCCCTGCACTGGCGCTGCCGAGACCCAGCCAGCGGAATGCCGAAAATGCGGCGAGACTCATCGCGGATGCGAGCAGGATACGGCGGTCGATCATCGTCAAAGCTCCGTGCAAGTCGGGAAACAGGCTGTCCATCACGATCTACGGTCCATTTCGCGAAAAGTTACAGCAACGCTCCAGCCGCAGGCTCACTTTCCCGCGAGGCCGGAACAGCCTCAGCCCTCATGTTCCAATAACCCCGCCGGCAGAGTGTTATTTCAATCGGGCGGTCTGCGCCCTGGCCGCCGCAATCCGCGCCTCCCGGGCGCGTTCCCGCATCTGTTCGCGGCCGCGGGCGCGTTCGCGATACCGCGACAATGCGCTGGCCGCATTCGAATAGCCGCGTGACCAGATGTTGAACACCTGCCCTGCGGCGCGGCCTGCCGACCCGCCGGCCCAGACCAGCTCGAACGGCGAAAACAGCCGCCAGCGATCATCGCCGTGCAGAATGCTGCGCGCGAGAAGCTGACCGCCCATCGCCGTCGTGTTCAGTCCCTGACGCCCGAAGCCGCTCAGCACCCAAAGACCCAGTTGCAGTTCGCCGATCTGCGGCATGCCGTGCACGGTCTGCCCGAACATCCCGCTCCAGGCCTCGGCAATTCCGACCGCGCCGAGTTTCGGGAAAATCGCCGCGATGCGATTCTGGATGCGCTTCGCGTAACGCTGCGGATCGCCCTGCCATGTCGTTTCCGGGCTCGACCACAACAGCCGGTCGCCCTCGACAATGCGGAAGTGATCAATGTCATGGGTATCGGTCACCGACCCCTGAAACGAGATCGCTTCGGCAAGCCGCTCGCCGAGCGGCTCGGTCAGCACCGCGTATCGCCATGTCGGCAGCAGCGTTGCCGTGAGACGCCGGCCCGGCGCGCCAAGATGCGCATTGCCCGCGAGCACAACATGGGTGCAACGCAGTTTCGCGGACGGCGTGAAGACGCGCTTGCGGATGCCCGCCGGATCGAGACCGATCACGGGCGTGTCCTCGAAAATCCGCACGCCCGCCTCTTCCGCCAGCGCCGCAAGACCATGGACATATCGCCGCCCGTCGATCTGAAACGCCTTCGGGAAATGAATCGCATGAAAGTAGCGATCGGTTTTCAGCGTCTCGCGAACGCGGTCGATCTGCCACCCTTCGATCTCGGTGCCGAAATCTTCTCCGAGCGTCTGCAACCGGCTGATGAGTTCATCGCCGGCATCGACTGTGGAAACTTCGAGCGCGCCTTCCGTTAATGTCACGCCGGGCATGGCGTTGCCGGTCACGGTGGCGCGGACATAGTCGGCGCCTTCCTGCGCCAGCGACCACAGTTCGCGCGCGTTATCAAAGCCGACACGGTCGATCAAATCGGACACCGCGATGCCGTAGCCCGGCATGACGGTCCCGAGATTATGGCCCGACGCATTCCACCCGATCTCACGGCCTTCAAGGAGCGCGACGCTTGCGCCCATTCGCGCCGCTTCCCGCGCCATGGTCAGACCGGCGAGCCCTCCCCCGATCACGCAGATATCGACATCGAGGTCGAACGTCAGCCGCGGACGGGCGGGCAGGTCCACCGACGAATTCACCGAAGGGTTGTCCATGATCGCAGTTCCAAGATCGCTGTCACAAGCGGGTATTTTCTGGGTGTAACGGTGTCCCCATCGTCACAATATCGGACGTAAGCTTGTACACTATTCCGCGCCGTGCCCTAGTGTCCCGGTTTTATTCCCCACCGAAACGAGATCGCGATATGCGCCGTCTGATCCTGCTACGTCATGCCAAGACCGAGCGGGATGCCCCGTCTGGCAAGGATCAGGATCGCCGCCTCGACGAACGCGGCCAGCATGACGGCGCGGAGATGGGCCGGTGGCTCGCTCTCCACGACTACCGGCCTGATCTCGTGCTGGTGTCGACCGCAACGCGCACCCAGGAAAGCTGGGAATTGCTTCGCGCTGCGATGCCGGCCATGCGGGTGAAACACCTGCCGGCATTGTACGGCGCTGATCCCTCCGAACTGCTCAGGATCATTCACGGCGTCGCAGATGCCGATCCGCAATGCCTGCTGATCCTCGCACACAATCCGGGGCTGCACGAACTGGCGCTCGGCCTTATCGCCAGCGGCGACCCGGCGGGCCGGCAGGCCCTCGCGAACAACCTGCCGACAGCAGGTGTCGCGGTGATCGATTTCAAGATCGACAACTGGGAGAAAGTCGGTTTTCGCACCGGGCGGCTCGAGCGCTTCGCAAGTCCGAAGCTGCTGCGCGAAGGCTCCGAAGGGGCATAGCGATACTAAAGTGAAGCGGCCTTGCATCTTGCCGCCAACGAATTCATCGTAAGCCGTCATAGCGTTTTCAGGCGAAGCCTGCCCTCGGGCTTGACCCGAGGATGGATCCCGGTTCGCGTGAAGGAAACGCGTCAAAACAGAATCTGTTGCGACCGGAGAGACCGATGTTTCAATCCATCCTCGTACCCATCGACCTTGCCGATACCGATCTCGCAAAACCGGCCATCGAGACAGCGGCGTCCCTGTCGAAATCCTCCGGCGGACTGGTACGGCTGGTCAACGTGATGCCGATCACGCCGGTGATGCTGGCGGAATATGTCCCGCCCGATTTCGAGATCCAGCAGCGCCAGTCGTCCGAGGAGGCTTTGGCGATCGTGGCGCGCGAATCCGGAATCGACAGCAACCGCATCTCGGTCACGGTGCGGCAGGGCGGCATCTATCACGAGGTGCTCGAGGAAGCCGCCGACATCGGCGCGGACCTGATCGTCATGACATCGCATCGGCCATCGATGCAGAGTTATTTTCTCGGCTCAAACGCGGGACATGTCGTCCGCTATGCAAAATGCTCAGTGCTCGTGGTGCGACATTAGAGCGCCGAACCGATCACAAAACGGTTTTCGCGTCGGGCTGACTTCTCTCCAGCGTCATCATGGACTAAGTTCGCGCGCCGCCGGAGGGTTATCCCCATCATCGGGCGGTAAGGTTTGGCCGGGCCGGCCAACGACGCCCGGCCGAGCTGACCTTCCGCTACGGCAAGACCCGTTACGGCAGTCTCGCTATGGCAAGTCTCGCTACGGCAAGACGTCCTTGGGCAATTCGTCGAACGTGTAGCTGCGCGGCCGGTTGCGGCGCATGAAGCCGCCGATCTGCCATGCAAACCAGGCAGCAAATCCCGCAAGAAACAGCGCACCGGTCAACTGCGCGGTGATCACCGCACGGATCAGCAGGGCCAGCATGGCCAAGGCGACAAACCCGAGCACGACCAGCCCGGCCGAATAAATCACGGGATTGATGCCGGCGACCAGAACAGCCTTGCTCCCGATGGCCGCAAGGCGCCGGTGCAATTCGACAATGAATGCACGATAGCCGTTATCCTGCGGCGACATCAGCGCGACGGTGTGCCATGTCGTTGAATAGATCGTGACGCGCTCACCGCGCGTGTCTTCGATGTCGGCGCGAAATCGCCGCGACTGCATCGAGACCGGCCGGTATGACAGACGAATGGCCGCGATCTTCTCCAGCGGCCAGATGCCCTGCTTTCCCCTCATCTGCCAGGACAGCCCCTCGCCGGTGATGTCAAGTTGCGAAGCACTCCCGACAAGAGACGGCTTGAAGACATACTGCGTGCCGTCACCGACGGCCTCCGGGCCGCTGGCTCCGCTGCGCGATCCGGCGCTGAATATCTGCGAAAGCATGAAAATCCTTCAATCGCCGCGGGCACCCGCGATCCCGACAGCCGCCTTGCGCAGCAGCCGGCCGTTATTCTACAAGTCATAGCAGCCCATTGCGCCGGGACGAAACACCCTGATGGCCAAGCCTGCCTATTTCTCGCAGCCCATTGTTCTCTCCGCATCGATCCTGTTCGGCGTGCTGCTCGCGCTTGGCATCCACATCATCATCCAGCGCTTCAATCTCAATCTCGGCGACCTGTGGCGAACGGACGTGCCGGAGCTGATCCCTGCGCGCGCGGCGCTGGCATGGTGGCTGATCGCCGCGGTGGCGTTTCTGGCTGGCTTCATTTCCGCGTCGTTGATGCAGAGCGCGGTGTCCGGCCAGATCTCACTTCGCCTGCGGCAGTTTCTGGTCGCTGTCGGCGTCATCATGCTCGCGGCAGCGGGTCAGGCCGCGGCAGCGCCGAGCGCGATCCCGACACTGTCCGGCGTGCTCGCAGGTCTCGCCGCACTTGGCCTCGGCGCGGTGATGGCGTTCTGCGGGGCGAAATTCGCACTCCGCCGGTCCTGACCGCCGGCATGCACCAGCGCGGCTTTTTGCCTCATTTGGCCCTTAACGATAATCGCAGCCGCGGTAAGCTTGCTGCCCTTGGTTAGTTGCTTCAGCCACCAGTCCGGATGCCGTCCGTTTTTTTGGATCGGTGGTCTGGCGCCGCATCGATCCCATCCGGCTAAATCGATTCATCAGGAATGCGCGTGAATGTCCTTGAAAGATCAGCATCGCCGATGGAACGGAATGGCTGTCTCGCCCTTTGCAACAGCATCTTCGTTTCCCATATCCGGCTAACTGATGAATCGCGGCATCCGGCCTGATATGAAGCGCAGATGACAGTCCAGCCAGCCCCGGTTTCCCAGCAATAACGGCACTTTGCGCCGCACAACGACCTATTTTCCAAGCGTGGGATTTCGCGTATGAGTACCGCCGCAGCCGCTTGCTCACTGTCGCCTCAATCGGCTTCTATAGGTTACGCGCCCTGCCGGGAGGACGAATGCAACAGTTGTTGAGCACGCTCAGGCGTGTTTTCAGGGAACGAATTGGCTGGAAACGGGTCGGGATCGTTGCCAGCCTGATTATCGTCACTATTGCGATCATGCATTTGTTCCGCACCCTCAAGGGCGTGGACACGGCGATCGTTCTCACCGCGCTTGCCGAAAAATCGCAAGGCCAGATCGCGCTCGCCGCAGTGTGCGTGCTGTGCGCGTTCTTCACCCTGACGTTCTACGACCTGTTCGCGTTGCGCACGATCGGCAAGATGCACGTACCCTATCGCATCGCCGCGCTGTCAAGCTTCACCAGCTACACGATTGGCCACAACATCGGCGCCACGGTGTTCACCGGCGGCGCGATCCGTTTCCGCATCTATTCGGACTGGGGGCTGACCGCGATCGATGTCGCGAAAATCTGTTTCATTTCCGGCCTGACATTCTGGCTCGGCAACACCTTCGTGCTCGGCATCGGCATGATCTGGCACCCGGCCGCCGCATCATCGATCGATCTGCTGCCCGAAAGCATCAACCAGTTGATCGGCGTCGGCCTGCTCGCCGGCATCGGCATCTATCTGACATGGATCGCCACCGGCAAGGGCCGCCGCAAGCTCGGCAAGGACGGCTGGAAGGTTCATCTGCCGTCCGCGCCGCTCACGGCGCTGCAAATCCTGATCGGCGTGGTCGATCTCGGATTCTGCGCGTTTGCGATGTATCTCCTCGCGCCGTCGAGCCCCGACCTCGATTTCGTGACGCTCTCCGTCGTGTTCATTCTCGCCACCCTCCTCGGCTTCGCCAGTCACGCGCCCGGCAGTCTCGGCGTGTTCGATGCGGCGATGCTGGTCGGCCTGCCGATGCTCGGCAAGGAGGAATTGCTGGCGTCGCTGCTGGTGTTCCGCATCCTCTACTTCCTGATCCCGTTCGCCACGTCGATCACGATCCTCGGCATCCGGGAATTGTGGCTCAGCGTCATCCTGCCTTGGCAACAGAGCCGAAAACTCCAGCCCGCGCCCGCGGTCGCGCAATCGTCACCTCCACAGTCGAAGCCTAAGCAAGCCGCGGAGTAATCCGCGCACAAAGATGTGGCTTGTGGGGTTCGGGAGCGTGATTTACGCTCAAGCGACATCCCCACATTTTGGCCTCATCCGTCGGCTTCAAGACCAGCATGATCCAGTCGCGCGTCATCCGCTTATCGCTCCTGATCGCGGCGCTCGGCGGCGCGATGGTAGGCGCTGCTACGGCGCAGACGCCGCTCGTGCCGCCTTCCGTCGCACAGCCCGTTCCGCAGCTCACGACGGCGATGCAGATTTCGTGGGAAGTCCGCAACCGCTTCCGCCTGTTTCGCGAGGAGCGCGATTTCCAGCTTCATATCGCGTCGCTCAGCGGCCGCACCATTCTTGAATCCGAACAGGCACTGGCGACGCAAAGCGACGGCCGCGGCTGGGCGCGCAACACACTCGGACGCCTGTGCATTGACGCAACGGGCCGCGTCAGCGAGCCCTGCACGCGCGACGGCGTGAAGGAAAGCTATCTCACGCCCACCGACCATCCGGTGACGATCCGTCTCACCGGCGCGGTGCCGGTCGGCGCGACCTGCGCATGGACATTCGAGGACGGCGATCCGCCGCGCCAATCGACGCTGGACTGCGCCGAGCCGATCAACCTGCGGGTGCGTTACGGCCGCGCAACGCCGGTGACCGTGGATGTCTCAAGCGGCGCCGACGCGCCGCAACGGGTCATCACGCAAATCGCAGTGCGCGACATTTTCATCGCGGGCCTTGGCGATTCCATCGCATCGGGCGAAGGCAATCCCGATCGTCCCGTGGCGCTGACCGACGACGGTTTCTGCTTCCGCTCCTATCTCGGCGGCCCCGCTGGGATGTATTTCCGTCCCGGCCGCGCCGGATTCAAGGGTGCCCGCGCCTGCGATACGTCCGACGGCACCAGCTTGCAGAACTGGCAACGCGCCGGTGCGCAATGGATGAACCCGGCGTGCCATCGCTCGCTCTACAGCTACCAAACCCGCATGGCGATCGCGCTGGCCGCGCAAAACCCGCAGATCGCGGTGACGTACCTGCCGCTGGCCTGCACCGGCGCCACCATCGACGAAGGCATGTTCGGATCGCAGCGCGCCCGCGAATGCGTGGTCAGCAAGAGCAGCCTGACCTGTCAGGGCACAGTGAACGCGCAGGTGTCCGAATTGCGCGAGGCGCTGACTGCCGCGACACGGCGGCAGCCGGATCGCGGGCTCGATCTCATCCTGCTGTCGATCGGCGCCAACGATGTCGACTTTTCAGGCCTTGTCGCCGACGTCATCATTGAGCGGCAAACCGAGCGCGCGCTGTCGCGGCGCACCGGTGTCCTCAGTTCGGTCGAGGATGCCCGCTCCACCCTGCAGCGGGAACTGCCGCAGGATTTCAACAAGCTGCGTCAGGCGCTGAAGCCGTTCGTCGGCGGCGATCTTTCGCGCGTCATTTACACATCATACGCGAATCCGTCGCTGGTGAACGGCGCGCCCTGCGCCGGCGGCCGCGCCGGTTTCGACATTCATCCCTCGTTCAACGCCGACCCGCAGCGTCTCGCTGACGTCACCGAATTTGTGCAGAACGAATTCCTGCCGTCGCTCAAGAAGCTGGCGACGTGCAGCGGCGGCGTGTTGTGCGGCAATCCCGCGCGCGACCGCATGACCTTCGTCGATCAGCATCAGGCGGCTTTCGCCAATCACGGCTTCTGCGCACGCGCAGAGACCGACCCGCCGTTCGACCGCGAATGTTTCTCGGCGAAGGGCGACAGCTTCGTTGCGGATATCGTCGATGGCGCAAACAACCCGCTCGCCTGCGGCGCGGGCGCCAGCGACTTCCGCGCCTACGCGCCGCGCGCACGCTGGATTCGCGACGCCAACGACAGCTACTTCACTGCGATGACCTATCCGCAGGCGCAGAAGGCGCCGAACCAGCCCGGCGATATTCATGACGCGACGTGGGGCGTGCTCTCCGCCGTTTACGGCGGTGCGATCCATCCGACCGCCGAAGGTCACGCCGCCATGGCGGACGCGGCGCTTCCCGCCGCAATGAGCGTGCTGGGACTTGGTCTGTCGGAAGCACCAGTGGTCAGCGAACCGCTCTCGCCCGCGACGCCTACAAGACAATAATCAGCCTGACTATCGGAAAAATCGTCATTCCGGGGCGCGCCCTTCGCGCGAACCCGGAATCCAAGGTTGCGACAAAGAATGGATTCCGGGCCTGCGCCAGGAGGCGCATCCCGGAATGACAGGTTGAAAAATTCGAACGCTTCAATTCACGCCGAGCTTCTTCTGCAGACTCGACGATGAGGTGGTGTACTGAAACACGACACGCTTGTCCGGGAAGACATAGCGGCTCGCCTTCTGCGCCATCAGCGCGCCTTCATGGAAGCCCGAGAGAATGAGCTTCAGCTTGCCGGGATAGGTGTTGATGTCGCCGATGGCGAAGATGCCGGGCACGTTAGTCTCGAACGCTTCGGTATCGACCGGCACCAGATTGTTCTCGAGCTTGACGCCCCAGTTCGCCACCGGGCCCAGCTTCATGGTCAGCCCGAAGAACGGCAGCATGGTGTTGCACTCGACCTTGGATATCTCGTTGTCGTTGCCCTTCACCAGCGCTCCGGACAGCACGCCATTCTCGCCTTCGAGCGCCGTGACCTGTCCGAGCTTCAGATCCATCTTGCCCGCGGCAACGAGCTTGCGCATCTGATCGACACTGTGCGGCGCCGCGCGGAAGTCGTCACGGCGATGCAGCAGCGTGACGCGCTTTGCGATCGGCTGAAGGTTCAACACCCAGTCGAGCGCGCTGTCGCCGCCGCCGACGATCAGGAGATCCTTGCCGCGGAACTGCTCCATCTTGCGCACGGCATAGAACACCGAGGTGCCTTCATAGGCGTCGATGCCGGGCACCGGCGGACGCTTCGGCTGGAACGAGCCGCCGCCTGCGGAGATCACCACGACCTTGGTCTCGAACACCTGACCGGCATCGGTCTTCACGCGGAACAGCGGGTCGCCGATCTTCTCGATGGTCTCGACCATCTCGTTGAGATGGAAGGTCGGATTGAACGGCTTGATCTGCTCCATCAGGGCGTCGGTGAGGCCCTGCCCCGTCACCATCGGAATTGCCGGAATGTCATAGATCGGCTTCTCCGGATAAAGCTCGGCGCACTGTCCGCCCAGCTTGTCGAGAATATCGACCAGATGCACCTTCATATCGAGCAGGCCCAGTTCGAACACCGCAAACAGGCCGCAAGGGCCGGCGCCGATAATCAGGACATCAGTTTTGATCGTGTCGGTCATGCTCGTTCCGGTCTGTGATGGAGAAAGATCGAGGTGCGGGGCGGAAAATGCCGCTTTTGACGGCATTGTCTAACCAAACCGGCCCCCCGGGGGAAGTCATATTCGGCCCCGCCCGCTGCCTCCGCGCCTTGTGAGGCGGCGACATTTCCCGCTATGCAGGACCCAAACCGGAGACCGAAGACGTGGATGCACCGACCCGCCCGAAACCTCAGTTCAAGCTTGAAAACTACCCGTTCCGCCTGGCCGACAATGTCCGCTACGGCGACCTCGATCCGAACAAGCACGTCAACAACGGGGTCTATTCAACCTATTTCGAGACGGCGCGCGTCACCCTGCTGCGCAGCGGCGATCGCGGCCTGATGCCGAAAGGCCTGAGCTGGATGCTGGTGCATCTCGCCATCGATTTCCGCGCCGAAATGCACTGGCCCGGGAGCTTTGAACTCGGCATCGGCGTCTCGAAGCTCGGGCGGACCTCGGCGACCTTCGCGCAGGTGGTCTTCGCGGGCGATGTCTGCACAGCCTCGGCGGAAGCGGTCACGGTTCTGGTGGATGCCACGACCCGCAAACCGACCCCGCTGACGCCCGAGATCATCGAGCGATTTCAGCCTTGGCTGCTGCGCGCATAGCGACAACCTGCCCCGCAATTGCTGTTGCCGCCGTGGCCGTTCGCCTCTAAATCTTTGGGGCGAACTTGCGACAACCGGGCCAGTCGTCCGTCATGCTCAGCTTCAACACCGACGATCTCCGTCCACAGGATCGGTTTGACTATTGGTGCGAAGTACGTGCCCGCAATCTTTTCGGCGTGACAATCTCGCTGAAACCGGACGAGCGGCAGAATTTCAGGGGACGATTTTCGGCAATCCCCGCAGGCGGCGCGATCCTGAGCGAGATGCAGGCGTCATCCTATTGGGTGTCGCGCACCACCGCCGATATTGCCCGCGCACCCGGCGACAGTCTCTGCATCTATCAGCAGCTAGGCGGCGCAAGCTGGTTCAAAAGCAAGGGCGGCGGCGAGTTCGTGGTGGCGGCGAACGACATCGCCATCAGCCACACCGACCTGCCCTATCTGACCCGGCCAGCAACCGCGCACGGCTTCGATCTTCGCGTTCTGAAAATTCCGTTCACCGGCCGCGAGGACCTCGTCCACGCGGCGCGAGGTCTGTCGCCGGCGCTGCTGAGCGACAATCCGCGCTTGAAAACCGTCATGTCCGCTTCGCTGGCAGCACTGGCCGCGGACTGTGCCAAGAATTCCGACAACGATTTCGATCTCGCCGTCGATCACCTCGCGCAACTGGCGCTGCTGGCGCAAGGCCGCGTTCGGCACGGTTCGCCGGAAAGCCGCGCCGCGCTGCGGTTCGGATTCCTGCATGCGGCCCGCAACATTCTCGCGCGCAACATGTATCGCCCGAACCTGACACCGGCAGCGGTCGCCGCCGAACTCGGCATCTCGCTGCGGAAACTGCATCTGCTGTTCGAACCGACGGGCATGTCCTGCGCACGCACGCTGACCGCGATGCGCGCCGAAGAAGCGCTGCGGCGGCTCAGGAACGCCCCGGCACAACCTGTGGCGGAGATCGCGCAGGCGTCCGGGTTCGACAGCTCCGCAACGTTCTACCGTGTGTTCCGCAATCTCTATGGCATCACGCCGAGCGATGCGCGCACGGCCGCTGTCCTCGACTGATCGTCTTTTCCAATGCTGAGTTTCTCCACCGACGACCTTCGTCCGCAGGATCGCTTCGACCACTGGTGCGAAGTGCGCGGCAAGAGTCTGTTCGGCGTCACCATCGAACTGGAGCGTGAGAAACGCGCCAGCTTTCAGGGCCGGTTTTCCGCGACACCGATTGGAAACGCCGTGCTGGCGGAGATGACAGCGTCGTCCTATCGCGTCAGCCGCACACCGGCCGACATCGCGCGCGTCTCGAGCGACAGTCTGAGCATCGGATTGCAGATCCGCGGGCCGGGCTGGATGAAGATCAAGGGAGACCGCGTGCATCTGGTGCGCGAAGGCGACGTCACCATCAGCCACTCGAACATGATGTTCGCGGGAACGCCGGAACGATCGGACGGCTTCGATTTCCGCACCTTGAAAATCCCGCTCACGAACGATCTCGCGCTCGGCGCGCGGACCCACGATCTCTTTCCTGAACCGCTGATGCAGGGCGCCCGCCTGACTCGGCTGATCAAGGCGACGCTGAGCGCACTGGAGCAAGACCCGTTTCAGGCATCGGGCGAGATCGAATCCATCGCCCGCCTTGCCCTGATCGCACGAGGCCGCCTTGCGCAAGGCTCACCCGAAGGCCGCGCCGTGCTGCGCGCGGGATTTCTTCACGCGGCGCGCGAGATCATGATCCGCGATCTGCACCGCCCGGATCTGACATCGGCGACGGTCGCCGCCGAACTCGCGATCTCGCTGCGGCAGGTGCATGTGCTGTTCGAGCCAACGGGATTGTCCTTCGCGCGGACGCTGACAGCGATGCGCCTCAATGAAGCGCGCCGGCTGCTCGGACTCACACCGGCGCGGCAGGTCGCAGACATCGCCTATGCCTGCGGCTTTGACAGCATCGCGACGTTCTACCGGGTGTTCCGCAGCGCCTACGGTATGACGCCGGGCGATGTCCGGGCGATGTCTCTCAACGCGTGAACCCTGTGGCACCTGGACCACAGGCCTGAAAAGACTCTCTTTTTAAGTCTTGGGGCCGAGCGTTTGCACGCAGTGAGAAGACGGCTTTTTCCCGATTTGGTAGGCCAAGGCCGGTTGGGGAGCCGTCAATGGCTAGGGCTGGACTTTTAACGCGTTCACGATGGCGCGCCGCGCTGCTGGCTGGCACGGCGCTGGCCGCGCTTGCCATTCCGTCCACAGCCCAGGCCGTTGACGGGATGGAGGTCCTCACCGGGCTTGCCAGCGATCCCTTCTCGATCTGGGGTATGAGCCGTAACGGGCAATTCCTTGTTGGCGTTACTGACGGCGGCTCCAACAATTATCGCGGTTGGATTTACAGCAACGGCACCTTCACCCTGGTGCCGGTGTTCGCCGACCCGACTCTCCAGACCACTGCGTCGGCGATCAACGATACCGGAACGGTCTGGGTCGGTTATGGGCAATTTCAGGGGCCAGTCTATGTCACCGGCCACGCGATCCGTTATGCGAACGGCGCCTTTACCGACCTTCATACCGGCGCCGCATTCGGACCCGGGGGCTCGCTCGAGAATTATATCGAAAGCTTCGCCACCGCCATGAGCGCCGACACGAATGTTGTCGCGGGCTTTGCTCAGAGTCACCTCGGAGGTTGGCAGGCCTTTCGCTGGACCCAGGCCACGGGCATGACGGGCCTCGGTTTCCTGCCGGGTTATTCGTTGAGCCACGCGACCGCCATTTCCGCGGACGGGACCACAATCGTCGGCTATGTGGGCAATGCCGGTCCAGAGCAATACCAGGCGATGTACTGGACCACGGCGACCGGCATGGTCGGCCTCGGTTCGCTGCCGACAGCGCCCGGAGGAAAAAGTTTTGCAAACGCCGTCAGTGCCAATGGCTCCGTGATCGTCGGAGGTGCCGTCGTGGATAGCACTGGGAATCAGCACGCCTTTCGCTGGACGCAGGCTACCGGCATGCAGGATCTCGGCACGCTGCCAGGTGGCGTCTATTCCAACGCCGTTGCCGTCAGCGCCGACGGCTCGATCGTGGCGGGCGGCTCCAGCGGCACGGGCGGCGGAGGTTTTGGATTTGCATTTCGATGGACGCAGGCTACCGGCATGCAAAAACTGTCCGATCTCCTGGCCGCGAGTGGCGTAAGTCCGGGACCTGGCTTCATTCTGGGCCAAACTGCTTACATGTCCGCCGACGGCAAGATCACCGTCGGCCAACTCACCGGTCCAGGTGGGAGCTGGCAAGGGTATTACATTGCCCGCTGCCAGTCCGTGATCTGTCAGGGGCTGACGACCTACGATCAGATGGCCAGTTCCTACGCAGGCCAGTCCGCCGTCGGACAGACCGCCAACGCCGCGATCGGCGGCGTGCTCGGCACCATGCAGGAATACGCCACGCAGGCGTATCAGACTCAGGGCAACCGCAGCACGCCCTATTCTGTTTTTGGCTACGGTGCTTACGACAGCGACCCGATTGCATCGGGCACACTCGGCCTCACCGCCGATCTGCCGTTCGGTCTTGTCGCCGGATTCACGGCGTCGGCAAACTACGTGAAGACCGACATGGTCTATCACGGCAATGCCAAGATGTTCGGCGGCGCGCTGGGCGCATTCATCGCACGCACACCGGACACGGGCCTGCAATGGCTGCTCGGCGGCAGCCTGATCGCACTGAGGGGCGACATCACACGCGGTTATCTCAACGGCGTCACACCGGCATCATCGACCGGATCAGCGTCGGGCAACGGCTATGGCGCCACCGCGCGCATCGGCTGGGGCTTCGCGGTTCTGCCGCAGGTCACGGTGACGCCGTTCGCCTCCTACACGTTCGCAGAAACGCGCTTCGGAGGTTACGGCGAGACCAATGGCGTGTTCGCCTCGAACTTCGATGATTTCATTTCGACCTCGCAGGTCTCGCGCGGCGGCGGCGATCTCCGCTACACCTTCGCGCCGAATAGCTGGGTCTGGGGCACGGCAGCGTGGGGCCATCGCCTCGACAGCGGCAGGGGCGCAAGCATCACCGGCACGCTGATCGATGCGCCATTCGGCTACACCTCGCCCGGTCTCTCGTCGGCAAGGGACTGGACGGAAGTCGGCGGCGGTGTGCGCCTGCCCGCCTGGACCAATGGCGCAGTCACCGCCTCGGTCACGGCTTCGCTCACGCCCGGTCAGGTGGTCACTTACGTCTCCCGTCTCGGCGTCAGTCAGACGTTCTGAGATCACACGGACCGCGCTCGCAGCGCGAAAAAGTTCGGCGTTTGCGCGGAGTGAGAAGACGGCCTGTGGCCCTCTTGGTAAAACATGTCCGTTGGAGAGCGTATCGGCGAGGCTTGACGTCACCTTTCATGACGTAAGAATTTGTTGCGCCCGTATTTTCGCGCTTCCATTTCATCACCAAAAAATTTCTCGCACCGCACGATGTGGCCGCCACGCCACAAGCCGGAAAAGATTCGGATTTTAGGCATCCGGACAGAACGCGTGCGCGCAATGAGAAGACGTCTCCAAATCGATCTGCCACACGTTTCCTGCTGAGACCTCCGCCGCCCGGTTGGCGACGGAGCATGGGGTAATGGGTGAGGCATGGGGTGCGTTGAGAGGATCGCGGCGATCAAACGGGCCGCGTTCGCGCTGTTGACAGGTGGCGTTCTGGCGGTCTCAGCCACGGCAAACGCATGGGCATCGGCAGGCTGCGACGCCGTCAACAACGGCGAACTCGACGTCTCCGCGTCCACTTCAACGCCGATGGCCTCGCATAGCATCACCGGCAAGCGTTTCGCCCCCGGCGATGTGCTGACCACGACATCCCGCACCAATGACGGCTCATTGGGCCTGGTCTACCTGGTGTTCACGGATGGCAGCCAGAGGAGCGCGCAGCGCAGCAATCCTCCGAACTTCTCGACCTTCACGCTGACGGCTGCTGGCAACGAGTCCTCCATCATCGCCTACATCTACAATAATGGCTCCGGCGGCGGCTCGAACTGGATCACGGTCACCTGTACGCCCGGCCCGGCCAATGCCAGCCTGACGGAAATCCAGAGCAGCGGAAGTCCGAGCATCGCCGGGCAATCGGTAACCTTCACCGCCACCATGACCGGCACGGCATCCAACGGCACTCCGAACGGCACCGTCACCTTCGACTTCGGCGATGGAACGCCAGCAGCGCCCGTCACGCTCAGCAGCGGCACGGCATCCATCAGCCATACCTATGCGACAGCCGGCAATAAAACAGTAACTGCGAGCTATGGCGGCGACAGCACCAACTATGTCGCAAGCTCGGCCAGCATGACGCAAACCGTCAACAAGGCCACGAGTTCGCCAGGCCTCAACATCACACCCTCGCCTGCTGTTGTCGGTCAGGCATCGACATTTTCAGTAACGGTGTCCGGCGTATCGGGCGTGCCAACCCCGACCGGCACGGCGACAATCGATTTCGGCGACGGCTCCTCCCAGGCCGTCCTCACGCTCAGCAGCGGCACGGCCAGCACCACGCACACCTATGCGACCGTCGGCAATAAAACCGTGACCCTGACCTACAGCGGCGACCCCAACTACACCAGCACGGCGATCACCCCTTCTGTCTCTGTTAGGCAGGGAGCATCGGGCATCAGCATCGGCTCAAGCGCCAATCCGAGTCCGTTCGGACAAACAGTGACTTTCACTGCGACAGTCACCGGCACAAATCCCACGGGTACGGTGCAATTCCTTGACGGCGCGACGCTGATTGGCTCCGGAATCCTGTCGGCAGGCGCCGCTACCTTCTCGACATCGGCCCTGTCTGCGGGACCGCATTCCATCATCGCGTTCTATGGTGGCGACACCAACAACGACGATTCGACGTCTTCGACCCTCACGCAGACCATCAGCCTGTCCAGCACCACGACAACGCTGGCGTCGTCACAGAATCCAAGCGACGTGGGCAAGCCGGTGACATTCACCGCGACCGTCACCAGCGGCGCCGGTGCGCCGACCGGCGGCACCGTGACCTTCATGGATGGGGCAACAACGCTCGGCACGACGAGCCTTTCTGCAGGTACCGCCACCCTCACCACCACATCGCTTGCGCTGGGCAGCCACACCATCACCGCGAGCTATAGCGGCAGTCCTGGTTTTACGAGCGGCACGTCCTCGCCGCTGGTGCAGTCGATCAACATTCCTGCGGACAGTCTCAAGCTGCGCGCGCTTCAAGCCATGGTGACGCCCATGGTGAGCCAGTTCTCCGGACAGGCGATCTCGGGCGCCATCGACAACGCAATCTCGGAAGGCTTCAGCGATAGCGGCGGCTCGCTCGTCGCGCCGAACAATTCCGGCATCCGCTTCAATTTTTCTGCAGACAGCAATGACGATCCGAAAGCCTCCGCGAAGATCAGCTCCGAAGCCCTCTTCGGCACGGCCCCGGACAAGTCTCGCGTCAACGATGCGTTCAGTGCCCTCGCCTACGCAGCGCCAACCAAAGCGCCGCCGCGGTTTACCGAAGCGAAGGAGTGGCTGGGCTGGGCCGAAGTGCGAGGCACGACGCTCGACCGCTCAGGCAACAACAGCACCGGCACTTCGGCGCTCTATGGCAACCAGATCAATGTGGTTGCCGGTCTTACGCGCAAACTCGCGCCGAACTTTCTGATCGGCGCGTTCGGCGGCTACGAGACATTCGATTATCGTTCGGATCAATTGCAAGGGCGCCTCAAAGGCGACGGCTGGACCGCTGGCGGCTATTTCGGCTGGAGGATCACACAGACCATCCGCTTCGACGCAGCGGTCGCATATTCCGGCCTCGGCTATGACGGGACTGCGAGCACGGCCGCCGGTTCGTTCAACGGCAATCGCTGGCTGGTGTCGGGCGGATTGACCGGCAGATATGAAACCTACGGCCTGATGATCGAACCGTCGGCGCGCATCTACGCGCTGTGGGAGCACGAGAATGCCTACACCGACACGTTGGGCACCTTGCAATCGGCGCGCGATTTCTCCACAGGCCGTGCCAGCGCGGGGCTCCGGCTCGCCTATCCCATGATGTGGTCGTCGGTCGCCATCGCGCCATATGTCGGCCTGTATGGCGACTACTACTTCAACAGCGACACCGCAGCCGTTCCGGCCGCCAGCCTCGCAACCGTATCGGCCGCCATTCTCGACGGCTGGTCGGCGCGTGCCGCAGGCGGCGCAAATCTGAAGTTCACCAACGGCGCGCAGATCTCGATCGGCGCAGAGCGCGGCGGGATTGGCAGCAGCGGCGCAGCCCTGTGGACCTATCGCGCCCGCGCGTCAGTGCCGTTCTGAGTTCGGGCCATGCATCATCTGCCCCCGACGCTCGCCATCGCGCTCCGGCTGACCGGCGCAATCTGGATCTTCGGCATCGTTGCGATGCTGATGCAGGCGGACACGCGTATCGTGGTGGCCGCGTTCGTGGTCGGCCTTGTCACCGCGATCATCGAATGGATTATCGTCAGGAACATCCCGCCGCCGGCTGGTCCGGCAGAGGATGAAGATACTACGCCTGACGCTCGGGCGTCGACACCACAAGTCCGTCGAGTTCGTCGGTCACCTTGATCTGGCACGACAGCCGCGAGTTCGGCCGCACGTCGTAGCCGAAGTCGAGCATGTCCTCTTCCATCGGCGTCGGCGATCCGACCTTCTCGCGCCAGGCTTCATCAACATACACATGGCACGTCGCACAGGCGCATGCGCCGCCACACTCGGCTTCGATGCCGGGAATCGCGTTGCGGATCGCGCCTTCCATGACGGTCGCGCCGGCCTCCACGTCCACGGAACGGGTGGTACCTGCGTGATCGATGAAGTTGATTTTGACCATGATTTGTCGTGCTGCCCGGATAATTCAGTTGGAGACGTCCTATAACGGGTCAATCCGCCAGATGCCAGCTTTGCCGGGGGATAAAAGCCGCGCGGAAAGACCGGGTCAGGACCGGCTCAACATATGGCCGATCGCGGCCCTGGCTTCCTCGACCGCGTGCTGAAGCAGGGTGATCGCGCCCGCGACGTCGCCATTGTTCTTCATGGCGGCTTCGACACCCAGGGCGGCCTCTGCGACCCGGAATGCGCCAATGGCCCGCGCGGACCCCTTCAGCGTATGCGCCAGCGCAGCGGCGTCAGCCGGAATTGTCTTGAGCCGGCCGATCAGATCGGCGCTTTGAGCCGAGAAAAGCCCGAGAACTTCGGCTTCAAGCGCAGCTTCGCCGAGCGTCATGCGCCCGAGATGCTGGACGTCGATGGCGGTCTCTTCTGGAACGAGCGGTGGTGACGGCATCCAGTTCAACCGCTCCAGGTTAAGTGACATGACCCATCCGAAATTGCTGACGGCGCCGGATCGAATCCGGCCGGAAACACCGTCAGGCAATCACACCAATGGTTAACGAAATGTATCAGGTATTCGCCCCGATTTAGCCATGTTTTCGCCGCCTCGCCGCCTAGAAATACCAAAGTGCTTTTGAAAACTGTTGATTTCTGAAAGCGTTAACCGTGCCGGTGTTAACGATGATTAAAAATCTATTAACCCATCCCATTTCATTCGACCCACCGAGCCAATAGGATGTTTGCGGAAGTGCGGGACAACCGGCAGGACAAATCGGCGACGTAACTTCGTTTCGTCTACCGGTATCGGGGAACATTCGACGGCGCACAGCCCTGGCTGCGGTGCCACTTGCGGATGCGTAAAAAATAAAGGCGTGCGGGACACATGGCGAAAAATCCGAAGGTCAAGGATCCAACTGAAGCCGCCCTTTCGGCGATCCAGGAAGCTCTGAACATCGGCGATCTGCCTCCCTCCGACAGCAGTCGGGACAACCTCGCGCGCAACGAACCGTCGCTTGGCGCTGCCAGCCGCGGGGCCGACCTGCGTTCGCCTGCTGCCGACGACCTCGGCGTCCCGAGCTTCGACCGCAGTCCCGCCAATGACGACCGCGAAACCATCGGCGCCATTCTCCAGACCATTCAGAAGGGCCGCCCGCGGCGCAACGCCTATACTGTCGCAACGCTGTTCTCGGGCCTGTGGATCGCAGGCGTCGGCTTCCTTGCGTTCGCTTTCCTGCCTGCACTGGAATCAATCGTCGGCCAGGGCAGCGCCGGCTTCCTGGCGCTGATCGGCCTGATCGCCGTTCTCGTTTCCCCCCTGCTGCTGTTCTACTTCATCGCCAGCATGGCATGGCGCAGCCAGGAAATGAGCATGATCGCTCAATCGATGGCGCAGATGGCCGTCCGTTTCTCCGAACCCGAGCATGTCGCCAACGGCGCGATCGTGACCGTGGGTCAGGCGATCCGCCGCGAAGTCGCCGCCATGGGCGACGGCGTCGAGCGCGCGGTCGCGCGCGCCGGCGAACTCGAAGCGCTGGTCGCCAACGAAGTCTCCTCGCTAGAGCGCGCCTACAGCGACAACGAAGTGCGCATCCGCGCCCTGCTCCAGGATATCGCCGTCCAGCGCGACAACCTGGTCGGCCAGGCCGAGCAGGTCCGCAACGCCATTTCCGGCGTGCAGATCGACCTGCGTCAGGACATCGCTCTCATCAGCGACGCCATCGCCTCGCGCGTCGATGAAGTGGCCAGCAGCATCACCGGCGCTCTCGAAGAGCGCAGCGAACACATCACCCGCGCCCTCTCCAGCGCCGGCGACAACATGATCATCGCGCTCGGCGAACGCGGCGGCGACCTGCTCGACCGGCTCGAGGAAGCCAGCACCCAGACCGCCGCCAGCGTGCTCGACGCCAGCGAAAAGCTGACCGCCAGCCTCAACTTCAAGACCGGCCACGTCCATGAGGAATTCGCGGACCTCGCCGACCGCGTCCACGACGCCTTGAACGAACGCCTCGACAAGATGACCGGCGAGTTCGAACAGCGCTCGGCGACCATCGTCGACGGTATCGCCGCGCGTTCCGAGGAAATCATCGCCAGCGTCGCGGACCGTACCGACAAAATCGTCGAATCGATGAGGGTTTCGAGCGAGTCCCTGCTCTCCGAGCTCGATGTCCGTGGCGCCACCCTCTCCGAGCAGATCGATGAGGCCGGCAATCGCCTTGCCGACCGCGTTCTGACCAGCGGCGAGAAGGCCGGCGAAGCGCTCGACGTCACCATCAATACGCTGGTGGCGAAGGTCGTGAGCCAGACCGAAACCGCCCACGAGACGCTGAGCAACCAGATCGGCCTGTTCGACGGCATCGTCAAGGAACACGGCAACGAACTGGCCGAGAAGTTCGCGCGCGACAGCGGCACGCTCGGCGCCCTCATCACCCGCCACATCGCCGAATTCGACCGCACGGTGAAAACCTATGGCGGCGAGATCGTCGAACGCATGGGCGAGCATACCCAGGGCCTCGCCGACAACCTCAAGGCCTATGTCGACACCTTCGACACCCGCGTCACCACGCATCGCGACGAAATCCACTCCAAGCTCGACACCAGCCTCGCCGGCTTCAAGGCCGCGATCGAAAGCCGCGTCGACCGCCTCGACACCTCGCTGCTCTCCACCGTCAACTCGCTCGACGAGACGGTTGCGACCCGCACTAAGGCTCTGGAGGAATCGTTCGATGCCCGCGCCGCCGCATTCGGCGACACGGTCAGCAACCGCGCTGCGTCCTTCACCACGGTGATGGATGCGCGCACCAGCGCCTTCACCGACGCGATCGACAGCCGCGCCGTGGCGTTCACCGAGAAGCTCAGCGATCACTCCGCCGAAATCGCCCGGGTATTCGATACCCGTGCCACGGCGTTCACCGAGAAGCTCAGTGAGCACTCTGCCGAAATCGCCAAGGTGTTCGACACCCGCGCCTCCGAGTTCACCGAAACGATCAACGACAAGACCACGGCGTTCAAGGAATCGATCGACTACCGCACCACTGCGTTCACCGACACGATCGACAGCCGCACCACGGCTTTCGCCGATCTGATCGATGCGCGCACCACCGCGATCACCGAACGGGTCGACACCGGAGCGGAAGCTTTCGCCACCATCGTCGATGCCCGTACCGCTGCGATCACCGATGCCCTCGACAGCCGCACTGCGGCGCTGGCGAACATCGTCGAAACCCGCACTGCGTCCTTCGCGGACATCATCGATACCCGCACGGCGGCGTTTGCCGACACGGTCGATACCCGTACCGCCTCTATGGTGCAGACCTTCGACAGCCGCGCAGCAGCCTTCGCGTCGGTGGTCGAGAACCGCTCCGCAACCATCGCCGAGGCCATGGAGGCGCGCGGCGCTCAGGTGATGAGCCTGCTGACCAGCGGCGTCGACCAGATGGCAAACGCCATGAGCGAGCGCATCAAGGACATCCAGGGCAACCTGGGATTCAACGTCAGCGCCCTCGCCTCCGACATCAGCGCGCGCGTCGCGCAGTTCGAGAACCTGCTCGATACGCGGGTCGAGGCTGCGGCCAACCGCGTCACCACCAGCGGCCATCACGCCGCCGATGCGATCGGCTCGCGTTCGGAAGAGATGACCCAGGCGATCAAGGCCCGCGTCGAGGAAGCCGAGCGTGCCCTCACCGGCCTGATGTCCAACACCTCGACCACGATCCAGGAAGGCGCACGCACCGCCCAGCAGTCGCTGATCTCGCTCTCCAGCGATGTCAGCAGCCAGCTCAAGGCCGTGTCCGGCGAAGTCAGCACCGACCTGAAGACCGTGTCGGGCGAAGTAGGCTCGCAGCTCCGTGGCATCACCAGCGAGGTCGGCACCCAGCTCCGGGATATTTCCGGCGAGATCGGCTCGCATCTTCGCGGCATCTCCGGAGACGTCGGCACCAGCCTCAAGGCGGTCTCCGGCGATCTCGAGCGCACCATCCAGATGGCGGCGCGCGAAGCCGAGAACACCCTTACCGTCGCATCGACCGGTGCGACCTCGCAGATCAAGTCGGCCTCCGCCGAGATCGAGCGCACCATCGCGGTCTCGACCGACCGCTTCGGTTCGACCCTCAACGGCAAGGTCGAAGCCATCACCGACGGCGTCCGCGAGCAGACCGAACAGCTGGCGCAGCTGGTCGACAGCCGCCGCGGCGCGCTGGTCGAAGCTCTCGGCAGCAAGGCTGCGGAGATCTCCTCCACCATCGGCAGCGCTGCGGACTCCGCGCTGAAGTCGATCGAGAACCACGGCGGCGCCTTCACCGTCGCGATGATGAACAACTCGTCCGATCTGGCCCGCCAGATCAATACCGCCAGCGAGATCGCGATCGGCGCCGTCAGCAAGTCGCTGAAGGATATCGATCAGACCTCGCGCGCGGCGATCGACCAGTCGCGTCAGGTGGCGACCTCGACCATCAACGAGCTGCAGGAGACCAGCAAGATCCTGCGCACCGACACGCTCGCCCTGTTCGAGCGGCTGCGTGAGGGCAACATCCTGCTCCAGGAAGTGCTCACCGGCGCTCACGACAACCTCAACTCGCTCGAGCGCACGCTGGTTACGCGGGTCGCGGAGTTCGTCTCGACGATGAACGACGTCACCAGCCGCAACGGCGAATCCACCAACGCGCTGGAGCAGCAGCTCGGAACCTTCACGTCCAAGACATCGGGGGCGCTGGAGAATCTCAACGCGCTCTCGGCGCAGTTCGAGAACCACGGCCGCGCGCTGGTTGAAGCTGCGACCCTGATCGAGCGGAGCAACGAGCGCGCCGGCGACTCCGTCGCCGACCGTAACGCCCTGCTGGAATCGCTGGTGTCCAGCATTGACCTGCGGACGCACGATCTCGACGAGCGCCTCTCGCGCTTCACCAACCTGCTCGACGACTCGCTCGCCGCAGCCGAGACGCGGGCGCGCGACATCGCGCAGATCGTGGCGCAGACCGCGGGCTCCAGCTCGGCTGAAGTCAGCCGTCAGTTCGAAGCGGTTCGCATGGCCGTCGAGGACGAGCGCCGCCAGACCTCCGAAGCCATGGCCGAACTGTACGACCAGGGCACCCGCGAGGCGGAGAACATGTTCCGTCAGGCCGCGGACAAGTTCGCGACCATCGTGCACGGCATGAAGCAGATGGCCTCCGAACTGCACAGCGAACTCGACGCCACCCGCGCCGAACTGCGCCGCGGCGTTCTCGAAGTGCCGCAGGAAGCGGCTGAGAGCACCGCGCAGATGCGCAAGGTCATCGTCGACCAGGTCGAAGCGCTGGCCGAGCTGAACCGCATCGTCGCCCGCCACGGCAAGGGCCTCGACGTGGCGCCGACCACCCGCACCGTCTATCGCGAGGAAGAAACCGTGATGGCGACAGCCGGCGGCCGCGCCGAGACCGTATCGCGGCCCGCGCCGCAGCGGCCTCGGGACGTTGCCAGCGCCTCCAGCCTGCCCGCGCCGGAGTTCGGCCCGGCCAGCCCTGCACCGCGCCGCACCGAAGCGCCATCGGTCTCCCCGGTCGGCAATGGCGGTAACAACGACGGCTGGCTGTCCGACCTCCTGAACCGCTCGGACGATGACGGCTCACGCGGCCGCGCCGCGCCGTCCGCTCCGCGTCAGTCCGCAAACCCGCTTGAAGCGCTGTCGCTCGACATCGCCCGGCTGGTGGACCGCGAACTCGCAGCGGAAATGTGGGATCGCTATCAACGCGGCGAGCGCAAGGCGTTCTCGAAGCGGCTCTACACGCCGGCCGGACAGAAGGCGTTCGACGAGGTCGCCCGCAAGTATCGCGCCGACCGCGCCTTCAAGCAGACGGTGGACCGTTACATCAACGAGTTCGAACGCCTGCTGGATGAAGTCTCGCGCGACGAGCGCGGACCGGCGGCCCTGCGCAGCCACCTCGTGTCGGAAACGGGCCTCGTTTACACCCTGCTCGCCCACGCTGCGGGACGGCTGGGGTAAGCTCAGACACCATTCGACAACCATACGAAAAGCGGAGGCTTCACGGCCTCCGCTTTTTCATTGGGCATGTATCACCACTCGTCATTGCGAGCGCAGCAAAGCAATCCATCTTCACTTGCCGCCACGAAAGACTGGATTGCTTCGTCGCTTCGCTCCTCGCAATGACGGGCTGCAACATTTCGTGATGGGGATACGCGTCCCCGTGTTCTGAAGCGCGCTTAAGTTCGTCATGTCCTGTTCGTGAGGGGCGCTTTCTAGAGGCGTCTTCAAGGCGGAGCAGGATGCGGCGCCTGCGCGCGTGTCTCGCACACACGCGTCCGGGAGGCTGGGGTCACCGTCCGGGCCAACTATGTGGCTCTGCCGTTCGCCGGCTGGACGCGGAGCGGACGAAGGCGGCGAAAGCCGTCCGGATCAGGGGTCGAGTAACCTCCCCCGTCCGCACCCGGAAGTACGGTCCCCTCGCCCAAAATCGCCGCAATGGAGCGCCGCAAGGCGATGCGCTT
>NZ_APJI01000009.1 GCF_000497575.1 Afipia sp. OHSU_II-C1
CGGCATGCCACTTGGGGAATGTATGCTAAAGGCACGCCAATGTTGCGCTTCCCGGTTGCAGAACCGGAGAGTTGCGTGAATCGCGGGTAAACGATCGGATAAGGTTTGAAGGTAATTTCGGAAGGCGGGAAGAAGTCCAATGAAAACAGTGCCTTCCCGGGTCCGTGGGAGCCGGCCCAATGCTGGACCGGCCCCTTGCGCGGGCTCTTGCGCCGGATCGTGCGCTGCGCCGGGTGACTTAGCTATCGCCTGGTCTGGGCTTTCAGCGTGTCGGCAACCACCTGGTCGAAGGACGAGGCCTTGGCAGGGGCAGCAGACCGCCGCTTTTCGGCGACGAACGCATCACGCTTCTGCACCAGCGCCGCGAGCTTTTCGTTGAGGTTTTTGCGAGCCGCCGTTTTCTTGTCGATCTCGGCCTTGCGCTGCTCCGGCGAGAGCTTGCGCAACTCGTCGGGCAGTTCGTCCTCCTTGACGCCTTCGATCTTGGTGCGGCCCGACGCCACGGCACTGACCAGATCGCCATCGCCGGTGACGGCTTCGGAGGAAAATTTCGAACGCTTGTTGAGATAGCTCGCCATGTCGGACGCCGAAGCGGGGGCCGCGGCGGCGACCTGGGACAGTTGCCGGGTTTTTTCTTCGACGCGCTTTTGCAGCTTCTGCGGGCCGTACGGAATGACCGTGCCGTTGATCTCCTTCTGCAGGATGATGATCTCGTCGTCGTAAGGCGTTTCGATCACGACGACCTCGCCGCCATCCTGTGGAATTGGAATGAATCGGCCGTCACCGAGCTGCGCAATGTCCTGCCAGACCCGCTCGGTGTCGCGAGCGTCTCCGGCCAGCACCGCGTTGACCACGATGTCGCGCTGCTTGGCGACAGCAAGCGTCTTCGGATATTTGGTGTCCTGCGCGTAATCCATGTGCGGTGGCGCGTCGCCGACAAGAAACACGATGCGCTTTGTATCGCTGCCTTTGGTCCATTGCAGTTTGTTGACCGCCACATCGAGCGCTTCGTTCACGCTCTCGGGCCAGTCGCCGCCGCCGCGCGCCTTCAGATCGAGCAGGTTGGCGTAGATGTCCTGAATGTCGGTGGTGAGATCGAATGTTCTGGTGACATATTCATCGCCGATGTCGCGATAGGCGACGAGGCCGATCCGGATGTCGGCGTCAGGATTGGTGTCGACAACGCTTGTTGCGATGGACCAGATCTTTCGCTTGGCGCCTTCGAGCAGACCGCCCATCGAGCCTGTCGTGTCGAGGACGAACGCGACTTCGACGGTGGGTTTGGCAACGGCTTGTGAGAACGTGGACATGATCGGCAAGGATAGAACGGCAAGTGCGAATGCAGTGCCGCCGAATTTAAATCTGTCGGTGATGCGTGAGTACATTTCCCCCTCCAAGGGCTCAAACCAATGTTCGCTCCCAGCGGAACCGATGGTTCCCCTGCTTCGCGACCGCTCGGGGTCCGAATTGTGTCGGGCCGTGTACGCTTTTGAGGCTGAGGGGTTTTGGCTTTTCTGCTACGCTTCCCGGAATCATGCATTCACCGTTTCGCCCCATCGAGCCGAGTTTGCCGCCGGATCGCCGCCAGTCCGACACAGCGCTGGCGATTGCGCGCGGTACTTCCAGGTTTTTGAAATCGCTGGGATTTTTCTGCGTCAGCGAATTGACCCTGCCGTCAGGCCGCCGTGCCGATCTGGTGGCGATGAACGCGCGCGGCGAGATCTGGATTGTCGAGATCAAATCGTCGGTCGAGGATCTGCGCGCCGATCAAAAATGGCAGGACTACCGGATGCATTGCGACCGGCTGTTCTTTGCCTTCACCCAGGACATGCCGTGCGATCTGTTTCCGGCAGATACCGGCTTGATCGTCGCCGACGCATACGGCGCGCATCTGCATTGCGATGCGCCTGAACACCGGCTGCCGGCCGCGACACGTAAATCGATGATTGTAAGTTTTGGATTGCTGGCGGCGCAGCGCATCAGCCGGCTCGTCGATCCGCAGGGGCATCACGAAGTCTAGAGATTGGCCTGTGTGAACTGGTTCACGGCAACGTTCGCCACCGGGATCAGGGCATCCTCAAACATCGCAAACGCAATCTCCGCGCCGTGCACGACGCCTGCCGGATCGGCCAGCGCCGCGGGATGGTTTTCCAGCAGCGTGAGAAAGCTCGGCCAGAACCGCTTGCCGAAGCCGTGCCGCAGATACGCCGTCGCGTTCATCGTCTCGGAGTCGGGATTTTCCGCCAGACGCGCCAGCATCACCCGCTCGCCCATGCGCGATGCTTCAAGCACATAAACAGCGCCGAGCATCTCCGCGGCCGATTTGAACTCAGGCGCGGACAGCGGCCGGCAGGGGATGCCCAGTGTGGCGAGATCGCGTTCAAGTGCGGGCGTGCGCACGCGCAGCGTCCAGTCGGGAATGAGATTTCCAATCCCGCCCGTTTCTAGAGCGGCTTCGAGCGGGAAGAGCGCTTCGGCCTGACTTCTTAGAAAGGCCTCGTAATAAAGCGGGATTGCGATATCGAGTCTGGACAGCGCGACATCGAGACGGCTGTGCGACGTCCGTGTCGCCTCGCGGATGATGTCCCAGATTGCGGCGCCCATGACGGTTTCGCCTTTCGATTGAAACTTATGTCACCACGATTTCGCGGGAGGGAACAAACGGCTCAAGCAGCGTCGTGACGTAGTTGCGCGTCAGTTGAGCAGGGTAAGCCGAACGCCTGCGGATCGTGACACGCGGAGCGCGGAGGGGCGATCCCTGAGGCCAATCGATCCGGTAATCTTCGACGAGGCCAAACTGCTTGGTGACTTCGAGGCGGGACGAGATTTCGATATGCCGGGCCTTTCGCATCTACCGTACGGCGGAGCCGCTCCCTGTGACAGTCCTGCGCTGATAACGCAGTCCTGCTCACAAAGGTTCCGCGCCGGAACAGCGCTCAGCGCGGGGCGCGCTTGGCCAGGATGCGCTGCAGGGTCCGGCGGTGCATGTTCAGGCGGCGCGCCGTCTCGGAGACATTGCGGTTGCACATCTCATAGATGCGCTGAATGTGTTCCCAGCGGACGCGGTCGGCCGACATCGGATTCTGCGGAAGCTGCGATTTATCGTCACCGCTTGCGAGCAGCGCGGCGACCACGTCATCGGCATCAGCCGGCTTGGAAAGATAGTCGACCGCGCCCATCTTCACCGCAGTAACTGCGGTTGCGATATTGCCGTACCCGGTCAGCACGATGGCGCGTGCATCGGGCCGCTGCCGCTTCAGCGCGGACACCACGTCGAGACCGTTGCCATCGCCGAGCCGCAGATCGACCACAGCGAAAGCAGGTGGCGTCTGATCGATGTGATGGAGGCCGTCGGACACATTGTCGCAGGTGCTCACAGCGAAGCCGCGAGTCTCCATGGCGCGCGCCAGCCGCTCCAAGAATGCCTTGTCATCCTCGACAATCAGCAAGGAACGGTCGGCAATTTCGGTCAAATCGGCAGTTGCGGTCACGGTTTTGCGCCTCCTGGGTACGCTGTGAGTGTGTCCTATAGATATGGCGCGTCAATCGGGCGATGCCAAGGCCGCCAGTTCGGGCTTCTCAGGCCACGCTTGCATGGACGTGGTTAAGACAGCGCCCCCGATGGAACTTCCGCAGTTTCGAAGCTGTCGCGCGGCCAGGTAATTGTGACAATTGCACCATGATCCGGAAAGGTCCGGTTGGTGAAAGACACGCGAGCGCCGGTACGCTCGAGCAAGGTGCGCGCGATAAATACCCCAAGGCCAAGCCCGCTTCGCTCGCCTCCCGTTTCGCCGGCGCGCCGCCGCGTCAGGTAGGGCTCGCCGATTCGCTTGAGAATGTCCGGCGGAATCCCGGGGCCGTCGTCGGACACGACGATCTCGACAGTATGCGCATTCCACCACGCATTCACCTCGACGCGCTCGCGCGCGAAATCGACGGCGTTCTCCAGAATGTTGCCGACGCCGTAGAGGATCGCAGGATTACGCATGCCGACGGGTTCCGCGTCCTGCGCCAGCGCGATACGCACCTTGATGGCGATGCCGAAGTCGCGATGCGGGGCGACCGTCTCCTCGATCAGCGTTGACAGCGGCATGCGGTCGAACGGTGCGCCATGCGAGGAGAGCTGTGTGATCTTGGCGAGAATTTCCCGGCAACGCTGCGCCTGTTCGCGCAGCGTCTTCAGATCGCCGCGGGCATGATCGTCGAGGCCGTTGGTCTGGATAGCCTGCTCCAGTTCGCGCGAAATCAGAAAGATGGTGGAGAGCGGCGTTCCGAGTTCATGGGCGGCGGCGGCGGCGAGTCCGTCGATTTGCGTCAGATGCTGCTCCCGCGTCAGCACGAGTTCGGTGGCGGCCAGCGCATCGGAGAGCTTGCGGGCCTCCTCGGTGACCTGAAACGCGTAAAGGCTGGTGACACCAATCGCGAGCACGATCGAAATCCACACGGCGATCATGTAGGTGCGCGGCAGCACAAGAGGCTCTTCGCCGTTCCACGGCAGTGGCAGATGGAAGAATCCGAGCGCGGTGGCGCAGGCGGCCGCGAAGATGCCGAGCGCGATGGTGATCCGTGTCGGCAGAGCGGTCGCCGAGATCAGAACCGGTGCGAGGAAAAGAAATGAAAATGGATTCTGCAAACCGCCGGTGAGGAACAGCAGAGCGGCAAGCTCCGCGATGTTGATCGCGAGAAGCCCCGCCGCATAACGGGGCGCCAGCCGGTGGACCGGGTTGAACCTGATCTGCAGCACCAGATTGAGGAGCGACGACAGCCCGATGATGACCACGCAGGGGATCACCGGGACCTCGAAATCGAGCCCTTCCGAAACGATGAAAATCGTCGCCAATTGCCCGAGCGCGGCCAGCCAGCGCAGCCGCAGGATGGTGTCGAGACGCACATAACGGCGCGGGTGGCGGAAATCGGAGGTCGCGATGTCGCTCATGCCATACTCTTAGCGTCCGGCAACGCCGATCACAAACCGGCCCTGCGTATGCGGCCCTTGCGGATGCCCTCCCGTTGGCTCAATGAACGGATATCATGACCGTGCAGCTCTCACCCTCTCGCGCCGCGTCTCATTCCGGTCCGGCCTCAGCCGCCGCGATCGAGCTTGAGCGGCTGGTGAAGGTTTACAAGACCACCCGCGCTGTCGACGACATCTCGTTCACGATTCCGCGCGGTTCGGTGACCGGGTTGCTGGGTGGCAATGGCGCCGGGAAGACCACGACCATCTCCATGATCATGGGGCTGGTATCGCCGACTTCGGGCCGTGTCAGTGTGCTCGGCTGCGCGATGCCCGAGCAGAGCGCGCAGGTGCTCGGCCGGATGAATTTCGAGAGCCCCTATGTCGACATGCCGGGCCGTCTCACCGTGCGGCAGAATCTCACCGTGTTCGGCCGGCTCTACGGCGTGACACATCTGAAGGACCGGATTCTTTCGCTCGCCGCCGATCTCGATCTTGGCGAGTTTCTCGACCGCCCGAGCGGAAAGCTCTCCGCAGGTCAGAAAACACGTGTCGCACTGGCAAAGGCCTTGATCAACGAGCCGGAACTTCTGCTGCTCGATGAGCCGACCGCGTCGCTCGATCCCGACACCGCGGACTGGATCCGAAGTCATCTCGAAAGTTACCGCAAGGAGCGCGGAGCCACGATCCTGCTGGCCTCGCACAACATGCTGGAAGTCGAGCGGCTGTGCGACCGGGTGATCATCATGAAGCGCGGGCGGATTGAAGACGACGATAGCCCGGCCGCTATTCTGGCGCGCTACAACCGCACAACGCTCGAAGAAGTGTTCCTCGATGTGGCGCGCGGCCGCGTGCAACAGGCGGCGTCATGAGCGGCATCGAGCTTCATCACGGCAATCCGCAGATGATCGCGCCACATCGCATCGGCGCGATGATCCTGCGCCACTGGTATCTTCTCACGTCATCCTGGCCGCGGCTGCTCGAACTGATTTACTGGCCGGTGCTGCAATTGATCACATGGGGCTTCTCGCAGGCCTATATCTCGCAGAATGCCGGATTCTTCGCCAAGGCTGGCGGCACCTTTATCGGCGCCGTGATCCTGTGGGACATCCTGTTCCGCGGCCAGCTCGGCTTTTCAATGTCGTTTCTGGAAGAGATGTGGTCGAAGAATCTCGGCAATCTGCTGATGAGCCCCCTCAAGGTCAGCGAATATCTGATCTCGCTGATGGTGATGAGCGTGGTGCGGCTGGCGGTCGGCGTGATTCCGATGACGATACTCGCCATCGCGTTCTTCGGCTTCAACCTGTTCGGTTTCGGCCTCGCGCTGGTGGCATTCTTCTGCAACCTGATTTTCACGAGCTGGTCGTTCGGGCTGATCTCGTCCGGGCTGGTGCTTCGCAATGGCATGGGCGCGGAAGGGTTGGCGTGGACGCTGATGTTCGCGCTGCTGCCATTGTCATGCGTGTACTACCCGGTCTCGGTCCTGCCGGACTGGCTTCAGGTCGTGGCCTGGATGCTGCCGCCGACCTACGTATTTGAGGGGATGCGGGCGCTGCTGATTGACCATGTCTTCCGGGCCGATCTGATGATCCAGGCGCTGGCCATCAATGTGGCTTTATTCGCCATATCGACTGTTGCCTTTTTGCTGTTGCTGAAAAGCGCCCGAAAAAACGGTTCCTTGGTCCAGAGCGGTGAATAACCATCGCTAGCGGGCCTCCGCCGGTTAATTAATCACCTGATCTGTAAAATGGGCGGATTGACGCTTTGTCGCAGGCCCGACAGTATGTTGCGCCGCGAAACTAGTGATCCGGTTCTGACATTCGTATCATTTCCCAGCCGACACCTTTTACGAATGTCAGAACCAAAGGATCACTAGAATCACAACGCAGTGTCCTTTCGTATCCGACGTTCGTTCGGAAGGTGCTGCATAGTGAGGGCGAACGTCGGATACGGGACACTAGGATCGAGGAATCATTATGCCGATAGGCGAATTTGGCAGGCCGCCTGGCTTGCCGTCCGAGGTCAGCCCTGCGCTGACCACGCCCATGTACTGGATGTACGAGATGGGTCAGGCCTCGCTCAATCCGGCGCGGGCGATGGCGGACATGATGAAGCTGTGGTTCGAGAACCCCTTCAATCCGGTTGCCAGCACCGAGGTCGGAAAATCCATCGCCGCCGGCTGCGAACTGTTCGAGCGCACAACGCGCCGTTACGGCAAGCCCGAATGGGGCCTGCACGATACTGAAGTCAACGGCATGCGCGTGCCGGTCGAGATCAAGACGGTCTGGGAAAAGCCGTTCTGCCGGCTGCTGCACTTCGAACGCAAGTTGACCCAGCCGCTGCGGACGCCGCATCCACGCGTGCTGATCGTGGCGCCGATGTCGGGACATTACGCGACGCTGTTGCGCGGCACGGTCGAAGCTTTCTTGCCTGGTCATGATGTCTACATCACCGACTGGGCTGACGCCCGGATGGTGCCGGTGGCGCAGGGCCGATTCGATCTCGACGACTATGTCGATTACGTCATCGAGATGATCCATGCGCTGAAGGGCGATGTGCATGTCGTGGCTGTATGCCAGCCTTCCGTGCCTGTCCTGGCTGCGGTGTCCATCATGGAGGCCGAGAAGGACCCGTATTACCCGACGTCGATGACGCTGATGGGTGGGCCGATCGATACGCGGCGCAATCCGACCGGTGTGAACGATCTCGCCGAGCAAAAGGGAATCGACTGGTTCCGCAACAACGTCATCACCAAGGTGCCGTTCCCGCATCCCGGCTTTATGCGCGACGTTTATCCGGGCTTTCTCCAGCTCACGGGCTTTGTGAGCATGAACCTCGATCGCCACGTCGACGCGCACAAGCGGTTGTTCGCTAATCTCGTCAAGGGCGACGGCGACCTTGTCGACAAGCATGTCGAATTTTACGACGAGTATCTGGCCGTGATGGATCTCACCGCCGAATTTTATCTGCAGACCGTCGATCTGGTGTTCGTGAAGCACGCCTTGCCGAAGGGCGAGATGAAACACCGCGGCAAGCCTGTCGATCCGTCAAAGATTCGGCGCGTTGCGCTGATGACGGTGGAGGGCGAGAACGACGACATCTCGGGTTTGGGCCAGACCGAAGCGACACACGGGCTGTGCAGTTCGATTCCAGACGCGCGGCGTGTGCATTATGTGCAGAAGGGCGTCGGCCATTACGGTGTGTTCAACGGCTCCCGCTTTAAGTCGGAAATCGTGCCTCGAATTTCCGATTTCATGCACTCGTCGGCTCATAGCAAGCGGGTTCTGGCGGCTGCCGAGTAGGCTTTTTTCGGCCCTTTGGGGCCGGAAAAGCCCATTTTATTGGGGATTTCGGAGCTTTGCGCTGCCGGATCTTCTCCGGCTCGTCTAACTATTTGGATTCGCTTCCTATTTTGCCTCTTTCAATTGAGGCGACGGAGTGAATTTCGCGAACTGTTTCCGGTCGGGGCTCCAGCTAAAAAATGAATCTTTATTTCAGGTTTCATCCCCCCGGATATGGGAGGCGAACCCCCTAAAACCACGATATATTGGGCAAATGATTTGTTTTTGCGCCGATGAATTTCACTGGCGGCGGATATGGCAGAATCCCGGCGAATTCCTGCTGTCCGGACCTGCTGACATGGCTTTTCGTGCTCTCCTTTATCGCCGACCGACCGAACCGCGCACGCTCGCGGTCAAAATTGGCTCATCGATCTACACGATTCAGCTCAGGCGTCATCGGCGCGCGCGCCGATACACGCTGCGCATTCATCCGAGCAGGCGCGAAGCCATTCTCACCATGCCTCCGCGGGGAAATCTGTATGAAGCCAAGGACTTCGCGCAACGTCACGGTGCCTGGATCGCTGCACGTCTCGGTGGTTTGCCGAAGGCCGCGCCGTTTTCGCCGGGCACTTCGGTACCTTTGCGTGGCGTTCCGCACCGGATTGTGCATCGTGCCGGTGTGCGTGGAACCGTGTGGCCGGAGACGCGTGACAGCGGCGACAAGATTCTGTGTGTCGCGGGTGATTCCGAATTCATTGATCGTCGCGTTCACGATTTTCTCAAGCGTGAAGCCCGTCGCGCGCTGACGGATGCTTCACATCGTTATGCCGAGGAACTCGGCGTCAAGGTGAAGCGGATTACGATCCGCGATCAGTCGAGCCGATGGGGGTCGTGTACCTCCGCGGGCGCGCTGTCGTTCTCATGGCGGCTGATTCTCGCGCCGCCTTATGTGCTGGATTATCTTGCGGCACATGAGGTTGCGCATCTCGTCGAGATGAACCACTCGCCGCGATTCTGGAAAGTTGTAGCCAAGATTTGTCCGGCGACCGAGCGCGCCAAGCGATGGCTCGATACCCACGGCAATGATCTTCATCGCTACGGGATTGAAGAATGACATCTGATTTTGAGAATGAGCGGTGAGTCTGATTCAGTAGAGTTGAATCAGACTTCAGTTGCGCCGCGCGTTAGCGCCGGCCACCGAAAACCCGATCGATCAGCCAGCCATCGAGCCCTGCGGCTGCTTCAGGACGCGCAGATGTCTGCGTGACCGGCGGACGAGACTGCTGCTGCGGCGGATAAGGCGCAGGTGCGTTCGGCGGCGGGAAGTCCTGATTGTTGGACGTCTGCGGATAAGGCTGCTGCGGATAGGGCGCGCGCGAAGGCGCGCGTGAACTTCCGGGAAACAGATTAGAGAGGAAGCCGCCCGACGGCTGCATCGAGCCCGGCAACGGCGCAGGCGCGACGTTCTGGTGCGCGGCCTTCATAAAGCGGGTCCAGACCTCGACAGGCAAGCCACCGCCGGTGGCTTTCCTGGTCGGCGAGTTGTCGTCATTGCCGAGCCAGATGCCGGTGACGAGATTGGCGGTATAGCCGATGAACCAGGCGTCACGGAAATCCTGGCTGGTGCCGGTCTTGCCTGCGGCCGACCAGCCCGGAATGTCCGCCTTCTTTGCGGTACCGGTGACCAGCGTCTCGTGCATCATGACGTTCATCATGCCCACCGCGTTGGCGTCGATCACGCGTGCCGGGGGATCGTTGCGGCGTGCGTACAGCACCTTGCCCTCGGGGGTACGAATCCGGTTCACCACATGAGGCGAGGCGGTAAATCCGCCATTGGCGAACGGTGCGTAAGCGCCCACCAGTTCGTTGAGGGAAACTTCCGACGTGCCGAGCGAGATGGTCGCGTTGGGCTCAAGCTTTGATGCGATACCGAGACGATGTGCGGTGCGCACCACATTGGCCGGGCCGACTTCGAGCCCGAGTCGGACCGCAACGGTGTTCAGTGACATCGACAGCGCCTGGGTCAGCGTCACCGGGCCGAAATACTCCCGGCTGTAGTTCTCCGGCCGCCAGCCTTTGACGTCGAGCGGCGCATCCTGGCGCACGGTGTCGGGCGTCATGCCCCCTTCGATGGCGGTGAGATAGACAAATGGCTTGAAGGCCGAGCCAGGCTGGCGTTTGGCGGTGACCGCGCGGTTGAACTGGCTTTCGGCATAGTTGCGGCCGCCGACCATGGCACGCACCGCGCCGCTCGGTGTCATCGCCACCAGCGCGCCCTGCGTAACGTTGAATTTCACGCTCTTGGTGGCGAGTTCGTCGATGATCGCGGCTTCGGCGACGCTTTGCAGCTTCGGGTCGATCGAGGTTTCCACCACGATGTTCTGGTCGATCTGGCCCACCAGATCGTCGAGCACTTCGCCGATCCAGTCGGCGACATAGTTGATGGTCCCGGCGCCGACCGGCCTGACGGCATAGGACGGCTTCTCGATCGCGGCCTTGGCCTGCGCGTCGGTGATGAAGCTGACGTCGGCCATCGCGCTCAGCACGATCTGCGCGCGCTTCTCCGCGCCTTCCGGGTTGCGGTTCGGCGCAAGCCGCGACGGCGACTTGACGAGACCGGCAAGCATCGCAGCCTCGGAGAGCGAAACGTTCTTCGCGGATTTGCCGAAATACTTCTGTGCCGCCGCTTCGACACCGTAAGCGCCGGAGCCGAAATAGACCCGGTTGAGATAGAGCTCCAGAATTTCGTTCTTCGAGTACTTCCGCTCCAGCCAGAGCGCGAGTTCGACCTCCTGCAGCTTGCGCTGGAAGGTGCGTTCCTGGGTCAGGAACAGGTTCTTGGCGAGCTGCTGGCTCAGGGTCGAGCCGCCCTGCGACACGCCGCGATGCAGAAGGTTGGTGACGGCAGCGCGCATGATTCCAGTCGGATCGATACCGAAATGCGAATAGAAGCGGCGGTCTTCGATGGCGATGAACGCCTTCGGCAGATAGGGCGGCAGATCCTTCAGCGACACATTGGCGCCCGGCATTTCGCCGCGCGTTGCAATGACGCTGCCGTCCATCCCGGTGATCTGGATGGTCGGTGGACGTTTGGGAATTTCCAGTGACTGGATCGCGGGCAGATGCGCGCCGACCCAGATGATGACGCCGGCACCGGCGATGATCGCCCACAGGCCGAGCACGGCGCCCCAATACACAAGACGGCCGAGGCCGGAGCGCGAACGGCCTCTCGCCTTCGACTTGTTTTCTTTGCGCTCGGCAGCGCGGGTCTTGCGAGGGCGCTCGCGAGGCATGTCATCTTCCTCGTCGTATTCGACGGGACGGCTTTTCGCCGCGCGGCGCTTCGGTGGGGCATTGTCGTCCACACCGCCGATACGATCTCGCGGATTGAGGCGGACGCCATCCAGCGACGCGGCGCCGTCGAATTTCGGCTCCTTGCGACCGCTGTTCTTTTTACGCCCCAGTGCCATCCAAATCCGTGTCGCAATGCTGATGATGCAAGGCGTGCAGGCTAGCGATGGCGGTTTAAAGGCGCGTTACGCAAAGGTTAACGAGCGTTTAGAGGTTCCGCTTCCCGGCAAGGTTACGCAGGTCGAAACAGAACTTGAACAAGCTGTGCAGCCGTCTGCTTCAACCGTTTCCGGTTGTGATGGACACGTTCCATGACGGCCAGTCCACGGGTGAACGTGACGATCAGGTCCGCCGCGGCGTCGGGTGCAACAGTAAGTTCTGCTTTTGCGTCGGCATGCGAGAGGGCCGCGGTGAGCAGCGCTGTCAGGTCGCCGATCAGTCGTTTGACGCGCGCCTCGATGGCGGGCCCGGCGGTATCGAGATCAAGGGCGGTTTTTGTTGTGAGGCATCCTCGCGGCGGGGAGCCGCTGGTCATGTTGGCGATCGCGGTTTCGAAGAACGCATTCAGAGCAGTTCGCGCGTCGGAGGCGGAAAGGGCCTGCTCGGCAGATTCGAGGAAACGCTGTGTGTATCGGTCGAATGCCAGCAGGAACAACTGCTCCTTGTCGCCATAGGCGTTGTAGAGGCTGCCGCGCTGGATTCCGGTCGCCTCCGCAAGGTCGATCATCGACGTGCCGGTAAATCCCTTGCGCCAAAAGACCTCCAGCGCGCCGGCCAGCATCTCGTCTTCGTCGAATTGTCGCGTTCCGACCATGCAACAGCACTAGGTCATCATTGACACCGATGTCAAGAATGACTTAGCTGAAGAAAATCAAAGATTCGTGGGAGAAGAAAAATGACCGGCCATATCGATCCGACCAAGGAAGTCTTCGCGGCGTTCCGCGACAACAATCGTCCCGGTCCCATCCACATGCTGAACCTTGTGCGGCTGCACGCGCAGGCGAAGTATCCCGATGGCCGCAAGGCCACCGGCGCGGAAGCCTATGCCAGTTACGGCCGCGAAAGCGGACCGGTGTTCACGCGGCTCGGTGGCCGGATCGTCTGGCAGGGTAAGTTTGAACTGATGCTGATCGGTCCGTCAGAAGAACGCTGGGATCATTGCTTCATCGCCGAGTATCCGAGTGTTGCCGCGTTCGTGGAAATGATCCGCGACCCGGCATACCGCGAAGCGGTCAAGCACCGGCAGGCTGCGGTCGAGGACTCGCGGCTCATCCGCACCGCACCGATGCAGGTCGGCACAACGTTCGGCGAAATTCCCGGCTAGCGGGCCAGCCAGAGCAGGATCAATGCAACGGCGGCGGGAAGCGCTTGCACGATGATGATCTTCTTGCTGACCGAGTAGCCGCCATAGAGCCCCGCGACGATCACGCACAGCAGGAAGAACACCTTGATCTGGAAGCCGAAAGCCAGGCTCGGATGGAGCAGGCCCCAGATCAGGCCCGCAGCAAGGAAACCATTATAGAGTCCCTGATTGGCTGCAAGCACCGCGGAAGCCTGCGCCTTTTCGATGGTGTTGCCGAATGTCGCGAGGCCTTTCGGCTTGGTCCAGAGAAACATCTCCAGCACCAGGAAATAGATGTGCAGCGCCGCGACCAGCGCGACGAGACCGTTGGCAATCAAATTCATGGCAATTCCCCCTGTAGGGAAGGGAAGCTAGCAGCAAGCGCGCCGATTGCCGAGGCCCTGATGTTGTCGGAAAACGGAAAGACTTCCCGTGTCATCACGGCCAGGATGGCCGAAACTCGTGATGACGGATATCGGACATGACTGCAAAACAATCTCACCGATTTCAGATCGGCCGGCTCGAAACACCGATCGGCACCGCCTTGCTCGTCACCGACGATCAGGGTTTCCTGCGCGCGCTCGACTGGAGCGATTACGAGACACGGCTGCATCGGCTGCTGCGGCGGCATTACGGCGACTATGTTCTGGAAAAGGCGCAGGCTCCCGCGAACATCACTGCTGCCTTGACCCGTTACTTTGCGGGGGATCTCGGCGAACTGAAAACCATCAAATGGCGGACCAACGGCACGCCGTTCCAGCGCAAGGTGTGGGCTGAACTTCAGAAAATTCGCGCGGGCAAGACCTCGAGCTACGGTGCGTTCGCGGCGCGCCTGAATGTGCCCAATGCGGCGCGCGCGGTCGGTCTCGCCAACGGTTCGAATCCGGTCAGCGTCGTTGTGCCGTGCCATCGGCTGATCGGCGCGGATGGTTCGCTGACCGGCTATGGCGGCGGGCTCGCGCGCAAGGAATGGCTGCTCGCGCATGAAGGCGCGGCGCTCCGCAAACGGGCGCGCATTTAGGCCGCCGGTTTTTCCGCCGCGTCGCCGTTGGCGAGCAGATGGATCAGCGCCCGTTTGATCGCGGCCTGTCGCGTGGGCGCGGTAATCTGCGCGCCTAGCAGGTCCGTGACATAGAACACGTCGCGGGCACGCTCGCCGAAGGTGGCGACGTGGGCCGATGCGATGTTGAGGTTCAGCTTCGAAATCGCGGTGGTGAGCTGGAACAGCAGACCCGGACGATCGAGGCCGGACACCTCGATCACGGTGTAGCGATCGGACCACTGATTGTTGATGCTGACTTCCGGCTCGACGCTGAACGGCTTGAGCCGCGTCTTGGACGCCGTCCGGCGCGCCATCATGTCGGGCAACCGCAGTTTGCCTTCCAGCACCTGTTCGATGGTATCGCCGATGCGGGTTGCGCGCCGGCCCTCGTCGTCATCGCGGTCATATTCGCGGGTAATTGCGATGGTATCGAGCGCGATGCCGTCGGTGGTGGTGTAGATCTGGGCGTCGACGATGTTGGCGCCGGCGGAGGCACAGGCGCCCGCGATGATCGACAGCAGCCAGGGATGATCGGGCGCCATGATCGTCAGTTCGGTGACGCCGCGTCCCTCATCGAAGCCGACATTGACCGCCAGCTTGTGACCGCCGGCCTCGCTGGCCTTGACGAAGCGCGCGTGGCGAATCTTGCGCGGCAGTTCCACCTTCAGCCAGTAAGCAGGATAGTGCCGTGAGATATAGGCCTCGAGTTCGGCGGTAGGCCACTCGGTGAAGGTTGCACGGAATTCCGCCTGCGCCGCGTCGATGCGCTGGGCCCGATTGACCTCGGAGAAGCCGCCGGTCAGCACCGGTTCGGTTTCATAATACAGCGTGCGGATCAGCTGCGCTTTCCAGCCGTTCCAGACGCCCGGGCCGACGCCGCGAATGTCGGCCGTGGTCAGGATGGTCAGCAGCTTCATCTGCTCGACTGATTGAACGACCGCTGCGAAGTTCTCGATGGTCTTGCGGTCCGACAGGTCGCGCGATTGCGCCACCGTGGACATGGTGAGGTGTTCCTCGATCAGCCACGCGATGAGCTCGGTGTCGGCTGCATTGAATCCAAAGCGCGGGCAAAGCCGCCGTGCGACCTTGGCGCCCGCGATGGAGTGATCCTCGGGACGGCCTTTGGCGATGTCGTGCAGGAACACTGCCATGTAGATCACGGCGCGATGCTCGGGATGGATTTTCCGCATCAGGTCGCTGGCGACCACGAATTCGTCGTTCCCGCCGCGCTCGATGTCCTGAAGGATACCGATACAGCGCAGCA
Organism: Afipia sp. OHSU_II-C1; assembly: GCF_000497575.1. Taxonomy (GTDB): domain Bacteria; phylum Pseudomonadota; class Alphaproteobacteria; order Rhizobiales; family Xanthobacteraceae; genus Afipia. The sequence goes on from NZ_APJI01000009.1 coordinate 15,235, forward strand.
AATGCTCATCGACCGTATAGTGATGATACATGTTGAACTGCATCATCGACACGATCCGCCCGAACGCGCGAATGAAGCGGCCAAGCACGCCGGCCTCGTTCATCCGCCGCAGCACCGTTTCCGCGTCGTTCGACGTCAGGATTTCCATGAACAGTTTGTTGGCTTCGGGATTCTCGCGGAGCTTCGGCGTGACCAGGCCGAGCGAGCGCGTCGCCGCGCGCATGGCGTCGGGATGGAAAGCGAGATTGTTCTTCTGCGCGAGCCGGAAAATGCGGATCAGGTTGACCGGGTCCGCCTTGAACACGTCGGGCGCGGCAAGGTTGATGCGGTTGTTGTCGATGACGAAATCTTCGCCGCCGGGGACGCGGCCGCGTTTGCGGCCCGGCCGGAGCCTTGCCATCATCCGGCTCAGCACCGGCGCGGGCTTGGCCTCCTGATCTTCCAGCTTGGCGCACAGGATCGCGGTGAGATCGCCGACTTCCTTTGCGATCAGGAAGTAGTGCTTCATGAAGCGCTCGACGTCCTGCATGCCGGGATGCGAGGTGTAGCCAAGCCGCTGCGCGATCTCGCGCTGCATCTCGAACGACAGCCGCTCCTCGGGACGGCCGGTGAAGAAGTGCATGTTGCACCGGACCGACCACAGGAAGTCCTCGCAGCGGCGGAACGTACGGTATTCCTGCGGGTCGAACACGCCACGCTGCACAAGATCCTCGGTCTCGCGAACGCGGTAGACGTATTTGGCAATCCAGAACAGCGTGTGCAGATCGCGAAGGCCGCCCTTGCCGTCCTTGACGTTGGGCTCGACCAGATAGCGTGACTGGCCTGCGCGCCGGTGCCGCTCTTCGCGTTCTGCGAGTTTCGCGGCGACGAATTCAGTCGCGGTCCCTTGCACGACCTCCTTGTCGAAGCGGGTGACCAGCTCCTCGTAAAGTGCGGTGTCGCCAGTGAGGAATCTGGTTTCCAGCACCGAGGTGCGGATCGTCATGTCGGCGCGTGCCTGCCGGATCGATTCATCGATGGAGCGGGTGGCGTGACCGACCTTCAGTCCCATGTCCCACAGGCAATAGAGGATCGCTTCGGCGACCTGCTCGCCCCAGGCGGTCTGCTTGTAGGGAAGGATGAACAGGAGATCGATGTCGGACTCGGGCGCCATCAGGCCGCGGCCATAACCACCGGTGGCGATCACCGCCATGCGTTCGGAATCCGAAGGGGTCGGTGAGTGATAGAGGTGACGGGTCGCCGCGTTGAACAGGATGCGGATGATCTCGTCCTGCACGAAGCAAAGCCGCTCGGCGCATCGCCGCCCGTGCCGGTCCTTGAGCAGTTCTGCCTGCGCAACGGCGCGGGCCTTCGCAAGTTCACCCTTCAGTAACTGCGTAATGGCCGCCCGGAGCAGGTCGTCCTTTCCTGCGTGTTTGTCCGCGAGCGCATCGATCTCGCCCGCGACGCGCGCGGTGTCGAACATCACTTCGTCTGGCTGAGGAGGCTTCGGCGTCACGCTGTCCATTCCATTCGGATAACGGACCGCGGCAACGGTGTCATCAGCGGATTGCGGCAAGAGGAGCCGTCCGTTCTGATTTCCGTTCCGCTGGTGAAAGGCGGTTCTCCCGCAGCGTGCATTTGCGGTGTGATTTTCTCGTTGACGATTGAGAATAACTCATTGAAAAACATAGTAATTTTCGCGTATCGAGTGGTGGTGAATGTTCGCCGGATGCTCGAGGTCGCACCAATTCAACCGCATTCCGATCCCAATCACCAGATGGAGACCTCGATGTTCCGACCAACCCGACGCGCTGTTGCCGCCCTGATTGCAGGCACCGTATTCGCTCCTGGCGCGGCCTTCGCTGCCGACGCGCCGAAGCAGATTGCGATCGACTGGGCGACCTACAATCCGGTTTCGATCATCCTGAAAGAGAAGGGCCTGCTCGAAAAGGAATTCGAGAAGGACGGCATCAAGATTGTCTGGGTGCAATCGGCGGGCTCGAACAAGGCGCTCGAATTCCTCAACGCCGGATCGATCGATTTCGGCTCGACGGCAGGCTCGGCCGCCTTGGTCGCAAAGATCAACGGCAATCCGATCAAGTCGGTCTATGTCTATTCGCGTCCCGAATGGACCGCGCTGGTGACCGGAAAGGATTCCAAGATCGCGAAGGTCGCCGATCTGAAAGGCAAGCGCGTTGCGGTGACCCGCGGCACCGATCCGCACATTTTCCTTATCCGCGCGCTGCTTGATGCGGGCCTCACCGACAAGGATATCACCCCGGTTCTGTTGCAGCATGCCGATGGCAAGGCCGCGCTGATCCGCGGCGATGTCGATGCCTGGGCGGGGCTCGATCCGATGATGGCGCAGGCCGAGATCGAGGACGGCGCAAGGCTGTTCTTCCGCAAGCCCGAAGCCAACACCTGGGGCATCCTCAACGTCCGCGAGCAGTTCCTGAAGGACAATCCGAAGATCGTGCAGCGCGTACTCGCGGTCTATGAGGAAGCGCGCAAGTATTCGCTCGCCAACTACGATGAATTGAAGAAGGGTTTCATCGCCGTGACCAAGCTGCCGGAGACTGTGGTCGACAAGCAGCTCAAGGAGCGTACAGAACTGACACACAATCGCATCGGCGCGCCGCAGCGCGAATCGATTTTGGCCGCTGGCCTTGCACTTCAGCAGGCCGGCGTGATTCAGCCGGGTGTGGACGTAAGGGCGACGGTGGACGCGCTGATCGACGATCAGGTGCCGCTGCCTACGAACTGACGATATGCCGCAGGCGGCACGTCTCAAGGCCGCATGCCGCAAGCTTGCAGGCCTTCGCTCTGAGCACCCTTGCAATCGTTTGCGATAAGCAGTCTTTGCTATGACCATGACACTCGATACCCCAGCGCCGGACGTCATCGCAGAGCAGCCGGCATCGCGTCCCGCCGCCCGCCTGCGCCGTGTTGTGCGTCCTGCAATCGGCTTGCTGCTGCCGCTCGTCGTTGCCCTGGCATGGGAATTCGCCGTGCGTCTCGGCTACTCCAACGGGCGGCTGGTGCCGCCGCCGAGCCGTATCTGGCAGACGCTGATCGAACTCACTGCGAGCGGTGAATTGAGCCGGCACATCATCGCGACGTTGAGTCGCGTCGGCGCGGGTTTCGGACTCGGCATTGCGGCGGGAACAATCCTTGGCGCGATCTGCGGTTACTGGGCATTGGCGCGGCGTCTGCTCGATCCGACTTTTCAGGCCTTGCGCGCGATCCCGTCGATTGCCTGGGTGCCGCTGTTCATCCTGTGGCTAGGAATCTTTGAAACCTCCAAGGTGGCCCTGATCGCGGTCGGCGTTTTCTTTCCGATCTATCTCGGTGTGATGGGTGCCATCCTCGCCGTTGATCGTAAGATCGTCGAGGTCGGCCGCATCTTTCGCCTCAGCGGTTTTGCAATGATCCGTCGCGTCATGCTGCCGGCGGTGCTGCCGGCCTATATTGTGTCGCTTCGCTCGGGCCTCGGTCTTGGCTGGATGTTCGTGGTTGCCGCGGAGTTCATGGGCGCGTCGGAGGGGCTCGGCTATCTGCTTACAGACGGCCAGCAACTGGGCAAGCCGGCGCAAATCGTTGCCGCCATCATCGTGTTTGCAATCCTCGGCAAGGTCACCGACTGGCTGATCCAACTGGCTGCGGCGCCGTTCCTGCGCTGGCAGGATTCCTTTGGCGCGCATGCGGGAGGGGCCTGATGCTTGTTCTCGATCATGTCAGCAAGACCTATCCGAATGGCGTCCGTGCGCTGGAGAATTTCTCTGCGCGCATCAAGCCCGGTGAGATCGTCGCCATCATCGGCGGTTCAGGCTGCGGGAAATCCACACTGCTGCGCGCGATATCCGGGCTCGACCGGGCGACGACAGGGGCCGTCACGCTCGACGCCATCTCGATCACAGCGCCGCACGAAAAGGTCGGCATCATTTTTCAGGAACCGCGCCTGCTACCATGGCTCAGCGTCGCGGATAATATCGGGTTTGGATTGAGCCACGCGCCTGCGCCGGAGCGAAAGCAGCGCGTTGCCCGCGCACTCGCGCGAGTCGGACTTGCCGACAAGGCCGATGCATGGCCGCGCGAGTTGTCTGGCGGTCAGGCGCAGCGGGTTGCCATCGCGCGGGCGCTGGTGCCATCTCCGGAAGTGCTGCTGCTGGACGAACCGTTTTCGGCGCTCGACGCGTTCACGCGTGCCGACTTGCAGGATCATCTGCTCGATCTGTGGGCCGACACCAAGCCGACGCTTGTCCTTGTGACCCATGATGTCGATGAGGCGGTGATGCTGGCGGATCGCGTGATGGTGATGCGGCCGCTGCCGGGGCGGCTGTTCAAGGAGATCAGGGTGGAACTCAGCCGTCCGCGCGACAGGAATTCGCCCGCCTTCGAGGCGGTCAAGCATCAGGTGCTGGCGTCGCTGGATCGCTCGCTCAACCGTGCCATGCGTCCCGCAGACGTTTCGCTGACGGTCGGCGAGGGGATATAAGGTGGAATAAGCTGCACGCGGCGTTGTTGATGCCGATGGAAACGGAGAACGAGACAATGGATTCAACCGCCCTCCGCGCCATGCAGGCGCCGATCAAGGATCGCTACAAATCCGACCCGCAGGCAGCTTTCATTACCTTGAAGGCGAAGGGATCGCTCGACAGCGAAGGTCTGTCCTGCAAGGTGGAAACCGGCAAGGCGGCAGCCGCGATCGCAGGGCTACATCCGGCCACCGGCGGCTCCGGACTTGAACTCTGTTCGGGCGACATGCTGCTCGAAGCGCTGGTGGCTTGCGCCGGCGTGACACTGAAATCGGTTGCGACCGCGCTCGACGCACCGCTGAAGTCCGGCAACGTGACGGCCGAAGGCGATCTTGATTTTCGCGGCACGCTCGGCGTCGACAAGGAGGCGCCGGTCGGGTTTGCTGAAATTCGCCTGCGGTTCGACGTCGACACCGATGCGCCGCAGGAAAAGCTCGATCAGCTCCTGAAACTCACCGAACGTTACTGCGTGGTCTATCAGACCATCAAGAACGGCCCGAAGACCAGTGTGTCGATTAATCGGGTTTGACGTTCGTCACTTCGGCAGCTTCGCCTTCAGTGCATAGAGCGCGTCCAGCGCCTCACGCGGCGACATCTCGTCGGGATGCAATGCGCTGAGCGCCTCGGCCACCTGATCGGCGGCGCTTGGCGGTTGAGGTTCGGCCGCTGCACGCGACGGGACTGCGAACAGCGGCAGATCGTCGGCCAGCGCACGTGCCGTGGTGCCGCGATCCTGCGCTTCGAGTTTCGCCAGCACCGATTTCGCGCGTGCGACGACTGCGGCGGGAAGACCCGCGAGCTTCGCGACCTGAATGCCGTAGGAGCGATCTGCCGAGCCGGGCAACACCTCATGCAGGAACACGACGTCGCCCTGCCATTCTTTCACGCGCACGGTGGCGTTGAACAGCCGCGGCAGGTTGGCCGAGAGCGCGGTGAGTTCATGATAATGCGTGGCGAACAGCGCGCGGCAGCGATTGCTCTCATGCAAATGTTCGATCGAGGCCCACGCGATCGAGAGACCGTCGAAGGTCGAGGTACCGCGGCCGATCTCGTCGAGGATCACCAGCGCACGCTCGCCGGCCTGATTGAGGATCGCGGCTGTCTCCACCATCTCGACCATGAAGGTCGAACGGCCGCGTGCAAGATCGTCCGCCGCGCCGACGCGCGAGAACAGCCGGTCGACGATACCGATATGCGCAAGTTTTGCGGGCACGAAACTGCCGATCTGCGCCATCAGCGCAATCAGCGCATTCTGCCGCAGGAAGGTCGACTTGCCGGCCATGTTCGGTCCGGTCAGCAGCCAGATCTGTCCCGACGCCTGCGACGGTCCGGGTGACAGGTCACAGGCGTTGGCGATGAAAGGCTGGCCATCGCGCTTCAGCGCCTGTTCGACCACAGGGTGGCGGCCGCCTTCGATGGAAAATTTTAAAGAATTATCGACCACGGGCCGCACGTAATTCTCGTCAATCGCAAGCTTCGCGAGCGCGGAGGTCACATCAAGCAGCGCGAACGCATGTGCTGCGGCGCGCAGGTCGTCACCGGCCGCAACCGCCATCGCGCACAGCTTGTCGAATATCTCGAGTTCAAGCCCGAGGGCGCGGTCGCCGGCATTGGCGATCTTGGCCTCGACTTCGCCCAGTTCGGTTGTGGTGAAACGCACCTGTCCGGCGAGGGTCTGACGATGGATGAAGGTCGCGTTGAGCGGCGCAGCCATCAGCTTGTCGCCGTGCTGCGCGGTGACCTCGACGAAGTAGCCAAGCACATTGTTATGCCGGATCTTCAGGCCCTTGATACCGGTGTCGTCGGCGTAGCGCGCCTGCATCGCGGCCACTACCAGTCGCGAGGCATCACGCAGGTTACGCGTTTCATCGAGCGCAGGTTCATAGCCTGCGCGGACGAAGCCGCCATCGCGTTTGAACAGCGGCAGTTCGTCGGCGAGGCCGCGTCCGAATTCCCGCGCAAGATCGCGTGAGGGGCGGCGCAGCGCATCGACGGCAAGCGTGATGTCGCGTGGAAGTTTTTCGATCCGCACCAGCCGCTCGACGGCCTTGTCGGCGGCCAGAATTCCGTCGCGCAGCGCCGCGAGATCGCGGGGGCCACCGCGGCCGACGGACAACCGCGCCAGTGCGCGCGAAATGTCCGGCGCCGCGCGCAGGATGCCGCGCAGATCGTCGCGTGCCGCACTGTCGCTTGCGAACAGGGCCGCGGCGTCGAGCCGATGCGAGATGGTTGCGCTGTCCGTCAGCGGCGCGGAGAGGCGTTGTGCCAGCAGCCGCGAGCCGGCTGCGGTCACCGTGCAGTCGATGGCATCTAACAGCGACCCGCGCCGCTCGCCTGCCAGCGTCCGTGTCAGCTCGAGGTTGGCGCGGGTGGCGGGATCGATCGCCATGGTTGTGCCGGCGGCCTCGCGCGCCGGTGGCGACAGCGGCAGGTGCTGGCCGACCTGCGTACGGTCCACATATGTCACCGCCGCTGCGGCGGCAGTCGCCTCTAGACGCGACATCGCGCCGAAGCCGTCCATGGTCGCGACGGCGAAATAGTCGCACAGCCGCCGCTCGGCGGTGGCGGCGTCGAACACATCGCGCGTCACCGGGGTAACGGCGGCCAGCGTGCGAAACAGCGCAGACAATTCCGGATCGGAGTACAGCGCGTCGGTGACGATCACTTCATTGGGATTGATTCGCGCCAGCGTCGCGCTGAGTTCGCTCGCGCTGCATTCGGTGACGCTGAACTCTGCTGTCGAAATATCGATCCACGCCAGTCCGATGCGGTCGCCGGCGGATGACGAGGCGCGAGCGCGGGCGATGGCGAGCAGGTAGTTGTTGGACTTGGCGTCGAGCAGATTGTCTTCGGTCAGGGTGCCCGGCGTCACCAGCCGCACCACGTCGCGCCGGACCACACTCTTGTTGCCGCGCTTCTTGGCTTCGGCGGGATTCTCTGTCTGCTCGCAAACTGCGACGCGATGACCCAGCGCAATCAGCCTGTGCAGGTAGTCGTCGGAGCGCTCCACCGGCACGCCGCACATCGGGATGTCTTCGCCCATGTGTTTGCCGCGCTTGGTCAGCGTGATGCCGAGCGCGCGCGAGGCGGTCTCGGCGTCTTCGAAGAACAGTTCATAGAAATCGCCCATCCGGTAGAACAGCAGCAGGCCCGGATTGGCGGCCTTTATTTCAAGGTACTGTTCCATCATCGGCGTCACGCGTCCGGCGGCCTCCGGGGAGGCAGTTTCGGCGTTCAGCGGTGCGGGGGGCGTGGAATGGATGGTCATGGAGCGAACACTAGCAAAGTTCTTTCGCATGGTGGAATTGCACGGGACGTTTTCCACGCCTTGAGACGGCCGGTGCATGGCCGCTCTGCCGGGCAATCAGGCTGTTCCGGGCATCGATCATTTGACGCCCCGCGCCGTGCTTCCTAAAACTCGCGGCAGCCGAGGACTTTGTCCGGACCAACTTCAGGGAGAACGACCATGCGTGATGTTTACATCTGTGATGCGGTGCGGACGCCAATCGGCCGGTTCGGCGGATCGCTGGCCAAGGTGCGTGCGGACGATCTGGCCGCGGCGCCCATCAAGGCGCTGATGGAGCGCAATCCCAAGGCCGACTGGGGTGCACTGGATGAAGTCTCCTATGGCTGTGCCAATCAGGCCGGCGAAGACAACCGGAACGTCGCCCGCATGGCGCTGTTGCTGGCCGGATTGCCGGAGACAGTGCCCGGCATGACCGTCAACCGGCTCTGCGCGTCGGGTCTCGATGCGGTTGGCGGTATCGCGCGGGCGATCCGCGCAGGGGAGATCGATTTCGCCATCGCCGGCGGTGTCGAATCCATGACGCGTGCGCCGTTTGTCACCGGCAAGGCCAACGAGGCTTATCAGCGCGCGGTCGAGACCTACGACACCACCATTGGCTGGCGGTTCGTGAATCCGCTGATGAAGAAGATGTACGGCGTCGATTCCATGCCGGAAACCGGCGAGAACGTGGCGACCGATTACCAGATCTCGCGGGCCGATCAGGACGCTTTCGCGATCCGCTCGCAGCAGCGCGCGGGCAAGGCGATTGCTGCCGGCTACTTCGCGGAAGAAATCACGCCCATCACGATTCCCGGCAAGGCCGGTCCGACCACGGTGGACAAGGACGAACATCCGCGTCCCGAAACCACACTTGAGCAGCTTGCCAAGCTGAAACCTGTCACGCGCCCCGACGGCACGGTGACGGCCGGAAACGCCTCGGGCGTCAATGACGGTGCGGCCGCGCTGATACTCGCCTCGGAAGAAGCCGTGAAGAAGCACGGCCTGACGCCGCGCGCAAAGCTCCTCGGTCATGCGTCGGCCGGTGTCGCACCGCGTGTGATGGGCATGGGCCCCGTGCCGGCGGTGCGCAAGCTGCTCGAGAAGCTTGGACTCAAGATCGGTGACATCGATTTGATCGAACTCAACGAAGCGTTCGCGTCGCAGGGCATCGCCGTGCTGCGCCAGCTTGGCGTCAAGGAAGATGCTGACTTCGTGAACCCGCATGGCGGCGCGATTGCGCTCGGTCATCCGCTCGGCATGAGCGGTGCGCGCCTGGTGCTGACGGCGGTGCATGGTCTCGAAAAGCGCGGCGGCAAGTACGCGCTGGCCACCATGTGTGTCGGCGTCGGGCAGGGCGCCGCGGCGGCCATCGAAAAACTGAACTGATCGTTCCGGATCTGATGCAAACGGGGAGCCGTCGGCTCCCCGTTTTGCTTTTGTGCGGAGCCTGACTAACCCAGCTCCCCCGTATGATCGCTCGCCTGCGATTGCTGATGCAGCGCCGCCTCCCTCGATCCGATCAGCGTGCGGGCCTCGACATACTTCATCGCGGTTACGCCCATTCCACGCCGGATTCGGCGGCGAGATCGATCGTGCTCCGGCGGCCGATATCGTCGAAATGATTGTCGAGAAACTTCTTGGCGGCGCGCATGCCCGCGCGGTGCAGCAATTCAAAGAAATCGTAGTCGGTTTTCATCTTGCTGGAGGCGGCGAGGCGCGTGCCGAGACCGCCAAGATCGATGCGATGGATGTTGAGCCGGCGGTACTGATCCTTGCCCGTGCCCCGCGGCAACCGGCCGTCGTCGATCAGCTGGTTGACGAAATCCATCGTGCGCAATTCGGAGATCAGCGCCGAGTTGAAGGTGATTTCGTTCAGCCGGTTGATGATCTCACCGGATGTCTTTGGCGTGGTGTCGCGCGACACCGGATTGATCTGCACCACCAGCACGTCTTCGGCGTCGGTTGCCTGCAGGAACGGAAAGATAGCGGGATTGCCCATGTAGCCGCCATCCCAATACGGCACGCCGTCGATCTCGACCGCGCGAAACATGAAAGGCAGTGCTGCGGACGCCATCACCACGTCGGCGGTGATTTTCTCGTTTGCGAAAATGCGCAGCCGGCCGGTGTGAACGTTGGTGGCGGAGATGTAGAGCGCAAGGTCGGTGTTGGCGCGCAGCGCATCGAAATCGACGAAGCGTTCAATCAGCTGGCTGAGCGGATTGATGTTGAGGGGATTCAGCTCGTAGGGCGAGAAGTAGCGTGCCATCGCCTCGAACCAGTTCTGCATCGGTGTGGCTGCGAACGGCATCAATGAAAACATCCGGTCGGTCATCGCGCGCTGGACCGGGGGAAGATCGCCGCCGGTGCTGGTCGCGCGCCAGAATTCGGCGAGGCGCTTGCGCGCTTCTTCAGGGCCGCCTCGGGTGAGGCCGTCCGCGACCATCACTGCATTCAGGGCGCCCGCCGACGCACCGGAGATGCCGGTGATTTCCAGCCGTCCGTCGGCGAGAAACTGATCCAGCACCCCCCAGGTGAAGGCACCGTGCGATCCCCCGCCCTGAAGCGCCAGATTGATTTTCTTGGCGGCGCTTGCCTTGCGCACGCCGGAAAAGTTCCAGGGCGTCAGATTGTCGAGATAGGTCTTGAGAGTGGTCGCCATGAGCTCTTTCTCTCTGAAATGGTTCAGTTATTGGGTTCCCTGGAGACCCGCGGAGTTCCTTTGTATGCCGATGATTTGGGGCTTTTATGATGCAATGCAATAAAAATGATGCGCTGCAAAATCTTGTGTCAACTTATGCCGCTGAAATTATGAGCGGAATCACCCTAACCGCACTACATATTGGGCGAATGAAACACGCGAAGCCGGTTTTTCCTGACCCAAACCATGACCACGGCCGTTGCGCCGAGGATGCGTTCTCGCATGCCGAAAAGGTTTGCACGGGACGCGGCCAGAAGTTCACGCCGATCCGGCGGCAGGTTTTGGGCGCGTTGCTATCGAGCCATCGGCCGCTCGGTGCATATGAAGTGATCGATGAACTCGCCAAGACCATGCCGCGCCCGGCGCCGATCACGGTCTATCGCGCACTGGATTTTCTGATGGAGAACGGTCTCGTTCACCGCATCGAAAGCCGCAACGCGTTTCTGGCCTGCGCGCACAATCACGACGAGACGGCGGTGGTGGCGTTCCTGATCTGCGAGACATGCGGATCGGTCGGCGAGATTCCGGCCGCGCCGCTTGCACAAAGTTTCAACGAAGCTGCGCGCGGTACGGGCTTCGCACCAAAATTATCGGTGGTGGAAATCACCGGCACCTGCGCACATTGTCAACGGACTGCATAAATCAGAACAACACGGCGGTAAGCCGGACACGGGGTGCCATGCCATCAGACAATTTGAAGGTTGTGCCAGCGGGGCGTCCGTTGAACGCGACGGCTATCGCCCTGATGGTGATGTTGTGCCTGAGCTGGGGCTTCAATCAGATCACGGTCAAGCTTGCGCTGCCGGATATCCCGCCGCTGTTGCAGGCCACGATCCGTTCCGCAGGCGGCCTGATCATCATTCTCATGGTGGCATGGTTTCGCGGCGTGCCGCTGTTCCGCCGTGATGGCACTCTCAAGGCGGGCGTGCTTGCCGGAATTTTCTTTGGCGTCGAGTTCATCCTGATCTATCGGGGGCTGGTCTACACCACGGCTTCCCGCGCGGTGGTGTTTCTCTACATCGCGCCGTTCGTCGTTGCGCTCGGATCGAAACGCTACCTCGGCGAATCCTTGAGCAGGCTGCAATGGGGCGGTCTTGCACTTTCCTTTGTGGGCGTGGCGCTGGCCATCGGGGTGCCGCAGCCGTCGGTGGATGCCAAGGTGATTATGGGAGACCTGCTGGTGATGGGCGGCGGCATTCTCTGGGCCGTCACCACGCTGGTCGTGAAGGCGACGCCGCTGTTGCACGCTCCCGCCGAAAAGACCCTGGCCTATCAGGTGGCAATCTCGGTCCCGATTCTGGCGCTCGGGGCAGCGATCTCGGGAGAGAGCATCAGCCACATGCCGGGGCCGCTGGCCCTGGGATTGATGGCCTATCAAACGATCTGGATCGTTGGGATCACATTCCTGATCTGGGTCTCTCTGGTCAAAACCTATTCGGCGAGCAAACTGTCGTCATTTACCTTTATGACGCCTTTGTTTGGGGTCATTGGGGGCTATTTCGTGATGCACGACACCCTGACATTGGCGTTTGCGGGGGCTGCCCTTCTGGTCATGGCGGGCCTATATCTGGTAAACCGCCCCGGCGAACCGGCGGGGAACCCCCTGCTTCCGGCCACCGAAAACGACACCTGAGCGCAAAGAGATTTTCACGTGAGCGATCTGAAAGAGCGGACCAAGGAAATCCAGGCCGGCCCCAAGGGGCGCCATCGGACGGTTCAGGTGACAGTCGGCAACGTCAAGGTCGGGGGCGGCGCACCGATCGTGGTGCAGTCGATGACCAACACCGACACCGCGGACATCGAGGGCACCGTCAAGCAGGTCGCAGCGCTTGCGCGCGCCGGCTCTGAAATGGTGCGCATCACGGTGGATCGTGACGAAGCCGCTGCTGCCGTCCCGCACATCCGCGAGAAACTCGACAAGCTCGGCGTCGATGTGCCGCTGATCGGCGACTTCCATTACATCGGCCACAAGCTGCTGGCCGATCATCCGGCCTGCGCCGCGGCGCTGTCGAAGTACCGCATCAATCCCGGCAACGTTGGCTTCAAGAACAAGCGCGACACGCAGTTCACCGACATCGTGGAAATGGCGCTCAAGCACGGCAAGACCATCCGGATCGGCGCGAACTGGGGTTCGCTCGATCAGGAATTGCTGACCAAGCTGATGGAAGAGAACGCCAAGTCACCCGACCCGATCGATGCCCGCGCGGTGACGCGCGAGGCGATGGTGCAGTCGGCGCTGCTGTCTGCAAAGCGCGCCGAGGAAATCGGACTGCCGAAGAACCGCATGATCCTGTCGGCCAAGGTGTCCAACGTGCAGGATCTGATCGCGGTCTATCGCGAACTGGCGGCGCGTTCTGACTACGCCATCCATCTCGGACTGACCGAGGCCGGCATGGGCTCGAAGGGCATCGTCGCATCGTCGGCAGCGCTCGGCATTCTGCTTCAGGACGGCATCGGCGACACCATCCGCGTCTCGCTGACCCCCGAGCCGGGCGGCGACCGCACGCTGGAAGTGAAGGTCGGTCAGGAAATCCTGCAGACCATGGGCTTCCGCACCTTCGTGCCCCTGGTGGCGGCGTGCCCCGGCTGCGGCCGCACGACCTCGACGGTATTCCAGGAACTGGCGCGGGACATCCAGAGCTTCATCGTTGAGGAAATGCCGGAGTGGAAGACGCGCTATCCGGGCGTTGAGCAGCTCAACGTCGCGGTGATGGGCTGCATCGTGAACGGCCCCGGCGAATCCAAGCATGCCGATATCGGCATCTCGCTGCCGGGCACCGGTGAAACGCCGGCGGCGCCGGTGTTCGTCGATGGCGAGAAGTTCCGCACGCTGCGCGGGCCGACCATCGCTGCCGACTTCAAGGCGCTGGTGATCGACTACATCGAGCAGCGCTACGGCGGTGCAGGCGCCAAGGCTCCGGCCGTTACTGCGGCGGAATAGTTTTAGCGCGCATCGCGCGACGCATGGCGGCCCGCTGTTACAGCGGGCCGTTTTTTTCACGGTTGTCGACGACAGCTTCCTCGAGATCGAGATCGCGCTCGATACGCCGGCGCGTCTCGTCGGTGATCTTTCCCTCACGCAGCAGCCTGTGAAGGCACGTCCGCTCGATCGTGATGATCTCCCGGACCAGCGAGGCGCCCTGAGTCGCCGGCGTGAACTGGCCTTCTTCCCTCGGAGGCTCCGGCAGCGCGCGCATGCGCGTTTCGTGACGGGCTTCGAGGAATCTTGCGAGCCCTTCGGGCAGATTGCGCTCCTTGATGATCCGGTCGAGGGACCCGCGGGCCGATTCAAGAATTTCACGCCGCGCAGCGATCTCCGCTTCCCGTTCGCGGATCGCTTCTAGTTGTCCATGCTCGGACAGGCCAAGAAGCTTGACCAGGATCGGAAGGGCCAATCCGATCCCGATCAGCGTGAAGACGATCACGCCGAAGGTGATGAGCAGGATGAGATCGCGATACGGGAAGTCCTGTCCGTTCGGCAGCGTCAGCGGCAAAGCCAGCGCAACGGCAAGTGACACCACGCCGCGAATGCCGGTGAAGCCGATGACGACGACATATTTCCACGACGGCTTCTCTTCGCGCGCCGCGATCCTCTTGCTGGCGAGGCGCGGCAGGTAAGAGCCGGGAAAGACCCAGAGGAACCGGGCCAGCACGACAATCGCGCAAACGATGCCGATAGCGACAAGGATTTCGCCTACCGGCACCGCCTTTGATTTCTCCATCAGGAGCCGCAACTGGAATCCGATCATCAGGAACAGCACGCCCTCGATCAGCCAGATCACGAAGTCCCAGAAGAAGATGCCCTGCAATCGGGTTTTCGATGAGATCAGCAGCGGTCCGTTCCAGCTCACATAGAGTCCAGTCACGACGGTGGCGATGACGCCCGAGCCGCCGAGATGCTCCGGGACCCAGAAAGCGAGATAGGGGGTCAGCAGCGACAATGAAATCTCGACGCGTGGGTCGTGTGCCCATTGCCGCAAGCGCAGGCTGAGCCAGCCGACCAGAATGCCGAACATGATTTCGCAGACGATGATCGCAACGAACGTTCCTGCCGCGGGCGGCAGCGAGAACGCGCCTGTGCTGACGGCAAGCACCGCAAACCGGTACAGGATGAGCGCGGTGGCGTCGTTTGCGAGTCCTTCGCCTTCGAGGATGACGAGAATGCGATGGGGCAGCTTCAACCGTCTGGCGATGGCAAGTGGCGCGACCACGTCCGGCGGCGACACGATCGCGCCGAGGACGAATCCGACGCTCCACGGCAGCCCAAGCGCATAATGCGCGGCCGCGGCAACCAGCACCGTCGTGAAGATCACGCAGCCGATCGCCAGCGCGCCAATCGGGCGGAGGTTGGCCCTGAATTCGCGCCAGCTCATCGCCACGCCGGATGAATAAATCAGCGGCGGCAGCACCAGCAGCAGGACGCCTTCCGGCTTCAGTTCGATGCGCGGAAATCCGGGCAGGAACGCCAGGATGATGCCGACAATCAGAAAGACAATAGCCGGCGCAATGGCAAGCCGTTTCGCGAGCGTCGCGGAAACGCCGAGCGCGGCGAGTATCAGAAGGAAGGTCAGAAAACCAGTTATCATCGAAGGATCATATCGCGCTGGCCGCGATATTGACCATCAGGGCCACCAGCGCGGTATTGAAGATAAAGGAGACGACGCCGTGGGCCGTTGCGGTCCGGCGGATGATCTTGTCGGTGATGCCGACATCCGACACCTGGGCCGTCATGCCGATCACGAAAGAGAAGTAGACGAAGTCCCAGTAATCAGGATCTTCGCCGCCCGGAAACGAAAGTCCGCCGGTCTTGGCGCTGCGATAAAAGTCGTGGGCGTAATGCAGCGCAAATGTCGTGTGGATCATTGCCCACGAGAGCACGATGGTCACGGCCGCGAGCACGAGCTGCGGAGCTCCCTGCGGCTTGATGGCAAGCTCCATGACGATGGCGGCGATGCTCGCAAAGGCGCCGAGGCCGGTCATGGCGAGGATGAAGAAGCGCCCGTCGTCCTGGATCGCCGCCTGACGGCGGATATGCGCCGTGTCGCACGTGAACACCGTCACGTAGGCGAGGATCATGTAGATCGCGACAAAGATATCCCATGCCACGAGAAGCCGGCTCGCGGGCCGCCACGACATTGGCGTGATCAGGAGCGATGCAAGACCGATCGCCAGCGCGATGAACGTGCGCGGGCGTCCGTAGATGATGCGGAGCGGCTTTGGCATGCCTTTGAGGCGAAGAAGATACGGATCGCCGTCCTTCTTGCCTGGCATGCTGGTGTGTCCTTCTAGTTCTGCCGCTCTGCGACGAAGCGCGAGGTCGCGCGCAGGACATCGCCTTTCGCGCCGAACGGAGCGAGCGCGGCATCGGCCTGCTTCAGCAGGTCGCGCACGCGCGCCTTGGCGCCATCGATGCCGAGCAGCGTGACGAATGTGGTTTTGCCGGCCGCGGCATCCTGTCCGGCGGGCTTGCCGAGCGCGGCGGCATCGCCTTCGACGTCCAGAAGATCGTCGGCGATCTGGAACGCTTCACCGAGCGCGTGACCATAGGTGTCGAGCGCGTCGTACTGGTCCTTCGGAGCCTGGCCGAGCAGTGCACCCGCGATGCAGCCATACTTGAGCAGTGCGCCGGTTTTCATTTGCTGCAGCTTGGCGACATCCGGCGGCTCGGGATCGCCGAAGCGGCCTTCGCCGGCGAGATCCATGATCTGTCCGCCCACCATGCCGCCGACACCGGCGGCGCGCGCGAGCGCACGGGTCAGCAGCAGGCGCACCGTCGGGTCCTTGTGAACCTCGTCACGGGTGATGATGTCGAACGCGATGGTCAGAAGCCCGTCGCCCGCGAGGATCGCGGTGGCGTCATCGAACTTCTTGTGCGAGGTCGGGCGCCCGCGCCGCAGATCGCTGTTGTCCATCGACGGAAGGTCGTCATGGATCAGCGAGTAACAGTGGATGCATTCGAGCGCGGCGCCGGCCAGCAGCGCGGCGTCGCGCGGCACGCCGAACACCGCAGCGCTTTCCACCACCAGAAACGGGCGCAGCCGCTTGCCGCCATTGAGGCTCGAATAGCGCATCGCTTCCATCAGCCGATGCGGGCGCACGATTTCGCCTGACAGCGGCGCGTCGGACAGAAGGCGCGTCAACAGCGCCTCGGTGTCGGCCGCCGTGGCGTCCAGCCGTTTCATGAAATCCTGTGGTGAAGTGCCGGTGGTCATCAAAAACTCCAAGAGAACGTCAGGCGAACGCAAATTTCGGCGGACAATCGGTTATGGCATCGCCCGCGTCAATTCCGCAAAGCCTAATCCTGCCCGGGATTTGGCTAGAGCATAGGCGCTGGTTTCTGTTAGCTAAACGGATCTGACCCGGCCGATCTCCAGACAGGAGCGCCCATGCCTGCCTATGTCATTTTCGATGTCGAGATTCGCGACGGTGAGCGATACCAGAGCTTCATGAGCCAGGTGAAACCGGCACTTGAGGCAGCAGGAGGGCGGTATCTGGCCCGCGGTGGTGCGCACAAGGTTCACGAAGGTGACTGGAATCCACGCCGTATCGTGATTCTCAAATTTCCATCCGTGGCGGCGTTCGAGAGTTTCTATGAGGGGCCGGTGTATCAGGGCCTTAAGCATATTCGGGACGAATGCAGTTCGGCCCGTCTCGTCAGCGTCGAAGGGCTGTAGCCCGTATGCGGCGACTGATCCGTTTAGTTGTGCTGGTAGTGCTGGGGCTGGTGCTTTTGCCCTATGTGCTGACCCCGCTCTACAGCAGCGGGCATCCCGTCTCCACACTGATGATCGGGCGCTATCTCACAGGTGAAACCGTCACCCGCAAGTGGGTCGATCTTGACGACATGTCCGAGGCTCTGCCGCGTTCCGTGGTGGCCGCCGAGGATGCCAAATTCTGTTTTCATCACGGCATCGACTGGGATTCTGTCCGGAACATTATTGAGGACGCACAGGACGGTGAGGTCGCCCGCGGGGGATCGACCATCACACAGCAGGTGGCAAAAAACCTGTTCCTCTGGCCGGGCCGAAGTGTGGTGCGCAAGGCGCTCGAGTTCCCGCTGGCGATGTGGATCGATCTGGTGTTGTCGAAGAAGCGCATTCTGGAGCTTTACCTGAATGTGGCTGAGCTCGGGCCTGACGGCCAGTTCGGAGCCGAAGCGGGCGCAAATTACGCGTTCGGCCGCCCGGCGGCGGCGCTTTCGGCCCGTGAGGCAGCCCTTTTAGCCTCGATCCTGCCCAATCCGGTCACCAGAAGTGCCCGGAATCCGGGGCCGGGCGTACGGCGGATGGCGGGGACCTACGTGGTGCGGGCCCAATCAGCCGAAATCTCCGACTGCTGGGAGCGAAATCGCTGATTTTGGGCCTTTTTGACCCATTTTCTCGACCTATCCGGTCTAGCTTTCGCGGCGGCCTTCCTCTATAAGCGCGGCCTCAATCCGAATTCTGGAGAGCCCCCGCCCGGCGGGTGAGCCTTGATTTAGAGGACGACGATCCCATGGCCGTTCCACGCAGGAAAACATCGCCGTCGCGCCGCGGCATGCGCCGCTCGGCGGACGCGCTCAAGAAGCCGACTTATGTCGAGGACAAGGATTCGGGCGAACTTCGCCGTCCGCATCACCTCGATCTCAAGACCGGCATGTACAAGGGCCGTCAGGTCCTGAAGGTCAAGAAGGACTAACGTCCGGATCGCAGCGCGCTGCATTTCAGGCAGCGCGCTTGCCCGCGATGCTGGCGGAGGCGCGCGAACGCGGCTTCATAAGAACGCCACAGACGCATGTGATGACCAGTGCATCACAGGATACTTTTTCAGAGAGAGCCTGCCGACGATGATCGGTTTTCCGCTGCTTCTGATTCCGTTCGCGATCTACAACATCTTCGTGTTCCTGATGCCGGGCGTGGCGTTCACCGCGCCGGTCACGACTGTCCCGTTGATGTCGGGCGTGCAGTGGGCGCCGACATTCGGTGACGCGCTGCTGGCGCTTGCCGCGCTTCTCCTGATGTTTGAAGTCATCAAGGCTGCGCGTCCCGGCGCGCGCTATCTGACGGACCACTTACTGTCGCTGATCGTGTCCGGCGCTGCGGTTGCGGAGTTTCTGCTGCTTCCGCAGTTCGGTACGTCGACATTCTTCCTGCTGACCGTGCTGATGGTCGTGGAGTTTTTCGCCGGGATCTCGATCGGCTTCCGCAACCGGCAGCGGCGTGTGCCGGTTGCCGTGCCTGCGGCCGCCGAGCCTGCACCCGTCCCGGCCAGTCCTGCACCAGCTAATCTCGCGCCCGCCGAGCCGGCTTTCGACCCGCCGCATCGGGATGTGAAACCGGTTGAACCTGCATTCTCTCCGTCGCACCCGGCCGAACCCGAAACCTCACCAAAGCCGGTGCCGACCTTGGCTGTGATCCGCAATTCCAACGGCGTCACTCCGGCGGCGGATCGCAAGGTTTTGGACTGGAATGTCAGTGATCTCGTGTCGGACACCACGCCGGATGGCGCGGTTAACATGCCGCCGAAGCCCTGATCGGTCTCAGGCGATCTGCGACAGCGCTTTGCCGTAACAGTTTGCACGTGGTGCTGCGGCACGGTCATAGACCGCGCGGGCGTCCGCCGGAGTCGCGCGCCTTAAGGTGCGTGTCTGAGGCGTCTGCTCGGCCATGGCAATCAGGTGCGCCACGAAGGATGCGTCCGGGCGTGCCGGGCGCAGCGGAGGCGTCCGGGCTGGACGCCCAAGCGGCACCAGAGCCCGGCTGGAAACAGGCTCCGCGGCGGCGGGGGACGCGCCGGCAGCAGGCTGCTCCGCCTGCGCGCCTCGTGCGGTTGTCGCTGCGATCCTGGATACGATCATGGCTTGGGTGCCTGTCTCATTTTGGGACTCAAAGCGCCTCCTTCCTAAGACATCGCAAGGGTCGTGCCGGATGTGGTTGGCATCGGGTTACCTGCTTTTGGACATTGATAATCAAGCGGTTTGTCGGATTGTTCAGGAAGTTGGCCTAGGCTGATGGGCGCCGGACGATTTACTCTTGGTTGTCGAATCACCCCGCCGTCTCGGAACGAGGCACCTTTGAAAGCTACGACGTTCCAAGCTTCGCTGGATCCCGGACCTGCGATTGCACCCGGCGAGACACCCTTTTTGCACAGGGTTCTTCCCGCTGCCGGGAACGAATTGCTCGCCACCCTTGGGCAGGCCAGTTTTTCCTGGGACATCGCGGGCGACACCCTGCACTGGAGCGACAACGTCGCGGCTGTGCTTGCCGATATTCCGCAACTGTCATTGTCGAGGGCCAGCGAGTTTGCGAAGCTGATCGAGCCGCTGCGCGCCATCCGCAACGACGCGGTGCTGAACTCCACTGCCACGGACAGCGGCGAGGGTGTGCCGTACCAGATCGAATACGGCGTGCGCGCCAGCACGTCGTCACCGGTGCTCTGGATCGACGAATGCGGCCGCTGGTTTGCCGGCGCCGATGGACGGCCGTCTCGCGCTCAGGGGATCGTTCGCATCAACAACGAGCGCCACGCCCGGGACGAGCAGCTTCTGAAGCTTTCGCAGGACGATCCGCTGACCGGCGAATTCAATCGCACACGTCTGATAGCCGCACTGGCCGAGGCGATCGAAGAAGCCGGCCGTTTCCGCTCATCCTTCGCATTCATGCTGGTCGGCATCGACCATCTTGCACAGATCAACGATGCTTTCGGCTATGAGGTTGCCGACGAAGTTATCGTCGAGGTCGCGAAACGCATTCGTACGCGGCTGCGCGGCGGCGATGTGCTCGGCCGGTTTTCCGGCAACAAGTTCGGCCTGATCCTGAAGAACTGTTCCGTCGACGACATGCATGTCGCCGCCGAGCGATTCCTTGCAGGAATTCGGAATGAAATCGTGCCGACGCGCTCCGGCCCGGTGGCATTGACCGCGTCGATTGGCGCGATCAACGCACTCCGGCATGCCAGCACTGTCGAAGAGGCGATGAGCCGGACCCAGGAGGCGCTCGATCTCGCCAAGGCGCGGCGCCGGGGTTCGCTGATGGTCTGGCGTCCGAATGTCGAACGTGACGCCCAGCGCCGGGTCAACATCCGGGTCACCGATGAAATCGTCACGGCGCTCAATGAGCGCCGTATTGTGATGGCTTACGAGCCGGTTGTGGCCACGGTTTCGCGGCAGCCGGCGTTCCACGAGTGTCTGGTGCGGATGCGCCAGGAGGACGGCGAGTATTCGCTGTCGCCGGACATTGTCCCCGTCGCCGAGAAGCTCGGCCTGATCCGGCTTGTCGATCACCGGGTGCTCGAACTCGTCGTTGCAGAACTCGCGGATGCGCCTCACGCACAGCTCAGCCTCAACATTTCGCCTGATACGACGATGGACCCGGACTGGTGGGCCAGCATCGAATCGCTGATGCGAGCGCATCCGGGGGTCGCCGAGCGGCTGATCGTCGAGATCACGGAAACCGTTGCGATTCAGGATCTGGACGACGTTCGCGGCTTCGTGACGCGGCTGAAAAACTTCGGCAGCCGGATTGCGATCGACGATTTCGGCGCGGGTTACACGTCATTCCGCAACCTGCGCAAGCTCGGCGTGGATATCGTGAAGATCGATGGCGCGTTCGTGCAGAACATCGCGCGATCATCGGATGACCGGGCTTTCGTGCAGACCCTGATCGATCTCGCCCACCGGCTCGGTATTAAGACGGTCGCCGAATGGGTGCAGGATGAAGAGTCGGCCAAGCTGTTGCAGGGCTGGGGTTGCGACTACATTCAGGGGCGGCTGACGGGATTGGCGTCACTGACGAAGCCCTGGGCCATGGTTGCAAAGCCGGCCGCGGCAGCCAACTAACATCACCGTATCGGCGGCAGAACCTGCCGCCGCGTCAGGTTGCAAGGGCTGCTTCGGTCAACCCTTGCTCTCTGATTCCTTCGACATCCGCTCGAGACGATCCTGCATCTCTTTCATCTGGCGCTTGAGATCGTCGATGTCGGCCTCCGGGGCCTCGTTCGCGGTCGGCGGAGATTCGGCGGAGGGAGTTTGATTCCGCACCGGCGCCCCGAACGGCTTGAACATCGCGAACGTGCGCTCGAACATTTCCATGTTGCGGCGGACGTGTTCCTCAAGCGGCGCGAACGGCGTGTTGCTGAACGTGTTCGTCATCTGCTTGCGGAATTTTTCCTGCTCGCGGGTCAGCGTGTCGATGGATTGTTCGAGATACTTCGGCACCACCATCTGCATGCTGTCGCCGTAGAAGCGGATCAACTGGCGTAGGAACGTGGTCGGCAGGAGGTTCTGACCGGCCTTGTTTTCCTGTTCGAAGATGATCTGGGCGAGCACAGAGCGGGTGATGTCGTCACCGGTCTTCGCGTCATAGACGAGGAAGTCTTCGCCTTCCTTCACCATCGCGGCGAGGTCTTCGAGCGTCACATAGGTGCTGGTGCCGGTGTTGTAGAGGCGCCGATTGGCGTACTTTTTAATCGTAATTGGCTGGTCGGATTTTGCCATGGAGTCACACGTACCTAGCGTAAAGAGGAACCGGCGAACGTTGCCGAGGGCAGTGCAAACAATGCATCGCAATAAACTAAGCACTTTCAGAAAGGTACGGCTACCGTTTTGTGCAGGACGGTTAATGTCAGGGCAGGGCAGGAAGCCGGAACCGCCCAGCAAACCGCCAGAATGCCTTTGGCTGGTTGACACGAAACGGCTAGGTTAACAGGATAGTGCGAGAGCCAGCCTAAGCCTTGCGGCGGCTTCCCTCGCGCCCTCACGTTTTTCGACTTCAAAAAAGCAGGAGATGCCCATGTCCGACGATGTCGTCATCGTCAGCGCTGCCCGCACCCCGGTCGGCACGTTCAACGGCGCGTTCGCCAACACCCCGGCCCACGAATTGGGTGCAGTCGCCATCAAGGCTGCGCTTGAGCGGGCCGGTGTTGAGCCAGCGCGCGTTTCCGAAGTCATCATGGGCCAGATTCTGACCGCCGCTCAAGGGCAGAACCCCGCCCGGCAGGCTGCCATGAAGGCCGGCATTCCCGTGGAAAGCCCGTCCTGGGGCGTCAATATGCTCTGCGGTTCGGGATTGCGCACGGTGGCACTGGGCTATCAGGCGCTGATGAACGGCGATTCCGAGATCGTGGTCGCCGGTGGCCAGGAATCCATGAGCATGTCGCCCCATGCACAGCATTTGCGCGCTGGCGTGAAAATGGGTGCTCTCGATTTTGTCGACACCATGATCAAGGACGGCCTGTGGGACGCTTTCAACGGCTACCATATGGGCAACACCGCCGAAAACGTCGCGCGGCAATTCCAGATCACCCGGCAGCAGCAGGATGAGTTTGCCGTCGGTTCGCAGAACAAGGCCGAGGCCGCACAGAAGGCTGGCAAGTTCAAGGATGAAATCGTCCCGTTCACCGTGAAGACCCGCAAAGGTGATATCGTCGTGGAAGCGGACGAAGGTCCGCGTCATGGCGCATCGATGGATGCGATGGCCAAGCTGAAGCCAGCCTTTGAGAAAGACGGTTCGGTGACCGCCGGTAACGCGTCGGGCATCAATGACGGCGCCGCGGCGCTGGTGCTGATGACCGCAAAGCAGGCGGCCAAGGAAGGCAAGACCCCGCTCGCACGCATCGTCTCGTGGGCGCAGGCAGGTGTCGATCCGTCCATCATGGGCACCGGACCGATCCCGGCATCCCGTGCGGCGCTCAAAAAGGCAGGCTGGAAAGCCAGCGATCTCGATCTGATCGAGGCCAATGAGGCTTTCGCCGCGCAGGCCTCCGCCGTGAACAAGGAAATCGGCTGGGATCCCGCCAAGGTCAACGTCAACGGCGGGGCGATTGCCATCGGTCATCCGATCGGTGCGTCCGGCGCGCGCGTTCTTGTGACATTGCTGCATGAAATGCAGAAGCGCGATTCCAAGAAGGGCCTTGCGACGCTTTGCATCGGCGGCGGCATGGGCATTGCATTGTGTGTTGAACGATAAAATTCTCTGAACGCACTGCACAATACAAAATCAAAATGCCCGGCAGGTTGCCGGGCATTTTTTCTTGCTGTTATCGCAATTGGCCTGAATACTTGTTTTCCAAAAACACTTCAGTGAACTGCGGAGGGGATACCTGATATGGCACGCGTGGCATTGGTAACAGGCGGAACGCGCGGCATCGGCGCTGCGATCAGCAAGGCGTTGAAAGCTGCGGGTTACAAGGTTGCGGCGAGTTACGCCGGCAACGACGAAGCCGCGGCGAAATTCAAGGCCGAGACGGGAATCCCCGTTTACAAGTGGGACGTCGGTGCGTTCGATGCGTGCGCGGACGGCGTGAAGAAAGTCGAGGCCGAGATCGGGCCGATCGACGTGCTCGTCAACAATGCCGGCATCACCCGCGACGTGCCCTTCCACAAGATGACGCTCGACCAGTGGAATGCGGTGATGAACACCAATCTCGGTTCGCTGTTCAATATGACGCGGCAGGTGATCGAGGGCATGCGCGGCCGCAAGTTCGGGCGCATCATCAACATCTCGTCGATCAACGGCCAGAAGGGCCAGTTCGGTCAGGTCAACTATTCGGCGGCGAAGGCCGGGGATATCGGATTCACCAAGGCGCTGGCGCTCGAGAATGCGCGGGGGGGTATCACGGTGAACGCCATCTGCCCCGGCTACATCAACACCGAAATGGTGCAGGCCGTGCCCAAGGACGTGCTCGAGAAGAATGTCATTCCCCAGATTCCCGTCAGCCGTCTCGGCGAGCCTGAAGAAATCGCGCGTGCCGTGGTATTCCTTGCCTCCGATGACTCCGGCTTCGTCACGGGGTCAACGATGACCATCAACGGCGGACAATACCTGCAATAAGCGAGCGATCCCGAATAGCGGGAATCGCTTTTCTGGATGTGGCGTTATCGCGGATTGAATGGCATTGATCCGCGATGACGTCATCAACCGCCACTCTTGTCGGCCTCGCTGCCATTGTGATGTGGTCGCTGCTTGCCGCGCTGACCGTGGCGACCGGCCGCGTTCCGCCGTTTCAGTTGCTGGCCATGACGTTTGCCATCGGTGCCTGCGTCGGCCCGTTGGCCTGGCTGTGGCGGCCATCGGCGATCCGCGCCTTGCGCCAACCGCTGCTGGTGTGGCTGGTCGGCATCGGCGGATTGTTTGGCTATCACGCGCTGTACTTCCTGGCGTTGCGACTTGCCCCGCCGGCCGAAGCGGGACTGCTGAATTATCTCTGGCCGCTCCTGATCGTGCTGCTCTCGTCGTTGCTGCCGGGCGAGCGGCTGGCGCCGCATCATATCGTCGGTGCGGTTCTGGGCTTCGCCGGGACGATCCTGCTGTTCGCAGGCAACGGCGGATCGGCACCAAATCCCGCGCATATTCCCGGATTCATCGCAGCCTTTGTCGCGGCCTTCGTGTGGGCGGGCTACTCGGTGATGTCGCGCAAGCTGGCGGCCGTGCCAACGGACGCGGTTGCCGGGTTTTGCCTTGCCACCGCAGTGCTGGCTGCGGCCTGCCATTTTGCTCTTGAGACGACGGTCTGGCCGGAAACAACAGCGCAATGGCTTGCCATCGTGGCACTCGGGATCGGGCCGGTGGGTATTGCGTTTTTCGTCTGGGACATCGGGATGAAACGCGGCGATATTCGCGTGCTGGGCGCTGCGTCCTACGCCACGCCGCTGCTCTCGACCGCATTCCTGATCATTGCCGGGTTTGCCAAGCCCACAGCGACGCTCGCCATCGCCGCCGCGCTGATCGCGGGCGGGGGATTGATCGCGGCGAAGGACATGATCGTCAAACGATCCCCTTAAGCCGGTGACCAATCCGGCGGCGCGAGCTCAAACTTTGCAAAGTCAAATCCGGGCGCCACAGTACAGCCGACCAGCGTCCAGTCGCCGATGCTCTCCGCGGCCTGCCATGCATGAGCAGGTACAACAGCTTGCGGTTGTTCGCCGGCATTGAGATCCGATCCAAGCAGGATGGCGCGCTCGCCGCCGTCATCGGCGATCCGCAGTATCAGCGGATCGCCGGCATGGTAGTGCCAGATCTCGACGGCATCGACGCGATGCCAGTGCGATGTCTGGCCTCGCGTCAGCAGGAAGTAGATCGCGGTGGACGCGGCCCGCCCGCCATCGACGGAGCACGAATCGCGAAACGTCTCGCGATAGTAGCCGCCTTCGGGATGCGGCTTCAGGCCGAGGCGCGCGATGATGTCATCGGCGGTCAATGCGGGCACGTCGTGCATCACGCCTTGTTCTTGCGTTCGCGCAGTTCGCCGAAAACATCCGCCGGGCTTTTTCCCGCGAGGCCGACGGCAGCTGCAACGGACGGAACGTCGGCGCGCAGGAACGTGTTGGCCTCCTTCTCGTCGCGGATCAGCGTCGGAACCGTCGGCTGGTTCGCGGCACGCAGCTTCGCCACTTCCTCGGCACGGGCCTTCAGCGCCGGATTGTTCGGCTCGATGCCCAGCGCGAATTTGACGTTGGACGCGGTGTACTCGTGCCCGCAATAGACGCGCATGTCGTTCGGCAGCGCGCGCAGCTTCAGCAGCGATTCCCACATCATCGGATAGCTGCCCTCGAAAACGCGGCCGCAGCCGATCGAGAACAGGGTGTCGGCGCAGAACAGCGCACGATCGGCGTCGAACACGTAGCTGATATGATCGAGGGTGTGACCCGGAGTTTCGAGCACGCGCGCGGTAAGATTGCCGACCTTGACGGTGTCACCTTCCTTGACGCGCTCATCGACAAGGGGAATCGCCGCGGCCTTGTCGTGCGGCGCCACCACGCGGCAGTTGTACTTGTCCTTGAGTTCGGCGATGCCGCCGACATGGTCCATGTGATGATGCGTGACGAGAATATCGGTCAGCGTCCAGCCCTCGCGCTGCAATGCCTTGATGATCGGTCCAGCTTCCGGTGCGTCGATCGAGGCGGTCGCCTTGGTGACCGGATCGTGAATCAGATAGCCGAAATTGTCGGACAGGCAGGGAAACAGGCGAATCTCGGCAGTCATGACAGCTCCATTTGTCGAGGATGGACCACGCTAACACGGCCATACCGGCGGTGAAATACGTTAACGCCGTTCCGTGGATCGCCTGCGGACCGCTGCGCGCCGTATTCCAGCATGATAGACTGATCCCATGACAATCGACGTGATCGATCTGCGCAATTTCTATTCGCAGCGCCTCGGTGCGGTGGCGCGGCGTTTGATCAGCCGCGGCATTCAGCGGCACTGGCCACAGGCGGATGGTCTGCGCGTCGCCGGACTTGGTTACCCGACGCCGTATCTCGGGCTGTTTCGAGAGGATGCCGAGCGGTGCATCGCACTGATGCCGGCCGCGCAAGGTGTCCTCAAATGGCCGACCGCACGACCGACATTGTCAACGCTGGTCGACGAATTCGCGCTGCCATTGGCGGACGCTGCGGTCGATCGCATTCTGCTGGTTCATGCGCTGGAAATATCGGACGATCCGGAAGGGCTGTTGCGCGAAGTCTGGCGCGTGCTGGCGCCCTCGGGACGGATGATGGCGATTATTCCCAACCGGCGCGGGGTGTGGTCGCGGACCGACAACACGCCATTCGGGCACGGCCGTCCGTATTCACGTTCGCAGATCACGCAACTTCTGAGACAGACATGGTTCACGCCGACGGCTTGGGGCGAAGCCCTGTTCGTGCCGCCATTCCAGGGCGGATGGGTGTTGCGTTCGGCGGTGGCGTGGGAGCGGATGAGCGCTGCGGTGTCGTCGCCGTTCGCCGGCGTTCACATCGTGGAAGCATCCAAGCAGGTTTATCGCGCGATCCCGGCGCATCGCGAGCGCACCCGGCTTATTCCCTCGATGCCGCCGGTTCTCCTGCCGACGCCGACACGGCGCGACGACCGGCCCGCCACAGGCTGAATGAAAAAGCCCGCCTGAGAGAACTCAGACGGGCCATCACATCAGATCGAATACAGCTTACTCGCCTGCCGAGTTGAGATCCTCGCTGGCAGGCTGCGCGCCCTGACCTTCAGGCCGCGGTCCGGGCGGCCGGCGCCGGCGGCGATGGCTGAAGCGTTCGCCATTCTGGTTGCCGTCCGTGTTGGTTCCATTCGGTTGCGGCTGTGCGCCTCCGGTGATGAAGGACGGAAGGCGATCGACCTGAGCGCCTTCGGCGGGCTGAGGCTGTGAACGCTGGTCCCGATCGCGGAAGTTCTGCTCGCGGGGCTGCTGCTGCTCACGCGGATACGGCTGGGCCTCACGCGGCTGGAATTGCGGCTGCTGCTGTTGCGACGGCGCGAAGCCGGGCTCGGCGCCGAAGTTGGAATAGCTGTCGCTGTCGTCGCCATTGTCGTCGAGGGCATCGCCTTCCGGACGCGGCATCGGTTGCTGCTGCGGCTGGCTCTGGCGGAACTGTTCCTGCGCCGCGGCGATCAGGCGGAAATAGTGTTCGGCGTGCTGGTAGTAGTTTTCGGCGGCAACGGGATCGCCGGAGGAACGCGCATCGCGCGCAAGCTGAACATACTTTTCGGCGACATGAGAGGCGGTGCCGCGAATCTTGATATCCGGCCCGTTGGACTCGAACACCCGGGTCATCGGGTTCTGTCCGCGCCGGTTGTTATTATTGTTGTTATTATTGTTGTTCCGGCTGCGCATGCGCTTGTTGTTGTTCGGGCCGTTTCTCATCTGATGCCTTTTACCGATTTTGGATCGTGGTGATTGATGTGCGGACACGGCGCAATGCATTCGCGCAGGCGGCGATACCGTAAATAGTCAGACCGTGGTTTTCGTACGTCGCGTTCAACAAGGACGCGTTCTCCAAATGCCCGAAGGCAATGAGCCGTCTGGGCCGGATCAGCCTGAACTAACAGGCGCGATGTTTTGCAGTTGAGTGTACAAGCGCAATATCAGGCTTTCGTTCGCTTCGCGGTCCCGAGCAGCGCAGCTCTTTCAGCCTTCGCGCTCGTCATGACCTGCCTTTTAGGAACCTTTCACCCGGCGGGCATCCCTTGCGGAATTTCTGGCTTCGACCCGTCATTTCTGAGCGGGGGCCACGGCCCTGAACCGATGCTGTGGCCGGAACGTAGTCGCTCCGGGGCAATATTCCAAGAGGTTTTTTCTGGCCCGGATACCCTTTAAATCGCCGCTTTTTGCCCCATGACGGCCCGATGAATGCCGCCCAGATCGGCCACCGGCGGCCGTGGGAGAGTTAATTTCGCGGCATGCATCAGATCGCTCACCGGCGTGCTTTGATCGTGTCCGGTCTCGACGATGAGGACGCCGCCCGCGCCGAGCAGGGCAGCCGCCTGAGGGATGATGGCACGATAGGCGTCCAGACCATCCGTGCCGCCATCCAGCGCCAGATGCGGGTCGTGATCGCGCACGTCGCGGTCGAGTGCGGCGATGTCCGAGGAGCAGATGTAGGGCGGGTTCGAGACGATCAGATCGAACGGGCCGGACAGCGCAGCCGCATAGTCGCACCGGACGAACGAGACCCGCCCGGCGAGGCCGAACCGGCGTGCATTCAACTCCGCGGTTGCGAGAGCTGCCGCGCTGATGTCGGTGCCAATGCCCGTCGCTGAGGGGAATTCGGAGAGCAGCGCGAGCAGAATCGCGCCGGACCCGGTGCCGATGTCTGCGATGCGGAGCGCCCTGGTCCCGGCGTCGCTCCGGAAAGTTTCAAGCGCAGCCTCGACGATGGTTTCGGTGTCGGGGCGCGGGACCAGCGTTGCATCCGACAGGTGGAAATCGAGTCCCCAGAATTCCTTGCGGCCGAGAATGCGGGCCACCGGTTCATGCTCGATCCGACGCTGCGCAAAACCAGCGATCATTTTTGATTCATCGCCGGTGATCAGGCGGGCTGACTGGATGGCAAGGCCGGTGTGATCGAGATCAAGCGCCGCGCCGATCAGCATCCGAGCGTCGAGGTCGGGCGTTTCGACGCCGTTTGTCTTGAGTTGTGAGGCCAAGGCACGCCGCGCCGCCTCGATAGTCAGTCCGGCGAACGGGTCGTTCGCGCTCACAGTGTGTTGCCCTGTTCCGCGAGCAGTTTGGCCTGATGCTCCGTGGTCAGGGCATCGACCAGTTCGCCGAGCGCGTCGCCCGCGATCACCTGCGGCAGTTTGTAGAGCGTGAGATTGATGCGGTGGTCGGTGACGCGGCCCTGCGGAAAGTTATAGGTCCTGATGCGTTCGGAGCGGTCGCCGGAGCCGACCTGGCCCTTCCGCTCGGCGGAGCGTTCGGCGTCGATACGCTGCCGCTCGGCGTCGTAGATGCGCGAGCGCAGGATGTTCATCGCGCTGGCGCGGTTCTTATGCTGCGAGCGGCTGTCCTGCATGTTGACCACAATGCCGGTCGGAATGTGTGTGATGCGGATCGCGGACTCTGTCTTGTTGACGTGCTGACCGCCGGCGCCCTGTGCGCGCATGGTCTCGATCCGCAGATCGTCATTCTTGATGGCGACGTCGACATCTTCAGCCTCCGGCAGCACAGCCACGGTCGCCGCAGAGGTATGGATGCGGCCCTGGGTTTCTGTGTCGGGTACGCGCTGCACGCGGTGCACGCCGGATTCGAATTTCAGCTTGGCGAATGCGCCGCGGCCTTGCACCTCTGCGACAATTTCCTTGTATCCGCCCATGGTGCCCTCGGAGGCGGAAATCAGGTCCACCTTCCAGCCCTGCAATGAAGCAAAGCGCTCATACATGCGGAACAGGTCGCCGGCGAATAGCGAGGCTTCGTCGCCGCCGGTGCCGGCGCGGATTTCGAGCATCACGTTGCGCTCGTCCATCGCGTCCTTGGGCAACAGCGCGATGCGGATATCCTGCGCGAGTTGATCGCGCCGGGCCTCAAGCTGCGGCCGTTCGCTTTCCGCCATTGCCCGCATATCGGATTCGGTGGCGGGATCGGCGATCAGCGCATCGATGCCGGCGATTTCGTCGACCGCGGACCGATATGCCTTAACGGCATCGGCCACGGGCGTCAGTTCGCTCAGTTCGCGGGTGATGCGAACATAGGTTTCCGAGTTCACCTGGCCGAGCAGTTCGGCCTCAAGTGAAGCATGACGCGCCAGCAAGGCATCGAGTTTAACTTCGGGCAGTGTGGTCATGGGTCTCGATCGATCAAAATGAATTCAGCGGGCGGGGCTTCGGCAATGTCCGGAAGCGTCGCTACAACGAAAGCCCTTCGGCTTCGGCGAATTCCATCAGCTTGCTGCGAATCGAGACGCTTCCGGCCGGCGCATCCAGCAGCGGCGTTATCATGGCCTCGGCTTTCCTGGCGTCGAGATCGAGAATCAGGGCCTTCACCGGACCATGCGCCGTCGCCGACAGCGACAGCGAGCGGTAGCCAAGCGCGATCAGCGCCAGTGCGCCGAGCGGCTGCGAGGCCATCTCGCCGCACAGCGAGACGGACTTGCCTGCCGCGTTGGCCTTCTTCGCGATGTCGCGCAGGGCCCGCAGGATCGGCGCAGACAGCGTATCGAAGCGGTCCGTGACCCGCGAGTTGCCGCGATCGACCGCGAACAGAAACTGGAACAGGTCGTTCGAGCCGACCGAAATGAAGTCGACCCGCTTGAGCAGTTCGTCCATCTGATAGAGCAGTGCCGGGACCTCGACCATGGTGCCGACATCGACGCGCTCAGGCAGCGTATGTCCGTGCTGGCGCAGATAGGTCAGTTCGCGCTCGATCACGAGCTTGGCCTGATCGAATTCATCGACCTGCGAGATCATCGGGAACATCACGCGCAGGTAACGCCCAGAGGCTGCACGCAGCAGCGCGCGAATCTGACCGCGCAGCAGGCCGGGCCGGTCGAGGCCGAGCCGGATCGCGCGCCAGCCGAGCGCCGGATTTTCCTCGACGATGGTGTCCATGTACGGCAGGGCCTTGTCGCCGCCGATATCGAGGGTGCGGAAGGTCACCGGCTTGTCCCCGGCCGCGTCCAGCACAGAGCGGTACAGCGCGAGCTGTTCGCTGGTGCGCGGCAGGCTCTGGCCGACCATGAACTGCAGTTCGGTGCGGAACAGTCCGATGCCGGACGAGCCGGTGTCGTCGATGTGAGGCAGGTCGATCACAAGACCGGCGTTGATCATCAGGTCGACTGGCTGGCCGTCCTTGGTTACGCAGGGCTTGTCGCGGAGTTCGCGGTACTGCTCCTGCCGGCGCGCGCGGAAGCGAACGCGTTCGGCGTAAGCGGATTGAATTTCGTTCGACGGGCGGATGTAGATCGAGCCCGAGGTGCCGTCCACGATGATCGCGTCGCCGGGATCGGCGATGCCTGCGGCGTTCGCCACCTCGCCGACGGCGGGAATGCCGAGTGCGCGCGCGACGATCGACACGTGCGAATTGGCGGTGCCTTCTTCGAGCACAAGGCCGCGCAGCCGCTTGCGATCGTAATCGAGCAGGGCTGCCGGGCCCATCGAACGCGCAATCAGGATGGCGTTGTCGGGCAATTGCTCGCGTGACGGCGCGTGGTCCTGTCCGACCAGCTGGCGCATCAGCCGGTGGCCGAGGTCTTCCAGATCGTGCAGGCGATCGCGCAGATAAGGATCGGTCGAGCGCAGCATGCGCGCGCGGGTATCCGACTGCACGCGCTCCACGGCGGCCTCAGCCGTAAGACCCGTGGCCACGGCTTCATGCAGTTTGTGCTGCCAGCCCTGGTCGTTGGCGAACATGCGGTAGGCCTCGAGCACGTCGCGGTGCTCGCCGCCTTCGGCGACATCGCCACGCTCCAGCATGCGGTCGAGATCAGAGCGAAGTTTCAGGATCGCCGTGTCTAGCCGCTTGAGTTCCTTGGGCAGGTCTTCGGCAATGTAGTTGGTGATGACGACGCGCGGTTCGTGCAGCACCACATGGCCTAGCGCGATGCCGTCCGAGAGGATCGCGCCGGTCTTGTGCAACGAATGACGTGCGGCGGGTTCGGCGCCGGGACGTGCGATCGACGACAACTCGCCCGAGGCGATCATCTCCGCGACCACCATCGCGGTGGTCTGCAGTGCTTCGACTTCCTCTTCGACGTAGGTTCGGTGCGCGCGGTTCTGCACCACCAGCACGCCGAGCGTGTTGCCAGAGCGCAGGATCGGCACGCCGAGGAACGAATGGTAGATTTCTTCGCCGGTTTCCGGGCGATATGAGAACGCCGGATGCGACTGCGCGTTCGACAGGTTCAGCGGCGTGGCTTCGGAGGCCACGAGGCCGACGAGGCCCTCATGCGCGTTCAGCACCGTCTGGTGGACGGCGTCGCGGTTCAGACCTTCGGTGGCGTAAAGCTCAAGGGTGTTGTCGACGCGCAGCACGTAGGTCGAGCAGACCTCCGCCACCATATTGGCGGCGATCAGCACCACGATCTTGTCGAGCCGCTCCTGAGCGCTGACCTGTTCGGCCATCACTTCGCGGAGCCGTCTCAACAAGACGCGGGGGCCTCCCAGCGCGCTCCGCATCCGTTGACATCCTTACCCGCAATTCCAGCACGGCCCGCAACCGGCTGCCATAGCGTTAACTAGCAGTAAAATAACGACTTTTCAGGTCTCGCGTAAACCGCTTGGCCGGTTTTGGGACATCGCAGACGGTCCAGAACCAGAGGCGCGGGCGC
Source organism: Afipia sp. OHSU_II-C1 (assembly GCF_000497575.1). GTDB lineage: Bacteria > Pseudomonadota > Alphaproteobacteria > Rhizobiales > Xanthobacteraceae > Afipia. The sequence continues at coordinate 48,243 of NZ_APJI01000009.1, forward strand.
GGGTGCCTTATCCTGAGGCTATATCGAATTGAGGCGCGTTTTGCCAAGCAAAACACCTGCCAAAGATGAGAGGCAGTCCAGCAAATTGACCTCGGCAAAACGCCGCGGCGGAGTGAAGGCGGGATCGGGCCTCAGGCCTGATCCAGCCCGTAGAGGGTGTGCAGTGTCCGCACCGCCAGCTCGGTATAGGCGGCGTCGATCAGCAGCGAGAACTTGATCTCGGATGTGGTGATGGCGCGGATGTTGATGTTGCGCTCGGACAGCGCCTTGAAAGCCTGCGCGGCGACGCCCGCATGGCTGCGCATGCCGATACCGATCACCGAGACCTTGGCGACGTCGGTTGCCGAGTCCATCGCCTTGTAGCCGATCTTGTCCTTGGCCTTGGTGATGGTGTCCTTGGCGCGGGTGTATTCGGAGGCCGGAACGGTGAAGGTGAGGTCGGTATATTTGCCGTCCTCGGACACGTTCTGCACGATCATGTCGACATTGATGCTGGCGTCTGCCAGCGGTCCGAAGATCGCGGCCGCGATACCCGGCTTGTCCTCGATCTGGCGCACGGAAATCTGCGCTTCATCCTTCGAGAAGGCGATACCGGTGACGACCTGGCTTTCCATGATTTCCTCCTCGCTGCAAATCAGCGTTCCCGGCGGCGTGCCGTGGGGATCGATATCTTCCGGCTTGTCGAAGCTCGAGCGCACGAACACCGGGACGTTGTGAACCATGCCCAGTTCCACGGAGCGGACCTGAAGCACCTTGGCGCCAAGCGACGCCATTTCCAGCATTTCCTCGAACGCGACCTTCTCCAGCCGCCGCGCTTTCGGCACCACGCGCGGATCGGTGGTATAGACGCCGTCAACATCGGTGTAGATGTCGCAGCGGTCGGCGTGGATCGCGGCTGCAATCGCAACCGCCGAGGTGTCGGAGCCGCCGCGGCCGAGCGTGGTCACGCGTCCTGTCGGCTGGTGAATACCCTGGAAGCCCGCGATCACGGCGACTTCCTTGCGCTCCTTGAAGCGCTTGATCAGTTCGCTGCCGTCGATGCCGGTGATGCGGGCGGATGCATGCGCGTCACTGGTGTGGATCGGAATCTGCCAGCCCTGCCACGAGCGCGCCTGGACGCCCAGCGCCTGCAACGCGATGGCGAGCAGACCGGACGTGACCTGTTCGCCTGATGCGACGATCGCGTCGTATTCGCGCGCGTCATGCAGCGGAGATGTCTCGGTGGCCCACGCCACCAGCTCGTTGGTCTTGCCGGACATGGCCGACACGACAACGGCGACGTCATGACCGGCGTCGACCTCGCGCTTCACATGCTGCGCGACGTTACGGATACGGTCGATGTTGGCGACGGACGTGCCGCCGAATTTCATCACAAGGCGGCCCATGGTAAATGGCGCTGTCCCGGTTAGCTGATTTCAGTAAGGAGCCGGTTCCGTGCAAAACGGAGGCATGGCCCCGAAAAGGCGGCTATACATACCCAGCAGGTCGGGGGCAAGCAACACGCTTGGTCCTGAGGACGTGATTGGGGACAGGAATGGGCCGTTATATCGACGATATCCTGCAGCCGGGGGAGAAGATCCTGTATTCGACCACGATTCACGGGATCGTCTATGCGCCAGGGCTGCTATGCCTCGCCGGTGCGGCGGCTTGTCTGGTGGCCTCGGGCGGGGGCGTTATTTTCCCGCTGGCCGCAGTGGGCGCCCTGCTGGGGCTTGCAGGCGTGTTTCTGGTGCTCAAGGCCTGGTTTCAACGCTGGATCACGGAGACCGACGTGACATCGCTCCGGGTGGTTCACAAGGAGGGATTTATCCAGCGTCAGACTTTTGAGATCAGTTTGGATAAAATCGAAAGCGTCGACGTGACCCAGAGTATCCTCGGGCGGATTTTTGGGTGGGGAGATGTCAGGGTTAACGGTGTCGGGGAGGGCACGAAGACGATAAAGATGATCGGCGCGCCGATCGAATTCCGCAATCACATCACGGCGCGCTAACGTTCGACAGGCATGTCGATAACCCGGTAAACGCTCGGTATGAGTACAAATTCTCCATCGGTGTCCACGGTCGATCCCGGCGAAGTCGCGCGGTTCTCGGAGCTGTCCGAACAGTGGTGGGACCCGAAGGGCAAGATGGCTCCCCTGCACAAGATCAATCCGCTGCGGCTGGCCTATATCCGCGATGCGGCGTGCCGCAAATTCGACCGCAACCCGAAGAGCCTGAACTGTCTGTCGGGCCTGCGCATCCTCGACATCGGCTGCGGCGCGGGCCTGCTGTGCGAACCGCTGACCCGGCTTGGCGCCCAGGTGATCGGCGTCGATCCGTCGGACACCAACATCGCCGTCGCAAAACTACATGCCGAGCGGGGTCACCTCTCCATCGACTACCGCTGCACGACCATCGAAGAGATGGACCCGCGCGAGCGCTTCGACATCGTGCTCGCGATGGAGGTTGTCGAACATGTCGCCAATGTCGGGATGTTCCTCGACCGCTGTGCGGCGCTGCTCAAGCCGACCAGCATGATGGTGGCCTCGACCATCAACCGGACCTGGAAGAGTTTTGCGCTTGCGATCGTCGGCGCGGAATACATCCTGCGCTGGCTGCCGCGCGGCACCCATCAATGGGACAAGTTCGTCACGCCGGCCGAGCTGACGCTTCATCTCGAGCGCAACAAGCTCGCCATCAGCGATCAGGCAGGCGTGGTCTACAATCCGCTGGCCGACCGCTGGAGTCTGTCGTCCGACATGGACGTGAACTATATGGTGATCGCGGAAGCGGCCGTCTAGGATCGTGCAACACCGGCATGAGATCGTGCCGGTTGACCCGGGCCGCTGACAATGGCCTCTGGGCTGCGGCGCTCCTGCCGCTCCGGCCTTGTCCCATGACCCAGTTCGTTTGGCTCTGGATACCTTTCACCCTGCTGGCGGCGGGGGGACAGGTCGTGCGCAACGCCATGCAGCGCGGGCTTACGGCCCAGCTCGGGACGTTAGGGGCGACCCATATCCGCTTCCTGTTCGGATTTCCGTTTTCGCTGGTCTTTCTCGGACTGATTCTTGCCGTCAATGGCGACCGGTTGTCATGGCCCGAGACCGGCTTCTGGGCGTGGCTGGTGGTTGGCGGCATGGCGCAGATTCTTGCCACTGCCCTGATGCTGATGGCCATGAACGAGCGCTCGTTCGTGGTCACGACGGCATATCTGAAGACCGAGGCTATTCAGGCGGCGATCTTCGGCTTTGTGTTCCTGTCGGATCATCTCACGGTGTTGAAGGTTGCGGCGATTCTGATCGCCACCATCGGGGTGGTGATTACGGCGCTGCGGCCCAGCGGCATGAAGGGGTTCGGCGATCTCAAGCCCACGTTACTTGGCCTTGTGGCGGCATCGTTCTTCGCGCTCTCGGCGGTGGGCTATCGCGGCGCCATTCTCAATGTCACCGGCGTGAGCTTCGTCACTGCGGCGAGCGTCACGCTGGTGGCGACACTGCTGATGCAGACCATCGTGCTGTCCGGCTGGCTGATCGTGCGTTCGCCCGGAACGATGACGGCGATCTTCCGGCTCTGGAAGCCGTCGATGTTCGCAGGCTTCATGGGATCGTTCGCTTCATTGTTCTGGTTTCTCGCTTTCGCACTCACGGCTGCGGCGAATGTGCGGACGCTGGCGCTGGTCGAGGTGCTGTTCGCACAGGCCGTCGCCTACTTCTCGATGAAGCAGAAAATATCGCTGCGGGAGATGTCCGGCATCGCGCTGATCCTGATCGGCGTTGCGATGCTGGTGGCGGGCTGAACTATTTCTTGACGGCGAGCAGCACCGCGCCCGCGGCAATGAGCGCAATGCCAAGCCAGCCGGTGGCGGAGGGCCGCTCGCCAAGAAACAGAAACGCGAACAGCGCCACCAGCACGACGCTCAGCTTGTCGATGGGCGCGACAAGTGTGGCGGGCCCGAGTTTCAGCGCACGGAAGTAACACAGCCATGATGCGCCGGTTGCGAGCCCGGACAGGACGAGAAATGTCCATGTCCTTGTTGAGACCGGTCCCGGTGCACTGAACTGTCCGGTCGCGAAGAGAATAACCGCAAAGCTGGCCAGCACGATAACGGTGCGGATGAACGTTGCGAGGTCGGGGTTGATATCCTCGACGCCTATCTTGGCGAAAATCGCGGTCAGCGCGGCAAACGTCGCCGACAGCAGCGCCCACATCTGCCATGAACCGGACCAGGACATCGAATCGGGGCTCATATCAGGTTCTCGGGTGGCTCCCCGGTTTGATCTAGGACGCAGACTCATGAGCGCCGAGCCATTGCGCCTCGTCGGGTACCCTAGCGGACCGCCGACGGAGGTCGCCACTCTTTTCTCTCGAAGCGCGCCTAGGGTCAGAGCCGACCATCTTGCCGGGATTGCGCCGCCGATTTCTGATACTCGCGCGGTGAAGCCCCATACGCTGCTTTAAAGCAGCGGCCAAAGTGCGTCATGTCCGAAAACCCCCATCCCAGCGCGATTTCGGCTATGGTTCGATGCATCTGGTTGGGATCTTCGAAAGCAACCCGGCAATGTGAGAGCCGCCGGGAGAGAATGAGACGGTGAAGTGAGAGATCCTGTTCGGCAAGAATTGCGTTCGCATATCGGACGCTTATTCCGACAATATCGGCGACCTTCTGTCCGTCGAGGTCGGGATCGGTGAGCCTCGCTTCGACCACTGCACGAATCTGTCCCAGCAACAGCGCTTTTGGACTCGAGACGCGAGCAGTAGCGCTCCCAGTTGTTCTCGCAATGGATAATCCGATTAAGTCGAGGACATGATTTCCGACCATTTCTTCCATTAAAGAAGTGATCGTCCCAGCGAGCAATGGCAGCTTTGCAGCAACAGAAAGTGCCAGATCATCGTCCGCCCGCTCTGCCGACACACGGCGCCCGATCAAATCCTGGCAACCACCGATTCGTGCGCGTAGCTCCCGACGCGGAGCCTTGATAACAAGGGTTTTCGAATCTCGCGAAAACCTCGCATCATAAGGCAAGCGCGGCTCAAGAAGTGTCAGCGAACCGGCGTCCAGGCTAACCTCGCGCGCGTTCTGGACGATAAAGATTTTACCCGACAACTGGTAACACAGGAACACTGTGTCTGGACTGGTGCGCCCAACGTGGGCCAACGTGTGAGCGACCTGCATCGGCGAGTTGTTGAATTCAACAAGGTCCAGATTGCCGAAGTTCGCGGCTTTGATCTCAGCCTGAAACGTCGCCCGATTCTCCGGCACAGAGTCATGACCGATGATCTCTTTGCAGGCGACGCTGTGCCAATAATCAAATCGGTCGCGGGGGTGAACCGCAGAGGTCGAGAATATCGCTTTCAACTGGTTGCCGTTCCTTAACCGTCGCTTAGCCGACGAATTGATCCATGGTAGCCGAATACAAGCACACACCATTTGCTAGCAACAAACGCAACTCGAAACTCCGTTGTTGGAGGTTCACTCTCAGGGAACCCAGGACTTCTTCGCCGGCATTAACGAAAATACGGGCTGCAGATGCAACGACCGACGATGCACGACCGTCAGGCGACTCAACTGTCAGAACAGCTTTCAGTAGAGCCGGGAAACGTTTCCCGCCTACGAGCCATTGTCCTCGCCAATGAGTCGAGGACCAGGCAGACGCTGGGGTTTCCGTCCTTGAGTCTGGCGAAGCCGAAGCGCGTAGCTTTCTCCACTCCACTTTACGCGAGATGCACGTCGGTCGATGGATTGTGGGCCACAAACTGCCGGGTCTTGAGCGTTTGGGACCTCGGGGCCCAAATTGAGGCGATTCTTCCGGGCGATCTCACCCAGTTCCACCTCTTATTCACGCCCCCTCCAAGGCTGGTCTCCAAACAATGCAGGAGAGTCAGCACACGCGGCAACCTGATCGAAGTCTTGTATCTGAGAAGACAACCGACCTTCCTCCTGAACGCGAGTCTGGATTTATGAGCGAACGTAGCTTTAACGTTGATCAAATGTTGTCAGCATCCTGGGATCAACTGCTCGCTAGAGATCTCGCCTCAGAGGTAAAAGATTTCTGCGGCGACAAGCGTTATCCGATCCCGGAATTGCGGAGATTCTTCGCCATAAAGGGGTATCGCGACCTGCTCGTTAGGTTGAAGACAGCATGCAAGGACCAAACGTCATTTGACGCCTTGAAGTCGGTTGCCCGAGAAATGCGACAGTATGCGTTGGACCGTCCCGCCTTGTGGGCTGCCACATCCAGAACGGCCACAATTGATTGTGCCGAGTGGCGGGCAGGCGACAAAGAACTTTGCGACTTCATTCAATCTGTTCTCGCTGAATGTGGAGTGCATGGGCAACACGCAGAAAGCGCTTGGTATATGCTTCGCAGCTTAGTGCGCGGCTTTACCATGCATCAGATCCTGGGCTCATTCTCGCAAGTCCATTCGTATGACGAGAGCTTCGAAAGGATGGTTGAGATGTACGTGGCTGGGGTGTGCTCGGTCGGAGCTTCTGCCAGGTTGCCGTGCGCGACCATGCCGGAGCAGGGCTGGCCGCTTCATGAGAACGTGCCTTAATTCCTGTCGCCCGGCAGTACGGGCAGGGGGGCGACCTCGATGCCTTCGTCGATCAGCGCGCGCGCCTCTTCGGTGGTTGCCTCGCCATAGATCGCGCGATGCTCGGTGTCGCCGTAATGCATCTTGCGGGCTTCTTCGGGGAACTTGTTGCCGACATTGTCCGCATTCTTGAGAACGTTGTCGCGCAATTCCTTCAGCTTCGAAAGAAGCTCGCGTTCCTGCGGCGCCATCACCAGCGGCGTTGACGGTGTCTCTTCGGCAGGCGCTGCTGCAAGCTCAGGCGCCGATTTGGATTTTCCCTTGCGCGTGATGCGCGGAGCCATGATGGCCTTTTCCACCTTGGTGGACTCGCACGTCGGGCAGGCGATGAGCCCACGCTTGTGCTGACTGTCGTAAGCAGCGGAACTCTGAAACCAGCTCTCGAAGGTGTGGCCGCGCTCACAGCGCAGCGCGTAGCGGATCATGCCGATCCTCGTACGAGATGCAGGTGCTCCGGTCCGGCCTTCGGATCGGCAATTCCGAAGCGGCGGCCGTGCTGCAGAGAGGGAATGCTCTTGCGAACCGCAATCACCTTCGCCGGATCGATCTTCGCCAGCACCACACCAGGCTCGACGCCGCCTTCGGCGAGGATTTCGCCCCACGGATCGACGATCAGCGAGTGGCCGTAAGTCTCGCGGCCGCTTTCATGCTTGCCGGCCTGCGCGGCCGCGAAAATGAAGCAGCCGTTCTCGATGGCGCGGGCGCGCAGCAGGGTGCTCCAGTGTGCCTCGCCGGTCCTGACCGTGAAAGCGGACGGAACGGTGATGAAGGAGGCGCCAGCCTCGGCGAGCGCACGGTAGAGCGCGGGAAAGCGAACATCGTAACAGATCGTCAGCCCGATCCGGCCCCACGGCAGATCGGAGATGACGGCGGTTTCGCCCGGCTGATAGTTGGCGGACTCGCGGTAGCTCTCGCCGCCGTCGAGTTCGATATCGAACATGTGGATCTTGTCGTAGCTGGCAAGGATGTTGCCATCCGGCGCGATCAGGAACGAACGATTTGCCGCGCGCTCGGGATTGGCGCGAACCGCGAGTGACCCGATATGCAGGTAAATCTTCAACTCGCGCGCCAGTTCGCGGTACGCCTTGAGCGAACGGTCGTCTTCCTCGGTCGCGAGCAGTTCGAACAGCGCCTTGCGGTTCTGCTGGATGATGTTGGTGACCTCAGGCGTCTGGACGTAGTCCGCGCCCTTGGCCTTGGCTTCGCGGATCAGCGCAATTCCCTGTTCAAGACTGGTCTCCGGCCGCATCGCGGTGCGCATCTGCACCATGGCTGCGGTGAACGGAGCGCCGCTTTCGATGCTGGCTGTCATGAAGATACCTTCTGGCCGGCGAGCAGACCATCGAGCCTGCCTTCGCGGTCGAGCGCATAGAGTTCGTCGCAGCCGCCGACATGCTGCTTGTCGATGAAGATTTGCGGAAACGTCGCGCCGCCGCTGGAGCGTTCGACCATCTCGGCGCGCCAGCTCGGATCAACCGCGACATCGAATTCGGTGAAGGCCGCGCTCTTGCGAGAGAGCAGCGACTTCGCAGCGCTGCAATAGCCGCATCCGGGGCGTGTGTAGATCTCGACGAGAGCGGGCATGGCTTGCCTTTGTGAAGAGGGAAGACCCAATTAACAGGGGTTTGAAATTATATGGGCGCTCAAACCGTGTCCACAACCCGGGCGAACACCAGCACATCCACCGACGCAGCCCTGGCCCGCAGCAGCGCACGTGCGCAGGCGTCAACGGTCGCGCCGGAGGTCAAAACATCGTCAATCAGCACAATCCGGCGGCCCTGCACGGAAGATTTGTCCTCCGGGGGCACCTTGAACGCGCCCTGCACGTTGAGCGCGCGGTCCGCCTTGGAAAGACCAACCTGCTGAAGGGTTGGGCGGACACGCCGCAGGGCGTTTCCCACCACGGGGAGATGCGCCGATTTACCGATCACCGCAGCCAGCGTGCCGGACTGGTTGTAGCGGCGGCTCCATCCGCGCCGCCAATGCAGCGGCACCGGAACGAGGGCGTCGGCATCGCCGAGAAGTTCCTGCCCGGCGCGCGCCATCCAGCGGCCCATGACCGGCGCGAGGTCGGTGCGGTCCTGATACTTCAGGGCATGGACCATGGTCCGCGCCACCTCGTCGTAGCGGACCGCGGCGCGCGCGCGCTGATAGGCCGGCGGATTGGCGATCGCCTGCATCGACAGCAAACCGGGTCCCGGATCGTAGACAAAGGGAATGCCGAGCCGCGCGCAGAACGGCGGCGCGATGAACGACAGTCTGGCCCAGCAAGCGGCGCAAACGCCGTCGCCGGCAACCGGTTCGCGGCACGACACACAGAGCGTCGGCAGGGCGATGTCGAGGGCTGCGCGCGGAAGTGAGGCGAGGGCGGTTCGAAGCATGCCAAGCAGCGGCTGACGCAGCCGGCCTGAAGGATGTGACGATGCCTGATCGCGCCCCGACATGATCTTCCCCGCCGCCAGAGGCTAGTTCCTGTCCTTGCCGGAAACAAGCGCGGCCAGTGGTCCGATTCCAATACGCGCTTGCCGTATCGGCACGCAGGGAATTGCCAGACCAGTCTCTAAGGGCGTACCTACGGCTATGACCTCGTCCGCAGCCGATATGCCGCCACGCCTGTTCGATCGTGCCCTGTTGCGCGACCGGCAGACCCGCGCGGTGAAGCAGGGGCCGGCGACCTTTCTGCTTGATCGCGTATCTGAAGATCTGGTCGAGCGGCTGCATGCGGTGCTGAGAGAATTTTCAGAAAGTGTCGATCTTGGCACACCGGGCGATCGGCTAGGTGTTGCGCTGGCCGTGACCGGTCAGCGCACGGTGCCGGTGGTCTTGCCGGCCTCCGATGCCGAGCCGCTGGCGCTTGCGCCAGGCTCCGCCGATCTCGTGGTCTCCGCGCTGGCACTGCAATTCGTCAACGACTTGCCGGGTGTGCTGGCGCAGATCCGCCGAGCACTGAAGCCGGACGGCCTTTTTCTTGCTGCCATGATTGGCGGTGAGACGCTGACCGAGTTGCGGCAATCCTTTGCGGCTGCGGAAGCTGAAGTTGAGGGCGGCGTGTCGCCGCGCGTCGCGCCGTTTGCCGATCTTCGCGATCTCGGCGCGCTGTTGCAACGCGCGGGTTTCGCATTGCCGGTGACGGACGTGGACCGCATTGTTGTGCGCTACGATAATGCATTCGCGCTGATGCAGGATTTGCGGCGCATGGGCGCGACCAACATTCTGAACGAGCGCCGCCGCACGCCGTCGCGCCGCGCGACGTTTCTGAAGATGGCGCAGATTTATGCGGAGCGCTTTGCCGATCCGGACGGGCGCATCCGCGCCACCTTCGATGTGGTCTGGCTGTCCGGCTGGGCGCCGCATGAGAGCCAGCAGAAACCGCTCAAGCCCGGTTCTGCCAAGATGTCGCTGGCGGACGCGGTCAACAAGGCGCGCAAGGATACGACGTGATTTTTCTCGATGTTGTCCCCGCGTAGGCGGGGACAACGATTGAGTGTATGGCAAGAGTTTCCCACTCGTAGTTCGTCATGGCCGGGCTTGACCCGGCCATCCACGTCTACTCTTCGATATTGCAAGCAAGGCGTGGATCACCGGGTCAAGCCCGGTGATGACGACTGAGAGCGTTGCAACGGCGTGCGTCATCTTAACTTCCCGATTCAATTTTCAAACAGCATGCGCGTGTGGGGCTTGCCCCATTCGCGCCAACGAAAGGCGTGCGCATTCGTTCTCGCGCATCGCGCGAGGTAAACTTGTAGTTCCGCCCCAAACTTTGAGGGGCATGGAGCGCCGCGAGGCGCACCTGGTGTTCGTTTCGCTTCCGGCATCGCTTGCGAGGCGATGGGATTCCGGAAGCGCATCGCCTTGCGGCGCTC
>NZ_APJI01000010.1 GCF_000497575.1 Afipia sp. OHSU_II-C1
TGGAGCGCCGCAAGGCGATGCGCTTTCGGAAGACCATCGCCTCGCACGCGATGCCGGAAGCGAAACGATACAAAGGTGCGCCTTGCGGCGCTCCATGCCCCTCGTTTTGAGGGCGCGAACGAGGCAGGCCTCGCGCGCGCTGAGGGGGGCAAAACCAAAGCTCACCTCGCGCTGTTAGAGCGCGAGAGCGATGACGCGCGCCTTTCGTTGGCGCGAATGGGGCAGGCCCCACGCGCGCCTGCTGTTTGAAAATTGAATCTGGAAAATGACGATGAGCCGCTGAAGGCTGGTGAGAGATTGGGCATGCCATCGCAATCCCAAGTCCGCCATCACCGGACAATTCCTTTCGCATCTGCGAGATCAACACCGAGAGACATCGCGCATCGAACGCGACGCGCTTCACGCTCAGATGATCGTGCGATGACACCCGCGACGAAAATCGACGTTGCAAAGTTTTGCGCGCCGGTTGTTAATTAGAACAATTACAAAAAACGTTTTCTGGAAATCACTGGGGAGGTGCTTGTGTCTACAATCAAATTAACGGTCAACGGCAAGGCGGTCTCTGCCGATGTCGAGGATCGGACTCTGCTGGTCCATCTGCTGCGCGATCATCTCGGTCTCACCGGCACACATGTCGGATGCGACACCAGCCAGTGCGGCGCCTGCATCGTCCATATTGACGGACGCGCGGTGAAGTCCTGCACCACCCTGGTCGGCCAGGCCAATGGCGCCAATGTCACCACCATCGAAGGCATCTCGAAAGGCGACACCCTGCATCCGATGCAGGCCGCTTTCCGCGACAATCATGGCCTCCAGTGCGGCTACTGCACGCCGGGCATGATCATGTCGGCGATCGACATCGTGCAGCGCCATCCCGGCGGCCTCGACGAGGAAACCGTTCGTCATGAGCTCGAAGGCAACATCTGCCGCTGCACCGGATACCACAACATCGTCAAGTCGGTGCTCGACGCCGCCGGGCGCATGAAGGTTGCCGCCGCCGCGGAATGATCCGCGACGACTCAATAATCAGATGTGCAACTGCCCGCGCTGCTCGCGCGACCAAGGCAGCCCTTATGGAAAGGTCGGGATTATGAGTGTTGAAGGTATCGGCGCACGAGTCACGCGCAAGGAAGACAAGCGTTTCATCACCGGCAAGGGCAAATACACCGACGACGTCCGCCTTCATGGCATGACTTACGCGTCGTTCGTCCGCAGCCCGCACGCCCACGCGAAGATCAAAAGCATCAATGTCGACGCCGCCAAGGCCATGCCGGGTGTTGTTGACGTGTTGACCGGCCAGCAGCTTGTCGATGACAAGATCGGCAATCTGATCTGCGGCTGGATGATCCATTCCAAGGACGGCTCGCCTATGAAAATGGGTGCATGGCCGGCGATGGCGCAGGAAACGGTACGCTTCGTCGGAAACGCCGTCGCAGTCGTCATCGCAGAAACCCGCAATCAGGCGCGCGACGCGGCCGAGGCCGTCGAGGTGGATTACGAAGTTCTGCCGGCAGCCGCGGACATCCGCTCCGCCATCGCATCCGGCGCGCCGCAGCTTCACCCCGAAGCTCCCGGCAACGTCATCTATGACTGGAGCATCGGCGACGAAGCCGCCACCAACGATGCGTTCAAGAAAGCCGCCAACGTGGTGGCCATGGATATCACCAACAACCGGTTGGTGCCGAACGCGATGGAGCCGCGAGCGGCGGTTGCCGAATACGACTCGGCGGAAGAACATTTCACGCTCTATACGACATCGCAAAATCCGCACGTCGCCCGCCTCGTGCTGTCGGCGTTCTATAATGTCGCGGCCGAGAACAAGCTGCGCGTGATCGCGCCTGATGTCGGCGGCGGCTTCGGCTCCAAGATCTTCATCTATCCGGAAGAAATGGTGGCGCTGTGGGCCTCCAAGCGCACCGGCCGCCCGGTAAAATGGACATCCGACCGCACCGAGGCGTTCCTGACCGACGCACACGGACGCGATCACATCACCAAGGCCGAGATGGCCTTCGACAAGGACAACAAGATCATCGGCCTGCGGGTGAAAACCCACGCCAATCTCGGCGCTTACATGTCGCTGTTCTCGTCGTCGGTGCCGACCTATCTCTACGCCACGCTGCTCTCGGGCCAGTACAACATTCCGAACATCTATGCCGAGGTAGTCAGCGTCTACACCAACACCACGCCGGTCGATGCCTATCGCGGCGCGGGCCGTCCCGAAGCCAGCTTCGTGATGGAACGGTTGATGGAAACCGCGGCGCGGCAGCTCAAGGTCGATCCGGCCGAACTGCGGCGCAGGAATTTCATCACCAGCTTCCCGCATCAGACGCCGGTGATCATGGCCTATGACGCCGGCGACTTTAACGCGTCGCTCGACGCCGCGCTGAAAGCCATCGATTATGCCGGCTTCCCTGCACGCAAGGAGAAGGCGAAGAAGGAAGGCAAGCTGCGCGGCATCGGCTTCTCGTGTTACATCGAAGCCTGCGGCATCGCGCCCTCCAAAGCCGTCGGCAGCCTTGGCGCTGGCGTCGGGCTGTGGGAATCCTGCGAGGTGCGGGTCAACCCGGTCGGCACCATCGAAATCCTCACCGGCTCGCACAGCCATGGTCAGGGCCACGAGACGACGTTTGCCCAGGTGGTCGCGGACCGTCTCGGCATTCCGATCGGTCAGGTCTCCATCCTCCACGGCGACACCGACAAGGTGCAGTTCGGCATGGGCACTTACGGCTCACGCTCGGGCGCGGTCGGCATGTCCGCCATCGTGAAGGCGATGGAGAAGGTCGAGGCCAAGGCGAAGAAGATCGTCGCGCACCAGTTGGAAGCCTCCGAGAACGACATTGTCATCGAGAACGGTGAATTCAAAGTCACCGGCACCGACAAGGCGATCGCGCTGCCGATGGTCGCGCTCGCCGCCTACACCGCGCACAACCTGCCGGATGGCATGGAGCCCGGTCTGAAAGAGACCGCGTTCTACGATCCGACCAACTTCACCTTCCCCGCGGGCGCCTATGTCTGCGAGGTCGATGTCGATCCCGGCACCGGCAAGACCGATATCGTCAACTTCGTCGCCGCCGATGACTTTGGGCGCCTGATCAATCCGATGATCGTCGAAGGACAGGTTCACGGCGGCATCGCACAGGGCGTCGGACAGGCAATGCTCGAAGGCGCGGTCTACGACAAGAGCGGTCAGCTCGTGACGGCATCGTTCATGGACTACGCCATGCCGCGCGCCGACGACCTGCCCTCGTTCAAGATCTCGCACACAATGACGCCGTGCCCGAGCAACCCGCTCGGCATCAAGGGATGCGGCGAAGCCGGCGCGATCGGCTCAACGCCCGCGGTGATCAATGCGATCACCGACGCCATCGGAACCAACAAGCTTGAAATGCCAGCCTCGCCATCGCGGGTATGGCACGCGATCCATCAGCAACAGGCCGCAGAGTAAGGACGGGGAGACGCATCATGTACGAGACAACCTATCACCGTCCTTCAAGCGTCGATGACGCCGTGGCCCTTTTCAAGAAGGGCTCCGATTCGAAGTATCTCGCCGGCGGCCACACCTTGCTGCCGGTGATGAAGCAGCGCCTGGCCCAGCCGTCGGATGTGATCGACCTCGCCCGCATTCCGGGACTGACAGGCGTATCGGCCACCGCCGATGCGCTCGTCATCAAGGCGGCGACAACGTACTACGACATCCTCTCAAGTGCGGACGCCAAGAAGGCGATCCCCGCCATCGTGCATCTGACCTCGGTGCTCGGCGATCCCGCCGTGCGTTATCGCGGCACCATCGGCGGTTCGATCGCCAACAACGATCCGGCGGCGGATTTCCCCGCAGCCCTCGTGGCGCTCGACGCCACGGTGAAAACCAACAAGCGCAGCATCAAGGCGGATGATTTCTTCCAGGGCCTGTTCACCACCGCGCTGGAAGACGGCGAGATCATCACCGAGGTCTCGTTCCCGATTCCGGCGAAAGCGGCCTACGCAAAAATGCGTCACCCGGCTTCACGCTTCGCGCTCACCGGGGTCTTCGTCGCTAAAACGAAAGCAGGGGACGTGCGCGTTGCCGCCACCGGCGCTTCGCAAAACGGCGTGATGCGCGTCCCTGCCATCGAGGCGGCACTGAAAGCCAACTGGTCCCCCGGCGCCATCGACGGCGTGACGATTTCGGCTGACGGGCTGATGGAAGACATCCACGGTTCGGCCACTTACCGCGCCAACCTCATCAAGGTGATGGCGCAGCGCGCAGTTGCTGCGGCGGGCTGACAAGTCCGTCTGCAAAATAAAGGCCGCCCTGCGGGGCGGCCTTTCTGTTTTTACGAGAGATGGGAGCTTACTCGACGATCTGAACCACGCGACGGGTCCGCGGATCGACCAGCACCGTGCGGTCGTTCACCACCGTGTAGCGATAATCGCGGACGCCATACTCTTCTGGAATGTCGTAGTAGGTCACGCCTTCCTCTGGAAGAACGACACCGACGGCGAGATCGTTCTGATACCGATAGGATGGGCGACGCTGCTCGACCACGTAACTATGGAAGCGCGGGCGCTGATCGACGCCGAGAACGCCGGCCACGCCGCCGACAACACCACCAACGGTCCCGCCGACAATCGCCCCGACCGGCCCGCCCACGCGTTCGCCCTCGCGAGCCCCGCGTTCGACGCCGCCCGGAACACCCTGCGCCGAGGCTGCGGCCGGAATGAGCGCGCTCGCAGAAATCATCGCCAAAGCAATTATGGTTCTCTTCATGTCTAAAACTCCCGGTTAAGAATTCTCGGGAAGCACAAGTAGCTGGCAGCCTGATAGTTCCTGCCACGGTGGCCAGATCGCGGAATGGCCTTATTCTGATGGCAACCACCGCACTTATTGATGGCTCTTTGATCAAAACTGGCCTAAAGCACCCCCAATTCATCGATTTCTTTGAAACTGCCGGATGCGCGCACCGTGCGTGCATTGAGGCGTTTCTCATTCATGGCGACAACGCCAGCCAAGGTCTCAACGTGAAATCCCTGTCCGCAAGTCCCCCGCTCGCCCGCGCCCTGGCCGAGCGCAATTACAACGATGCAACGCCGGTTCAGACCGCCGTCCTCGCCGCCGATGCCATTGGCCGCGACCTTCTGGTGTCTGCGCAAACCGGCTCGGGCAAGACTGTCGCCTACGGGCTCGCGATCGCCAACGACATGATGGGCGATGCCGAACAACTGCCGCGGGCAAGTGCGCCACTCGCGTTGATCGTCGCACCGACACGCGAACTGGCGTTGCAGGTTCACCGTGAACTGGAATGGCTTTACGCCTATGCCGGTGCGCGCGTCGTCTCCTGTGTCGGCGGCATGGACCCGCAGCGCGAGAAACGCGAGCTGGAAGCAGGTGCGCATATCGTGGTCGGTACGCCGGGGCGGCTGTGCGATCACATCCGCCGCAAGCGCCTCGACGTCTCCGAACTGAAAGCCGTCGTGCTCGACGAAGCCGACGAGATGCTCGATCTCGGCTTTCGCGAGGACATGGAGTTCATCCTCGAGACCACGCCGGACACACGGCGGACGCTGCTGTTCTCCGCGACCCTGCCGCGCACGATTCTCTCCATCACCAAGCAATATCAGAACAACCCCTTCCGCATCGAAGTGGCTGGCGGCGACGGCGGCCACGCCGATATTGAATATCGCGCGATCCGTATCGCGCCGGGCGACGTCGAACATGCCGTCGTCAATGTGCTTCGGTTTTTCGAGTCCCCCAGCGCGATCGTGTTCTGCAACACCCGCAACGCGGTAAACCATTTGCAGGCCGCGCTGCTTGAGCGCGGTTTCTCCGTGGTCGCGCTGTCCGGTGAACTGACCCAGAACGAGCGAACCAAGGCACTGCAATCCCTGCGCGACGGACGCGCGCGGGTCTGCGTCGCCACGGACGTTGCGGCGCGCGGCCTCGACCTGCCCAGTTTAGGCCTCGTCATTCATGCCGACCTGCCGAACGATCCCGAAGTGCTGCAGCATCGGTCGGGCCGCACCGGACGCGCAGGCAAGAAGGGCATCAGCGTGATGCTGGTGATCCCCGCACGCAAACGACGCGCCGAATTGCTGCTGAACATGGCGGGCATCGATGCGGTATGGGGCACTTCTCCCACCGTGGAGGAAATCCGCGCGCTCGACCAGCAGCGTATGCTGCAGGACGCGCTGTTTGGTGAAGCGACCACCGAAGACGATCTCGTTCTGGCGCGCGCACTGCTCGCCGAGCGTTCGGCTGAAGACATTGCAGCGGCGTTGGCGCGGCTCTATCGCTCGCGCCTGCCCTCGCCCGAAGACATTCTCGATCCCGGCCAAGGCGGGGCGCGCTCGCGCGAGGATCGCGGCGCAAGGCGCGACAGCCGCGAGTCGCGCGGCGACGACCGCGCACCGCGCGCGAAGTCGAAATCACGGGGCGAGATGCCGGAAGGCAGCGTGTGGTTCCGCGCCGCCATCGGTCGCAACAAGAATGCCGAGGCGCGCTGGCTTCTGCCGATGATCTGCCGCCGCGGTGGAATCGGCAAACAGGACATCGGCGCCATTCGCATCTTCGACGGCAGCACCGAATTCGAGATTTCAGCAACCGCGGCCGATGAATTCGCCGCGAAGATCAAGCGCCCCGACAAGGAAGACAATATCCGCATCGAGGCGCTTCCGAACGGACCACAGGGCGACAGCGGCACGTTTGAAAAACGTCCGCGCAAGCCGCCGCACAAGGACAAGGATCTCGGCGCCAAGCCGCGCCGTAATGACGAGCCTCGTTACGACGCGAAACCTCGTTACGACGACAAGCCGCGCTTTGAGGACAGACCCCGCTACGACAAACCCAGGCACAGCGGAAAACCTCAGCGGGACGATGCCCGCCGGTTCGAGAGTCCGCCTCCGCGCGGCAAAGGCCCGAAGCCTGGCAAGAAAGCCGACCGCCAGGATTGGCCCGATGTCGAGAGGCCGACGTTCAACAAAAAGCCGAAGAAAAAGAAACACCGCAAGGGCGCGTAAAACTTGACGCTTGCGATCATCCATCTCGCGCATCACTGACGGGCTCGTCCAGGAAGCCCGTCAGGTAAGGCGCCACGCTCGCTGAGAGTTTCACGAATGCGCAGGTTCCCGCGGTTTGAACTCAGCCGCATGGAGCTTCACGAAGTCGCGCATGCTCGTCGGTGGCTTGCCGGTGAGCTTGCGCATGGTGTCCGTCATGCGATCGTAACGTCCCTGCCGGGTCAACTCGACCATCGCCGAAAGATGGCTGACGACGTGCTCAGGAAACCGCGCCTGCCGAAGACCTTCGCTCCACGCCGGGAGCGGGACGTCGCGATATCGGATAGGCCTGCCGAGCGCCTCTGAAAAAATGCGCGCATAATGGTCCAGATCGGCCGATTCCGGCCCTGTCAGATCGTAGATCTGTCCGATATGCGGTGCGGGGTCGTCGAGGATTGCTGCCACCGCGCTTGCCACATCGACTGCAGAGATCGGCGAAATCTTGCCGCCTCCCATCGGCAGCATCAATGCGTCCGAGGTCCGCACGCTAACGCCGGCAAGGACAAGAAAGAAGCCTTCGAAAAAGACTGTCGGCCGCACCGTGACAACCGGCAGTCCCGACCAGGACAGAGCCTGCTCCGCGAGCCAATGCAGCTTGTGCTGAGGGCTCTCGGTGCTCTCGTTGATACTCATTTGCGAGACCGTCATCTGCGACATGTTCACGAAAGCCTCGACGCCGTGGTGGCGCGCCACCGCAGCGGTGTTGATCGTGGCTTCCAGGTAGGCCGCCGAGACAGACATTCCGAAATAGATCCGCCCGCAACCTTCGATGGCGCGGTGCATCGAGTCGAGGTTTGTCAGGTCGCCTTTTACGACCTCTGCACCGAGCCGCCGCAGGACGTCGGCGCGCTCGTCCTCACGGCGAACCAGGGCGCGCA
The DNA here is from genome assembly GCF_000497575.1 of Afipia sp. OHSU_II-C1. GTDB lineage: Bacteria > Pseudomonadota > Alphaproteobacteria > Rhizobiales > Xanthobacteraceae > Afipia. The sequence goes on from NZ_APJI01000010.1 coordinate 7,911, forward strand.
CCTTGTGCCCCTTTGCGAGCAGGAATTCGGTGACGTTGCGGCCGACGCCGCCTATGGCGCCGGCTGCGCCGGTCACGAGGATTGGTTTGTTGAGTTTGTATTTCGTCGTCATGATGCTGACCTTGGATTACGTTCAAAAATGCGAACTGGGGCGATACGTTAGCGCGTCGGCACTCCGGCCTGCCGCATGACGAAGCGCTGGATCGGTGGGATGAGGATCATCAACATCGGTACGATTGCGACGTAGCTCGTTGCCGCGGCCTTCAGCCAACGGAACGCGAAATCGGGCTGGAAGCCATAGTTCAAGGCGAGACCGATGAACGACATGCTGGTCGAGGTGATCAGGCCGGTGATCAGGGAGATCGTGGGTCCGATCAGTTTGGGGGGAAGGGCCATTTGCCTGCTCCTGGGGATGGGTTATTATTTAAACGACGTATAACTTATACAATGTAAAAGCAATAGGACCCGATGCCACGAACCGCCGATCCGGAGCTACCTCACAAAATCTTGAGGGCCGCCGACGCCCTGTGGCAGTCAGGCGGCGAGGAAGCGGTAACGATCCGCGGCGTGGCGGCGAAAGCGGCGACCACGACGCCGACGGTCTATAGCCATTTCGCCGACCGGGAGGCGCTGCTGAAGGCATTGCGCACGCTCGCCTTTCAGCGCTTCTCGGCCTATCTCGCAAAATCGCGCGACTTCCGGGACGCGTGCGTGCGACATCTCGAATTCGGCACCAGCCACCCTCGCGATTATGAATTGCTCTACGGGCGCGGCTGGATGGAGCGTGTCACAACAGATGCGCAGGGGGCAGAGATCAAACGATACACCGCCCATCTCGTGCGCGCCGGCGTGGATGAAAGCAGGGCCGCGAACGTCGCGTATCCTGTCATGATGATGCTGCACGGCGTGGTGATGCATCGGCTCCTGAACAAGAAGCCGAGCCCCTTGGGCCGGACGATTGCTGCGGCCTGTCTAGAAGCCTGCATGACGCTGCTCGAAAGCGCGCGGCAGCGGAAATAATCGAGGCCTTCTTTGCCGGGTTTATCCAAGCACCCCGGCGAAGTGAAGCGCAACGCCTGCCGCCGCGCAGGCGGCAAGGGTCTGCAACAGACCGGCATTGAAGCGGAATATCGCAACCGCCGCGGCGACGGAAAGTGCAAGCGCCCATGGGTCGACGCTGGTGAGCGGCAATCTGTGACTTGGTTCACATACCGCCACAGGGATTGGGGTTACTGAGTTGCCTTTCGTTAAAGGAGGCAACCATGCACACCCCGACAGGAGAACTGACCCATTCCGGGTTGGGCAGTCGACGGAACTGGACGGCATGCTGGAGATGGTCTGTTTCAGTCCTGGCCCTCGAATTCGCCTTGGTCATGGCCCTGATCGGATTCGCGGTAAGCTCGCGCTCAACCTCGCCTGTAAAGGCATCCTCGCAAGTCGAACAGGCGCAACAGACCCCGGCTGCTGCCCGCAAGGCATGCCCACTGGGTCACGCCCAGAAAACACGAAGTCTATGATGGCCGATCGCTGACCGATCCAGCCTCTTCTCGTTGACGCCTGTCCTAAGCTCCAGCGCGTCAATCCTGCGACCGTTCCGCCATACCCTTCAACGAATCGACGTCGATAACGGTGATCGATCCCCGCTGAAGGCGGACCAGCTTCCGGTCAGCCCATTCGTGCAGTTGCTTGTTGACGCTTTCTCTCGACATACCGAGCATCTCGCCAATTTCTTGCTGCGTGATGGTGATTTTTCTGTCCAGCGCAGCGCCCGGCCTGTCGATCAGCCGGATGAGCGCCTTGGCGAGCCTGCCTGACAGGTCGGGAAATATGACTTGCTCCACATGCTCGCTGATCCAGCGCAAGCGGACACAGAGCAGTTCTATCACCTTTGTTGCCAGCACCGGCTGGCTGGCCAGCAAGGCCAGAAAGTCCCTCCGATCAATGACAAACAACTCGCAGTCCGCGTTCGCAATCGCATCGGCGGTCCTGGCAAGACCATCGAGAACCGCGATCTCCCCAAACATCTCCCCTGCATCAACCATATTGAAAATGGCGCCGCGGCCGTCGGCGGACGAGACGCCGATTTTCACCGTGCCGCTGATAATGAAAAAGAGACTTTGGCCACGATCCCCTTTTGCAAAAATTGTCGCGCCACGTTTGAACGTTCTCTTTTTGGCATAGTGGCACAGTTGATCCAGCGCCTCAGTGCCGAGGTCGCGAAACAGCGGATGGTTGCGCAGGACCCTCGTCTTGTCGGCGGCGGATCGGGCTGTTGCTGGCGTGTCGTCGTCCTGAAGCATCGGCGTATGGCCTGGTTACAAAATGAATAAATTTCTTCCGTTCGGCGAACCTCGCGGTCGCCGAAATGGAGCAATGCAAGCTTCGTTGAAATTTCAACCAAATGCAGCTTCGAAGCTACGCCCTCTATACCACAATCGCGGTATCCCCTTGGCCTCCGGCCCATTTTTTGGGCGTCCGAAACCAGCCAAGGGGCGGGTTCATCTTGCTATTGCCGAAGGAACCCTTAAACCTAGCGTGGGCTCAAAAACTGCGGGGCTGCCATGATTACAGGGCAGCGTGGCTTGATCGGCGGCACGGATCATCGCTGTAGCTACTGCGGTTTCGTTATGGAACCGACAGCCCGGTTTTGCGGCGGCTGTGGACGCCCAAAAGCCCGCTCCAGCGACACGGCGTCGCACGCGCTTTCCTTCCTGCAATCGAACATACCCACAGACCTTGCCGATCGCATCCTGCGCTCGGGCGGAGCGATGCTCGGTGAGCGCAAGCACGTCACGGTCGTTTTTGCAGATGTCCGCGATTCAACGGCCCTGATCGATCATCTCGATCCCGAGGAGGCGCTACAGGTTCTCGGCCCCGTCCTTAAAACCTTGATGGATGCAGTCCACCATCACGATGGCTTCGTGAACCAGACACTCGGCGACGGGATCATGGCGCTGTTCGGCGCTCCAATCGCGCGGGAAGACCACGCCGTGCAGGCGTGCAGCGCGGCGCTCGCGATGCGGACCGCCGTCGGCGAACTCAATCAAAGGACCGGACGGGATATCGCCATCCGTATCGGCATGAATTCCGGTGAAGTCGTCATCCATTCGATCGGCAACAACCTGGCGATGAACTATGACGCAGTCGGAAAGAGCGTCCATCTGGCTGCACGAATGGAAGAGCTTGCTGCACCAGGCAAGATTCTGCTGACCGCGGCGACCCATGACCTTGCGAAGGGCTTTGTAACGGTTCAGCCGCAGGGATTTGTGGATGTAAAAGGCGTCTCCGAAGCGGTTGAAGTTTTCGAACTCACGGCCATACGGATCAGAACACGATGGCAGGTCCGGTCTGCACGCGGTCTCAGCGTTCTCGTGGGCCGCCAGAACGAGCTGCGCAGCCTGAGAGGCGCGCTTGAGAGTGCCGCAGCCGGAAATGGACAGTCGGTGAGCATTGTTGGCGCAGCCGGACTGGGAAAGTCCCGTCTGATACACGATTTTATCCGGAATGTTTCCGACGAATGGACCGTTCTTGAGACCGCCTGCCCCTCGCAGCGAACGAGTTCAAGCTATTACCCCATCGGCCTGTTGATCAGAGCGATGTTCGGGGTTGGCATCGATGACAGTCCCGAGACCGTCATTGGCCGCGTCAGGGAAGGCATTGGACGGCTGGGCAACAATCTGTCGGGTTTTCTCCCTCCTATTCTCTCGTTGCTGGATCTCAACGCAGACGATGAAGAGTGGAAGAAACTGGAGCCGTCCGAGCGGCGGCTCAAGACCATGGAAGCCGTCAGATCGCTGGTTATTCACTACACGCGGTCGAATCCCTCTGTCATTCTGGTCGAAGATCTTCACTGGGCCGACGCCGAGACGAAGCTCATCCTGCAAAATCTGGCCGGGGCGCTGGACGGGACACGGGCCCTCCTTATCGGAACGCAGCGTCCCGAGGGCGGATCGCTGGATCGCGGCACGACCTGCCTCGACCTGTCACCGCTTGACGACGAAACTTCTCACCAGCTGATGGACTGGCTGATGGGAGACGACAGCAGCCTCAGCCCGTTAAAGCGGAGAATACTGGCGCAGTCCCAGGGTAACCCGCTGTTCATGGAAGAACTGGTCCAGACGCTCAAGGAAACGGGATTTCTTCGGGGTCAGCCGGGCAACTATCAGGCCGTCAAACGGAGCGGCCGCGCGGAAATTCCACAAACCATTCATTCGGTGCTCGCGGCCCGCATTGACCTTCTGGACGGATTTCCAAAGTCGCTGCTCCAGACGTCAGCCGTCATCGGCATGGAGATTTCCGTCGCCCTGCTCTCGGAAATGCTGGACGTCACCCCTGCAGAAATTTCCGGCGAACTTCGAACGCTGGAGGCTGCCGATTTTCTCCGGAAGATCAGAAGCACCACGTCGGCCGATTATTCATTCAAACACGAACTCACACGTGAAGTTGTATATGGCACGATGCTGCTGGGCCTTCGACGCTCGCTTCACGCCAAAGCCATCGACATCATTGAAACGCGATTTCCCGATCGCCTTGACGAGTACATCGATCGGCTTGCCGACCATGCGTTCAAAGCCGAGCTTTGGGAAAAGGCCGTCCCTTATCAGCTGCGCAGTTGCCGGCGCGCCGTCAAACGCGGTGCCAATCAGGACGCTATCAGCATCTACGAGCGCGGCCTGGAAACCCTGTCACATCTGGCGGACTCTTCCGCCAAGATCAAAGCCGAAATCGATTTCCGCCTGACGCTGGTGATTGCGCTCGAACCGCTCGGCAAGCATCGCCAGATCGCAGACGTCTTGCGCGAGGCGAGCCGTCTGGCCGACGCTTCGGGAGACCCCCTGCGCACAACCGCGGTCAACTGTCAGCTTGCCGTAGCGTTGTGGCGACTCGGAGAGCACGCGCCCGCGATGGCGGCCGCCGAAATGGCAAGCCGCATCGCGGACAAGATCGGCGATCCATCGCTCCAGTTTGCTTCACTTCTCATTGTCGGCATTGTTCATCACGAACTCGGCAATTTCGCCACATCAATCGAGATGCACGAGAAATGCATTGCGATCGAAACCCCCGAGCTTGACCAGAAGCGCGCCGGCTGGGCTGCCTATCCCAGTGTCCTTCTGCGAACCTTCATGGCGGATTCCCTGATTGAACTTGGCGACCTTCCCCGCGCGGAAAGTGTGGCGGAGGACGCCAGCAGGCGCGCCGAAATCCTGGATCACGCCTATTCTCGTGCCAACATTAATCATGTGCTCGGCCGGTTGCGAACATCTCAGGGACGGCATGCCGAGGCGCTCCCCCTATTGCGCGAAAGCTGGCAGACCTGTCTCGATCTCGAAATGGTCCAGATGTATCCGGTGTTCGCAGCCCGCATGGGTGAGGCTCATCTTGCAACGGGCGACATCGAGACCGCCCTCAATATCCTGTCGATCCCTGAACGGCTCGACGTGCCGCTGGCGGAGCATTCGTTCGGCTGGCGCTATCTTTTCATCGCACAAGGCCGGGCCCTGCTCGCTGCGGGCCGTCTTGCGGAGGCGCAGGCTGCAGCCGAGCGCGCCCTGGCGCTTGCAGAACAGCGCGGAGAACCGCCGCAGCAGGCCTATGCGACACATCTGCTCGGTGAAATCGCGCGCGCCGGCAATCCGCAGAATCGCACCTTGGCAAACACCTACTTCAAGCGTGCGCTCATGTTCGCAGAAAAATGCGGCATGAAAGCCATGATGGCTGCCTGTCGCCATGCGATGGAGAACACAGCCGATCGAAACAAAGAGCCCAGCATCGCGGACAGATAGAACGCTTCGCACTCTCCGGCCTGCTTCGGCTGAATCTACCTTGCCAGCGCGCGAACGGCTTCAATCCCCGGCAGGAAAAAGTAGGCGCCACCGCGGACCCGGACGAACGGGCGCGAACGATCGATATGGTGGTTGTTCGGCCGATCCTGAATGCTGGCTACGTCCCCGGGGCAACTGAAATGTCCAAGCGGATCTGTACCGGCGTAAAGACCACCGAAGTGCGTGTTGTTAAGCCATGAATGCTGGATCATCTCGAATTGCCCGGCAATATCCGCGTTGAGGGCGATGAATGACATTCCACGCGCCGCCTCCCCGTTTGCACCGTCTTCGGAAAGTCTTTCTCCATAGGGCCTGCCGCGCCTGATGATACGATGCATCTTTGAAAGTCGCAGGGCTGTATCTGCATCCGGACCGATCGTGTCTCGCGGATTCGCGCGGCGGATGTGAGCGCCGATCGGGCATGCCATCCCGAAGCGATCTTCGAAGTGGTAGAGAAAATCATTGCGCGGCGACGCACCCGCCCGCCGCTCGATCGGAACCAAGGGATGGCCCTGGCGCGTTCGCCCGACAAGCTGCGAGGCAATCATTTCCTGCGCCGGCTCATCGGTTCGCCCATAAACGCGCTCAGCCGTCTTCGCGACGAACTCATTGAAAGCCGGCACGTCCTGCTCCAGCTGCCGGAACACGAGGTATGTTCCGTTATGCCGAATGTCTACGCTCCCTTCAGCCTTCACACCGGAAACGTCGAAGATGCTGGAGCGGCGCTCGTTCTTGTAACCAAGGACGAATTCACCGGGCTTGACGAGAAGAATCCGCCTCTCCTCCGGAGTCAGCCTTTTGTTGTGGTCGTTATCGCTGGTTCGCTTCCTTCCGTTTCTTGTCGTCCTCGGAGAGCCCTCAATCAGCGGCTGTGAAATGCCGTCTGTAAATCCAAAGTGCTCCTTGCGATCGTCGTAGATCCGGCCGCCGATGATCAGCGGCTTGCCATTCCGCCGCACTGCCGGCGCAGCAACGTCCCCCATGGCCTCGATCTCGGCATCGACGAACGATCGCAGCTTCGTTTCGTCGGCCGCGTAGAGCAACAGCATTCCGTCGATGCTCTGACTCTCTTTCCAGCCGCCCCATTCCCAAAATTCAGGCGAACTGTCGCCTGTATCTCCGAGAACATTCGACCGGCGTGGAAACTTCGTTTCCGCAGTCGGCTTCGGGGCCATCCCTTCGAGAAACTCGAGAGAGAAGTCATTCAGCACCTTCTCACTGACGCGAAGATGCTCCAGGCCATGCGCCGTCAGCGCAAGGTTGATCGCCTGTTGACCTCCGCTCGCCGTCGCGCGCGTGAGCCGATCTGACAGCCGCCGGAGCCATTTCTTCGCGACTCCAATCTCGCCCGGCACGAAGTGCCAGAAGACGTAAGCGGAAAACGGCAGTTTCGGATAACCGCTCAGCACCAGCCTCTGAACGTCATCCCATTCAACCTTCTCCATGGCAGCGACCCATATCAGAGGCTCCGGAATATCGTGTCGGTCTCGCTGTAGTTCAGCGGCTTGAACAGCGATTGTCTCAGCTCGGTGTTGGCATTGACATTGATGACACTGAGCGTGGGATACGCGCTGTACCAGGCAATCGTCTCAACCTGGCTTTGACGGACATAGGCCTTGAAAGGCTGCTCGGCTTGCGCGCCTCTCCAGAAGAGAAATTTCGACGCGGGGAACCCGTAGGATTTTCCGTCCGCTGTGACAAACGTGTTCGACCAGATGGCATTGAGGCCCTTGACCGCCGCCAGATCGATGAACTCGTTGAGATAGCTTTCCCACGCTCCGCCATAATTATCGAGAAACAGGAGCCGCTTGCCGCCGTCAATCATCACCCACCGTGCCGACAGGATCGTCGGTATGCCGCCGAGCTCGCCGCGATTGAACCAGAAACGCGACAGCAGATTGATGGCAAACAGCGCGAGGCGCAGCAGCCAGCATCGAATGAAGCCCGGCTTCACAGACGTGATGCTGGCCAGATGATTCTGATACCGGTTGATACCACCTTCCTCGCGGACATACTTCCGGGCGTTCTCCCGGGCACGCGCGATGAGTCCGGCCGGCTCGGAAAAATTGCGCCTATCCCTGATCTCAAGCGTTCGTATGAGCCCGAAGATAAAAAGCCCAATGACATAATAGGCCAGGATGCCGATGAGGCCGTAAGCCACGGTGACAAGCACGGCAAAAACGATCGACCGCGCGATTGTCGCGATCTGCTCGCTGACGGCAAACGGCAGGTGACGCGCGATGAGCAGAACGCCAACCGCGATCACGATAACCATCGCGAATCTGTCCAGATCAAGCAGCAGCCGCCGGACATTCTCACGAACGGCATCATATGGCCGAAGCTGAACGGCAAGCTTCAGGGATGTTGCCCAGTAGTTCAGAACCGCCAGGAGCAACACGACAATGACGAGACGGCCAATCGCCGCCCAGAGACCGGGCTGCACTGCGCCGCCAGATCGAACCGCGGTCATTCCCGAAATGACGGCCAGCACAACAGAGCCAGCAAGAAAGACGATCAGCGCGTATCTGACGATCACCGCGATCTGCAACGGAAAGCGGTTGATAAAGAGCTGATCGTGAGGATTCCTGGTCCAACTGGTCAGGAAGAGCTCAAAGATGCGGACGATCAGCCACACGCCAGTCAACGCAATCAGGGTATGAAGGATCGCGGGCTCGATCGTGATGTGGCTGGCAATCCACGGGAACCACGACACCATAAAGTTGCCGATGCTTGCCCCGATGCGGCTCACATGCTCGAACGCCCGAACGATATGGCCGTGCAGCACAAACGGCCCCCAGGAGAACAGCGCACCTACAGCGATGCCGGTCGCGCAGACCACAACCAATGCCGCAATGACGGCGGCAGCAACGATCAGCGGACGCTGCCGTATCTCCCAAGGCGTCGGCGCAATTTGTTCGGCCCAGCGATTGTCGTCCTGCCCGCGAATGACATGGCGTCGCACCTCGTCGAGAAGTCCCACCGAGCGCGCGGGGATGGCATCACCCGGCCGGCATCGTTTTGAAAGGAACGTGACAATATCGCGACGGAGAAGACTCTCGCCCTGAATTTGCGCCACCGTGCGACCCGGACTGCCGCTAAAGAAAGTGTTCGCGCCGACATCATGGTTCACAAGATATTCTGCAATCAGGAGAGGCGCGGCGAGCCCGGAAACCGGATAGTCCGAACAATGCCGATAGGTCTCATGCATGCCTTGCGGCGCGATCTTCAGCAACTCATTCAGAAAGTCCTCTCTGGACCCGTCGAAGGTCGCCTCGAATACGAGGCTGGGAGCGAATTCGCCGTCGGCATCGAGGATGACAAAACTGCAGAAGTGCAGGCTTGCGATCTTGTCGAACCGGAACAACGGTCTGCACTCCATCAGGTCGCCGGAAAGGCGCGGCTCGGCGTTGTCGCGCAGATGCTGACGGCACGCGTCCACGCGGCCGGGGTCGAGCGGCGTGATGATCGTTGTGTAGTTCGGGCTCACCGTTTCTGCGCCCCGGTGGTTTGCGTGTTGAATGTGAGGACGAATGAGTATGGCGCCGGCCCTTCGTAGCGGATCTGGCCATCGGAACCGGGCGCGCGCGCGAGGCCGGGCAGACGGAGCAATGCCCGCGCCATCTCCATGAGAGCGCTCTCGGCAACGTATCTGCCGAAGCAGCGGCGCTCGCCGTCGCCAAAATGAATGTAATTCTTCAGCGGCCGCTGCGGATCGAACCGCGACGGGTCTGAAAATGCATCGGGATCGAACATGGCGGCCAGTGGCGCCGCCAGAACGCGTGCGCCCGCCGGCACGATGCGCACGCGCCTGGTTCCGTTTGCGACGATTGTTTCGCGTGGACAATCGCGCACGAGCAGGGGCAGCATCGGCCGGAACCGGAGCGCCTCATAAATGTAGTGTGTCAGCGCCTCGCGGGACTTCGCCACACGCTCCGCCGCGAAACGCCGATCACTGTCCGATGCTCCGCTCGCGAGGCGCTGTTCTTCCGCTTCCGCATGATCGAGCGCGATGGCCAGCTTCTGCGCTTGCCGCAAGGCATCGGGCCGGGCCACGAGCTGATCGACCATCTGCGAGGTCCCGCGAACCACCGTTGCAAGACCGGTCGCAACCAGACCGGTCAGGTATCGCCGTATCCAGTCTTCATCGAACCACTTTGGCGTGCCGCCGGCATGCAGCAGCGCCGTCAGGCGCGTCAGCAGATTGTCGGGAAGTTCGCCTTGGCGTGACGCGCTGATTGCCGACCTGACAACCGCAATCTGCTCCAGCAGCTGCTGCGTCAGGGCAGCCATATCGTCGCGCGATTCGATCCACGGATTTGAACCGACCGGAGGATTGACCATGATAATCCCGGCCAGGTTACGCGTGGCGCGCGCCATGCGGCGCTTGTCGTTTTTCAGCGGAGCAACGCCGAAATAGTCGGCGGCAATGCGAATGACCGCGGGCTCCGCAAGCTCGGCGACCATGTCGATCCGGCCGTTATTGGCAGCGGTTATCCGCTCGCGGCATTCTTCAGCGACCACTTTCCTGATTGTCTGCGGATCGATCTCCCGCCTGACCACACTCTGAAGCAACCCCCGCTCGCGCGCGTGTTGCTCGCGCCAGTCAACCGTCATCAGAAACGGACCCCACGGCATCCCCGGATCGATCACCTCGCCCAGTGTGAAGTCATCGAAGCGCCCGAGAACCTCTCGAACATCGCTCATCTTGGTGAGAACGACGAGCTTGCCGAAGATCGAAATCGGACGCACACGGCGCAGCAGCGTGAAGACAAGCTTGAGAAGCCAGAGATGGCAAAAGATGTAGGAGCTGAACCGGTAGCTCGCCCTTTGCCGGGCAAGCGAGATTCTTTGCAACAATCGGGTCAGTACGCCGCCATCGGTCGCCCGCCTTTCGCGGCGAGGAGCCGCAGAGGAATGGCGATGTGGACCTTCGATCATTGAATCAGGAACGTGCGTGCTCATGACGACATCCCGCAATTATCGCTGGCAATGAACGCGCTAAAAATCTGGATCGGCAATCGATTGGTCTGCGCAGTCGACAGCAAGATATCATCTCCACCAGAGGACGACCAACACTTAGAGATTGATCCGTGAGAAGCAGATGGCACGGTTTCCGGAGGGCAAAAACATCGGCGTACACTCTGCAAATCTTCAATGACGCCAACACCTTGGGGGATATCGGCGCGCGGCGCTCCGATAGAGCTCGATTGCCTCTCGCTCTTGAAAAATAGCCGCTCGGGGTGGCTGTCGAATGTGAGCTCGCTCACATTCGCCGCGCAGTTTCTGCCGCGGCGAGATGATGGAATTTTGCGATCTGTGGGTCAGGTCACAGACAGATTCGCACCCTTGTTGAAGGGTTCATGGCAGCCAATAGGAGGCTGCCATGAAAAACAGGCTCAGCTACAGCACCCGCCGCTTCGTCTTCATCGTTGGCGCATTTTGCGCTTATGGATTACTGGCCGGCGGCCTGATCATTCTCAACGCGAACAACCCGCACGCCAAAGGCGAAGCCACTTTCGATACCGCGACCATGGATTTTCCGTCATCGAACGCGGCGCCGGCTGCAAGGGCGGCGATAGCCGCGCTTCCCATTCAGGAGCTTCACCGCAAGACGACAAACCTTCCCGTTGAAGTTTTTGCCGATCCGAACTGACGCCAGCTGCCGCCGGATGCACCGTGCGACACTCGCCCTATGCATCCGCGCGCAGGCGGGGGACCTTGAGTCGCAAAGCCGGGAGTTCTGGCGTTCAGGGAATTTTGGCGGAGAGGGAGGGATTCGAACCCCCGATAGGCTTGCACCTATGCCGCATTTCGAGTGCGGTGCATTCGACCACTCTGCCACCTCTCCAGGTACCAAAACGGCGGTTTCCGCCGGGTCGCGGGCCGAGTTCTATGCGAGGATGCCCGTCCAGACAAGGCGCTGTCGGTCTTTTCAGGCCTGAGAATGACGGGCAGTCATGCCCGCAGGGCGGATCTTCGGTCTTGCCCGATTAACGCCACCGGCCGCGAGGGCAATCTTGCCGCCTCAGCCCTCTTTTCTAAACAACGCCGTCCCCATCTCAGCCTTTCTTCTTCTCTCTCGGGTTGCGCATGGTGAAGCGGGCATTGCCGAGACCGGTGCCGATGGTGAGGATTCCCCAGCGCATATAATCCTGCATAAAGGGAATTTCGCTCAAGCCCTGCACCACGCCGTCGTTGTGCATCAGGACAGCGGTGTCGTGATCGCCGATGCTGGGGATCAGGTCGATCAGGCTAGCGGGCAGATTGAACTTGCTGCTTTCCCAGTTCCCCGGCAGATTCTGCGCGCCCTTTTCGATCGACCCGTCGGCATCGATCGCACCGGGACACGAGACGCCGATAAAAGGCGCCAGTTTCAGGCCCTCATTCTCTGCCTGTTTCAGCAGCCCTTTCAGCATTCCGGCCAGCTTTTTCACCGCTCCCTCTCGGGTCGGCTCATCATCGGCATGACGCCAGAGTTCGGATTTCCAGACCGAGGCTTTCGACAGATCCGGTGCCTTCTTCTGGCGGGTTTCAACCACGCCGCAACGGATGTTGGTGCCGCCAATATCGACCGCGAGAAGGCTGTCGTGACCCTCGAAAATCCATGACGGTGCCAGATGCGCACAACCGATCAGCGCCGCTTCATCGGGATGGAAGCGAATCGGAATCAGGCTGACCTTCGCACCTTCCGCCTTGAGAATGATGTCCGCCCGCGCGATCGCCAATTCGCCGATCCGGCTCTGCCGGAAGCCGCCACCGACAATGATCGCTTCCGTCTTGCCCCATGCCTTGGTTTTGAGGAAGCGCCCCGTGACATAGGCCAGTTCCTGGGCAAACTCCTCAATGGCGCTGTGGATCAGCGCCGAGGCTTCGACATCCTCGCCGAACAGAATGTCGTCGAGCTTTTTCTTGCTAATGTCTTCGGTGGATTTGGCGCCCAGCGGGTCGTCACCGTTTTTCTTCAGGGGCTTGCGCCATTTGTCGAGAATATCCTGAAAAGCGCCCTTGCTGGCGCGGTCGCCCAGAAATCCGTCCTCATCCTTGAGCTCAATGTTGTAGCTGTCGATGTCCACGGACGGCAGGCGCGCCGCCCCATGTTTACCAATGCCGGCGATCGTCAGCGTGTCTTCAGCCATATCCGGAAGCCCCTTAACTGTTGCGAGGTATAACGACCGGGGAACCGGATTGTTTCGGGGGCGGGTTGCCGCAGCGCTCGCGGAGGCCCAAAACGCCGGAAAATCGAGCCAAATGGCTCAGAAAAGGCCCTTTTTCGGGCTGCTTTTTCTTGACTCGTGGTCTTCTGCGGCTATAACACCCGCAACCCGGCGCGGGATTTCTCGCGCCGTTTGTTTTTGCGCGGCCGCAGCCTCGACGTTGTAGCGACGCAGACAATTGAACCCATAGCGACTGAACAAGAAGCCGGGCCGGATTTCATCCGAGCATCGGAATCGAACACGAAGGAAAAAAACGATGTTCGCAGTCATCAAAACCGGCGGCCGGCAGTTCCGTGTCGTTCCTGATGATGTGCTCGAGATTGGCAAGATCGCCGGCGATGTCGGAACGATCGTGCAACTTGGCGAAGTAATGGTGGTGGGCGGCGACACGCCGGTCCTCGGCGCGCCGTTCGTGAGTGGCGCATCCGTGGCGGCCGAAGTGCTGGACCACAAGCGCGGCCCGAAGGTGATTTCCTTCAAGAAGCGCCGCCGCAAGAATTCGAAGCGCAAGCGCGGCTATCGCGACGAAATCACGGTGATCCGCGTCACCGAGATTCTGACCGACGGCAAGGCTCCGAGCGTGGGTCCGCGCCCGAAGAAGGAAAAGAAGGTCGAAGCACCATCCGCCGAGGGTGATGCTCCCGCCAAGGCTGCGAAGAAGGCTCCGGCCAAAAAGGCAGCTCCGAAAGCTGCCGCAAAGGCCCCCGCCAAAAAGGCAGCACCGAAGGCAAAGAGCGACAAAAAGTGAAATGATTCCGTCAAGGAATCGGTCTATACACTAGACGCAAGTTTGGAGACGGAGCGATGGCTCACAAAAAAGCAGGCGGTTCTTCGCGCAACGGACGCGACTCAGCTGGCAAGCGCCTTGGCGTCAAGGCGTTCGGCGGCGAACACGTGATTCCGGGCAATATCATTGCCCGTCAGCGCGGCACGACCTGGCATCCCGGCCTTAACGTCGGCATGGGCACGGACCATACCCTTTTCGCCAAGATCGAAGGCAAGGTCGAATTCCGCGCCAAAGCCAACGGCCGCACCTTCGTCTCGGTTATTCCGATGGCGGAAGCGGCTGAATAAACGGTAGACACATCGCGTCTGCCGGGTCTCGTTGAACCGGCAGAGCGCCAGAAGGCTCGAAAGGGGAGACGGGTAAACCGGCCTCCCCTTTTCGTTTGCGCCCGTTGGGGACGGGCACATGAAGGAGCCTTGTCATGTTGCTGGAAAAGCCAACGCCCATCTTGCTGGAATCAAGAGCCGTCGTCCTCGAGACCGATCGGCTGGTGTTGCGTCAGCCGACGCTCGCGGACGTAAAAGCCATTGCGCATGTCGTGGGTGACAAGCGTGTGGCCGTTAATCTGCGCCGCGTGCCGCATCCCTATTCGCTGGACGATGCCATCAGCTTCGTGAACACCGTCGCAGGCACTGTCGATACCGTTTTCCTTGTCGAGCGCGAGCGTACCGCGGTCGGGCTTGTCGGCCTGAGTTGGGAAGACGAGAACGCGCCGGAACTGGGTTACTGTTTTGGCGTCGATCACTGGGGCAAGGGCTTTGCCACGGAAGCCGCGCGCGCCGTGATCGATTACGCCTTCGAGGAATTTGCCATCGACGAACTGCTGGCTGGCGCGCGCGTGCTGAACCCGGCCTCGCGTCACGTGCTGGAGAAGTGCGGCTTCCAGTGGACCGGCGTCGAACTGCACCGCTTCCTCGCGCTCGGATCGTCGACACCGGTCGATCGCTTCAAGCTCGAGCGCGGCGTGTGGTCGTCGATCAAGAGCTGGCGCAACTCGACGCGGCGGTGAGCCGACAAGGCATGATCCTCTCCGGAGCGCCGGGAGGATCATGCACTAAACCACCGTGGGCGGATTGGGCTCAGGCTCGCGATGCATGACCGCGCGCTCGCGCAGGAAGATATAGATTCCCGCACAGGCGACGATGGTCGCCCCTATTATCGTGTTCGGTGACGGCACATCGCCGAACACCAGAAATCCCAGCACAACCGCCCACACGATCATCGTGTACTGAAACGGCGCCACCACACTGGCAGGCGCCAGAATCAGCGACCGGTTGAGGCACAGCACGGCAACCACATTTGACCGTGCCGCTGATCAGCAACAGAACAACGATCAGCCATGTCGGCGGAAGGAAGATGAACGCGGACATGACTCCGCCGAAGACAAACGAGCCCACCACCTGGGTCATGGCCAGAAGAAAGTTGGACGTGCCGCGCACATAACGCGTCACGATCATGAACACCGACTGGCACAGACAACCCGCCAGCGCGATCAAGGCCGGCCAGGAAATGGCTGCGCCAGTGGGGCGCAGCGCGATGATGACCCCCACGAACCCCACGACAACGGCCGTCCAGCGCCGCCAGCCGACCTGCTCACGCAGAAAAATCGCGGAGAAGGCTGTAACGAAAATCGGCGCGGCCAGATAGCAGGTGGTGGCGTCCGCCAGCGGGATGTACTTGATGGCCGTGAAGAACAGCATACCGTCGGCAACGGACATCGCCATGCGCAGCACCTGCAAACCGGGCCGCGGCACATGGCGCATCGCCGCGAAATTGTCGCGGGCAAGAAACGGCATCAGCGTTGCGATGGCAGCAAACCCGCGGATGAAGAACAGCTGCGCCGGCGGATAGGTCGCAACCATCACCTTGCTGAAGACATTCACCAGCGAGAAAATCGTGATGGCCGCGAGCATGAATAGAATGCCCGCCAGCCTGGATGATCGCGGCGCGGCCCTTCGCAGGCTTTGCAATGAAAGGCTCATCCGGGCGGAGGCACCACGACCGGCTCCTCACGAACCAGGTCGCGTTCGCGCAGGAAGATGTAGAGGCCGGCCAGGATGATGACCGCAGCACCCACCAGCATCGCCACCGAGGGCACATCACCGAACACGACATAGCCGAAGATCACCGCCCAGATGATCATCGTGTACTGATAGGGTACGACGACGCTGGCCGGAGCGAGCTTGAGCGAACGGTTGACCCCGAGCGCAGCCACGATGGAAATGCAGCCTGCCAATGCGAAAAGGCCAAGATCCGGCAGGGTCGGCGTGATCCAGCCGAACGGCGCCACGATCACGCCGAACAGAAGCGTTCCGCAGAACTGCGCCGTTGTCAGCACGACATCGGGCGTGCCGCGCAGCGAGCGCGTAATAATCATGAGCGCTGCGAACGACGAACTGCCCGCCAGCGCGATCATCGCCGGCCAGCTGAAGGCTTGCGTGGACGGACGCAGCGCGATGATGACGCCGATGAAGCCGACGACGATGGCGCTCCAGCGCCGCCAGCCGACCTTTTCGCCGAGGAAGATCGCCGAGGCGGCAGTCACAAAAATAGGCGCTGCGAGATAGTAGGTGATGACATCCGCAAGCGGCAGATAGACCGACGCCGCGAAGAATGCCGCAACTTCCAGAGTCGAAAGCACCACTCGGATGACTTGCAGTCCGGGCCTCTGAATGGTCCGGAAGGCGTTGCGGTGACGCCAGATCACCGGCGACAGCAGGATGAGACTCGCCACCGCGCGCAGCAGCAGCAGTTGGCCGACCGTGTAGGTCGCAACAATGAACTTGCCGATGGCGTCGCCGAACGAAAACATCCAGACGGCCAGCAGCATCAGCGCGATGCCTGCAAGCGCGGCCGAGCGGTTGCCGGCCTCTGCCGAGAGTTTTGCGAACATGGCTGCGTCGCCGAGCGTGAATGGGACCAAAATGCGGCTGGACGGGTTGTTTAGGAGGCCAGGACGTTTACCGCAACCGCCGCAAATGCAGCCTTTGGTGCGATATTACGCATGAATCGGTTGCCGCTCGCGCACCCATGGCGCATACATTGGCGCACACGCCCGGAACGCGATTGAACGCGGCAAACCGGGCCTTTTGCCGATCAAGGCGCAATGGAAAACCAATGAAGTTTCTCGACGAAGCCAAGGTCTATATCCGCTCCGGTGACGGCGGAAACGGCTGCGTGGCATTTCGTCGCGAGAAGTTCATCGAGTTTGGCGGCCCGTCGGGCGGCAATGGCGGACGCGGCGGCGATGTCATTGTCGAAGTCGCGGACGGCCTCAACACGCTGATCGATTATCGCTACCAGCAGCACTTCAAGGCGCCGAAGGGCGGCCACGGCATGGGCTCAGACCGTCACGGCGCGGGCGGCAAGGACATCGTGCTCAAGGTGCCGCTCGGCACGCAAATCTTCGACGAGGACCGCGAGACGCTGATCCACGACTTCACCGAGGTCGGCGAAAAATTCGTCCTGGCGAAGGGCGGCAATGGCGGCTTCGGCAACGCGCACTTCAAGACTTCGACCAATCGCGCACCGCGCAACGCCAACCCCGGCCAGCCCGGCGAAGAGCGCTGGATCTGGCTGCGGCTGAAACTGATTGCGGACGCCGGTCTGGTCGGATTGCCCAACGCCGGAAAGTCCACCTTCCTCTCGGTGGTCAGCGCGGCAAAGCCGAAGATCGCCGACTATCCGTTCACGACCCTGCATCCGCAGCTTGGCGTCGTCGGCATCGACGGACGAGAATTCGTGCTGGCTGACATTCCGGGACTGATCGAGGGCGCGCATGAAGGCGCAGGCCTCGGCGACAGGTTCCTCGGTCACGTCGAGCGCTGCCGCGTGTTGCTCCATCTGGTCGATGCGACATCCGAACATGCCGGCAAGGAGTACAAGACCGTTCGCACCGAACTGGAGGCGTATGACGAGAATCTCGCCGACAAGATCGAGATCGTCGCGCTGAGCAAAATTGACGCCGTCACGCCGGAACATCTCAAGGATCAGAAGGCGCGGCTGAAGCGGGCGGCGAAGAAGACGCCGCTGCTGCTCTCGAGCGTGTCGCGCGAAGGCGTGCCGGAAGCATTGCGCGCACTGTTGTCCGTGATCGGCGAAGCGCCGGTATCGGCGAAAGCGAAGAAGGCGACTGAGAGCCCGGCGGACCCGGAGCCGGAGCAGCCGTCAGGCTGGACACCGCTCGGCCGCTGACGCTCTCATTCGCAATTCAACTTAAGCCCATTACACGCTGATTTTCCGATGTCGAATCCCGAACTGAATAATTTCCGCCGCATCGTCGTCAAGGTCGGATCGTCGCTGCTGATCGATTCCAGCGCCGGCGAAGTCCGCGCATCATGGCTGGCCGCACTCGCAGCCGATCTCGCCAAGCTGCATCACGCAGGCAAGGATGTGCTCGTTGTTTCATCGGGCTCGATCGCACTCGGCCGCAGCCGCCTGAAATTGCCGAGCGGCCTGCTCAAGCTCGAGGAAAGCCAGGCCGCCGCCGCCGTCGGCCAGATCGAACTCGCGCGCATCTGGTCCGGTGTGCTCGGCCATTACGGCATCGGCGCCGGACAGATCTTGGTCACGTTGCAGGACACCGAAGAGCGGAGGCGCTATCTCAATGCGCGCTCCACCATCTCGAAACTTCTCGAGTGGCGCGCCGTGCCGGTGATCAACGAGAACGACACCGTCGCCACCAACGAAATCCGTTATGGCGACAACGACCGTCTCGCCGCGCGCGTCGCCACCATGACCAGCGCGGATCTGCTCATCCTCCTTTCAGACATTGACGGTCTCTACACCGCGCCGCCGTCGGCGAATCCGAACGCCAAGCTCATTCCTGTCGTCGAATCCGTCACCGCGGATATCGAGGCGATGGCAGGCGCGGCCGAATCCGAACTGTCGCGCGGCGGCATGCGCACCAAGATCGAGGCCGCGAAGATCGCAACCTCCGCCGGCACGCACATGCTGATCGCATCGGGCAAGATCGAACATCCGCTGCAGGCCATTGCCGATGGCGGGCCCTGCACATGGTTTCTCACCCCGGCCAATCCCGTCACTGCGCGCAAGCGCTGGATCGCAGGTTCGCTCGAGCCGAAGGGTACGCTCACCATCGACGCAGGTGCGGTCGCGGCATTGCGAGCAGGCAAGAGCCTCCTGCCGGCCGGCGTGATCCGGGTCGACGGGCAGTTCGCCCGCGGGGACGCCGTGGTGGTGCGCGGCCCGGACACCCATGAGATCGGCCGCGGTCTTGTCGCCTATGACGCGGACCATGCCGACCAGATCAAGGGACGCTCGTCCTCGGACGCAGCGCAAATCCTCGGCATCAGTGGCCGCGCGGAAATGATCCATCGCGACGACCTGGTGGTCGGCGGCCCGCGCGGCACCGACAGCGCGAAATAGCGCTCCCGGGCAAACCCGAGCACGGCCAATGGCCTAGCGGGGCGCCCCCTCGGCCACTGACCCATCCCGCCGGGCAGCCATGTTCCCGGCGGCTCGCCGGGTCCGAATTTCTGTGCTAGAGCATGGCCTTACAGGCATTCCAACCCCACATAGACCGACATGTCCGCTCCGCTCAAAGCTCTTGATGGCGCTCCCGACCTGACCGCGCTGATGGCCAATCTCGGCGTTGGTGCATGCCGCGCCGCGCGGACGCTGGCGCTTGCCCCGAGCGAGCAGAAGGATGCCGCACTGGCTGCCATGGCGGCAGCCATTCGCGCCAATGCCAAAAAGATTCTGGCCGCCAACGCTGAAGACGTCGCCGAGGCGAAAGCCGGTGGAATGAGCAGCGCGTTCGTCGATCGTCTCGCGCTCAATGAGGCGCGCATCAAGGCGATGGCCGACGGCATCGATGTGGTGCGGGCGATTCCCGATCCCGTCGGCATCGTCACCGAAAGCTGGGCACGGCCCAACGGGATGACCATTGAGCGCGTGCGCGTGCCGCTCGGCGTCGTCGGCGTGATCTTCGAGAGCCGCCCCAATGTGGCGGCCGACGCCGGCGCGTTGTGCCTCAAGTCCGGCAACGCCGTGATCCTGCGTGGCGGCTCGGACAGTTTCCGGTCGTGCCGCGCGATTCATCAATGCCTGGTCGAAGGCTTGCGCAAGGCAGGACTTCCCGAAGAATCCATTTCGCTGGTGCCGACCCGCGACCGTGCGGCAGTTGGCCTGATGCTCGGCGGCCTTAATGGTGCGATCGATGTCATCGTGCCCCGCGGCGGCAAGAATCTCGTCGCCCGCGTGCAGGACGAAGCACGCGTGCCGGTGTTCGCCCATCTCGAAGGCGTCAATCATGTCTATGTCGACAAGGCGGCAGCACCAGACATGGCCAAGAGCGTTGTGCTCAATGCCAAGATGCGCCGTCCCGGCGTCTGCGGCGCAGCGGAAACGCTGCTGATCGACAAGGCGGCCGCCGACAAGCAGCTCAAGCCGCTGGTGACAATGCTGCTCGACGCCGGTTGCGAAGTGCGCGGCGACGCGGACATTCAGCGCGCCGACGCGCGCGTGAAGCCTGTGTCCGACGAAGACTGGGCCACCGAATACGAAGACGCCATCATTTCCGCGAAGCTCGTGAACGGCCTCGACGAGGCCATCGCGCATATCGAGCGCTATGGCTCGCATCACACCGACGCCATCGTCACCGAAGACGCGAAGGCCGCCGAAAGATTTCTCAACGAGGTGGATTCAGCCATCGTGCTGCATAATGCCTCGACGCAGTTCGCCGACGGCGGCGAATTCGGCTTCGGTGCGGAAATCGGTATCGCCACTGGCAAGTTCCATGCGCGCGGCCCCGTCGGGGCCGAGCAACTCACCAGTTTCAAGTATCGCGTCCACGGCACAGGACAGACACGCCCGTGAATTGCGCGCCCGTGAGCGACGCGCCAGAGACCGCGGCAGTTCACTTGCCCCGCGCCCTTCCGCTTCATGCCGACGGAATGCGCATCGGCCTGCTCGGCGGATCATTCAACCCGCCGCACGACGCGCATCGCGCCATCAGCCTGTTCGCGATGAAACGGCTACAGCTCGACCGCATCTGGTGGCTGGTGTCCCCCGGCAATCCGCTCAAGAACAACGGCTCGCTGCACGCACTGCGCGAGCGCATGATCGCCGCACAGAGAGTTGCGAACCATCCGCGCATCGATGTCAGTTGTCTCGAAACCGTCATCGGCACCCGCTACACTGCCGACACGATTTCGTATCTGCGCCGCCGCTGCTCCGGTGTTCGCTTTGTATGGATCATGGGCGCTGACAATCTCGCGCAATTCAGCCGCTGGGAAAACTGGCAGCACATCGCCAGCATGGTCCCGATCGCCGTGGTCGACCGCCCGCCTGACAGCTTCCGTGCCCTTTCCTCCATCGCTGCACAAACGCTGATGCCCTACCGCATCGACGAGCGGAGTGCGGGAACACTGGCGCGCCGGCGGGCCCCAGCCTGGACCTTCCTCACCGGGCTGAAATCCAGCCTGTCCTCGACGCGGCTGCGGAACCCGGACGGAAGCTGGAAGGATGCCGGTTCGCGATGACGTTTTCCGGCAACAGCAAAGCGCAAATTATCGCTTCGATATCTGGAAGATTGAAACCATTAACCCCACATGCGTATGATGAAGGTGGGCGCCAGGATTCGGCGCTCGCGATACAGTGAAAGGAATGGTCCCTGACCACATCTGTATTGTCCAAGGCAGCCTTGTCGAAGCCTCGTGCTGAAGCGACGCCTGCTCCCGTCTTGAAGGCGCGACCTGACGCCGACGAGACGCTGAACCTGATCCTCTCCCGCCTTGACGACATGAAGGCGGAAGAAACGATCACCATCGACCTCCGCGGCAAATCCTCCATCACTGACTACATGATCGTGACCTCCGGGCGGGCCAACCGTCACGTCGGCGCGATTGCGGAAAACGTGGCGAAGGGCCTCAAAGAAAGCGGAATCGCAGCCCCTCATATTGAGGGATTGCCCAACTGCGACTGGGTGCTGATCGATTCCGGCGACGTGATCGTGCATGTGTTCAGGCCGGAAGTCCGCGAGTTCTACAATCTCGAGAAGATGTGGACCTCGGACAAGCCGGCGGCAAAGGCCCGCTGAGAAGCGGTGAGCCTGCACGTGTTCATGTGCTTGCGCGCATGTTAGTTTGCGCGCCATGCGCATCGTTGTCATCGCCATTGGCCGCCTGAAACAAGGCCCGGAGCGGGAGCTTGCTGATCGTTATCGCGACCGGTTCGATGATATCGGCCGCAAGCTCGGATTTCGCGGCCTTGAGATTCATGAAATTCCGGAAAGCCGCGCGCGCGACACTGCGGCCCGCATGGCGGATGAAGCCGCCGCGATCTCAGCACTGATTCCTGACAAATCGTCCATCATCGCGCTCGACGAACGCGGCGAAACCATCGACAGCGCAACGTTCGCGCGGCATCTTGGCCGCTGGCGGGACGAATCGGTTCCAACCGCTGTTTTTTTAATCGGCGGAGCGGACGGACTTTCGCCTGAATTGCGGCGCAATGTGAACCTCAGCGTTGCGTTTGGCAAGGCGACATGGCCGCATCAGATGGTGCGCGTCATGCTGCTGGAACAGATTTACCGGGCCGCGACGATTTTATCCGGCCACCCGTACCACCGCGCATAGTATAATCTGGCGTGTATTCTGTTCGCAAAAACCAGTGCCAACTGAAATACGCGCATGAAAGATCCAACCGCACGTGACTGACGCGACAGGCTATGCACGCTCGCTAACACCGCGCCGGCTTTCGCGCGGGGCAATGTTGTCGCTGGTGGTTTCAGCCTTGCATCTTGCAGGCATCGCTCCGGCTGTCGCACAAAGCGCAGCCAAACAGATTACCGCTCCCGATCCCGAAGCAATCAAGCAGCGCACCCAGGAGCTGGAGGCCGCGCGCGAACAACAGAAAAAGGCCGCCGAGCTGGAGAAGAAGCTCAAGGCCGATATCGCTGCTATCGGTCAGGATCGTTCCAAGCTGAACCAGCAACTGATCGGCATCGCCTCGCAGGTGCGCGATGTCGAAGGCAAGATGGCGGATACGGAAGGCCGGCTGCGTCCGCTGGATGCACGCGAGCTTCAGATTCGCGCCTCGCTCGAATCGCGCCGCGATGAAATTTCCGAGGTGCTCGCGGCCCTCCAGCGTGCCGGACGCCGCGCACCGCCGGCGCTGTTTGTAAGACCTGAAGACGCGCTGCAGTCGCTACGCACCGCAATGCTGCTGGGCGCAGTGGTGCCGGACATGCGCGCGCGGGCCGCCAAGCTTGCCAGCGATCTTGGCGAACTGGTTAGCCTGCGCAAAAATATTTCGGAAGAACGCGACCGGCTCGCGCGCGACCGCGACAAACTGAACGACGATCGTGCACGGCTCGCGGCGCTGGTGCAGGAACGGCAGAAAACGCAGACGGAGGCGGAAAAGGACATGGAGGCGGAGCGGCAACGCGCCATCGCGCTGTCCAGACAAACTGAAAGCCTCCAGGATCTCATCGCCAAGATGGAGCAGGACGTGAAAGCGGCGGCAAAGGCCGCAGCGGCGGCCGAGCTGAAGGGCACCCCGGCGTCCCTCAATGGCAAGCCCGATCTGGGCGCTTTGAAGGATTCGGCGCGGCTGAGCCCGGCGATCGCCTTTGGTTCCGCGAAAGGACTATTGCGAATTCCGGTTAACGGCACCCGGATCCGCAATTTTGGCGGTTCCGACGGCACGGGAGGCCAAGAAAAAGGCATTTCCATCGCCACCCGGCCGGGCGCGCAGGTCACAACACCTTGTGATGGCTGGGTTGTTTACTCCGGCCCCTTCCGGAGCTACGGACAACTCTTGATCCTCAATGCGGGCGGCGGGTATCATGTGCTTATCGCCGGTATGGAACGTATTTCGGTCACGATCGGACAGTTTGTTCTAACAGGAGAACCGGTCGCGACGATGGGGACCACGTCTCAGGTCGCGTCAATTCTGGCGGCAGCGTCTAGCCAGCCTGTGCTCTACATCGAGTTCCGTAAGGACGGCGCTCCAATCGATTCTGGTCCATGGTGGGCCGCAAGTGAAGGCCAAAAGGTTCGCGGATGATGCGCAAGACTTCCCTGGTTCTCCTCAGCGTCGCAGCAGGCGCAGCGGCAACACTCCTTCTCACCCAGCCGCGCTCGGCCCTGGTGGGATCGACCGCACGCGCGGCGTCCTCCGACACGTACCGTCAACTCAATCTGTTCGGTGATGTGTTCGAGCGTGTGCGCAGCGACTATGTCGAGAAGCCGGATGACAGCAAGCTCGTCGAGACCGCGATCAGCGGCATGCTTACCGGCCTCGATCCGCACTCCAGCTACATGGATGCGAAGAGCTTCCGCGACATGCAGGTGCAGACACGCGGCGAGTTCGGCGGCCTCGGCATCGAAGTCACGATGGAAGAGGGCCTGATCAAGGTCGTGTCGCCGATCGACGAGACACCGGCTTCAAAGGCCGGCATCATGGCCAACGACATCATCACGCAGCTCGACGATGAGGCCGTTCAGGGTCTGACCCTGAACCAGGCCGTCGAGAAGATGCGCGGCCCGGTCAACACCAAGATCAAGCTCAAGATCATCCGCAAGGGCCAGGACAAGCCGCTCGAGATCACGCTGACGCGCGACAACATCCGGGTGCGTTCGGTGCGCGCGCGCGTCGAGAGCGATGACATCGCCTATATCCGAGTCACCACCTTCAACGAGCAGACCACCGAAGGCCTGAAGCGCGAGATGGCGAACCTGACCAACCAGATCGGTTCGGACAAGCTCAAGGGCTACATCCTCGACCTGCGCAACAATCCGGGCGGCCTGCTTGAGGAAGCTGTGTCGGTGTCCGACGCGTTCCTCGACCGGGGCGAAATCGTTTCGACCCGTGGCCGCAACGCCGAGGAAACCCAGCGCCGCACCGCCAAGCCCGGCGATCTCGCCAAGGGCAAGCCGGTGATCGTGCTGATCAACGGCGGCTCGGCATCTGCGTCGGAAATCGTCGCTGGCGCATTGCAGGACCACAAGCGCGCCACGCTGCTCGGCACCCGCTCGTTCGGCAAGGGCTCTGTGCAGACCATCATTCCGCTTGGCTCCGGCAACGGTGCGCTGCGGCTGACCACTGCGCGTTACTTCACGCCATCGGGCAAGTCGATTCAGGCCAAGGGCATCATCCCGGATATCGAAGTTCTGCAGGATGTGCCGGACGATCTGAAGTCGAAGACCGACACCAAGGGCGAAGCTTCGCTGCGCGGCCATCTCAAGGCTGAAGGCCAGGAAGAGACCGGGTCGCAATCCTACGTGCCGCCGGATGCGAAGGACGACAAGGCGCTGAAGATGGCTGCGGACCTCCTGCACGGCATCAAGCAGACCACGTCGGCTCCCGCTCCGACCGACAAGGCTTCGAACAAGGCCGCGAACTAAGCGCGCCAGTATCTCCCATCCGATCAGGGCGGCCCTCGGGCCGCCCTTTTTGCTGACCCGATCCCAGCGGAACCAAGCCTTTGCGGGCCGCCCTATCGGGGGCCGTGGTAGGATTCGGCGATTGATTCGCGAGGGTTGAGGGCAGTGACCACCGACGATCTGAGCGCCCCGCTCGGACAGGATCGACCGCGCAAGCGGCGATACCGGCTTCCGTTCACGGCACCGCAGGCGATTGCGGGGCTGCTCGGGCTGTTTCTGGTGGTCTTTCTCGGCTTCGCGATTTTCAACCAGAATCCGATGGGCGGCGAGCCGCTGGCGAAGGTGGCCTACGATCCCGCCAAACTGCCCGCAGAGACCGCTCCAAAGCCGGCCAGCACCACACCCGCGGCGCCGAAAGAAGCCACGGCACCGCCGGCCAGCGGCCAGCAGACGGTGACCATCATCGACGGTTCCAGCGGGGCACGGCAAAGCGTGGTCGTGGGCGCAGGTACGGACGCTCCGGCCAATGCGGATGCACCGCCAGCCGTGATCGCAGGCGTCAATCCAAAGCTGCTGGAAACGTCGCGCTATGGCATGATCCCTGTGGCTGCGGACGGGCTGAAGCCTTTCCGGGCCTATGCGGCTGGCAGCGACGCCGAGCGCGCCATGGCCGCGAAGAAGCCCGTCATCGCGATCGTCATCTCCGGACTTGGCGTCGGTGCGGCGAAAACCGCTGATGCTATCACCAAGCTTCCGGGGTCCGTGACGCTTGCTTTCACGCCCTACGGATCAGACCCCGGCAAGCTGGTCGAGCGCGCCCGCGCGCAGAAGCACGAAGTTCTGTTGCAGGTTCCGATGGAGCCGTTCGACTATCCGGACAACGATCCCGGCCCGCAGACGCTGCTGACGACACTGTCCGCCGAGCAGAACGCCGATCGCCTCGCATGGCACATGAGCCGCTTTCAGGGCTACGTCGGCATCGCCAATTTCATGGGATCGCGCTTTGTCGCAACCGACACAGCGATGCAACCGATCGTCAAGGAAGCTGCAAGGCGCGGCCTCGCCTGGCTTGACGACGGCAGCGCGCCGCGCAGCGTCGCCAGCGTAATCGCGGAAGGCCAGTCAATGCCGTTCGCAAGGGCCGATGTCAGCATCGACACCGTGCCGACACCCGCGGAGATTGACCGCGCGCTGGCGCGGCTGGAGACGCTTGCGAAGGAACGCGGAACGGCCGTGGGGGTCGCATCGGCGCTGCCGATCTCGATCGACCGTATCGGAACCTGGGCCCGGCAACTGGACGGCCGCGGCATCGCGCTGGTGCCGTTGACAACAACCATGCTGAAACCAAAATCAAGCTGATGGCCGACCGGAACCCATCACCGGGCAGATGGTCACGCGAACGAGAGAACAAGACGCGATTGGTGCTGATACCGGTCGGGGATCAAAGGCTTTAGCAGTATGGCGCGTTACGACGATCTGCCCTACCGGACCTGCGTCGGGATTACCCTGATCAACCCGGAGGGGCTTGTATTCATCGGCCGCCGCATCGGCGGCCCGGAACATGTCGACCAGACTCATGTCTGGCAGATGCCGCAAGGCGGCGTCGACAGTGGCGAAGATACCTGGGCCGCCGCCAAGCGCGAGCTCTATGAAGAGACCAACGCCCAATCGGTCGAAAAGCTTGGCGAAGTTTCCGAATGGCTCACCTACGACATCCCGCGCACGGTGGCCGGACGGGCCTGGAAGGGCCGCTTCCGCGGTCAGAAGCAGAAGTGGTACGCGATGCGTTTCACCGGCAAGGACAGCGAGATCAATGTCGCATCACCCGCCGGTCACAAGGCGGAGTTCATCGACTGGCGCTGGGAGCCGATGAAGAATCTTCCCGAGCTGATCGTGCCGTTCAAGCGCCCGGTTTATGAGCGCGTGGTTCAGGAATTCACGAAATTTGCGGGAAAATAACCTGTCGCACGAATCAAAAAAGCCCTGCGTTGCAGGGCTTTTTACGTTTCCGATCAACCTGATGTTCAATGCATCGCGGTTGCACTGACGACCTGACGCTGAATGGTCTTGAAGTGATCGAGCCGCTCGATCGCCTGATCGAGGACCGTGCCTTCCTTCTCCTTCAGATCCTCTTCCATCTGAGCGATGCTGTCGGCGAAAGCCGCCAGGTCCAGCTCCGCCACCGCCGTCGCGGTGTCCGCAAGAACCGTGAGGCCCTTGTCGGAGATTTCCGCAAGGCCGCCGAGCACGATGACCTTCTCGTGCTTGCCGCCAGCGGTAATCGTCATGACGCCAGGACGGATGGTCGTGACCAGCGGCGAATGCCCGGCCATCACGCCGAGATCGCCCTCGACGCCGGGAAGATCGACCTGCTCGACTTCGCCCGAGAAGGCGATTCGTTCAGGCGATACGAGATTGAAGTGGAAGGTCGCCATCGTGATTACGCCGCTTCCGCTGCGAGCTTCTTGCCCTTCTCAACGGCTTCTTCGATGGTGCCGACCATGTAGAACGCGGCTTCCGGCAGGTGATCGTACTTGCCGTTGCAGAGATCCTTGAAGCCCTTGATGGTATCGGCGAGGTCGACGAACTTGCCCGGCGAGCCGGTGAAGATTTCAGCGACGTGGAACGGCTGCGACAGGAAGCGCTCGACCTTGCGGGCGCGAGCCACGGTCAGCTTGTCCTCTTCGGACAGTTCGTCCATGCCCAGAATGGCGATGATGTCCTGCAGCGACTTGTAGCGCTGCAGCACCTGCTGGACGAGGCGCGCGGTCTGGTAGTGCTCTTCGCCGACGATCAGCGGCGAGAGCATGCGCGAGGTCGAGTCGAGCGGGTCCACCGCCGGATAAATACCCTTTTCAGAGATCGCACGGTTGAGCACGGTCGTTGCGTCCAGATGGGCGAACGAGGTTGCCGGCGCCGGGTCGGTCAAGTCGTCGGCCGGAACGTAAATGGCCTGCACCGAGGTGATCGAACCCTTGTTGGTGGTGGTGATGCGCTCCTGCAGCGCGCCCATGTCGGTGGCGAGCGTCGGCTGATAACCCACCGCTGAAGGAATACGGCCGAGCAGAGCGGACACTTCCGAACCTGCCTGGGTAAAGCGGAAGATGTTGTCGACGAAGAACAGCACGTCCTGGCCCTGATCGCGGAAGTGCTCGGCGACGGTCAGGCCGGTGAGGCCGACGCGGGCGCGGGCGCCCGGAGGCTCGTTCATCTGGCCGTAGACGAGGGCGCACTTCGAACCCTGGCCGCCGCCCTTCTTGTTGACGCCCGATTCGATGAACTCGTGATAGAGGTCGTTGCCTTCGCGGGTACGCTCGCCGACGCCTGCGAACACGGAGTAACCGCCGTGCGCCTTCGCGACGTTGTTGATCAGTTCCTGAATCAGCACGGTCTTGCCGACGCCGGCGCCGCCGAACAGGCCGATCTTGCCGCCCTTGGCGTAAGGCGCCAGCAGGTCGACGACCTTGATGCCGGTGACGAGAATTTCAGCTTCAGTCGACTGGTCGGTGTAGAGCGGCGCTTCCTGATGGATGGCGCGGTCGCCTTCGGCCTTGATCGGGCCCTGCTCGTCGACCGGCTCGCCGACGACGTTCATGATGCGGCCCAGGGTGCCGTCACCCACCGGCACCTTGATCGGCGCGCCGGTGTCTTTCACTTCCTGGCCGCGGACCAGACCTTCGGTGGTGTCCATCGCGATCGCGCGCACGGTGGATTCACCGAGATGCTGTGCGACCTCGAGCACCAGACGGTTTCCCTGGTTGGTGGTTTCGATGGCGTTGAGAATGGCCGGCAGATAGCCGTCGAACTTCACGTCGACGACGGCGCCGATAACCTGCGAAATGCGTCCGGTCTGATTGGCGGGTGATGCCATGGGATAGTCTCCTTAAAACTCGGTCTGTGCGGCGGTCGGCTCAGATGGCTTCGGCGCCGGAGATGATTTCGATCAGTTCCTTGGTAATCATCGCCTGGCGGGTGCGGTTATAGATCAGCGTCTGCTTGCGGATCATGTCGCCGGCGTTGCGGGTCGCGTTGTCCATCGCGCTCATCTGCGCGCCGTAGAACGACGCGTTGTTTTCGAGCAGCGCGCGGAAAATCTGCACCGCGAGATTGCGCGGCAGCAGGCTCGAAAGAATTTCGTCTTCGGCAGGCTCGTAGTCGTAGATCGCGGCCGCGCCGGAGGTTTCCTTTTCCTCGAGCAGCAGCGGAATGATCTGCTGCGCGGTCGGGACCTGAGCGATCACCGACTTGAAGCGCGAATAGAACAGCGTGCAGACATCGAAGTCGCCCGCCTCGAACATCGCGATCACCTGCTTGGCGATGTCCTCGGCATTCTTGAAGCCGAGCACCTTCACCGAGCGCAGCTCGACATGCTCGACGATCTGCTTGTCGAACTGACGGCGGAGCTGCTCATAGCCCTTGCGGCCGACGCAGAAGAACTTGACGTCCTTACCCTGGTTCATCAGCGACAGCGCCCGCTCGCGCGCCAGGCGCACGATGGACGAGTTGAACGCGCCCGAAAGGCCGCGCTCGCCGGTGCAGACCAGCAGTAGGTGAACCTTGTCGTTGCCGGTGCCCTTCAGAAGCGCCGGTGCGGAGTCCGAGCCGGAGGCCGCGCCCGCGATATTGCTGATCACGGCGTCCATGCGCTCGGCATAGGGACGCGCCGCTTCAGCCGCGGTCTGGGCACGGCGCAATTTCGACGCCGCAACCATCTGCATGGCCTTGGTGATCTTCTGCGTCGCCTTGGTGGAGGCGATGCGGACACGCATGTCCTTGAGAGACGCCATTCTTTATCTCACCCTGACGATCCAGCCGGACAGCGGATCGCAACCCCGATTTCGCCGCGCGCGATATTGATCGGCGCGGCGATGATTTCTTAAGCGAACGTCTTGGCGAAGCCTTCGACGGCAGCCTTCAGCTTCGCGGCGTTGTCGTCGGACAGGTCCTTCGAGTCGCGAATCGCGTTGAGAAGATCGACGTGCTTGCCGCGCAGC
Organism: Afipia sp. OHSU_II-C1; assembly: GCF_000497575.1. Taxonomy (GTDB): domain Bacteria; phylum Pseudomonadota; class Alphaproteobacteria; order Rhizobiales; family Xanthobacteraceae; genus Afipia. The sequence continues at coordinate 38,079 of NZ_APJI01000010.1, forward strand.
AGCGACAGCAGGCCTTCTTCGAACTCACGCACCTTGGCGACTGGAATAGCGTCGAGGTAACCGTTGACGCCGGCGTAGATCACCACGACCTGCTCTTCCATCTTCAGCGGCGAGAACTGCGGCTGCTTCAGGAGTTCGGTCAGGCGCGAACCGCGCGCCAGCAGGCGCTGGGTCGAAGCGTCGAGGTCGGAGCCGAACTGCGCGAACGCCGCCATTTCGCGATACTGCGCGAGCTCGCCCTTGATCTTGCCGGCGACCTTCTTCATCGCCTTGGTCTGGGCCGACGATCCGACGCGCGACACCGACAGACCGACGTTCACCGCGGGACGGATGCCCTGGAAGAACAGATCGGTTTCAAGGAAGATCTGGCCATCGGTGATCGAAATCACGTTGGTCGGAATGTAGGCCGACACGTCGTTGGCCTGGGTCTCGATGACCGGCAGCGCGGTCAGCGAGCCGTTGCCGTGGTCGTCGTTGAGCTTCGCAGCACGCTCGAGCAGGCGGGAGTGCAGGTAGAACACGTCGCCCGGATAAGCTTCGCGGCCCGGCGGACGGCGCAGCAGCAGCGACATCTGGCGATAAGCGACGGCCTGCTTGGACAAGTCGTCATAGATGATAACTGCGTGCATGCCGTTGTCGCGGAAGTACTCGCCCATGGTGCAGCCGGTGAACGGCGCGAGGTACTGCATCGGAGCCGGGTCCGAGGCGGTCGCCGCGACGACGATGGAATATTCCAGCGCGCCCTGCTCTTCGAGCACCTTCACGAACTGCGCGACGGTGGAGCGCTTCTGGCCGATCGCGACATAGACGCAATACAGCTTCTGGCCTTCCGGAGCGCCCGCCACGTTGAGCGGCTTCTGGTTGAGGATGGTGTCGAGCGCGATCGCGGTCTTGCCGGTCTGACGGTCGCCGATGATCAGCTCGCGTTGGCCGCGGCCGACGGGGATCAGGGCGTCGATCGCCTTGAGGCCGGTCGCCATCGGCTCATGTACCGACTTGCGTGGAATGATGCCGGGTGCCTTGACGTCGACGCGCTTGCGCTCAGTCGCCTGGATCGGGCCCTTGCCGTCGATCGGATTGCCGAGCGCGTCGACGACGCGGCCCAGAAGTCCCTTGCCGACCGGCGCGTCCACGATGGCGCGGGTGCGCTTGACGGTCTGGCCTTCCTTGATCTCGCGGTCGGCGCCGAAAATAACGATACCGACGTTGTCGCTTTCAAGGTTCAGCGCCATGCCGCGCGTGCCGTTCTCGAACTCGACCATTTCGCCGGCCTGGACGTTGTCCAGACCATAGACGCGGGCGATGCCGTCGCCGACCGAGAGAACCTGACCGACCTCAGAGACTTCGGCTTCCTGGCCGAAATTCTTGATCTGGTCCTTGAGGATTGCGGAAATTTCCGCGGCGCGGATGTCCATCAGCCTGCCTCTTTCATCGCGTGCTTGATCGAATTGAGTTTGGTGCGAAGCGAGCTGTCGACCATGCGGCTGCCGAGCTTGACGACAAGCCCGCCGATGATCGACGGATCGATCTTCACGTTGAGATCGACGTCCTTGCCCGACACTGATTTCAGTGCGGCCTTGAGAGCGTCGAGATTGGTATCGCTGAGCGGCTCGGCGACGGTGACTTCCGCGGTGGCCTCGCCCTTGAACTTGGCGACCAGCGCGCGGAACGCCCTAATGACATCGGCGACTGCGAACAGCCGGCGATTGGCGGTCAGGACCTTCAGGAAATTCGCGGCGATGCCGCTGATGCCGGCCTTGGCCAGCACGGCGCCAAGCGCCTTGACCTGTGCGTCGGCGGTAAACACCGGGCTGCGCACCAGCCGCAGGAGGTCAGGGCTGTCGGCCAGCATGGCAGAAAACTTGTCGAGGTCGGCCTTCACGGCATCGACCGACTTCTGATCGCGCGCCAGTTCGAACAAAGCCGTCGCATAACGGCCGGACACGCCAGATACGGAGGGATCTTCAGCTGCCACAAAAATCTCTTCTAGCTGTCGAATGACCAAGGAAACGACCGTCGCTGGAGAACGGCGTCGGTCACGACACCAAGCGATCCAAGTCCTTGGAATTCAAGCGGGACTTCGATTTCTGGCCGGAGCGATCTACCCAGCAGCCCAAAATCGCGGTTTTGCTAACATAGGGCGCGCGCAGGTGCAACATGACGGCGATTGCGAACGCATTTTTGCTGGCGCCGCTTTGTCGCACGCTTCACGTCACACTTGCTGCTGCGCGGAAAGAATTCCTCGGCGCGGGAGCGGCCTGCTGTTCGCGATCCATCGCCGCCATGCCAGCTTCTATTCCGGGCACCCTGATGAATGCAGTCGCATCCAGCGCGTCCGCATCGAACTCCCCATTGCATGATGCTCAATTTCGAGTCCGAAAGCGCAGAAAAGCAGCACATGCAGAGGCTAACTATTTGAAACTAAGGATTAATTTCTACAATACGCGATTGTTCTTAGACTGGGATCAGTCATCATTGCGCATCGCACAAAAGCGATTCGGACCGGCAATGGCGCCGGCCCGTCACGGCTTCGGCTCGTGAAGCAATACGTGGTGAGCAATGCCGCTTCCAAAATCAGCCGGTCCGCGCGCCGGCGAAAACACCGTTTCCATTTCCGAACTCATTGAACTGACCAACGACCTGCGAACCAGCGCAGCCGACAAGATCAGCGGCATCCAGCGCGTCACCGGTTCGCTCCGGATGCTCGCATTGAACGCGATGATCGAAAGCGCGCGCGCCGGCACCCATGGCCGCGGATTCTCCGTGGTCGCCGCCGAGGTGCGCGAAATCGCCGCCAATGTCGGGCTGATTTCCGAGCAACTACAAAGAGAGCTGACGGCGCAGATCGATTCATTGAGTGCTCACACCCAGTCCATGGCCAATGCGGCGATGGGCACGCGCATGGTTGATCTTGCGCTGAATGCCATCGAGATCATCGATCGCAATCTCTATGAGCGAACCTGCGATGTGCGCTGGTGGGCCACCGACAGCGCCGTCGTTGACTGCGCGGCAAACGTCACGCCGCAGTCGGTCGCTTACGCTTCAAAGCGGCTGGGCGTGATCCTGAACGCCTACACAGTCTATCTGGATCTCTGGCTCTGCAGTTTGCACGGCAAGGTGCTGGCGAACGGACGGCCCGATCGCTATTCGGTCGCGGGTCTCGATGTGTCGCAGGAGCCGTGGTTCGTGCAGGCGTCTCGCCTCGCGTCCGGCGACGATTATGCGGTCGGCGACATCAGCGTGGCTCCGGGACTGAAAGGCGCGCAGGTCGCAACCTATGCGGCGTCGGTGCGGGCCGGCGGCGAGAGCCATGGCGCCCCTCTTGGCGTTCTGGCGATCCATTTCGACTGGGCGCCTCAGGCCGAGACCATTGTCCGCGGCGTCCGTATCGAACCGGAGGAAAAAGCCAGAACCGCCGTGCTGCTGGTGGACGCGCATCACAGGGTCATCGCCTCATCCGAAGGGACAAACACCCTCGACCAGCATTTTCAGATCGAGACCGGGAACCAGTCCCATGGATTTTACACCCGTCCCGACGGCACCAGCGTCGCGTTCCATGCCACCCCCGGCTACGAGACCTATCGCGGACTCGGCTGGCACGGCGTGATTGTGCGCCGACCTGACTGATTCGCCTGAAACCACTCCTCCCGACGAACCAAGCAGCGGCAAGTATCCTTGGGCTGCCCGTTTTACGCATGGAGCATTGCACACTGCGCATGCAGGAAACCATTTGGGCGATTTTGCGTTTACTTCCAGCTGCCAACAATTTTGTGAACTCTTCAGTATAGAAAAGTATAGTTTCCTTACGTCCTTCTAAAAACCAAGTAATCCAGTAGCTGGTAAGGCTATTCTCATTTTTCAGCCAAATACGTGATGATTTAAGGAACGAAATCCATCGCCGTGCTTATGCCTCATTATGGAATGATCCATCCAACCACGTAAGCGCTGGCTCGATTTAGCCAGACGTTGGATGAATATACCAGAACGAGGGACAACTATATGATCGCCGCTATCAAGCGCGTGCCGGGGCAACCCGTGAAAAATCGGAATGCCTCCATCGCTTTGATCGCCGTCGGCATGCTGGCGCTGGGCGCCACCGCAAGCGAAGCCGGCCACCGCAAATCATCCTGGCGCGATGCCAACGCCTCCATCGGCTCCGGCCGCACATTTTCGGGCAAGGCATCTTTTTACGGCAACGAGTCAGGCAGCAAGACTGCGTCCGGCCAGCGCTTTAATCAGGAAGCCATGACCGCTGCCCACCGGACCCTGCCGTTCGGTACCCGCCTCAAGGTCACCCATGGCAGCCGCAGCGTTGTCGTGACCGTCAATGACCGCGGCCCGTTCATCAAGGGCCGCGTGCTGGATCTGTCGAAAGGCGCCGCCCGCGCCGTCGGCCTCACCGGCCGTGGCGTCGGCCACGTGGTCGCAGAAGTTCAGTAAGCGTTGAGTAACAGTGAGTCGCGTAAAGTTGCGTTGAAAAGGCCGGTGCCGGTTGCACCGGCCTTTTTCATACGCTGATTAGAGAAAACTCTGCGGATCGATATCGATCTCAAGCTTGAGATTACCCTTGGTCTTCGGCCCAACTGCGAGCCAGTCCCGCATATAGGCGGACAGGTCCATGCTGCGCACCGACTTCACCAGGATGCGAAACCGGTAGCGGCCCTTGATGACCGCGAGCGGCGCTTCCGCAGGGCCAAGCACCTGGACGCGCTCGTCGAGGGGCGCCGCGGATGCAAGCTTGCGCGCAAAACCTTCGGCGGCCGGACGATCGCCTGCCGAAATGATCAGCGACGCCAGCCGCCCGAACGGCGGATACAGCGCGCGTTCGCGCGCCTCGATTTCGCTGGCATAAAACGCCTCGCGATCCGATGCGACCAATGCCTTCATTACCGGGTGTTCGGGCTGATGGGTCTGGAGATAGCCGACGCCGCGTCCCTGTTCGCGCCCGGCGCGGCCGATCACCTGATTGAGCAGCTGAAACGTGCGCTCAGCGGCGCGCGGATCGCCGTTGCCCAAACCAAGATCAGCGTCCACGACACCGACCAGATTGAGCCGCGGAAAGTTATGTCCCTTCGCCACCAGCTGCGTGCCGATGATGATATCGACGCGGCCCTCGGCGATTTCATTCAGTTCCGAACGCATGGTCTCGATGTCGGTGATAAGATCGCTCGACAGCACCATGGTGCGCGCGTCCGGAAAAAGATTCGCAGCTTCTTCCTGCAGACGCTCCACGCCGGGACCGATGGCGGCGAGGGATTCCTCAGCGCCGCAGTGCGGGCACTGATGCGGGCGCGGCATCGAGAATCCGCAGTGATGGCAGACCAGCCGCTGGCGAAAACGGTGATCCACCAGCCACGCATCGCAAATGGTGCAGGCGAAGCGATGTCCGCAGGCGCGGCACAGGGTCAGCGGCGCGTAGCCGCGCCGGTTCAGGAACAGCAGCGCCTGTTCCCTGCGTTCAATCGCGATCTTGATTTCTTCAGCCAGGCGCGGCGAGATGAACCGCCCACGCGCAGGGCCCTCGCGCTTGAGATCGATCGCCTCGATCTGCGGCATGTGCTGGCCGCCGAATCTCGACGGCAACGCGACGCGGCGATAGCGGCCCTTGCGTGCGTTGACTTCGGACTCAACCGAGGGCGTCGCCGAACACAGCACGACCGGAATTTTCGCGATGGAGCCGCGCACCACCGCCATATCGCGCGCGTGATAGTGCGCGCCTTCGTCCTGTTTGTAGGCCTGGTCATGCTCCTCATCGACAATGATAAGTCCGAGATCGGCGTAAGGCAGGAATAGCGCAGAGCGCGCACCCGCCACCACCGGTGCATCGCCCGCCGCGACCGCAGCCCAGTTGCGCGCGCGGGTGCGCGGCGTCAGTTCCGAATGCCATTCGATCGGCCGCACCCCGAAGCGCGCGCTGAACCGATCGAGGAATTGCCCGGTCAGCGCAATCTCCGGCATCAGGATCATGGTCTGCCGGCCGCACTTGATGTTTTCCGCCACCGCCTCGAAATAAACTTCGGTTTTTCCGGAGCCGGTTACACCATCGAGCAAGGCGACCTGAAACTCGCTCTTCGATACGAGTTCTTTCATCGCATCCGCCGCAATGCGCTGCTCTGGCGAAAAGTCGGGCTCTGCGAACGATGGGTCCGGCGATGGCGGCGCCATGTCGCGCGGCATCGGCTCGATGACCAGCGTGCCTTCATCGACGAGACCGTCGATCACACCGGCGCTGACGCCGGCTTCTCTCAACGCATCGGATTTCGAATGAAGCAATCCGTCTGACAGCACATCGATCAGGCGGCGGCGCGCCACCGTCATGCGCTGCGGCGGCGCGCCAACCAGCCGCACACCCGGACGCACGCGCTCAGGCCCCAGATGCTCGCCCATGCGCAATGTCATCCGCAGCACCATGCCGCGTGCCGACAGCGTGTAGTTGGAAACCCAGTCGACGAAGCTGCGCAACTCGGATTTGAGCGGCGGCACGTCCAGCTTGGCGCCGGTATCTTTCAGACGATTGTGCAGCCGGGGATCGGGGTTCGGATTGTCTGCCCAGACCACCGCCGTGACATCGCGCGGTCCCAGCGGAACGCTGACCACATCCCCCGGATTCAGCTCGACGCCCTCGGGAACGCGATAGGAATAGGTCTGGTTCAGGGCCACCGGCACAAGGACGTCGACAACTCGTCTTGCCATGGCCAAGGGGGTCCAGATTAAGGGGTGAATAAGGAAAAGGGTGCGATAAACCGATTCCTGTCAAGCGCAGGTATCTCAGACATGGGTATCGCGAGACATATGATGGTCAAAGCCGTCCCTGCAACCGAAGCCAGCCCGGAAGGCGCACAGCTCACCTGCGCTGCGCCGGACCTCATGGCCGAGATCACGCACTGGCTGTCCCATCTGCGCGCGGAACGGCGGCTGTCGCCCAAGACGCTGGAAGCCTATGCCCGCGACCTGCGCCAGTGCCTCGTGTTCCTGAGCGAACACTGGGGTGGCCTCGTCACCCTGAAACAGTTCGCCGCCATCGAAGCCACCGATGTGCGCGCGTTCATGTCGTCGCGGCGCTCAGACGACATCGGCGGGCGCTCGCTGATGCGCGCGTTGGCAGGCCTGCGCTCGTTCGGGCGGTTTTTGGAGCGCGAAGGCAAGGGCAAGGTCGGCGCATTGTCCGCAATCCGCGCGCCGAAGATCGGCAAGAGCCTGCCGAAGCCGATTCAGATGACGTCCGCGCGGCAAATGACCGACGCTGACATTCGTGCGGGGGAAAATCGCGAGCCATGGATCTGGGCGCGCGACGCCGCGGTGATGGCCCTGCTCTACGGATCGGGCCTGCGCATTTCCGAAGCGCTCGGCCTCAAGAAGCGCGACGTGCCGCTGCCCGGCAAAGGCGATGTAATCGTCGTCACCGGCAAGGGCAACAAGACCCGCATGGTGCCGGTTTTGCAAAATGTGCTGTCCTTGATTCAGGATTATGTCGCAATGTGCCCGCACACGATTGCACAGGACGGCGCGATCTTTGTCGGCGCACGGGGCGGCCCGCTCTCGCCGCGCATCATCCAGTTGACCATCGAGCGGCTGCGCGGGGCACTCGGGCTGCCCGACAGCGCAACACCGCACGCGCTGCGTCATTCCTTCGCCACTCATCTGCTGACACGCGGCGGCGACCTGCGCGCCATCCAGGAATTGCTCGGCCATTCGTCACTCTCGACCACGCAAATCTACACCGGCGTTGACGCCGACCGGTTGCTGGACGTCTACAAGACCGCTCACCCCAGAGCGTGACACAAATAAGTCGTGTCTTGTCATCGCATCGCCTCTTGCGTGCGAACCGCAGTTCGGTCAATCGTTGCTCGATTTTGACCGGGAGGACGTTTTACGATGGGCGCACATGAAAGCATGGAGCACGCGGAGCATGCCGAGCACGCTTCCGGCTCCAACAAGAAGATCGCATTGCTGATTGCCGTGATTGCGCTTTTCCTCGCGTTCTCCGAGACCCTCGGCAAGGGCGCCCAGACCGAATCCATCAGCAAGAACGTCGAGGCCTCGAACCTCTGGGCCTTCTTCCAGGCCAAGAGCATCCGGCGCACGACGGTGCAGGCAGTGGCCGAACACGCCAAACTCAGCCTTGGCCTGTCGGGCGACGATGCCCAGAAGGCGGCGCTGGCCAAGCAGATCGACGACTGGAACAAAGCTGCGGCCCGCTATCGCTCCGAACCCGAGACCGGCGAAGGCTCCGAACAGCTCGCCGCCCGCGCCAAGAAGGCCGAGGAAGCGCGCGATCTCGCCATGGCGCGCTATCACCATTACGAGGTGGCATCTGCGGCTTTCCAGATCGGGATCGTGCTGGCTTCGGCGACCATCATCACGGGCATGGTCGCGCTGGCCTGGGTGGCGGGAGCGCTCGCACTTACCGGACTGGCTTTCACCGCAATCGGACTGTTCGCCCCCCATGCCGTGCACCTGATGTAGCCGCTCGCTGCAATAGGAGATGCAAAGCCTTGTCCTTGGCGCAACCGGGCTTGTAGGCCGCCACATCGTCAAACAGCTGATTGCGGCGGGCGAACATCCATTCGCCCTCTCGCGATTGCCGCATACCGATACACGCGACATCCAATGGTTCGCCGGCGACCTTGAAGACGCCGGCGCTCTTTCATTTCCGCCGTTCCAGACGCTGTATTGCACAGCGCACTGTCATTTTCTTCCAGGCGCGCTGCCTTCGTTTGCACGCAGCGGCCTCCGGCGCGTCGTCTTCTTCACATCCACCAGCGTTCTGACAAAGCTCTCCTCTGCCGATGCACAGGAGCGAAAGCAAGTGCAGATGCTTGCAGACAGCGAGCAACAAGCCATAGCGGAATGCGGAAAGCACGGCATCGCGTGGACAGTCCTGCGGCCGACCATCATTTATGACGAGGGCCGCGATCCAAGCATCTCGCGGCTGGCGCGACTGATCGCAAGATTTGAATTCTTCCCGCTGGCGGGACTTGGCAAGGGGCTTCGCCAGCCGGTTCACGCCGAGGACCTCGCCATTGGCGCGTTGCAGGCGGCGGCGAGTGAAGCCGCGATCAACCATACCTACAATGTCCCCGGCTCTGAGACCGTCACGTATCGTGAAATGATCGGACGCATTTTCGACGGCCTCGGCAAACCGCGCCGGATCATTCCGATGCCCCCATTGCTGTGGCGCGCTGCTTTCCACATGGCGCGCCGCGCCTTTCCCAACGCGAATGCCGAGATGGGCGCGCGAATGTCAAAGGACCTTGTTTTCGATGGCTCGAGCGCTGCACGGGATTTCGGCTGGAGGCCGAGACCTTTTCATCCACGGTTCGACCGCACAGGATGACCCCGTTTCACGATGATGATCGCGACGCCTGCATTCGCCGGCGCAACCGCGCGATAAAACCGGGCGACGCGCGGCGGCGAAAGCGCCTCATCCATTGCGCAATGGCCCGCTTGAATGGCGCGACGATCGCCACCGCCCGCGCGCGCAGATCGAGGATGAATTCATAGAGCGCGCGGAACCAGCCCATCCGCAACAGCTTCTCGCGCGTCACGTCGAACACGAACGCGACGATCCCGACGCCAAGAACTTTCTGAAGAATGATCAGCGTGGTCGCACCGACGAAGTACTTGTGCGCCAGCAGCCATGCCGCAACGAAATTGAGCGGAAAAAGAACAACCACTGGCACCGCGAACACGATCAGCGTGAGCGCCGGCGACAGATGCTCGATCCGGTCTGCAAGCCACGCCTTCAGGCGCGGCAGCGGAATCAGCGCGACAACGCGCGCAATGATCGGCTCGACGCGGTCCCACAGCCACGCCTCGAGCAGAAAGATCAGCGCGAGCAGAACCCAGAGCGGACGAAGCAGCCGGCGCATGATGGATTCTCATCCCTCATGACCGGCTGAATGCCGGTCAGCCATCACATATGGATAGCGCGCTTTCCGACCGCAAGCGCGGCTTCCTTGACTGCCTCGGAACGCGTCGGATGGGCATGGCAGGTGCGGGCGAGATCCTCGGCGGAACCGCCAAACTCCATCAGCACCGCGGCTTCGTGGATCATTTCGCCGGCTTCCGCACCGACGATATGAGCACCCAGCACGCGATCGGTCTTCGCATCCGCAAGAATCTTCACAAAGCCATCGGTGGTCTGATTGACCTTGGTGCGCGCATTCGCGGTGAAGGGAAATTTCCCAACGGTGTAAGCCACGCCGGCCTGCTTCAGCTCTTCCTCCGTCTTGCCGACGGATGCGACTTCCGGGAACGTATAGATCACGCTCGGGATCACATCGTAATTGGTGTGACCGGCCTGCCCTGCGAGAATCTCCGCAATCGCGATGCCCTCGTCCTCGGCCTTGTGGGCCAGCATCGGCCCCGCGATCACGTCGCCGATGGCATAGATGCCCTTTACATTGGTCTGGAAGTGTCCGTCGGTCTGCACCCGGCCGCGCTGATCAAGCTCGACACCCGCCTCCTTGAGCCCAAGACCTTCGGTGTAGGGCACGCGTCCGATCGCCAGCAGCACGACATCGGTCTCGATCACTTCCGCCGCGCCACCCGCGGCCGGCTCGACACTGACCTTCAACCGCTTGCCGGAGCTATCGACGCCGGTGACCTTGGATCCCAGCTTGAACTCGACGCCCTGCTTTTCCAGCATACGCTGGAAAGACTTCGCAACTTCGCCGTCCATGCCGGGAAGAATCCGGTCGAGGAATTCAACGACGGTGATCTGCGTGCCGAGACGGCGCCACACCGAGCCGAGCTCAAGGCCGATCACACCCGCGCCGATCACCAGCATCTTCTCGGGCACCTTGTCGAGGACCAGCGCGCCGGTGGACGAAACAATGCGCTTCTCGTCGATCTCAACGCCCTTCAGCTTGGCGACATCGGAGCCGGTGGCGATGACGATATTCTTCGTCTCAAGCACCTGCTTCTTGCCGTCATTGCCAGTCACCTCGACCTTGCCTGCGCCGAGGATGCGGCCCGTGCCCTCGTAGGGATCGATCTTGTTCTTCTTGAACAGGAAGGCGACGCCCTTGGTGTTGCCGTCGACACCGTCCGTCTTGAACTTCATCATGGTCGGAAGATCGAGCTTCGGCTTGCCGACGCCGATGCCCATCTTCGGCAGCATGTGTGTGACTTCCTCGAAACGCTCCGAAGCCTGCAACAGCGCCTTGGACGGAATGCAGCCGATGTTGAGGCAGGTCCCGCCATAGGTCGCGCGCTTCTCGATCACCGCGACCTTCATGCCGAGCTGCGCTGCGCGGATCGCGCAAACGTAACCGCCGGGACCGGTGCCGATAACGATAAGATCATAAGAAGCCATGGGATTATCCTGTACTCGCAGAGAAGTTGAAATTAGCGGCCGCCGGAAACATCGACGATTGTGCCAGTGACATATGACGCCTCGTCCGACATCAGCCAGACGACGGCGTTGGCGATTTCATCCGCGGTCCCGACACGCTTCATCGGCACCGTATGCGCCAGCCGGTGCGCGCGATCCGGCTCACCGCCGCTGGCGTGGATTTCCGTATCGATCAGTCCCGGACGAACCCCATTGACCCGAATGCCTTCGGCGCTGACCTCGCGCGCGAGCCCGACCGTGAACGTATCGATCGCGCCTTTCGATGCGGCATAATCGACATATTGCGCCGGCGAGCCGAGCGTCGCTGCCACGGACGAGAGATTGACGATCACCCCGCCACTGCCGCCGTGCTTGCTGGACATGCGCTTGACGGCTTCGCGCGCGCACAAAATGCTGCCAACGATATTGACGTTCATCATGCGGGTAAGACGCGCGGCGGACATTTCATCGACGCGAGCGGTCGCATCGACCACGCCGGCATTGTTCACAAGGGCGCCAAGCTTGCCGAATGCGTCCGCCTGTTTGAAGAGATCGAGAATGTCGGCTTCATTGCCGACGTCGCATTTCACGGCAATGGCCTTGCCATTGCTAGCCGCAATCTTCCCGACGACCTCGTCGGCGGCGGCCCTGTTGCTGGCATAGCCGACCACCACCTTGTAGCCGCGCTTCGCCGCGGCCAGCGAAGTCGCGCGACCGATACCGCGGCTCCCTCCAGTGACGATGGCGACGCTATCCATCAGAACCAATCCCCTGCACGAACGTCAGTTTGCTTTTTGAAGCGCGATACGAACGCCCAGCCCGATCAGAACCAGACCGGTCGCGCGATCGATCCAGTGCCCGATCCGCTCATAGCCGGTGCGCATCGAACGCGTCGTCAGAAACACCGCGACAAGGCTGAACCAGACCGCAAGAAACACGGCCAGCGCGGCCCCGTAAGCGAACTGCGTCATCACAGGCGTCTCGTGCGAAACAATCGTGGCAAACAGCGAGACGAAAAACAGCGTCGCCTTGGGGTTCAGAAGATTGGTGAGGAAGCCCACGCCGTACGACGTGGCGACATTGCGCGCGCCGCCTATGGGAGCGGTGGCAGTCCTGTCGAGGGTTTGAGGTGAGCGGCGGCTCGCCGTCAACGACCGGACGCCGAGATAAACCAGGTAAGCCGCACCGCACCACTTCACGATGGTGAAGATCAGGACCGACTGCGCAACGATCAGGCCCACGCCGGTTACGGTGTAGGCGACATGGACCATGATCGCCGACCCGACACCGATGGCAGATGCAATTCCCGCCCGTCGCCCAAAACTCACGCTCTCGCGAAGCACACAGGCGAAGTCCGCGCCCGGCGCGATGGCCGCCAACACGAACACACCGAACAACGCGAGGAATTCGGGCGGCAGATGCATCGGCTTACAGATCCAGCACGAGGCGCGCCGGATCCTCGAGGTTTTCCTTGACGCGAACGAGGAAGGTCACCGCTTCCTTGCCGTCGATGACGCGGTGATCATAGGACACCGCGAGATACATCATCGGGCGAATCTCGACCTTGCCGCCGATGGCGACCGGCCGCTCCTGAATCTTGTGCATGCCGAGGATACCCGACTGCGGAGCGTTCAAGATCGGCGTCGACATCAGCGAGCCATAGATGCCGCCGTTGGTGATCGTAAAGGTGCCGCCCTGCATTTCCTCGATCTTGAGCTGACCGTCGCGGGCGCGCCGGCCGTAGTCAGCAATGCTCTTTTCGATCTCAGCGATCGACTTGTGGTCGCAATCGCGCACCACCGGCACGACGAGGCCCTTGTCGGTGCCGACCGCGACGCCGATGTGATAGTAGTTCTTGTAGATCAGGTCGGTCCCGTCGATCTCCGCGTTGACGGCGGGCACGTCCTTGAGCGCCTGCACGACAGCCTTGGTGAAGAAGCCCATGAAGCCGAGCTTGGCGCCATGCTTCTTTTCGAACGCATCCTTGTAGTGCGCGCGCAGGGCCATGACGTTGGTCATGTCGACCTCGTTGAAGGTCGTCAGCATCGCAGCAGTGTTCTGCACGTCCTTGAGGCGGCGCGCGATAGTCTGGCGCAGACGCGTCATCTTCACCCGCTCTTCACGCGCGGCATCGTCGGCAGGCGACGGTGCGCGCACCTGCACGGCGGCGGCGGGCTGATTGAGCGGCGTCGCCAGCGAGGCGGCCTTTTCGATCGCGGCCAGCATGTCGCCCTTGGTAACGCGGCCATCCTTGCCGGAGCCCGGAACGGTCGAGGCATCGATCCCGGATTCAGCGGAGAGCTTGCGCACCGACGGCGCCTGCGGCGCGTCGGCAGGCGGAGATTTCTGTGCCGGGGCGGGGGCTGCGGCCGCAGGCGCAGCAGCCTTCGGCGGCTCAGCAGCCTTGGCCGGAGCGGCGGCAGGCTTGGCGCCGCCTGCGCCGGCGGTGATCTGACCGAGCAGCGCGCCCACCGCAACGGTCTCGCCGTCCTTGGCAATGATTTCATCCAGGGTTCCTGCGAACGGCGCCGGCACTTCGATGGTAACCTTGTCGGTTTCGAGTTCGACCAAGGGTTCGTCGACTGCGACGGCATCGCCGGCCTTCTTGAACCAGCGGCCAATGGTGGCCTCGGTGACGGACTCGCCCAATGTCGGAACGCGAATTTCAGCCATTTCTCTTTCCCCTTGCGTCGTGAACGGCTTCCTGTGCCGTCAGCGCCTCAAATCAAATCGTACTGGATGGAAATGCCCGCGATATGCGGGCATCCAATGGATCAACCGAGAGCTTCCTCGAGCAATGCCTTCAATTGCTGGAGATGCTTCGACATCAGACCGGTAGCAGTTGCGGCCGCGGCAGCGCGCCCGGCATAGCGCGGACGCTTGTGCGCCGAGCCGACCTGGTTGAGTACCCACTCGAGATACGGCTCGATGAAGTGCCAGCCGCCCATGTTGCGGGGCTCCTCCTGGCACCAGACCACTTCGGCTTTCTTGAAACGCTCAAGCACCTGCACCAGCGCCTTGAGCGGCACGGGATAGAGCTGCTCGATGCGCAGCAGATAGATGTCGTCGGTGCCACGCTTCTCACGCTCTTCGAGCAGATCGTAATAGACCTTGCCCGAGCAGATGACGACGCGGCGGATCTTGCCGTCTTCGGCGAGCTTGAACTCGCCACCCGCCTCTGCATCGTCCAGCAGGATGCGATGGAACGAGGTGTCCGTCGCGAACTCCTCGAGCTTCGACACCGCGCGCTTGTTACGCAGCAACGACTTCGGGGTCATGATGATCAGCGGCTTGCGGATCTCACGCTTGAGCTGACGGCGCAAGGCGTGGAAGTAGTTCGCAGGCGTCGTGAGGTTGGTGACCTGCATGTTGTCCTCGGCGCACATCTGCAGAAAGCGCTCCAGACGTGCCGAAGAATGCTCCGGTCCCTGGCCCTCATAGCCGTGAGGGAGAAGGCAGACGAGACCCGACATACGCAGCCACTTGCGTTCGGCCGACGAGATAAACTGGTCGAACACGACCTGCGCACCGTTGGCGAAGTCGCCGAACTGGGCCTCCCAAATCGTGAGCGCATTCGGCTCGGCGAGCGAGTAACCGTATTCAAAGCCGAGCACCGCTTCTTCGGACAACAGCGAGTTGATGACCTCGTAGTGACCCTGGTTGTCGCCGAGATGATTGAACGGCGTGTAACGGCTTTCATCTTCCTGATCGAACAGCACCGAGTGCCGCTGCGAAAACGTGCCGCGCTCGGAATCCTGTCCCGAGAGACGCACACGATGACCTTCCTTGAGCAGCGTGCAGAACGCCAGTGCTTCAGCGGTTGCCCAGTCGATGCCCTCGCCGTTCTCGATCGTCTTCAGACGATTTTCGAGGTAGCGCTGAACAGTGCGGTGAATGCGGAAACCGTCCGGCACCTTGGTGATCTTGCGGCCGATGTCCTTGAGTTCATCGATCTTAATGCCGGTATTGCCGCGGCGCGGATCTTCGCCGACTTCAGCCGACTTGAAGCCGGCCCACTTGCCGTCGAGCCAGTCAGCCTTGTTCGGCTTGTAGCCCGAACCGGCCTCAAGCTCTGCATCAAGACGCGCGCGCCAGTCGGCCTTGGCCTTCTCGACTTCGCCTTCGGTCACGACGCCGTCGGCTATCAGCCGCTTGGCATAGAGATCGAGCGTGGTGGGGTGGGTCGCGATCTTCTTGTACATCACCGGGTTGGTGAAACCCGGCTCGTCGCCCTCGTTGTGACCGTGGCGGCGGTAGCAGAACATGTCGATGACGACAGGTTTGTGGAACTTCTGCCGGAATTCGATCGCGATCTTGGCTGCGAACACCACCGCTTCCGGATCGTCGCCGTTCACATGGAAAATCGGCGCGTCGATCATCTTGGCGACGTCGGACGGATACGGCGACGAGCGCGAATAGCGCGGATAGGTGGTGAAGCCGATCTGGTTGTTGACGATGAAATGGATCGAGCCGCCGGTGCGATAGCCCTTGAGGTCGGACAGCGCGAAGCACTCCGCCACCACGCCCTGACCGGCGAAAGCCGCGTCGCCGTGCATCAGGAGCGGCAGCACCGAGATGCGCTGATCCGGCGGATCGCCGTTCTGGTCTTCCTTCGCACGCGCCTTGCCAAGCACCACCGGATCGACGATTTCGAGATGCGAGGGATTTGCGGTCAGCGACAGATGGATCTTGTTGCCGTCGAACTCGCGGTCGGATGACGCGCCGAGGTGATACTTCACGTCGCCCGAGCCTTCGACCTCATCGGGATTGGCCGAACCACCCTTGAACTCGTGGAACAGCGCGCGATGCGGCTTGCCCATCACCTGGGTGAGCACGTTGAGACGGCCGCGATGCGGCATGCCGACCACGATATCGCGGACGCCGAGATTGCCGCCGCGCTTGATGATCTGTTCGAGCGCGGGAATCAGCGATTCGCCGCCATCGAGACCGAAGCGCTTGGTGCCGGTGAACTTGATGTCGCAGAACTTCTCAAAACCTTCGGTTTCGATCAGCTTCATCAGAATGGCGCGGCGGCCTTCGCGGGTGAAGCTGATTTCCTTGTCCGGACCTTCGATGCGCTCCTGAATCCAGCTCTTCTGCGCCGGATTCGAGATGTGCATGAACTCAACGCCAAGCGTCTGGCAGTAGGTGCGCTGACAGATCGCAACAATCTCGCGCAGCGTCGCGGTCTCGAGACCTAGGACGTGATCGAGGAAAATCTTGCGGTCGAAATCCGCGTCGGTGAATCCGTAAGAGCGCGGATCGAGCTCTTCGTGATCCTTCTGACCTTCGATCCCGAGCGGATCGAGATTGGCGTGGAAGTGGCCGCGCATGCGGTAGGCGCGAATCAGCATCAGGGCGCGCACCGAATCGCGGGTCGCCTGATGGATGTCCGCCGAGGTCAGGTTGCTGCCGGCGGCCTGCGCCTTGGCAGCGATCTTGTCGCCGACGACCTTCTCGACCTGCGCCCAGTTGCCATCGAGCGCGGAGGTCAGGTCGTCCTTCGGCGTGGCCGGCCAGTTGGCTTTTTCCCAGGACGGGCCTTGCGCGTTCTTCGCAACGTCGGACGGCTGATCCTTCAGGCTTTTGAAAAAATCCACCCAGTCCGGATCGACCGACGACGGGTCCTTCTCGTAGCGGGCGTAGAGGTCGTCAATGTAGGTGGCGTTGGCGCCGTCGAGGAAGGAAGTGAGAGCGAAATTGGCATTCGCGTCCTGGCGAGACATGATTGCGTCCTGATGATTGCTATCGCGCGGGAAAATCGGGAGAAATCGCCCGATTTTGGTATCGGCATCGTGTTTGGGCCGCACCTTTTACCCTATTTAGGGCAAAACTTCGCGCTGAAAAGAACCAAGGACTGAACTAAGCTTTCAACCTTTCGAGAAGCGTCGTTCCAAGCCGCGCCGGCGACGGGGAAACCATGATCCCGGCCGCTTCCATGGCAGCGATCTTCGATTCGGCGTCACCCTTGCCGCCGGAGACGATCGCACCGGCATGGCCCATGCGGCGGCCCGGAGGCGCGGTGCGGCCGGCGATAAATCCGACCATCGGCTTCGACCGGCCGCGCTTGGCCTCGTCCTTGAGAAACTGTGCGGCGTCTTCTTCGGCGGAGCCGCCGATTTCGCCGATCATGATGATCGACTTGGTCTTCTCGTCCGCCAGGAACAGTTCGAGCACGTCGATGAATTCGGTGCCCTTGACCGGGTCGCCGCCGATGCCGACAGCGGAGGTCTGGCCGAGCCCGACCTGGGTGGTCTGGAAGACCGCTTCATAAGTCAGCGTGCCGGAGCGCGAGACGATGCCGACATTGCCAGGCTTGAAGATGTTGGCGGGCATGATGCCGATCTTGGATTCCCCGGCGGTGACAACGCCCGGGCAGTTCGGCCCGATCAGCCGCGACTTCGAGCCTGACAGGGAGCGCTTGACGCGCACCATGTCGAGCACCGGAATGCCTTCGGTGATGCAGACGATCAGCGGCACTTCCGCATCGATCGCTTCGCAGATCGCATCGGCCGCGCCCGGCGGCGGGACGTAGATCACCGACGCATCGGCGCCGGTCTTGTCACGCGCTTCCTGCACGGTGTCGAACACCGGCAGGCCGAGATGCGTGGTGCCGCCTTTGCCCGGCGAGGTGCCGCCGACCATCTTGGTGCCGTAGGCGATCGCGCCTTCGGAATGGAAGGTGCCGTTCTTGCCGGTGAAGCCCTGGCAGATGACCTTGGTATTCTTGTCGATCAGGACGGACATCGGCTTACTTTCCCTTCACGGCGTTGACGATCTTCTGCGCAGCGTCGTCGAGATCGTCGGCGGGCAGAACGTTGAGACCGCTTTCGCGGATGATCTTCTTGCCTTCCTCGACATTGGTGCCTTCGAGACGCACCACCAGAGGCACCTGAAGACCGACCGCCTTCACCGCGGCGATGACGCCGCGCGCGATGACGTCGCACTTCATGATGCCGCCGAAGATATTGACGAGGATGCCCTTCACGTTCGGATCTGCGGTGATGATCTTGAACGCCGCCGTGACCTTTTCTTCCGACGCGCCGCCGCCGACATCGAGGAAGTTGGCCGGGCTTTCGCCGTACAGTTTGATGATGTCGAGGGTGGCCATCGCGAGACCGGCGCCGTTCACCATGCAGCCGATGGTGCCGTCGAGCGCGATATAGGCGAGGTCATACTTCGACGCCTCGATTTCCTTGGCGTCTTCTTCCGTGGTGTCGCGCAAGGCGACGATGTCCGGATGACGATAAAGCGAATTGGAATCGAACGACATCTTGGCGTCGAGGCACTTCAGCTCGCCCTGCTTGGAGACGATCAGCGGATTGATCTCCAGCATCTCCATGTCCTTGGCGAGGAACGCCGTATAGAGCTGCGTCACCAGCTTCTCCGCCTGCTTGGCGAGATCGCCCTTGAGGCCGAGCGCCTGCGCCACGGTGCGGCCGTGATGACCCATGATGCCGGTGGCGGGATCGACCGAGAACGTCACGATCTTGTCGGGCGTATCGTGCGCGACCTTCTCGATGTCCATGCCGCCTTCGGTGGACACCACGAACGCCACCCACGAGGTTTCGCGGTCGACCAGCAGCGACAGGTAGAATTCCTTCTCGATGTCCGAGCCGTCTTCGAGATAGAGGCGATTGACCTGCTTGCCGGCCGGGCCGGTCTGGATCGTCACCAGCGTCGCGCCGAGCATCTGCTTGGCGAATTCTTTCACCTCGTCGATCGACTTGGCCAGACGCACGCCGCCCTTGTCGCCGGCGGAGGCTTCCTTGAACTTGCCCTTGCCGCGTCCGCCGGCATGGATCTGGCTCTTTACCACCCACAACGGGCCGCCGAGTTCCTTTGCCGCAGCTTCTGCTTCAGCCGCCTTGAGAATTGGCACGCCGCGCGACACCGGCACGCCGAATTCCTTCAGCACCGCCTTGGCCTGATATTCGTGGATGTTCATGGATTGCCCCAGAGAACCGAAGAGGGAAAAGAGAAAGGCTCAGGCACGATCCGGAAAATACTTTCACCGGATCGTGCGGAATCGGTAACGGCGTCGCGCCGCTTACTTGCCAAGCAGGTCGGGCGCGATCTTCTTGCAGGCGTCAACAAGACCCTGCACGGCGCCGACCGACTTGTCGAAACCTTCGCGGTCCTTGCCGGCCAGCTCGATCTCGACGATACGCTCGACACCCTTCGATCCGATGACAACCGGAACGCCGACATACATGTCCTTCACGCCGTATTCGCCGTTGAGGTAGGCGGCGCAGGGCAGCACACGCTTCTTGTCGCGCAGATAGCTTTCCGCCATCGCGATTGCGGACGCAGCCGGCGCGTAGAACGCCGACCCGGTCTTGAGCAGGTTGACGATCTCCGCGCCGCCGTTGCGGGTGCGGTCGACGATCTCGTCGATACGGGCCTGCGAGGTCCAGCCCATCTTCACGAGATCAGGCAACGGAATGCCGGCGACGGTGGAGTACTTGGTCAGCGGCACCATGGTGTCGCCGTGACCGCCGAGCACGAAGGCGGTGACGTCTTCGACAGAGACGTTGAACTCATCGGCAAGGAAGTAACGGAAGCGCGCGGAGTCCAGCACGCCGGCCATGCCGACAACCTTCTTCTGCGGCAGGCCGCAGGCCTTCTGCAGCGCCCAGACCATCGCGTCGAGCGGGTTGGTGATGCAGATGACGAAAGCGTCGGGGGCATACTTCTTGATGCCGGCGCCGACCTGCTCCATCACCTTGAGATTGATGCTGAGAAGGTCATCGCGGCTCATGCCGGGCTTGCGCGGCACGCCTGCGGTGACGATCACCACGCTGGCGCCTTCGATGGCCTCGTAGGAATTCGCGCCGGTGAAGTTGGCGTCGAAGCCGTCGACCGGCGAGGACTGCGCGATGTCGAGCGACTTGCCCTGCGGAATGCCTTCGGCGATGTCGAACATCACCACGTCGCCCAGCTCTTTCAGCCCGACGAGGTGGGCGAGCGTGCCGCCGATCTGACCTGAACCAATCAAAGCAATCTTGTCACGCGCCATGGGAAATCTGTCCTTTGATGTCGACGAAGAGAGGGTGGGAAAACTCTGGAGGGCTGGTTAGACCTTTCGCGGCACGCGTTCAAGTCGCCGTTCGCTCAATGATGCGGCGGTGCTCACCGTGGAGGCACCGGGCAGCGCTTTCGTATCGGGCTTTCGCCGGGGCCGGAGATGAAACATAAAGCGAACCCGTCAGGTCTCGACCAGGCCGGTCGTCGCGCCGCTCGCGGACGAGTCGCTGCGGCCGTGAGGCAGCGCCAGATAGGATTCCGAGCCCATCTCAATTAGCCGCGACGAGGTACGTTTGAATTCGTTGGCCTCGACCCCCTCGGTCGCGGTGTAAAGCGACAGGGGATCGGTCTCCGCCGACGCCATCAGTTTCACGGCATTGTCGTAAAGCGTGTCGATCAGCGTGATAAAGCGCTTGGCGTAATTGCGCTGCGGGGACTGCATCGCCGGAATCCGGTCGATGATCAGCGTGTGATAATCATGCGCAAGGCGCAGATAATCCGATGCGCCAAGCGGCTTCTCGCACAGGTCGGCGAATGTAAAGCGCGCGACGCCGTGCGCCGAATGCGGAACATGCAGCACATGGCCCTTGATCATGACGTCGCGCGGATGGTCCGCAGCGCCGCCGGTGAGCTTGGTCCACGCCTTGTCGAGCGCGGCATCCGCGCTCGCATCCGCGGGCACCAGCCACATCTTGATGCCGGCGAGTTTTTCCAGGCGGAAATCGGTGCGCGCGTCGAGCCGCAGCACCTCCATCCGATCCGTCAGTTGTCCGATGAACGGCAGAAACAATGCGCGGTTCAATCCGCCCTTGTAGAGATCGCCGGGCGCGACGTTCGACGTTGCCACGACCACAGTCCCCAGTTCGAACAGCCGGCTGAACAGGCGTCCAAGGATCATCGCGTCCGCGATATCGGTGACGTGAAATTCGTCGAAGCATAGCAGCCACGCTTCCTCGAAAATCGATTGCGCGGTCAGCCGCACCGGATCGGTATCGCCAATTTCCTGGCGCGCAATCTTCTGGCGGAAACCGTGAATCCGCTCATGAACGTCGGCCATGAATTCGTGAAAGTGCGCGCGGCGCTTGTGCGCAACCGGACTTTCGTTGAAGAACAGATCCATCAGCATGGTCTTGCCGCGTCCGACCTCGCCGTGGATGTAGAGACCGCGCAGCGGGGCGGCGTCCTTGTCGGCGAACAGGCGTTGCAGCAGTCCGCCGCGGCCGGGACGATAGCCCGCAAGCCTCGTCTCAAGTGCGGAAAAAGCCTCAACAGCCTGCGCCTGTGCGGGATCGGCTTCGATGGTGCCAGCGGCAACCAGAGCCTGGTAGTGCCGACGGAACGAGGCGCGGGACGGAGCGTTCATGGCCCGCTACCCGCCAGAATGACGCGCAAAATGCAAGACTACAAAGGTGCCGAAAGCTCTCTATGCGCTCAGCGCATAGGCGTCTTCGACAACATAGGGCCCACCGCCCACCGACGCCCGCGACGAGAACAGGACGAAGCGGGAGGCCATGAAGCTGCGGGTCGGGAAATAGCCGCGCACCGACAGATAGTCCGCCACATCCTGATTGGAGGCGTCCCGCAACCGCGCGAGCGTGACGTGGGGGATGAATTTGCGGCCCTCCGGATCGAAACCGAACCGCTGCATCAGCCGTTCCAGTTCCGCCTGCAATTCCATCAGGGGACGGCTTGGTACAACCGATGCCACGACCGCCCGCGGTTTCTTGCCGCCAAAGCTGGACAGGCCCTGCAACGCGACTTCGAACGGCTTGCGGTTGATCCGCTCGAGCGTCGAGGCGATTTCACTGGCCGCCGCGCCGTCGATGTCGCCGATGAAGCGCAATGTAACGTGGTAATTTTCGGGGTCGATCCAGCGGGCGCCTGGCAGGCCCCCGCGCAAGTTCGAGAGCGTCTGGCCGATATCCGGGGGAATTTCCAGCCCGGTGAACAAGCGAGGCATCACGAAACTCCTCGATGCTGGAGAGGATCACGAATCACCTGATGTCTTTTGTACCGCAGCACGATGACAGAGCGAAGCGACCATCGCGTGATCGGCCGATAAATCCTTACGGCTTGCCCAGTTGCGATGCACGGTCGCGCAGAAACGCCTCGACCGTCGGCAGAATCCGCTCAACCACAACATCGACGCCGGCCGCCGTCGGGTGCAGCCCATCGGGCTGGGTCAGCTTTGCCTCTGTGGCCACGCCATCGAGAAAGAATGGATAGAGCGGGACTTTGTGGCTCCTGGCGAGTTCGGGATAGATGCTGTTGAACTGCGCCGTGTACTCCGCGCCGTAGTTCGGCGGCGCGTACATGCCGCACAACAGGACCGCAATGTTGCGCGCCTTGAGTTTAGTCAGGATGTCGTCGAGCGCGCCGCGCGCCACTTTCGGATCGACGCCGCGCAGCGCGTCGTTGGCGCCGAGTTCGACGATCACCGCTTCCGTGCCGGGCGGGATCGACCAGTCGAGCCGGGCAAGCCCGCCCGTCGTGGTGTCGCCGGACACGCCCGCATTGTGAATGTCGGTGGCAATGCCCTTCTCGCCCAGGGCTTTCTGCAACCGCACCGGAAACGCCGCCGAGGCCGGAAGGCCGTAGCCTGCGGTCAGGGAATCGCCCAGCACGGCGAGTTTGATCGGCTTCACATCTTTGACATCTGACTGGACAGAAGCCGTTTGAGCCGAGGCCGGCCCCGACATCGCCATCATTGCCCCCGCTGCTGCGACGATGAATGCCCTCAAGAGCCCCTCGACCGCGCGGCCGGAACCCCCATATGAAAGATCCATGGACAGTCTCATTGAACCCTCAAAGCGCGCCGGTCTCGAACCGGACACCATTTCCATTTCCAACGTCAATCTCTCATTAGGCAGCGGGGCCGCACGCGTTCACATCCTTAAGGATGTCGGCTTGCGGGTCGCGCCCGGCGAAGCTGTCGGGCTGATCGGACCGTCGGGATCGGGCAAATCCACGCTCCTCATGGTGATGGCGGGGCTTGAACGTCCTGACAGCGGAGAGGTGGTGGTCAACGGCGTCTCCTTCAATGCCCTTGATGAAGACGGCCTTGCACGATTCCGTGGCCGCCATGTGGGCATCGTGTTCCAGTCGTTTCATCTGATCCCGACCATGACCGCACTTGAGAACGTCGCGGTGCCGCTTGAACTCGCGGGCCGTGCGGATGCGAATGCGCGCGCCGCGCAGGAACTTGCCGGCGTCGGTCTGGGCGAAAGACTGCATCACTATCCTTCGCAGCTCTCGGGCGGCGAGCAGCAGCGCGTCGCATTGGCACGTGCAATGGCGCCCGACCCCGCCATCCTTGTGGCGGATGAACCCACCGGAAATCTCGACGAGTCCACCGGCAAGCAGATTGTCGATCTTCTGTTCGCCAAGCATCTCGAGCGCGGCATGACCCTTGTTCTCGTGACGCACGATGCCGCGCTGGCGCAGCGCTGCGACCGTGTGGTGCGCCTGCGTTCGGGCCGCATCGATGGACCGGCGACAGACCGGCACTGGATCGAGACGGCATCCCGATGAGCGAGATTGCGGACACCTCGCGCCGCGGCACGTCATCCCTTGCGATCCGCTACGCGTTGCGCGAGCTGCGAAGCGGCCTGCGCGGCTTCTACGTTTTCGTGGCCTGCATTGCGCTCGGCGTCATGGCGATTGCCGGCGTTGGATCGGTGGCCGGAAGCCTCAGCGAAGGACTGGACCATCAGGGCCGCACGCTGCTCGGCGGCGACGTATCCTTCGCACTGATCCAGCGCGAGGCCTCGAAGGAAGAGCGCGCTTTCCTTGATGCGCGCGGCAAAATTTCGGTCGCGGCGATCATGCGCGGCATGGCGCGCTCGGCCAAGGGCGAGTTCGCGCTGGTCGACCTGAAAGCGGTCGACGGCAACTATCCGATGCTCGGCGACGTCACCCTCGCACCGAAGCTCCCGATGGCCGAATTGCTGGCGCAGCGTGACGGCGCATTCGGTGCCGGCGCCGACGCCATCATGGCGCGGCTGGGCCTTCAGGTCGGCGACCGGGTGACTGTCGGCAACGCCACGTTCGACATTCGCAGCGTCGTGGAAGCCGAGCCGGACAAACTCTCGGGCGGCGTCGGCCTCGGTCCCCGATTCCTGATCAGCGAAGAGGCGCTACGCGCCACCGGCCTCTTGCAACCCGGCACGCTGGTGCGCTGGACCTATCGCCTGAAGCTCCCGGATACCTCGCTCGACGATCGCGCAACGCAATCCGTGATCGACGAAGCACAGAAGGCCCTGCCGGAAGCCGGCTGGGAGGTGCGCAGCCGCGGCAATGCCTCGCCGCAGCTTGAGCGCAGCATCACGCGTTTCACGCAGTTCCTCACGCTGGTTGGGCTCGCAGCGCTGCTGGTCGGCGGCGTTGGCGTCGCCAATGCGATCAAGAGCCATCTCGATGAGCGGCGCGACGTGATCGCGACCTTCAAAGCCCTCGGCGCTACCGGCCGCGAGGTGTTCACGATTTACCTGACCCAGGTGATGGTGCTGGCGATCCTTGGATCGCTGATCGGCCTCGCCATCGGCGCGACGCTTCCCTTCATCATCGTCGGCGTGTTCGGAAAGATCCTGCCGCTTCCGGTGGAAGCGACATTCCATATCGGCGAACTGGCATTGTCGTTTCTCTACGGCCTCCTGACCGCGCTCGCATTCGGACTATGGCCGCTCGGCCGCGTCCATGACGTACCGGTCGCCGCGCTGTTCCGCGAAGGCGTGACATCGGAATTCCATTGGCCGCGGCGGCGCTATCTCGTGCTGATGGCTGCCGTCATCGCGACACTGGTGTCGGTCGCGATCGGCCTCGCCTACGACAAGCGTGTTGCCACCGTGTTCGTCGTCTCGTCGGTCGCCGTGTTCGCCGTGCTGCGCGTCATCGCCTCGTTGCTGATGGCGCTGGCGAGAAACCTGCCGCGTCCGCGCCTCACCATGCTGCGGCTTGCCATCGCCAACATTCATCGCCCTGGCGCGCTGACACCGTCGGTCGTGATGTCGCTCGGACTTGGCCTCGCCGTGCTGGTCACGATCACCCAGATCGACGGCAACCTGCGACGGCAGTTCATGGCGGCGCTGCCCGAGCACGCGCCCTCGTTCTATTTCATCGACATCCCCACCGCAGAGGCGGCACGGTTTGGCGATTTCCTGAAACAGGCAGCGCCGCAAGCCAACGTGGAAACCGTGCCGATGCTGCGCGGACGCATCGTCGCCGCCAAGGGCATCAAAGCCGAAGACCTCAAGCCCTCGAACGATGCCGCCTGGGTGCTGCAAAGCGATCGCGGCCTGACTTATACGGGCGAAGTTCCGCGCGGCTCGAAAGTCGTCGAGGGCACCTGGTGGGATGCAAACTACAGCGGGCCACCGCTGGTCTCGCTCGAAAAGAAGATCGCCGACGGCCTCGGCATCAAGGTCGGCGACGATATCACCGTGAACGTGCTCGGACGCGATATCACTGCGAAGATCAGCAACCTGCGCACGGTGGACTGGCAGAGCCTCGGCATCAACTTCGTATTGGTTTATTCGCCCAAGGCTTTCGCCGGCGCACCCCATACCGATATCGCAACCCTGACGGAGGCCAGTTCCACAGCCGCAGGCGATGCCAAGCTCATCAAGGAGGTCGCTGCCGCGTTTCCGATGGTGACCAGCGTCCGGGTGCGCGAGGCACTCGATTCAATCGGCAAGGTCGTGACCAATCTCGTGCTGGCGATCCGGGGGGCCAGTTCAGTGACCCTCATCTCGGCCATCCTTGTGCTGGGCGGCGCACTCGCCGCGGGTCACCGGCACCGGGTCTATGATGCCGTGATCCTCAAGACCCTCGGCGCGACCCGGGCGCGGCTGCTGGGCGCCTATGCGCTGGAATATCTGCTGATCGGCCTCGCAACGGCCGTGTTCGGAGTGGCGGCCGGATCGATCGCAGCCTGGCAGATCGTGACCCGGCTGATGACCCTGAGCTTTGTCTGGCAGGCCGGCAGCGCCGCCCTCGTCGTGCTGGCCGCGCTGGCCGTCACGGTCGGGCTCGGGCTGGCGGGAACATTACTCGCGCTTAACCAAAAACCGGCTAGCGTGCTCCGTAACTTATGACAATTTGTAGCAGCGAAATAGCGGGTTTTGCGACATTCAGCCGCGCGCCCCTGCTTGCGTCGAGTGTGTTAGTTTCCCACATACCGAGCGGGTTCAGAATCCGAATTGATACCGTCCAGGGATGGACACTCAATCGGGGTTCTGGGACAAACTTATAGCTGGCGGCGCAGACCCTTCGCTTTCGCCAGACAACCACGGGGTTTCGACCATGTCGGACTTGGACCGCAACTATACGTCACCTTTCGGCCGGGCCGCCGGGCGCGTTGACGCCGCGACCGTCGATGCCGGTCTGCGCTCGTACATGCTTAGGATCTACAACTACATGGCGATCGGCCTGGCCATTACCGGCCTCGCGGCGCTCGGCGTCTACATGGGCGCTGTGACACCTGACGCGTCAGCCGCTGCCGGCCGTATCGGCAAGCAGTATCTGACCTCGTTCGGCGTCGCGATGTTTGTCAGCCCGCTGAAGTGGGTGTTCATCCTCGCACCGCTCGTGATGGTGTTCGCCATTTCGTTCGGCATCAACCGCCTGAAGCCCGCAACCGCCCAGCTTCTGTTCTGGGTGTTTGCAGCGCTGATGGGCATCTCGCTGTCGTCGATCTTCCTGGTGTACACGCACACCTCGATCGTGCGGGTGTTCTTCATCACGGCTGCCTCGTTCGGTGCGTTGAGCCTCTACGGCTACACCACCAAGCGTGACCTGACCGGGATGGGATCGTTCCTGATGATGGGCCTGTTCGGCATCATCCTCGCCAGCCTGGTGAACCTGTTCATCGCTAGCACGATGTTGCAGTTCATTGTCTCGGTGATCGGCGTGCTGGTGTTCGCCGGCCTCACCGCCTGGGACACTCAGCGCCTGAAGAACGATTATATCTACGGCTACGCCAGCCAGGGTGGCGACGTGGCGGAGCGCGCGGCAATCACCGGCGCACTGTCGCTCTACCTCAACTTCATCAACCTGTTCACGCTGCTGCTGCAGCTCCTTGGACAGCGCGACTAGATCTGATCGTGGCTGATCAGTGAACTCTTGAAAGCCCCGGCCAAAAGCCGGGGCTTTTGTTTTGCAGTCCTTCGCTGATAGGACTGCGGGGCTTCACCGCTCCGGCACCATTCTCTGCGATCGACATGCCCCAGCTTCATATCCGGCCCGCTGCCGTCACCGACCTCCCCGCAATCACGGCGATCTATCGGCATGCGGTTCTGCACGGCACCGCGACGTTCGAACTCGACCCGCCTGATCTTGCCGAAATGACACGACGCTACGAAGCACTGGCGGCGGCCGGCTTCCCGTATCTGGTGGCGGTCATGGAAGATATCGCCGTCGGCTATGCCTATGCCGGACCCTACCGGCCCCGTCCGGCCTATCGGTTCACGGTCGAAAACTCCGTGTATCTCGATCCTGCGGCGCAGGGACGTCGCATCGGCACGCGGCTGATGCAGGACCTGATTGCCGCGTGCGAAGATCGCGGCTACCGGCAGATGATCGCCGTGATCGGGGATTCCGCCAACGCCGCCTCGATTGGCGTCCATGCCCGCGCCGGATTCGACATGATCGGCACGCACCCCAGCGTCGGGTTCAAGTTCGGCCGCTGGCTCGACACGGTGATGATGCAGCGCGCCCTGGGCGAGGGCAGCGAGACGACGCCAAAAGACTAATCAAACCAGCGCGAGCTTGCGATCGATCACCAGCAGAACGCGATCAAGCTCATGGCCGCGGCGCAGGATCTGTCCGCTGGCGGCAATCACGCTGTACGCGCCCTGCTTGCGGGCGAGCCGCGGGTCCTTTTCGATCCGGTAGATCGGGACTTCCGACGCGCGGCGAAAAATCGAAAACACCGCGCGGTCTTTCAGAAAATCAATCGCATAGTCGCGCCACTCACCGTCGGCGACCATGCGTCCGTAGAGATTGAGAATGCGATTAAGTTCGACGCGATTGAACGTTACGGTCTGGGGCGGGAGCGGCGCAGTGCTGCGCTCCAGCCCCCTGCTCTCGCTCGGATCGATATCGCCCGACATTGAACTCATCGGCGCCTCCTGTCACGCAGGTGACATGATTGCCCCGTCTGGCCACGCCTGCAAGTCTGATTTCAGGCGTATCCGCTGTCCGTTTCAGGAGCAAAGGCATCACGCGGACGTCAGGCAAAATCATAATGCCGCCCGAATTCGGCCCATCCCCCGCCGTGCTGGGCTGCGATCAAAAGGAAACTGCGTTGACCCGGTCCTTTCGGCACCGGATTCCTCAGCCCCCAGCCCCCCGGGGTCGTCAGGATCGGGTCTAACTCTTCGCAGTAAACTGGATCCCCAATCCTTCGGCCGGCGCGAGCTGGCCGTTTTTGTTTTGGCAATCTCATTGAGAGACGACCGTGCAGCCGCGAGCAATCGCTGCCGACAGCGCATCATCCAAAATTTTTTGAATCAGTTCAGCGACGTAAAGGCCGCACCGAGCATCGGGCCGGGCTTGTCGCGATTGCCGTCCTGAATGTAGACCGCTGCGGCATCGACGCCATCGCGCGTGATGTTTTCGAGCGGCACGGACCAACTGCCCGCCTTGCCGTTCCAGTCACCGACCTTCAGCACGTTACGCACCACGTTGTGATACGTAATCTGCTGACCGCGATTCTCGCCGCGTGAGATGGTGATCGGAACCGCTTTCGACACGGCGCAAATCCAGATCTCGCCGCTCCTGCCGTTACCTTCCGCCACCGATACCTTGATCTGGCCGCCGGACTGCGTCATCGTGACCGGCACCGACATCACGCCGTCGTTGTTCTGCGTCCGCTTCGCCGCGTTCTCGATTCCCGCGCGATCACTGCCAAGAACGTTCGTCGTGCCGTTGACGACGGCCTGCGGTGTGTAGACGCCGCGGTCGCCTCGCGCATGCGAGTACGCCTTCTGACGCGCGCTGAAACGCGAATCCGCCAGCGTGTCCTTCCAGCCGAGATAATCCCAATAGTCGATCGGCAGACTCAGCGCGATCACGGTAGGGTCCTGCGCCAGTTCGCCGAGAACCTTGTCCGCGGGCGGACACGACGAGCAGCCTTGCGATGTGAACAGTTCGACCACGGCGCGCGGATCGGCGCAAACCGGCGTCACCACGGTGAAGATTGCACAGACACCAAGCGTCCGCGACAGGCGCGACACCATCGCGCCGGCTGCCGCCGTTTTCGGTTCTGGCAAATCAGACATGCCGTCAATCCCTCGAATGCATGATGCCCCATCAGCCGGAAGGGCGGCCTATTGATAGGCCGCCCCCTGGATGGTCGCTAGTCACGTCGCGGTGAGCCTGTTCACGGATGCGTTTTCGTGACTGGCACGCGTTAAGCGGCCAGGTTGCGCAGCACGTACTGGAGAATACCGCCATTGCGGTAGTACTCGAGTTCGTCGAGGGTATCGATGCGGCACAGCAACGAGACGTCCCGCTTCGAACCGTCGCTCGAAACGATTTCCGCCGTCAGCTTCTGGCGCGGCTTCAGGTCGCCCTGCAGCCCGCGAATCGTGACCTTCTCGTCGCCCTTGAGGCCGAGCGACTGCCACGATGCACCGTCCTCGAAGGTCAACGGCAGCACGCCCATGCCGACGAGGTTCGAGCGATGAATGCGCTCGAAGCTCTGCGTGACCACTGCACGCACGCCGAGCAAGCGCGTGCCCTTCGCGGCCCAGTCGCGCGACGAGCCGTTGCCGTATTCAGCGCCCGCAAACACCACGAGCGGGACCTGCTCCTGCTGATACTTCATCGCAGCGTCGTAGATCGACATCTGTTCGCCGTCGGGCCAGTGCTTGGTGTTGCCGCCTTCCGGAATGTTGCCGTCGGCGCCCTTGAGCATGAAGTTCTTGATGCGGATGTTGGCGAAGGTGCCGCGCATCATGACTTCGTGGTTGCCGCGGCGCGTGCCGTACTGGTTGAAGTCGGCGGGCCGCACCTGATGCTCGGACAGATACTTGCCCGCAGGCGAGGTTAGCTTGATCGAGCCGGCCGGCGAGATGTGGTCGGTGGTGATCTTGTCGCCAAACAGCGCCAGGATGCGTGCATCCACGATATCGGTCGTGGGCTCCGGCTCCATCTTCATGCCTTCGAAGTACGGCGGATTCTGCACGTAGGTCGAGCTCATGTTCCACTTGTAGGTGTCGCTCGCCACCGTCTTGATCTTGCGCCAGTTGGTGTCGCCCTTGAACACGTCGGCGTACTTTTTCTTGAAAATCGTCGAAGTGACGTACTTTTTGATAAAGGCATTGATCTCAGTGGACGTCGGCCAGATGTCCTTCAGATAGACCGGCTTGCCGTCCTTGCCCGTGCCAATCGGCTCGACGTCAAGATTCTTCGTTACGGTGCCGGCGAGCGCATGCGCGACGACCAGCGGCGGCGAGGCGAGATAATTCGCCTGCACGTCCGGCGAAACGCGGCCCTCGAAGTTGCGGTTGCCCGACAGCACCGCCGCGGCGACGATGCCGTTATCGTTGATCGACTTGGAAATCTCCTCCGGCAGCGGACCGGAATTGCCGATGCAGGTCGTGCAGCCGAAGCCGACGAGGTTAAAACCAACCTTGTCGAGATCCTTCTGCAGGCCGGAATCCGCGAGATACCCGGCAACCACCTGGCTACCCGGCGCGAGCGACGTCTTCACCCACGGTTTCGCCTTCAAACCCTTCGCGGCAGCCTTGCGCGCAAGCAGGCCCGCAGCGATCAGCACGCTTGGATTCGACGTATTGGTGCAGGAGGTGATGGCAGCGATGACCACATCGCCATGACCGAGATCGTCAGAGCGCCCCTCGACCGGGAAACGCGCATTGTGATCGGTCGGTTTCTTGTATTCGGTGGTCAGCGCATCGTCGAACAGGCTGGCAACCGTCGGCAGCGCTACGCGGCCTTCAGGACGCTTCGGACCTGCGAGCGAAGGCACGACGTCCTTCAGATCGAGCAACAGCGTCTCGGTGAAAACCGGATCCTTGCTGAGCGCGGTGCGGAACAGGCCCTGTGCCTTGGCGTATTTTTCAACCAGCGCGACGCGCGGTGCAGCGCGGCCGGAGGTCTTGAGGTAGTCGAGCGCGGACTTGTCGACCGGGAAGAAGCCGCAGGTCGCGCCGTATTCCGGCGCCATATTGGCGATGGTGGCCTTGTCGGCGACCGACAGATGGTCGAGGCCGGGACCATAGAATTCCACGAATTTGCCGACAACGCCGAGCTTGCGCAGCATCTGCGTGACGGTGAGCACGAGATCGGTCGCGGTCACGCCTTCGCGCATCTTACCCTTGAGCTTGAAGCCGACCACGTCGGGCAACAGCATCGATTGCGGCTGGCCGAGCATCGCAGCTTCCGCTTCGATGCCGCCGACACCCCATCCGAGCACAGCGAGGCCGTTGACCATCGTGGTGTGCGAGTCGGTGCCGACCAGCGTATCCGGATAGGCGACTTCATACATCGCCGTCTTTTTGCCGACGGTCATCTTCTCCTTCTTGGTCCAGACGGTCTGGGCTAGATATTCGAGATTGACCTGATGGCAGATGCCGGTGCCGGGCGGCACCACCGAGAAGTTCGTAAACGCCTTCTGGCCCCACTTCAGGAATTCGTAGCGCTCCTGGTTCTGCTTGTACTCTTCCGCGACGTTCTTGCCGAAAGCCTTGTTGTCGCCGAAGAAGTTCACGATCACCGAGTGATCGATCACGAGATCGACAGGCACCAGCGGGTTGATTTTTTCGGCATCGCCGCCGAGCGATTTCATCGCGTTGCGCATGGCGGCGAGATCGACCACCGCAGGCACGCCGGTGAAGTCCTGCATCAGCACGCGCGCAGGGCGAAACGAGATTTCGTGTTCGAGCTTGCGGGTCTTCGCCCACTTCGAGAAGGCGACGATGTCTTCCTTCTTGACGCTGCGGCCATCCTCGTTGCGCAACAGATTTTCGAGCAGCACCTTCATCGAGTAAGGCAGCTTCGAAATGCCCTTGAGGCCGTTCTTTTCAGCGGTAGGCAGGCTGTAATACACGTATGTCTTGGCGCCGACCTTGAGGGTTTTCTGGCATTTGAAGCTGTCGAGCGAGGGCATGTGAACGTTCCCAGTTCAGAAGTTGGAGATACCCGGCAAAAGGTATCGGAACACCGTCAAGAGCGAAGGAATCAGGGCTGAACCGTGCTGTTTCCGGCGGCTGATTGTGTGCTGCACCAAGTTCCGGTTTTATAGAATCTTTCCAGTCTGTCCACCACACCCACTATGGATTGTCGCCTTCTCATGCCTGCCAAGACTGGAACCGGAACACCCCGCAACACGCCGCTGGTAAGGCCATCATGAGGCTTACGGGTCAGGGTCTGGGATGCGTCAGGGGCGGACGAAGCATTTTTTCCGGTCTCGATTTTGAAGTCCCCGCCGGACATGCGCTGGCTGTGACCGGCATCAACGGAGCGGGCAAGTCGTCGCTGCTGCGGATTCTTGCGGGGCTGCTTCCGGCCGCTGGTGGCGCGATCACACTCGATGGCGGCGAAGCGGATCTGACACTCTCCGAACAGGCGCACTATCTCGGCCACCGCGACGCGCTGAAGCCGTCGCTCACGGTGCTGGAAAATCTCGATTTCTGGCGAGGCTTCCTTGGCGGCGAAGTCTTTGATGCAGCCACCAGCCTCGAAAAGGTGGGACTGGGTCATACCGCCCACCTGCCGGCGGCATTTCTCTCGGCAGGCCAGCGCCGCCGGTTGTCGATCGCACGGCTGCTGGCCGTGAAGCGTCCTGTCTGGCTGCTCGACGAGCCGACCTCGGCGCTGGACGTCAGCGGTCAAACGATGATCGCCGGAGTGATGGCCGATCATCTGCGCGGCGGCGGAATCATCCTGGCGGCCACGCATGTTCCGCTTAGCGCCATGACGCAGCAATTGCGGATCGGCGGTGACGCATGACCGCTCTTGCCGCGCTTGTCCGCCGTGACATCGCCGTCGCGCTGCGCGCGGGCGGCGGCGCGCTGATCGGCGTGCTGTTTTTCGTCTCGGTCGTGGTCGTGATGCCGTTCGCTCTCGGCCCCGATCTGGCTTTGCTCAAGCGCATCGGCCCCGCCATTCTCTGGCTCGGCGCCATGCTGGCGAGCCTGCTGACGCTGGATCGCCTGTTCACCGCCGATCTGGACGACGGTTCGCTCGACCTGATCGTGATGGGCCGCACACCGCTTGAACTGAGCTGCGCGGCGAAAGCGCTGGCGCACTGGCTCGCCGCCGGTGTGCCATTGATCGTGGCGACACCCATTGTCGGCATCCTGCTCAATCTCGATGCCGATGCCACATTCGCGGTCGCGCTGACGCTCTTGGCGGGAACGCCGGCGCTGACCCTCACCGGCATGATCGGGGCCGCTCTGGCGGTGACCCTGCGGCGCGGCGGCCTGCTGCTGGCGGTGGTGGTATTGCCGCTGTCGATACCGGTGCTGATTTTCGGCGTCGCTGCCTCGAATGCGGCCATCGCCAAACCCGGCGCATTCGGCACACCGTTCTCAATCCTGTGCGCACTGTCGCTGGTCAGCCTTGTGGTTGGACCATTCGCCGCCGCGGCCAGCCTGCGGCAGGGGCTCGACTGATGCGATATTGCGCCCGATCAACTCTCGCGGAACTGCGCTGCGGTGCCACTCGCGCGCATTGCCTGCCGCGCCTGTCACGACTATCAGGAACGCCATGAGCCTCATCGACCTCGCCAATCCCACACGGTTCCTCGCATTGACCGAGCGCGTGCTGCCCTGGCTGGCCACAGCGACCGCGATCCTGCTCGCAATAGGACTTTATCAATCAGCCATGGCGCCTGACGATTACCAGCAGGGCGCGACGGTGAAGATCATGTTCATCCACGTGCCGAACGCGTGGCTGTCAATGTTCGTCTGGGGCGTCATGAGTGTGGCCGCGCTCGGCACACTCGTCTGGCGGCATCCGCTGGCGGATGTCGCCGCCAAGGCCGCCGCCCCCATCGGCGCGGCATTCACATTCCTCGCGCTTGTCACCGGCTCGCTGTGGGGCCGCCCGATGTGGGGCACCTACTGGGAGTGGGATGCGCGTCTCACCTCGGTGCTGATCCTGTTCCTGATGTATCTCGGAATCATGGCGCTGTGGCGCGCGGTGGAAGATCCCTCGCGCGCAGCGCGCGCGGCTGCGATCCTGACGCTGGTCGGCGCCATCAACATTCCCATCATCAAGTTTTCGGTCGACTGGTGGAACACCCTGCATCAGGGCGCGTCGGTGATCCGCGCCGGCGGCCCGAGCATGGACCGCGCATTCCTCGTTCCACTGCTCATCATGGCTGTCGCTTTCTCATTGCTGTTCCTGACACTGCATCTGGCCGCGATGCGCAACGAGGTGCTGCGGCGGCGGGTGCGCACCCTGCAGATGATGCAAGCCAGCCGGCAGGCCGCGTAATCACATGTCGCTCGGTCCATACGCCTCCTTCATCGTGACGTCCTACGCACTGGTCGCGTTCGTCGTCCTGGCCCTGATCGTCTGGATTGCGCTCGACTTCCGGCGCCAGACGCAGACGTTGCGTAAACTCGAAGCCAGCGGCATCACCCGCCGCTCGGCGCAACCGCCCGGCAAACCATCGTGAGCAATGAGGGCGCAAGACGGCGGCAATCCCGCTCATGGCTGGTGGCGCTCCCGCTCGTCGCATTCGCCGTAATGGCCGGGCTGTTCTGGTTCAGGCTCGGCGCGGGCGATCCTGCGCGCATCCCGTCGGCCCTGATCGGCCGTCCCGCGCCGCAGACAAGTCTCCCTCCGCTCGAAGGGCTGATCGCCGGCGGCGCACAGGTGCCGGGCCTCGACCCCGCGGCGTTCAAGGGACAGGTCAGCGTCGTCAATGTCTGGGCGTCGTGGTGCGTGCCATGCCACGATGAAGCGCCGCTGCTGCTACAGCTCGCGCAGGACAAGCGTATCCGCATGATCGGCATCAACTACAAGGATGCCTCGGACAACGCCCGGCGCTTCCTCGGGCGCTACGGCAATCCGTTCAATGCCGTCGGCGTCGATGCCACCGGCCGGGCCTCGATCGAATGGGGTGTCTATGGCGTGCCGGAGACGTTCGTGATCGGCCGCGACGGGACCATTTCCTACAAGCTGATCGGACCGGTGACGCCGGAAAATTTCGACCGGGTGCTGAAGACCGAGATCGAGAAAGCACTGCGCGCGAAACCCTGAGACACCAGCAGGACGGAGACTTCATGAAATACGTCATCCGAATCGTCGCCGTCCTGCTGCTGCTGCTCGTCGTCGGCGCCGCGGTCTATGTCTTTTACAGCCTGAGCAACCGCCCGGACATCAGCGCTTTCAACTCACTCAAGACACTCACCAAGGCGAGCAACGGTCCGGAACTGCGCGCGACCTTTCTCGGCGTCTCCACCTTGCTGCTCGACGACGGCACGACCGCGATCCTGACGGACGGATTTTTCACGCGGCCCAACTCACGCCAGTTGCTGCTCGAGAAAATCGCGCCGGACACCGCCCTGATCGAGAAGACCCTGCAGCGCGCCGGAATTACCCGGCTGGCCGCCGTCATCGTCAATCACTCCCATTACGATCACGCGATGGATGCGCCGGAAGTCGCGGCGCGAACCGGCGCCATGCTGATCGGATCGGAATCGACCGCGAATGTCGGGCGCGGATGGGGCCTGCCGGAAAGGCAGATCGCGGTTCACCGCGCCGGCGACGTCGTGACGTTCGGGCGCTTCCGGATCACGTTGCTTCAGGGCCGCCACGTGCCGTCGCCCTTTACCGGGGGCGAGATCGCCGGACCGCTCAAGCCGCCGGTGCGCGCCAATGCCTACCTCGAGGGTGGCAGCTTCATGGTTCTCGCCGAGCATGGCGACAAGCGCATCCTGATCAACGCCAGCGCCAGCTTCGTTCCCGATGCCATGCAGGGCCGCAAGGCGGACGTGGTTTTCCTGGGCACCGGACAACTCGGCAAGCGGCCCGCTAGCTATATGGAAGACTATTGGCGGGAGACCGTGGAAAGGCCGGGAGCGCGGCGCGTCATCCCCATTCACTGGGACGACTTCACCCGTCCGCTGGATCAGCCCCTTGTCCCGCTGCCCAGCCTGCTCGATGATTTCGCGGCCTCGATGAAATTCCTCACCGAACGCGGCAAGTCGTCCGGCGTCGACATCAAACTACCGGAGGTCTTTGTCGCCTTCGACCCGTTTGAAAAGCTGCCAGCGGCCAGGAACTAATCCGCATTGTCTCCTGCCGGGGCGGGCTGACCTTAACCAAAAATAATTTCGCGCTTTTATCTGCCGTTCATTTTGGAGCCATGGCGCAGCCACGAATTCGAACATACGCTATGCGTGTTGCAATCACTGTCCTGGAGGGACACCCATGCGTTATGTGAAACTTGCTTCGTTGACTGCCGCGACCCTCGCCGCCACGCTTTCTCTGGGCCTGCTCGCGTCGTCGCCCTCGTTCGCGCAGGCGACCCAGCCGGCCACCGGCGGCAAGATGGCGCCACCGCCGGCCGCCGCGCCAAAGGCCGATTCGAAGATGGCCCCCGCGCCGAAGGCCGAAACCAAGGCTGCTCCGAAGGCCGATCTGCTCGACATCAACTCGGCCAGCGCGGACGAACTGAAAGCGCTGAAAGGAATCGGCGACGCCTACTCCGCCGCGATCATCAAGGGCCGCCCCTACAAGGGCAAGGATGAGCTGGTGCAGAAGAAGATCATCCCGGAGAAGACCTACGCCGAGATCAAGGACAAGATCATCGCGAAGCAGAAGTAATCCTGCTTTTCGTGACATGATCCAGCGAGACGCACCGGCGGCAATGCCGGTGCGTTTTCTTTTTCGTCATTGCGAGCGAAGCGAAGCAATCCACTCTTGGAAACAAAGCTGGATTGCTTCGTCGCTGACGCTCCTCGCAATGACGGATTACACTAACCCTTCGTGATATCGCCGCGTTCGATGTCGCTTGCCTCATCGGTCGCAGGCGCGATGCTGTAGCGCTTGATCAGCGGGGTCTGCGCCATGGCGAAGATCGCGGTGATCGGGATCACGCCGAACGCCTTGAACGACACCCAGAAATCCGTGCTCTGGGTGCGCCAGATGATTTCGTTCAGCACCGCCATGCCTGCGAAGAAAAACATCCAGCGGACGGTGAGAAGCCGCCAGCCGGCGGGCGTCAGATTGAACATCTGGTCAAACATGATGGCGATGAACGAGCGCCCGAGCAGCAGTCCGATCCCGAGCGTGACGGCGAACAACGCATAGATGATGGTCGGCTTGATCTTGATGAAAAGCTCGTCGTGAAAGAACAGCGTCAGCCCGCCGAACACCAGGACGATCACCGCGGTGACGATCGCCATCAGCGGCACGTGGCGCGTCACGATATAGGATGCAGCGATCGCGGCCACGATCGCGACCATGAATGCGCCGGTGGCGACGAACAGCCCGAACTTCGCATTGGCGCCGAAGAAGATCACCAGCGGCCCGAGTTCGGTCGCGAGCTTGAACAGCGGATGCGGCGCGGGCTTTTCCGAAGCGGCCATGGTCAGTTATCCTGTCCTGCAATCGCGCGGGCGAAGTCACGCGCAGTAAACGGCGCAAGATCGTCGATGCCTTCGCCGACGCCGATGAAATGCACCGGCAGCTTGTACTTCTCCGACAGCGCCACGAGGATGCCGCCGCGCGCGGTGCCATCCAGCTTGGTCATCACCAGACCGGTGACGCCCGCCGTCTTGTGAAACGCATCGACCTGCGACAGCGCGTTCTGCCCGACCGTTGCATCAAGCACCAGCAGCACCGCATGCGGCGCAGAGGCATCGACCTTGCCGATCACGCGCCGCACTTTTTCAAGCTCGACCATCAGTTCGGTCTTGTTCTGCAAACGCCCCGCGGTATCGATCAGCAGCACATCGATATTCTGCGCCTTCGCGGCCTCGACCGCTTCGAACGCGAGGCTCGCCGAATCCGAGCCCTGCGTCTTCGCGACGACCGGAACCTTGTTGCGCTCGCCCCATACCTTCAACTGCTCGATGGCGGCGGCACGGAAGGTATCGCCCGCGGCCAGCATCACCTTGCGGCCTTCGGCAGAGAGCTTGGAGGCCAGCTTTCCGATGGTTGTCGTCTTGCCCGAACCGTTGACGCCGACCACCAGAATGACGAACGGCTTATGTGATGAATCGATCTCCAGCGGCTTCGCCACCGGCGACAGCACCTTCTCGACTTCGGTCGCGACAATCGTGGTCACATCCTCCGCCGACACCGACTTGTCGTAACGGCCTTTTCCGACCGCCTCCGCTATACGCGCGGCAACCTCGGTTCCAAGATCGGCGCGCAGCAGCACATCCTCGATGTCATCGAGCATGGCGCGGTCGAGCTTGCGCTTGGTGACGAGATCGGCCACCGCCGTCCCGAGCGAACTCGACGTGCGCTTCAGACCGGCGGAAAGTCGCTTCCACCAGCTTTGTTTGGGTTGGTCTTGTGTACTGTCACTCATTGGGGAGACGTGTTACCCGGTTCAGGCTACAAACGAAAGTCGCTCGATACCAATGGATACGCCGCAACCGACACCGGAAGAAATGCAGGCCCGCGTGCTTCACCGCGACGGTTTGATGCTGGTGATCGACAAGCCGGCCGGGATCGCCGTGCACAAGGGCCCGAAAGGCGGCCCCAATCTCGAAGCCTCTTTCGACGCGCTGCGTTACGGCCTGCCGCGGCCTCCGGTGCTGGCCCACCGGCTCGACCGCGACACTTCCGGCTGTCTCGTGCTGGGACGCCACCGCAAGGCCACCGCCTCGCTCGGCCTGCTGTTCAAGCACGGCAAGATCGACAAGACCTACTGGGCCGTGGTCGAAGGCGGTCCCGAGACGAGTGAAGGCGAGATCGATATTCCGCTGGGGCGTTTGGACGCAGAACGCGGCTGGTGGCAGAAGCCTGATCCGAATGGTTTGCCGTCGAAAACAACATGGAAGGTCATGGGTCGCGGCACCGATCAAAATGGAGCCAAGCTGACTTGGCTTGCCATGGAACCGATCACCGGCCGCACACATCAGCTTCGTGTGCATTGTTCGGCAAGCGGCTGGCCCATCGTCGGCGACAACATCTATGGCAACGGCCCGCGCTTCGGCGAACCGTCACTGCATCTGCACGCGCGCGAGATCGTAATTCCGCTGTCGAAGAACAAGCCGCCGGTGCGCGTGATCGCGCCTGCGCCTGCGCACCTGCATGAGCGATTGAAAGCGTGCGGATGGAACGGCGAGGAAGCGGCTGTTCCCGAGATCGCAACAGCCGCGGTCTGAAGTACAACAGCGGTGTCGTCCCCGCGAAGGCGGGGACCCATAACCATCGCACGCTGTAACGAAGCAGAGACGATCGCTCCACTCTCCATTCCACAACTCAGGGAGTATGGGTCCCCGCTTTCGCGGGGACGACGTGGAGAGAGAGATGACGCTCCTCGCAATGACGGACCGTATTCCGGCAACCACGCCAAACAAAAAGGGCCCCGGAAAATCCGGAGCCCTAGTGATTTAAGCGGCGAGGCGCTTACTTCTCGCGCTTCTTGAGCGCGTTGCCGAGAATGTCGCCCAGCGTCGCACCCGAATCCGAAGATCCGTACTGCGCGATGGCTTCCTTCTCTTCAGCGACTTCAAGCGCCTTGATCGAGACCTGCACCTTGCGCGCCTTCTTGTCGAACTGGATGACGCGGGCGTCAACCTTTTCGCCAACTGCGAAGCGCTCGGCGCGCTGGTCGCCGCGATCGCGGGCGAGTTCAGAACGCTTGATGAAGGTGGTGAAGTCGGTGCCGGTGATCTGAACTTCGATACCGGCTTCCTTCACCTCGATGATCTCGCAGGTCACGACGGCGCCCTTCTTGACGTCGCCTGGTTCTGCGAACGGGTCGCCCTCAAGCTGCTTCACGCCGAGAGAAATGCGCTCCTTCTCGACATCCACGTCGAGCACCACGGCCTTGACCATGTCGCCCTTCTTGAAGTTGTCGATGACCTGCTCGCCCGGCTGTTTCCAGTCGAGGTCGGACAGATGGACCATGCCGTCCACTTCGCCGTCGAGGCCGAGGAACAGACCGAACTCGGTCTTGTTCTTGACTTCGCCTTCCACGGTCGAGCCGACCGGGAACTTCTCGACGAACACTTCCCACGGATTGCGCATGGTCTGCTTGAGACCGAGCGAGATGCGGCGCTTGGCCGAATCCACTTCGAGAACCTGCACTTCGACTTCCTGCGAGGTCGAAACGATCTTGCCGGGGTGCATGTTCTTCTTGGTCCACGACATTTCGGAAACGTGGATCAGGCCTTCGATGCCCGGCTCCAGTTCGACGAATGCGCCGTAGTCGGTGATGTTGGTGACGCGTCCGGTGAAGCGCGAGTTCAGCGGATACTTCGCCTCGATGCCCTGCCATGGATCGTCCAGCAGCTGCTTCATGCCGAGCGAGATGCGGTGGGTCTCGTGGTTGATCTTGATGATCTTCACCTTGACCGTCTGGCCGATGGCAAGCACCTCGGTCGGATGGTTGACGCGGCGCCATGCGATGTCGGTGACATGCAGCAGACCGTCGATGCCGCCGAGATCAACGAACGCACCGTAGTCGGTGATATTCTTGACGACACCGTCGATGACCTGACCTTCTTCGAGGTTCTGCACCAGTTCCTGACGCTGTTCGGCGCGGGTCTCTTCGAGAACCGTGCGGCGCGACACCACGATGTTGCCGCGGCGGCGATCCATCTTGAGGATCTGGAACGGCTGCGAGTTGTTCATCAGCGGTGCGACGTCGCGGATCGGACGAATGTCCACCTGCGAACGCGGCAGGAAGGCGACAGCGCCGTCGAGATCGACAGTAAAGCCACCCTTGACCTGATTGAAGATAACGCCGTGAACCTTCTCGTTGTTGTTGAAGGCCTTCTCGAGCTTGCCCCAGCTTTCTTCGCGGCGCGCCTTGTCGCGCGACAGCACGGCTTCGCCGAGTGCGTTTTCGATCCGGTCGAGGAACACCTCGACTTCGTCGCCGACCTTGAGGTCGCTCTCACGGCCGGGGCCGTTGAATTCGCGGAGAGCCACGCGGCCCTCGGTCTTCAGGCCGACGTCGATGACGGCCATGTCTTTCTC
Source organism: Afipia sp. OHSU_II-C1 (assembly GCF_000497575.1). Lineage (GTDB taxonomy): Bacteria > Pseudomonadota > Alphaproteobacteria > Rhizobiales > Xanthobacteraceae > Afipia. The sequence continues at coordinate 79,585 of NZ_APJI01000010.1, forward strand.
AATTGCAACAACCTTGCCCTTGATGACGGAGCTTTCCTGCAGGTTGCCGCCTGCAAAGGACTCGTCGAGCATCGCCGCGAAATCATCGCGGGAAGGATTATATGAAGTAGCAGTCGAAGCCATTTGTTCTCCAAATGCGGAATGCCGGCAGCGGGGTTAAGGGCGTATCGCGCATCCAGTGCCAAAGGTCCGCAACCTTTGACGACCGCTTCCGCAAAGAGGAATTGCGACAGCGGGCCGGCGTGTGCCTGCACGAACGATACGGTGCAAAATTGGATTGCCGCGCCTGGAAAGCGCGCGGTCTGCTGTCCGGAGCTGAGACGAAGATCGACCTCAGAAAACCGGGAGCGGGCATTCCTCCAATGACGGCAGGGACTAAGCCCTCGGCCGGCCCGCTCGAACGGCCTCGACAATGTCGATGGCAGCCCGGACGCCGCTCTCTATATCCAACTGAGAGTTATCCAGCAAGTATGCATCCGGAGCCGCTTTTAAAGGCGCTGTGGCCCGGTTCTGGTCGCGCTCATCCCGCTTCAGGATATCCGCCAGCACCGCCGCCTCGTCCGCTGCCTCACCCCGGGCGCGGGCCTCCAGAGTGCGGCGGCGGGCCCGGACATGGGGGTCCGCGATGACAAAGATTTTCACATCGGCATCCGGGCAGATCACGGTTCCAATGTCGCGGCCATCCAGCACAGCGCCGGGCGGGTCCGCTGCAAACTGCCGCTGGAAGTTGATAAGTACTTCTCTTACCTTGGGAATTGCCGATACCACCGAAGCCGCATCGCCCACTTTCTGGGTTTTCAGCACCGGATTGCCGAACTTCTCCGGGTCGAGTTCCAAAGCGGCGGCAACCGCGAGGGCCTCGTTTGTCAGATCGGACCCCGTCTCCAGCAGGGCGTAGGCCACGGCACGATAAATCACGCCGGTATCGAGATGGCGGTAGCCATAATGGTGAGCCAGGCGCTTGCCGAGCGTACCCTTTCCGGACGCTGCCGGACCGTCGATGGCAATGATCATGAGAAATCCGCCCCCAGGCCGCGCATCATCGGGATGAAATCAGGGAAACTGGTTGCAATGAATCCGGTGTCGTCGATCTTCACCGGCGCATCCGACGCCGCGCCCATCACCAGCGCTGACATCGCGATACGATGGTCCATGTGGGTTGCGACAAGACCACCGCCCGGTACGTGACCCTTGCCCACGACGACCATGTCGTCGCCGGAAATCTCCACCTCGACGCCGTTGACGCGCAGCATGTCCGCTGTCGCTTCGAGCCGATCGGATTCCTTGACGCGCAGCTCCTGCAAGCCGCGCATGGTGGTGACGCCTTCCGCATAGGCGGCGGCAACCGCAAGCACGAGATACTCGTCGATCATCGATGGCGCGCGTTCCGCGGGCACGGTCACGCCGCGAAGCTGCGACGCGCGCACACGGAATTGCGCCATCGGCTCGCCGGCATCGCCCCGCTGATGGCTCTCCTCGATCGACGCGCCCATTTCACGCAATGTCGTGAAAAGCCCTGTCCGCAAGGGGTTTGTCATGATGTCGGTCAGCGTGACGTCGGAGTCCGGCACGATCAGCGCGGCGACAATCGGAAACGCTGCGGATGACGGATCGGCCGGCACGACCACGTCGGCGCCGCGCAATTCAGGCTGCCCCGTGAGTGCGATCTTGCGGCCGTGCGCGCCCTCCTTCGTCGTCACCACATGCGCGCCGAAATGAGTCAGCATCAGTTCGGTATGATCGCGGCTGGCTTCCTGTTCGATCACGGTGGTGATGCCGGGCGCGGACAATCCGGCCAGCAACACCGCCGACTTGATCTGCGCCGAAGCGACCGGCGTGCGGTAGGTCACCGGTATCGGATCGCGCGCGCCCTGCAGCGTCATTGGCAGCCGCCCGCCATCCGCGCTCGACGTGACGCGTGTGCCCATCAGTTCCAGCGGATCGAGAATCCGGCGCATCGGCCGTTTGCGCAGGCTGGCATCGCCATCGAATGTCGCCGCGACCGGACATCCGGCCACCGCGCCCATGGCAAGACGGCACCCGGTTCCGCTGTTGCCGAAATCGAGCGGCGCATCCGGCACCTTGAAGCCGCCGACCCCGACGCCGCGGACCGACCAAGCCCCCTCGCCGGTGCGTTCCACCCGCGCTCCCAGCGCAGCCATGGCCTTGGCGGTGTTGAGGACGTCCTCGCCTTCCAAAAGCCCCGAAATCCGGGTTTCACCCACGGCCAGCGCCCCCAGAATCAGGGCCCTGTGGGAGATCGATTTGTCGCCCGGAACACGGACACGGCCGCTGAGAGCGCCTGCGGCCCGCGATTCGAGCGGCGTCGGGTGGTTGGAATGGGTCAAGATGGCATTTCCTTTGAACAAGCGGGCTCCTACCACGGGGTTTACAGGACGTCACGAGCCGGTCATTTATCCCTCAAAGCGCTATTGACAGCGGCGGCGCAACTAGCCAAGTGAAGCACCGCTTTTTCAAGACATTCTCAGGACTATAAACCGTGGCCAAAGCCGATCTCGGAACCAAGCGCATTTGCCCGACCACGGGCAAAAAGTTCTATGACCTCAACAAGAACCCGGTGATTTCGCCGTACACCGGTGAGATCGTGCCGATTGCGCCGGTGCCGCCGCCACGCACGCGCGCCGACGCGGCTGCACGCGCCGCCGCCGCAAATGCGGCCAGCATTGTGCCGGAGCCCGCCGAGTCCGAAGAATTGGTCTCGCTGGAAGAGGCCGACGCCGAGGAGAGCAGCGGCAAGGTCAAGGCCGTGATGCCGGAGTCCGAGGACGATATCGAAGTCGATGAAACCCTGACCGACGACGACGATGATGATTCGACCTTCATCGCCGAGGACGAGGAAGACGACGAAGACGTCACCGATATCATCGGCGATGTCTCGGGTGATGAAGAGACTTGAGATAAGTTCTCAAGTGTGATTTTTGGCGCATATTCGCGAAGCGGACATCCGCTTCGCGCTCAAGCCGGACAGGTTTGATAGGCGTATCTGAGACGCAAGACGCCGCACTCCCCAAAGTGCGGTGAGGTGTTCGGGGCCATAGCTCAGCTGGGAGAGCGCTTGCATGGCATGCAAGAGGTCGGCGGTTCGATCCCGCCTGGCTCCACCAACCTCCTCTCCGGATTTCACTCAGCAAAACTGAACCTCGGCACGTGCCGTTCGCTCACTGAACAGAGCGGCGGCGCAGCATGCGCGCGCGCATGGATGCCAATCGGTCGCGATATTGACGACGCGTTGCGAATTCTTTCAATGTGACGGCACGCGGCATTGCTGCGGTATCATCTTTATTCTCCGCTGATCGAAGGTTGATTCAATGACATCCCAAATCGCGACCGGGGCAATGGCCGGACTACGCGTGGTCGATCTGACGCGCGTGCTCGGCGGTCCCTACTGCACGCAGATTCTCGCAGACCACGGCGCGGATGTCGTGAAGGTCGAACCGCCGGCCGGTGACGAGACCCGTGACTGGGGCCCTCCGTTCCACGATGACGACGCGGCCTATTTCATCGGCACCAACCGCAACAAGCGCTCGATCGCGCTCGACCTCGCATCGGAAGGCGGCCGCGCGGTGCTGATGAAAATGCTCGAGACCGCCGACGTCCTCACCGAAAATTTCAAGCCGGGAACGCTCGACAAATGGGGGATCGGAAATGATTTCCTGCGCGAGAAATTCCCGCGACTGATCCACTGCCGCATTTCCGGATTCGGCGCGGACGGACCGCATGGCGGACACCCCGGCTACGACGCGATCATTCAGTCCATGGTTGGCCTGATGGCTTCGACCGGATCGCCGCAGAGCGGTCCGACCCGCATCGGCGTCGCACTCGTCGACATGACGACAGGACTTTATGCCGCTGTCGGCATTCTGATGGCGCTGGCGGAACGCGCCAAGTCCGGCAAGGGTCAGTTCCTCGAGACCACGCTTTATGAAACCGGCCTCGCGATCATGCATCCGCACACCGCCAACTATTTCCTCCATGGCAAGCCTCCGGCGCTCACCGGCAACGAGCACCCGAACCTCGTTCCGTACGCGGTGTTTCCGGCGCGCGACGGCGACATCTTCATGGGGGTCGGCAATGACGGCACTTTCCGCAAGCTGATGAAGGAGCTCGGCAAGCCCGAACTCGGCACCGATCCGCGCTTCGCGCGCAATCGCGACCGCATCGCGCATCGCGACGAGCTGCGCGCCGTGCTCGTCGATATCCTGAAGGACGAGGACAGCGAGCCGCTGTGCCGCCGTCTGCTCGCGGCGGGCCTTCCGGCCGGTCCCGTGCAATCGATCGACAAGGCGCTGGCCAACGAGCACACCAAGCATCGCGGCGATGTCATCGAAAAAGACTGGTACAAGGGCGTCGCCTCGCCGATCCGCTTCGATCGCACCAAGGCTTCGCTGCGTCATGTACCGCCAAAGTTCAGCGAACACACCGACACTGTGCTGGCCGAATTCGGCTACTCGGCGAAAGAGATCGCCGAGATGCGCGCTGCGGGCGTTGTGGCGGGCCCCGAACGCAAGCGTTGATACCGGGACCGGGCGCGCGGACTTCCGCGCGCCCTCGAACTATGGCACCTTGATACCAGCCCACCCTGGTTGACAGGTCCGAGGAAATGGCCGGCTCGTTTCATCTGCGTAGAACTGCGGCGGTCGCAGCTGCGTTGATTGCCTTGCTGCTTCTTGCCGGCGCAAACCCGGCCCTTGCTGACAAGCGCGTGGCGCTGGTGATCGGCAATTCCGCTTACAAGAGCGTCGCCCCGCTTCCCAATCCCGCCAAGGATGCCGCCGCGATCGGCGCGATGCTGACCAAGGCAGGTTTCGAGGTTGTCGACGCCCGGGAAGATCTGCCGGTTGCCGACATGAAGCGCATGATCCGCGACTTCTCCGACAAGGTTCGCGATGCCGATATCGCCGTCGTTTTCTATGCCGGTCATGGCATCGAGGTGGACGGGACGAACTACTTGATCCCCGTGGATGCCCGGCTTGAACGTGACATCGACGTGGAAGATGAGACGGTGTCGCTCGATCGCATTGTGCGAATTCTCGATCCCGCCAAGAAACTGCGGCTCGTGATTCTGGATGCGTGCCGCGACAATCCCTTCGATCGCAGTATGAAGCGCAGCCTTTCCTCGCGCGCGGTCGAGCGAGGTCTCGCGAAGGTCGAACCGTCCAATCCGAACACCCTGATTGCCTATGCGGCCAAGGCCGGCTCCACAGCCTCGGACGGCGCAGGGAGCAACAGTCCGTTCACCACCGCTCTCCTTAAACAGCTTACCGTGCCGGGGCAGGATCTACGAAAATCGCTGGGTTACGTCCGCGACGACGTGATGAAGACCACCGGCAACAAGCAGGAGCCGTTCGTCTATGGCTCATTGGGCGGCGACGATGTGGTGCTGGTGCCGCCGTCGCCGACCAAGGCCGCCGTTCCGGCGCAGGTCGCGGCGCTCGATCCCAACTCGCAGTTGCGGCGCGACTACGAGCTCGCCGCGGCGATCAACACCAAACCCGCGTGGGACGCCTTCATCGGCAATTATCCGAAAGGGTTCTACGCCGACCTCGCGCGCGCCGCGCGCGCCAAACTCGATGCAACTCCGGCCAGCACGGTTGTCGCGAGCAGGCCGGCGGAAACACGCAATCCGCAACAGTCCCGCGACACCGCAACGATGTCGGGCTTTGACAATTACACCGGCCGCTCGTTCACACTGAAATTCCTCGAGGGCCAGCAGGAAGTCTCGCCCAATCCCGGCTTCAAGCATGCTCAGCGGGAAATCGTGGCCTATGTGAAGTCGCCCGAGGAAATCGCCAGCAGCGCCGCCTATGTCCGCAAGAATCCGATGTTCAAGCCTCGGTTCGCTTTCGGCGCGCTCGGTGAGTTCAATCGCGGAATTCAGGTGACGTACAATCAAGGCCAGCTCAAGCAGCTCATTCTGGCGGGATCGCACCGGGTCATGACATCGATCACATCATTGGGGAGCACCTGCCAGGCCAGCGTGGCTTATGAGTTGATGCCGGGGAGGGACCATTTCGAGTTACGGAACGTCCGGAACGAGCCGGTCAACATCTCCGCGCTGACGTCCGAGGCCGTTTCCTGCAAGGTCACCAAGGGAGACGCCGTGGGGGCTCCGCCGACTGCCGATGCATCGCCCGCCGCCAGGGACGACTCCCGCGCCAGATAGCGTGTCGAAAGTTCAAGCCATTTAGGGCTTCCCTCCGGCGGCCCTCCCCGACTACCATTCTGCGTCACGTGCACGTCATCCGGCGCTGTTACCGCGCAACGATGATGACGGCTTCAGGGAGAAAATATCGATGACAATCCGCCAGATGGGCTTTGGCCTGGCTGCTTCGACTCTTCTTGCTTTTGCAACGCCTGCGCAGGCAGTCACCGAGCTTCAGTGGTGGCACGCCATGACCGGCGGCAACAACGACATCGTCAACAAGCTCGCAGCGGATTTCAACGCTTCGCAGAGCGACTACAAGGTGATCCCCTCCTTCAAGGGCAGCTATCCCGACACCATGAATGCGGGCATTGCCGCGTTCCGCGCCGGAAACGCGCCCCATATCATTCAGGTGTTCGAGGTCGGCACCGCGACCATGATGAGCGCCACCGGCGCAATCAAGCCGGTCTACCAGCTCATGAAGGACGCGGGCGAGCCGTTCGATCCGAAAGCCTACCTGCCGGCGATTACCGGTTACTACTCGACAGCGAAGGGGGACATGCTGTCGTTTCCCTTCAACTCGTCGTCGATGGTGATGTGGGTCAATCTCGACGCGCTGAAAAAAGCCAACATTTCCGAAATCCCGAAAACCTGGCCTCAGGTGTTCGACGCAGCAAAGAAACTGAAAGCCGCCGGATACACCACCTGCGGATTTTCCAATGCGTGGGCGTCCTGGGCCCATATCGAGCAGTTTTCCGCCTGGCACAATGTTGCGATCGGCACCAAGGCGAATGGCCTCGACGGTTTCGACACCGTGCTCAAGTTCAACTCACCCCTGCACATCAAGCATCTGCAGAACCTGATCGATCTCCAAAAAGACAAGACCTACGACTATTCCGGCCGCGCCAATGCGAGCGAGAGCCGCTTCGGGTCCGGCGAATGTCCCCTCTTCCTGACGTCGTCGGGATACTACGCAACCGCCAAGGGCACTGCGAAGTTCGAGTTCACCTCGGCGCCGATGCCGTATTATCCGGATGTCGCCGGCGCGCCGCAGAACTCGATCATCGGCGGTGCATCGCTGTGGGTCATGGGCGGCAAGAAGCCCGACGAATACAAAGGCGTCGCCAAGTTCTTCGCCTTCCTGTCGGACACCAACCGTCAGGCGAAGCTGCATCAAGAGTCCGGCTATCTGCCGATCACCAAGGCTGCTTATGAAAAGACCAAGGCGGATGGCTTCTATGAGAAGAACCCGACGCTGCAGACGCCGCTGAAGGAGCTCACCAACAAGGAGCCGACGGAGAATTCGCGCGGCCTCCGCTTCGGCAATATGGTGCAGATGCGCGACATCTGGGCGGAAGAACTTGAGGCCGCGCTCGCCGGCCAGAAGACCGCCAAGGATGCGCTCGATTCCGCCGTGAGCCGCGGCAACGCCATGCTGCGAACGTTCGAAAAAACCGCGAAGTAACTCTCCGTGCTCGTCCCAGCCTCAATGTCCAACCCCTTCCCGCCGCACAAGCGGGGGAAGGGGAGAGTCTCATGAATGGAAAAATCGGTCACCTTCAACAACAAGCTACTGCCATATCTGCTGCTGACGCCGCAGCTCATCATTACTTTCGTATTCTTCTACTGGCCCGCCAGCCAGGCCGTTCTGCAGTCGTTCAAGCGCGAAGACGCGTTCGGCCTGTCCTCGGAATTTGTCGGCCTTGAGAACTACGAGACGCTGTTCGCACAGCCTGAATATTACAAGGCGATGTGGACGACCGCGGTGTTCTCGACCCTCGTCACCCTGCTGTCGCTCAGCATCGCTCTCTTGTTTGCAACCCAGGCCGACAAGAACCTGAAAGCAGCGCCGGCTTTCAAGACCCTTTTGATCTGGCCCTACGCCGTGGCGCCGGCGATCGCAGGCGTGCTCTGGATCTTCATGTTCCATCCTTCGCTCGGCACGCTGGCGCGTCCGCTGCGCGCTTTCGGCTTTGACTGGAATCCGCTGCTGAACGGCAACCACGCCATGACACTCGTCGTGATGGCCGCAGTCTGGAAGCAGATTTCCTACAACTTCCTGTTCTTCCTTGCCGGGCTTCAGGCGATTCCGAAAAGCGTGCTGGAAGCCGCTGCCATCGACGGCTCCGGCCCGCTGCGCCGGTTCTGGACCATCGTGTTTCCCTTGCTGTCGCCGACCATGTTCTTTTTGCTGGTCGTGAATGTCGTCTACGTCTTCTTCGACACGTTCGGCATCATTGATGCGGTCACGGTCGGCGGCCCGGCAGGGGCGACCACAACCATGGTCTACAAGGTCTATGCGGACGGACGGCTGGGCGGCGACCTTGGCGGATCGGCGGCGCAATCCGTGATTCTGATGGTGATCGTCATCGCGCTGACCGCCGTTCAGTTCCGCTACGTCGAGCGCAAGGTGCAGTACTGATGGTCGAGCATCGTCCGCTGCGCGATTTCATCGCCTATGCCATCCTCACCTTCGGCATCTTCATTGTCGTATTCCCCGTCTATCTCGCGGTGATCGCCTCGACCCACGACGCAGCCACGGTGGTCAACGGGAACATGCCGATGTCCCCCGGCAGCCATACGCTGGAAAACTACTACCGCGCAATCTTTGTCGGCGGCTCGCGCACCAGCCGCGAGCCGGTCGGCCACATGCTGATGAATTCGTTCATCTCGGCGATCGGCATCGCCATCGGCAAGATCTGCATTTCGATCCTGTCCGCCTTCGCGGTGGTGTACTTCCGCTTTCCATTCCGCAAGACAGCGTTCTGGATCATCTTCGTCACCCTGATGCTGCCGGTCGAAGTCCGCATCTATCCGACCTACAAGGTAGTTGCCGACCTGCAGATGCTCGACACCTATGCCGGTCTGATCCTGCCGCTGATCGCGTCGGCCACCGGCACGCTGCTGTTCCGGCAATTCTTCATGACGATTCCCGAAGAGCTTCTGGAGGCGTCGAAGATCGACGGCGCGGGTCCGTTCCGCTTCTTCAAGGATACGCTGCTGCCGCTGTCGATCACCACCATCGCCGCGCTGTTCGTGATCCAGTTCATCTATGGCTGGAATCAATATCTGTGGCCGCTGCTGATCACCACGCAGGACTCGATGCAGACCATTGTTACCGGCATCAAGAAAATGCTGACGACCACCGACGAACTCGCCGAGTGGCAACTGGCGATGGCGACCGCGGTATTGGCAATGCTGCCGCCGGTAGCTGTGGTGATTCTGATGCAGAGACTGTTCGTGCGCGGTCTGGTCGAGACCGAGAAATAGGAATCGAGAGATGGCCAACGTCGTTCTGAACGATGTCCGGAAGACCTATCCCGGCGGAGTCGACGCCATCAAGGGCATCAACTTCGAGGTCGGCGACGGACAGTTCTGCGTGCTGGTCGGCCCCAGCGGATGCGGCAAGTCCACGCTGCTGCGCATGGTGGCGGGACTGGAGACCATCACCGGCGGCACCATCGACATCGGCGGCCGCGTGGTCAACGAGATCGAGCCGGCCGATCGCGACATCGCCATGGTGTTCCAGAACTACGCGCTCTATCCGCACATGACCGTCTACAACAACATGGCCTATGGTCTGCGTAATCGCGGCATGCCGAAACCCGAGATCGACACCCGCGTCCGCGAGGCTGCGCAGATTCTCGAAATCACGCCGATGCTCGACCGTAAGCCGCGGCAGTTGTCGGGCGGCCAGCGCCAGCGCGTCGCCATGGGCCGCGCCATCGTGCGGCAGCCGAAGGTATTCTTGTTCGACGAGCCGCTGTCGAATCTCGACGCCAAACTGCGTATCGCGATGCGGGTCGAAATCCGCAAGCTGCAACGCCGCCTCAAGACCACATCGATCTACGTCACCCACGATCAGCTCGAGGCGATGACGCTCGCCGATATTCTGGTGGTGATGAACGGCGGCGTGGTCGAACAGATCGGCAAGCCGCTCGACATCTACCGCAAGCCCGCCACCACCTTTGTCGCCTCCTTCATCGGCGCGCCGCCGATGAACCTGTTGCCCGTGAACACAAACAACCTTGGCGGGCTGCTTGATGCATTGCAGATCAAGATCCCCGGTGACGCCATTCTCGGCGTGCGCCCGGAAGATTTCGCCATCGCCGGCGCGGCGCAGGGAGGGCTGGCGCTTGAACTCATGGTGGACGCCATCGAACGGGTCGGTGCGGAAACGTTCGTCTACGGCACGAGGGCCCACGACCACGGTGGCTCAACCGTCAGCGCCAGGCCGGGCGAGCTGCCACCCGGGGAAATCATTGTCCGGCTGCCCGGAGAAGCTGCCCCCGCCATCGGCGAGCGAATCAAGGTTTCCGCAGCGCGGGACAAGCTGCACCTGTTCAGCGCCGACGGCCGCAGTCGGCTGCCCGGCTAGCCGGATTTCTCCCTGTTTACGGGGAGTTAGAGGTTCTTGAACAACGCAGGCGACATCGCCATATTTGTTTCAACCGGCAGGCCGCAAGGCTGCCGGGAACCCAGGAAGGGGTGCCGCAAGGGCTCCGACCCAAAGTCGCTTCGAGAGGACTTTGTGAATGTCTCGTGTTCCTTCGCTATCGAGTCCGTTCCTTTTGGGATTCGACGAGATTGAGCGTGCGCTCGATCGCGTCGTGAAAGGCGCAGACGGTTATCCTCCTTACAACATCGAGCGGTGCGGCCGTGAAGAAGGCCAGCCCGAACGCTTGCGGATCACGCTGGCGGTCGCAGGATTTACCCGCGATCAACTTGATGTAACCACTGAGGAAAACCAGCTCGTGATCCGGGGCCGCCAGCAGGACGACAAGACCCGGCAATACATCCATCGCGGCATCGCCGCGCGTCATTTCCAGCGCACCTTCGTGCTGGCCGACGGGATGTATGTCATCGGCGCAGACCTGAAGAACGGCCTGCTGTCGATCGATCTGGCTCGTCCCGAGCCTGAACGGGTCGTTAAGACGATAGCCATCAATGAGCACGAATAATGGAACGAGTAGCGGACTCGACCGCTTAACAACTGCAAGGAGTCGAGACCATGACTGAAGGTAATGTTATCTTCGAACCCACCGTCTCTCTGGAGGCGCTGGCTACTTTGGGCGAAGGCCATATCGCCTACGTCAAACAGATTCGCTCGGAAGACGTGCCGGGACTTTTCCCGCAGGCGCCGCAGATCGCGCCCGGCCTGAAGCTGTTCGCGCTTCACGCCGCTGACGGCACGCCGATCATGTTGACCGACAGCCGCGAAGCGGCAATCGCGAATGCATGGAGCAACGAATTGGAGACCGTCAGCCTTCACTGAACCGGCGCAAGCCGCGCAGTGACGCGACGATCGGAAACGAAGCGGCAGCGCGGCGAGCGCTGCCGTTTTTGTTTGTTGCTACACGCCCTTTGTCGGACCGAGCTGCCATCGTCACGAAACCGGACAATCTCGCAGGTCTGCTGCGTAACACCGCCGTGGCAACAGCTCCCTTTTTAGCCTGCTTGATGACCGGTTTTCCAGACCGACTCGATCAGTGCCCCCAGCTCCTCTTCTTCCTTTGCTAACCGAGATTGTAATAGCTCCCTTTCGGAGGGTGAAAGGCTTCGCGACCTGAGCAAGAATTTGTAGTGGCCGATGACCTTTTGATGGCCTCGCACCAAGTAGTCGTGGACGCTGCCGGCCATAGCCCACCAATTAAAGGGAAGCCGCGATAGTTTTCTCTGATCTCGAAGGTCCGATGGGCAGAGGAAATGTCTCGTCGGTCAGTTTCGCCAACGCATCCTGCTCTTCGGATAATCGCTTCAGCACAAAGCAACGCTCTATCTCGGTGAGCTCTGTCTTCAGCAAGCGACGATATCGCTGAACGTTGCTGGCCCGCGCTCGTATGCGGGCAAGTTTTTCATCAACCATCATCGTCGACACGACGGTCCTCCATCTTTCCTTTCGTTTGAGAGAAGCGGACCCCGCCAGTTCAAACCAGCGGGGACCACATCGGACTAAAAGAGCGGCCCGGAGTTATGCGGCGGCCTTTGAGTCGAGTTGTTGAATATTTGAAATGCCGTTGATGGCGATCCGCCGAGGCTTCATCGCTTCCGGGATCTCCCGGACCAGTTCAATGCGCAGAAGCCCGTTGTCGAAGGACGCGTTTCTTACCTGCACGTAGTCTGCGAGGTTGAACTGTCGGCGGAAATGGCGCTCGGAAATCCCTTGGTAGAGATACTCGCGCTTTTCGTCCGTTTTCCGTCCTTCAATGGTGAGCACATTCTGCTCGGCTGTCACATTGATCTCGTCGGGGCGGAAACCCGCCAACGCCAAGGAGATCTGGTACTGATCATCGCCCAGTCTCTCAATGTTATACGGCGGGTAATGAGCCTCAGCCTGCTGCTGCGCAGCATCGACGAGGTCAAACAGACGATCGAAGCCGATAGATGATCGCCAGAACGGGGTGAAGTCGTAAGAAGTTCTCATAGCCAAATCCTCCACTGAGCAAGTTGGATATAAGCGAGCACCGAACACCTCTGATGCCCGTCTCCTCCGGACCCCCGAAGGGCACCCGGGCCGATAAACGGCGAAGAAAAAACTAGAAAATATCCGATAGGTTTCAAGACCCCCTCGAAAAATTCTTTGAACGCCGCCTTGAAAGGCTTGTCGGTCGCTCTAAATTCTTCGGCGCCGTCTTAAACAGAAAGGAGCAATAGGAGGCGACCATGAACGTTCGTGAAACCGGTTTCGACATTCATGCAAATTCACTTCTGGCCGCAACTTTCAGTCATCCGTCGGAGGTCCTTAAGAGCCCTGTTCTCTCGCCTGCGGAGAAGCGCTGCGTCCTCGCCGCATGGGCCTCGGATGCATTCGCCGTCAGGGATAACCCCTGGCTCCGCCAGTTACCCGGCTCCCCTGACACGATCCCGTTGAAAGACATCCTTGGCGCTCTGCGCCGGCTTGACGACGAAGACGACCGACCGCCTCCGATCCATGGAGGGGCAGCTTTGTGCCCACCGCGGGTCGAACAGATGGCTGAAGCCGTGGGATTTTGACAACGGGTTTGCCGTGCGCGCATTGGGGCCGCCTGGACCGAAGCTCTGTTTCTCAGGCGGCCGTTGCCGGCGGTAGCGCCAGCGCCATGCTGCGCTGCGATTTGTAAGCTGGGGACCGTACTTCCGGGGGAGGATGGAGGAGCGACTCGGCCCCTGATCCGGCCGACTTTCGCCTGTCTTCATTCGCCACCGCGTCTAGCCGCGAACGGCAGAGCCACGTAGTTGGCCCGGACGGTGACCCCAGCCTCCCGAACGGCGTGTGTGCGAGACACGCGTGCAGGCGCCGCATCCTGTTCCGCTTCAAAAGCGCCATCGAGAAGCGCCCCTCACGAACAGGAAACGCCGATAAGGGAGGTCCGGAACTCGGGGATTGCTGTGCCCATCACGAAATGGTGCAAGCTGCGCTCACTCGATACTATCCGGCGCCATTCCGGAGGCTACGGCTTTAACCGCTTCAATTCGGCAACAGCCGCTTTGGCTTCGATCAAATCTTTAGGACAAGACTGGGCAGCAGCGTCCAGAGCTCTAAGCCCATCTTCCATGCTCCCGTTAAGCACGTACCACTCGCCGACATAGAATTGTGTTTGGCAGCGCATGTTATTTGTCGTTTCTGCTGCCATCAATTGAGCGGCAGAACGCTTTCCGAGATAAAGCTCTGCCAGAGCGTAGGGCCAAATCTTGACCCGAAGCAATTTTGTATTTGCCTCCAGCTCTGTTTCCGCCACCTCTCCCGCACGCTTGCGCGCCAAGTAAAGGAATAGCGTCACGTAGATATCATTCCTCAATTCGAGAGCGCGCGCGAGGTCTTTCGAAGCGCCCATGTAATCCCCGGTCAAGAACTTCATCAATCCCAGCGATCTGGCGTATGTAAAATTTTTTGGATCGAGTTCCGTTACTCGCGCGTAATCGGCAACCGCCGCCTGGTAATCTCCCTTGCGTTCGTAGGTGCTTGCGCGATTGCGGTAGGCGTTTGTGGAATTCGAGTCCATTTCAATCAACTTGGTGTAATCGACAATTGCCCGATCATAGTCACCCTTGCGTAGATAGGCACTGCCGCGACCATCGTAGGCACGGGCGTCCTTCGGATTGATTTCAATCATTTTAGCATAATCAGCAATCGCCTGATCGTAGTTGCCTTTATGCGCATAAGCGCTCCCCCTATTGCCATAGACATTGGGAAAGTTCGGATCGATCTCAATCGCCTTTGAGGCGTCGGTGATGGCCCGATCATAATCACCCTTGCGCGCATACGCATTGCCACGACCATCGTACGCACGGGAATCGCTGGGGCTAATTTCAATCACCTTGGTGTAGTCGGCGATCGCCCTGTCATAATCCCCCTTGTGCGCGTAAGCACTGCCTCGGTCGCCGTAGGCAGCGGAAAGCTTTGGGTTGATCTCAATCGCCTTGGTGATGTCCGCAATAGCGGAATCGTAGTCACCTTTGCGCAAATGGGCATAGCCGCGACCATGGTAGGCATGGGGGTCGCCTGGACTAATTTCAATGACCCTCGTGTAGTCCGCGATCGCCCTATCATAATCTCCCTTACGCGCGTAAGCACTGCCTCGGTCGCCGTAGGCAATGGGAAGCTTTGGGTTGATCTCAATCGCCTTGGTGATGTCCGCAATAGCGGAATCGTAGTCACCTTTACGCAAATAGGCATAGCCGCGACCATTGTAGGCACGCGCCTCTTTCGGGTTGATCTCAATTTGTTTGGTGTAATCGGCAACTGCCTGATCATACTCACCTTTACGCAACAAAGCGTTGCCGCGACCACCGTAAGCATTAAGAAGTTTTGGATCGATCTCAATCGCTTTTGTGAAGTTGGCGACTGCCCGATCCATGTCGCCCTTTTGAGCGTAAACACCTCCGCGCGCGAGATAGACGCGAGAATCTTTTGGGCTGATCGCTACCGCCTCTTCGACATCGGCCATAGCTTGATCAAAATTGCCTTTTCGGGCGTACGCCAATCCGCGATTTGCATAAGGCCTGAAATCTTTTGGATCGAGCGCGATGGCCTGGGTGGCATCCGCGATCGCACGATCATGATCGCCTTTTCCGCCATATGAGCCACCACGCCTCACATAGGCCGGCGCGTACCGGGCATCGGTCTCTATGGCTTTGTCGGCGTCTGCAATCGCCTGATTGAAATCAGCCTTGCGCCAGTAAGCCGTCGCGCGATTGGTCAAGACAACGGCGCGGCCCTTATCGTCGAGCTTGCCGGTTTCGAGCAGGCGCGTGCACGCCGGGATTGCTGCGTCGGCGTCTTCAGCCTCGCACAATTTCCTGTCTTGATCGGTTTGGGCCAGAACAGCGAAAGGGACGAGTATCCAGACCAGCGCGATCAAGAACTGCTTCACCACGCCCTGCTCCCGCGGCTTTGCGCGTGAGCGACCATGGAATTCAGCGGTCAACCTGAGCGCGCGTTAGAATCTTATACGCGGCCAAGTTTTAAGCAAACGGGATTTGGGGAACGTGCGGCTCTCGTTGGGCCGCCTCGACCGAAGCTCTGTTTCTCAGGCGGCCGTTGCCGGCGGTAGCGCCAGCACCGAATAAAGCGCCTGCGCATCCTTCGATGCGCGCAGCTTCTTGGCGATGTCCTGATCGCGCAGCAGCCGCGCAATCCGCGCCAGCGCCTTCAGGTGATCCGCGCCGGCGCCTTCGGGGGCCAGCAGCAGAAACACCAGGTCGACCGGCTGACCATCCATGGCCTCGAAATCGATCGGACGCTCCAGCCGCGCGAACAGGCCCGAGAGCTTGTCGAGTTTCGGCAGCTTGCCGTGAGGGATCGCCACGCCATAGCCGACAGCGGTGGTCCCCAGCTTTTCGCGCTGGAGGAGCACCTCGAAGATCGAGCGTTCGTTCTGTCCGGTCAGGACAGCGGCGCGTGCCGCAAGCTCCTGAAGGGCCTGCTTCTTGCTGTTGACTTTCAAAGCAGGAAGAATCGCCTCCGGTGCGACCAGATCGGTAATCGTCATGGAGCGTTCCGAGGATAAGTTAAGCCGTTGGTGTTCTTACTAAATCGGTCTTTGACCGGGCAGCGTCAAGGGCCCTTGGGACCAGCCATGGCCCGCGTCCCTGAAAGGCGGCGGACCATAGTTAGGCTTATTCAAGGCGTCAATGGCGAACCGGCTCGGCGACTGCGGGAGGGTCTACCCAGCCGACGTTGCCGTCCGGGCGCCGATATATCACGTTCACCCGGCCGCTGCCGCCGTGCTGGAAAACCATCACCGCCGCGCCCGTCAGATCGAGTTCCATGACCGCCTCGCTCACCGAAAAACGCTTCAGGGACGTCACCGCCTCGGCGATGATGACGGGATTGAATTCGGTGACGTCGTCATCGGACGGCGCTTCGATCACATAGCTCGGCGCGTCGAGACCCGGTCCGCCATATCCCGCACCATTCAGATCGGACAGCGCTGCGGTGGCTGCATGCGCCTTGCGCGCGGAGCGATCCTTCAGGCGGCTCTTGTAACGGCGCAAGCGCTTCTCGATCAGCAGCAGCGCCTGGTCCGCGCTTGCATAAGCGTCGGCGGCCATGGAATCCGCCTCCAGCGTAATTCCCGAATCCAGATGAAGCGAACAATCGGTACGAAAGCCGAAACCGTCCTTGCTGAGCGTGATGTGGCCTGAGTAGTTGCCGTCGAAATATTTCCGGAGCACTTCCTCGGTTCGCTCGCTGACGCGATCACGCAGAGCTTCGCCGACGCTGATGCTTTTTCCAGAGACCCGGAGTGTCATGACGTTACCTCACTTTCGGACTGGCAGTTCGGATGTCTCAGCGTTCCGCTTCTTGGTGACGCAGTCAAGCGGTTGCTGTGTCGCGGGACCTGTCCACGGCCGGGGAGGCCGACGTTAATGCTGTGCCGAGCATGCTCTGCTTGTCGCGGCGTCGCTGCACGGACGAAGGAATACGCATGGCTTCACGATACTTCGCGACCGTGCGCCGGGCTATATCAATGCCGTCGCCGTGCAAACGTTCCACGATGGTGTCATCCGAAAGAATAGCGGTCGGGTTTTCCGCATCGATCAGTTGTTTGATGCGGTGCCGCACGGCCTCGGCGGAATGAGCATCTCCGCCGTCGGCCGATGCAATCGAGGCGGTGAAGAAATACTTCAGCTCGAACGTGCCGCGGTTGGTTGCCATGTATTTGTTCGCCGTCACCCGCGAAACGGTCGATTCGTGCATCTGGATGGCGTCCGCCACGGCTTTCAGATTGAGCGGACGCAAATGCGCGACGCCCTGCGTGAAGAATCCGTCCTGCTGGCGAACGATTTCGGTGGCGACCTTCAGAATCGTCCGCGCCCGCTGGTCGAGCGCGCGCACCAGCCACGTCGCGTTCTGCAGGCAATCCGTGAAATAGGACTTGTCGCCATCCTTGCGGATGGTTTTCGACAATTGCGAATAGTAGGTCTGGTTGACCAGCACCTTCGGCAAGGTGTCGCTGTTGAGTTCGACATGCCAGCCGCCGTCCGGTCCCGGACGAACATAAACATCCGGCACGACGCTCTGGGCCTTGGTCGATCCGAACTTCAGGCCGGGCTTGGGGTCGAGATGGCGAATCTCGCCGATCATGTCGGCGATGTCTTCGTCATCGACGCCGCAGATTTTCCGTAACGACGCGATGTCCCGCTTCGCCAGCAGATCGAGATTCTCCACAAGCGCCTGCATCGCGGGATCGTAGCGGTCGCGCTCGCGCAACTGGATCGCGAGGCATTCGCTCAGGTTGCGCGCACACACGCCGGGCGGATCGAATTTTTGCAGAACCGCAAGCACCGTCTCGACTGCTTCCAGCGAGGTGCCGAGTTTTTCGTGTGCCTCGCCGAGATCGGGCGGCAGATAGCCCGCGTCATCGACAAGATCGATCAGATACTGCCCGATCATGCGGCTCGCAGGATCGGGGAATGCAACCGCCAACTGCTCGGCGAGATGCCCGCCCAGCGTCGTTTCGGCTGCAACGAATGCCTCGAGATTGTAGTCGTCGTCATTGGAGGCGCCACCGCCCCATTCGGTGTAAGCCGTCGGCGCAGCGTCCTGCGCGTTGCGGGCCGCCGCGTCCGCAGGCTCTTCGGGAAAGACGTTCTCCATACCGGTGTCGAGGGTCTGCTCGATCTCAGTGCGGGTCCCGAGATCCGGCGCCATCCACTCCTCAGTGCC
The DNA here is from genome assembly GCF_000497575.1 of Afipia sp. OHSU_II-C1. Classification (GTDB taxonomy): domain Bacteria; phylum Pseudomonadota; class Alphaproteobacteria; order Rhizobiales; family Xanthobacteraceae; genus Afipia. Next base: position 97,899 of record NZ_APJI01000010.1, read on the forward strand.
CGCCTCAAAGCCGTCCGACGACCGTTCGCCGTCCGTCCCCGAGGCTCCACCGTCGGAAAAATCCCCACCATCCGCTTCTGCGTGGCCGGTGGCAGGCTCGCCGTGATCCGGAGCGCCATCCTGGTTCGCGCGCTCGAGCAGCGGATTGCGTTCCAGTTCGTCCTCGACGAACGCCACGAGATCGAGATTCGACAGTTGCAGCAGCTTGATCGCCTGCATCAGCTGCGGCGTCATCACCAGCGACTGCGACTGGCGGAACTCTAGTCTCTGCGTCAGGGCCATAAAAACGAGATCCGGTCCAAAAGTTGGTCCGTTTCTTGCTTATACTTTTCCTGCAAGCTTGTACACGGCTTGACGTTTTGAAAATTTGGGAGATCGGCCCAACTCATCCGATCCGGGATTTAAGGTAAATCAGAGCCGGAATTCCTCGCCCAGGTAGAGGCGCCGAACGTCCGGATCGTTGACGATCTCGTCCGGACTGCCCTCGGTCAGAACCGCCCCGGCGTAGACGATATAGGCGCGGTCGGTCAGGCCCAGCGTCTCGCGCACATTGTGGTCGGTGATCAGAACGCCGATGCCGCGCGCCGTGAGATGTCTCACCAGCTGCTGGATGTCTCCAACCGCAATCGGATCGATGCCCGCGAACGGCTCGTCGAGCAGCATGTAGCTCGGACGCGAAGCCAGCGCGCGGGCGATTTCCACGCGCCGGCGCTCACCGCCCGACAGGGCGATGGAGGGCGATTTCCGCAGCCGCGTGATGTTGAATTCCTCGAGCAGCGAATCCAGCTCGCGTTCGCGCTTGCGCTTGTCCGGTTCGACCACTTCGAGCACCGCCCGAATATTGTTCTCAACCGAGAGGCCACGGAAGATCGATGCTTCCTGCGGCAGATAACCGATGCCGAGCCGCGCACGCTGATACATCGGCAACTGCGTCACATCGTGACCGTCGAGTTCGACGCGCCCGCGATCCGGCTTGATGAGGCCGGTAATCATGTAGAAGCAGGTGGTCTTGCCCGCGCCGTTCGGACCGAGAATGCCGACCGCTTCGCCGCGACGGACATAGATGCTCACGCCGTGTACGATCTTGCGCGTGCCGAAACTTTTTTCGACGCCATGAATCGCCAGATAACCGGCATGCTGCGCACGCGGCGCGGTTCCGTTCGCGGCTGCGCGGCTGCGCGGCGCATTCTCGCGCGGCTGCTCTCTTGAAACATCCCGCGGCAAATTGCGCGGAATGGGTGGCGCGTCATGGGTAAATGCGGACGCCTCCTGAGGTGCAAGCGTCGGAGGATCGCGCTGAACTGCGGCAGCGACAGCTTCGCGCCTGACCGGCGCGCTCTCGCGGTTCGCCAAGGGTTTCTCACCCGCAGCCGGCCTGAAGATGTCGCCCATTCGCGCAGCCAGCGATGTGATGTCCTGACGCAGGCCGTCCTGCTGCGAGCGGGCAAAGCCCTGCCGTCCACGCGCCGGGCCTCGACGACGAAAGATGCGCAGGAAGTCCACCATGCCCGCTTAAATCAGCCTTTGGGTTGTTGCCTGAGCATGATGGACCGGAGCCGTATTGCCCATCCCCAAATGTTCAGGGGCTGCGTGATACAGGCTTGCCGTCTCCGGTTCAACTGTTGCGCTTTCGGGGAGTGGCCAAGTCATTGAGTTTAAGCGGCTTTCCGGGAGCACTCGGCGCCGTTGAAGGTTGCGCGCCGCCGGAATTACCGCCTGCCGGCGACCCGGCGGGAGCGGCCTGGAAAACGCCCTGCACGCGTCCGCTGTTCGATTCGACCCGCGAGACACCGGTCGTGAGATCGACAACGAGACGGTCGCCGCGCAGCACGTTCTTGTCCTTGGTCAGCAGCACATTGCCATGCATCGTGACGGTGTTGGCGCGCATATCGAAGACACCCTTGTCGCCTGTGACCGTCGAGTCCTTCTGGGTGACGATGACGCCGCCTTGCGCCTCCAGCCGCTTGATGGACGAACTGCCGCTCGGTCCGGGTGTCGCCGATTTCATCGCAGTCTTCTTGGCGCCGGACGCCTCGTTGCTATCGTAGAACACGACCAGCGTCTTACAAAGCATGGTGGTGTCGCCCTGCACGACCTTCACATTGCCGCTGAACGTCGCAGCCTTGTCCTTGTCGCGCATTTCCAGCGACGCGGCATCGATCTGAATCGGCTTGTCGCGATTCTGCGAAAAGCCCTGCATTGCGTTCGGCACGCCCGTTGCAGAACTCTGCGCATGCGCATCGAGCGGCGCGCACAGGGCGGCGGCGACCACTCCGACAGACAGTGCGCGCGCAACCGCGCGCATGACACCGATGGTCTCGGAACCGTTGTAAATCTTCATCATCCCAAAAATCATTTTGCAGCAGCATCCCGCGCGGGAGCCTGATTACCGGCCGCCGTATCCTTCGGCTCCTCCGGGATCAGGATCATCGAGACGCCGCCTTCGAAGCGCACCAGCGCGCCATTTTCGGTTATTCTGAGACGCCTGGCGTCAAGCGTCCCGTTCAACAACTTCACCGCCACCGGCTCATCGGAGGACACCATACCGCCGCCGATATCGACGGTGGCCTGCGTCAGCCGCGCCTCGTAACCAGTGGAAGATTGCAGGAAGATGTTTTCCTTCAACTCCAGCAACTGGGTTTTTGTATCAAACAGGCCGGTGCGCGCATCCATGGTGATGCCCGTCTTGTCTTCCATCTGAACTTTCGCGCGCAATTCGTTCAGCTCGACATTGTTCGGTTTGGTCACATCCTGGATCGCCGACTTTGCCCAAAGCTCATAGGGACGGTTGTCCGGCGTAAAGCCCGCAAGATGGGGCGAGTCCATCGTGATCTTGGTGCCCGAGACTCCGAGCTTGCCAATGTCGATCGGCAGCTTTGAAAGAATCCTGAACGGGTTGAAAAGCGAAATGCCGATGATCGTCAGCATCGCGGCAGCCACCATGACCGGCACGGCCACTCGCATCTGGCGCACACGTCGGCTATGGCGCCTCGCCTTCGCGTAGCGCGCATCCGCTCCAGCCTGATAGCTGTGGCCCTGAACCGACAAAACATGCTCCGAAGCGCCGGGATAGCGCCGTCATTCTACGCAATGACGCGCCGTTTTGCAGCCCGGCATTTGTCCCGCCTTACCAAGCACTTGGCAAAGAGCAAAAAAGTGACCGAAACCGGGCAAACTTCGCTGCAAATGGCGCGATCGGCTGCAAACGGCAGAAATTATGAATGCGCGAAGATGTCGTCGTTTTCCCAGCCCTGAAGGTCGAGCTTCGCGCGGGTGGGCAGGAACTGGAAGCAGGCGGCGGCAAGCGCCTCGCGATTCTCACGCGCCAGCATCGCATCGAGCTTTTCGCGCAGCGCATGAAGGTGCAGCACGTCGGAGGCCGCATACGCGAGCTGCGCGTCGGTCAATGATGCCGCACCCCAGTCGCTCGACTGCTGCTGCTTCGACAGATCGACGCCGAGCACCTCGCGCACCAGATCCTTCAGCCCATGGCGGTCGGTGTAGGTGCGGACCAGACGCGAGACGATCTTGGTGCAGTAGACCGGCTCCGGCATCACGCCGAACGCATGAAACAGCACCGCGAGATCGAACCGCGCGAAATGGAAAATCTTGGTGACCTTCGGATCGCCGAGCAGCTTTTTCAGATTCGGCGCATCGGTATGGCCGGCGGGAATCTGCACCACATCCGCGGTGCCGTCGCCGTTCGACAGCTGGATCACGCACAGCCGGTCGCGATGCGGATTGAGCCCCAGCGTCTCGGTGTCGATCGCCACCGACTGCGTGTAGCGCGAGAGATCCGGCAAGTCGCCGCGGTGCAGGCGGATGGTCATGGTCTGTCAGAACCTTTGCAGATGGGTCGAATCGACGGGCCTAAACTACCGTCCAAAATCCCTGCCGACGAGGGGGAATGAGGCCTGATACCTCCGTCCCGACACTCTTGTGCCGACACTGCTCCGATCCACCAAGCCGGTTGTCCCCGCGTGCTGCCGTTTATTCCGATCATGCTGGACAGCCCCCTATGAGCTTTACCGGGGCAGCCGAAGCACCATCTGATCGAAGGGGCGAGCCGATTGGAGAAATACAATGCGTTCCGGCCTGGCAATATGCTTTTTGATCGTTCTCTGCATTCCTGGCAACGCCGCCACACGCGCGCATCACGCCAAATCCAAACACGTCATCAGCCGCAGCCAGGGGGCGGTACCAGCCTTCGTCACCCCAAGCGGAGCGCACCTCTATCGCGACGACTCCGTTCCGGGCGGTTATCGCATCGGCCCGGGCGAAGCGCCTGTGTCCTACGATGATCCGTCCAAGTATGGCGGGTCTCCATAGCGGACGCCGCGCGGGCCCGCCTGCGCCATCACGGCAACCTCGTCAGCGCCACAGGCCCAGCGATGCCCATCTGGATTCGGGAATCAGGTCGCCGATCTTGTAGCTGAACGACAGCACCTTCATGTGGTCCGGCGATCCCTTGCACGCGAAGGAAAACGAATACCATCGTCCCTTGCTGCGGAAGGCGCCGCCCTTGCCCGCGACCGTGTCGCCCGCATGCTGCGGATGGGACAGCACGTCGGTCTTGGCGCGGTCGGGGTGATAGGGATTGGCGTCGCGGTCGATCCGGCTCATGGCTTCGAGGTCGCAGACCTGCTCCAGCCGTGTCTGCGGATCGAGCTTCTTCAGGCTCGCTGCGAACCGGGCATTCATCGCAACGCAGGGAGCGACCGACAACAGGGCCGCGATCAGGACAACGGCGGTATTTTTCACAAAAGCACCACCGAAACCTGGAATGAGGGTGCACCGTTTCGGAAAACCTGACCCCCGGGAGGAGACCGTTTTCGAATCTGTGGTGCCCAGGAAAGGACTCGAACCTTCACGGCCGTTAAGCCACTGGCACCTGAAGCCAGCGCGTCTACCAATTCCGCCACCTGGGCATTGGGTGCGGTTACTAAGGACAGGGCGTGCGCTTGTCAAATTGACCGAGCATCCTGATTCCGGAGTTTCTACGATTTTTTGCAGCAACGGTGGCGCCGGAATGGCCTATACAGCGCAAGGATGATGGCGTATCGCGGAAACAGGCGGCGCCGCCGTCCCGTTTTGTCCATTTGTGCAGGAACCACCCATGTCAGCCCGCATCGATACGCTTGTCACGGTCTTCGGAGGTTCGGGTTTTCTGGGCCGGCACGTGGTCCGGGCGCTCGCCAAGCGGGACTATCGCATCAGGGTCGGGGTCCGGCGGCCTGAATTGGCCGGTCACCTGCAGCCGCTGGGCCGGGTCGGCCAAATTCACGCCGTGCAGGCCAATCTGCGTTACCCGGCCTCGGTGCAGGCCGCGGCGCGCGGCGCAAGCGTGATTGTCAACCTGGTTGGCATCCTGTCCGAGAGCGGCGCGCAGAGCTTCGACGCGGTTCAGGCCAAGGGCGCGGAGACTGTCGCACGCGCCGCGAGCGAGATCGGTGCGCGCGTGGTGCATGTGTCGGCGCTCGGCGCGGATGCGAATTCAGCCTCGCGCTATGCGCGCGCCAAGGCCGCGGGCGAAGCCGCAGTCCTTGCGGCTGCGCCGTCCGCAACGATCATGCGGCCCTCCGTGGTGTTCGGCCCCGAAGATCAGTTCACCAACCGTTTCGCGGCCCTCGCCCGCATTTCGCCGGTGCTGCCGCTGATCGGCGGCGGACTGACGAAATTGCAGCCGGTCTATGTCGGTGACGTCGCCAATGCCGTCGCCGATGCGGTCGACGGCAAGACCAGGCCGGGCGCGACCTACGAACTCGGCGGCCCCGAAGTGATGACGATGCGCGAGATCATCGAGGACATTGTGAAGATCACGTACCGGGACACCATGCTGGTGTCGCTGCCGTTCGCGCTCGCGAAGTTTCAGGCGTACTTCCTGCAGTTCGCGCCGGGCGACATGAAGCTGACGCCGGATCAGGTTGAGCTGCTGCGCAGCGACAACGTGGTGTCGGAAGCAGCGAATGCGGCGGGGCTGACGCTGGAAGGCCTCGGCGTCACACCAGATTCGCTCGAAGCAGTGGCACCGTCCTATCTCTGGCGCTACCGCAAGACCGGACAGTTTGCGCACAAGGACGCGTGAGACGTTTTCGTCATCCCGGCAAGCGAAGCGCATGCCGGAACCGATAAACGTCGCACTCCCCGTTCTGGAAAGCTGCCGGAAGATTCTCTCCGCAACGAGCGTTGACAGGGGTGATGGGTCCCGGCCTGCGCCGGGACGACGCCTGTTGTTACTTCCCGAGCGCCAGCGCGATCAGGCCGAGCGAGCCGACGATGACGCGCCACCATGCGAACAACGCGAAGCCGTGGCGGGTGACGTAACCTAGGAACGTCTTCACCACGATGATCGCGGTGATGAACGACACCACGAAACCGACTGCGATGATCAACCCGTGGTCCATCGTCATGTCAGCGCGGTTCTTGTAAAAATCATACGCGAACGCGCCGACCATGGTCGGGATTGCGAGAAAGAACGAGAACTCCGCGGCCGCACGCTTGTCCGCGCCGAACAGCATCGCCGCGACGATCGACGCGCCTGAGCGCGACACGCCGGGAATCATCGCCGCGCATTGCGCGATGCCGATGCCGAGATACATCGGCAGCGAGAACGCCATGGCGTCGTGGTAGCGCGGCTTGAAATCCTGCTGATCGACCCAGAGCAGTACCGCGCCGCCGGCAATCAGCGTGAAGCAGACCACCCAGGGATTGAACAGCACGCTCTTGATGAAGCTTCCGAAGATCAGCCCGAGAACGACCGCGGGAAAGAACGCCAGCAAGACGCCGATCACGAACCGCCGCGCCGCCGGATCGGAAAACATGCCGAGCGCGACGCGCCACAATCGGCCGAAGTAGATCACCAGAATGGCGAGGATCGCGCCGAGCTGGATCATCACCGCGAAGGTCTTCCAGAAATTATCCCGATCCAGATCCATGAACCGTTCCACAAGCAGCAAATGCCCCGTGGACGACACCGGAAGGAATTCGGTCACGCCCTCGACGATTCCGAGAACGAGGGCCTTCAAAAGATCAGCTAACATCTGGGGATAATCCGAAGCGCAAGTGGTCCGATTCTAACATTCGCACTCCATTGCAGCAGGCATTCTTGCGAATGTTAGAAGCGAGGGACCACTAGCAAATGTTAAGTTGTTGGTGGAGTTTTGGATTTGACATTCGCTTGCCTCATTCGTTGGGAGACGGGTAGCGAATGTCAAATCCACTCCACCAGTGGGTTCCTCAACCCGCGTTCTTGTCGCCCATTCGCCGTGTTGCCGCAACGGCAAATCCATGAAATTGAGGATTGGCAAATGGCCTATTGCCTGCTTATCAGGCTCAACGTGTAACGCGTTAACCGCGCTTCGAGACCCTTTGTTAAACCTAACCGGACTATCAAAAGCTGCATGTTCACGCTGTTCCATCATCCGTTTTGTCCCCGATCACGTTTCGTGCGCCTTGCGCTCGGTGAGCATGGTCTCGACATGCGGCTTGTGGAGGAACTGGTCTGGGATCGCCGCGAGGCCTTTCTCGCGCTCAATCCGGCGGGCGACACGCCGGTTCTGATTGCCGAAGGCACGCCCGCAATGCCGGGGCCGGGGGTGGCCGCTGAATTCCTCGACGAGATCCATGGCGCGCCGCTGGGAGAACACCGCCTGCTGCCACGAGCGATGAACGATCGCATCGAAGTGCGGCGCCTGATGTCGTGGTTCAACGACAAGTTTTTCGAGGAGGCCAGCGGTCCGCTGGTGACGGAGCGCGTCTACAAGCGGTTCATGAAGCCGGAACATGGCGGCGGCGCGCCATCGACCGATGTTCTGCGCGCGGCAAAGGCAAATGTGCGCTATCATCTGGCCTATATCGGCTGGCTGGCGCGGACCCGGAATTTTCTCGCCGGAGATCAACTGACTTTTGCCGACCTTGCCGCCGCCGCGCATTTGTCGGCGATCGACTATCTGGGCGATGTGCCATGGAACGAGGACGACGCAGCCAAGGCGTGGTACGTGCGGATCAAGTCCCGCCCGTCGTTCCGCCCGTTGCTGAACGAGTGGATGGCGGGGGTCCCGGCCTCGGCGCACTACATCGATCTCGACTTCTGAGACCGGCGCAAGCTGTCGACGCCGCCGCCATCAAGGCCGCGCTGACCGAACAAGCCCGCATCATCGGTTTCGGCACCATCGGCATCACCGATCCCGACGCCATCGCAGGTGCGCGCGAGCGGTTGCAGTTCTTTCTCGATGCCGGATCTCACGGCGACATGGACTGGCTCGCGAATGAGCCCACGCGCCGCGCCAGCCCCAAGGTGCTGTGGAGCGATGTGCGCTCGGTCATCATGCTGGGGATGAATTACGGGCCGGATGAAAATCCGCTGGCGCTGCTCGAGCAGAAAACACGTGGCGCGATTTCGGTCTATGCGCGCGGCGACGACTATCACGACCTGATCAAGAAGCGCCTCAAGACGCTGGCGCGCTGGCTGATCGCTCATGCCGGCGGCGACGTGAAGGTGTTCGTCGATACCGCCGCGGTGATGGAAAAGCCGCTGGCGCAGGCCGCCGGTCTCGGCTGGCAGGGCAAGCACACCAACCTCGTGTCGCGCGAATACGGCTCGTGGCTGTTTCTCGGCGCCATCTTCACCACGCTCGATCTGCCGCGTGACACCGCTGACATCGATCACTGCGGATCGTGCCAGGCATGTCTCGACATCTGCCCGACCAACGCGTTTCCCGCGCCGTATCGTCTCGATGCGCGCAAATGCATTTCGTATCTCACCATCGAGCACAAGGGCGCGATCCCGCGCGAGCACCGCGAGGCGATCGGCAACCGCATCTATGGCTGCGACGATTGTCTGAGTGTGTGCCCATGGAACAAGTTCGCGCAGGAAGGCCATGAGGCAAAACTCGCAGCGCGCGATGCGCTGCGCGCGCCAGCGCTCGCCGAACTGGCGAAACTTGACGACCCGGCGTTCCGTGCACTGTTCGCCAAATCGCCCGTGAAGCGAATTGGCCGAGACCGCTTCATTCGCAATGTACTCACTGCCATCGGCAACAGCGGCGATGCGACGCTAGAGACCGAAGCCCGCCGTCTGCTTGATGACGAGAGTCCGCTGGTGCGCGGCGCGGCGGTGTGGGCGCTGTCGCGCCTGCTGCCGCGCGAGGAGTTTTCCGAACTCGCCGCGCGGTCACATGATGCCGATGAGAATGTGCGGAGCGAATGGACAGCGGGGCTGGCCTGACGGCGCGCCTAACCGTTCGATAGCTCACTGACCGCGCTTAGCATGCGCGCGATATCCTGAGGACGGGACAGCCGATGATCGCCGTCCTGAACCAGTGTGAGCACCACGTCATCGCTGGGCAGGCAATGCGTCAGCGCGAAAGCGTGCCGCCACGGCACGTCCGGGTCCTGCGCTCCTTGCAGAATGCGAACCGGACATCCAACATCGATGGTGCCCCCGAGCAAAAGATGATTGCGGCCTTCTTCGATCAGGTTGCGGGTGATCGGATACGGCTCGCCATAGTCGGAAGGCCGGTGCCACACGCCCTTGGTCATGATCTCGTCGCGGATCTCCTGCGAGAAACCTTTCCACATCAGATCTTCAGTGAAGTCCGGCGCCGGCGCGATCAGCACCAGCCCCGCGAGCGTCGCGCGTGAAGCCGTTCCCCGGCGCTTGGCCAGCGCGCGCGCCAGCAGCAGCGCCATCCAGCCGCCCATGGACGAGCCGACCACGATCTGCGGGCCCTCGCAAAAGGCGTCAAACACTTTGAGGCTCTCTTCGTGCCATCGCCCGATGGTACCCTCCGCAAAGGTGCCGCCGGATTCGCCGTGCCCGGAATAGTCGAACCGCACGCAGGCGCGGCCGTACTCGGCAGCCCATTCATCGAGCGCCTGTGCCTTGGTTCCCTTCATGTCGGAGTTGAAGCCGCCGAGCCAGAACACCCCCGGCAGCGCGCCAGCGCGCCGGCGGACCGCGATGCGCCGCATCGCGCCGGCATCGCCCACGTCGATGAAGCTGAGCTCCGGCACGGCGGAACCGTTGGATGTCTGCGTCATGAAATATTGCCCCGTCGGGCCTGTTATGGAGGCCCACAGCGCAGTCCGTCAACGCGCAGGTGTCTGAGCGCGCTTGCGAACCGGACGCCATACCTCTATGTGAAGCGGGCTGCGGAGAGCGCCGGGCCGGATATTTGTCAGGCATTTTACGGTTTTATGGCTTATCCCGATGTCCTGCGGCAGCGCCCGGAAAATGCGCCCCGCGGCGTTGTCGTGCTTGCCCGGCAGGCCCTAATCCTTCAAACTGATTGCCTCGTTCACAACACTGGAGATTTACCCATTCGCCGTCCCAACAGAGCCCCGCCCGTTGCCGCAAAAGACGGGCCGCGCACCAACGATGAAATCCGCAATCTCACCATTCAGCTGATCGACCAGACGGGCGTCAACCACGGTACCGTCGAGACGGCGGTCGCGGTGAAGATGGCGATGGAAGCGGGCATGGATCTCGTCGAGATTTCGCCGAACAACAATCCCCCAGTCTGCAAGATCATGGACTACGGGAAGTACAAGTATTCCGCGCAGAAGAAAGCCGCCGAAGCCCGCAAGAAGCAGAAGGTCGTCGAGATCAAGGAGATCAAGCTCCGCCCGATGATCGACGACCACGACTACGACGTGAAGATGCGTGCGATGCTGCGGTTCTTCGAGGAAGGCGACAAGGTCAAGATCACGCTGCGTTATCGCGGCCGTGAAATGGCGCATCAGGAAATCGGCACCAAGCTGCTGGACAAGGTGAAGGCCGCCGTCGCTGACGTCGCGAAGGTCGAACAGGACGCCCGTTTCGAAGGACGTCAGGTCGTCATGGTGCTGGCGCCGCGCTGAGGTCAATTGCGGGGCAACGAAACAAGCTGGATTGCTTCGTCGCTCACGCCCCTCGCAATGACGGACGAGACAAACAAAAAAGCGCCGCTCTCCGCGGCGCTTTTTCGTTTCAGCGAATGCCGCTGAGCGAATTACGAAGCCCGCGTGGCTTCCCAGCGGCCCGAGCACGTCATGCTGGAGGATTTGCCGCTCCACTGCCCCGAGCCGGAATTGGCCGAGAGCTTGCCGCTGCCGCTGGCCTTCTGGTCACCGCGCGCAATGGTGACATTGACCGCGCCGGCATCGCCGACATGGCCGGAAATATCGAAGTCAGCGCTGCCCGAATAACTGACGCGGCCACCCTCGACCTTCACGGGATAGCTGTAGGCCGGATCGCAATTGCCCGACTGGGTGATGATGGTGACCTTCCACGATCCATCAAACGAGGAACCGGCCTTGGCCGAGGTCGCCAGCACGACAGCCGCCGTCAGCGCTGCGGCGGCAAAGGCCGCAAGGGCGAACAGCCGGGCGGCTGGGGTCGAGGACAAAGCAATCGTCTTGGCGCGCGCGGCCATCTGGGTATCCCTCGCGTTGGGTGGATGCTGGGAGGGATATAGTCACAATGTGGCAAGACTTCTAGCGCGGTGCAGCAATCGCGGCGCACTTTTGAAAATATCTAATAATTCCAATATTATATTACCGATGCGCCTCCCAGCGCCCACTGCATCTGGCACCGTTCAGGACGCCGCTCCAGCGGCCCGATCCGGAATAGCCGGACAGCCGCCCGCTGGCCCTGCCGGAGGAGCCGCCGCTGGAAATCGCGACATTGACCCCGCCGCCACCGCCGATCCGCCCGTTGATGGTGGTGCCGCCGGTCGAGACGATACGGCCGCCGCTGACTTGCAGCGGAAAGCTGTAGGCGGCATCGCAGTTGCCGGCCTGGGTGACAATGATCACGGTCCAGGGACCGTCGAACGAGGCGGCTTGGCTCGGAGAGGAGGCAAGCAGAGCCGCCGCGGCAAAAGCGAAGGTGGTCGAGCGCTTCAGAACGCTGATATTCATGGGGCTGGCCTTCCAGTGCGAGGGGTGCCGGGGGTCTTCCAAAATAGACGCTGAAAGGGCTCCTTTCGTTCAAGAGACGCCGTTAATCGTTGCCAATTCCACGATCCTCTGCCATAAGCCCAACCTTCGTCGCCCGGCTGATTAAGGGCTGCCGTGGCGATGCCAATGCCGACTTTCTCCACACGGGATTAAGTTGAGCATTTTCAACGCTCTAACGAGCATTTCAGCCGCCAGATCGCCTTTCGGGGCGGTTTTTTGTTGCGGCAACAGGAGAGCCAAATGCCCAAGCTGAAGACCAAGTCGGGCGCCAAAAAGCGCTTCAAAGTAACCGGGACCGGAAAAGTGGTGTCCGCCCATGCAGGCAAGCGCCACGGCATGATCAAGCGGACCAAGAAGCAGATTCGCCAGCTCCGCGGCACGCGGATTCTGTTCAAGACCGACGGCGACAACGTCAAGAAGTACTTCTTGCCGAACGCCTAAAGCGGTTCACCGGGCCGCATTTGCGCGGCCACCTGTTTCACTTTTCCAGTTGAAGGACATGCATCATGTCTCGCGTTAAACGCGGCGTCACATCTCACGCCAAGCACAAGAAAGTCTACAAGGCCGCCAAGGGTTTTTCCGGCCGCCGCAAGAACACCATCCGCGCCGCCAAGGCCGCCGTAGACAAGGCAGGCCAGTACGCCTTCCGCGCCCGCAAGCTGAAGAAGCGCACCTTCCGCGCGCTCTGGATTCAGCGCCTCAACGCGGCCGTGCGCCCGTTCGGCATGACCTACAGCGTGTTTATCAACGGCCTCGCCAAGTCGGGCGTCGTTGTGGACCGCAAGGTGCTGTCGGATCTCGCGATCCACGAACCGGCGGCGTTCCAGGCGATTGCTGAAAAGGCCAAAGCCGCTCTCGCGGCGTAAGCTTTGCCCCTCTTGCACGAGGCCGACACGACCGGGGCGTGACACGCCCCGCTCCGTTCGGCTGGGTGACATGATCCCCCGCCGGACGGTTGAGATGAAACCGTTCCGATGGGGCTTTCTGCAATGTCCGACCTTGCCAAACTCGAAACCGAAATCCTGAGCGCAATCGCAGCCGCTTCCGATGAGGCTGCGCTTGAGGCCGTGCGCGTCGGCGCGCTCGGCAAGAAGGGTTCGATCTCCGCCCTGCTTGCGACACTCGGCAAGATGTCGCCGGACGAGCGCAAGACCGAAGGCGCGAAAATCAATCTCGCCAAGGACAAGGTGACCGAGGCGCTGACCGCGCGCCGCGACATTCTCAAGAACGCCGCGCTCGACGCACGGCTGGCATCGGAAACCATCGACGTCACGCTGCCCACGCGGGAGGCGCCCGCCGAGCAGGGCCGCATTCATCCACTCTCCCAGGTGATGGACGAACTCACCGCGATCTTCGCCGACATGGGTTTCTCCATCGCTGAAGGTCCGGACATCGAGACCGACGACTACAACTTCACCAAGCTGAATTTCCCCGAAGGCCATCCGGCGCGGGAAATGCACGACACATTCTTCTTCAATCGCAAGGAAGACGGCTCGCGCCCGCTGCTGCGCACGCATACTTCGCCGGTGCAGGTCCGTACCATGCTGACCCAGAAGCCGCCGATCCGCGTGATCTGCCCGGGCCGCACCTATCGCATCGACAGTGACGCGACCCACACGCCGCAATTCCATCAGGTCGAAGGCCTTGTGATCGACAAGGGTTCGCATCTCGGCCACCTGAAATGGATTCTCGCGGAATTCTGCAAGGCGTTCTTCGAGGTCGACAACGTCAACATGAAGTTCCGTCCGTCGTTCTTCCCGTTCACCGAGCCATCGCTGGAAGTCGATATCCAGTGCCGCCGCGACAAGGGCGAAATCCGCTTCGGTGAGGGCGAGGACTGGCTGGAGATTCTGGGCTGCGGCATGGTGCATCCGAACGTGCTGCGCGCCTGCGGCATCGATCCCGACGTCTATCAGGGCTTCGCCTGGGGCATGGGTATCGACCGCATCGCGATGCTGAAATACGGCATCAATGATCTGCGGCAGATGTTCGAGAGCGATACGCGCTGGATCAATCATTACGGCTTCAAGCCGCTGGATGTCCCGACGCTGGCGGGAGGGTTGTCGTCGTGAAATTCACCTTCTCCTGGCTGAAAGAGCATCTCGACACCGACGAGCCGCTCGAGAAAATCGCCGACAAACTCACGATGATCGGGCTCGAGGTCGAGCACATCGACGATAAGGCGAAGGCGCTGGCGCCGTTCGTCATCGCGAAGGTCATTTCCGCCGAGCAGCACCCCAATGCCGATCGGCTGCGCGTCTGCATGGTCGATTACGGCCAGATCGCGAACGGCGACAAGCCGCTACAGGTCGTCTGCGGCGCGCCGAACGCGCGCACGGGCTTGATCAGCGTGTTCTCGCCGCCCGGCACCTACATCCCCGGCAAAAACATCACGCTGAGCGTGGGCAACATTCGCGGCGTTGAGAGCCACGGCATGTTGTGTTCGGCGGCCGAGCTTGAACTTTCCGAAGATCATGACGGCATTATCGAGCTTCCGGCCGATGCGCCGGTTGGGAAATCTTATGCGGAGTGGGCCGGTCTCGGCGACCCGGTGATCGAGATCAATCTGACGCCGAACCGTCAGGATTGCACCGGCGTCCACGGCATCGCACGCGATCTCGCAGCCGCCGACATGGGCAAGTTCAAGGACAACGCCCCGAAGCAGATCAAGGGTGAATTCCCCTGCCCCGTGCAGGTGAAGATCGAAGACGAGAAACTGTGTCCGGGATTTGCGCTGCGGCTGGTGCGCGGCGTCAAGAACGGCCCCTCGCCTGAGTGGCTGCAGAAGAGACTCACGTCCATCGGGCTTCGCCCGATTAATGCGCTGGTCGACATCACCAACTTCATGACCTTCGATCGCGCGCGGCCACTGCATGTGTTCGACGCCAGGAAGGTGACGGGCAACCTCACCGTGCGCCACGCCAGAAACGGCGAAACCATTCTGGCGCTCGACGGCAAGACCTACACCCTCGACGACACGATGTGCGTGATCGCCGATGAGCACGGTGTCGAATCGCTCGCCGGCATCATGGGCGGCGAAGCTTCCGGCTGCGACGCGAATACGACCGACGTGCTGATCGAATCGGCGCTGTGGAATGAAATCAACATCGCGCAGACCGGCCGCAAGCTCGGCATCAACTCCGACGCCCGTTATCGCTTTGAGCGCGGCGTCGATCCGGCCTTCATGGTGCCGGGCCTCGAGATGGCGACCAAGCTGGTCATGGACCTGTGCGGCGGGTCACCGTCGGAGATCGTGGTCGCCGGACAGTCCCATGGCGATGACCGGATTATCGAGTTTCCGCTGTCCGAGGTGAAACGTCTGGCCGGCATCGACGTGCCGTTCCCGGAGATGAAACTGATTCTGGGCCATCTCGGATTCATGGTCGCTGGCACCGGTCCCGTGGTGAAGGTCGCGGTGCCGTCGTGGCGCAGCGACGTGCACGGCAAGGCCGATATCGTCGAAGAGATCGTGCGCATCGTCGGCGTCGACAGCGTGCCGCTGACGCCGTTCGAGCGCGGCGATGCGCCGCGCAAGCCGGTGCTGACCCAGCTTCAGCTCCGCACCCGCCGCGCCAAGCGCGCACTGGCGGCGCGCGGCATGCTTGAGGCCGTGACATGGTCGTTCGTCTCCAGGCCGCAGGCCGAACTGTTCGGCGGCGGTCAGCCCGAACTCACGCTGGCAAACCCGATTGCATCGGATCTCTCCGACATGCGCCCTTCGCTGATCGCAGGACTCGTCGCAGCCGCGCAGGCGAACGCCGACCGCGGTTTTCCCGATGTGGCGCTGTTCGAGGTCGGCCAGATCTTCAAGGGCGATAAGCCCGAAGATCAGTTCATGGCGGCAAGCGGCGTGCGCCGCGCGATGGCGTCATCGAAGGGCATCGGCCGGTTCTGGTCCGGCTCGGCCACCGTCGATGCGCTGGACGCCAAGGCCGATGCGCTCGCGGTCCTCGCGGCCGCAGGCGCACCGATGCAGGGACTTCAGATCGTCTCCGCAAAGGAATCGAAGAATTTTCCGGCATGGCTGCATCCCGGCCGCTCCGGTGCGATCCAGATCGGGCCGCAGAACGTTCTTGGCTATTTCGGCGAGTTGCATCCGCGCGCGCTGGAAGCCCTGAAGGCTGACGGCCCGCTGGTGGCATTCGAAGTTATCCTCGAGCGCATTCCCGACGCCAAGGCGAGGCCGACCCGCGCCAAGCCGCTGCTGGAACTATCACCGTTCCAGCCGGTGTCACGCGACTTCGCGTTCATCGTCGATCGCAGCGTTAAGGCCGGCGACATCGTGCGCACGGCGCAGGCCGTCGACAAGAAGCTGATCACCGGCGTCACTGTGTTCGACGTCTATGAAGGCAAGGGCATCGATGACGACAAGAAGTCTATCGCCATCGCCGTGATGTTGCAGCCGCGCGAGAAGACCCTGACCGATCAGGAGATCGACGCGGTCGCGGCGAAGATCGTTGCCGATGTGACCAAGAAGACCGGCGGCACGCTGCGGGGGTAAATCTCTCCTTCACCTCTCCCGTGGGGAGAGGGAGCCGGCTCTCGCTTGATGCGACATCGAAGCGACGATTCCGATCAAACGAATACAGCGATCAATTCCGCGGCCAGTTCAGGCCGCGCCCTCCGGGCACAGATGGCTCTGCCCTGGCACGCGACTGCGTGCGCTTCGGCTTCTTGGCGGACTTCTCGGCGACCGGCGCATCTTTCAGCGCACCGATCTTGCGCAGGGCCGCATCCGCAGCACGCTCGCCGGATTCCCACGCACCGCCGACAGTACCCCACTGGGTTTCGTGCGCGGCTTCGCCTGCGAAAAACAGGCTGCCCAATGGCTCCATCAGAACCTTGCGCGCCGGCTGACCGCCGGGCGCCGCCGCCGACATCGCCCCATAGATGTACGGCATGTCGTTCCAGCGCGTCGCCGTGGTGCGCTTGGCGATGTTCTTCACATCGGCGCCGAACAGTTTGGTCAGCCAGTCGGAGGCGAATGCCACCATCGCCGCCTCGCCCCGCGCCGACAATTCTGTACCGAACGATCCCGCAACATCGACCTGACACAGCGATGAGCCGCCGAGATTGGCGAGCAGGAAGCCGGTTGAGCGGTCCACACTTTGCTCGATCACAATGTCATCGCGCGACAGCCCGAGCGGATTGCCCGGCAGCTCCAGCGCGATGTGATCGTAACTGCCGAGCATGAGCTTCGACGCCGCATCCTGCTGGCGCTTCGGCAATTCAGGCGCGAATTTGATTTTCCCGGACAGCAACGCGTTGGTCGATGCGGTCATGATGACGGCTTTTGCGGTGATCGTGCCCGCCGATGTCTCGACCTGCGCATCACGCCCGCTCCAGGCGACGCGCGTTACTGGCGTCGACAACACGACAGGAAGACCATCGCCAAGCTTCGCGATCAGCGTGCCCAATCCCTGACGGCAGGCCGATGGTCCGTCGCGCTGCGCCATCGCGACAAGATCGAGCGCGGAGAGATCCTTCAGATCCTTGCCTGTCGGCTGCGTGCCGAGGACAAAGTCTGTCGTTGCCGCCCATACACCGAGATCCCTCGGCAGCCCCGCGGCGGCCGGCATATCGGCCTTGCCACGCACGGCATCCCCCATCGCGCGATTGGCGCGCACCAGCGTGGCGAGAAAATCCTCGGCTTCGCCGGCGCGCGCGTTGCGGCGGCCGATCCGGATACGCTGGCCGCGCGGCGCGGGAAGCATGTCCATGCCGACACCGCGCGCCAGCTTCGCGACCGGGCTGGTCTCGGCGTTGTAGAGCCAGCGCGCGCCCCGATCGAACGGCGCGTCGAACGAGGCCGCATCGGTGACACAGCGCCCGCCAATGTTGGGGGCGGCTTCGATCACGACGACCTTGCGGCCGGCTGCGGCGATCCGGCGCGCAGCGGCAATACCGGCAGCGCCGGCTCCTATCACGACAATGTCAGCATCCCGCGGCAAGGGCGCGGCCACTGCACGCGCCGCAAGCGGCGACAGCGCCATCGCTGCTGAGCCGGCCAGAAGATTGCGCCGGGTAATTGTCATGTCATGGTTTCCAGAATTCGACCAAAAACGGGGGTGTGGGGCGAAATTGCCGTATCATAAGGCTTCCGGCAACGGTCATAGTGAATGTTTGATGAGCAGCACCCTTGACGCATGAACTAAATTGAAATTGGTTTCGACAAAACTAGGCCAACAAGAAAGCGGCCGGAATGCGCCGCTCGGGGGGAAGAACACCATGGGCTTCGTGCTCGATACCGTCGGCAAGATCATTGCCGGGTACCTCCAGAAAGAGGTTCCGGGATATGAACCCTTCACGCCCAGCGATCCGGAGCGACTGCGCGGCCTGATCGAAGCCGGCGACGTGCTGCTGGTCGAGGGCAACAACCGCGTCTCCGGCATCATCAAGTATCTCACCCAATCGACGTGGTCGCACGCCGCGCTCTATGTCGGCGCGATCGACGGCGCGAACGAGCCCGACGGCGAACCGCATGTGCTGATCGAGGCAAATATCGGCGAAGGCGTCACCACCGCGCCGCTCTCGAAATACTATCCCTATCATACCCGCCTCTGCCGCCCCGTCGGTCTGTCCTATGAAGACCGCACCACGGTCTGCCGCTACGCCATCAACCGCGTCGGCTTCGGCTACGATACTAAGAATATTCTCGACTTGATGCGCTATCTCATTCCGCTGCCGATCCCGCAGCGCTGGCGGCGGCGGATGATCTCGCTGGGCTCCGGCGATCCGACCAAGATCATCTGCTCTGCGCTGATCGCGCAGGCCTTCGGCGCGGTGCGCTATCCGATCCTGCCGAAAATCACGCAGGCCGCGAGCCGCCAGGCGCGCCGCGAAATCCTGCACATTCGCGATTCTTCGCTCTACATGCCGCGCGACTTCGACATCTCGCCCTATTTTGAAATCGTCAAGCCGACGATCGTCCGCGGCTTCGACTACACGGCGCTGCACTGGGCCGACACGACCAAGCCGTCCCCGGAGGTGACGGACGACACCGATCCCTTTCCAGAGGGAATCTTCGAAACGCCAGAGGCACCGCTCGCGCCTGTTGCGGCGTTTGAGCAGGATTCGCCGGAGCGCGAACCGGCGCGCGACCTCGCAGCCTGAACCGGAATCCGATCTCGAGCGAAGCGGATAACCGACAGTGTCGTCATTCCGGGACGCGAGCTTTGCGAGCGAGCCCGGAATCCTGAAGTTGTTCCCGATGAATTCATCTGGATTCCGGATCAGCCGCGATGCGGCTGTCCGGAATGACGTGGAATCCTCGAAATTCAGCGCCACACCGACGCTGCCATTTTCTGCCACTTGCCAGACACCTTCCCCGTACTTAACTCTCGCCAGGTTTTATGGAGGGAAGGCCCATGCTTGACGCCGCATACAAGGCGTTGTCCCAGATCCTGTCGCCACCGATGCGCTCCATCCTGTGGAAGTCTGTCGGCCTCGCGCTGGTGCTGATTGTCGCAGCGGCAGTTAGCCTGCAGCGGCTTTTGAGCTGGCTCGCCGGATCGGGCGAGGTCTGGGCGGAGACCATGGTCGGCTCCGACTACCACACCCTCATCACCATCCTGTCATGGATCGTCTCGATCGCAGCCGGGCTCGGCATTGTGGTGGGCGCGGTGTTCCTGATGCCCGCCATCACCTCGCTGGTCGCGAGCGTGTTCGTCGATGACGTCGCCGACATTGTCGAGCGCGAGCACTATCCGGCGGAAAAGCCGGGCAAGGCGCTGCCCATCGGGCTCGCAATCACCGAAGGCACCAAGACCGCGCTCTTGACCGTGCTGGTTTATATCGTTGCGCTGCCGTTCGTGCTGCTCGCGGGCGCAGGCTTCATCGTGTTCTTCATCGCCACAGCGTGGCTGCTCGGCCGCGAGTACTTTGAGCTTGCCGCGATGCGTTTCCGCACACCGGAGGAAGCCAAGCTCCTACGCAAACAGAATGGCGCGACCGTGTTCACGGCGGGACTGTTCATCGCCGCCTTCGTGTCGATCCCGATCGTGAATCTCGCAACGCCGCTGTTCGGCATGGCCTTCATGGTCCACATGCACAAACGGCTGTCGGGACCGCGGCCCGAGCTACTCGAGCCGGTGCGCCGGACAAGCGTGCCGAGCGTGTGAACCCCTTCTCCCTCGCCCCGTTCTTACGGGGAGAGGGTCGGGGTGAGGGGCTGATCCGATGAGATGCCCCTCACCCGGACCGTTTCACGGTCCGACCTCTCCCCGCGTGCGGGGAGAGGTGAAAAAGATCAAACCGTCTTCTCCGGCCATCGGCACAGGTCATTGATGATGCACACCTCGCAGCGCGGCTTGCGCGCGATGCAGGTGTAGCGGCCGTGCAGGATCAGCCAGTGATGGGCGTGCCGCGCAAATTCCGGCGGCACGATCTTCAGCAATCCAAGCTCAACTTCGAGCGGTGTTTTGCCGGGCGCCAGTCCCGTGCGATTGCCGACGCGAAACAGATGGGTGTCGACGGCGATGGTCGGCTCCCCAAACGCGATGTTGAGCACGACGTTCGCGGTCTTGCGTCCGACGCCGGGCAATGCCTCCAGCGCCGCTCGATCGCGCGGCACCTGACTGCCGTGCAGCGCGATCAATTGTTCCGAGAGCGCGATGACGTTCTTCGCCTTGGTCCGATAAAGACCGATGGTCTTGATGTATTCGCGAAGCCTCTCCTCTCCGAGTTCCACCATCTTCTCGGGCGTGTCGGCTACCGGAAACAGATGCCGCGTCGCCCTGTTGACGCCGACGTCGGTCGCCTGCGCCGACAACGCGACCGCCACCAGCAGCGTGTAGGGATTGAGGTGCTCGAGCTCGCCTTTCGGCTCGGGATTGGCATTACGGAAGCGGGTAAAAACCTCGACCACTTCCGCCGGGATCCAGGGCTTAAACTTGCCTGGCTTTAGCTTCGGCTTGGTGGCCTTTAACACCCGCTTTGCCGGTCCGGCCGGACTTGCTTTGGATTTTGAACCGGACGTGATCGCCTTTTTTGCCATGTTCCCGGTATAGTAAGGCGTCATGGATGAGCGCAACGATTTTGATCTTGAGCAGATCGCGGACGCGCCGCTGTTCAGCGCGCGGCTGACGCCGCATCGTTCGCTCAGCCGTCACGGCTTCCTGGTGCTGATGGGATTTGTGATCGCCGTGAGTTTCGCGGCCGGCATCATGTTCCTGATGATGGGCGCATGGCCCGTGCTGGCTTTCTTCGGGCTCGATGCGCTGGTCATCTACTGGGCGTTCAAACTGAACTTCCGCCGCGCCGACGCGATCGAGGACATCGTCGTTACGCCGTATGAAATCCGCGTCCGGCGGGTCAGCCATCGCGGACATGTTGTCGAATGGACGCTTAATCCGCTCTGGGTCCAGCTCGAGCAGAAATCGCACGCCGAATTCGGCATCGAGAAACTTTATCTCGTCTCCCGAGGACGGCGGCTTTCAATCGGCAGCTTTCTCGGTCCCGACGAAAAGGCGAGCTTTTCCAAAGCATTATTGGCCGCACTCCAGGCCGCCAAACGCGGACCGACCTATAATCCGCTGACCTGATTGAAACAGGAAACGGGTGGTTGCGACCGGGCGGGCGGCGTACATCGGGATCATGATGGACACCGCATAACGGATGCCGCCATGATGAACACCGCGATGAAATCCATGCTCGCCGATCTGAAACTCGCAAAGCCCTCCAAGCAGGGCGCGGCACTGCGTGACTATGATTCGGTCCGCCGGGCGATCGGATTCATCTCCGAGCAGTGGCGCACGCAGCCGACCATTGAAGCGATGGCGGACGCCGCGCATCTGACGCCCGACGAACTGCATCATCTGTTCCGGCGCTGGGCAGGACTGACGCCGAAGGATTTCATGCAGGCCCTGACCCTCGACCATGCCAAGCGGCTGTTGCGCGATTCCGCCAGTGTGCTGGATGCCGCTTATGACTCCGGTCTGTCAGGTCCCGGACGGCTGCATGATCTGTTCGTGACGCATGAGGCGATGTCGCCGGGCGAATGGAAGAAGGGCGGCGAAGGCATGACGCTGCGCTACGGCTTCCATCCCTCGCCGTTCGGCATGGCCGTGATCATTGCCAGCGAGCGCGGGCTTGCAGGCCTGGCGTTCGCGGATGAAGGCGAGGAAATGCCGGCGCTGGCCGACATGCAGCGGCGCTGGCCGCTGGCGACCTACATCGAGTCGTTCGCCGAGACCGCACCACTGGCGAAACGGATTTTCGATTCCTCGCAATGGCGCGAGGACCAGCCGCTGCGCGTGGTGCTGATCGGCACCGACTTCGAAGTCCGCGTCTGGGAGACGCTGCTGAAGATTCCGATGGGTCGCGCCACCACCTACGGGGATGTCGCCTGCAAGATCGCAAAGCCGAAGGCCTCCCGGGCCGTCGGCGCGGCCGTCGGCCGCAATCCGATCTCGTTCGTGGTGCCGTGCCACCGGGTGATCGGCAAGAGCGGCGAACTCACCGGCTATCACTGGGGCATCACGCGCAAGCGCGCGATGCTCGGCTGGGAAAGCGGACAGGCGGCAGGGCTGACAGCTTAGGCCGTTACGCCAGATCGACGACCGATGCGACGGTGGAATCGGCGTTGAGCCGGTAGACAACCGGCGCGCCGGTGCCGAGTTCGCGCTTGAGAATCTGATCCGGCGTCAGCTTTTCCAGCACCATGATCAGCGCCCGTAGCGAATTGCCGTGGGCTGCGACCAGCGTGCGCTGGCCGCGCAGCACACAGGGCAGAATCTCCTGCACATAGTAGGGCAGCGTCCGCGCCAGCGTATCCTTCAGGCTCTCGCCGCCAGGCGGCGGTACATCGTAGGACCGCCGCCAGACCAGCACCTGCTCCTCGCCCCACTTGGCGCGGGCATCGTCCTTGTTGAGACCCGACAGATCGCCATAGTCGCGTTCGTTCAGCGCCAGATTGCGCGTGATCGGAATCCCGGTCTGGCCCATTTCCTTCAGTGCAAGATCGAGCGTGGTCTGCGCGCGCGTCAGAACCGACGTGAAGGCGACATCGAACGTCAATCCCTGTTCCTTCAGCTTGCGGCCCGCGCCGATGGCTTCCTTGACGCCAAGTTCGGTGAGACCCGGATCTTTCCAGCCGGTGAAAAGATTTTTCAGATTCCATTCGCTCTGGCCGTGGCGCACGAGCACGAGAAGACGATCGCTCATTATTTCAATTCCGGTTCGATGATGAATTCAGGAGGCGCCGATGCCGAGCACATCGGCCATGGTGTAGAAGCCGGGCTTCTTGCCCTGCGCCCACATCGCCGCCTTCAGCGCGCCGCGCGCGAAGATCATGCGATCCTCCGACTTGTGGGCAAGCTCGATGCGTTCATAGGGCCCGGCGAAAATCACCGTGTGATCGCCTGTGGCGGTGCCGCCGCGCAGCGTCGCGAAGCCGATGTCACCCGGAATACGTGGGCCGGTATGACCATCCCGCGCGCGGACCGACCGCTGATCGAGATTGACGCCGCGCCCGTCCGCAGCGGCCTGGCCGAGCAGATAGGCGGTGCCTGACGGGGCATCGATCTTCTGCTTGTGGTGCATCTCGAGAATCTCGATGTCGAAATCCTCGTCGAGCGACTTCGCCACCTGCTTCACCAGCGCCGCCAGCAGATTGACGCCAAGGCTCATGTTGCCGGACTGCACGACGACGGCCTGCGAGGTCACGCTGCGGATCACAGCGTTATCCGACGCCGACAGCCCGGTGGTGCCGATGACATGGACAATGCCGCGCTGAGCCGCGATCGCGACATTGGCGATGGTCGCGGCTGGGACGGTGAAATCGAGGATGCCGTCGGCATTCTTCGACAGGGACCAGAGATCGCCGGACAGTTCGATCCCGTTGGGCGCCAGCCCCGCCAGCACGCCGGAATCCTGCCCCAGCAACTCCGAGCCCGGCGCCTCCAGCGCCCCGGCCAGCGTGGCTCCCGGGGTCTCGGCAATGGCGCGGATCAGGGTCCGCCCCATCCGGCCACCGGCTCCAGCAACAATCAGGCGCATATCGGCCATTTCCAGCCCTCAAACCCGTTCCAAGACTTGCTTTTGGCGGTATAGCGGCGCCAAGCCACGGCGGCAACCTTGCACGGCTGGACTGCCTTGCCCCGGTTCATGTGCGAGTCACGCTCGCGGGCTATTGAAACACCCTTCTGAGGAAGATTGCCATGCGCCACCTGCCCGCCCTCTCCGGATTGATGCTCATCATCGCAACCGCGTTGAACCCTGCTTCCGCAGCGGAGCGGATCGGCGGCGACAGCGCGTTCTCGTTCGTGGCGCTCGGCGACATGCCCTACAACCTGCCGGAGGACTACGCGAAGTTCGACCGGCTGATCGCCGCGGTGAACGCGCTCAAACCCGCCTTCACCCTGCATGTGGGCGACATCAAATCCGGCGGACTGCCGTGCAGCGACGAGGTCCTCAAGAAATCATACGACCAGATCCAGACCTTCGAGGGCGCACTGGTCTATACCATCGGTGACAACGAGTGGCTCGACTGCCATCGCAAGGCCGCCGGCGGCTACAATCCCCGTGAACGCCTTGCGAAACTTCGCGAGATGTTTTTCGCAACGCCTGCGAAATCTCTCGGCAAGACGCCGCTTGATGTGGAGAGCCAGACACTGCTGATGCCGGAATTCTCAACCTACGTCGAGAACACGCGGTTCGCCAAAAACGGCGTGATGTTCTTCACCGCGCATGTGCCCGGCTCGAACAACGGCTTCGAGGCGCAGGACCCCGAAGCAGCGCCGGAATTCTTCGCCCGCGATAAGGCCAATGTCGCCTGGATCAACGCGAGCTTCGCCAAGGCTATCGCGGATAATGCCAAAGCCGTTGTGATGTTCGTGCAAGCGGAGTTCGACGAGTCACGCTTTCCGAACGGGGCGATGCCGCGCCAATCCGGTTTTACCAACACGCTCGACGCCATCGAGGCCGGCGCGAAAAGCTTCGGCAAGCCGGTGCTGCTGATCCACGGCGACGAGCACTATTTTTCAATCGCGCCGCTGCGCAACAGCAAGGGCAAGCCGATCCCCGGCGTCAACAAACTGATGGTCTACGGCGACACCCTGGTCCACGCCGTGCGCGTGGTGGTCGATCCGGACAGCAGCAACGTGTTCGGCTTCATTCCGCTGATCGTGCCCGAGAACGGGATGGGAAAGTAAAACACATTGCGCGAAGTGGCCGATGCAATCAGCGCGTCGTCATTGCGAGCCGACGGCCGGCTTCGCCGGCCCGATGATATACTCCGCGAAGCAATCCATCTTTCTTAGCAGAAACTGGATTGCTTCGTCGCAAGTGCTCCTCGCAATGACGATTTGCTCTAACCGCGCTTACGGCTGTTCGCCATCGTAGCCTTCGACAATCACGATCTCGCCCTCGGAATGCGGTGCGCGCGCCTTCACGAGAGCGGCGTATTCCGGCGAGTGATAGCAGGCGAGCGCGGTCGCGTAGTCCTTGAATTCGATCACGACATTGCGCGAACGCGCCGGGCCTTCGTGGGCCTCGTGGGTACCGCCGCGCACCAGAAACTTCGCGCCGTATTTCTTGAACACCGCGCCATTGTGCGCGACATAGTCGCGCCGATAGGCATCGAGGTCATGCACATCGATCCGCGCAATCCAGTAACCCTTGGCCATTGTTGTCTCCTTTTTATTAGCCGCCCGCCTGCGCGATTTCGGACACAATCGCTTCCGCCGCCGCCTTCGGATCGGCGGCTTCCACCACCGGGCGGCCGACCACGAGATAATCCGCACCCGCCGCGATGGCGCGGCCCGGCGTCATGATACGCTTCTGATCACCCACCGCACTGCCTGCGGGGCGAATGCCCGGTGTCACCAGCGCCATCTGCGCGCCAATGATGCCGCGCACGGTGGCGGCCTCTTCGCCGGAACACACAAGGCCATCAATACCGAGCGTCTGCGCCTGCAAGGCACGCGCCTCGACCAGATCGGAGACGCCGAAGCGGAAACCCGCCGCGTGCAGATCGTCATCGTCGTAGGACGTCAGCACCGTGACCGCGAGAATCTTCAACGACGATCCGCGCGCCTCGACCGCCGCCTTCATGGTCTGCGGATAGGCATGCACCGTGAGGAACGTCGCACCGAGCTTCGCAACGCTCTCGACGCCTTTGGCGACCGTATTGCCGATGTCGTGCATCTTGAGATCGGCGAACACCTTCTTGCCGCGCTCAGCCAGTTTCGGCACTAGTGAAAGCCCGCCGGCATAAGCAAGCTGGTACCCGATCTTGTAGAACGTCACGCTGTCGCCGAGCCGCGCGATCAGCGCCTCCGCGGCCTCCACGCTGGAGAGATCGAGCGCGACGATCAGCCGGTCGCGGGTTTCAACATGTGCGGGCTTCATGCGGTCTCACATCATCTGCTGGGAAGTGTCGATCAGCTGGCGCAAGGTTCCGCGCAGCAGTTCGGCATCCGCAGGATCCTTCAGCCGGTCCATGTCGTCGAAAGCCTGATCGGCGAACGACAGCCCCATCTGCTTCGGGACCACCGTCGCGCCGCAGCCCAGCGCCAGAATCTGGCGCAGCGCCATCAGCACACGAAGCCCGCCGAATTTTCCGTCCGACGCCGCCCCGATCGCGAACGCGCGCTCGCGAAACACCTGGCCGAACGTCTCGTTGCGGTCGCGCACCCGCGTCACCCAGTCGATGGCGTTCTTCAGCAGCGGCGGCACCGACGAATTGTATTCCGGACTGACGATGAAGACGCCGTGATGCGCGCCGATCATGCGCTTGAGATCGACGGCGTTGGCCGGCACGCCGGATTTCTGTTCGAGGTCACCATCGTAGATCGGCAGCGGATAATCGCTGAGCGAGATTCGCGTGACATCGACGTCGAGCAGCGCCAGTTCCTTGACGGCGACAGCGGCCAGCCGTGCGTTGATCGAGCCGGTGCGCGTTGAGCCGGGAATGACGAGGATTTTCAGCGCTGCCATGGCGTCAGAACTAGAGCGTTTTCTGACGAAGGGAAAGCCGGTTCAGCGTCTTCTTCACCTCTCCCGTGGGGAGAGGCCGACGCGCGAAGCGCGGCGGGTGAGGGCGTAGAATCCATCGACAGATTGAGAGCCCCTCACCCCAACCCTCTCCCCCACAGGGGAGAGGGAGCACATCGTGCTCGTCGGGATGTCACCCCTTGCGATAGACCCAGACCCGCGCGGGCGGCAGGTTCATCCAGACCCGCTCGGACGCCTGGGTGTGGATTCCCGGGAGCGACTTCGGGATCGGCGGTGCCACCGAATAGGTGAACTGGATGAAGGGCGCGCCCGCTTCCATCTTCTGGAAGGCGTCGCGCATCAGCTTCAGGCGGACCAGCATCGGCTTGGTGACCAGCGGCAAGCCGGAGGCCATTGCGGCGGCGGGCTCCTTCAGGTCAGCCAGCGTCTGATCGAGATTGTAGGCATCGCCCTGAATGACCATGGCCTGCGGATAGCGTTCACGCAGCAGCGCGCAGAAGCCGGGATCGAACTCCACCAGCACCAGGCGTTTCTCGGCGATGCCGTGAGCGATCAGCGCGTCGGTGATGGCTCCGGTGCCCGGACCAAGCTCAATGACGGGTCCAGTGGAATGCGGATCGACATAACGCGCCATCGTGCGCGCGAGCGCCTTGCTGGAGGGCATCACTGCGCCCATGTGCAGCGGCTTTTCAATCCAGGAGCGGAGAAAACGAACTTCGTCGTCGAGACGAAGCGGCTTTTTCAACGCACGCGCAGTGGATTGGGGAGCCATGATACTTCCAGCGGAGCCCGGGGAGGGGCGAGGCGTCAAATTTCCTTCACAATGGGGTACCGACGCAAGCAAAAAGCGTCAAGAACGCCGCCAGTGTCCCGAATCCGAAGTTCGCCAGGTTTTGCAGCAAGTTCCGTAGCGAACTTCGGATTCAAAGGGACACTGGGTAACTATGATTCTAGTGATCCCTTGGTTCTGGCATTCGTAAAAGTGCCTGCGAGAGAGGCGGTACGAATGCCAGAACCAAGGGATCACTATGGCGAATTGGCGCGGGTTCCGAAGAAGTCCTTGACCATCTTGAAGAAACCGGCCGCCTCCGGCTGGGTGTCGCCCGACGACAGCTTTTCGAACTCCGCCAACAGTTCTTTCTGCTTCTTGGTCAGGTTTTGCGGCGTTTCGACCACGACCTGCACGTACATGTCGCCCGTCTGCCGGGAACGCAGCACAGGCATGCCCTTTCCACCAACGCGGAAGCGGCGGCCGGACTGGGTGCCCGACGGCACCTTCACCTTGGTCTTGCCTTGGTCGATGGTCGGCACTTCGAACTCGCCGCCCATCGCCGCCGTCACCATCGAGACCGGGACGCGGCAATGCAGATCGGCGCCGTCGCGCTGGAAGAACTTGTGCGCCGCCAGCGACAGGAAAATATAGAGATCGCCCGCAGGACCACCCTGAACGCCCGCCTCGCCTTCGCCGGCGAGACGAATGCGGGTGCCGTCCTCGACGCCCGGCGGAATGTTCACCGACAGCGAGCGCTCCTTCTGAACGCGGCCCTGCCCCGAACAGGACGCGCACGGCGTTTCGATCATCTGGCCGCGGCCCTGACAGCCGGGGCAGGTCCGTTCAAGCGTGAAGAAGCCTTGCGCCTGGCGAACACGCCCGGCGCCGCCGCACATCGAACAGGCCTTCGGCTTGGTGCCGGCCTTGGCGCCGGTGCCGGAGCATGTCTCGCAAGTGACCGCGACGGGAATGTTGATCTGCGCAGTCTTGCCGGAGAATGCCTCCTCCAGCGTGATTTCCATATTGTAGCGCAGGTCCGCGCCGCGCTCGCGGCCGCCACGGCCGCCGCGCTGTCCGGCCATGCCGAACAGGTCTTCGAAAATATCGGAGAAAGAAGACGCAAAGCCCGCGCCGAAGCCGTGCGCATGGCCGTTGCCATTGCCCTGCTCGAACGCGGCATGGCCATAGCGATCGTAGGCGGCACGCTTGTTGCCGTCCTTGAGGATCTCGTAGGCCTCGGAGATTTCCTTGAACTTGTGCTCGCAGGACGGGTCGCCCGGATTCTTGTCCGGGTGCCATTTCATCGCGAGCTTGCGGAAGGCCGACTTCAGGCCGGCTTCATCGACAGAACGTTCGACTTCCAGTGTCTCATAATAGCAGGCCTTAGACATGGCTAATCTGGGTCATGCGAGTCTGGATGTGTGAGTGGTTCGGTTCACCACGAAAGGCCTCCCCTTGAAGGGGAGGCCGGTCGTGTACAGTTACGCGGACTTCTTGTTGGTCTTATCGTCGTCGACTTCGGTAAACTCGGCGTCAACGACATCGTCCTTCGCAGCATCCTTGGCGGCGTCCGCCTCGGCCTGCTGCGTGTACATTGCCTCGCCGAGCTTCATCGAAGCCTGAGCGAGGGTATTGGTCTTCGTCTTGATGGCTTCTGCATCGTCGCCCTTCAGGGCTTCCTTCAGATCCGCCAGCGCGTCTTCTATGGCCTTGCGCTCGGGCTCGCCGACCTTCGATCCGTGCTCGGCCAGCGCCTTCTCGGTGGAATGCACCAGCGCGTCGGCATGGTTCTTGGCGTCGACCGCCTCGCGGCGCTTCTTGTCCTCGGCCGCATTGGCTTCGGCGTCCTTGACCATCTTCTCGATATCGCTGTCAGACAGTCCGCCGGACGCCTGAATGCGAATCTGCTGTTCCTTGTTGGTCGCCTTGTCCTTCGCCGACACGTTGACGATGCCGTTGGCGTCG
Source organism: Afipia sp. OHSU_II-C1 (assembly GCF_000497575.1). GTDB lineage: Bacteria > Pseudomonadota > Alphaproteobacteria > Rhizobiales > Xanthobacteraceae > Afipia. The sequence continues at coordinate 127,531 of NZ_APJI01000010.1, forward strand.
ATGTCGAACGTGACCTCGATCTGCGGCATGCCGCGCGGCGCCGGCGGAATGCCCATCAGGTCGAACTGACCGAGCATCTTGTTGTCCGCCGCCATCTCGCGTTCACCCTGGAACACGCGAATGGTGACCGCGCCCTGGTTGTCCTCGGCGGTCGAGAACACCTGGCTCTTCTTGGTCGGGATCGTGGTGTTGCGCTCGATGATGCGCGTGAACACACCGCCCAGCGTTTCGATGCCGAGCGACAGCGGGGTCACGTCGAGCAGCAGCACGTCCTTGACGTCGCCCTGAAGCACGCCGGCCTGAATCGCGGCGCCGATGGCGACGACTTCATCAGGGTTGACGCCCTTGTGCGGCTCCTTGCCAAACAGCTGCTTCACGACTTCCTGCACCTTCGGCATGCGCGTCATGCCGCCGACCAGAACAACCTCGTTGATTTCGGCCGCCGAAAGACCGGCGTCCTTGAGCGCCTTGCGGCACGGCTCGATGGTCTTCTGGATCAGGTCGTCCACCAGCGCCTCGAACTTCGCGCGGGTGAGCTTCATGGTCAGATGCTTCGGACCGGACGCGTCCGCCGTGATGAACGGCAGATTGATTTCGGTCTGGGTCGTCGACGACAGTTCGATCTTGGCTTTTTCAGCGGCCTCTTTCAGGCGCTGCAGAGCGAGCTTGTCGTTACGCAGGTTGATGCCCTGCTCCTTCTGGAACTCGTCCGCCAGATAGCCAACGAGACGCATGTCGAAGTCTTCACCGCCGAGGAACGTGTCGCCGTTGGTGGACTTCACCTCGAATACGCCGTCGCCGATCTCGAGGATCGAGACGTCGAACGTGCCGCCGCCGAGGTCGTAAACCGCGATGGTGCCGTTCTTGCTCTTGTCGAGACCGTAGGCGAGCGCGGCAGCGGTCGGCTCGTTGATGATGCGCAGCACTTCAAGGCCGGCGATCTTGCCGGCGTCCTTGGTGGCCTGACGCTGGGCGTCGTTGAAATAGGCAGGCACGGTGATGACCGCCTGATCGACCTTCTGGCCGAGATGAGCTTCCGCGGTCTCCTTCATCTTCTGCAGAATGAAAGCAGAGACCTGCGAGGGCGAATAGGTCTGGCCGTCGGCCTCGACCCAGGCGTCGCCGTTGGAAGCTTTTACAATCTTGTAGGGGACAAGCTTCTTGTCCTTTTCGACCGTCGGATCGTCGTAGCGGCGGCCGATGAGGCGCTTGACGGCGAAGATGGTGTTTTCCGGATTTGTTACTGCCTGGCGCTTGGCCGGCTGACCGACGAGGCGCTCACCATCGTCAGTGAAGGCAACGATGGACGGGGTCGTCCGCATGCCTTCGGCATTCTCGATCACTTTCGGCGATTTGCCGTCCATCACGGCCACGCACGAATTCGTGGTGCCGAGATCGATCCCAATGACCTTTCCCATGGTCCTCTAGTCCTTCTTTTTGCGGCAGGTTGGCTGGGCCCTGACGGCGCACCAATCCAAACCCCCAAGTATCAAATATTCGCGACGTTGCGACGCTCCGCCTCATATAGGAGGGGGGCATGGGCCCGCAAGGACCGGCCCTTGTAAACAGCCGGGAAAATGAATTCCGGCAGGCCCCGTGAGCCCTCCCTCCGGGCGCGGAAAGCCTCCGCGAATGCGTCAATTTGCAACGATTCGGGCCTTGATCTGTTGGCCCGGCGCAGAAACAGTCAAAGCCTCGCAACGAGACCATCTCGCGCCGGACCGACCATCGAACGGCCTCAATACGACATCAGTCAGGTTTCATGAAAACAATCGCCCGCGTCCTTGCCATTGCCGCCATCACCATGGCCTCGCCCGCCCTTGCCGCTGATCCTGTGTTCCCGTCGGGTGCGCGGGTTGGGCTGGTGCCCGCTGAAGGGCTGAATGTGGCCAAGGAATTCCTCGGCTTCGAATCCGATGACCAGAAGATCAAGGTCGGAGTAGCCGAGATTCCACCCGAGGCTTTCGCAGCGGTCGAGACTGCCGTGAAAGAGGGCAAGGCACCCCCCGCCGGCGCCAAGCCGGAAGCCTTCGACACCGCAGCAGGCAAAGCCTTCATTACCTCGGATACCGGCAAGGACGGCGCAACCACCGTCCGGATGTATTCGCTGATCGTGTCTGGCGACAAGTTTACGGGATACGTTATCGCGCAAGCGCGCGAGGACGCGGCGAAACCGCTTTCCGACGAGGCCGTTCGCAAGATGCTGGCGTCGACAAAGCTGCGCAAAGACGTTCCGGTCGACGAGCAGCTCAGCCTGATGCCGTTCAAGATCGGTGAACTCGGCGAGTTCAAGACCGTTCGCACCCTGGCGCCGCGCTCGTCGATCCTGCTGACTGACGGCACCGAAGACACGACGCTGGATGGTGCGCCTTACATGGTGATCGGCCTGACCGCGGCGGGTCCGGCCTCGCCGGAAGATCGCGGGCGCTTCGCGCAGCAGACCGCTGCCACCATTCCCGGCATTCGCAACGCGCGCATCACATCGAACGAGCCGCTGCGGATCGAGGGCACGCCCGGATACGAAACCCGGATCGATGCGGTGGCCGGCAAGAACGATACACCGGTGACCGTGGTGCAGTGGCTGAGATTCGGCGGCGGATCATCGCTGCGGATCATCGCCAGCGCGACCCGCGACGAATGGCCGAAGGCGTTCCCGCGATTCCGCGCGGTCCGCGACGGCATCGATCCGCGCTAGAAGAACTAGCTCTTCGCGCCGCCCTTGGACACAGCAACCAGCGCCGGACGCAGCACGCGATCGCCGATGGTGTAACCGCCCTGCACGACCTGCACGACGGTTCCCGCAGGGACCGAGGAATCCGGCACCTCGTACATCGCCTGATGGAAGTTCGGATTGAACTTCTCGCCGAGCGGATCGAGCTTCTGCACGCCGTTCTTTTCCAGCGCCTTGTGCAGCGCCTTCTCGGTCAGTTCGACGCCTTCGATCAGGCCTTTGAGGCCTGCATCGGCCGCTTCGCGCGCCTCTGTCGGCACCGCATCCAGCGCACGCTGGAGATTATCGGCGATGTCGAGCACGTCACGCGCGAACGCCGTGATGCCGTAAGTGCGCGCATCCGTGACTTCCTTCGCCGTGCGCTTGCGCAGGTTTTCCATCTCCGCAAGCGTGCGGAGCGTGCGGTCCCTGGCCTCGGCGACTTCCTTGGTGAGCGCCTCGACCGACCCTTCCTCCGGATCGTCCGGCATCACGTAAGGCTTTGAGACCACAGGTTCCTTGTCGTTCGCCGCTTCCGGCGCAGACGCGTCCTGCGGTTCCTTTTGCCCGTTGGAATTGGCCATTACTCACCTTTTCAGAAAATCGTCATCGCGAATGTGTGATTGTTAGCCCGCATATCGTGCTTTGGAGGCGGAAAATCAAGCGCGAAGCGTTATTTGCCGATCAGCTGACTGACGATCCGGGCGGCATAATCCACCGTCGGAATGACCCGTGCATAGTTCAGCCGCGTCGGGCCGATCACACCCAGCACACCAACGATATGGCCTGCGCCGTCGCGATAGGGCGCGATAATGGTCGAGGAGCCGGACAGCGAGAACAGCTTGTTTTCGGAACCGATGAAGATGCGCACGCCGTCGGCGCGTTCCGCGCGGCCAAGCAGGTCGATCACGCCTTTCTTCGCTTCAAGGTCGTCGAACAAGAGCCGCACCCGCTCGAGATCCTCCATCGCGTGAAGATCTTCCAGAAGATTGGCATGACCGCGAACGATCAGTTGCCGCTCGTCGCTGGCGCCGCCCGACCAGCTGGCGATTCCTGCTGCAATCACCTTCTGCGTGAGCTGATCGAGCTCGCTGCGTCCCGCCGTCAGCGCGGCTTCGAGTTCGCTGCGCGCTTCGGCCAGCGTGCGCCCGCGAATTCGCGAATTGAGAAAATTGGAAGCTTCCGTCAGCGCCGACGACGGCACGCCCGGCGGCAGCGGCAGCACGCGGTTCTCGACCTGACCGTCTTCCGCCACCAGCACGACCAGCGCCTGCGTCGGTTCCAGCCGCACGAATTCGATATGCTTGAGCCGCACATTCGACTTCTGCGTAAGGACCACAGCGGCTGCGCGGGTCAGACCCGACAGCCGTGTCAGCGCTTCGCTCAGCGCGGCTTCGACTGACGTTGCTCCGCCGACGGATTTAAGCTGGCTTTCGATCGACTGCCGCTCCGGCTCGGTCAGATCCCCGACCTGCATCAGCGCATCGACGAAAAAGCGCAGGCCGAGTTCGGTCGGCAGCCGGCCCGCGGAGGTGTGCGGCGCGTAGATCAGTCCCAACTGCTCAAGATCCGACATCACGTTGCGCACCGAGGCCGGAGACAGCGGCATCGTGATAAGGCGCGAGATGTTGCGTGAACCCACCGGCTCGCCAGTGGCCAGATAGCTCTCGACGATCTGGCGGAAGATATCCCGCGACCGCTCGTTGAGCTGCGCCAGTCCGGCGTTCGGCGTGATCAGATGGCCTATCGGGTCGTGGTGGGCCAAAATCGGGCTCCAAACGGGTTGTTCCTGCTACAATTGTCCATCGCGCGGCGCCATGACAAGCGTCATTCTGCGAACATCCTTATCGGCCCTTCATCTTCCCTTGCCGCTGCGGCCCCAACCCCCTAAAAGCAGCGCCAAATCGACGTTTCCCTATGTTTCTGGAGGATATCTCATGCGGCCGAGCCGTCGCGCGCCCGACGAACTGCGCCCCGTCACGCTGGAACGCGGCGTGGTCAAATACGCCGAAGGTTCCTGCATGGTGAAATTCGGCGATACCCATGTGCTGGTCACCGCAACGCTGGAAGATCGCCTGCCGCCATGGCTGAAAGGTCAGGGCCGCGGCTGGGTCACCGCCGAATACGGCATGCTGCCGCGCGCCACCCATGAGCGCATGCGCCGCGAGTCCGCCGCCGGAAAACAGAGCGGCCGCACCGTCGAGATTCAGCGCCTGATCGGCCGCTCACTGCGCACCACCGTGGATCTCGTTGCGCTAGGCGAACGTCAGATCACGGTGGACTGCGATGTCATTCAGGCCGACGGCGGCACCCGCACTGCGTCAATCACCGGCGCCTGGGTCGCTCTTGCAGATTGCCTGCAATGGATGAAGGCCCGCAACATGCTGAAGAACGACAACGTGCTGCGCGACAACGTCGCCGCGATTTCGTGCGGGATCTACAACGGCACGCCGGTGCTCGACCTTGATTACGCGGAAGACTCCGAGGCCGAGACCGATGCGAACTTCGTCATGACCGGCGACGGCCGCATCATCGAAGTCCAGGGCACCGCCGAAAAGACGCCATTCTCACAGGAGGAGTTTCTCAACCTGATGGCGCTGGCCAAGAAGGGCATCGCCCGGCTGGTCGACCTGCAAAAAATGGCGGTAGCGTAATTTTCCCGCTTTCAACCGCGCTTCTCAGGGATAAGCATTGCGCATGAGTGATCATCGCCGAATCACCGGCCGCCTTGTGATCGCGACCCACAATCCCGGCAAGCTCGCCGAGATGCGCGAGCTGCTGGCACCGTATGGTGTTGAAGCGGTGTCCGCGGCGGAACTCGGCCTCGCCGAACCGATTGAGACCGGCACGACCTTCCAGGCCAATGCCCGCATCAAGGCCGTGGCCGCGGCACAGGCGACGAAACTTCCGGCCTTCGCCGACGACTCGGGCCTCGCAGTCGATGCGCTCGATGGCCAGCCCGGAATCTATTCGGCGCGCTGGGCCGGAGATGACAAGAATTTTCTCGCAGCGATGTCGCAGATCGAACGCCTGTTGCAGGAGCGCGGCGCGAAGGAGCCCGCACAGCGCAAGGCACATTTCGTATCCGCGCTGTGCGTGGCATGGCCGGACGGACACCTGGAAGACGTGGAAGCGCGCGTCGACGGTACGCTGGTCTGGCCGCCGCGCGGCACCGCCGGCTTCGGCTACGATCCGGCGTTTCTGCCGGACGGCCACAGCCGCACCTTCGGCGAGATGACCAGCATCGAGAAGCACGGCCTGCCGCCGCACGGCATGGGCCTGTCCCATCGCGCCAAGGCCTTCGTGAGACTCGCGGAGATGTGCCTCGATGAGCGCTGACACGAAACAGGCCTTCGGTGTTTACGTCCACTGGCCGTTCTGTCTGTCGAAGTGTCCGTACTGCGACTTCAACAGCCATGTGCGTCATGCGCCGATCGACGAGTTTCGTTTTGCCCGTGCTTTCGAGCGCGAAATCGAGACCACCGCCGCGCGCACGCCCGGCCGCGAGGTCACGTCGATCTTCCTCGGCGGCGGCACCCCGTCGCTGATGCAGCCGCAGACCGTCGGCGCGATCCTCAACGCCATCGCCAGGCACTGGCGCGTCGCCAGCGACGTCGAAGTAACGCTCGAGGCCAATCCGACCAGCGTCGAGGCCACGCGCTTCAAGGGCTATCGCGCAGCGGGTGTGAATCGTGTCTCCCTCGGCGTACAGGCGCTCGACGATGCATCACTGAAGGCGCTCGGGCGCCTGCATACGACGCGTGAAGCGCTCGACGCGGTTGCCATCGCGCGCTCGGCATTCGACCGTTATTCGTTCGATCTGATCTACGCGCGTCCCGACCAGACCCCGCGGATGTGGGAAGACGAACTCAAGCTCGCGGTGGCGGAAGCCGCCGAGCATCTGTCGCTGTATCAGCTCACCATCGAGCCGGAGACACCGTTCTTCGGTCTGCATGCCGCCGGCAAGCTCAAGATCCCCGACGAGGCCGTGGCGCGCGCACTCTATGACGTGACGCAGGATGTCTGCGCCAAACTCGGCCTGCCCTCCTACGAGATCTCCAATCACGCGCGGCCAGGCGCGGAGTGCAAGCACAACCTCGTCTACTGGCGGGGACAGGAATATGCCGGCATCGGTCCTGGTGCACATGCCCGTCTCGATATCGACGGTATCCGTCACGCCATCGCCACCGAGAAGCGGCCGGAGACCTGGCTGATGCGCGTCGAGGCGCAGGGGCATGGCGTGATCAGCGACGACCTGCTCAACAGCGAAGAGCGCGCCGACGAATATCTGCTGATGGGGCTGCGTCTGGCGGAAGGCATCGATCCGGTACGCTATCGAGCGCTGTCGGGCCGCGCGCTCGATCCGAGGCGGATCGAAATCCTGCGGGATGAGGGCGCAATCGCCGTCGATCCCGACGGGCGCGTGCGGGTGACGATGCAGGGATTTCCGGTGCTGGACGCCGTGGTCGCGGATCTGGCGGCTTAGTAAAATCTTTTCTGGACCACAGCATCGCTGCACGATCTGCTCCCTCTCCCCGGCGGGGAGAGGGTTGGGGAGAGGGGCTCTCAATCTATCGAGAGATTCTACGCCCTCACCCGATGCACTTCGTGCATCGACCTCTCCCCACGGGAGAGGTAAAGAAAAAACTTTCTACGCCCCAAAACTCTTCGGCGATCCGGCGACAATCTGTCCGCCGCCGGCCGTGACGCGCATCACCGCCAGACCGCGCTCATTGGTGCCGTCGCTGCGGAATCGAAACAGCCCGTCGATACCTGCAAAACCTGACGGATTGGTCAGGACCTCCGGCGAAAACCGCTGGCCGCCCTGTGTTCGCGCGAGCGCCGCAACCAGCGCAACTCCATCATAGGCAAGCGTGGCGGTCCGGACCGGATCACCGCTGTACTTCGCACGGTAGCGCTGGGAAAAGCTGCGGAAGCCGGATGGATCGGGCGCAGCATAAAGCCCGCCGCGCAAATTGGTGTTCGCGAACACGCGGGGATTGTCCCAGAGACCCGTGCCGAGCAATTGCACACGCTTGAGATCAGCTCCGCCCGCGGCAAGCGAATCCGCAACTCCGGCCAGCGCGTCGCCATCGTCAGCGAGCAGCAACGAATCCGCATTGGTTAGCGCCTGGCCGATGGTCGCTGCGGGTTGCGCGCGATCGGCGCCGTATTTCTCAAACGCGGCAATGCGCCCGCCCCGGCGCGGGACGGCCTGCTTGAACGCGGCTTCGACCACGTTGCCGTAGGCATTTTCCGGCAGCAGGGCTGCGAAGGATCGCTTGCCGGTGCCTGCGGCGTATTCAACGATCCGGTTGACGTCCGACTCGGGAAGAAAGCTCAGGAGATAGACGCCGCGTCCGGCAACGCTCGAGTCAGTCGAGAACGCGATCATCGAGATACCGCGATTGCGCGCGACCTGCGCGGCGGCCGGCACCGACTGGGCGAACAATGGCCCGAGAATGATTTCAGCGCCTTCATCGACGGCCTGCTGCGCACCCTGCTGTGCGCCCTGAGGCGTCCCGTTATCGTCCTTGATCAGAAGCTGGATGTTCGGATTCTGGAATTCGGCGAGCGCCAGTTCTGCGGCGTTGCGCATCGATTGCGCGGCCACGGCGGCATTGCCGGATGCGGACAGCGGCAGCAGCAGCCCGACCTTGACCTGGCCGCTGCCCACCGCCGCCGGCTGCTGTGGCGGGCCGGCAGGCTGCTCGCCACCGGAGAACGGCGACTGCATTCCGGCGCAACCGGCAAGGAGAGGCGCCCCCAGAATCAGGCCGACAGCACTGCGGCGGGTCGCGCCGGTGCGTGGAGGCTTTGGAGTGAACGGCGCAACCATCATTGTCTTCCGGGTATCGATCCTCAGACACGTGTGGAAGAGGATTCAGGCATATTGTCGGCTATAAGCGAGCCGGATCAAAGGCTTTTTGCACATTCCAGCACAACCGGAGATGAACAGCTATTGCAGGTGCGAACAAGACGCGGCGGCGCTGCCGCGCTAGATTGCCCCGATGCGCACCAAATCATCTCCCGCTTCACTACCTGATTCCGACTCCACCCGCAGTTTCGCGATCGCAGGGCAGCTTGTGCATGCGCCGAAAGCCGCGCCTGGCCTGTATCTGGTCGCAACGCCCATCGGCAACCTCGGCGACATCACGCTGCGCGCACTGGAAACCCTCGCCGGCGCCGACATTGTGGCCTGCGAAGACACCCGCATCACACGGCGGCTGCTTGAACGATTCTCCATCGCCGCACCGCTGATGCAGTATCACGAGCACAACGCCGCAGCGGCGCGGCCGAAGATTCTGGAGAAGCTCGCGGAAGGTGCGTCCATCGCGCTGGTGTCCGATGCCGGAACGCCGCTGATTTCCGATCCCGGCTTCAAACTGGTGCGTGAGGTCAGCGCGGCGGGTTTCCCGGTGATCGCATTGCCGGGACCGTCGTCGGTGCTGACGGCGCTATCGGTGGCGGCGCTGCCGACGGATCGCTTTTTCTTCGAGGGCTTCCTGCCGTCGAAACAAAATGCACGCCGCACCCGCCTCGCCGAGCTTGCGCGCATCGACGCAACATTGGTGATGTTCGAGAGCGGCGCACGGGTGCAGGATTCTCTGCAAGATCTTGCTGGCGTCATGGGCGAGCGCGAAGCCGCGATCTGCCGCGAAATGACCAAGCTGCATGAGGAGGTGCGCCGCGCGACGGTGAATGAACTCGCGGCGATCGCCGACACGCTGGAGACGCGCGGCGAATTCGTTCTGGTGATCGGGCCGCCCGCCGCCGACGCCGGGCTGATGAGCAATGATGCGCTCGACGATCTGCTGCGCTCCGCGTTGGCGAACGGTAGCGTCAAGGATGCAGTCGCGCAGGCAGTCGACGCATCGGGTCGCGCCAAGCGCGAGGTCTATGCCCGCGCGCTTGAACTCTCGAAGGAAACGCGGAGCGGCGATGACGCGGAATAGCGATCCGCCACCGCGAACGCTCAAGACGCGCGGCACTATCGCGCCAACGAATTCAGCGCACGAGGACCGCCCAGCAAAAATTCCCTCGCCTGCGCGCGTGGCCGCGTTCCAGACCGGCATGTCTGCCGAGAGTAAGGCCTGCGTTTACCTGATCGCCAAGGGGTATCGTATTCTGGCGCGTCGGTTTCGTACGCCCTATGGCGAAATCGACGTCGTTGCACGGAGGCGGGGACTACTCGCCTTTGTCGAGGTCAAGGCGCGCGCCTCGCTGGACGACGCGGCGTACTCCGTCACTCCCCAACAGCAGCGGCGCATTGTCGCCGCCGCCCAGTTCTGGCTGATGACGCATCCCGAGCATGCGGATTTCGAAATGCGCTTCGATGTGGTCCTGATCGCGCCGAAGCACCTGCCAAAGCACCTGATGGCGGCGTTCGATGCCAGTGTCTGACGGGCAGGGTTGCGCGGATTTGTTCTGGAAAGATCGCGCCAAATCGCACAGATTGCCGCCGCAACAGGTCAACAGTCAGGTTTAAAGCATGAAGCTGAACGTCGCCGTCCAGATGGACCCCATCGCACGGATCAACATTCGCGGCGACTCGACATTCGCGCTGCTGCTCGAAGCGCAGAAGCGCGGCCATGCGCTGTCCTACTATACGCCGGAAAAACTGTCCCTGAAGGGCGAGCAGCTGGTTGCGGCAGTCCAGCCGCTGACCGTGCGCGATCAGGAAGGCGATCACTTCACGCTGGGCGATGCCACGCGCGTCGATCTCGAATCCTTCGACGTGATCCTGCTGCGGCAGGACCCGCCGTTCGATCTCGCCTACATCACCACGACGCATTTCCTCGAACGCATCCATCCGAAGACGCTGGTTGTCAACAATCCGGCCAGCGTGCGCAACGCACCGGAAAAAATATTCGTGATGGAGTTTGCGGACCTGATGCCGCCGACGCTGATTTCGCGCGACAAGGACGAGATCAACGCATTCCGCGCCGAGCATGGCGACGTGGTGATGAAGCCGCTTTACGGCCATGGCGGTGCGGCGGTGTTCCGGATCACGCCGAACGACATGAATTTTGGTTCGCTCTACGACATGTTCTCGGTGACGTTCCGCGAGCCGTGGGTAATCCAGCGCTTCCTCCCCGAAGTGAAGCATGGCGACAAGCGCATCATCCTGGTCGACGGCGAATTCGCCGGTGCGGTCAATCGTGTCCCCGCAGCGGACGATCTGCGCTCCAACATGGTGCGCGGCGGCGCGGCCGCTGCAACCGATCTGTCGCCACGCGAGCGCGAAATCTGCGCACGGCTGGGACCCGCGCTGCGCGAGCGCGGCCTCCTGTTCGTCGGCATCGACGTGATCGACGGTCATCTGACCGAAATCAACGTCACTTCGCCCACCGGCATCCGCGCGATTGCCCGGCTCGGCGGGCCCGATGTTGCGGCAAAGATCTGGGATGTCATCGCCGCCAAGCGCCGCTGAAAATTTCTGATGAATAATGACGCCATCGCCTGTCAGCGATCCCTGTCGCGCCACGCGTCTGCGATGCATTTGATGGCCTTAATCAATTGCTGACCACCTTCTGCCAATCTCGCGGCAGGGGGAGTGTGCCGCTACCGGATACGCGGTATGCGTGCACCGAAACGGGCTGGCCAATGGCAATTGAAGTCTTCAACGGCACATCGATTCCGCGCGAGTTGACCACCGCTGCGATGGAATTCCTGTGGGTCAAGTGGAAAACTCTAAACGATACCAATGACTTGACCCTGCAGCGGCTGACAGAGGAAAGCTCCTATCAGCTTCGCGCCAACTCCATTCATCTGCTCACGATCAATGACGACTTCGTCTACATGTACGTGGGCGAGGCGGTTCAGGCCAACGCCAGCGAACATCTGGCAGGCAGCCTGCTGTCGCAGCAGGTCAATCCGCTGAAGCGGGAATTCGCCGACGTCTATCGTCAGGTGGCCAAGCGCCTCACCCCCGCCTTCGTCCGCTTTACCGCAACCTGGTCGCAAACCGGCCAGCTCTGGCAGCGCCTGATCCTGCCGATCAAGGTCACCGACGGCGCCGTTATCCTCGTGGTCTATTCGGAGCTGATCAATCATCAGACCGAGATCTACGATCACCTGTTCCGCACCGCGCCAGATGCGATGATCATCGCCTGCCCCATCACCAATGATGCCGGTCACGCCATCGACGGCTGGGTGCTGATGATGAACGACCGCTCACGCCATCTGCTGAAATTCGACGGCACCATCGGCAACCTGCGTCTGACCCAGTTGCCGCAATTCGCCGGTGTCGATATCTGGGGCCGGCTCTACGCACCGAAATCCGCCGCCGCCGCAACGCCGGTGACCACCGCGGACTTCAATGTCGATATCATGCGCTTTCCGCATGTGTTCGGACTTCGCATCTCGCCGAAGGTCGACGACAGGGACGTCACGCTGGTTCCGCACGCCAGCGCCCACGCCGCAAATCAGCCCGCCTGATTTTTCGAGACATTCCAGTTCGCCAATTTTGAAGCCGGCGTGACACTGCGCATGCGTGCGCATGCCGGTCCTTGCCAGTGCATCGCAACGCGCCTCATAATCGCGACCGCGACCATAAGCGGCCAACAACAAAATTCAACGGAGGAACGCATGACGATTGATGTTTCGCGACGATCTCTCCTTGCTCTTGGTGCAGGACTCGGCGCAAGTCTTGGCGCAACAATGATGAGCGGCGCTGCCATGGCGCGCGCGCCAAAGCTCGGCACGCAGGCTCCCTACTTTCATCGCTTCACGCTCGGCGACGCCGAAGTCACGGTGGTTTCCGACGGGCCGCTGCCGCTCGGCGATCCATCCGGCACATTCCTCGGCGTGCCGAAGGAAGACGTGCAGAAGATGCTGAGCGATAATTTCCTCAGCCCCAGCAATGTCGTTCTCGAACAGAACGCGCCGATCGTGAATTTCGGCGAACGCATTGTCCTGTTCGACACCGGCATGGGCACGTCGAAACTTTTTGGACCGACCACCGGGCGTTTGCAGAAGAGCATCACCGAGGCCGGTCTCAAGCCGGAGGATGTCGATGCGATCGTTTGCTCGCACGCGCATATCGATCATATCGGCGGCATTGTCGATGAAGGCGGCAAGCCGCTGTTTCCGAATGCGCAGGTCTACATCAGCCAGGCCGATCTCGAGTTCTGGACCGACGAAAAGAAACTGGACGGTCCACTCAAGGATTTCATCGCACACGCCCGCAAGAACCTGATGCCGGTGCGCGACCGCATCGTGTTCTTCAAGGACGGCCAGGAATTCCTGCCGGGCATCACCGCGATAGCCGCGCCCGGCCACACCTTCGGCCACCACATCTTCATGATCCAGTCGGGTGGAAAGTCGTTCGCATTCCTCGGGGATCTCACCCACCATCAGGTGCTGCTGCTGGAGCGGCCGAAGATGGAGTTCGCCTACGACTCCGATCCGAAGATGGCCGCGGCCACCCGGGTCAAGCTGCTGGACACGATCGCGGCCAACAAGACGGCGGTGATGTCCTATCACTTCCCATGGCCAGGCTACGGCCATGTTGTGAAGGCCGGCGAGGGCTTCCGCTACATCCCCGAGCCGATGATCATGAATCTCTGACTGCTGACCTGCGGCAGAAGGCACGTCCTCCTGCCGCAGGTTTCCCCCGAATGTTCCCTAAATGTTCTTGCGCTCCAGAAAGTTCCTGCTAGGGTTGTGGCGGGGGCGAGGGAGCCATGGTTCAGCGCGTTTCCACGGTGGCGTTTGAAGGCATCGAAGCCCGCACGGTGGACGTGCAGGTTCAGGTCGCGCCCGGATTGCCCGCTTTCACCATCGTAGGCCTGCCAGACAAGGCAGTGTCTGAAGCCCGCGAACGAGTGCGATCCGCCCTGATCGCCTCGGGCCTTGCGCTGCCGGCCCGGCGAATCACCGTCAATCTGGCGCCCGCCGACCTGCCCAAGGAAGGCAGTCATTACGATCTCCCCATTGCCCTCGGGCTGATGGCTGCCATCGGCGCGATCCCGCCCGATGCGCTGAGCGGATTTACGGTACTCGGTGAGCTCGGGCTCGATGGCTCGATCGCGCCTGTCGCGGGCGTGCTTCCCGCAGCGATCGGAGCGAACGCGCGCGACGAGGGACTGATCTGCCCGGCGGCCTGCGGCGCGGAAGCGGCTTGGGCCAGCCCCGAAATTCAGATCGTTGCCGCGGCGTCGCTGATTCAGATCGCCAACCACTTCAAGGGCACACAGGTTCTGACGCGGCCCGAGCCGAAGATCACCGAACGCCAGATCGCATCGCTCGACCTGCGCGACATCAAGGGCCAGGAAAGCGCCAAGCGCGCGCTGGAGATCGCCGCCGCCGGCGGTCATCACTTGTTGATGATCGGATCGCCCGGCGCGGGAAAGTCGATGCTCGCGGCGCGGCTGCCCTCGATCCTGCCGCCGCTGTCGCCGTCCGAACTGCTCGAGATTTCGATGATCGCATCTGTCGCGGGCGAAATCGAAGGCGGCGCATTGACGGCGCGGCGGCCGTTCCGCGCGCCGCATCACTCCGCAAGCATGGCCGCGCTGACCGGCGGCGGCATGCGCGCAAAACCCGGTGAAATTTCGCTGGCCCATCACGGCGTGCTGTTTCTTGACGAACTGCCGGAGTTCGATGCACGCGTGCTGGATTCGCTGCGCCAGCCGCTGGAGAACGGCGAGGTCGCGGTGTCGCGCGCCAACCATCGCGTGACATACCCCGCGCGTTTCATGCTGGTGGCGGCGATGAATCCCTGCCGCTGCGGACATGCCTATGAACCCGGCTATTCCTGCAAGCGCGGCCGCATCGACCGATGCACCGCGGATTATCAGGGCCGTATTTCCGGACCGCTGATGGATCGCATCGATCTGCGCATCGAAGTGCCGGCCGTGACCGCATCCGACCTGATTCTTCCGGCGCCTGCGGAAGGCTCCGCTGAAGTTGCGGCGCGTGTCGCCGCGGCCCGCGCCGTTCAGATCGCGCGCTATGCGGCCTTGGGCCTGCCGCACGTCCGCACCAACGCGGAAGCGCCGGCCGCGGTGCTGGAAGAGATCGCGCAGCCCGATGCGCAGGGGCAAAAGCTGCTGCGCGACGCCGCAGAAACCATGCGGCTGTCGGCACGCGGCTATCACCGCGTGCTGCGGGTGGCGCGCACCCTCGCCGACCTCGACGGCGCGGACACCATCGGGCGGCTTCATCTCGCCGAGGCCCTGTCCTACCGCGCGCTGGCTGAAGATTTACGCCGCGCGGCGTAGCTCATATCCACGCCCGCAAACCCTTCAGTAACGATCTCTCTTTACACTTCAAAAACCATAAACCGCCCTGTCGTGGCGGCTTTGGCGGTAACCCGTGTTGCGAGTAGCGTCCCATGTTGCGTGTGAAGATCCTGGCTTCGACCATTCCGCTGCTGCTGGCCGGCGTGGTTGCCGGCGGAGAGTTGGTTCCGGGCGCGAGCCCCTGCATCGCGCTGGGCCGGGCTTCGATGCAGATCGCAACCGGCCCATGGCAAAATCCGCTTCATGTCTCCTTCACCGACGATCCGGAAGTCGCCACCGTGCGGGTTCAGGTGGTCGACAACGCCGACATGGCGGACTTCGCCGTGATCGACGGCCTGCAGACCGCCGAGACAGATAGTTGCACGGTCTCCCGTCATACAACATTCGTCAGCATCGTCGATCACGCTTCAACATCCGATCCGGTGATCTATCTGTCCCAAGAATCCGGCGCGGACTACCGGATCTTCGTGCAATCGCGGACGTTCAGCCCGCGCGACGCAGCCGCCCTCGTGGTCAGCGCCGGGCACAACGTCCGCC
Source organism: Afipia sp. OHSU_II-C1 (assembly GCF_000497575.1). Taxonomy (GTDB): domain Bacteria; phylum Pseudomonadota; class Alphaproteobacteria; order Rhizobiales; family Xanthobacteraceae; genus Afipia. Next base: position 143,026 of record NZ_APJI01000010.1, read on the forward strand.
TGGCCGAGCGGTCGATGTGACGCCGCAGCGATCTATCCCGGCGTTAACGCCTCGTTAGCCACGTTTGGATCGCCGCCGGCGATCCGCGCGCGCTTCAAACTCTTCGAAACATCCCCAACACATTCTTGCGCGGACTTTCCTCACGCACGATCCCAACCGCGGAGCGGACACCAATGCTGCGAGCCTTGCGCATCCGATCCCGGCTTCGCCCTTTTTCCCGCCGGCATCCCTGGATCAGCGCCACGATCCGCTCGGTGATGATTTTCTCCGCAGCTTTTGGCGGAGCCTACGGGTTCATTACCGGAAGCCGCAGCGAGACCTACGATCCGCACAGCTTCGCCCTCGGTGCGAGCTTCCTGTTCGCGCTGGCCTGTCTGGCGCTTGCCACGCTCAGCATGCGGATGCGCTGGCTGCGGAAGAAGATGCGCAAGATCGAACTGCACAATGAAGCGCTGGCCGACCGCAACTGGGAACTGAAGGGCGCCGAGGAACATGCGCGCAGCCTGTTCGAATCCCAGAGCGACCTGATAGTGCTGCGCGACAGCGACGGAATCATCACCTCAGTGAACGACGCTTACTGCGCCCTCGCACGCAAACCGCGCGAGGCTCTGATCGGGACACGGTTCACGCTTCCCGTGCTGGAACAGGGCGCCGTTGCGATCGAGCCGAACGGGACACGGGCTCACGACCAGAAGATCGATAGCGCGATGGGTCCGCGCTGGGTCGCATGGCGCGAGGGCCTTGTGCGCGGCGATGCCTATCAGCCCGCCGATCTGCAATGCGTCGGCCGGGATGTGACGGACCGCGCCGAGACCGAAAGGGCTCTTGCCGAAGCGCGCGACATCGCCAATTCCGCCAACCGGGCGAAGTCGAAATTCCTCGCCATGGCGTCGCACGAGATCCGCACACCGCTGAACGGCATCATCGGCATGAGCAACCTGCTGCTCGACACAGCACTGACCGCAGAACAGGCGACCTACGCGAAGGCGGTGAAGACATCCGGCGACGCCTTGATGGCGCTGATCGACGAGCTTCTCGATTTCTCCAAGATCGAAGCAGGCAAGATCGATCTCGAACACCGGCCGTTTGCACTCGCAGCAATGATCGAGGAGATCACCGAATTGCTCGCGCCCCGTGCGCAGGCGCGCAAGCTCGAGATTGCATCCTATGTCGACGAGCGGTTACCGGCCGAGGTGATTGGCGACGCGGCGCGGCTGCGGCAGGTCCTGCTCAATCTCGCCGGCAACGCCATCAAGTTCACGCCCGCCGGCGGCGTCGCCCTGATCGTGGAGCCTGGAATCTGGCCCGGTGAGATCTCCTTCCTTGTCCGCGACACGGGCATCGGCATCGCGCCGGAAGCGCAGCAGCGGATCTTCCGAGAGTTCGAACAGGCCTCCGAGGGTACGGCGCGCAATTACGGCGGGACGGGTCTGGGGCTCAGCATCAGCGAGCGTATCGTCCGGCGCATGGGCGGGCGGATCACGCTGGAAAGCGCCGAAGGCGCCGGTGCAACATTCGCGTTCTCGATTCCGCTCGCGCCGGCAGCGCACAGCGATGGCGTTGCGTCGCCCTTCCTCGCACCCGATCTGACAGACAGGTCGGTCATGCTGGTCGGCCCGCAGTCGATCGAAGCCTCGCTGATTGCCCGGCGCCTGGGACGCTGGGGCGCACAGACCTGCACGGTGGCGGACGCCGCCATCGCACGCGCATTGCTGCCGGAGCGTTCGTGGTACGCAATCCTCGTCGATTGCACGAGCGGCGATGCGCAGTTGCAGGATTTCGCCGAGACCGCCTCACGCCATGCCATGCACCGGATTGCGATGTTTACGCCGTCGGCGCGCCGCGATATCGCGCCCGGCATGATGGCTCTGTTCACGGGATATCTGGTGAAGCCGCTGCGTGCGACATCGCTGGCTGCACGTCTGTCGATGCCCGGCGCAGCGCTGGTGCCGGAACTTCCTGACGACACCGAAGCTGCGATCGAATCCTCGACTATTGTCTCGCAGCAGATTGCGCAGCGTCCGCTCTCGATCCTTGTTGCGGAAGACAATGAGATCAACGCGCTCCTGATCCGGTCGTTGCTGACGCGCATGGGTCATCGCCCGGTCATCACCACCGACGGCGAGGAGGCCCTGGAGTCATGGCTGGCTGCAGACGGCGCCGGCACGCCTTACGATGTGGTGCTGATGGACATCCATATGCCGAAGCTGGACGGCATCGCGGCCACGAAACGAATTCGCGCGTTTGAGGCGGAGCGCAGCCCGCAACGAACGAGAATTCTTGCGCTAACGGCAAACACCCTGGTGGATGATCGCTATGCCTGCTTCGAAGCGGGCATGGACGGCTTTCTGGTCAAGCCGCTCGACCGCGACAAGCTGACGGATGCACTGGCGGCAACTGCGTCATCACGCACGGTGAATGCCTGAACCCCACCATCGCTGCGCGTTGCGGTGTCATAAATCCGTATCACGACCATGATTATTGATACCTCAGGGCTGCGCTTGACGAATCAATGCGCGCAGCCGCGAGGAAGCCATGAGCGGCAACAAACCGGCGCTGACGAAGCCGGATGCAAACTCTAAAACATTTCGACAGCAGGCCGTTCGAAGCCCGCTTGAAGTATTTCGCCAAAATCCGCTGGTGCAGATGCTCCGGCCCGCTCATGCAAAATCGGCCGCAACGACCGCCGCCACCTGGCTGATGCCAAACCTTCTGCACTCAAGCCTGCGCGGCGAGGCCGTGCCGGAGATGATACAACCCGCGCGCCTCGGCAAGATCGGCTCGCTGGAAGTCCGTCTTGCTCAATCCAAGAGCGACGTGAAGCGCGCGCAGAAGCTGCGCTACAAGGTGTTCTACAAGAACGGCTCCGCCATCGCCGACGCCGCGACCATGCTGGCACAGCGCGACAAGGATGCGTTCGACAAAATCTGCGATCACCTGCTGGTGGTGGATCATGCCGCCAAGCCGACAATGAGCGGCAAGCAGCCCGTGGTCGGCACCTATCGGCTGCTGCGCCAGGATGTCGCCGAAAAACACGGCGGTTTCTACACCGGTGACGAGTTCGACATTTCAGGTCTGATGCAGCGGCAGACAGGCTTGAAGTTCCTCGAGCTCGGCCGTTCCTGCGTATTGCCGCCCTATCGCACCAAGCGAACTGTTGAATTGCTGTGGCACGGCGTGTGGAGCTATGTGCGCCGGCATAATCTCGATGTGATGATCGGCTGCGCCAGCTTCGAGGGCACAGATCCCGACCGGCTCGCATTGCCGCTGTCGTTCCTGCACCACTTCGCAGCCGCGCCGGAAGGCTGGCGTGCCAGCGCTCATCCTTCGCGCCGGGTGGACATGAACCGTATCGCGAAAGAGAATATCGACACCAAGGCGGCGCTGCGGATGCTGCCGCCGCTGATCAAGGGTTATCTTCGGGTTGGCGCCTTCGTTGGCGATGGCGCCGTAGTCGACCACCAGTTTGGCACCACGGATGTACTGGTTGTCATGCCGGTGTCGGCGATCTCCGGCCGTTATCTCGATCACTTCGGCGCCGACGCAACGCGTCACGCGGCATGATCCATCTGACTGTCATTGCGAGCGCAGCGAAGCAATCCACTTTTGGGAGAAGCTGGATTGCTTCGTCGCTCCGCTCCTCGCAATGACGAAGAAAACTCTGCCTACAGCCGGCGCAACTGAACGTCCTCGATCACGTGGTCGCTGCCCTTCTTCAGGATCAGCGTCGCGCGTGGCCGGGTCGGCAGAATGTTCTCTTCCAGATTGACCAGGTTGATGGTGGTCCAGAGCTCAAGCGCCCGATCGGTCGCTTCCTTGTCGGACAGCTTGGCGTAGCGATTGAAGTAGGACCGCGGATCGCGGAACGCCGTGTCGCGCAGCGTGAGAAAGCGCTCGACATACCACTCGCGCAGGATCGGCTCCTCCGCGTCGATATAGACCGAGAAGTCGAAGAAGTCCGACACATACGGAACGGCCTTGCCGTCGCGCGGCAGACGTCCGGTTTGCAGCACGTTGACGCCTTCAACGATCAGGATGTCGGGCCGGTCGATTTCGACGCCTTCGTTGGGAATGACGTCGTAGGTGAGATGCGAGTAGACCGGCGCGCGGACCGGCCGGCGGCCGGCCTTGATGTCGGACAGGAAGCTGAGCAGCGCCGGAAGGTCGTAGCTTTCGGGAAAGCCCTTCTTCTGCATCAGGCCTTCGCGCTCCAGAATCTCGTTCGGAAACAGAAAGCCGTCGGTGGTGACAAGATCCACCTTGGGCCGCGGCGACCAGCGCGCCAGAAGCGCTTGCAGCACACGGGCCGTGGTCGACTTGCCCACCGCCACCGATCCGGCGACGCCAATAATGTAGGGCATCTTGCGATCTTCGATGCCGAGGAAATGTCGCTGCGCGACGAACAGGCGCTGGGCCGCCGCGACATAAAACGACAGCAGGCGCGACAGCGGCAGATAGATTTCCTCGACCTCCTTGATATCGAGGCGATCATGCATCGAGTGCATCCGCGCGATTTCCTCGGCGGTCAGCGTCATCGGCATGTCGTCGCGCAGGGCGGCCCACTGTGCGCGCGAGAAAACGCGGTAGGGATTGTACTGAACCTGGTCGGCTCTCACATCCATGAGCCATTCCCTCCTGCCCGGCACCCGCGTATCCCCGCGTCTGCCGGAATTGAACTAATCGCGCTTGCGCGCAGCTTTCTCTTCAAGGCCCGACATCTGAGTGCGCTGCGCCAGCGCGTCTTCGACATCGGCAAGACTGATGCCGCGCGACTTCAGCAGCACCAGAAGATGGAAGACGAGATCGGCGCTCTCGGCGATCAGATGATCGCGGTTGTTCTCAACGGCGGCGATCACGGTTTCCACCGCCTCCTCGCCCAGCTTCTTGGCGCAGTGATCCGCGCCCTTGTCCAGCAGCTTGCGGGTATAGGACGCATCTCCGCCCGACGCCGCGCGGGCATCGATGGTGGCTGCCAGATCGTGGATCGTAAAACGGCTCATAAAGCGCCTTCTATCACTTCCGTACCCCGGTAGGGAGCGCAAAGAATTGATCGGATTCAGGTATTTGGCATACGGCCAGTTGCCTTCCCATAACGAAGCTCATGGATCGAGCCGCATCGGCAATCCGGCGCGAACCATGTGGTCCTTCGCCTGGCGGATGGTGAACTCCCCGAAGTGGAAAATCGAAGCCGCCAGCACCGCGGTGGCGTGCCCCTCGCGGATGCCCGCCACCAGATGGTCGAGATTGCCGACGCCGCCGGAGGCGATCACCGGAACCTTGACGCTGTCGGCGATGGCGCGGGTCAGATTGATATCGAAACCCTGGCGGGTGCCGTCGCGGTCCATCGAGGTCAGCAGGATTTCTCCGGCGCCCAGCGAAACCACCTCCTGCGCGTATTCGATGGCGTCGATGCCGGTCGACTTGCGGCCGCCGTGGGTAAAAATCTCCCAGCGGTCGGAGCCGGTGCGCTTGGCGTCGATGGCGACAACGATGCACTGGTCGCCGAACTTCTCCGCGGCTTCCTTGACGAATTCACGCCGGGCAACCGCCGCCGAATTGATCGACACCTTGTCGGCGCCATACGTCAGGAGCGTGCGGATATCGTCCACGGTGCGCACGCCGCCGCCAACCGTCAGCGGCATGAAGCAGGCTTCCGCCGTCCGCCGCACCACATCGAGAATGGTGCCGCGGTTCTCGTGGGTCGCGGTGATGTCGAGAAAGCAAAGTTCGTCCGCGCCTGCTGCGTCATAGGCAATCGCAGCTTCGACCGGATCGCCCGCGTCACGCAGATCGACGAAGTTGACGCCCTTGACGACTCGGCCGTCTTTCACGTCGAGACAGGGAATTACGCGAACCTTGAACATCGTTGCCTGCCCTTAAGCCGCCGCCCGCGCGTTGCGGATCAGCGTCAATGCCTCGGCCGGATCGAGGCGGCCGTCGTACAGCGCGCGGCCGGAGATCGCGCCTTCCAGCTTTTTGGCGCGAGGCTCAAGCAGCGCCTTCACGTCAGCGATGGAGGCGAAACCGCCGGAGGCAATCACCGGAATTGAGATCGCGTCGGCCAGCGCGATTGTTGCGTCGAGGTTGAGACCCTTGAGCAGGCCGTCGCGCGCAATGTCAGTGAAGATGATCGCAGCGACACCGGCGTCCTCAAAGCGCTGCGCGATATCGAGTGCCGTTACAGTCGACGTCTCAGCCCAGCCTTCAACGGCGACCCTGCCGTCGCGCGCATCGAGACCCACCGCAACCCGGCCCGGAAATTCTTTCGCGGCCTCTTTCACCAGCGCGGGATCGCGCACCGCGGCGGTGCCGATGATAACCCGGCGAATGCCCTTGGCGAGCCACGCCTCGATGGTCGCGAGATCGCGAATGCCGCCGCCGAGCTGCACCGGAAATTTCACCACCTTGAGCATGGCTTCCACAGCCTGCGCGTTCATCGGCTTGCCGGCAAACGCGCCGTCGAGATCGACAACGTGAAGATATTCGAAACCCTGCGTCTCGAAGGTTTTGGCCTGCGCGGCGGGATCGAGGTTGAACACGGTCGCGCGCGCCATGTCGCCCTGCTCGAGGCGCACGCACTCACCGTTCTTGAGATCGATCGCGGGAAAAAGAATCACGGTTTCCACTTCAGAAAATTTGAGATCAGGGCGAGACCAAAACGCTGGCTCTTCTCGGGGTGAAACTGCGTGCCGATCGCGGTGTCCCTGGCGACGATCGCCGTCACTGGCCCGCCGTAGTCGGCGCGCGCGACAACGTCGGCCTTATTCGCCGCATTCAGGTGATAGGAGTGCACGAAATAGGCATGGCGGCCTTTGTCGCCAAGCGGCAGCCGCTCCAGCACCGGATGCTCACGCACCAGATCGAGCGTGTTCCAGCCCATGTGCGGAATTTTCAGATCTTCCTCGCGCGGCGTGATCTTCACCACGTCGCCGGCAATCCAGTCGAGTCCCGGCGTTGTGACGTATTCCTTGCCCTGGGTCGCCATCAACTGCATGCCGACACAGATGCCGAAGAACGGCCGTGCCTTGTCGCGCACGGCCTCGGTCATCGCGTCGACCATGCCATTCAATCCATCGAGACCTTTACGGCAATCGGCGAAGGCGCCGACGCCGGGTAAGACAATGCGATCTGCACGGAACACCGTGTCGGGATCGCGGGTCACGACAATCTTCGCCGGCTGCTCCATGCTGCGCGCCGCACGCTCGAAAGCCTTTGCCGCCGAGTGCAGATTGCCAGAGCCGTAATCGATGATGGCAACGCTCAACGCGACGCTCCGGATTCAGGAAACAAGCCGATAATGCCTTGCGGCTGCGAAATGGATGCGCGTGGCAGCGGAGGCGGAGACGACGCTCCAGTGCGCTCACTGCCTTGCGCGGCCTTTGCATTCCAGCGCTCGAAGAAGCGGCGCTCGGCATCTTCCTCAGAGTCCGCCACGACAACGTCGAGCTGACGCCATTTGCGGCCCGACAGCTTCCAGCGGCGCAGCGATCCGGCCTCAAGACCGACCAGCAATGCGATGACAGCCATCACCAGCAAACGCGCGCCCGATCCGACGCCGGCAGCCGACATTGCGATTTCAGCCACGATCATCAGCGCGATGTAGCCGAGCAGCGCCAGCCACAGCCGGTGCCAGATCAGCCAGAAGATCGCAGCGACGAAAGCCCAGACATAAAACCCGTCGCGCACGAACACGAGCTTTTCCGGCGCCGTGCGGACATCGACGCCGTAGCTCGCCGGAGCGTGAACCGTATAAACCGCCATGATCGTTCTCCGGAACCTCGTTCGGCACGATCCGGCAAAGATCGTGCGTCACTCACTGGTCCAAAAGTGAAGTCCAGCGCATGACCGGCATGCGCTTCCGCTCAAATCAGCCGCCCAGCGTGCCCTTGGTGGAGGGAATTTCGCCCGCGGCACGCGGATCGATGGCAACCGCTGCGCGGAGCGCGCGCGCCAGACCCTTGAAGCACGACTCGGCGATATGATGGTTGTTCTCGCCGTAGAGCGTCTCGACATGCAGCGTTATGCCGGCGTTGATCGCAAAGGCATTAAACCATTCGCGCACCAGTTCGGTGTCGAACTCGCCGATCTTGTCACGCGGGAACTCGGCCTTGAACACCAGCACCGGTCGTCCCGAAATGTCGATCACGACACGCGACAGGGTCTCGTCCATCGGCATGTGAATGCTGGCGTAGCGGGTGATGCCCTTCATATCGCCGAGCGCCTGCTTCACAGCCTGCCCGAGCGCGATGCCGACATCTTCCGTGGTGTGGTGGTAATCGACATGGAGATCACCGTCGGCCTGCACGGTGATGTCGATGCGCGAATGGCGCGCCAGGAGATCCAGCATATGATCAAAGAATCCGATGCCGGTCGCGACATTGGATATGCCGGTCCCGTCCAGATTGACCGACACCATGATGTCGGTTTCCTTGGTTTTGCGCTTGATGGTAGCCGTGCGCATGAAAAGTGCTCTCCAGAAGCCGGAAGTCGCGCCCTTTTAACAGGCACATGACGCCTTCGCTACTGCGGGATGACGCGATTTTTGCCTGAGTTTTCAGATATGGTGACCGGAATTCGCCGCCCGGCGGGTCGATTGCAACCGGCGGCGCCAGTGCCTAGATGAGGGCCCTCAACGAGGTTTTTATGCAGGCATCACAAGCTGAAATCTGGCACGGCACGACGATTCTCACAGTCCGCAAGGGCGGCAAGGTGGTCATTGGCGGCGATGGGCAGGTCTCCATCGGCCAGACCGTCATCAAATCCAACGCCAAGAAGGTCCGAAAGCTCGGCAAGGGCGACGTCATCGGCGGCTTCGCCGGGGCCACTGCGGACGCCTTCACGCTGTTCGAGCGGCTCGAGGCCAAGCTGGAGCAGTATCCGGGCCAGCTCACCCGTGCGGCGGTCGAACTGGCGAAGGACTGGCGCACGGACCGTTATCTGCGGCGCCTTGAGGCCATGATGATCGTGGCCGACAAGGAGGTTTCGCTGGTGCTGACCGGAACCGGCGACGTGCTCGAGCCGGAGCACGGCGTGATGGCGATCGGCTCCGGCGGCAACTATGCCCTCGCCGCGGCACGCGCGCTGGCCGATTCCAACCAGGACGCCGAGACCATCGTGCGCCGCTCGCTGGATATCGCGGCCGATATCTGCGTCTACACCAACCGCAACGTCACCATCGAAACGCTGACCACATGAGCGCGGCATCGGACCAGGCAGCCTTGTCTGCAAGGTCGGGGCTGTCGCCGCGCCAGGGATTCATCATCGCAGCCGCGCTGCTCGCGCTTCAGGCCGCGATCCTCTATGCCATGGGGCGCGTGCCGATCTGCACCTGCGGATATGTCAAGCTCTGGCATGGCGTGGTGCTCAGCTCGGAAAACTCGCAGCACATCGCCGACTGGTACACGTTCTCGCATATCATCCATGGCTTCCTGTTCTATGGCCTGACATGGCTGGCGTTACCTCGCGTGTCGTGGATCGCGCGTCTTCTGATTGCGATGCTGATCGAGGGCGGCTGGGAACTCCTGGAAAATTCGCCGCTCATCATCGAGCGCTATCGCGCCGGCACCATCTCGCTGGATTATTACGGCGACAGCATCGTCAACTCGATATCCGACACGCTGGCGATGATCGCGGGCTTCATTGCCGCGCGGAAACTGCCGGTGATTGCGACGGTAATCATCGCCATTGTGTTCGAGATCGCCGTCGGTCTTCACATCCGCGACAACCTGACGCTGAACATCATCATGCTGATCCATCCGTTCGATGCGATACGGCAATGGCAAGGCGGGCCGCCGATTATCTAGTGATCCGCCACGCTTGCGATCCATCTTCTTCAACAATAGCTAAGAGCCATGACAGACTTCTCTCCCCGCGAAATCGTTTCCGAACTCGACCGCTTCATCGTCGGACAGGGCGACGCCAAGCGCGCGGTGTCCATCGCGCTGCGCAACCGCTGGCGGCGTCAGCAACTCACCGGTTCATTGCGCGAAGAGGTGCTGCCGAAGAACATTCTGATGATCGGGCCGACCGGCGTCGGCAAGACCGAGATCGCGCGGCGGCTCGCACGGCTGGCGAATGCTCCGTTCATCAAGGTGGAGGCCACGAAGTTTACCGAAGTCGGCTATGTCGGCCGCGATGTCGAGCAGATTGTGCGCGACCTTGTCGAAGTCGGCATCTTGCAAACCCGCGAACGCAAGCGGAAGGACGTGCAGGCGCGCGCGCAGCAAGCCGCCGAAGAGCGCGTGCTCGACGCGCTCGTCGGACCCAATGCAGGCGCATCGACGCGGGATTCATTCCGCAGAAAACTTCGCGCCGGTGAGCTGAACGACAAGGAAATCGAAATCGAGACCCAGTCGTCCGGCGGCGCGCCGATGTTCGAGATTCCCGGCATGCCGGGCGCACAGGTCGGCGCGATCTCGATCGGCGACATCTTCGGCAAGATGGGCGGCCGCACCAAAACGCGCCGGCTCAGCGTCGCGGATTCACACGAAATTCTTGTCAACGAGGAAAGCGACAAGCTGCTCGATAACGAACAGGTGGTGCAGGAATCCATCCAAGCCGTCGAGAACAACGGCATCGTGTTCCTCGACGAGATAGACAAGATCTGCGTCCGCGATGGCGTACGCGCCGGCGATGTCTCCCGCGAAGGCGTGCAGCGCGACCTGCTGCCCCTGATCGAAGGCACCACCGTGTCCACCAAGCACGGCGCGGTGAAGACCGATCATATCCTGTTCATTGCGTCGGGAGCCTTCCACATCGCCAAACCGTCGGATCTGCTGCCAGAGTTGCAGGGCCGCCTGCCGATCCGCGTCGAGTTGCAGGCGCTGACCCGTGACGATATGCGGCGCATTCTCACCGAGCCCGAAGCGTCGCTGCTCAAGCAGTATGTCGCGCTGATGCAGACCGAAGGCGTGACCCTCGACATCACCGACGATGCGATCGACGCGCTTGCCGATATCGCCGTCGCGGTGAACTCAACCATCGAGAACATCGGTGCGCGGCGTTTGCAGACGGTCATGGAGCGCGTGCTCGACGAGACATCGTTCCACGCTCCGGACATGAACGGTCAGACCATCACGATCAACGCCGATTACGTGAAAAAGCATATCGGCGATCTGGCCAAGAACACCGATCTCAGCCGGTTTATTCTGTAGGCGATCTACCGCGCCCGGCGGACCCGCACATAAAGTGCGCCCTCGCCGCCGTGGCCGATGTGCGCTTCCTCAAAGCCGATTACGAAGCTGCGGAATTCCGGCAGCCCAAGCCAGTGCGGGACCTGACGACGGAGCACGCCGCGCTCCGACTCCGGTCCCACCGTGCGGCCCTTGCCGGTGATGATCAGAACGAAGGCCATGCCATTCTCGTGCGCGTGATGCAGGAAGCTCAACAGCACACGATGCGCTTTGGTCTGCGTCATGCCGTGCAGATCAAGCCGCGCGTCGATCTCCTTCCGGCCGCGTGAAAGCTGCGAGCGCTCACGCCGTCCCAATGGCGCAAGCGGCGGCGGCGCTGGCGGAGCGGCCGGAATCTTTCGATGCATCGCTGGCGATTTCGGTGCCGGTGCCAGCTTCGGAGCGACCGGTGATTCGTCCAGCGCTTCTGCGGAAACCTTCAGCGAACGCGGTCTCTTGCGCAGCGGCTTCGCCTGCTTCGCCACGCTTTCCCATAGTTCGACTTCTTCGCGGCTGAGCGCGCGCTTTCGTCGGGACACAGGCGGTGGATCGAGATTGCGCGGACGTTTCATTGGCGATGACGAGTGCGCCGGTAGTGCCGCTTGCGGCGCGGCTGTTCAGGTTTCACGGTTGCGGTTGATGCCACATCGGGCGCAGCTTTCGGACGCGCCTCCGGCAGCGGCACGGCTTGTGCAACTGGCGCGGTTACGGCGGGTGCTGCCGGTGCGACGGCTGGCGTCTGGGCTGCCGCGGGCTGATCCTTGGACTGGCTTTTGGGTGATTCCTTTGATTGCGCTTTGGGCTGCTCTTTCGGCACGTCCTTGGCTGTTTCTTTTGGAGCTTCTTTCACAACTTCTTTCGGCGTCTCCTTGACCGGCTCCTTTGCGGGTTCCTTGGACAGATCTTTTTGCGGAAACAGCTTTGCGATCGTGGCTGAAGGCCGGTCTTCCGGCAGCGGCATGGTCTTGCCGCGCGGCACCGGATCGAGACTGTTCGGCAGCAGCATGACGAAGCGCGCAGGATTTTTCAGGCGACCTGCGACGCGGCCTGCATCGGCGCCCGCACCGAAGTATATGTCCGCGCGTGCCGGACCGATGATCGCCGATCCGGTGTCCTGCGCGATCATCAACCGTCGGAACGGCGTGTTCGATGTGTCTGACTCAATAGGCAGGTTGCCTTCGATAAAGAATGGCGTGCCATAAACGTGCAGCGACTTGTCGACAGCGATCGAGCGTCCCGCCGTCAGAGGCACGCCCTGCGCGCCGACCGCCTCGTCATCCGCCCCGAGCTTCACCTCGCGAAAGAACACATAAGAGCGATTCTGCCGGCGCAGTTCTTTCGCGGCATCCGGGCTCTGCTCCATGTATTCCCTGATCTTCTGCATCGACATCTGATCTTTGGGAATGATGTTGCGTTCGATCAGGATTCGGCCGACGGGCATATAGGGAAAGCCGTTATGTGCATCGTAATTGATGCGCACGAGCGAGCCATCCTCGAGTTTGATTCGTGCCGAGCCTTGAATCTGGATGAACAGCAAATCGGTCTGGCTCCTGAGCCACACAACTTCGAGTCCCCGTCCCGCGATCGCACCGTCTTCAATCTCGGCGCGGTCGTAATACGGCACCAGCTTGCGGCGCCCGATCTTGCGGAACACCTGACCCTTGTTCGGCATGCTGGAATTGGCCTGCGAGTATCCGCGCACGAACAGGTTCGACGGCCGGCGATAGACCGGCACGTTGTACACATCGGTCTGGACCCGCGAGCCGTCGACGATCGGCTCGTAATAGCCGGTGACAAAACCGGCATCCTCACCGATCCGCGAAATCAGCAACGGCGTGAAATTCTTCTCGAAGAATTCGCGTGCCTTGGCGCTCTCGGAAATATCCTCGGCCCTGGCGGCGATGCACGGATCGCGTAGCGACGTGCCGATCGCCTTGCTTTCCGCAAGCGGACCTTTCTGCGCAGCGATTGGCTTGCAGCTTGCGCGAAACGTCTTGAAGGCGGGGAGCGGATCGTCGTCGGTCCAACCGGCGACCTCGCTCCATTTCAGCGGCGCGTACTGAGCGCCGGGAAATTCCAGCGGCCAGACAACCGGTCGACGCCTTTGATGTTCATGATGTTCGTGGGAGGTATGGCGGCTCGCTCTCGCCTGGGCGTCCGCGATGACAAGGCCGGCGACACAAAGTCCGGCCGCTCCCGCTTTCAGCCACGCGCCACAACGCCCGGCTCGTGCACCGGGCGCAGCAACGTCGTTACTGTCCGCTTTCCGTCCCAACCAGCTTCCAGTTCGGATCGCGCGACGCGATGTCACGGGCGAATGTCCAGACATCTGTGACATCGGTGAGCTTTTCCGCATTGCCATCGACGACGGTGCCGGCCTTGTCGCGCGTGACCGAAATCATCTGGGAGACAAACCGGACGGTGATCTGGGCGGACCGATCGCGCGTTTCCGCGTTGACGATCTCCGCCTTGTCGATCGAAGCGAACCGGGTCTCGACCTTTTCGCCGCGCTGCTCGCGTTCCTTGATCGCAGCCTCGAAACCTTCATAGACCTCAGACGACAGCAGATCCTTCAGCGTGCGCCGATCGCCATTGGCGAACGCGAGCACGATCATCTCATACGCGCTCTTGGCGCCGCTGATGAAATGCTGCGCGTCGAAGGACGGATCGGAAACGGCGATCTGATCGAGACCGCGCGCGAGCGCCGAACCGGATTCGGCAATTCCCTTCCACCGGTCAACCACGACCGCAGGTTCGGCCGATGGCGCCAGCGGAGCCTGATCGATGGTTTTGCCGGGCAACGGCACGACATTGTCGGACATGCGCGCATTGCCCCGCGCCGGCAGGTCGAACGGCGGACGTTCGTCACCGGTGCGCTGTCCCAATACGTTGCGCAGCCGCAGGAAGATGAAGACGGCCAGAGCCAGAAAAATGATAGTGTAAATATCCACGTCGCATTCACTTTCTGATCGGTGCTTCACGCAACCCGAAAAAAACCCGGATGGGCCAACCACGAATTTGCCTGTCACATGTAGGCACGAAACCCGATCCAGCCAACACCGCCATATGCCGCGCTTTGAAGTGCCCAAAAGACAGGGTTTGGGGCATTCACGGCGCCTGTTTCGCTTAATTCTACCCGATCCAGCGGTCAGAGCCAGCCGAAACGCAACAGAATGAGGCCTATCGTCCTTGTCGAATGAGGCAAGGCTATGATAGCCACTCGCCCCAACAAAGGCCTGTCCGAAGCGGACGTTCCCGCCGCCAAGGCCTTTTTCGCAGGCAGTTCCCGGACCGGATTGCTCCCTGGGCGATTCAGTTTCCACATTCTCGGAGAGATCTATCCATGACCAACGGCAACGGTGCACCTTCCGAGAACGCGGCCCCGCCCCAGTTCAACGTCCTGGCGCAGTACATCAAGGACTTCTCGTTCGAGAATCCGAACTCTCCGGCTTCGCTGGCGGCCCAGGACAAGCAGCCCACCATCAACATTCAGATCAATGTCACCGCGAACGCGGTTGCCGAGCACGACTTTGAGGTCGCGCTGTCGATCGAGGGCAAGGCCGAGAACGACAATCTTGTGCTGTTCGCTTTCGAGCTGATCTATGCCGGCGTGTTCCGCATTCAGAACGTTCCGCAGGACAGCATGCATCCGTTTATCATGATCGAATGCCCGAGGCTGCTGTTCCCGTTCGCCCGGGAAATCATTGCGACGTCGGTGCGCTCCGGCGGCTTCCCGCCGCTGATGCTCGACCCGGTGGATTTCGTCGGCCTCTATCGCCAGAACATGGCGCGCCAGGCGGAGCAGCAACAGCAGGTCAAGCCGAGCTAAGACTTGAACCGGGCTAAGGCTCAGCGGCGGACGTTCGCGCCGCTTTAGGATTCCTTGGAAAATTCGTTCCAGACCGGCGTGCCGCCCAGGGTCGCGACAAAGGCTGTGTGCGCGGCTACATCCGCTTCGGTAATGCGCGGTGCAAGCGGCACCTCGCGCTGCCGCCGCGGTGCATCCGTCTGTCCCGTGCTGAACGACTGACGCGTCTCCGACAGAATAAGCTGCGACTGCCGCGCGCCGATCAGATCGATGTAGACTTCCGCCAGCAGTTCCGCGTCGAGCAACGCGCCGTGCTTGGTGCGGCGGGAATTATCGATGGCGTAGCGCGAACACAGGTCGTCGAGCCGGTTCGACACACCGGGGTGCTTGCGGCGCGCCAATGTCAGCGTGTCGACCAGACGGTCGCGCGGAATCCCCGCCCGTGAAACCTTGGTCAGTTCCGCATTGATAAAGCCGATATCGAACGACGCATTGTGAATGACCAGCGGCGCGTCCCCGATGAAGGTCAGGAAATCATCAGCCACCGCCGCGAACAACGGCTTGTCGGCGAGAAACTCGCTCGACAGCCCATGCACCGCGAAGGCTTCCTGCGGCATGTCACGCTCGGGATTAAGATAGACGTGAAACGTCTGCCCTGTGGGCATGCGGTTGATCATCTCGACACAGCCGATCTCGACCAACCGATCGCCGCGCAGCGGATCGAGGCCTGTGGTTTCGGTATCGAGAACGATTTCGCGCATGAGAATGTGAGAATGCCGGTTGGTTTAGCGAATCAGCTTCGCCGTCTCGGCATTTTAACGACTTCGCGGAGAATTTCTCCGATCTGCTGCCGCACCGGGTCCAGACCATGGGATGTGTCCACCACAAAATCCGCCCGTTTGCGTTTTTCGGCATCGGGAAGCTGGCGCGCCAGAATGGCATCCAGCTTTTCGGGAGTCATGTTGTCCCGCGCCAGAATGCGTTCGCGCTGGATCTCCGGCGCGGTGGTGACAACCACCACCGCATCGACGCGGTTCTCGCCGCCGGTCTCATACAACAACGGCACATCGAGCACCGCCACCGGCGCACCGGACTTTTCCGCATCGCTGAGGAATTTGAGCTGATGACTGCGCAGCATCGGATGCACGATGGTCTCGAGCTTCTTCATGGCATCGGCGTTGTTCACAACCATGGCCGACAGTTTTTGCCGGTCCACCTTGCCGTTCACCGTACTCCCCGGAAACGCCGCTTCCACCGCCGGCGCAGCCTCGCCCTCATAGACCTTATGCACCGTGGCGTCGGCGTCATAGACCGGCACGCCCGCCTCCTCGAACAGCTTCGCGGTGGTGGATTTCCCCATCCCGATCGAACCGGTCAAACCCAGCAGCAGCATCGTCACTTCTTTCATCAAACAGCCAGCAGGTTGCGGCTGCGCAGGAAACCAAGCAACGGCAGCAGCGGCAATCCCAGAATCGTAAAATGGTCGCCCTCGATGCGCTCGAACAGGTGCACGCCGGTGCGTTCCAACTGGTAGGCGCCGACACTTGCGGTGACCGCGTCGCCAGCCTCATCGATATAAGCGGTAATCTCACGCTCAGTCAGAGCCCGCATCGTCATGCGCGCCACGCTGACATGGGAAAACAGCAGCGCACCGTCTTTTGTCACGCTGACCGCGCTGTGCAATTCGTGGGTCTGTCCGGACAGCGTTGCGATCTGCGCCGAAGCCGCGGCGCGATTTGCGGGCTTGCTGAAAAGCCGTTCGCCCAGCGCCAGCGTCTGATCCGCCCCGACCACATACCGGCCCGGATGCCTGAGAGAAATAAACTTTGCCTTCTCACCGGCAAGCAGCGCCGCGATCTCACCCGGATTTTTCAGACCTGATTTGTCCTGGATGGCACGTTCGTCAATGTCAGCCGGGATGGTCTCAACGGCGATACCTGCATTCGCAAGCAGGCTTTTTCTCACAGCACTCTGCGATGCCAGAATCAACGGTTGCCGTTCACGCCAGACAGTCACGTTTGCGATGCCTTCTGGCGCTGGCGATCGGCAAAGAGCTTCATGATGGCCGCGGCGGTTTCCTCGATGGAGCGCCGTGTCACATCGAGAAGCGCCCAGTCGAACTTCGCGCTGAGTTTCCGGGCAAACGCAACCTCCTCGGTCACGGCCTGACGATCGATATAGGTATCGTCGCCAGTCTTGCCGATGCCGAGCAGGCGATTTTGCCGCACCTGTATCAATCGCTCCGGCGTCGCATGAAGGCTGACCACAAGCGGATTCTTCAGCGTTTCAAGCTGATGCGGGATTGGAATTCCCGGCACCAGCGGAACATTGGCCGTGCGAACGCCGCGGTTGGCAAGGTAGATCGATGTCGGAGTCTTCGATGTGCGGGAGACGCCGACAAGAACCACATCGGCCTCCTCCAGCCCTTCGACGTGCTGGCCGTCGTCATGCATCATCGTGTAGTTCAGCGCGTCGATCCGCTTGAAATACTCGGCGTTGAGGGTGTGCTGTGCACCGACCCGGCGCGAGGTTTCGGTGCCGAGATAGGCCTGAAACAACTGCATCACTGGACCGATGATCGACAAGCTCGGAATATTGATTTCCTGGCATTTGGCTTCCAGCCGCTCGACCAGATCCTTTTCCAGCAACGTGAACAGCACGATTCCGGGCGCTTCCTCGATTTCGGCTAGCACGCGATCAAGCTGCTTCTGACTGCGGACCAGGGGATAGACATGCTCCACCGGCGAGACGTTGGAGTACTGCGCAGCCACCGCACGCGCGACGGTGATCAGCGTTTCACCGGTCGAATCGGAAATCATGTGGAGGTGAAAATAACTGCCGGTGGTAGGCGCCATGGCGTGTCGAATCCGTTTCCGCTCAATCCGGCGACTGTGAATCGCTGTGAATCCCTGTGGGCATATTGGCCTCGCTCTGGCGCCCGTCGGCACCAGCCGGGATAACCCGCCTATTCATTCACAGCGCTGATTTCGGGATGAAATCTAACCTTCACTTCGATGGTAGCGGGGTTGTGTGGATTTGTCTTGGGATAATGGCGGGCCAACAGCAGGCAAATACTTGAAACCATCGGCGTATTTTCCACGGCTCTCATAGAGACCAGCAGCGGGTACAAACCGGCGGCTTGTGGACGAACACTGGATAAACACTGGAGAGAAATGCGCGAGCGCTAATCACGGCTACACTTAATCAAACTTAAGAATCTAAAAGGATTCTTTAAGGAAGTGGTGCTTGCGGACAGACCCCTTCTCGCGTCATCTACCGATGCTGCTCAACCCACCGGGCAGAAATTGGTTCCTGCATATCGAAACTGGAAAGACCGGTTTCGATGCAGGAATAAGCTCAGCAGAGAAGAAGACGCGATGTACGAATGGATCAAGGCGCTGCATGTGATCGCCGTGATTTCCTGGATGGCAGGCATGCTCTATCTGCCGCGTCTGTTTGTTTATCACTGCGAAGCTGAAATCGGATCGAAACAGTCCGAGACATTCAAGGTGATGGAACGGCGATTGCTGCGGGCGATCATCGATCCAGCGATGATCGTGACCTGGCTGGCCGGTTTATGGCTGGTCTGGCAGGGTGGCTGGTATGTTTCAGGCTGGTTTCACGCAAAATTCCTGCTGGTGCTGATCCTGTCGGGCGTTCATGGATTTTTCGCGGCCCGGGTGCGGGACTTCGCCAATGATCGAAATACCCGAAGTCAGAAATTATATCGTATTATCAATGAGATACCAACGGTTCTCATGATCGGAATCGTTGTTTTGGTGATCGTGAAACCGTTTTAGGCAATTCGCTGTCTTCTCATTCGCCAATGACCGTCTTGCGAAGACCCGGACGATTTTCTATATTCTTGTCATCCCACCGAACGCAGGCGGATGTGGTTGAGTCCCGGTCTCATTGTTGGACCGGCCGCTACATCAGGTTCGAAGCCTCCCGGCACCTTCCTCGCTCAAGACCTGCGGACTTCTGATCGCGTTTATAGTCCGTATGTCGTCAGCAGACTGAACCTTTCGCTTCCCTCCCCTCTCTTTTCTTCACATGCTCCACAGGACAACCCCAATGCGGGAAATCAAACTACAGGACCTCAAAACCAAAACACCGGCGGAGCTTGTCTCGTTCGCTGAAGAGCTTGGGGTCGAAAATGCCAGCACCATGCGCAAGCAGGAGCTGATGTTCGCCATTCTCAAGCAGCTTGCGATCCAGGAAACCGATATCATCGGTGAAGGCGTCGTCGAGGTTCTCTCCGACGGCTTCGGATTCTTGCGCTCATGGGACGCCAACTACCTGCCCGGCCCCGATGACATTTATGTCTCGCCATCGCAGATCCGCCGTTTCGGGCTTCGCACCGGCGACACCATCGAAGGCCATATCCGCAGCCCGAAGGAAGGCGAACGCTACTTCGCGCTGCTCAAGGTCAACACGCTGAACTTCGAGGACCCCGAGAAGTCCAAGCACAAGGTCAACTTCGATAACCTGACGCCGCTGTTTCCGGACGAGCGTTTCCGTCTCGAACTTGATGACCCGACCCGCAAGGATCTTTCGGCCCGCGTCATCGACATCGTGGCTCCGATCGGCAAGGGCCAACGCGCGCTGATCGTCGCGCCTCCCCGCACCGGCAAGACGGTGCTGATGCAGAACATCGCCCACTCAATCACAGCCAATCATCCGGAATGCTACCTGATCGTTCTTCTGATCGACGAGCGTCCGGAAGAAGTCACCGACATGCAGCGTTCGGTGAAGGGCGAGGTTGTGTCGTCGACCTTCGACGAACCGGCGGTGCGTCACGTGCAGGTCGCCGAGATGGTGATCGAGAAGGCCAAGCGTCTGGTCGAACATGGCCGCGATGTTGTCATTCTGCTCGACTCCATCACCCGCCTCGGCCGCGCCTATAACACCGTGGTGCCGTCATCCGGCAAGGTGCTGACCGGTGGTGTCGACGCAAATGCACTGCAGCGTCCCAAACGTTTCTTCGGCGCCGCGCGGAATATCGAGGAAGGCGGTTCGCTCACCATCATCGCGACGGCGCTTGTCGATACCGGCAGTCGCATGGACGAAGTGATTTTCGAAGAGTTCAAGGGTACCGGTAACTCCGAACTCATTCTTGACCGCAAGGTTTCGGACAAGCGCACCTTCCCGGCGATCGACATCTCGCGCTCCGGTACGCGCAAGGAAGAGCTCATCACCGATCCGCAGCTGCTCAAGAAGATGTACGTCCTTCGCCGCATCCTCAATCCGATGGGCACCATGGACGCGATCGACTTCCTGCTCGACAAGCTCCGCAACACCAAGAACAATGCCGAGTTCTTCGACTCGATGAATACCTAAGAACTTCTGACCGCCAGCAGCTGTCAGCTTGTTTACGACGCCCGGCCCATCAGTGCGAAGCATGCCTTCGTATCGATGTGCCGGGCATTTGCATTTTCGGCCTACCACGTCAGGATGATTGCGCTGCTCGCATCGGCACAAGCTGCGCCAGCAAGGGAGGTTGTGTCTTGTCGTCAAATCCCAGTCTTCCGCTCGGCGCTGCCCTGCCCGGCTGGACGCGCCGTGCGTCGCCGCAACCGGTCACGATCGATGGCCGCACCTGCCGTATCGAACCGCTCGATGTGGCGTGTCACGGTGACGATCTGCTCGCGGCATTCAGAGACACCGATGAAGCATCGTGGGTGTATCTGTTCATCGGTCCCTTTGCGGATGACGCCGGCATTCTGACCTGGCTGACCGAAGCTGCGAACAGCAAGGATTACATTTACAGCGCCATCATCGACCGCGCGTCGGGACGCGCCGGCGGTGTTTGTGCGTTCATGCGGCCTGATCCTGCCAACGGCGTCGTGGAAATCGGCAGCATCCACTACGCCGACACACTCAAGCGCACATCGGTGACCACCGAGGCGATGTATCTTTTGATGCGCTATGTATTCGATGAGCTCGGCTACCGGCGTTACGAATGGAAGTGTAACTCATTCAACGCGCCGTCGCGCCGCGCTGCGCTGCGGCTCGGATTTCGCTTTGAGGGAATTTTCCGCAATCACCTGGTGGTCAAGGGCCACAACCGGGACACCGCCTGGTTTTCGATTCTCGACAGCGAGTGGCCGGCGCTGAAAGGCGCTTATGAGAAATGGCTGGCGCCGGAGAATTTCGACCTGGAGGGCAAGCAGCGCATGTCGCTCTCCGATATGATCACCGCAGCCCGCGGATGATTCGCATTGTGCGCCGCAACAATAAAAATATTGCAGCCAATGTTGCGGCATATTGCGACGCAGCAATTGTAAAATCATAGCCTCCTGGGAATTTTCGTTGCCTGCCGAACGGGTGTCCGACAAATAGGCATGCATTCCGCTGACCAGACCATCTTCGCCCTGTCGTCCGGCCGTGCCCCGTCGGCGATAGCCATCATCCGCGTGTCTGGCCCGCAGGCGAGGGCGGCGGTCGAGCGGCTGTGCCGGAAACTGCCGACACCCCGCGTGGCGCATCTTGCGACTTTGCGAGACCTCGACGGCAGCGCCATCGACGAATCGGTGGTGCTCTGGTTTCCAGGTCCGGGCAGCGCGACCGGCGAAGACGTCGCGGAATTTCATGTCCATGGTGGACGCGCCGTCATTGCGGCGATGTTCGATGCGCTTGGCTCCATCGATGGCTTGCGTCCGGCAGAGCCAGGCGAATTCACACGGCGCGCTTTTGAAAACGGCAAACTCGATCTCACCGAAGCCGAAGGTCTTGATGATCTGATTCATGCCGACACCGATCGTCAGCGCCGTCAGGCCTTGCGGCACCTGAAAGGTTTGCTTGGCGCGAAGGCGGAGAGTTGGCGGCAGCAGATCATCGAAGCGTCGGCACTGATCGAAGCGGGAATCGATTTCTCGGACGAGGGCGATGTATCGGCTGAGCTTGTCGCGCCGGCTTTGAAGAAAATCGCGGCGCTTAAATCCGAAATCGAAGAAACGCTTGCGGCATCGGCACAAAGTGAACGTCTGCGCGAAGGTCTCACAGTTGCAATCGCCGGTCCGCCGAACGCCGGCAAATCGACGCTGCTCAATCGTCTTGCGCGGCGCGAAGCTGCAATCGTTTCTCCACATGCCGGCACCACGCGCGATGTGATCGAGGTTCATCTCGATCTCGACGGCTATCCGGTGACGCTGATCGACACCGCGGGCGTCCGTGACACTCAGGATCCGGTCGAGCAGGAAGGTGTGCGCCGCGCGCGCGCCCGCGCCCGCACATCAGATCTGGTTCTGTGGCTTGTCGATGCCAACGATAAGATGGCGCCGTTGCCGCAGAACGAAGACGGTCACGCGCCGGTCTGGATCGTGCGCAACAAGGTCGATCTGATCGGCGGCAAAGGCGAGGGCCGGGCTGGGGCGCAGTTCGATATTTCCGCTGCGCAGGGCGACGGCGTCCCCGAGTTGATCGCGGCGCTGGTGGCCTACGCCCAGGATTACTTCGGGGCGGGCGAAATGGCTTTGGTCAGCCGCGCCCGGCACCGGACATTGCTGCGCGAGACTGTGGAGGCACTGGACCGGGCAGGGCGCTCGGCCGGAAAGGGCGACGAGCTTCTGGCGGAAGAGCTACGAATCGCGATTCATTCATTGGGCCGTTTGACCGGACGGGTGGATGTCGAGGACATCTTGGATGTGATCTTCCGGGAGTTCTGTATTGGCAAGTAGGCCATTGGCCGACCGGGGTTCCAGGTCGGCCACTGGGCCTGTTTCACGTGAAACAGGCGGAACCCTTTCACTGTTTCACGTGAAACACCCGTTCGAACCCCCTATGTTTCACGTGAAACATCTCTGATTGATTTCCGTCTTTCAGCTTTCGCACCAAAGCGATAGAAGTCTGCTCATGCAGACATTCGACGTCATTGTGATCGGTGGAGGCCACGCCGGCTGTGAGGCTGCGGCGGCATCCGCGCGCGCGGGCGCCCAAACCGCGCTTGTAACCCATCAGTTCGCGACGATTGGCGCGATGTCCTGCAATCCTGCCATCGGAGGCCTTGGAAAGGGCCATCTGGTCCGGGAAATCGACGCCTTGGATGGCCTGATGGGTCGCATGGCTGATCAGGGTGGCATCCAGTTCCGGGTTCTGAATCGCCGGAAAGGACCCGCGGTGCGTGGTCCCCGGGCCCAGATCGACCGTAAGCTTTATGCAGCGGCCATGCAGGCGGAAATCCGGGGTACGCCCAACCTGACTGTGATTGAGGGCGAAGCCGACGAGCTTTTGCTGTCCGAGGGTCGAATCTCCGGGATTCGTCTGGGCGATGGCCGGGAATTTGCCGTTGGCGCGGTGGTCGTGACCACCGGGACCTTCCTGCGGGGTCTGATCCATCTCGGTGAGAGGAACTGGCCCGCCGGACGGGTCGGCGAAGCGCCGGCGATGGGTCTTTCCAAATCCTTTGAGCGAGCCGGATTTATTCTGGGCCGTCTCAAGACCGGAACGCCGCCGCGGCTCGACGGATCGACGATCAACTGGTCGGCGGTGGAAATGCAGCCCGGAGACGATCCGATCGAGCCGTTTTCGGTGCTGACCGACCGGATCATGACCCCGCAGATCGAATGCGGGATCACCCGGACCACCAATGCGACCCATGAGATCATCCGGGCCAATGTCCATCGCTCACCGATGTATTCCGGCCAGATCAAGAGCTCCGGGCCCCGCTACTGCCCCTCCATCGAGGACAAGATCGTCCGGTTCGGCGATCGCGACGGCCACCAGATCTTCCTGGAGCCGGAAGGGCTGGACGACACCACGGTTTATCCCAACGGCATCTCGACCTCGCTGCCGGAAGAGGTCCAGCAGGCAATTCTGGCGACCATTCCGGGCCTCGAGCACGTGAAAATGGTCCGGCCGGGCTATGCCATCGAATACGATCATGTCGATCCACGTGAACTCGATCCAACCCTCCAGACCAAGCGCGTGCCGGGCCTGTTCTTGGCCGGACAGATCAACGGCACCACCGGCTATGAAGAAGCCGGTGCGCAGGGGCTGGTGGCTGGATTGAACGGCGCCTTACTGGCCGGTGGCGGCAAGCCGGTCATGTTCGATCGGGCTGACGGCTATCTCGGCGTGATGATCGACGACCTGACCTCGCGCGGGATCACCGAGCCGTACCGGATGTTTACCTCCCGGGCCGAGTACCGTCTGACTCTCCGGGCCGACAATGCCGATCAGCGCCTGACCGACCGCGGCATTGCCCTGGGATGCGTCGGCAGCAAACGGGCAGGGCGTCACGCTGCCAAGATCGCCGAACTTAACACCGCGAAATCATTGGCGAAATCCCTTTCGGTGACCCCGAACGAAGCCGCAAAACACGGTCTCACGCTCAATCATGATGGCCAGCGCCGGACCGCATTCGAGCTGCTGGCTTACCCGGAGGTTGAGTGGACCACCGTTACGTCGATCTGGCCGCAACTCAATAGCATCGACCCGAAGATTGCCGTCCATCTTGAGATCGACGCCAAGTATGATGTCTATCTGGCCCGGCAGGCTGCTGACGTGCAGGCATTTCGCCGCGACGAAGGTCTGGTTCTGGCGGATATCGATTACAGCGCCGTTCCAGGACTCTCGAACGAAGCGCGGCAGAAGCTCGAGAAGGTTCGGCCTCGGACCATCGGGCAGGCGGGCCGGATCGAAGCCATGACTCCGGCAGCGCTGGCAATTCTCGCGGCCTATCTGCGCCGCGAGGCTCGCCGATCATCCGCCGCCTCGGCCTGAGGCATCCCATGCCCAAGGCGGCCCCGATTTCCATCCCGGCTTCGGACAAGACGGCGGCCTTGGCGCTGACGCCTGTTTCACGTGAAACAGAGGCGCGGCTCGATCGCTATGTCGGTTTGCTTGTGGCGTGGCAGGCCAAGACCAATCTCATTGCACCATCGACGTTGCCGCAGCTCTGGACCCGGCACATTTCCGATTCACTCCAGCTTCTGGATCTCGCCCCGTCAGCGCGACGCTGGCTTGATTTCGGCAGCGGCGGCGGTTTTCCCGGAGTGGTCCTGGCCTGCGCGATGGCGGAGCACGAGGGCGCGTCTGTCCAGCTTGTCGAGCGCATCGCCAAGAAAGCGGCGTTCCTGCGCGAGGCACTGCGGGTCACCGGCGCGGCCGGCTCAGTTATCCTCGCCGACATCGGGGATTATGTGGATAGCTCGCAGACGCCGATAGATTGCGTCACAGCGCGTGCGGTCGCTCCACTACATATGTTGCTGGGCTATGCAGAACCCCTTGTGAGGCGAGGCGCGAAAGCACTCTTTCTAAAGGGACAAGATGTAGAGTCTGAATTGACGGAAGCTACTAAATACTGGAATATCGAGCCCATTTTGCATCCCAGCCGCACAGGCGGACACGGCTGGATCGTCGAGCTCAACAAGATCGAGCGGCGATAACCGTCCGGCAGTAACAGGTACAAGGCGGCCAGGCACATGGTTGGCATCGACGGAATTTTTGAAGGCGAGAACGGCACGGCGACGGGCGAACGGGGGCACCCCCGCATCCTGGCGCTGGCCAACCAGAAGGGCGGCGTCGGCAAGACCACGACCGCCATCAATCTCGGGACGGCGCTGGCCGCCATTGGCGAGCGGGTGCTGATCGTCGATCTCGATCCGCAGGGCAACGCCTCGACCGGTCTCGGCATCGACCGCCGCAACCGCAGCTGCTCGACCTACGACGTGCTGGTCGGCGAAGCCAAGCTGCGCGAGGCGATTATTCCGACTGCGGTGCCTCGCCTGCACATCGCGGCTTCGACCATGGATCTTTCGGGTCTTGAGCTTGAGCTCGGCACCACACGCGACCGCGCGTTCCGTCTGCGCGACGCCATTGCCGAGCTCAACGTCAATGTCGCGCCGGACACCGACTACACCTATGTGCTGGTCGATTGTCCGCCGTCACTCAACCTCATCACCGTCAATGCGATGGCGGCATCGCACGCCATCCTCGTTCCGTTGCAATGTGAGTTCTTCGCGCTTGAAGGTCTGTCGCAGTTGCTGCAGACGGTGGAGCAGGTGCGCTCGACGCTCAATCCGACGCTGTCGATCCACGGCATCGTGCTGACGATGTTCGACTCGCGCAACAACCTGTCGAACCAGGTCGTTGCCGATGTGCGCCAGTTCATGGGCAAGAAAGTTTACGACACCATGATCCCGCGCAACGTGCGCATCTCGGAAGCACCGTCCTACGGCAAGCCGGTTCTGGTCTACGATCTCAAGTGTGTCGGCAGCGAAGCGTATCTGAAACTCGCGACGGAAGTCATCCAGCGCGAGCGTGAGTTGCGCGCGCACTGATCCTGCGACGTTAAAGCTTGCGGCGATGATGCTCGCCGCTGTGAAAATTTGTGAAGCAGGAGTGCGTGAGTTGAGTGCGAGGGAAGCGGCAATGGCCGAAGAGCGTTCGCGACTGGGTCGCGGTCTTGCAAGTCTGATTGGCGATGTCGGCGGCGAGGCGGCGCATGTTGATCGTCCCGCGCGCACGCCGCGCCGCGTTCCCATCGAATTTCTCAAAGCCAACCCGCGCAATCCGCGGCGGACTTTTTCCGACGAAGAACTCAACGAGCTGTCGGCGTCGATCAAGCAGCATGGCGTGATTCAGCCGATCGTGGTGCGGCCGGTGAGGGGCGCGCAGGATCGTTTCGAAATCATCGCCGGCGAACGGCGCTGGCGTGCGTCGCAGCGCGCGGGTCTGCACGATGTGCCGATTGTCACCGTTGAGGTGAACGACAGCGATGCGCTCGAGATTGCGATCATCGAGAACGTGCAGCGCTCCGACCTGAACGCGATGGAAGAGGCGCAGGGCTATCACGCGCTCGCCGCGGAATTCAAACGCAGCCAGGAAGACATCGCCAAGATCGTCGGCAAGAGCCGCAGCCATGTCGCGAACATGATGCGGCTGACCAAGCTGCCCGATCAGGTTCAGGCCTACATCGCGGAAGGCAAATTGTCGGCCGGTCATGCGCGCGCGCTGATCGGCGTGCCTGACGCGGCAGCCGCGGCGAAGCGGATTGTCGAGGAAGGTCTGAACGTGCGTCAGACCGAAGCGCTGGCGCATGAAGAAGGCGTGCCGGAGCGCGGCGCCCAGAAGGCGCGCGGTGGCGGTTCTGCCAAAGTAAAAGATCCCGACACCATTGCGCTCGAAAAGCGGGTCAGCGATGTGCTCGGCCTGAAGGTCAGCGTGGATCACCGCAATCCCGGCGGCACGGTGCAGATCAAGTACACAGATCTCGATCAGCTCGACGAGATTTTGCGGCGGCTGGAAGCAGGCAAGTAAGCCAGAAAGAGATCGCCGCTCTATCTTCCGGTCATCCCCGCGAAAGCGGGGATCCATAACCACTGAATGTTGTGGTGAAGGAAGAAAGCCAGTCCCAGCATATTCTATGAATCGAAAGTTCAGGGAGTATGGGTCCCCGCTTTCGCGGGGACGACATCGCATGTGATGCTAAGCCGCGTCTCGGATCGTCTAGCCCCGCCGCCGGGCATTCACCGCGATTGCAAGCAGCGCACGCTGTGCAATGACTTCCGCCAGCGACGACTGTTTGCGCATGTCGAATGCCGCATCCGCCAGTTGTGCCATGACACGCGCCAAGCGCTCGGAACTGGTATTGCGCAACGCCGTCTCGACCAGCGTCTTGCGCGAAAAATGCAGCCGCGGAAATCCGCTGTCGAGCGCCTCGAGTTCGCTGCGCCCTTCTTCGATCGAGAGCCGCGCCTTGTGCAGCAGCGCCGCGTGGCGCTGCGCCGACATGATGATCAGGCCGGGATAGGTTCCTGCGGCCATTGCCTTGGCGAAGGCCGTTTCGACATCGGCGGCGCGTCCCGCAAAGGCATTGTCGACAATCGGATCGAGCGCCAATCCCGATGCGTCGGTGACGATGGCAACCACGTCATCAAGCGTGACCTCACGCTGACCATGCGCGTAAAGCGCGACCTTGCGGATTTCGTTGCGTGACGCTTGCCGGTCGCCGCCAAGCAGTGAGGTGAGTGCCGCGCGCGCGTCCGGTGCAATTTTCAGATTCGACAGGCGCAGTTCGTCGTCGATCAGTCTGGCAAGATCGCGCTCGGTGTCGGCATAGCAGGCGATGGCGACGGCGGTCTTTGCTTTCTCGCAGGCTTTCCGCAGCGGTGCATCCGGGCGCAGTTCGCCGGCCTCGATGACGATGCGGCAATCCTTCGGCTGCATCTCGGCCAGCGTATCGATGCCGCTTGCGAAGCTGCGCGAGCCGGCGCGAATCCGGATCGCGCGGCGGCCGCCGAACAGCGGCACAGTCATGGCTTCGTCAACCAGGCGTGATGGCTCGGCGGCGAGTTCGTCGCCGTCCATCCTGACCAGGGAAAAAGGATCGTTCGGATCGTCGACAGCAGAGGCCATCAAGGCATCGGCGCGCTCGCGTACGAGGCCTGCGTCCGGGCCATAGAGCAGGATGATCGGCCGCGACGGATCGGGCCGGGCCAGAAACGCGTCGATTTCTTTCCCGCGAAGCGCGACCACACTTATCTCAAGGCTTATTGTCGATCAGGTGCCAGCGATGAAGAACGAGGCGAGGCGCTGGCTGATATTGTCGGCGATGACCTTGGCTGCGCGGTCTTCGGCATCACGCAGTCCGCGCGAGCGGGCGAAACGCTGCGCCTGTCCCGGAATATCGTAGGACACACGCGAGAAGGTCGTACCGGTCAGCACCGTCTTGTCGGTGGCGTTGTCCTTCAGTTCATACGTCGCATCGATACCGTAGTTCTCGATATCGGGCCGGGCGGTTGTCGGGTCGACGATGACCGACAGCCGGGATGTGCTCAGCCGCATCACCAGACGGTGGGTTGGCGGGCCGCCGACTGCGCTGCCGTACATGCTGAACATCAGATGGTTGCGAATCTCGACACCGAGCCGTGCTTCGCGCGAACCGTTCGGCAGGTTGAGCGGAGGAACCTCGACGCCCTGCAGCTTTTCGCGCAAAGCCGAGCCGCCCGTCGCGCTGCGTTCGCCGTACATCGGCTGGAAGCACCCGGCCGTCAGGGCCGCAACGGCGGCCACGGCAATGAGCCGGACAGCGATGCGCTTATCAAACCACGACATTCACGATCCTCTGCGGAACGACGATGACTTTTCGGGGAGGTTTCCCGTCCAGAACCGATTTTACTGCATCGAGTGTCAAAACGGCAGCCTCAATTTCCCCGTTTGAAGCATTTCGGGCGACCGTGACATCCGCGCGCTTCTTGCCATTAACCTGCACTGGCAGCGTAATTGTGTCATCGACCAGCAGTTTGGCCTCGGTTTCAGGCCAATTTGCCTCCGAAACCAGTTCCTGATGCCCCAGAGCCTGCCAGCATTGCTCGGCCAGATGCGGCATCATCGGGGAGATCAGCCGAACCAGGATGTCGAATGCCTCCCGCGCCGCCGCTGCCACGGCGGGGTCGGTCTGCAGGGATTTCGCCGGCCCGTCGACGACGTCGCCCAGCGCGCCGACGAAGGTATAGAGCTTGGCGATCGCGGTATTGAAGCGAAGCCGCTCGATGGCGGTCGAGACATCCGCAAGCGTGCGATGGGCGATGCGCCGGAGCGCCATTGCACCGTCGTTGTTATCCGCCACGGCTGTACCCGGCGGCGGCAGATGCGGGGCGGCGGCGTTCACCAGCCGCCAGATGCGCTGGACGAAGCGGCCGGCGCCCTGCACGCCCTCTTCGCTCCAGATCACATCGCGGTCAGGCGGCGAGTCCGACAGCATGAACCAGCGCGCGGTGTCGGCGCCGTAAGTGCCGATGATGTCGTCGGGGTCGACCGTGTTGCGCTTCGACTTCGACATCTTCTCGATCGGGCCGATCTCGATCGGCTCTTTCGTTGTCAGCAAGGACGCGCTGCGTTTATCGCCGACGGTTTCGATGCTGATCTCGGCCGGTGAGGCAAACGTGCCGTCCCGCTTCTTGTAGGTTTCGTGCACCACCATGCCCTGCGTGAACATGCCGGCGAACGGCTCGTCCATACCGATATGCCCTGTCGCCTTCATCGCGCGAACGAAGAAGCGGCTGTAGAGCAGATGCAGGATCGCATGCTCGACGCCGCCGATATACTGATCGACCGGCATCATGCGATCGACGACATTGCGAGTCGTCGGCGCGTTCTCGTTCCACGGATCGGTGAAGCGCGCGAAATACCACGAAGAGTCGACGAACGTGTCCATCGTGTCGGTTTCGCGCGTGGCCTTGCCGCCGCACTGCGGACAGGTGACGTGCTTCCAGGTGGGATGATGATCGAGGGCATTGCCCGGCTTGTCGAAGGTCACATCCTCCGGCAGCACGACCGGCAAATCCTTGTCCGGCACCGGCACCACATCGCACTTCGGGCAATGGATCACCGGGATCGGACAGCCCCAGTAGCGCTGGCGCGAAATACCCCAGTCGCGCAGGCGGAAGTTCACCTGCCGCTCGGCGACCGGCGTATTGCCGCGCGTTGCGCTCTCGAGGCGCCTGGCGACGTCTTCCTTCGCCTCCTCGATGGTCATGCCATCGAGGAAACGCGAGTTGATCATGCGGCCTTCGCCGTCATAGGCGGTGTCCGTAATGACGAACGATTTGGGATCGACGTCCGGCGGACAGACCACCGGCGTATTTCCGAGGCCGTATTTGTTGACGAAGTCGAGGTCGCGCTGGTCGTGCGCGGGGCAGCCGAAGATGGCGCCGGTGCCGTATTCCATCAGCACGAAGTTGGCGACATAGACCGGCAGCTTCCAGTCGGGATCGAACGGATGCACGGCCTTGATGCCGGTGTCGAAGCCCTGCTTCTCGGCGGTGTCGATGATTTCCTGCGCGGTGCCCTGACGTTTGGTCTCGGCAATGAACTCGGCAAGCTTCGGATTCTTCGCCGCCGCCGCCTGCGCAAGCGGATGATCCGCCGCGATCGCCATGAACTTCGCGCCGAACAGCGTATCCGGCCGCGTCGTGAAAACCTTGAGTTCATTCTCGCCGCCTGGCGCCGTCGCCGGGTCAAGCGCGAAACGGATCAGCAATCCTTCCGAGCGGCCGATCCAGTTCCGCTGCATCAGCCGCACCTTGTCAGGCCAGCGATCGAGCGTGTCGAGCGCGTCTAGCAGATCCTGCGAGTACTTCGTGATCTTGAAGACCCACTGGTTCATCTCGCGCTGTTCGACAACGGCGCCGGAGCGCCAGCCGCGGCCGTCGATCACCTGCTCGTTGGCGAGCACGGTCATGTCGACCGGATCCCAGTTGATCTTGCGCTTTTCGCGCTCGGCCAGCCCCGCCTTCATGAAGTCGAGGAACATCTTCTGCTGATGCTTGTAGTAGCTCGGGTCGCAGGTCGCGAATTCGCGCGACCAGTCGAGCGACAGCCCCATGGTCTGGAGCTGCTTCTTCATCGTGGCTATGTTCTCATAAGTCCACGCCTTCGGCGCGACCTTCCGCTCGATGGCGGCATTCTCGGCAGGCAAACCGAAGGCGTCCCAGCCCATCGGATGCAGCACGTTGTGGCCCTTGGCGCGCATGTAGCGCGCGACCACGTCGCCCATGGTGTAGTTGCGGACATGACCCATGTGGATGCGCCCTGACGGATAGGGGAACATCTCGAGCACGTAATATTTCGGCCGGGGATCGTCGTTGCGAGTGGCGAAAATCGCCCGCTCGTCCCAGAGCTTTTGCCAGCGTGGCTCGGATTCGCGGGCGTTATAGCGTTCGGTGCTCATCGGATGGGTCGTCTGCCAAAGGGGGATTCAGGAGGCGGCAGACTAGCCACAAAAGACCGCGAGGGGTCAACGCTTTAGGCGCAAATATGGCCTGCGCGGCCCTTAGCCGGCCAGGGAAACCGGCCGATCGGCAGGCAGGATCAGGCCGTGTTCGACCACCGTGTTCCGGCCCCGGCGTTTGGCTGCATACAGCGCCGCGTCCGCGGCCTCGATCAGATCGTCTTGGGGCTGGGCGCTGCCCGGCGTGACCGTCGCGATGCCCACGCTGACGGTGACGTGCTTGAAGTCGCTGGTGACGTGGGGAATCGTCAGTTCTTCGATTGTTGTGCGAACTTTTTCAGCCACCTGCAGCGAGCGGGCGGCACTGCTGTTCGGCAGCAACAAACAGAATTCCTCGCCGCCATAACGGGCTGCGAAGCCTGCATAGGCATCCGCGATTGTCGACAGCGCCTCGCCGACGCGGCTAAGGCAGGCGTCGCCTTCGGGATGGCCGTAGGTGTCGTTGAAAAGCTTGAAATGATCGACGTCGATCATCAGCAGCGAAAGCCGGCTGTCGCATTGCAGCGCCTTCATCCACTCGAATTCGAGCCGGCTCTGGAAGCCCCGGCGGTTGGCCAGCCCGGACACCAGATCGAGCGATGCGATGACGGTGAGCCGGTCGTTCGCGGCAGCCATTTCGCGCTCACGCTCGGAGAGTTGTGACGCCATGGTATCGAACGCCTTGGCGAGAGGAATGAACTCAATTGGCAAGGAGGCGTTGGAGGCCTTGGCGGAAAACTCGCCGCGGCCAAAACGATTGGCGGTGTCGGTCATCATGCGGAGCGGCCGGATGATGAGGCGCTCGCCGGCGAACCATGCGCCGAGCAGCGTCGCAAGAACGACAATTGCGAGCTGTATGTATGCAGTCCTGATCTCGCGGTTGATGTCACCCAGTAACAGCGACTGGTTGATGCTGACGATCATGCGGGCCCGCGTGCCGGTAACTCGCGCGAAAGACACTGCCTTGCGCTCCCCGTCGGCCGATTCGAACGAGATCGAGCCATACTCACGATCGAGATTGATTTCCCGCAGCGTGACCGCTTCCAGCAGCGACGTATCCTTGAGCTTCTGCCCGATCAGATTCATGCTTTCGGGCGGAGATGCCAGGATCGTTCCGGTGCCGTCGACAAGGACGACCGACACGCCGGAGCGTCCGCCGCGGTTCGCCAGCAACTGCGACATCCATTTCAGGTCGATTGCAGCGATCACCACCGCTTCCTGCCGGCCGTTCACCGCGGAAACCGGATACGCCGCAATCAGCGTCGGCAGGGCGGTAATGCGGCTCGGGATGTAATCGCTGATGACGAAATCATGAGTTTCACGCGCCTTGACCACATAGTCGCGGTCGCTGAGATCGAAGCCGACAACGCTTTGCGACGTCGAGCAATCGATCTTGCCTTCCGGGCCGATGATTGAAAGGTTTCTGATCCAGGGCAGATCGACCCGCAGGCTTGCGCGCATCACCGCGCAGCCGCGTCCCTGCTGGGAGGCTGCGGCGTAAATGTAGGCGGAGGATTTCACAACGGCCTGGACCGTCGAGATGATTTCGCGCTGCGCGTCGGCGGTATGCTTTGCAAGCTCCGATAGTTCGTTTGCGGCCTGGATCATCTGCCTGGAGCGCGAGTCTTCCAGCAGACGGACGCGGTCGAGCATCAATGGCACGACCAGAATCAACGCCAGAAGCACAAGGCGCGCGCGAATCCCGAATAGCGCCTTGAGTTTTGACGTGTTGCGGCCGAAGCTGGCGATTGACATCGGTATTCCCTTGCCCCACGCCAACACTACAAAAAAGGGTTCAAGGACCCTTTTTTGAATTCGCTAAAATTCGAATGATCCTTAATTTGAAGGCAAGTTTACATCGATGGCTGTGGATAATGTGCCGCCGGTAACATCCGATTCACCAAACGGTCTCGACGCCGTGGAGCGGGAAATTTCGCGTGCGTGCAGGGATGCCCGCCGGGAGCGCTCCTCGGTGACGCTGGTTGCCGTGTCGAAGACATTCGACGGCGACGCCATCGTGCCGGTGATCCGTGCGGGTCAGCGCGTGTTCGGCGAAAACCGCGTGCAGGAAGCGAAAGCCAAGTGGCCGCCGTTGATGGCGGCGCATCCTGGCCTCGCGCTTCATCTGATTGGACCGTTGCAGTCGAACAAGGCCAAGGAAGCCGTCGCGCTGTTCGACGCCATTCATTCGGTGGACCGCGCCAGTCTCTGCGAGGCGCTGGCGAAAGAAATCGTTAAGCAAGACCGCCATCCGCAACTGTTCGTTCAGCTCAACACCGGCGAGGAGCCGCAGAAGGCGGGTATTGCGCCGGCGGATGCCGATGCATTCATTGCGAGTTGCCGCGACGTCTACGGTCTGCAAATTTCCGGACTGATGTGCATTCCGCCGGCCGCGGATCCGCCTGCGGCGCATTTCGCGCTGACCGCCAAGATCGCAGCGCGCAATGGACTGAAATTATTATCGATGGGGATGAGCGCGGATTTCGCCACCGCGATTCAGCTCGGCGCAACCCATGTGCGTGTCGGGTCCGCGATTTTCGGTCATCGCTGAAACGATTCAGCCGATTACGATTTTCGTGTCCGGTCCCAGTCGCGACAGCAATCTCAGCATCGCGTTTTTGGTGAGCCCGACGCAGCCCGCGGTTGGCGAAAATTTCTCGCGGGCGAGATGCAGGAAAACGGCGCTGCCCCGCCGTGCGATGCGCGGACGGGTGTTGTGGTCGATCTCGATGATGAAATCATAGAGATGATCTTCACGGGCCAATCGGTCGCCGCCTTCGCCAGGCGCACGCTTGACCGCGCGGTTGTAGTGTCGCTCGGCGGGATCTTCCGACCAGGCGTCCGCAGGGCCGATCGCCCGGACCGGAAGATAGGTTCGCGGCCGGGGGTGCCTGTCGGCGCGCCACCAAAGCCGCACCGGCCGGAAGATGCCGCGGGGTGTTCCGCCGTCGCCTTCGAACTTGTTGGCCTTGATTCCGCCGCGTCCAAGCGCGACCGGTAGGATATGGGTGCCCGCCACCAGCCAACCCTGGTTCGGCCGGCCGGCGGCAGCATGGACCCTGACAGCGGAAAGCGGCCGATCACGCAACGGTGTTCGATAAGCCCTTGGAAAGCCTAGATTTCCCATAATTGGTTCCCGTGACTGCGTACAACTCCGGCTTGCGCTTTCGCCTGCAAATGCTCTATTTCGCCGAGGTTCTTCGAGATCGCTCTTAGGACCTTCTATATACAAGCCGAATTTTAAAGGACTGGATGCAATGGCCAACGCCCGCAAGATCCTGATCGTGGACGACGACACCGATCTGCGCGATGCCCTGGTGGAGCAGTTGTCGCTTCACGAGGAGTTCGAGGCATCCGCCGTCGATACCGGCGCGAAAGGCGCGCTGGCGGCGAAAAGCAACTCGCCCGATCTCGTGCTGATGGATGTCGGCCTGCCCGACACCGATGGCCGCGAGGTGGTCCGCAGCCTGCGCAAGGGCGGCTTCAAGTCGCCGATCATCATGCTGACCGGCCACGACACCGATTCGGACACGGTTCTCGGGCTCGAATCGGGCGCGAACGACTATGTCGCGAAGCCTTTCCGATTCGCCGTGCTGCTGGCCCGCATCCGCGCGCAGCTGCGCCAGCACGAGGCCAGTGAAGACGCGGTGTTTTCGGTGGGTCCTTACAGTTTCCGGCCGGGCTCCAAGATGCTGACTGGCGCCAATGCCAAGAAGGTCCGGCTCACCGAGAAGGAAACCGCGATCCTCCGTTTCCTTTACCGTGCCGGCCAGATGCCGGTGTCGCGCGAGACCCTGCTGCAGGAGGTCTGGGGCTATAACTCAGGCGTCACCACTCACACGCTGGAAACGCATATCTATCGCCTGCGCCAGAAGGTGGAGAAGGATGCCGCCAACCCCGAAATTCTTGTGACTGAATCCGGCGGCTATAAGCTGGTGCCATGAGGCGAATCAATCGCCGATCCATCTCGGCGCCCTATGGCTATTGAAGACGACATCGCCCTGTTTTCGCGCGTCCCGACACTGAATTTGTTGGGCCCGGCGGCATTGCAGGTGCTTGCGATCGGCGCGGAGCAGCGCGATTACGGATTCGGCGAGCGGCTGTTCGAAGAGGGCGATCCTGCGGATTCCGGTTTCATTGTTCGGCACGGCGCGTTTCGCGTGGCTTCGGACGATGGTCATGAAGCCATTGCGGGCCAGAACGTCCTGATCGGCGAGCTCGCGCTGGTGGTTCCGATGGCGCGGCCGGCGACGGCGACGGCTCTCGAACCGTCATCGGTGCTGCGCATTTCGCGCAGCCTGTTCCAGCGTGTGCTCGAAAGTCATCCCGAAGCGGCAAGGCGCCTGCGCGATGATTTCGCCGCGCGCACCAACGCGGCGGCGGGTGCAATGATCCGGGCGACCGAAACGCTGCGATAGTTTTCGCCGCCGCCTTATGTGAAATCATAGATCGAGCACTGCCGTCACCGGCACATGGTCTGACGGGCGCTCCCAGCCGCGCGCGTCCCTGGTGATTTTGAAATCACGAACGCTGTCGCCGAGCGCCTGTGAGACCCAGATGTGGTCAAGGCGGCGGCCCTTGTTCGCCGCGCTCCAGTCCGCGGAGCGGTAGCTCCACCAGGAATAGACTTTCTCGGATAGCGGAATTCGCTGCCGCGCGACGTCAATCCAGTTGCCCTGCGCCTGTACGCCGAGCAGCTTTTCGCATTCGATCGGTGTATGCGACACGATCTTCAAGAGCTGCTTGTGCGACCACACGTCATGCTCGTGCGGGGCGACGTTGAGATCGCCGACGAGAATGTGCCTGTCATTGGCTTTCGGATGCAGCGGCTCGCAATCGCGCATCTCGTCAAGGAACGAGAGCTTGTGCTCGAACTTCGGATTGAGCGCGGGATCGGGAATGTCGCCACCGGCAGGCACGTAGAAATTATGCACGACCAGCGGCTTGGCGATTTGTGCCTTCTGTCCGAAGGACACCGAGATATGACGTGAATCGACCTTGCCGCAGAAGGTTTGCACATCGCTGCTCTCGAAGGGAATCTTCGAGACGATGGCGACGCCGTGATAGCCCTTCTGGCCATTGAGTGCGACGTGCTCATAACCGAGCCGCTTGAAACGCTTCAGCGGGAATGCGTCATCGATGCATTTGGTTTCCTGAAGACACAGCACATCGGGCCGCACCGACTTGATGAATTTCGCGACCAGATCGATGCGCAGCCGCACCGAATTGATGTTCCAGGTTGTCAGGGTGAAGCGCATGGGGGAGGCGGGATTCCGGATCGTCACACCCCGTCTATTCAGGGCGGATCGCCGGGCGCAGGCTAACGGAAGCGGCACCGTTCTTCAAATGGCTGCGCTTGCCCAGACGGTGGGCAGCCGCAACTCGCGCAGGACGCGTCAGTTGTTCGAATTCTGGTAGTTGGTGAAGTCGATCTTGAACATCGAGGGATCGAGCTTCTTGGTGGTGTCGAGATTGTAGACCGCGACGGTGGTGTCGTATCCCTGCGGATCGGTGACGGTCCATTGCTTGAGCTGATTGTCCTTGGCCCCGATCATCAGCATCAGGCGGCTGGTCCCGACCAGCGCCTGCTTTTCTTCGATCGTCACGCTGATAAACATGTTGTCCGATGACACGCCCACCACATTGGTGTCGCGCAAGAGATCGATGCGGTCGGACAGGAGATAGCGCAACGGGGTTTGCGACAGCGGGTAGACGTCCTGGGTTGCGAGCCTGCGGTCGAGCACGACCACCGATGTGCCGTCGGCCACAAGCGCGATCGGCGACGGATCGTCATACTCGAAACGGATCTTGCCGGGCTTCTGGATGTAGAAATCGCCGGTCGTGCGTTTGCCGTCCGGACCGACCTGTACGAAATTACCCGAGACGTTCTGCAAGGACGAGAGATAGGTGCTGACCTTGCCGGCCAGCGCCTTCTGGTTGGCGTCGAAGCTTGGCGTGCCGCCGCCGAACAGGCTGCGCAGATCCGGAATGATCGGCGTCGGAGGCGTCGAGGTGTTCGGAGCCTGCGCCTGCGGCGCCGGGATGTCGCCGGGGCGTGCTTTCGGCGCGGGCTTGGGAACCGGAACAGCCTGCGCCAGCGCCGACGGCATCATAAGCGATGCTGCAATCGTCGCCGCGAGCGCCAGTGTCGGCACCTTCGCGACAGAAAAAACGCGGGCTGGCCGCCGGGGCTGGCAGGACGGCTGATTGCGATGGGGTTTTTTCAACGGTCCGTCCTGTCGGGAATGCCTTGTGATCTTTCCGCCGGGGCTAGCCCCAAGCTATGGCGTTTTCGCGGCTGCGAACAGGGTCTCAGCCAAATCGATCCTCTTCCTCGGCGACGAGAATCTCGCGTTTTCCGGCGTGATTTGCCTGTCCGACGATACCTTCCAGCTCCATCCGCTCCATCAGGGTGGCGGCGCGGTTGTAACCGATCTGGAGCCGCCGCTGGATGTAGCTGGTCGATGCCTTGCGGTCGCGTTTCACGATGGCGACGGCCTGCTGGAACAGGTCGCCTTCGCCGCCGTTGGCGCCCATGCTGGTGCCGTCGAACACGGCGTTGCCGTCCTCGTCGGTTTCCTCTTCCGCAGTGACCGCCTCGAGATATTCCGGCTGTCCCTGCGACTTGAGATGACGGACGATCTTTTCGACTTCCTCGTCCGACACGAACGGGCCATGGACGCGGCTGATGCGCCCGCCGCCCGCCATATACAACATATCGCCCTGGCCGAGCAGTTGCTCTGCGCCCATTTCGCCAAGAAGCACGCGGCTGTCGATCTTCGAGGTGACCTGGAAGGAGATACGCGTCGGGAAGTTCGCCTTGATGGTGCCCGTGATGACGTCCACCGAGGGGCGCTGCGTGGCGAGAATCACATGGAGACCCGCGGCGCGTGCCATCTGTGCGAGGCGCTGCACCGCGCCCTCAATGTCCTTGCCGGCGACCATCATCAGGTCGGCCATTTCATCCACAATGATGACGATATAGGGCAACGGTTCGAGTTCGAGTCTCTCTTCCTCGTAGATCGCCTTGCCGGTTTCCTTGTCAAAGCCGGTTTGGACGGTGCGGGTCAGTTCCTCACCCTTGGCCTTCGCCTCGGCGACGCGCGTGTTGTAGCCGTCGATGTTGCGGACGCCGAGTTTCGCCATGTTCTTGTAGCGTTGCTCCATCTCGCGCACGGCCCATTTCAGCGCGACGACCGCCTTCTTCGGATCGGTCACCACCGGCGTCAGCAGATGCGGAATGCCGTCATAGACCGACAGTTCGAGCATCTTCGGATCGACCATGATGAGGCGGCACTGGTCCGGGCGCAGGCGATAGAGCAGCGACAGGATCATGGTATTGATGCCGACCGACTTGCCCGAGCCGGTGGTGCCGGCGATCAGAAGATGCGGCATGCGCGCCAGATCGACGATCACCGGCTCGCCGCCGATGGTCTTGCCGAGGCACAGCGGCAGCTTCGCGGTGCTCCCGGTTGCCTCCTTCGCGTTGAGCAGTTCGCGCAGGTAAACTGTCTCGCGCTTGACGTTTGGCAATTCGATGCCAATGGCGTTGCGCCCGGAGACGACCGCGACACGCGCCGAAACTGCACTCATTGAGCGTGCAATGTCGTCGGCAAGGCCGATCACGCGCGACGACTTGATGCCCGGTGCGGGTTCGAGCTCGTAAAGCGTCACGACAGGTCCGGGGCTGGCTTTCACGATTTCGCCGCGCACGCCGAAATCCTGCAACACACCTTCCAGGGCGCGCGAATTCGTCTCAAGCTCGTCCTTGCTCAACGTGAAGCGATCCGATGCTTTCGGAGCGGCGAGAACGGAGATCGGCGGCAGCACGAACACGCCCTTGCGTCCGGAAGATTTCGGTTCGGCACGCTTGCGGGCACGCGGCGCGGGCTCTTCGTCTTCTTCCTCGTCCTCTTCTTCCTCTTCGTATTCGTCCTGTGGTACCAGCGACGGAGCGCGGCGTTCCCCGCCGAGATTTGGCTCCATGCGCTCGAACGATCGCGTGCGTTGTGATTCGGATCGTCCGACCATCATGGCGAAAAGCGCGGAGCCCATGCGGACGATGCGCGCCTTTGCACTCATCGCCGCATGGACGAGCCATCCCAGCGAGATCGATCTGCGATCATCTTCCTCGAAATCCTCTTCGTCTTCGATCATCGGCGGCCGTGTGCGCTCCACGATCTTTTCCTGCGCGCCCGCGCCGCATGCAAAGACGAAGCTCCCGATCATCGCGGCGAACAGGATGATGCCGAGCACGATACGATAGATCAGGCCGGGCGGGCCGAACACGACGGCCGGGAAACGCACCAGCGCATCGCCGACGACGCCGCCAAGTCCGGTCGGCAACGGCCATGCGCCGCTGCGCGGCAGGCAGCTTGCAAA
This sequence comes from Afipia sp. OHSU_II-C1, assembly GCF_000497575.1. Taxonomy (GTDB): domain Bacteria; phylum Pseudomonadota; class Alphaproteobacteria; order Rhizobiales; family Xanthobacteraceae; genus Afipia. The sequence goes on from NZ_APJI01000010.1 coordinate 183,101, forward strand.
TCCTGCCGCGATCACCGCGCACAGAATCCAGCACGCGATCCGAAGCGCTTCGCGGTCGAAGTGACGATGCGTCACCAGTCGCCATCCCCAGACCGCCACGGGGAGAATCAGCATGATCGCTCCGAGTCCGAGAATCTGCATCAGCATGTCGGCGCCGATTGCGCCCGGACGGCCCATGAGGTTGCGGATCGGACCTGAGGTCGCGTGGCTGAGGCTCGGGTCCTGCACAGACCAGGTCATCAGAGCCGCGGCGACGACACAGGAGAGGGCGATGACGCCGAGGCCGGCGAGTTCGCGCAGGCGACGCGCCAGCATCTCGCGTAATGGATCGGAAATCTGGCCGACGATGGGAATAACGCGTTCGATCGCTGGCATTGTTTTACGAGCCCCGAGCTTCGTTCAGGACGTCGACCATACGGTGCAACGCCTCAGCCGTTGTTTCACTGTCCTGTTGCACCAAGGCGACGCGGATGTATCCGGCGCCGGGGTTGCTGCCATCTGCCTGCGGCCGCGCCAGATAACTTCCGGGGATAACGCGCACGCCGCCATCCCTGAAAAGCCTCACCGTCGCGGCTTCATCGCCGCCATGCGCGGAGACATCGAGCCAGATGCAGAATCCGCCCGCAGGCCGCCGGTAACCGAAACGGTTGCCGAGGATCTGATCCGCGAGATCGAACTTGATCCGATAGAGCCTGCGATTCTCGTCGACATGGGTTTCGTCGCCATAGGCGGCGACGGCGACGTGCTGAAGCGGCACCGGGACCTGGGGCGCCGCGACATTGCGCAGCTCATGGAAGCGCGCGAGGAAGTTTTTGTCGCCGGCAACAAAGCCGACGCGCAGGCCCGGCAGGTTTGATCGCTTGGAGAGCGACTGGAACGCGACCACGTTGGCGAAATCGTTTCCGGCGGATGCGAGCATGCTGCCGGGCGCTTCGCCGGTGTAGATTTCGGAATAGCATTCGTCGCTGAGCACGATGAAGCCGTGGCGGTCGGCGAGCTGCTTCACCCGGTCGAAGTAGGCGCGCGATGGCACCGAGCCCTGCGGGTTCGCAGGCGATGCCAGGTAGAAGGCGACGGTGCGGTCGAGGGTTTCCGCGCTTAGCGACTCGAGATCGGGCAGAAAGCCATTCTCGCGCGTGGTCGGCAAGAAGATCGCTTCACATCCGGCGGCCCGCGCACCCGCCGCATAGGCCGGATAGAACGGATTGGGCATCAGGATCGCGGGCGTGCCCTTGCGCGGACTGACGTAGCGGGCCGCGGCGATGCCCGCGAAAAACAGGCCCTCCCGGCTGCCGTTGAGCACCAGAATTTCGGTGTCGGGGTCGATGGCCTTGGTCAGGCCGAATCGCCGCGAAGCCCAGCCGGCGGCGGCCTGCCGGAACGGCTCGATGCCCTTGGCAATCGGGTAGCGGCCGAAGTCGCTGATATGGCTGGCCAGCACCGGTCCGACAAAACCCGGCACCGGATGCTGCGGCTCCCCAATTGACATATTTATCAATGGCTTACCGGGCGTGTAAGGGCTCAGCAGCTCGGTCAGCCGGGCAAACGGCGAGCGCTCGCCGTCTTGGGCGCCGGCGGCGGAAGCCGAGCGGGAAGAAGCGGTCATGGCCATTCGAAAAACGCCAGCACTAGTAAGGTCCGTCGATCCTGCGGGTCGGTCAGGGGGCCACGCAGGATGTGATCACGTCACCATAGGTGCGGCGAGGTTAAGACGCGATTAACCATCGCGGCGCGGGCATGGTTTGCGGCGCTCCCCGAGAGATGAACCTGTCTGAAAAAGTAAGGGCCCCAGCTTGTGCTGGGGCCCTCCGACGGAAGGGGCATTGCCGGGTTTGTGCCCCAACCGTTGTTCAGAAGGATGATCCGGAAAAGTGGAAACCGGTTTTCCGATAAGATCATGCTCACCAGAGAAGTCGCCGCGACCCGTAAGGATCGCGGCAGGTCGCTTACATGTTGTAGGCGCGCTCGGTGTGGTCGGTGAGATCCAGACCTTCGCGCTCCTGCTCGACCGGAACGCGCAGACCGACGATCACGTCGACGACCTTGTAGATGATCGCCGAACCGATGCCCGAGAACAGCAGCGTGGTGCCCACGCCCCAGCTCTGCGAGATCATCTGAGCGACCATGTCGTAGTCGCCGATCTTGCCGGTGACGTAGTCCATGACGCCGGTGCCGCCGAGGGCAGGGTTGACCAGGATGCCGGTGCCGAGAGCGCCGACGATGCCGCCGATGCAGTGGACGCCGAACACGTCGAGCGAGTCGTCATAGCCGAGCGCGTTCTTCACAACCGTACAGAAGAACAGGCAGACGACGCCGACGACGAGGCCGAGAACGATTGCGCCCATCGGACCTGCGAAGCCGCAAGCCGGAGTGACGGCAACGAGACCCGCGACCGCACCCGACAACGCGCCGAGGACCGACGGATGACCCTTGATCATCCACTCCGCGAACATCCAGGACAGGGCCGCAGCAGCGGTTGCCAGGAAGGAGTTGGTCATCGCGAGAGCAGCGCCGCCCGAAGCTTCGAGGTTCGATCCGGCGTTGAAGCCGAACCAGCCCACCCAGAGCAGCGAAGCGCCGATCATGGTCATGGTCAGCGAGTGCGGAGCCATCAGCTCCTTGCCGTAGCCGGTGCGCTTGCCGATCAGGAGAGCGCCGACGAGACCTGCGATACCGGCGTTGATGTGCACCACCGTGCCGCCTGCGAAATCGAGAGCGCCCTTCTTGAACAGGAAGCCGCCGTCAGCCATCACCTCGTCGAGTTTCGCCTGTGCCGCAGTCTTTGCAGCGCCGTCAGCCGCGGCTGCCAGTGCCTTGGCTGCATCGCTGATCGCGTCCGGTCCGGCCCAGTACCAAACCATGTGGGCCATCGGGAAGTAGATCAGCGTCACCCAGAGCGGGATGAACAGCGCGATAGCTGCGAACTTCATACGTTCGGCAAAGGCGCCGACGATGAGGGCCGGCGTGATCGCGGCGAAGGTCATCTGGAAGCAGAAATAGATCATTTCCGAGATGTTGGCATCGACCGAGAACGTCGCCGCCATCGAGTCGGTCGTGATGCCGGACATAAAGGCTTTGGAGAAGCCGCCGATGAAATCCGAACCGCCGGTGAATGCAAGGCTGTAGCCGTAGAGGGCCCAGATCACGCAGACGATGCAGACGGTGTAGAAAACCTGCATCAGCACGGACAGCATGTTCTTGGAGCGGACGAGGCCGCCGTAGAACAGCGCGAGGCCCGGGATGGTCATCAACAGCACGAGAACTGTTGCTGTCATCATCCAGGCATTATCGCCCTTGTTGACGGTTGGCGCGGCGTAGGCGGCTGTCGTAGCGAAGAGGCCGACGGCGAGAGCTGCCAATCCCGCGCTGGTGGGACGCTTGAACGTCATTTGTTTGTACTCCTGATAAGATGAGGTTTGCGCGAAATCAGAGCGCCGCGTCATCGGCCTCGCCCGTGCGGATGCGAACCGCATGGTCGAGATTGATGACGAAGATTTTGCCGTCGCCGATCTGGCCGGTCTTTGCAGCACCGGTGATCGCTTCGATGGTCTTGTCGACTTGGGACGAGGCGACAGCGACCTCGATCTTGATCTTGGGCAGGAAACTGACGGCGTATTCAGCGCCGCGGTAGATTTCCGTGTGGCCTTTCTGGCGGCCATATCCCTTGACTTCCGTCACCGTGAGACCGTGAACGCCGATGGCGGTCAGGGCATCACGGACCTCTTCCAGCTTGAATGGCTTGATGATGGCCATAACAATTTTCATGGGTACTTCCCCGCTTGGGCCCGGTCGTACGGACCGGGCGTTCTCGACTGAGGGTCACCGCGCGAAGACAGATCACTCCACGGGCACAGCCGGGTCCCTTAGAATCAAATGCCGTGCCAGAACCGGCGAAATCCCTAACGGTTTATGAATCCGAGGGTTTTTGGCTCCGGAGGGGGTGCGAAGAAATTGGGCTGTTTTGTCGCGCCTAAAACAGTGACAGTGATGCCAAAAACATAGGCACACCAGACTGCCGACACATTCGTGCCCATCGGACAAGCAAAAGGTATCCGGCCGCCGAAAACGCGGGGGTAAATCCAACCAAATGGGGCGATTATTGGAGCGCTTCGCCGTGCTGGGTGATGTCGAGCCCTTCGACCTCATGCTCGTGCGGAACCCGCAGGCCCGCCAGCATGTCGACCATTTTGAGCAAGACGAACGTCATCCCGCCCGTCCAAACGAACACAACGGCCACGCCATAGGCCTGGGTCAGCAGCAGCCTGGGATTGCCCTCGATCAGCCCAGCGGTCCCGCCAATGGCGGCGGTCGCGAAGATGCCGGTCATCAGGGTGCCCAGCAGCCCGCCGATGCCGTGGATGCCGAACACGTCGAGGGTGTCGTCATAGTTGAAGCGGTGCTTGAGGCTGGTGCAGGCCCAGAAACAAATCACGCCGGCCGCCACACCGATCACGATGCCATGCCAGGGCTCCACGAAGCCCGAGGCGGGTGTGATCGTGCCGAGCCCCGCAACGGCGCCGGAGATCATGCCGAGCACCGACGGCTTGCGCCGCGTGACCCATTCGATCGCGCTCCACGTCAGCGCGCCGGCGCAGGCTGCCAGATGGGTTGCGAGGATCGCCATCACGGCGCGTGAGTTGGCCTGCAAGGCCGAGCCGCCGTTGAAGCCGAACCAGCCGACCCACAACAGGCCGGTGCCGATCACCGCCAGCGAAAGATCGTAGGGCGCAAGGTTCTCGGTGCCGTAGCCGCGGCGTCGTCCCATCACAACGGCTGCGACCAGACCCGCGGTGCCGGCGCTGAGATGAACCACAAGGCCGCCGGCGAAATCGAGAACGCCGGCCTGCGCGAGAAAGCCGCCGCCCCACACCCAGTGCGCCAGCGGAATGTACACGACCGTAAACCAGCCGATGCAAAACAGGACGTAGGATGAAAAGCGCATGCGGTCCGCAACCGATCCCGCCACCAGCGCGACAGTGATGACCGCGAAGGTCATCTGGTAGATCACGAACAGCGCCTCGGGAATGGTCTTCGCTGCACTGTTCACGCCGTCCATCGTCATGCCGGCCAGCAGGAAGCGCTCCAGTGTGCCGAGCCATGCGCCGTCGCCGACGAACACCAGGCTGTAACCGTAGATCACCCACAGAATGGAAATCAGCGCCACTGCGATCAGGCTTTGCGCCATGGTCGCCAGCACGTTTTTCTTGCGCACCATACCAGCATAGAACAGCGCAAGACCCGGTATCGTCATCATCAGCACGAGCGCGGTCGCCGTGATCATCCACGCCGTATCGGCGGCATCGATCTTGACGGTTTCAGCGAGGGCCGGCGTTGCAGATGCAAGGGCGAAGCCCGCAGCAGAAAACGCCGCCGCAAAATGTGCGACCGCACGCGGCAATCTCAACATGGTAATCCCCCCGGCTAGGAAGACCTTGCGGCGTCTTGCGTGCGCCGCTGCAGTCGTGATGCGTATTCCAGAAAATTAAAGTGCGTCGTTGTCGGTCTCGCCGGTCCGGATGCGGACGGCATTTTCGATCGGCGTGACGAAAACCTTGCCGTCACCGATCTGGCCGGTGCGCGCACCGGCGGTGATGACCTGCACAGCCTTGTCGGCGAGGTCGGACCCAACCGCGATCTCGATCCGCAGCTTGGGCAGGAAGTTCACGATGTACTCTGCGCCGCGGTAGATTTCGGTGTGGCCCTTCTGGCGGCCGAAACCCTTCACCTCGGTCACGGTCATGCCGTGCACGCCGATTTCGGTCAGGGCCAGACGAACCTCCTCAAGCTTGAAGGGCTTGATGATGGCGGTGATCAGCTTCATGGAGCGCTTCATCCCTTAAAATCAGTGCGGCAGCGTCACGAGTCTTTACTCGGGCCCGCGCGAAACCGCTACCTTTTTGGGCAATCGGGCAGAAAAATATGCAGGTTCGATTGAAAATCGTTGCGGCAAAGCGCGGTCCGTTTGTAGCATCCGCCGTCTCGGGGGCTGAGACCGATTGCCATTGATGCCGCAGGATTTCCTCGCGGCTGGTCCGGCGCTCCGTTGTCCCACAAACAAAGGAAATATCATGCCGGGCCGATCTTGGTTTGTTGCTGCCGGGGATAAGCAGGAAGGCCCGTATTCCGAAGACGAATTTCGAGATCTGATCGCGCGGGGAAGCATCAAGCCGGACACTTATGTGTGGGCCGACGGCATGCAGGACTGGAAATATGCCGGCGATATTCCGGGGCTGCTTTCTGGCGGAGTTGCGCCGCCGGCAATTCCGCGCCCCGGCGCATCGGTCCCCTCCGCCAATGGCGATCCGTCCGGCGGATCGTTTTCGATCGACATCGGCATCTGGGAGATGCTTGGCCGCGCACTGGTTTTCGTGATCGGATTCCTGCTGGTCGTTCCGGCGCCATGGGTGGCGGCGAGCTTCTACGGCTGGATCGTCTCGCGCATTCATGTGCCGCAGCGAGGTTATCTCGGCTTCACCGGCAAGCCGCTCGACATCTGGTATGTGTTTGTCGGGCTGGCGCTGATGACGTATGTCGGGCTCCTTGGCATTCCCTATCTTGAATACCTGTTATTCCCGGTTCAGGCGTATCTGTCGTGGATGACGGTGCGCTGGGTGATGGCGAACATCACATCGGAGGGTCGTCCGCTCCAGATCAGTTTCGACGGCAGCCCTTGGGTCTATATCGGCTGGTATCTTCTGATGGCGCTGTCTTTCATCACCATCATCGGCTGGGCCTGGGTTGTCGTCTACTGGATGCGGTGGATCTGCGCCAACATCGGCGGCACGCGGCGCGCCATTTCGTTCAACGCGACAGGACTTGAGGTGCTGTGGCGAACGCTGGTGTTCTCCATCGGCTGCGTGCTGATCATTCCGATTCCATGGGTGATGAGCTGGTACACCCGCTGGTACGTTTCGCAGTTTTCTGCGGAAGAACGGCTGGCGTAACACAACGCGATGATGCGAAAGTTAGCCAGCGTCGGTTTCTTTTACTCGGGCATGATCTGATCCGAAACCGGTTCCCACTTTTCGGGATCATGCCTGAACCGGCTTTTCCTTGCGCTCGCGCACCGAGCCTTCCTGCGCGACGGAGGCGACCAGTGTTCCGTCCTGCTTGAAGATCAGCCCGCGCGTCAGGCCGCGGCCCCCCTGCGCGCTCGGAGAGTCCTGACTGTAGAGCAGCCATTCGTCGGCGCGGAACGGGCGGTGAAACCACATCGCGTGATCGAGGCTCGCAGGCATCATGCGCTGATCGAACAGCGTGCGGCCGTAACGCGCCATCACCGCATCGAGCAGCGAGAAGTCCGACGCGTAGGCCAGTGCGCACATGTGCAGCGCCGGATCGTCGGGCAGTTTGGCGACGGTGCGAATCCAGATATGGATGCGGCCGTCGTCGATCTTGTGGCCGAAGTAGCGGCCGAGTTCGACCGGGCGCAATTCAATCGGCCGGTCTGATTCATAGTAGCGCCGGATGAACTCCGGCATCTCCTTGAACATCGGCTGCTTGGAGACTTCCTCCGCTGTGAGTTTTTCCGGCGGCGGAACGTCGGGCATCTTGTCCTGATGATTGAACGAGCCTTCTTCCTCGGCGTGGAACGACACCATGATCGAGAAGATCGCCCGGCCGTGTTGTATCGCGGTGACGCGCCGCGTCGAATAGCTCTTGCCGTCGCGCAGCCGCTCGACCTCGTAGACGATCGGAATCTGCGGGTCGCCGGGCAGGATGAAATAGCAGTGCAGCGAATGCGGCAGCCGCTTCTCGACATTCTCGACGGTGCGGCAGGCCGCTACCATCGCCTGACCGATCACCTGCCCGCCGAACACACGTTGCCAGCGCGTCTTGGGACTGACGCCGCGGAACATGTTCACTTCGAGTTGCTCGATATCGAGGATCGACAACAGATCAATCAGGCTTTTCGACATTCACGATGTTCCGATCTTCGGCCTACAGGTAAGGCGAGCGGGTTTCCGGTGACCCGCAAACCCTGATAAACCCATTCACGGGGCATATTTCCCCCATGGCCGGGCCTGAGGCAAGGGCGGCCATGAAACGAAATGCACCTATGAAAGTTCGGACTTTATGTCGTCACAACGAAGTATCGTGATCGGTGGAGGCGCATTCGCCGGTCTGGGGCTGGCGCTGGCGCTGCGGCAGGGTCTTGGCCCCGACGTTCCGATCGTTGTTGCAGATCCCGCCTTTGCCATGCGGCCGAGCCGCGATCCGCGCGCATCCGCGATCGTGGCCGCCTGCCGCCGCCTGTTTGAAGTGGTCGGCGTCTGGGATCAGGTGGCCGAGAGCGCCCAGCCGATCCTCGACATGGTGGTGACAGATTCGAATCTCGGCGACGCGACCCGGCCTGTCTTCCTGACATTCGCCGGCGAGGTCGAGCCCGGCGAGCCGTTCGCGCACATGGTCGAGAACCGGCATCTGATCAATGCACTGGTGACGCGCGCGGAAGCGGAAGGCGTTGAGCTCAACGCCGTCGCAGTTTCTGCCTATGAATCGAATGCCGAAGGCACGCGCGTCACATTGAGCGATGGCCGCGTCATCGATGCTTCGCTTCTGGTTGCTGCCGACGGTGCAAAGTCGAAACTGCGCGAGCGCGCCGGCATTGCGACCCATGGCTGGGACTACGATCAGTCCGGTATTGTCGTCACCGTCGGACACGAGCGCGATCATCAGGGCCGCGCCGAAGAACATTTTCTGCCTGCGGGCCCGTTCGCGATTCTGCCGCTGAAGAATAATCGCTCATCGCTGGTCTGGACCGAAAGCCGCTGTGAGGCTGCGCGGATCGTTGAACTGCCCGACAATGAATTTCAGGCTGAACTCGAGAGGCGGTTCGGGCTTCATCTCGGCGAAGTGAAGGCGCTCGACAAGCCGCGCGCCTTTCCGCTCGGCTATTTCGTGGCGCGGTCGTTCATCGCGGAGCGCCTCGCTTTGGTTGGTGACGCCGCCCATGTGATTCACCCCATCGCCGGACAGGGCCTCAACATGGGCCTGAAGGATGCGGCTGCGCTGGCGGAAGTGATCGTCGATGCGGCGCGGCTCGGCATCGATCACGGACAGGCGGATGTGCTGGAGCGCTATCAGCGCTGGCGGCGGTTCGACACCGTGGCGATGGGCGTCGCCACCAACTCGCTGAACATGCTGTTCTCGAACAAGTCGGCGCTGCTGCGCACGGTGCGCGACATCGGTCTCGGGCTGGTCGATCGCGTGCCGCCGCTGAAAAGCGCGTTCATTCGTCAGGCGGCAGGTCTCTCGGGCGAGGTGCCGCGGCTGCTGCGCGGCGAGGCGCTGTAACTTCTAGGCCGATGCTGATGGTTAAAGTCCGAAAACTTGTTTGTCTGCTTCTTGTCGCAATGCTGCTGGCATTGTCTCCAGTCAGAGCTCTTGCGTTAGTGGCTGAACCGTCGACATTCGGGACTCCTATCGCAGAAAAATGGCGTAGGCCATTTGCTCGCTTTCTGGGAGAGCTCGGCGTAGCTGAGATTGATACGGTTATTGCTGCGAGTCGTGCCAGCGATTATCCAGAGTTTTTCGATAAGGATGCTCCTGCGAAAATCATATTTCGCATTGTTCATCCTCACGCGTGCGTTCGCGATCAAGACGAATGCATGACGATCATTGGCCAAATCAAGGATGAGGTCTTTGTTGCTGAGGCGATGTTCTATGCGGGCGACAGAATCATCGTCGGTGACAGCTCACCCCGAATTTTAGGTGTTCAATCTTCTACGCCAATTTCCTTTATTAGCAGAACCTCAGCCATCAGCGTCGTAAGGACCGCGAAAGGCATCTTGATCGTTAGCCAGCCTAAATATTAATCTAATCGAGGGTTAACCTGCCTTCGCCAGTTGTTCGCCCATCAGGCGATGCAGCAGGTTGATCGCCTTCAGCGGGCGGACCATCACCTTGAAATGCGTGATCTGGCGTCCGTCTTCGCTGAAGGTGATGATGTCGACGCCGTTGATCTTGATACCCTCGACTTCGTTCTCGAATTCGAGCACCGCGCCGTTCTCGTTGCGCCACTCGTTCAGATATTTGAAGCCGGGGCCGCCGAGCACCGTTCCGGCGCTGGCCAGATACTTAAATGTGATGTCACGTCCGCGCTGCGGCGTATGGACGACAGGACTTTCAAACACGGCGTCAGGGTGCAGCAGGTCCCACAGCGCCTTCTCGTCATGAGCCTTGATGAAGTCGTGCCAGCGTTCGAGGGCGAAGGGTCGCATCGGGTGTCCGGTGTTATGGGCAAGGCATCGCTTCGGCGGCGATGTTCTGGGTCGCGCGCGCGGTCCGCTCTTAATCGATCCGGCGCGCTTCTTCCGGCAGCATGATCGGGATGCCGTCGCGGATCGGATAGGCGAGCTTGGCCGAGCGCGAGATCAATTCCTGCCGCGCGCTGTCGAACTCCAGCGGCCCCTTGGTCTGCGGGCACACCAGAATTTCCAGCAATTTGGGATCGACACCGCTTTCGGGCCGCTCAGACGGCGAGGTCATAGGTCAACTCCACATCCATACTTTGGCAACGCATTGCCTCGGTCTTTGTATCACACCCAACACGGCCCGGATCAACTGGCCGGCCGGTTCCGTTATCGCAGTCCTTATTCCGGTGTGTTGGCGATCCTGATCAGATCCTCGAGAATTTCATCTTGCCGCGCTTTCGGCAGCGGTCTGTCCGACAGGGTAAAGCCCAGAAACGTCCAGTAAAGAATCTGGGCACGGGCACGTGCGAGCGCCGGTGAGTACCCTCTCATCGCGAACTGGTCTTCCATGTAGGACAGCCGCCGCCTGTCGATGGCATGGACCGCCGCGCGTGCCGCCGGATCGACAGTCGCCCATGTGCGAACCGCAATCTCCAGCGGAAGCCTGCCGCCGCCGAACGCGCGGCGCAGCAGCACGCTGATGGGATTTTCACCCTCCGGCAAACGTTCGAGCCTGGCGATGATCTGCTCGGTCATGATGTCGCGCCAGCGTTTGAGCAGGGCGGTGTGGAACGCTGCGACATCGGCGAAGTGCCAATAGAAGCTGCCGCGCGAGACACCCATCGCCTTCGCGAGCGGCTCGGCCTTCAGCGCGGTAAAGCCGCTCCGGGTGAGCGTTATCAGGCCCTGATCGAGCCAGTCCGTGGCGGAGAGCTGATCAGCTTTGGGGCTGTTCTTTGCGGATGACGTTCTCATCGAGAGCACCATACATAACTGTATTGACATGCTCCAGCGTCAGGATATGTTCACCATACAGTTATGTATGGCGAGAGGAGAGAGCGATGCGCGATCTGTTGCTGCAAATCTCGGGATGTCTCGCGATCGTCGTGGCGCTGATTCACGGCACGCTTGGCGAAACCAGAATATTCGCCTCGGGCAATGGCCGGATGACCATTGAGCCTCCGCAGCTTCGAACCTTGCTGCGCCTTGTTTGGCAGACCGGAACGGTGGCGTGGATCGGCGGCGGAGTGCTGTTGCTGACGGCCCCGCTGATGGGATCGGATGCCGCGCGCCACTGGATCGTTGTCACAATGGCCGTGGTGTTCGCCTTCGCGGCTGCGGCCAATGCCTGGGCCAAGCGCGGACGGCATTTCGGATGGATTTTGCTGAGCGCGGTGGTCGCGACGGCGATCGCGGGATACTAGATCCGAAAAATTACTGCAGCGGCGGATCGCCAGTGGTCTGCTTCTTGGCGAGATCCATTTCGGTCACCGCGATTAGAATCTCGGCGCGGGTTTTAAGATCCGGCGCTTCAAGCAGTGCCTGCTTCTCCGCAGGCCCATAGGGTGACATCATCGCCAGCGCATTGACGAGCGCTTCATTGGGCGCGCTTTCGATGCCTTCCCAATCGACCTTGAGCTGGTTGGCTTTCAGGAATTGCGTAAGCGCCTGGAGCAGGGCCTGACGATCAACATTTTCCTCGCCTTTGCGTGCGATGAAATCGTCGACGAATTCGGAAAAGTCCACGCGGCACTGGCGATAGGGCGTGAGAACCGTTTTCTCCTCCATCACCTTGAAGCGTGCAATGCCGGTCAGCTCGAGAATGTAGCGGCCGTCGCCCGACTCGGCGAGTTGCGTGATTCGCCCGACACAGCCGACCTTGAACAGCGAGGGCCGCTCGCTGCTCTGGGAATGGGTGACATCGGGCTGGATCATTCCGATCAGGCGGTGGCCGTCGCGGAAGGCGTCATCCACCATCTGAAGATAGCGCGGCTCGAAAATATTCAACGGCATCTGGCCGCGCGGCAGCAACAACGCTCCCGGCAGCGGAAACACCGGAATGATTTTCGGCAGATCGGCGGGCCCACGGTATTCGGCGTTAATCGGCATCCGCTTCCCTCACTCAGGCGCAAGAAACCCCATCGGAGTTTCAGGAGAAAAGGATCGTCGACAAACGCTTGCGGCTGTCAACGGTCGCGTCGTCGTCCGCCCCCCATGCTTCGAAGAACTGCACCAGCTTCTTGCGTGCACCGTCATCGTCCCACTTGCGGTCGCGCTTGACGATGTCCAGCAGGTGGCTGGCCGCCTCGGCGCGTTTGCCGCCGGCGTTGAGTGCGACGGCGAGATCGAAACGCGCCTGATGATCCAGCGGGTTGGCGGCGACTTTCTGCTCGAGTTCTGCGACGGGGCCGACTGACTTTGCCTGCTCGGCGAGATCGAGCATGGTCTGCACTGCGGAGATCGCGGCATCGTTGCGCTTGGACTCCGGCACCAGGGCCAGCGTCTGCCTGGCCTGCTCCAGTGCACCGGTCGCGACATAGCACCGCGCGAGACCGGCAAGTGCGGTGAGATTGGTGGCGTCGACACTGAGCACTTCGGCGTAGATCGAGGCGGCAGTCGCCGCGTCGCCTGCCGCCATCGCGGCCTCCGCCTCGTTGAGGACCTCGGCGATGTCGCCTTCCGGCGAAGGCATGCCTTGGGTCAGCTTGTCGATAAAGGCCGTGACCTGGCTTTCAGGCACCGCGCCCATGAAGCCGTCGGCCGGCTGGCCGTTGACGAAGGCGATGACGGCCGGGATCGACTGGATGCCCATCTGCCCCGGAATCGCGGGATGCTCGTCGATGTTCATCTTGACGAGCTTGACCTTGCCCTTGGCGGCGCGGACGGCCTTTTCAAGGCTCGGCGTCAGCTGCTTGCAGGGGCCGCACCATGGCGCCCAGAAGTCGATCAGCACCGGCTGGCGCTTCGATTCCTCGATGACGTCCTTCACGAAGGTCTGGGTCGTGGTGTCCTTGATGAGGTCGGGGGGCGTCATTGCCGCCGGTCCGTTGCCTTGCTCGACTATGGTCACGTGATCCTCGCCTGCCGCATGTCTTATGAAAGAAAGCCGCTTCTAGCATGATCGGGGCATTTTCCGGCAGTTTCGATCCGCCGCAGTGAAAATGGCCGATATGCAGAAGGCGCAAATTTCCGCACGGCCCGGGCGGGCGTCAGGGCGGAAACGGCGCAAAGCCACAGATGGAGGCCTTTTGGTGGATTTTCAATCGGGCGATAGGCCGCAAAGGCGCGTGAAAACATCGATTTGGCCCGAAATCGCCGGAACCGGGGGTGCGGATTAAAGGATCAGCCCTGTTGCATTGCATGGCGGCATTTGGCATAGGTTTGCCCGGCGGCGCGCTTGCGCCCCGCCAATTCTGATGCGGGTGTAGCTCAGGGGTAGAGCACGACCTTGCCAAGGTCGGGGTCGAGGGTTCGAATCCCTTCGCCCGCTCCAGAAATTCTCGATTGAGAATCTTGGCCGACAGTTACGACAGGATCGTTGCCGTCGAATGACAAGCCGCCGCAAGGCGGCTTTGTCGTTTCTGGCTGTCATCGCCTGCCGGAGACCAGCCTCGGCAAACCCGCCGCTACTCACCGAGAAGAAATCTGCCTAGCATCGCTTCGCTCAGGCAGAGCGGACCATCGCCCGGGTGATAAAGCTCAAACATAAAGTCCGCAGGAGGATTCGATGATCGGCAGATTTTCCCGAATTGCTTTGGCGTGTCTTTCCACGGTGGCAATCTTTGCCAGCGTGAGCGCGCAGGCAAAAGACGTCAGGCTCGAGACGTCGGACACCATGATTCCGACCGGCGATGCCGGCATCCAGTTGTTCGTGCGCAACAAGCATCCGGCGGGCCAGAAAAAATTCGCACCTGAGAAAATTCTGCTTTATGTCCACGGCGCGACCTATCCGTCCGAGACCGCGTTCGATCTGCCGATCGAAGGCAAGTCGATGATGGATCTGATCGCGGCGCGCGGCTACGACGTCTATCTGGTGGATATCCGCGGTTATGGCCGCTCGTCGCGGCCCTCGGAAATGAGCCAGCCGCCCGGCGACAACAAGCCCATCGTCCAGACGCGCGTGGCCGCGAAGGATTTCGGCACGGCGGTGGATTACATTCTCAAGAAGCGCGGCGTCTCCAAGATCAATGTGATGGGCTGGTCGTGGGGCACATCGACGGTCGGTCTCTACACCAGTGAGAACAACGCCAAGGTCAACCGCCTCGTGCTCTACGCCCCGCAGTGGATTCGCACCGAACCGCCGCCGGCGCAGTGGCCGAAGCTTGGCGCGTATCGTCTTGTCTCGAAGGATTCGGCCAAGGAACGCTGGCTGAAGGACGTGCCGGACAACAAGAAGGCCGATCTCATTCCGCCCGGCGTGTTCGACGCGTGGGCCAAAGCGACCTGGGCCACGGATCCGGATTCGGTGACGAAAAATCCCGGGATGTTGCGGGCGCCGAACGGTGTGGTGGAAGACACCCAGCTCTACTGGGGGGCCGGCAAGGCGCTGTTCGATCCCGGCAAGATCACGGTGCCGGTGATTGTGCTGCATGCCGAATGGGATGCCGATCTGCCGAGCTATCTCGCGCAGAACTACGTCAAGCAACTCAAGAACGCGCCGTACTGGCGGCTGATCGAGATCAGCGAAGGCACCCACACGGTGATGATGGAAAAGAACCGCATGCAATTCTTCCGCGAGCTGATGAACTTCCTCGATGAGGAAAAGCCGCTTGCCTTGAAATGAAAGAAAAAGGCCGGGTTTGACCCGGCCTTTTTGTGTTTTCAAGACATCGCCAAATGGCTCACGCAAGCTGCGATTCGTACGCTTTCAAATGGGTGTAGACGATGCGCAGCAGCGGCACGTTCAGCGCACCCTTCTTGTTGGTCTCAGCGCGGTGGATCAGATCGCCGATAATCTGGTCGGCCTCGATCCGCGCATTGCTGCGGATATCGCGCAGCATCGATGCCGTCATCTGTGATCCCGGTGCGAACAGCAGGCCGCCTGTGCGCTCCAGAAATTCAGCGCGCGGCGCATAACCTGCCGCGTCGGCCACCGAGGCGATCTCCGCGCGAAGGCCGCGGATGAACTGTTCGCCGCCCGGCGCACCGGTGATGTGTCCGGCCGGCGCCCGCATCAGGGATGTGGCGCCCGCCAGCGTTGCGAGGAACACCCACTTCTCGTACATTTCCTGAACAATGACATCGCTGGCCTTGGCATCGAACATTGCGCCCTGCAGCGTCGTCTCGATGCGCTTGGCGCGATCGCCTTTCGGCGTGCCGCGCTCGCCGAAGGACATCGCGTGCATTGGCGTAAGCTGATGAATGACGCCCTCCGCATCGAGCATCGCCGCGACCTGGCATTGTCCGCCCATGACGCGGTCGATCCCGAATTTCGCATCCAGCACGTCGAGGTGCTTCATGCCGTTGAGGAATGGAATGATCGCGGTGTCGGGGCCGACGGCGGCGGCGAAGGATGCAATTGCGCTGTCGAGGTCGTAGGCCTTGCAGCTCAGGATGATGACGTCGAATGGCGTCGTGATCTTTTCCGCCAGAATGGTCGGCGGGTTCTTGAGCGTGACGTCGCCGACCGGGCTTTTGATGACGAGGCCGTTCTTGGCCAACAGCTCGGCCCGCTTCGGACGCACCAGAAACGTCACATCGCGGCCCGCCTGCAAAAGTCTGCCGCCGAAATATCCGCCTGTCGCGCCGGCGCCGATAACGAGTATGCGCATAATCAGATCCACTTCTTTTGAGTGTTGGGTAGGTCCCGAAAAGTGGAAAAAGGTTTTCGGGTTGGCTCAGGCCCAATCGATAAGCGCGCGAACCTTGCTCAAATGACAGCGCCGGCGCAAGCAGGGCTCACGCCGGCGTGATGCTCGGCAGCTATGCACTTACCATTTCTCGCCGAACGGACGGATTTCGAGTTCGAACGTCCAGGCGCTGCGCGGCTGCTGGTAGAGCAGCCAGTAGGATTCCGCGACCGACGACGGCGGCATCAACAGATTGGGATCGTCCAGTGCGCCGGGACCATTGGCCTCGATGCGCCGCTGACGGACCCATTCGGTATTCACGCCGGAATCGATGATGAGGTGAGCGACGTGGATGTTCTGCGGTCCGAGTTCGCGCGCGGTCGCTTGCGCCACGGCGCGCAGGCCGAATTTGGCGCTGGCAAAGGCCGCGTAGCCGGATCCGCCACGAAGGCTCGCGGTCGCTCCGGTGAAGAAGATGTTGCCCTTGCCGCGCGGCAGCATGACCCGCGCTGCTTCGCGTCCGGCCAGAAATCCGGAGTAGCACGCCATCTCCCAGACCTTGCGGAACACACGTTCGGTGGTGTCGAGGATCGGGAAGTTGACGTTGGCGCCGATGTTGAAGATGCAGACTTCGAGCGGCGCGTGCTTGTCGGCGTCGGTAATGAAGGAGACGATCTCCTCTTCCTTGCGCGCATCGAGCGAGCGGGCGTGGATCTCTCCGCCTGCGGCCTCGATTTCCTTCACCAGCGGTGCAAGCTTGTCGCCGTTACGGCGGCCGGCGAATACCGTGAAGCCTTCAGAGGCAAACTTCTTCGCAATCTCGGCGCCGATATAGTCGCCGGCGCCGATGACCGCCACGGTCGCATTTCTCTTGGCCAAGGTCCGTCTCCTGTTAACAGAGGGTTTGCTGTTGTCGCGGTGCGGCAGGCTCTGCCGCGCCATTCAGATTATCACTTCGCGTCGTCGTTGATCAGGCCGCCGACCAGATCCCACGCCTTGCCGTTCCATCGCTGAAGATTGAGCTGGGTGTACATCTTGTTGTTGGTGGCGCTGGTGTTGACGACGATTCCGGGCAGCGACATCGGCAGTGCAAGCCCCTTGATGTTGCGGGTCTGCTTGAGGATGTTCTCGCGCGACAGATCATTGCCGCACTGCTTGAGCACTGCTTCCAGAATCACGCCCTGGTGCAGGCCGGTGAAGTAGTTGCTGTCGGCCAGATCCGCGCCCGGCATGTTCTTTTCCATGAACGCGCGGTACATCTGGACGCCCTTGTCGCCGGCCCATTTCGGATCGTCCGGATCCTTGCGATAGGTCGCGGTCATCACGCCGGTTGAGATATCGAGGCCTGCGGGCGCAAGGACCGCGGCGATCGAACTCGAGATCAGGTTGGTGATGAACAGCGGCTTCCAGCCGGATTCGTGAGTCTTGCGGATCGCCTGCGCCGCGAATTTCGGTGTGCCTGCGAACAGCATCACAGTCGCGCCGGTGCTCTTCAGCGACACGATCTGCGAATCGATGGTGGGCTGGCTGACTTCATAGCTCGAGGTCACGACCTTGCTGTCGAAAGCCTCTTTCAGTTCGGATTTGAAGCCCGCGATGAAGTCCTTACCCAGATCGTCGTTCTGGTAAAGGATGGCGATCTTGGCGTTAGGCATTTCCTTGGCGAGATAACGCGCATAGGCCCGCGACTCGGTGTCGTAGCTCGGCAGCCCTGTGGTGATCATCGGGTATTCATTGTAATCCGTGAAACGCGTCGCGCCGGTGACGATGAAGGCCTGCGGAATTTTCTTTGCGGCGAGATACTTCGCGATGGCCAGATTGCTCGGCGTTCCAAGAGTCGAGAACATGAAGGCGACTTCGTCGGATTCCACCAGCTTGCGGGTGTGCTCGACAGCTTTCGGCGGGCTGTAGGAATCGTCCATCGCGATCAGATTGATCTTGCGCCCGTTCACGCCGCCCTGTTCGTTGAGGACGTTGACATAGGCAATCAGCGCCTTTCCGACCGCGCCCAGCGCCGAGGCCGGGCCGCTGAAGGGAAAGACTGCTCCGACCTTGATCTCGGTTGCCGTCACCCCTGGCGCGTCGGCTGCTGCGACTGGAGCGGACAGCCCGGCAAGCAACAGGGCCGCCACGGTGGCCTTGAGTGCGGTTCTCCTCAGCATCGGTTCGTCTCCCTTTGGTCTGATTTTTCGCTGTTTGAAGCGCCGTGCCGGTTCTGATCCGGACCTCTCTTGCTTCGACCAATAGAGTTCTAATATAGAACTGTCAATGAGAAGTGAGCTGACGCAATGTGCTGCGATGCACAAACACCGGGCTTCAAATCCATCCACGATAGAGGTATAGTAAATATCAAATCAGAATGGACGACCGATCATCGCGGAGATGCGGTATGAAGTGGGAATCCCTTGAAGACGAGGCCTGTTCGGTAGCGCGCACGGTCTCCGTTATCGGCGACCGCTGGACGCTGTTGATTTTGCGCGATTGTTTCCGCCGCATCCGGCGGTTCGATGAATTTCAGTCGCGGCTCGGCATCACGCGGCACCTGCTGGCCGAGCGTCTCAGGAAGCTCGTACGTCAGGGCGTTCTTCGCCGCGTCGTCTATCAGGAGCGCCCGAAGCGTTACGAGTACATCCTGACGCAGAAGGGCCTTGAACTGCATCCGATCATGATGGCGATCGTCCATTGGGGTGATGTTCACATGACGGACGAACGCGGACGGCCAGTGCTTCATCAGCACAAGAGCTGCGGTCACCACTTCGATCCGGTGATGACGTGCTCGGTCTGCAACGAGCCGCTCTCCGCAAAGGAAGTGCACGTGCATCCGGGACCAGGCGCTGACCAGTCAAAGCTCGCATTGCCATCGATCGAACAGCAGATCCTCGATTGATACGAGGTTGCTACGCGGTCTCGAATGCGATGGCCGCCAGCCGTCTGACATGATCGCGCACATCGGCGGGCCATCTGGAAATCGCGATATCGAAGCGTGGCTGGTCGCCCGCATAGACCGCGCGTAGCGCGTCTTCATAACGCGGCTGGTCCCCGGCCATCGCCGTCATGAATCGGTGCAGCGATTCCTGCCCCTCGCGCGCGCGATCCTTGGCCGCATTCGCTCGCCGCGCTTCCTCGACGAGTTTGCGGATCGCGACCGACGCGCCGCCCGGCTGGAGCGACAGCCATTCCCAGTGCCGCGGCAACAAGGTGATTTCGCGTGCGACGACCCCAAGCCTGGGCCGGCCCGGTCCGCGCGGCGCAGCTTCCTCTGCCGCTTCATCGTCCTGAGCAGGCGTGCGGCGCGCGACACGCTTCTGCACTTCGGCAAGCGATCCGCGCAGATCGATCTCGGCGGGCTGGCTGGTCGCTGCGTCGAAAATCAAAAGGCGTGCATCGCCATTCTTCTCCAGAGCCTGTTTGGCTTTTGCTGCGACAAGCTGAGGGTCGCCCAGACCAAGGCATCGGTTGCCCTCAAAGGCGATCATGACGGCGGGAAGGGGATGCATGGCTTGTCCTCAAGACTCGTTGGCTGGAGTATTTACCCGGGTAAAAATGACCTGTCAATATACCCGGGTAAAATTCCATCTCGACTTTCCGGAAACAGGCTGTCACCACTGATGCCCCGCAACGAACCATGACCGGCGCCTCATGCTCACAGTTCATCACCTGAATAACTCCCGCTCGCAGCGCGTGCTCTGGCTGCTGGAAGAACTCGAGGTGCCGTATGAAATCGTGCGCTATCAGCGCCAGCCGTCGATGCTGGCGCCGAAGGAGCTGCGTGCGATCCATCCGCTGGGAAAGTCGCCGGTCATCACCGACAACGGCAACACCATCGCGGAGTCCGGCGCGATCGTCGAATACATCATCGATACCTATGGCAATGGCCGCCTGATCCCGCCGCCGAAAACGCCGGAGCGGCTGCGCTATACCTACTGGCTGCATTACGCCGAAGGCTCGGCAATGCCGTTGCTGTTGCAGAAGCTGCTGTTCACGCTGGCACCGAGGCGCGCGCCGGCATTGATGCGGCCGCTGCTGATGCCGGTGTTCGGCAAGATGCTCAACACGCTGGTCAACCCGCAGCTCAAGCAGCACATCGCGTTCTGGGAAGGCGAACTCGGCAAGAGCGAATGGTTCGCGGGCAATGATTTCACCGCCGCCGACATCCAGATGAGCTTTCCGCTGGAAGCCGCTTCCGCACGCGCGGGTCTTGATGAGAGTTCGCCGAAGGCATGGGCATGGCTGCAACGCATCCACGCGCGTCCGGCCTACAAGCGTGCTCTGGAAAAAGGCGGGCCGTATCAGATCGGGCGCTAGGTCGCCGCCGGAAATCCAAACAGCCGCTGCGGATTATCGACCAGAATGCGGTTGCGCAGATTGCTGTCCGGCACCCAATCCGCCAGGAGATCGAGCAGATCCGACACGCCCATCATCACACCCCAGTTGGCGACATGCGGCCAGTCCGATCCCCAGACACAGCGGTCGGGCGCGGCAGCCACAAGATTATGCGCGAACGGAGTCGTGTCGCGATAGGGCGGACCCTCGACGGTGTTGCGATAGGCGCCCGACAATCGCACCCATGCGCCGTCGCGCACCAGCGACACCAGCGTCCGGAATCCTTCGTCCTCGATCCCGCGGGTTGTCGGAAAGTGTCCCATGTGATCGATCAGGAATGGCACCGGCAATTTCGACAGGCGCGGCGCAAGCTCCGGCAACTGCCGTGCATCGACGAGGAATTGCAGGTGCCAGCCCATCTCGCGGCACAAGGATGCATAGCTCTCGACCTGTTCGAAGCCGATGCCGCCACCGTACAGCACATTGATGCGCAAGCCGACCACGCCGGCGTCCTTCAGTGCGGCACGGTCCTTCTCGGGACAGTCCAGCGGAATCACCGCGATGCCGCGCAGGCGCTGCCGGTGCGCGCGCAGCGTATCCACCATCAGGCGATTGTCGGTGCCGTGCACGCTGACCTGCGTGAGTACGCCGTAGGTCATGCCGGTGGCATCCAGCATCGCGATGTAATCGCGCGCGGTGGCTTCCGGCGGCGTGTAGCTGCGCGCTGCGACGAACGGATAGTCTGGCGGAAGACCGATGACGTGCGCGTGAGTATCGACAGCACCGCGGGGGACTTGAAAACGAGAACTGGTGCGCTGCTCCGGCGGAGGGCCCGGACATGGCCGAGCTTCGGCATCACGGTCTTTCGCTTGCATATCGGCCTCCCCTCGGAGATCTCGGCATCGGCAGATCTGCCTTGCGCAAAAAAGCGAACATACGGCCTGCCTGTTGACGCCTCCCGTCTTGCACGAAGGCCGACGAACCGCAAATATCCAGCCAACCTCAGGTATCATCCAAAGGAATTCCAGACCAATGAAGTTTGATGACGTTATTCTCGGCCGCCGCAGCATCCGCGGGTACAAACCGGATCCCGTGCCAAAAGCGCTGATCGAGGAAATCATCGGTTTGGCGATGCGCGCCCCATCATCGATGAATACTCAGCCCTGGAATTTTTACGTCATCACCGGCGAACCGCTGAATCGAATCCGTGCCGGAAATACGGAACGGATGGTGGCAGGCGTGCCGCAGTCGCGCGAGTTCCGCACGGGTCAGGCTTTTACCGGCCCACACCGCGACAGGCAGGTTGGCGTTGCCAAGCAACTGTTCTCCGCAATGGGGATCGCGCGCGATGACAAGGACATGCGCCAGGACTGGGTTCTGCGCGGCTTCCGTCAATTCGATGCGCCTGTGTGCATCATCGTGACGTATGACCGCATTCTGGACGGCAGCGACGATACGCCCTTCGATTGCGGCGCCGTGGCGACCGCTCTGGTCAATGCCGCCTGGTCTCGCGGACTTGGCGCGGTGATCAACAGTCAGGGCATCATGCAGTCGCCCGTTGTGCGTGAACATGCCGGCATAGCCGACGATCAGGTCATCATGAAAAGCATCGCACTGGGGTGGCCGGATGAAACTTTCCCGGCGAATGCGGTGGTGTCTGAGCGAAAGTCAGTGGAAGAAGCCACGGTGTTCGTGGGTTTCGACAACTAGTCTCCGATGAGTTGCACCTTGCCAGCCTCGGAGATTGTTAGCTGACGAAGATAACCCGGGCCTCCAGCGAGACGCGGCGATAGAGGTCCTCAACGTCATCGTTCACGAGCCGAATGCACCCGGACGAGACGAGATGTCCGATGGTTTTGGGCGAGTTCGTTCCGTGAATGAGAAGGCTCGGCCTGTCGGTGACAAGTGCGCGGGCGCCAAAGGGATTTCCGGGGCCGCCGGCCATCGGGCGGAGCGCCGCGACATCCTTTGCGACGCTGGCGCTTGAGGGTGTCCATTCGGGCCATTCGAGTTTGTTCGTGACGCGATAGAGTGTTCCCGATTTCAGGCACTCCTGTGCGATTCCGATGCCGTAGCGACGAGCCGAATTGTTTGAGTCGATGAGATAGAGGAAGCGGTTTTCCCGGTCGACAACGATGGATCCGGGAATGATGGTGGTCCGGTAAAACACGACCTGACGCTGAAATGCGAAAGGCAGGTCCACAGCCGAAGAGCCGCCATCGACGCCGGGGTTCAGATCCGCCATGACGGTATTCGTGCTGCCGTGTGCCGTCGCGGCGCGGGGCTTCTTGCTTGCCATGTAGTCGTAGGCGAAAACGGACAAGCCGATGACGGCAACGATTCCGCCCGCGATGAGAGCCATGCGGCCCCAGTTCACGCCCGGCGACAGCGTTCTGACTGCTGCCGAAGATTGCTCTTCACTGAATTCGTCAGCGATATCGCTTTCGATGCGCCGGACCGCATCCTCAAGCGCAGCGACGTGAGACGCCGCGGCTTGGGGTGCCAGGTTGGATCTCTCGATGAGGGCGCGTGCATCGTCGTAAATCCTGTCGCGCGCCGCTGCATTCTTCCCCGCGACGGCTTTTGACAACAACGCGAAGTAATCCACGTTCATGATCTCACTCCATGAACTATCTGAGAACTATCTGACCGGAGGCGCGTACTGGATTCCACCCTGCGTCCAAAGCGCGTTCAGACCGCGTGGAATGCTGAGTCTGGACTGCGTCCCCACGTTCCTTTCATAAATCTCGCCGTAGTTGCCGACAGCCCGGACAGCGCGAACGGTCCAGTCCTTGGTCAGTCCCAGCTGCTCGCCGAATTCGCCTTCGGTGCCGACCAGCCTGCGGATGTCGGGCTGCGGCGACTTCATCGCATCGTCAATCGACTTCGACTTAACACCGAGTTCCTCAGCGTTGATCAGGGAGTAAAGCGTCCACTTGATCAGATTGAACCACTGATCGTCGCCCTGGCGCACGGCCGGCCCAAGCGGCTCCTTCGAAATCACCTCGGGCAGGATGATGTGACTGTCAGGTGACGAGAGCTTGAGACGCTGGGCATAGAGCTGCGAGACATCGCTTGTCAGGACATCGCACTTGCGGTCGTCATAGGCTTTCAAGGCCTCGTCGGAGGTCGGAAATGTCAGCGCCTTCAGGTCCATGGTGTTGGCCCGGAAGTAGTCTGCCAGATTCATCTCCGTCGTCGTGCCGCCCAGGGTGCAAACGGTTTTCCCGCCAAGCTCCAGTGCGGTATCGATCTTGGCGTCCCTGCGCAGGAGAAAGCCCTGACCGTCATAATACGCGACGGCGGCAAACATCACGCCGAGCGAACCTTCCCGGGACAGCGTCCAGGTCGTGCCGCGCGACAGCACGTCGATTTCATTCTTCTGGAGGGCGGTAAAACGAGACGCCGTATCGAGGGGGACGAAGGTTACCTTCGCAGGATCATCGAAAATGGCGGCGGCCACGGCACGGCAAAAATCGACGTCAAAGCCGGACCATGCATCCTTGTCATCCTTGCTTGAAAAGCCGAGCAGGCCTTGACTGACCCCGCAATTCAGCGTCCCCCGGTCCTTGACCGACTTCAATGTCTGAGCGTGAGCGCAATACACAGGCACCAAAGAACCGGCCAAAACAAGAAGGCTCAGAACTTTAGAGCGAATCTTGAAGCGAGAAAGCATTTGGGTCCTTTTGATCAGTTGGGACGGTGTGCCGTTTCTTGGTCTGGACGCCTCAGCAGGGTAGCATCGCCGGAATACCGGTGACGTTGCCGGGGCATCCGTCGCTACTGTTCCGGAGAACCATTCTCACTGCAACCATTACAGTTTGAAGAAAACCGGCCGGATCGGGATGGTGCGGCCCTGACAACGCCTGAGGCCCCGGACATGCCGGGGCCTTCCTTGCTGTCGAGCCGGTCGGATCAGGCGTCGGCGTGAAGAATTCTACCGCGGGTTTCCGGCAGGGCGAACGCGGCCAGAAAGAACAGCCCATAGGCTAGCACCGCGAAAATGCAGATCGCATTTCCGAGCGATGTCGATGTGGACAGCCAGCCGACAAGGAACGGAAACAGCGCGCCGATGCCTCGTCCGAAGTTGTAGCAGAAGCCTTGCCCCGAGCCGCGCAGCCGTGTCGGGAACAGCTCCGTCAGGAACGCGCCCATGCCGGAGAAGTATCCCGAAGCGAAGAAGCCGAGGGGGAAACCCAGCAGCCACAGCACCTCATTGGTCAGCGGCAATTGAGTATAGGCGAGAACGACGGCCATCGCGCCAAGCGAGAAGGTCAGAAACAGATTGCGCCGTCCGATGCGGTCGGCGAGCCAGGCGCCGACCAGATAGCCGACGAACGAGCCGATGATCAGCGCCGCGAGATACCCGGTGGAGCTGACAATCGAGAGCTTGCGTTCGGTGGTGAGAAAGCGCGGCACCCAGAAGGTGATGGCGTAGTAGCCGCCCTGACAGCCGGTCGCTGCCAGTGAGGCAAGGATCGTGGTCTTTGCGATGGGGCCTGAGAAAATTTCCCAGAGTGCCGGGCGGTCGCCGGAAACCTTCTGTTTCGCCAGTGTTTCAGCGGCGACCTTGGGTTCTTCCACGTAGCGGCGCAGAAAGAACACCAGCAGCGCGGGCAAGGCGCCGATCGCGAACATCCAGCGCCATGCGACTTCCGCCGGCAGATAGGAGAACAGAACAGCCTGCGACAGCACGGCGAGACCCCAGCCGACGGCCCAGCCGGACTGTACCGAGCCCACGGCGCGGCCGCGATACTGCGGACGGATCGCTTCGCCCATCAGCACCGCGCCCGCGGCCCATTCGCCGCCGAAGCCGAGGCCGAGCAGGGCGCGCGCGACCAGAAGCTGGTCGAAGTTCTGCACGAACGCGCAAACCAGCGAGAAGAACGAAAACCAGATGATGGTGATCTGCAGCGTCTTCACGCGGCCGATGCGGTCGCAGAGATATCCGGCGAGCCAGCCGCCGACGGCGGATGCCAGCAGCGTGACCGTCCCGGCCAGACCTGCTGTGCCCGGATCAACCTTCCACATCGTGATGATGGTGCCGATGACGAGCGGGTAGATCATGAAATCCATGCCGTCGAGTGCCCAGCCCGAGGCGCAGGCCCAGAATGTGCGCCGCTCCGGCGTGTTCATGTCGCGGTAGAAGGCAAGAAGGCTGGTGTCTTCGATGGGCGCGACTTCAATCGCGCCTGACGGCTGAACGTTCGTCATGGATACTCCCCAGATCCGCGGCCGTGTTTAGTGCCCTGCGCTTGCCGCAACGCACGGGACTTCAAACTCTTTGTTGTGCGGCAAATTCTACGCGGATCATTTTACCTGTCATCAGGCAAATGAGGAAAAGCAGTCTGAATGTCTCTAATAGCCGGCAGCTTCTGCTCCGCGTGTGCGCGGATCGGGTGCGCCGAGCAGCCCATCGGGCGTGACGGCGATCGAGTTGGCCGAGGTCTGTCCGAGCGGTTCAATCACGCGATGCCCACGCTCACGCAACGCAGCAAGTGTCGCCTCGGGGAATCCGCGCTCGACGCGGACCTCGTCGGGCAGCCATTGATGATGCAGCCGTGGGGCCGATACGGCCGAGGCGACGTTCATCTCGAAGTCGATGGAATTGAGGATCACCTGAAGCACCGCCGAGATGATCCGGCTGCCGCCGGGCGAGCCCGTCACCAGCACCGGCTTGCTGTCCTTGAGAACGATGGTCGGTGACATCGAGGACAAAGGCCGCTTGCCCGGGCCGGGCAGGTTGGCCTCGAAACCGACGAGGCCGTACGCATTCGATGCGCCGGGAGCTGCGGTGAAATCGTCCAGCTCGTTGTTGAGCAGGACGCCGGTGCCGTCTGCAACGAGACCGACGCCGTAGCTGAAATTCAGCGTGTAGGTGTTGCTGACGGCGTTGCCGTCCTTGTCGACCACGGAATAGTGTGTGGTGTTGCTGCCTTCGCGAGGTGCCGCCGCCGTCGCTTCGCTCCAGGGCGTTGCCTTCGCAAGATCGATGGTGGCGCGCTGCTTGGCGGCGTAGTCCTTTCCGATCAACTGGAACGTCGGCGCATTGACGAAAGCCGGATCGCCGAGATAGCGCGCGCGATCGGCATAGGCGCGCTTCATGGCTTCAATGGAGACGTGCAGCGCATCGATCGAACCCGCACCCATCTCGCGCAGCCTGTAACCCTCGAGGATGTTCAGCGTTTCGATCAGCACCGTGCCGCCGGACGACGGCAGCGGCATGGATACAACGTCGAAGCCGCGATAGGTGCCGCGCACCGGCGCGCGGACGATCGGTTGATAGGTTTTCAGGTCGTCGCGCGTGATGATGCCGCCTGCGGCCTGAATGCCTGCGGCCAGCTTTTCGGCAACCGGTCCGTCGTAGAAGCCGCTCGTGCCTTGAGCGGCAATCGCTTCCAGCGTGGTCGCAAGATCCCTTTGCACCAAACGATCGCCCGGTTGGAGCGACGTGCCATCGGCGCGAGAAAAGATTTTTGTGCTCGACGGCCATTTCGCGAGCCGCCGATGCCAGTCTGGCAGCGTGTCGGCGGTGTCGTCGGCGATCACGAACCCGTCGCGCGCCAGTGGGATGGCCGGTGCGATCAGATCCGCGAGCCTGAATTTTCCGGAGCCATATTTTTCCAGCGCCAGCGCAAGTCCCGCGACGGTGCCAGGCACCCCAATGCCGAGCGCCTGATCGCGCGACTTCTTGGTGTCGGGCTTGCCGTCGTCTCCCAGAAACATGTCGCGCGTGGCTGCGGCCGGCGCGCTCTCACGATAGTCGATGGCGATATCTTCGTTGCCGTTTGCCAAGTGAATCATCATGAAGCCGCCGCCGCCAATATTTCCCGCGCGCGGGTAAGTGACGGCCATGGCGAATCCGGTGGCGACAGCGGCATCGACCGCGTTGCCGCCGCGCGCCAGAACGTCACGGCCGATTCCCGCCGCGATGCGCTCCTGCGCAACCACCATGCCGTTTTTTGCGGTAACCGGGCGAACGGCTTCGATCGCAGGCGGTGTGTAATATCCGTGTCTGGAATCCTGTGCGACGGTGGGTGCAATCAGCAGGCAGGCTGCGCCCATTGAGAAGACGAGCGCGCGGCACATGGTAAACAGGCTCATGGGCTTCTCCGGCAAACCGCGTCTCGACGAAGCGAACTTCGAATTCAGGACACTGGGTAAAAACGCGATGGCAATTGAACCGCTGCACTATATGGTTTTGCGGCGACGACGGACAATGTCCGCGTTGATTCGGCAGGAAATTCGATAATGGCTCAAGCTCTTCCGGCGCATAACAGTCACGCAAACGTGTCGCCGCAGACTTATCCGCCGCGTTCGGCGGTTTTCGGCTGGATTTTGTTCGACTGGGCCGCGCAGCCTTATTTCACCCTGATCACCACGTTCGTATTCGCGCCGTACTTTGCCTCGCGTGTCGCATCCGATCCGGTCACGGGACAGGCGAGTTGGGGATATGCGACCGCCGCTGCGGGCCTCGTCATCGCGATGCTGTCGCCGGTGCTTGGCGCAATCGCCGATGCCGGCGGTCGCCGCAAGCCCTGGATCGCGGCATTCGGTACGCTTCTCGTGATCGGTTCGTCGCTGATGTGGATCGGCAAACCCGGCGATCCGGCGATCATCGTGCCGTTGCTGATCGCTTACGGGATCGCGACCGTCGGCGTCGAATTCGCAACGGTGTTCAACAACGCGATGATGCCGACACTGGTCCCGCCGGAGCGCATCGGGCGATTGTCAGGCACCGGATGGGCCACCGGCTATATTGGCGGAATTCTCAGTTTGATCCTCGTGCTCGGCTTCATGGCTGCAAATCCGGTCACCGGCAAAACGCTGTTCGGTCTCACGCCGATCTTCGGTCTCGATCCCGCAACGTTTCAGGGCGACCGGCTCACCGGGCCGCTGACCGCGGTCTGGTTCATGATCTTCGTACTGCCGATGTTTCTGTTCACGCCTGACCACGCGGCGAAAGCGCCTGCGCGCGGTGCTGTGCGCGAAGGCCTGCGTGAACTGCGCGAGACGCTGGCGCGATTACCGAAAACACCATCCATGCTCGCGTTTCTGATCGCGAACATGATCTACATGGACGGCCTCGTGTCGCTGTTCGCGTTCGGCGGCATCTATGCCGCAGGGACCTTCGGCTGGAACACGATCCAGATCGGCACCTTCGGCATTCTGCTGGCGATCTCCGGCACCATCGGTGCGTGGCTCGGCGGCCGGCTTGATGACAAATTAGGGCCGAAAACAGTTGTCGCGGGCAGCCTGCTGATTCTTCTCGGCGCGATTGTCGGAATACTGCTGATCGATCGCGATGCGATCTTCTTCATTCCGGTGACGCCGCCGGTGCCGAACGGGCCGTTGTTCGCAGCACCCGCTGAAAAAGCCTATCTCGCGCTCGGATTCCTGATCGGCCTTGCGGCAGGCCCGATGCAGGCGGCGTCGCGCACCATGCTGATCAGGCTCGCACCGAAAGATCGCATCACGCAATGCTTCGGACTGTTTGCCCTGACAGGGAAAGTCACGTCGTTCTTCGGACCGCTGCTGATCGGTATCGTGACGGACGTGGCCGACAGCCAGAAGGCCGGAATGGCCGTTCTGGTGCTGTTTTTCGCCGGCGGCCTCGCCCTTCTGATGCGGGTGAAGGCCCAGTCGGTTCGCGCGCTTCCGGCTTAGTGCTTGAAGTGCCTCGTGCCAGTGAAGACCATGGCAATGCCATGGGCATCGGCGGCCTCGATTACTTCGTTGTCACGCATTGAGCCGCCGGGCTGAACCACAGCCGTTGCGCCGGCCTCGATTGCGACCAGCAAGCCGTCCGCGAACGGGAAGAAGGCGTCGGATGCCACCACCGACCCCTTGGTCATGGGTGCTGCGAGCCCAAGCTCCTTCGCGGCATCTTCCGCCTTGCGAGCGGCGATGCGGGCCGAATCCACCCGGCTCATCTGCCCGGCGCCGATGCCGACGGTGGCGAGATTCTTTGCGTAAATGATGGTGTTTGACTTGACGTGCTTGGCGACACGGAAGGCGAAGCGCAGATCGTTCAGTTCGGCATCGGTCGGTGCGCGCTTGGTGACGGTCTTGAAAGTCATATCATCGACCACCGCATTGTCGCGCGTCTGCACCAGAAGGCCGCCCGCGACCGTCTTCGTGGTCAGTCCCGCGGCGCGCGGATCGGGCAGGCCGCCGGCCAGCAGCAGGCGCAGGTTCTTGCGCTTGCCGATAATGGCGATGGCTTCATCCGTCGCATCCGGCGCGATGATCACCTCCGTGAAGATTCCTGCGACGGCATTGGCCGCGTCGGCGTCGAGCGTGCGATTGAACGCAATGATGCCGCCATAGGCCGATGTCGAGTCGCAGGCCAGCGCCTTGCGATAGGCTTCGGCAAGGTCCTTGCCCTCGGCGACGCCGCAGGGATTGGCGTGCTTGACGATGACGCAGGCTGCGGTGCGCTTCGCATCGAACTCGGCGATGGCCTCATAGGCCGCATCGGTGTCGTTGATGTTGTTGTAGGACAGCTCCTTGCCCTGAAGCTGGCGCGCGGTGGCGACGCCGAAGCGGCGGTCGGGAGTCTTGTAGAACGATGCCTGCTGATGCGGGTTCTCGCCATAGCGCAGCGCCTGGATCAGCTTGCCGCCGAAAGCGCGGAAATCAGGCGCATCGATCTTGAGCTGATCGGCGAACCAGTTCGAGATCGCCGCGTCGTAAGCGGCGGTTCGTGCATAGGCCTTCTGCGCAAGTTTTTTGCGCAGGGTGAGCGTGGTTGCGCCCTGGTTGGCGGCGAGTTCATCCAGCACCGCCTGATAGTCGGACGCCTCAACGACGACGGCGACATCGTGATGATTCTTCGCCGCCGCGCGGATCATCGCCGGGCCGCCGATGTCGATGTTCTCGATGCAGTCGTCCTCGGACGCACCTTTGTCCACCGTCGCTTCGAACGGATAGAGGTTGACCACCAGAAGATCGATCGGCGCGATGCCGTGTTCCTTCATGCTGCGGGCGTGATCGGCGTTGTCGCGGATCGCCAGCAATCCGCCGTGCACGTTCGGGTGCAGTGTCTTCACCCGGCCATCCATCATCTCGGGGAAACCGGTCAGGTCCGACACGTCCCGCACCTTGAGGCCGGCATCCGCAATGGCCTTGGCGGTGCCGCCGGTGGAGACCAGTTCGATGCCGTGACCGGCGAGCGCGCGGGCGAATTCGATCAGCCCGGATTTGTCGGAAACGGAGAGGAGTGCGCGCGCAATGCGGCGCGGGTGGTCAGCCATAAGGTGCATCCTGGTTCGGATAGGTGTTGCTCGCCGGGTAGCATGGTTTTTCGCCCGGCAAAACCACCAATCCACGCACTTTTCGCAACGATTTTTGCCGCTTTTTCGATCCGTTCCGGGCTCGCGGCGGGGACGTGCGCCTACAGCGGCAGTTCCGGCTCGCGCCTGGCGTCGCGGCGGGCACTGGTCACCGCTGCCGAGGCGGAGGAGCGGGTGAAGCTCCAGCGGATGGTCGGCGAGTCCTTCCGATTCTGCCGGATCACGATCTGGGCGGTGCGGCGCGGCCCGTCGGAGCCTGCCAGGAAGACGCTGTCTTCAAGGTCGACCTTGTCGTTCACCGCCTCGAACGTCCACACGTCGCGGTTGGGCAGGACGAGCATCACGCCGCGGGCATCGGACAGGCGGCTGGCCTTCACCGCCGGATGCAGATGAAACCGCAGTACGTAATCGTCGGGCTTGTTGCGCGTCGAGGAACCGGATGCGTTCAGCAGCGTGTCCTCGCCCTCGAGTCGGCTGCCGTCGTTGGACAGCGTCAGACTGCGCTGATGCACGACGCCGAACTGCCGTGCATAGGCGTCATGGGTTGCGGTCAACTGGACGCCGTCGTTCGCGGCCTCGCGAAACACGCCGACATTGGATGGCCCGCTGACGATCGGCGCGCCCTGCAGCATCCGCTTCATCGCCGGAAGTTCAATGAACTGGCACGACGACGTCTCGTGGCAGGTCAGGGTCGAATGCGCAGCGGTTGAGCGCGCGAAGGCGCGCCAGTTGTCGCGGCCGGTTGAAGGAATGCCGCAATTCACCACGATGCGGCCTGTGCCGGACGACAGTTCGAACGACAGGCAGCCCGCATGGGCGTCGCGGCTCACTGCCGGTGGCGGTGGTGCGCCGGTGTCCATGATGACGGCGGTGTTGCCGGCATCGAGGCGCTGGAAGCCCGAATGCGGCATATTCGACATCGGAATGCCGTGAGTGTCGTCATAGGCCAGCAATGTCGCGAGCAGGCCGGACGGCGCGCTGCTCATGCCGTTGAACAGCGCGAAGCTGCCGTCGCCGTGGCGGAAGAAGCGCAGCATCGGCATCATGCGGTCGATGGCGTTCAGCAATGCCGGAGGCGGCGCGATGTTGCGGGCGGCGAACGTCTGGCGCAGCGGCAGCAGATCGGGCAGCAGTTCGATCAATGCGCCGGGATTGCGCGAAATGTGCCCGCCGTCGGGGAGCAATTGCCGCTGCAGTTCGTCCGACAGTTTGCGCGAGGAGGTGCGGATATGCTTGGCCTGATTGGCGAGGCACAGCGATGCGTAACATAGCGCGATCAGCACCTGGAGACGCGGCACGCCGTCGGGAATATCCACCATCGTGTAGCGCAGATAGCGGATCTCGCGGGTCAGACTGCGCAGGAAACGGCGATAGAATTTCCCGTCGGCGTCGTTCAGCACCAGCGGCGCCTGCGAGAGCAGCGAAATTACGCGCCGCGCCAGCACGTCGGCGCGCCAGCCCGCGCCGCGTTTGCGGATCGGCTTTGAAATCCAGTCGTCGATCAGGGCGCGCGCATTGGCGCGGGTGATGGCGGAATCTGCGGCGCGCAGATGGCGCAGCCAGCCAAAGCCGAGCAGATTGGCTTCCCAGTCTTCCGACGGCGGATCGAGTTCGAAGATCGACCGGCCGTGCGAGGTGACGATCTTTCCGGCGAAGACGAAACGTCCGGCATAGATTTCCGACGCGCGGGTGGCATCCACGGTGCGAAGATCATTCGGTGCGATCAGCAGCCGATCGGTGCGGCCCGGCCAGAAGCGCGACAGCGCGACAGACTTGCCGCTGGCGCGTGCGAGTACGTTCCGCGCGGCGCGGCCAAGCAAAAGAGACGAGATGCGTCGTCGGTAAGCGACCGCCACGTGCGCCCTTGTCCTGAATCACGCCGGTGGCCGGGTTAAAGGCCCGTTGCCGAACGCGATCGTTCCCCACAAAACGGAGCATTCCTCCCCCGAAACTCACGCCGGCGACGAGCACGCCATACCGTGAGGGAATCTCCGCGACTCTTTGTAGTCCGGAAATGCCTGTAAGGCACCCCCGACGCAACCCCGGGGAAGCCCATTGACCCGGGCATGTGGATCACGAGCGTTTGGCGGTTGCCGCGAATCACATGCGGGTCGGTATTCGACTCAGGATTTGATGAGACGGGCGGCGTAGAATCCATCGAGACCGCCGAGTCGCGAATCGGCATGGGCGAGATGCGAGGGCAGGGTGCGGATATCGCCGTCCGGTGTGAGAACCTCGTCCAGCCCGGCCACTTCATCGCGGCTGACAGGCGCGCGGCGCAGGCCTGATTCGGCCGCAAGGACGCTTGCGATCGCCTGTTCGCCTTCCTCGGGCTCAAGCGAGCAGGTGCAGTAGACCAGAGTTCCACCGGGCTTGAGCAATGTAGCCGCTTTTTGCAGCATGCGTTTCTGCACGGCGGCCAGCGCGCCGATGTCGGTTTCCTGTTTCAGCCATGCGACATCGGGATGACGCCGGATCGTTCCGGTCGCAGCACACGGTGCATCGATCAGTACGCCGTCGAACAGTTCGCCTGCCGGCGGCTGCCATTCGATCGCGTCAGCCACTGCGGTGCCTGCCTCGAGAGAGAGCCGCGCCAGATTTTCGCGCAGGCGCGCGATGCGGTTCGGCGAGCGGTCGACCGCCGTGACCCGTGCGCCGGCATGGACCAGTTGCGCGGTCTTGCCGCCGGGCGCCGCGCACAGATCGGCGATGGCCTTGTCTTTAACGTCACCGAACAGCCGGGCCGGGATCGCGGCGGCGGCATCCTGCACCCACCACTGGCCTTCGTTGAACCCGGGAAGCATGGTGACGGAGCCATGCAGCAATGTGCGCACGGTGCCGGTCGCGAGCGGCTCGCCATGCAACCGCGTCGCCCAGCCATCGGGATCGGACTTGACTGTGAGATCCAGCGCAGGTTCGACGCTGATTGCGGCAGCCATTGCGCGGGTCGCGTCTTCGCCGTAAGCCGCGATCCAGCGCGCGACCAGCCATGGCGGCAGATCGAGCATCTGCGATTTGACTTCGTCGATCAGCGGCTGGCCTTCACGCGCACAGCGCCGGAGCACGGCGTTGACGAGACCGGCATATTTCGCCGCTCGCCGGTCCGCCTGCACAAGGCGCACCGACAGATCGACGGCGGCGTGATCGGGAACGTCCATCCACAGGATCTGTGCCGCGCCGATCAGCAATGCGCTCTGCGCACGCGGCGCATCGCTCGGAATGCCGCGATCGAGCAGCCGCGACAGGACGTGGCCGAGCGTGCCGAGCCGCCGCAGAATCGTCGCAACCAGCCGGCGCATCAGCGCGCGATCGCGATCCGCCAGCGTTTTCAGTCCGGGATGCGCACCCGGACCGTCGAGCTGATCGTCGAGCATGCGATGCTTGTGCAGCACACCGTCGAGAATATCGGCCGCGATCCTGCGCGCTGCGAGGCCGGGCACCTCGGTGGGCGGGACAAATCTCGAAGGCTTCATGCGTGAAAAAACATTCGCTGGGAGGAGAAACGCGACAAATGTCGAACCGGACATGACGTCGTGCCATCGGAATATGCCAAATGTAAGAATTGGTCCGTTTCTGAATCGCCTTGTCTGAAACATCTTTGGAAAATGTGAGCTGGTTCACGGACAGATGGCTCGCCTGCGTCAGACTGCATCGGCCACAGGGTCTTGATCGGACGCGTTGCCGGTCTAGATTGACTTTGGCTCTGACCACCGGGAGTGTCAGCCATGACCCAAGATTCAACCCATTCCGAACCGGCCGTCGCAGGCACGGTCGTGCCGCGTAAACCGTTGTCCCCGCAGGCGCAGCGGGCGCTTGCGGAAGCCGAAGAGCGGCGATCCAGAGCCGCGCAGGACAACACCGCTCTCGCAAAAGAGGTTCAGGGCCCCAAAGGGCTGGAGCCGACCCGATACGGGGATTGGGAGCACAAGGGGCTTTGTTCGGATTTCTGACCGTACGCACGACTACGGATGCGCCGGTTCCGCGCTTGCGGGCAGGGGTCTTTTGATCCTATTCTAGGCATATGTTCCTAGATCGGTCACTTCATCGGGTACCCCGGCATCCGTACCACGGTTCACCGCCCTGGCTGCTTGGCCTGATTTTTGTCGCCGGCATCGCAACTGGAACTGTGGTTCCGCTCAAGGATCATTTGCCCGGGGCGCGCTCCTCCACCGCGTCCGCGAATCCTTCAGCATCGAGCCGGGCCCAACAGCCCGCACCTCAGACATGGAGCCGTGACGGCAATCCGGGCGTGCGTCATTCCGTCGAGGTGGTGCGCGTGGTCGACGGCGACACATTCGAGGCGCGCGTTCATCTGTGGCCCGGACTGGAAATGACGACACGGGTCCGGCTTCGCGGCATCGATGCGCCGGAAATGAAAGGCGCCTGCGCGGAAGAATTCCGGATGGCGGAAGCGTCGAGCGAAGCGCTGCGTGCGCTGCTTGCCGACGGCGATGTTGCGATCTTCAATATCGGTCCCGACAAATACAACGGACGCGTCGTCGCCGATGCCGCGACGCGTCGAACGCCGAACGTTTCCGGTGCATTGCTCGCATCGGGCCATGCGCGTCCATACCAGGGCGGCAAGCGCGGCGGCTGGTGTTGGCTATCCGCCAGATAAGAACTGGCTCTGGTAAGAGTTTCCAGTTGTCATTGCGAGGAGCGTAGCGACGAAGCAATCCAGCTTCTCTCTCAAGAGTGGATTGCTTCGCTTCGCTCGCAATGACGGTGGGAGACGTCGCCGGCCAATAAAAAAGCCGCGTCATGACGCGGCTTTTTGCATTCCCGGAAACGGGACCTCAGCGCGAGGTGACCACCACCGGCGTGCCGACCTCGACGCGCTCGAACAGATCGCTGATGTCCTGATTGTACATCCGCACACAGCCGTAAGAGACATAGCCGCCGACAGAGTTCGGACGGTTGGTGCCGTGGATCGCGTATTCGCCGCCGGCCAGCGTCATGGCGGCGACGCCCATCGGATTGGATGGTGAGCCGCCGGGAATGACGTCCGGGATGCTCGGATTGTCGCGCTTCACGTCCGCAGGCGGCGACCATGCCGGCTGACGATATTTTCCATCAATGCGGGTGGCGCCGGCCCACTGCTTGCCGGCCTTGCCGACACCGACCGGGTAGCGCAACGCGCGTCCCTCGCCGAGGACAAGGTAGAGTCTGCGTTCGTTGGTCTTCACCACAATGGTGCCCGGCGCATAGCCGTCGGGAGAGGCCACCAGCGATGGCGCAGCCTGCGCCGCGGTTCCTGACAGGCCGATGGCCATGGTGACGGTGAAAGCCACCGCGAGTTGATGCAACATTGCAACCTCCAAAACACTTTCAAGCATCGCAGGCCCATGCATGGCCGCGGAACCCTGATCGAATTCGCCAGTCTGGGGCAGAGGCTTCAACAGGCGGTTTCCGCGAACCCCATGGGCGGATCGAACGCGACCTTAAGAAGAAAATTCCCGCGGCAAAGTAAATGCCCGGAAAACAACACCCGCGCCCAAAGGCGGCGGGAACGGGTGACATTTTTGTGAGTGTGGCCGATGGCGCTCAGGCGAGCGTGAAGGCTTCGTGCACCGCGGACTGCACCGCGCCGCCGGTAACGGCGCCGCCGCCCGCGACATAGATCCAGTCGCCGATCGTCACCGCGCCGACCGCATGACGCGGCGTCGGCATCGGTGCGTGGCTTTGCCATGTGTCGGTCTTCGGATCGTAGCTCTCCATCTGGCCGAACACCTTGCCTTGCGTGATCTGGCCTTTGGAGATGAGACCGGCTTCGCCGCCCATTGCGAACAGCCGGTCGCGGTACACCACAAGCCCGTGACCCGAGCGCGTGGTCGGCAATGGCGCACGCGTCTCCCATGTGTCGCGGTCCGGCAGGTACACATGATGCAGTTCGGTGTTGTATTCGAAGGTGTTGAAACGCCCGCCGACGATGTGAATGAGTCCATTGTACGCGACGCAGCCGACATGATCGCGTGCACCGGGCAGCGCTTTCAGCGTCGTCCATTTGTCGGTCTTCGGATCGTAGACCTCGTGCCATCCGACGCTCGCGCGTTCCATGGTCGGTTCCGACGCGCCGCCGATCAGATGGACGCGGCCATTCAGCACCACTGCGGCACCTGCACCGCGCGGACGCGGCAGCGGCGCGATCCTGTCCCAGCGATTGGCCGCGACGTCGTAGGCGTAGGCGTTGTGATCGGGATTGCGATTCTGTTCGATGAAGCCGCCGAGCGCGTAGACGCGACCGGCATCGGCGGCGACGGCGACATGGTTTGCGCCGCGCGGCAACGGCGCGCCGTCGAACCAGGCGTCCTTGGCCGGATCGTAGATGTGATGATAGGTGCGATCGACCCGGCCTTCGCCGTAACCGCCGACGATATGCGCGCGCCCCGCCCATTCGGTGGCCCATGCCATTTCGCTGCGGGGAAGCGGCAGCGCCGCGCGGGTCACCCAGCGGCCGGGCGGCCCCTGTGGCGCAGGGCTTTGCGTGACGCGCTGTGCCTGTTCGTCCGGCGAGATGTGATGCGGCGCGTTGGTGCGAAGGCCGGTGAAAGGTTCGGACGACGGTGGGGCCTGCGGCAGCGGCGCGTGCTGATGTTGTGTGTGCTGCGCGTGCACCGCTGTTGCGCCGAGCGCGAGCGATGCGGTCCCTGCAAGGAACGTTCTGCGATCCATGCCGGCGTCTCCTGGCGTGATTATTGTTGTTTCTTCGGCGCCTTTGACTTGGACGGCTTCACCGCCTTCTCGTCCTTTGCCTTCGGCTCTTTGGGGCACGCGCCGATATAGTCGAGCTGAACCCTGGCCTTCTGGCGCTCGCAATCATTTGCGTAGGTCTTGCCGTTGCAGCCGCAAACCGGCCGGTGGATCTGCATGCAGAAGGCCGGCGCCTTGTCGCATTGGCCAGCCGCATCAGCGGTCTTGCATTGACCAGCTGTCGTCTTCTGGCACCACAGGGCCGAATTGCAGGTGATGTTGGCGGCGCCGCCGCAGGCTTCGCCGAGATTGGCCGCGTTTGTTTGTCCCGGCCCGACCGCCATGCCGAGCATGGCGATCAGGAATACAACAGTCAGGCGAGTGAGGGGCATTCGCAAGGAAGACCTCCGGCGCTACCCCAGCGTCAGGCGCTGGCCTTCTTATTCTGCCGGTTATGTACCAGATCGTCCACCACCGCGGGATCGGCCAGCGTCGATGTGTCGCCGAGCGCGCCGGATTCGTCTTCCGCGATCTTGCGCAGGATGCGGCGCATGATCTTGCCGGAGCGCGTTTTCGGCAGGCCCGGGGCAAACTGGATCAGATCCGGCGAGGCGATCGGGCCGATGTCCTTGCGCACCCACGCGACCAGTTCCTTGCGCAGCGTCTCGGTCGGCTCGACGCCCTTCATCAGCGTCACATAGGCGTAGATGCCCTGACCCTTGATGTCGTGCGGGTAGCCGACCACGGCGGCTTCCGACACCGCATCATGCGCGACCAGCGAGCTTTCGACTTCCGCCGTGCCCATGCGGTGGCCCGATACGTTGATGACGTCATCGACGCGGCCGGTGATCCAGTAATAGCCATCGGCATCGCGGCGGCAGCCGTCGCCGGTGAAGTACTTGTTCTTGTAGGTCGAGAAATAGGTCTGTTCGAAACGCGCGTGATCGCCGTAGACCGTACGCATCTGGCCAGGCCACGATTTGGCAATGCAGAGATTTCCCTGCGCCTCGCCCTCGAGAACCTTGCCGTCGGCATCGACGATTTCAGGCACCACGCCGAAGAACGGCTTTGTCGCCGAACCCGGTTTCTGCGCAATCGCGCCGGGCAGCGGCGTAATGAGAATGCCGCCGGTCTCGGTCTGCCACCAGGTATCGACAATCGGGCAACGGCCATCGCCGACCACGCGGTGATACCACTCCCAAGCTTCAGGATTGATCGGCTCGCCGACCGAACCGAGCAGGCGCAAGCTGGCGCGCGAGGTCTTCTTCACCGGATCGTCGCCGGATTGCATCAGGGCGCGGATCGCGGTCGGTGCGGTGTAGAAGATATTGACCTTGTGCTTGTCGACCACGTTCCAGAACCGGGAATTGTCCGGATAGTTCGGCACGCCTTCGAACATCAGTGTGGTGGCGCCGTTGGCGAGCGGTCCATACAGAATGTAGCTGTGGCCGGTGACCCAGCCCACGTCCGCCGTGCACCAGTAGATGTCGCCCTCGTGATAGTCGAAGACGTACTGATGCGTCATCGAGGCGAAGGTGAGATAGCCGCCGGTGGTGTGCAGCACGCCCTTGGGCTGACCGGTCGAACCAGATGTGTAGAGAATGAACAGCGGATCTTCCGCGTTCATCGGCTCAACCGGACAATCGGTGTCGACCATTGCCGCGGCTTCGTGATGCCAGACGTCGCGCACCGGGTCCATCTCGACTTTGCCGCCGGTGCGCTTCACCACGACAACCCAGTCGACGCCCCCGACCTTGGCGATGGCCGCGTCGAGGTTGGCCTTGAGCGGCACCTTCTTGCCGCCGCGCAGACCCTCGTCGGCCGTGATGACGACGTTGGATTTGCAGTCCTTGATGCGCTGCGCCAGCGAGTCGGGCGAAAAGCCGCCGAACACCACCGAATGGATCGCGCCGATCCGCGCGCAGGCCAGCATCGCGTAGGCCGCTTCCGGAATCATCGGCAGGTAGATGGTGACGCGATCGCCTTTCTTGACGTTCCGCAGCCGCAGGATGTTGGCCATCTTGCAGACTTCGTCGTGCAGTTCGCGATAGGTGATCTTCTTCGATTCCGACGGATCGTCGCCTTCCCAGATGATCGCGGTCTGATCGCCGCGCGTCTCGAGATGACGGTCGACGCAGTTATAGGCCGCGTTCAGGACGCCGTCCTCGAACCACTTGATCGAGATGTTGCCCGGCGCGAACGAGACGTTCTCGACCTTGGTGAAAGGCTCAATCCAGTCGAGGCGGCGGGAGGCTTCGTCAGCCCAGAAGCCGTTGGGGTCCTTGACCGAACGCGCGTACATCTCGCGGTACTTGGCATCGTCGATAAAGGCGCGCTTCGCCCATTCCGCGGATACGTCGTAAATTTTATCGGACATGGCTTCCTCATTTCCTCCACGCAGGCCGTCCGCGTCGCAACATGCGCGCAGCTTCTTCTTGTTTTGTTATTATGCGCCTGTGCATACATCAGCGACAAGCTGCGGCAACTAGGACTTTTGTCGGACCTCGGATTTCCCAAAGCATATGAAGGGGATGACACCGGATTTCAGGCCGGCTGCAGCAGGCTCCAGACCGCAGTTTGCTTGATTTCGGCGTCCTCGAGATCGCGGGTCACCGGGACGCTGTAGTCCGCGATGCGGCGCAATTTGTCGCGGGGCAGGTAGCTGCGGCCGGGGTCGCCGATCAGCACGGTCGCGCCGCGCGCAACGTGGCCGAGCAGGAAATCGAACACGCGCTGCGCGGTGTCGCGTTCGTAAAAAATATCGCCGGCCAGGACGACATCCCAACAGCGGCCGCGCGGCTCCGCCAGCAGATCATCCTGGCATGTCGACAGCGTGACACCGTTTTCGGCGGCGTTCAGCGCTGCGGCCGCACAGGCGAATGCATCGATGTCGGCGACGGTCACCAAGGCTGCGCCGGCCTTCATCGCGGCGATGCCCACAAGGCCCGATCCGCTGGCGAGGTCGAGCACGGCCTTGCCGCGCACCAGATCCGCGTTGTCGAGGACATGACGCGCGAGCGCCTGACCGCCGGCCCATGCAAAGGCCCAGAACGGCGGCGGCAATCCGGCTTCGCCGATTTCCTCTTCGGTCTTGTGCCAGAGCGGCACGGCCTCGTCGGCCAGCAGCAGCGAAATCTCCGGCGTCAGCGGCACCGCGCGCAGCCGTGTGTTGGCGCGGATAAACGCGTCCTTGTCGGCGATGACGGGCGCGTTCACACGCCGCCCAGCTTGCAGATCAGTTTCCACTCATCCGGCTTCACGCTCTGCACCGACAGCCGGGAATACTTCACGAGATCCATCTCCGCGAGCTTCTCGTTCGTCTTGATCGCTTCAAGAGGTACAGGCTTCTTGAGGGGTTTGTCGGCGGCGATGTCGACACAGACGAACTTGGCGGTCTTGTCGGTCGGATCGGGATAGTGCTCGCGAATAACTTCGACGATGCCGACGATCTCCTTGCCTTCGTTGGAATGATAGAAAAAGGCACGGTCGCCCTTCTTCATTTTCATCATGTTGAGCTTGGCGGTGTGGTTGCGCACGCCGGTCCAGGCTTCGCCCTTGGCGCCTTTTGCGACCTGCTGATCCCACGACCATGTGGAGGGTTCGGATTTTACGAGCCAGTACGCCATTGCCGTTTCCTTTATCCCTCGGCCCTGAACGGCCGTGTCAGCAACATTTCGATCGCTTCATCGATGGTCAGGGCGCCGCC
The DNA here is from genome assembly GCF_000497575.1 of Afipia sp. OHSU_II-C1. GTDB lineage: Bacteria > Pseudomonadota > Alphaproteobacteria > Rhizobiales > Xanthobacteraceae > Afipia. The sequence continues at coordinate 224,100 of NZ_APJI01000010.1, forward strand.
GAGAACCGCAGCGACCGCATTGGCGACCGGCATTTCAATATTCTTTTCGCTGGCGAGTTCAATCAAGACAGGCGCGGTGAATTCGCCTTCGACCAATTTGCCGCGCGGCGGCGTCTCGCCGCGTCCGAGCGCGATGCCGTAGGAAAAGTTGCGCGATTGGGAACTGGAACAGGACAGCAGCAGGTCGCCGAGCCCCGACAATCCCGCGATCGTCTCGGGCCTGGCGCCGCAGGCAACGCCGAGCCGCATCAGTTCCGCGAAACCGCGGGTGGTCAGCGCCGCCAGCGCCGATGCGCCGAGCTGTTTGCCGGCCACGATCCCGGCGGCGATCGCCAGCACGTTCTTGGCCGCGCCGCCGATCTCGACACCGCGCACATCCGTTGAATGATAGGGGCGGAATGTCGCCGATCCGAGTGCCTGGACCAGCGCTTTGGCAAGCTGCTCGTCGCCGGTTGCAAGCGTGACGGCCGTCGGCAGTCCGCGTGCGACATCGACGTCGAAACTCGGTCCGGACAGAATCGCGGGAACGGCGCGCGGCAGAACCTCTGCGACGATCTGCGTCATGAACCGATGTGTGCCGCGCTCGATGCCCTTGGCGCAGATGATGACGGGTGTATCCGGTGCAAGATGAGGCGCGAGCGCCGTCGCTGCCTGCCGCAGGCTTTGCGCAGGCGTGACCAGCAGCATGGCGCTGGCTTTTCCGGCTTCGGCAAGATCGCTGGTGACAGAGACCGTCTTCGCGAGCTGGATGCCCGGCAGTTTCGGATTCTCGCGGGTGCGCGCAATCGTTTCGGCCGCGGCGCTATCGCGGGCGTAAAGAACGACATCGCGTCCGGCGCGTGCCGCGGCGTTCGCAAGCGCCGTGCCCCACGCCCCGGCGCCGACAATCGAAATGCTTTGATGTGCGATCATGGTCGATAACTTTGGAGCACGATTTTTTCCGAAAGCCGGTTTCCACTTTTCGGCATCATGCCTAGTGCCTCGCACGCGTGTTGGCGAATTTCGCCGGTGTCGATGCCGTTTCATCGAGCCGCCAGCGGGCGCGGGGTGCGGTTTCCATGGCGTCCACCATCCGAAGCGCAAGACGTTCCGCGCCGGCCCAGGCGATCATCGCGCCGTTGTCGGTGCAGAGCGCCGGCGGCGGAACAATCAGCATGGTCTGGGCGCGGGCCGCGATGTCATGCAACGCACTGCGGATCGCGAGATTGGAGGCAACGCCTCCGGCCGCGACCAGCGCGCGGGGCGGGCCGAATTTTTCCTGAAACAGGCGCAGCCCGACGCTGATCCGGTCGGCGGTGAGGTCGAGCACGGCAGCCTGAAATCCGGCGCACAGATCGGCCACGTCCTGCGGCTCGAGCGGCATCAGGCGCGTTGCTTCATTACGCACGGCGGTCTTCAGCCCGGAGAGCGAGAAATTCGCGTCAGGCCGCCCCACCATGGGACGCGGAAACACGAAGCGCTCCGGATTGCCGTGCGCGGCAGCGCGCTCGACCTGCGGCCCGCCGGGATAAGGCAGGTCCAGCATCTTCGCGACCTTGTCGAAGGCTTCGCCCATGGCGTCATCGACCGTGGTGCCAAGCCGGACATACTTTCCGACGCCGAGCACCGCCACGATCTGGGTGTGGCCACCCGATGCGAGAAACAGGCAATAGGGAAACATCAGGGGCACGTTGAGGCGAGGGGTCAGCGCATGCGCCTCAAGATGGTTGACCGCGATCAGCGGCGTGTTGTGAACCAGCGAGATCGCCTTCGCCGTGGTCAGGCCGACGATCACGCCGCCGATCAGGCCGGGACCTGCCGCCGCGGCGACGGCGCTGAGATCGCCGAAGCCGACATTCGCCTCTTTCATCGCTGCGCGGATAATACCGTCGAGCATGTCGACATGGGCGCGGGCGGCAATCTCCGGCACAACGCCGCCGAACGGTGCATGTTCATCGATCTGCGAGCGCACGATGTTGGACAGAATTCGCCCCGATCCGTCGCGCTGCCGTTCGATCACGGCGGCCGCGGTCTCATCGCAGGTGGTCTCGATCCCCAACACCAGCTTGCCTGCCAATTTGGTCCCTGCTTTCTTCCAGCTCTTGCTTCGATCGCCGATCCGGCGTCATTCAAGGGGTTCATAACGTGGAATCGTCAGGCGGGCTATCGTGATTCAGCACAGCATCGACCCGCGCGGAGCATCTTGAATGGCCATTCTTGTGACACGTCCCGTTCCGGACAATGAGAGAACGGCGGCTGCCCTGCGGGCGCGGGGCTATGACGCGCTGTTGTCGCCAATGCTGCGGTTCGAGGAAATTCCGTTTCATGATGAAGACGACGCGGTTTATGACGCCGTGATCGTGACCAGCGCCAATGCGATCCGCGCCATCCTGGATCACTCTTCCCGCACCCATCTGTTCGGACTGCCCGCCTTCGCGGTCGGGGAGCATACCGCGTCCGCCGCGCGAGCGGCAGGGTTCCGTGAGGTCGCCAGCGCGCAGGGCAACGCGCAATCGCTCGTCGATCTTGTCATCAAGACGCTGAAGAAAGGGGCGACGCTTTGCTATCTCGCCGGCGCCGACCTCGCGCACGATCTTGCCGCCGATCTTGGTGCGCGCGGATTTACGGTGATCACCCATACGACCTACCGGATGATTCCGGTGACCGGATTTGCCGCGCGCGTCGGTGATGCGTTCCGCGCGGGCGGGATTCAGGCGGTGTTGCATTATTCCCGGCGCAGCGCGCGCGCCTATCTTGATGCGGCGCGGGCAGACGGCGTTGAAATTTCTGCCCTCGCGGTGCCGCAATGTTGCATCTCCGAGACGGTGGCGGGTTTGCTTCGCGAGTCGGGGGCAACGCAGGTGGCGGTGGCGCGTACGCCGGATGAGAATGCGATCTTCGATGTGCTGGACAGGACGCTCAAAGCATCGTCCAACTAGCTTTCAGGTAACCGGCAGGTAACCTTCCGGATGGCTTCTGGACGCGAGCGGCGTTCGCAGAATCTGCTAGAGTCCGCCGCGAGCGTGACAGGAGTGAGTTCCGATGGACGACGACAAGCAGGACAAGGCCGGTATCTTGCCCGGTGGCGATGTCAACAAGCGGCCCCCGCCCACCATCGACCTGACAGCGTCCGACGTATCGGAAAGTCCGTCTGCGCCGGACGCAGATGCCGGCGCGCCGAAGCAGGATCAGTCTGAGCCGTCTTCCGATGCGTCTGCTGAACCTGTTGTTGCGTCGTCGCCCAATCCATCGCGCGTTTCGTCGGTATTTCTTTCCGCTGTTTCGGGCGCGGTGGCCGCGTTGCTTGCGATCGGCGTGGCCACGCTCGCAGGCTGGCCCCCGAAGCCCGCGCCGGTCTCAACCGCGCCGCTCACGGACGGTATCGCAGCGAACACGGCCGACATCACCAATCTTGGCACGCGCCTGGCGAAGGTTGAATCGGATGCGGCAAAGCCCGCGCCGCGTCCGGTTGCCGATCCTGCGATCATCGCGCGTATCGACGCAGTCGAGAAATCGCTGGCATCGTTGCGCAGCGATCTCGCCGCCGTACGCGGGCAAAACGAGAAGGCTGCCGCCGCAATCAGCGAAATCAAGTCCGCATCACCGCAAGGCGTTATGACAGGAGAGCCAAAGACCGCTGCTGTCGATACGTCGGCTATTGAAGAGCGTCTTGCCAAGATCGAACGTGCCACCGCGGCGCTGAGCGCTGCCGCTGTGCCTCCGCCTGCACCGCAACCGCCGGCGGAAGATCCGAAGGTGCGCAAGCTCGATGCGCTGATCCACCTCGATAAAGCCGTGACCCGTGGCTTGCCCTACGCCGCCGAACTTGCTGCTGCGCGTGCTGTTGCCGGTGATGCCGATGCGCTGAGGGCGCTCGACGGCTTTGCGACGGCGGGTCTCCCCACCGACGATGCCCTGAGCAAGGAACTGCTTGCGCTGCTGCCGCAACTCGCGCCGAAGCCCGCAGCACAGCCCGCGCCGTCCGGCATTGTCGAGCGCCTACAGCAAAGTTTCGCAAAGCTGATACGCATTCAGCGCACCGATGCGCTGGCCAGCGGCCCTGCAGGCGTCATCGCGCGTGCAACTGCTGCCGCACAGCGCGGTGATGTGAACGAAGCGAAGCGGGAGCTGCTACAGTTGTCGCCGTCGGATCGCGTCCCGGTGCGGCCTTGGATCGCAAAGGTCGAGGGCCGCGACAAGGCGCGCGCGGCGTTTGAGCAGTTCACCATGGACACACTGGCCGCGATCTCGAAATAGGCAGTTTCATGATCCGTATCATTCTCTTTCTGTTTCTGGTCGGTGTCGTCGCGCTCGGCGCTGCCGTGATCGCCGACCAGACCGGTGATGTCACGCTGTCGTGGAATGCCTGGCGCATCGATACGTCATTGCCCGTGCTTGTGCTGGCGCTCGTGCTGGTCGTGTTCGCTGCGATGCTGGTCTGGGCCATTATCCGTGGCTTCCTGAATGCACCCGAGCGCTTGCGGCGGCTCCGCCGCGAACGCCGTCACGCGAAAGGACGCAACGCCATCACCCAGGGCCTGATCGCAATCGGCACCGGCGATCATTTCGCGGCGCGCCGCCATGCCGATGTCGCCAGGCGGCTGGCGCATCAGGATCCGCTGGCGATGCTGCTGCACGCGCAGTCCGCGCAACTCGATGGCGACCGCGAGGGCGCGCAGCGCGCGTTTCACGCCATGGCGGAGCGCAAGGACACACGGCTGCTCGGCCTGCGCGGATTGTTCGTCGAGGCGCAGCGTCGTGACGATGCTTACGCTGCCGTGGCGCTGGCCGAAGAAGCCCTGAAGACCGCGCCGGCCTCGGCATGGGCATCGCACGCCGTGCTCGGCTTCCGCTGCAGCAAAGGCGACTGGGACGGTGCGCTGAAGATTCTCGAAAACAATCTGGCGGCGGGACTGATCGATCCGGCTCCTTACAAGCGCCAGCGCGGCGTGCTTCTGACCGCGCGCGCGCTCGATCTTGAGACCTCCGATCGCGACCGGGCCCGCGCCAGCGTGACCGAGGCGGTGAAGCTCGCGCCGACGCTGGTGCCCGCCGCGACACTCGCGGCGAAATTTCTCAGCGAGAACAACCAGACCCGCCGGGCCATGCAGGTGATCGAGACGGCGTGGGCCGCACAGCCGCATCCCGATCTTGCGGATGCTTACGCGCATGTGCGGCTCGGCGACTCTGCGGTGCAGCGGCTGGCGCGGGTGGAGAAGCTTGCGGCGCGATCGCCCGGTCACATCGAGGGTGCGCTTGCGGTGGCTCGCGCCGCCATCGATTCCAGCGATTTCGCCCGCGCGCGTGAGGCGCTGGCGCCCTTCATCGATGCGCCGACCCAGCGGGTCGCGATCCTCATGGCCGAGCTGGAGCGGGCCGAGCATGGCGATGGGGGCAGCGCGCGCGTCTGGATGCAGCGCGCGGTGCGGGCCGCGCTCGATCCGGCATGGACCGCCGATGGCTACGTGTCCGAGCACTGGCGTCCGGTGTCGCCCGTGACCGGACGGCTCGATGCGTTCCAGTGGTTAACCCCCGTCGCGGCTCTCCCCTCGGAGAAAGCGCCGGTGCTTGAGGCCGAGGTTGCCGCCGAGCCTGACTTGCCGCCGGTTCTGGAAGCCGGTCCGGCTGTGACGCTGCCGCCGCCAGCCGTCACATTGCAGGATAACGAGCCAGCGTCCGTGACATCATCCCCGGCACCCGCTGCTGTACCGGCAGCATCGCCTCCTGCCGAGGCCGTGACCGCCAATGTGCCGCCACCGGTATTTCGCCCCCGGCGCGAGATTGAGAAGCCGGACGCGCCACGAATCCCCGCCGTTATCCCGATCGTTCGCGCTCCGGACGACCCCGGCGTTGCCGATGAGGCGCGGGATGATGAATTCGACGACCCAGTCCAGCCGGAACCGGCGCAGCCCGGCGGCTGGAAGGGCTTTTTGTCCCGTTTTGTCAGTTGATTAGGAGTTGGCTGGCATAGTTGGCACGGGAGCCGATCTGATGTCAGAAAAGCGCCTCGCGGATGCCGCTGATGTTGCAAAGCGAGGCTCTGGCCAGTATCAGGTGCGGATACAAATTTCGCGTGTTTCGCCGCCTTAGCTCAGCTGGTAGAGCACCTCATTCGTAATGAGGGGGTCGTAGGTTCGAATCCTATAGGCGGCACCACTTCTCCCGGCACCGCAGCACATTCGACTCGCTCATGGGGCGCGTTGCCTGCTCGGCGATCCATCTTCCATTGGAGGAGTGAGGCCGACGCTATCTCGCAAACGAATTCGGCTACCGCAAAGGAACAGCAATGACCGATCGGGAAAAGATTCTGGCCGCCCTTCGCGAGAAGCCGCTAAAGATCTTCGACGTGATGAAGCGCGTCAACATCAAGAATCAGGAAGACTGTCAGGCGCTGCTATTGAAGATGCGCGACGAGGGCCTCGTGCGCTTCGACATTCACAAGGGCGTGTGGCTGATCGGCTGATGCCTGCCGGAACCGCGCTCCTGAATTTTGAGCTGGGTTCTCGTTCGCGGAACGATATTGTGCGAACTGACCGGCGATCAAAGGTGACGTGTCGCTGTCTGCAGATCGCGGCGGATATCCCGATGAAGTTTTCTCAAGCCATAATCATGACGGTCGCCCTGATCGGAGTTTCTCCGGGCCACGCGAAGGTCGAACAGTGCCGCTTCATCGGTCCAAAACCGGAGAGGGAAGCCTGCTACGATCGTCAGGCCAAGGCGCTTGAAGCAAAGAAGGCGGAAGTGGCTGCGAAGGCAACGCCGGCGGTCCCGCTGGAGCGGAGGAGCCCGGAAGATGAAGCGCTTTCGCGCTCTCTCAGGAGCATCTGCCGGGGATGTTGATGGCTGAACGGATCACTTCAGCGGCTCAAGTTCGATGCGCGCCACAGCCACGCCGAGCCACCGGTTGTCGTCGCCCATTCCGGTGTCGCGGGGACGGCGCGTCGCATCGACCTCGAGCGTGATTCCGAAATCGCGATCTGACGGCGGAACATCGGCAACGCGCGCTTCGGCCTCGATGACGAACCCGCCGAGAAGTTTCTTCCGGATGCGATGCGGCAGCGGCTGGTCCCGCAGCAGAACCCGGATTGTCTCGGGCGGCGCCAGCGAATTGACGGCAATGATGCTGATCAGCAGGTCCGTCTCGAAATAAACCGGCAGGTCGATGGTGGAGCGGCGGCTTGGTCCGCTCCACCGGAAGGTTTTGTAACGCGGGTGCCTTTCGACGTGGTACCATTCGAATGGCATGTCCTGCCGGGTCAGATCGAAACGGGTCTTGCCGGTGACGCGCTGCATCTCCGACGCGGAGAACCGGCTGTCGGCCCCCTTGTTCTTGCGGCTGAGGCGCACGGCCGAACCGGGTTCGACGCCTTGCGCCGGCATTTCAATTTTCAGGAACTTGCCTTTGACGACGGCATCCATGATGTCGATCAATTCCCGGGACCGGAAATCGGCATCCGACTGAATCCGTTCCAGCAATCGCTGTTGCTCGTCGGTGGACTTGATCTTGTAGGAATCCCGCCGCCATGCGGCGTTGAACTTGAACGAGGTCAGTTCGCGGGTGGAAGCAAAGCGCTTCGCCGCCATGGCGGCCCGGCTCATGAACAGAGCATCCATCGGCACGGTGACTGAGGCGGGATCCTGCCATTTGATGCCGTCGCCGTAAATCGATGTCTTGTGGGCGAACGCGGACGGCGGCACGAAGTCGCTGGCCGAATAGCTTCCGGACGAGAACAGGCCGGCTATTCCACGGATGCCGGAATCCGGCGGGCCGTAGAGCGCCATCACGCTGGTGATGACTTCGGCGTCATGTTCTTTGGCCGCGCGCAGGATCGCTTCCAGATGCGTCGGGTACCAGATGTCGTCGTGGCCGAGATAGGCGATCCAGTCCGAGGCTGCATGCTCGATCGCGTAATTGTTCGCGGCCCATTGCGAGCCGTAGTTGCGGTCGAGGTTGTGCCAGCGGATGCGGGCATCGCCGAACGACGCCACCACATCCGCCGAATCGTCGGTGCAGCCGTCGCCGACCACCAGGATTTCAAAGTTCTGTTCGGTTTGCAGCAGCACCGAGCGAATGGCGCAGCGAAGTGCGGCGCTCCAGTTATAGGTCGGGATGACGACAGTAATCGCGGGCCGGGTCACCAATGGTATGGCACCGTTGCGGCGGCGGCCTCGGAATCCCACGGCAGGTCGAGGGCATCGGGGCTTTCGTGGTTATACATTCTGTCCGGCATGTTGATGATGAGGGCTTCGGTCTGGCCGATGTTCTTCCAGCCGTGAAACAGATTGGGTGCAATCGTCAGAAGCGCGGGATTGCGTTCGCTGATCATGAAATCGTTAAGCTTGCCGAATGTCGGAGAGTCCTTCCTGCCGTCGAACACGACAATCTTGACGAGGCCCGACACAACAAACAGCCGGTCGGTTGTTTGCTGATGCAGGCCCCAGGCGCGGACGCGGCCGGGAAGCGTTGTGGTGACATGAACCTGGACGATCGGTGACTTGATGATGTCCCAGTTTGCCCGGGCGACCTCGCACATATGGCCGTCGCTATGCGGGACCGGCCGGGCCGGGCGAAATTCGACGCCGTCGATCGGGGCGTCCCGCAACCCGCCCTGTGCATCAACGGCCGACTGCTTGGCCAACATCAGGTCGCTTCCGGCGATCGCGTGTGTCATTGCATCCATCATTCAGCGCGGTTGTTAGCCTGCCTGCTGACTGGACACTATTACGGACTTGCGAGGCGCGCCATCGGCCGTAGCGAACAATGGTCAGGCACGGGAACCCTTTGCGCGTTCCGTGCCCTGCGGTCCTGACAGTCCCGCGATCGGGGCTGATCACGATGTGACCAGCCCGTCGGGGTTAGCCTGCGATTTTGGTGAAGTCGGGCTTTCGGCGCTCGGCGAAAGCGGTGAGTGCTTCGCGCGCTTCCGGTCCCTTGAGCCGTTCCTTGAGCAGGGCGCCTTCGCGACTGATCTGCGCGGTGATCGCGGCGGTATCCCGCATCAGCGCCTTGGTGTGCGACAGCGATCCGGCGGGCTGCTTGGCCAGCTTGAGCGCGGTATCGCGCGCCTTCTTGCGCAGCTCTTCGACGGGAACGACTGCATTGACGAGGCCGAGCGAGACTGCGGTTTCGCCGCTCATGGGTTCGCCCAGCGCGAACATCTCGTAGGCGCGGGCATAACCGATTCGTCCCTGCAGGAGATGGGTCGAGGCCGCTTCCGGCACCAGCGCGATATTCACGAACGGCGTGATCAGCCGGGCCGTCGGCGTGACGTAAACGAGATCGCAATGCAGCAGCATGGTCGTGCCGATTCCGACTGCGTTGCCCTGCACCGCCGCGATCAGCGGTTTGGTGGCGATGCCGAGATTGGTGATGAACCGCGGCGAGTGTGCCACGATGCTGGGATCTTTCGATTGCGCGGCGAAATCGCCCATGTCGTTGCCGGCGGTGAAGTGGTCGCCGTCGCCCTGAAACACAACCACGCGGATCGCCGGGTCCTTTTCCGCCGTTTCCAGCGCGTCTGCGAGAGCGGCATACATCGCGTTGGTGATGGCATTCATTTTGTCCGGACGCGTCAGGGTCAGCGTCAGGACACCGGAATCGAGCTCACTCTTTACGAATTCAGTCATGGTCTGCGTTTCCTTTCATATCGAAATCTAGGAACTGTCCTTCGGGAATTTTGTTTGCAGGCTCAACAGCCAGCGCGAAACGACGTCGATTTCCTTGTCCGTAAAACCTTCCATCAGTGTGCTGTTGACGGCCTGCGCCCGTGTCACGGCGCGTTTGCGGATCTTCTCTCCGGTTTCGGTCAGATAAACGCGCTGCGCACGGCCATCCGCACCGTCGCGTTTTCGCTTGATCAGTCCCGCTCTCTCCATCCGGTCCGCTAGGCCCGTAATGGCGGACGGCACGATATCGAGAGCGGCGGAGATATCGCCGATCAGCGCGCCATCGTTCCGGCCGAGAAAGAACAGCACCCCGGATTGCGCCGAGGTCAGGCCGTCTTCCGTGAGCATGTGCTGTTCGATACCTCGCTGCAGTCTGCGATAACCCACGGTCATCAGAAAAATCAGCCGACGGTCGGTCGTCATGTCGTCTCCTATATATTTCGCATGTGAAATATCAAGTCTCGGCGGTGGCGGAAAGGCCTTTTCATGACAGCTCTGCGTAAGCGGTGCGCAATTGTCCGGCTCCGGAGCGGCGTTCAGCGGGTTCCGTTACCATTGCGCTTGCGCGCGGCCTGTGCCGAAATGAAGGAACCAAGAACAAGCGTGGTCAGGCAGTCGTGATCGGCGTCATGAGCGCGCACTCAGGGAGAATGACCATGCGTTTTGCTGTCGCCGCGTTCGCGGCGCTTTGCCTTGTCTTCCAGACAGTCTCGCCCGGCCGCGCCCAGGATGCCTGGCCGTCGCGCAATGTTACGATTATCGTTCCATTCACGGCGGGCGGCACCGCCGACCTTTTCGCCCGGCTGCTCGCCAGCCACATGCAGGTGACGTTCGGTCAATCCTTTGTGGTTGAAAACCGCGGCGGTGCGGGCGGCAACATCGGCGCGGCTGCGGTCGCCAAGGCGCCGAACGACGGTTACACGCTGCTGCTCGGCACCGTCTCGACCCATGCCATCAACCCGACGCTCTACGCGAACCTGCCGTTCGATGCGGCGAAGGATTTCCAGCCGGTCTCGCTGATTGCGCGGCTGCCGAACATGCTGGTCGTGAAGAATTCGCTGCCGGTGAAGAACGTTGCCGAATTCGTCGCCTATGTGAAAGCGAATCCCGACAAGCTGAATTACGGTTCGTCCGGCGTCGGCACCTCGATTCATCTTGCGGCGGAACTGTTCAAGATCGCGACCGGCACGAAGATGACCCACGTGCCATATCGCTCGTCCAACGAGATCATGCAAAATCTGACCGGCGGTCACATCGATCTCGCGTTCGACAACATCACGCTGGCGTGGCCGCAGGCCAAGGCCGGCACGGTGCGCGCGCTCGGTGTGACAAGCCCGCAGCGCTCTCCAACCGCGCCGGACGTGCCGCCGATCGCCGACACGCTGAAAGGTTTCGACGCGACGTCATGGCACGGGCTGTTCGCGCCTGCCGGAACGCCGCGTCCGGTGGTCGACAAGATGTCGGCGGAAGTGAAGCGCATTCTTGAAATGCCGGACACCGTGACCAAGCTCACCGAGATCGGTGCGGTGCCCTCGCCGATGACCCCTGACCAGTTCACCGCGTTCATTGCGGCCGAGCGCGCGAAGTGGGCCGAGGTGGTCAAGGCCTCGGGCGCCACGGCGAACTGATCGAGACGAATTGAACGGCCGGCGTCCGCTGGGACGCCGGTTGACCATCGGGCTGCCCCAGTTACATGCTGAACAAGGTGATCCCTCGAACTGCGAGGCTGCCATGAGCATTGCCGAAGTCCTGGGCGCACCGGTGCCGCGGCCGCCGCTGGTGCCGCCGCGGCCTCCGCTCGCGCCGGACGATCTGTCCCCGCTTGGCCGTCTCGCCCTGATCCGGCAAAACGCCATCGCCAGCTGGGGACCGCGCGCCTACGAAGAGGATATCGTTCAGGGGCGCTTTTTCGGGCGCAGCAGTTTCATTCTCAACACGCCGGACGCGATCCGGCATGTGCTCGTTGAGAACTATGAAAACTATACCCGCACGCCCGCCGCCTTCCGTGTGCTGCGGCCGATCCTCGGCGAGGGCCTTTTGCTGGCCGAGGGCAAAGCCTGGAAAAACCAGCGCCGCACGCTGGCGCCGGCCTTCGCACCGCGCGCGATTCCGCTGCTGGTGCCGCATATGCTGGCGGCGACCGACGATGCCATTGACGTGTTGCGGGCGCAGACCGGTGTGCCGGTCGATCTCCGCGAGGCCATGCAGCGGCTGGCGCTCGATATTGCCGGGCGCACGATGTTCTCGTTCGAGATCGACAGGCACGGCGCGGCCCTGCGCGGCTTTGTGAACGATTACGGCGAGCGCCTCGCGCAGCCGCGCTTCTTCGACCTGCTGCTGCCGCCGGGCTGGCCAAGCCCGAGCGATATCTCCCGCGCGCTGTTCCGGCGGCGATGGACGCGGTTCATGCGCGGATTGATCATTGAGCGCCGTGCGATGGGCGCGGGCGACGGTGGTGCGCCGCGCGATCTGTTCGATCTCATGGTGGCCGCGCGCGATCCGGAAACCGGCGAGGCCTTTTCCGACGAACAGCTCGGCGATCAGGTCTCGACCATGATCCTTGCCGGCCACGAGACCACGGCGACGGCGCTGTTCTGGTCGCTCTATCTGCTCGCGCTCGACCCGGCGACGCAGGAAGAGTTGGCGGCGGAGGCAGGGGCCGCGCTTGCGTCCGGCACGCTCGATGCCACGCGACTGACGTTCACCCGCGCGGTGCTCGACGAGACCATGCGGCTTTATCCGCCGGCATTCCTGATCGTGCGGGCGGCTGCCGGCCCCGACACCGTGCCCGGCGCCGACGTCGCCGCGAAGGACGTTGTGCTGATCTCGCCGTGGCTGCTGCACCGGCATGAAAAGCTCTGGGACCAGCCGAACGCATTCCGTCCGTCGCGCTTCCTGCCCGGCAGTCCGCCGCCGGACCGGTTTGCCTATCTGCCGTTCGGTGTCGGACCGCGTGTCTGCATCGGCGCGCAGTTCGCGCTGACCGAAGCGACCCTGGCGCTGGCGAGGCTGATCGGCATGTTCAGGGTCGAACTGCTCGACCGCGCGCCGGTGACGCCGGTCGGCGTGGTGACCACTCAGCCGGACCGGTCGCCCATGTTTCGGATCATGCGACGCACGCGATGATGCGTCAGACATCATGCAAGCTGTGCTGCGACGCGGCGAAGCCGGTAAGTCATTAACAAGCGAATGACCGCTCTTATTCCAAAGTCTTAGATGCCATGCGCGCAGGCCGCGTCGAAGAGTCGCATTCATCCGATCATTCTTGCCAAATCTCCCCGCAAGCCTTTGTCTTGCCATCAATCAAAAAAAGGCCGGTTCAAAAAGAGCTGGCCTAGCAGGGGAGAACGCCATGACGAAACGACACAAAGACAAGACTTCCAGCGAGAAGACCTCCAGCCGCCGCAACTTCCTGAAGGTTGCCGCCGCGGGCGCAGCCGCCACGGTTGCGACGCCCGCTCTGGCGCAGACCGGACCGACCAACATGCGCTTCCAGAGCACATGGCCGGCCAAGGACATCTTCCACGAATACGCGCAGGACTACGCCAAGAAGGTCAACGACATGACCGGCGGCGATCTCAAGATCGAAGTGCTGCCCGCGGGCGCGGTCGTTCCCGCCTTCCAGTTGCTCGAAGCAGTGTCCAAGGGCACGCTCGACGGCGGCCACGGGGTGCTCGCCTATCACTACGGCAAGCAGAACGCTTTGGCGCTGTGGGGCTCTGGTCCGGGCTATGCGATGGACGCCAACATGCTGCTCGCCTGGCACAAGTATGGCGGCGGCAAGCAGCTGCTTGAAAAGCTCTACAATTCGATCGGCGCCAATGTCGTCTCGTTCCCGTACGGACCGATGCCGACCCAGCCGCTCGGCTGGTTCAAGAAGCCGGTGACCAAGGCCGATGATCTCAAGGGTGTCAAATTCCGCACCGTCGGCATCTCGATTGACGTGTTCACCGGCATGGGCGCCGCGGTCAACGCGCTGCCCGGCGGCGAAATCGTTGCGGCGATGGACCGCGGCCTGCTCGACGCGGCGGAATTCAACAACGCCTCGTCGGATCGCGTGCTCGGCTTCCCGGACGTCTCGAAAGTCTGCATGCTGCAGAGCTATCACCAGAACGCCGAGCAGTTCGAAATCATGTTCAACAAGGACAAGTACAACGCTCTGCCGGCGAAGATCAGGGCGATCCTTGATAACGCCGCCGAAGCGGCCGGACAGGACATGGCTTGGAAGGCGATCGACCGCTATTCCAAGGACTACGAAGAGATGCAGTCCAAGGACAAGGTGAAGTTCTACAAGACGCCTGACTCGGTGTTGCAGAAGCAGCTCGAGATTTTCGATCAGGTCGCGGAGAAGAAGTCGGCGGAAAATCCGCTGTTCAAGGAAATCGTTGAATCCCAGCTGGCGTTTGCCAAGCGGGCGACCCAGTGGGAGCAGGATACGGTGGTGAGCCGTCGCATGGCTTACAACCACTACTTCGGGCCGAACGCCAAGAAGAAGACCTGACGCAATAATCATTACGAACATGGCATCATCCGGGATGACAATCCCGGGTGGTGCTTTGTATCGTTTCCTAGATTGCTCTGCCCTTCTTCATGACGGATGACGTTCCCATGAGCGCGCAACGTGTGCTGCACACAATCGACGGCATCAGTACGTGGACCGGCAAGGCCGCCGCGTGGCTGATTGTCGGACTGATGCTTCTGGTCTGCGCTGAGGTTTTCAAGCGCTATATGCTGAACATGCCGACGGCATGGATCTTCGATGCCTCGAACATGATGTACGGCACGCTGTTCATGATCGCCGGCGCCTATACGCTGGCGCAGAACGGACATGTGCGCGGTGACTTTCTCTACAGTTCGATGAAGCCGCGCCGGCAGGCGATGCTCGACCTGGTTCTCTATATCCTGTTCTTCTTGCCCGGCATCGCGGCGCTGGTTTATGCGGGCTGGGACTACGCCGTCGTGTCGTGGCGCATCGACGAACACTCCAATGTCACCGCCGACGGGCCCCCCGTCTGGCAGTTCAAGTTCATGATTCCGCTGGCCGGCGCGCTGGTGCTGCTGCAGGGCGCCGCCGAAATCATGCGCTGCATCATTTGCCTCAGGACTGGCGAATGGCCGGAGCGTCTGAAGGACGTGTCGGAAATCGATGTCGTCGGGGAGCAACTCGCCAACAGCGAATACGTCGACGAGGAGTCGCGCAAGATCGCGATCGAGAAGGCGGCGAACATCGAGGAAAGCGCGCGTCAGCGCGGCATGGGCGGAGATCTGTTGAAATGAGCGATCCCGCACTCGGACTTTTGATGCTCGGCCTGATCGTGGTCGTCATCATCATGGGTTTCCCCACGGCGTTCACGCTGATGGGGCTCGGCATGTTCTTCGGCCTGTTCGCCTATCACCGGACAGGCGAGTCGTGGGCCGACAACCACATCTTCGACCTGATGGTCCAGCGCACCTACGGCGCGATGACCAATGACGTCCTGATCTCCATTCCGCTGTTCGTGCTCATGGGTTACGTCATGGAGCGCGGCGCGCTGGTGGACAAGATGTTCTATTCGATCCAGCTCGCGTTCCGGCGCGTGCCCGCCTCGCTCGCCGTGGCGACACTGATCGTCTGTACCTTCTGGGGCATCGCCTCAGGGCTGGTCGGCGCGGTCGTGGTGCTGATGGGCGTCATCGCCTTCAATCCGATGCTGAAGGCCGGTTATGACGTGAAGCTCGCATCCGGCGTCATCACCGCCGGCGGCACGCTCGGCATCCTGATTCCGCCGTCGGTCATGATCATCGTCTATGCGGCGGTCGCCGGCCAGTCGGTCGTGAAGCTCTATGCCGCGACGATGTTCCCCGGCTTCTTTCTGGCGCTGCTGTATCTCGTCTACATCATCGGCTGGGCGATTCTGAATCCGAAGATCGCGCCCAAGCTGAAGGAGAGCGAGACGCGCGTGCCGGTGCGGCCGTGGGTCAGCGAACTGCAGAAATCCTACTCCGACAAGATGCTTCCGGCGTTGCTGACCGCCGCGGTGTTGCCGTCGCGGGCCCTGGCGATCACGGCCGATGGCGTGCGCGTTGGCTACGGCATGCTGCTCAAGAATCTCGGCTATGCGCTGGTGCCGCTGATTCTTACGGTGGGAACGCTGTGGGGCGCGTGGTGGTATGTCGTGATCCACCAGCAGCCCGATGCGCCGCCGCCGCCCGCCGCTGTCAGCCAGCAGCTCGGTGCGGGAGCCTCCACCGCCGAGCCTGCGGAAGAGAAGCTGCAGGAGCTTGGCAGCGCGACCGCTGACGAGCAGAAGAGCGGGCCCGAAACGCTGCAGGAAATGGGCAATGCCGAGTTGCGCGGCCAGCGCACGGCTGCGCCTGCGGAGGCAGGTCCGCCGCCGCAGTTTTACACGTACTTCGCGTTCACCTGCGCGATCTTCGGACTGCTGCTGCTTTACTATTACTGGACCATGGGCGCGGAGCAGTTCGAGGTGCTGCGGCTTCTGGTATCATCGGTGATGCCGCTCGGCATCCTGACGGTGGTGGTGCTGGCGGTGATCCTGCTCGGCATCACGACGGCGACGGAATCCGCCGCGGTCGGTGCTGCGGGCGCGTTCCTGCTCGCCTTCCAGGCGCGCACGCTCGACTGGAAGCGCACCAAGGAGGCGGTGTTCCTCACCGCGAAAACCACCTCGATGGTGTGCTGGCTGTTCGTCGGCTCCGCGCTGTTCTCGGCGGTGTTCGCGATCCTCGGCGGGCAAGCGCTGCTGGAGAGCTGGGTGCTGTCGCTCAACCTGACGCCGGTTCAGTTCATGATCCTGTCGCAGGTGATCATCTTCATCCTCGGCTGGCCGCTGGAATGGACCGAGATCATCGTGATCTTCGTGCCGATCTTCCTGCCGATGCTGAAGCACTTCGGCATCGATCCGGTCCTGTGGGGCGTGCTGGTGTTCGTCAACCTGCAGGCGGCGTTCCTGTCGCCGCCGGTGGCGATGTCGGCGTTTTATCTGAAGGGCGTTGCGCCGAAGCATGTCACGCTCAATCAGATTTTCGCAGGCATGATGCCTTACATGCTGATCGTCATCGTCTGCATGGTGCTGATGTATCTGTGGCCCGCCCTGACCCTGTGGCTGCCGAACTACCTGTACGGAAACTGACGCGAAAACGTGATCGGCCGGGGGAAGTCCCCGGCCAGTCCATCGCAGGCATTACTTGGATACCCGGCCGATCTGCCGTAAACTGCGGCGATGACCGACTTCAATTCTCTGTACGCGACCCTGAAGCAGACCGCCGATCCGAAGGTGGCGGATGCGATCCAGACGTTGGTCGAGACCGGCGCCGATCATGAGCTGAACCGGATCAATCTGATCGAATTCGCCGCCAGAACAGGCCTTGCCGAAGAAAAGGTAATCTCGGGGTTCCTCCACGCCTCGCAGATCGGCATCTTCGATCTGACCTGGAACGTGCTGTGCCCCGGATGCAGCGGTGTGCTCGGCGCGCATGACACGCTCAAGCAGCTTCAGCCCGAGGACTATCATTGCGGTCTGTGCGCCGCTGGCTATCAGGCGTCGATCGACGATCAGGTCGAGGTCGCATTCACGGTCAGCCCGCGGGTGCGCCGGATCGCGGCGCACGATCCGCACACGCTGCCCAGCTGGGATTACTGGCGGCAGATTTTCTGGAGTTCGGGGATCGACATCAACGAGGATTCGTTCGGCCGTCTTGTGAACGAGGCAACGCTGGAAGCGGTGGAACTGGCTGCGGGCGAAAAGGCGGTTGTCTCACTGCAATTGCCGGCGGAGTTCGTCATCGTGTTCGAGCCGGTGACCCATTCGGCGTTGTTCCTCGACGTTAAGGGCGAGCCGACCAAAGAGAAGCAAAATGCATCGCTGACATTTGACGGCGTGCATGCGCCGACCGGCACCGTCGAGATGCGCCCCGGTCCGCTGCGGCTGACGCTGGAAAACCAGTCGAAAAACCGCGTGCTGCCCTCGGTGTGGATCGCCGGCGATGCGCTCCACGACCTGCTCGGCAAGCGCAAGCCGATCGTCACCGCGAAACGCATTCTTGCGAACCAGACGTTCCGCGATCTCTACAAGGCCGACAATCTCAGCATCGACCAGCGTCTCAAGATCACGTCGCTGACGTTCCTGTTCACCGATCTCAAGGGATCGACCGCGCTTTATGAGCGGGTCGGCGACCTGGCCGCTTTCGATCTGGTCCGCGCGCATTTCCGCGCGCTGCTCGAGATCATTGCGTCCGAGGGAGGTGCGGTGGTGAAAACCATCGGAGATGCGGTGATGGCGACCTTCGTCCGCCCCGAGCAGGCGGTCGCGGCCGGCATCCGCATGCGCAAGGCCATGGATGAGTTGAACGAACAGCGCGGGACCAAGGATCTGCTGGTCAAGATCGGCATCCACGAAGGCGCGTGTCTGGCGGTGATGCTGAACGATCGCCAGGATTATTTCGGCCAGACCGTCAATATCGCCGCACGGGTGCAGGGTCAGGCGACCGAGCGGGCGATCAACGCCACCGGCCCGGTGGTCAAATCGGCCGCAGTAATGGAGCTGCTCGACAAGGCGGGACTTACCCCGGCGGAAAAGAGCGTCGAACTGCGCGGAATCGCCGACAAAGTAGTGATTTACGAGATTCCATGACAGCTCTGTGTCGTAAACCGCCCGTTCCCGCGCAAGTCCCCGCCTTCTGCGGGCAATTCGCGGTGAGCGCCGCCCCGGAACCCGGCCAAGATTGCCAGAGTTTCATTTTCAGGCCATAGAACCCGATGATTTTGTGCCCTAGAATTTTGTATGGGCATGATCTCATCCGAAAACCGGTCCCCGCGTTCCGGGGTCATGCTTCGATCTGGTCCCGTTTCCGATAGCAGAGATTGATGCTCGACAAATTACGCCACTTCATTTCGGACGTCGTTTCCCCCGCCGGGCATGAGAACCGCACCTTCGCCGACAATGACTACCGTCTGGCGGCGACCGCGCTTCTTATTCACGTCATCTCTCTCGATGGAGAACCATCGGAGACCGAGAAGCGCAAGCTTCACGCGCTGCTCGAATACCGTTTCGATCTCGATCCTGGAACGGCCGACAAGCTGATCGCGGATGCGACATTGGTCGAAGGCGAGGCGGTTGACCTCTATCACTTCACCAGCGTCATCATGCGCTCGGTCAACGAAGAAGGCCGGCTTCGCATCATCGAAATGATGTGGGAGCTTGTCTTCGCCGATGGCCATGTCACCGAATTCGAGGACAATATTGTCTGGCGCGCAGCCGATCTGCTCGGCATTTCCTCGCGCGACCGTCTTAATCTTAAGCACCGTGTCGCCGACAGCCGGCTTACGCCCGATGAAGCGACATAGCATTTTTTCTTCGCACGATTTTTCTTCGCACTCCGTCCTCATTAAACTCAAGACAACTGAATGCATTCATGACTAAACGCGTCACGTTGATCACGGGTGCCTCGTCGGGCATCGGCGCAGAGCTGGCGCGCATCTTTGCGTCGAACGGCTATAACACCGTGCTGGTCGCGCGCCGCGACGATCGCCTCAAGCTTCTCGCCGATGAGATCGCCGCCGCCGGACACCCGCGGCCCGCTCTCATCACCAGCGATCTGTGTGCCGCCGGTGCCTGCGAGCAGATCGCGGCGGAGCTGAAGGCCATGGATGTCGAGGTCGACACGGTGGTCAACAATGCGGGCTATGGCCTGTTCGGCGAAGCCCTCGAACTCGACCGCGAGCAGCAGCTCGCGATGGTCGACCTGAATGTCCGCGTGCTGACCGACCTGACCCTGCGCTTTGCCGACAGCTTGGTCCGCCATCGCGGCGGCATTCTCAACGTCGCCTCGATTGCCTCATTCCTGCCCGGCCCGCGGATGGCGGTCTATTACGCCACCAAGGCCTACGTCCTGTCGTTCACCGAGGCGATGCGCGGCGAACTCGGGCCAAAGGGCGTGCGGGTCACGGCCTTGTGTCCGGGCCCGGTGCCGACCGAATTCCAGGGCGTGGCCGGGTTCAATCCGGGGCTGGATTCGGCGGTCCTGAACGTGTCCGCCGCGGCGGTGGCGCGGGCGGGCTATCGCGGGCTGATGTCGAACAAGCGGCTGGTGCTTCCGGGCGTCGGGGTGCGCATGATCCCGTTTATGCTCCGTTTCGCCCCTCGCAGCCTGGTACTGGCCTCGGTCGCCAGGGTGCAGCAGAAGCGCTAGGCGAGACGGCCTCGAAAACGGGCAAGCGCGCAGACCACCTGCGCGAAATCCCGGCTCGACGGAGCCGCGGCAACACAATATTTTCAATTTCGGCGTTCAATAGAGGCGCTTGTACTCCGCTGGGGATTGAAAAGACTGAATCCATGCTGCGGCCTGATGGTGATCGACCAAGCGACTTCGGCCTGACAACTTGCGGCCGGTTCACTGCGCTTCCGGTGCTCATCATTCTGCACGGGCCGATGTCCACGCCCGGCCGTGTCGGCAACGCCCTGCGCGCGATGGGTCATCCTCTCGACGTCCGCCGCCCGGTGTTCGGCGATGCCCTGCCCGAAACCCTCGACCACTATGCTGGCGCGATCATGTTCGGCGGCCCGATGAGCGCCAACGACAACGAGGATTTCATCCGTCGCGAGATCGACTGGCTTGCGGTGCCGCTGAAGGAAAAGCGTCCGTATCTCGGAATTTGTCTCGGGGCGCAGATCCTCGCCAAACATCTCGGCGCGAAGGTCGCGCCGCATCCCGAAGGCCGCGCCGAAGTCGGCTATTATCCGATCCGCCCGACCGAAGCGGGCCGGAAAATCTGCTCGCACTGGCCCGACCATGTCTATCAATGGCACCGCGAAGGCTTCGAGCTTCCCGCAGGCACGGAACTGCTGGCCGAGGGTGATGATTTTCCGGTGCAGGCTTATCGCACCGGGCGATGCTTCGGCATCCAGTTTCATCCCGACGTGACCCACGCGATGCTGCATCGCTGGACCACGCGCGGGCATGATCGCATGTCGCTTCCGGGCGCGCGCTCGCGCGCCGAGCATTTCACCGGGCGTATGGTGCACGATCTTGCAGAGCGGGCCTGGCTGACGGCCTTCCTCGATGGCTGGCTGCATCGCCCGCCGCCTGCGCAATCACCGATCGCATCGCTCGCGGCCGAGTGATGGATCAGGACGGCTTCGCGCGCCTGCTGAACGACTTCACGCTGTCAGCGGAATCCGGCGACGGCGCGCGGTTCGCCGCGCATTTCACCGAAGACGCGATCTACTACGATTACATTTACGGCGCGCATACAGGCCGGGCCGAAATCGCACACATGATGGAGCATCTGTTCCATCGCGATGCCGGCGACGACTATCGCTGGGAAATGTTCGATCCCGTCTGCAACGGCGACATGGGTTACGCGTGGTCGCTGTCGAGCTTCACCTCGACGGTGCCGCAGTTCGCCGGCCGGTTCGTGGTGATCGACGGCATGAGCCGGTTCATTATTCGCGACGGCTTGATCGCGGAATACCGCGAGTCGGTGAACGGCGGCGTCGCCATGGCCCAGCTCGGCGTCGAGCCGGAGCGGATGGTGAAAATCCTCAAGCGCTGGTCCGGCTGGCTCAGGGATCGGCCCGAAACCGTCGACTATCTGTCGCGGCCACGGCGCGCGAAGGTGCCGTCGAAATAGCTCCTCACGCTTGGTTCATTATAGCTCAGCAGTTACCCCACCCGGCTGACCCAAGGTCAGCCACCCTCCCCATCGAGGGGAGGGATGGTGCACGTTGTCAGCGCAGAATGTCTTTTTCTCCCTCCCCCTTGTGGGGAGGGGCGGCGCATAGCGCCGGGGTGGGGGTTACCTCGATATAGATCGATGTGACGTGGCTTTACTCCACCGCGCTTGTCACGATCTTGATCTCGGACGTCAGCGTCCGGTGCACCGGGCACTTGTCCGCGATTTCCATCAGCTTCTTGCGCTGCTCGGCGTCGAGATCGCCTTCCATCGCAATGGTCCGGTCGATCTTGCTGATCATGCCTTCCCTGGTTTCGCACTCCTCGCAGTCCTGGGCGTGGATGCGGCTGTGCTTCAGTGTGACGGTGGTGCGCGTAAGCGGAATCGATTTGCGCTCGGCATAAAGCCGCATGGTCATCGATGTGCAGGCCCCAAGCGCTCCGAGCAGGAAATCGTAAGGGCCGGGACCGCTGTCCATGCCACCGACATCGAGCGGCTCATCCGCGAGCACGCGGTGCTTGCCGGCAGCAATTATGTTCTGGAGCTTGCTTGCGCCGGTTTCGCTCACCACGACAATGCCCGCCGCGGGATTTGCGACGGCCGTCTTCGCGGCAGGCTCTGCGTCGAGATAGCGTATCGCCCAGGCCGAGATCATGTCGGCGACATAGATCGCATCCTGCTTCTGCGAGAGCAGATGGTCCGCGCCGGTGAGCGAGACGAAGCTCTTGGGATGCTTCGCCGCGACAAACAGATGCGTCGCATTGTTGATCCCAACAGTATCGTCGGTGGGCGAATGGAAGATCAGCAGCGGCTTATGCAGTTTTGCCACCGTTTCCGTCAGCCTGTGTTCTGCGATGTCATCGAGAAATTCGCGCTTGATGCGGAACGGCCGGCCCGCCAGTGAGACTTCAAGCTCGCCTTTCTCGCGGATCTCCGGAATCTGATCCTTGAACCAGTGCGTGACATGCGAGGGGTCCGATGGCGCGGCGACGGTGGCGACGCATTTTGCCTCGGGGATCAACGATGTTGCCGCCAGAATGGCGGCACCGCCGAGGCTGTGGCCGATCAGGATCGACGGCGCGCGCCGGGTCTTGCGCAGATGGTCCGCCGCCAGCACGAGGTCTTCGATGTTCGAGGAAAAGGTGGTGTTGGCGAATTCGCCTTCGCTGGCGCCGATGCCGGTGAAATCAAACCGGAGCGTCGCGATGCCGTGCTTCGCCAGCCCTTCCGCGATCCGCTTGGCGGCCAGCACATTCTGGCCGCAGGTGAAGCAGTGCGCAAACAGCGCGTAGGCGATCGGTGCGCCGTCGGGCAGGTCCAGCGAGGCGGCCAGCAATTGCCCGTCCGAGCCCGGAAACTGGAATTTTTCGGTTGTCATGGCGGCCTCTCGTTGTGATCGGTGCTGCGCGTTTGTTGCGATCGACAGTAGCATCGTCATGGCCGGGCGTCGTCCCGGCCATCCACGTCTCATCGAGATCAAGCCAAGACGTGGATGCCCGGCACAAGGCCGGGCATGACGGAAAATAGGGCGCATCGCAGCCCTGACTGAAAATGTCGTGGTGTCCGGAGGTGTTGGTGGAGCCAGGCGGGATCGAACCGCCGACCTCGTCATTGCGAACGACGCGCTCTCCCAGCTGAGCTATGGCCCCTTGATCGGCCGGACCGGTGACGGCGGCGGCGGACAAGAGCGGCCATTTACAATCCCGATCATGGCCAAGTCAAGAACGCGCAAAATCGGTGTTTTCGGCAGGTATTCCGGTTGCAAAGCCGATATCGCCGCCGCGGAACATGCGCCGCCAAACGGCCGGGTCCGGGTCACGCCGGGCTGGATCCGGAAGCATTTCAGCCCGGAACCTCCCTTGTTTGCGCCGCCGCGAACCGGTATTGAGGCGGCAGTCCACGGAAGCGAGCCAGCACCCTATGCGCGCCATTCTCGACATCATCAACATCGTTCTGGATCTGTATGTCTGGCTGCTGATCGCCTCGGCGATCCTGTCCTGGCTGATCGCCTTCAACGTCGTGAACACCCGCAACGGGTTCGTCGCGTCGGTGGCGGAGTTCCTCTACAAGATCACCGAGCCGGTGCTGCGGCCGATCCGGAACATCATGCCGAATTTCGGCGGTCTCGATATTTCGCCGATCATCGTCATCCTCATCATCATGTTCATCCAGCGCGTGATTGCCTACTACATCTATCCGAACGTGATCTGACCGCGAGGCCGCTTCCGTTTCCTGACTCTCGCATGAGCTTTCCTTGAGTCTCCCTTGGCGCTTTTCCACTCAAGGCATCAGCGTCGCATTGCGCGTCACGCCGCGCGGCGGAATGGATGCGATCGACGGCATTGAAACACTGGCCAATGGCCGCAGCGTTGTGAAAGTCCGGGTACGCGCCATCGCCGAGGGCGGCGAAGCCAATCGCGCCGTGACTGAACTGCTCGCTCGGGCGCTTCATGTGCCGAAAAGCCATGTGCGGGTTCTCTCCGGCGTCACCTCGCGCCTCAAGCAGGTCGCGGTGGACGGCGATCCGAAAAAACTGGGCGATGCCCTGCAAGCCCTGACGAAGACAACAGACTCCTGACGAAAGACATCTGATGCCGGCCAAGATCATTGATGGAAAAGTCATTGCCGCCGATCTGCGCGCGCGCGTCGCGGATCAAGTGGCGCGCGTCAAGCGCGACCATGGCCTGACGCCGGGGCTCGCCGTTGTGCTGGTCGGCAACGATCCGGCCTCTGAGGTCTACGTCCGCAACAAGGCGAAGCAGACCGAAGCCGCGGGCATGGCGTCGTTCGAGCACAAGCTCGCGGCGGATACCCCGCAGAAGGATCTGCTGGCGCTGATCGCAAAGCTCAATGCCGATCCAGACGTGCACGGCATTCTGGTGCAGCTTCCGCTGCCGAAGGGGCTGGATACGCAGACCGTCATCAACGCCATCGATCCGGCGAAGGATGTCGACGGCCTGCATCCGATCAATGCCGGGCGGCTGGCCAACGGTTTGCCGGCGCTGACGCCGTGCACGCCGCTCGGCTGCATCATTCTCGCCAAGACGGCTCATCCCTCTCTCGAAGGCATGAACGCGGTCATTATCGGGCGCTCGAATCTGGTGGGACGTCCGCTGGTGCAGCTCCTGCTCAATGAAAACGCTACGGTGACCATCGCCCATTCGCGCACGCGCGATCTTGCCGGCATCTGCAAGCGCGCCGATCTGCTGCTCGCGGCGGTCGGACAGCCGGAGATGGTCAAGGCCGACTGGATCAAGCCCGGCGCCACGGTGATCGATGTCGGCATCAATCGCATCCCGGGCGCTGACGGCAAGAACAAGCTGGTCGGCGACGTGGCTTATCAGGAAGCGCTCGGCGTGGCCGGTGCGATCACGCCGGTGCCGGGCGGCGTCGGCCAGATGACGGTGGCGTGCCTTTTGGTGAACACGCTGCGCGCGGCCAGCGCGATCAAGGGGCTCAAGGCGCCGGGCGTGTAAGGCCAGCCAACTGCTTTCCGAGAATTACGGACTCGCCGTGTTCTGCACCAGCCGCCGGTAGAACCGGATCATGTCGGCGTAATTCTTTACGCTGAGCCGCTCATTGGTGCCGTGGAAGCGCGTCAGGTCTTCGGCAGTGGCGCGCACTGGTGAAAAGCGGAAGATGTTGTCGGTGACGTCGAGATAGTTGCGCGAGTCCGTCGCCGCGACCATCAGGCCTGGCACCACAAGGACATCCGGAAAGATTTCGCGGATCGTCCGGTTCACGGCCTGATAGCTCGGGCTGGCGGTGGATGTGACCGGCGGCGGGTTGGTGTTGCCGGGCTTCGGCGTCACCTTGACGCGATCGTCTGCGATGATCGATTTGACGTAGGCGATCACACTCTCCTCAGTCTCGCCCGGCAGCAGACGGAAATTCACCGTGGCCTCGGCGCGGCCGGGCAGCACATTTTCCTTGTTGCCGGCATTGAAGATCGTGATCGCCGTGGTGGTGCGGATCGCGGCCGCGGTCTGTGCGGTCTTCTCCATCTGACGGCGCACGAGCGGTTCGAGCAGCCACAGATTCGACAGCGCGACGCGGCTGCCGAAATCCATTTCGGGTGCGGCGGTTTGCAGGGTCTCGCGCATCACGCCGCTGACCGAGGCAGGAAATGGTCTCTTCTCCAGCCGTGTCAGCGCCGCGCTCAGCTTGCCGATGGCGGTGTCGCGCGGCGGCAATGACGAGTGGCCCGGCGTCGCCGTGGCGGACAGATCGAGGGTGACATAACCCTTTTCGGCGACGCCGATCAGCGCCACCGGCTTGTCGACGCTTTTGAGAATTCCCTCGGTAATCAGCAGGCCTTCGTCGAACACGAAGTCGAGACGCACGCCGCGCGATTGCAGCAGCTTCGACATCGCCATTGCGCCGCGCTTGCCGGAGACTTCCTCGTCATGCCCGAACGCGAGATAGACCGTCCGCTTCGGACGGAAGCCGTCCTTCACAAGCTGCTCGGCCGCCTCGAGCATCGAAAACAGGTTGCCCTTGTCGTCCCACGAGCCGCGGCCCCAGATGAAGCCGTCCTTGACCG
The DNA here is from genome assembly GCF_000497575.1 of Afipia sp. OHSU_II-C1. Classification (GTDB taxonomy): domain Bacteria; phylum Pseudomonadota; class Alphaproteobacteria; order Rhizobiales; family Xanthobacteraceae; genus Afipia. Next base: position 249,962 of record NZ_APJI01000010.1, read on the forward strand.
CTCCGCTGAACGGCGGCACCTGCCAGTCGCCTTCGGTGCCCGGCGCGATCGGCACCACGTCCTGATGCGCCAGCAGCGCGATCGGCGCGGCCTTCGGGTCGCTGCCTTCCCATGTGTAGAGCAGGCTGTAGTTGGCGACGATTTCGCGCCTGGCGGCGGCGTGAAACGCGGGAAAGCTCGCGGCGATCAGCTCGTGCAGCGCGCGGAAAGCGTCCGCGCTTTGATCGGGATCGGTGACGCTGGCGATGGTCTGCAGCCGGACCGCCGCTCCGAGCCGTTGCGCCGCCGCCTGCTCATCGATGGCGACGGGCGCAACCGGAGGGGCGGCGATCTGCTGCGACGATTTTCGCCACGCATTCGCGACCAGAACGGCTGCGAGAATGACGATGGCGGCGATCAGGAGAAGGACGATGTTGCGGAGGATTCTGATGGAACGGCGCATCGTTTGAATCCCCCAGCCCGATCTTCCTGATTATTTTTTCTTGGCGCGCTCGAGGCCTTCGACAATCAGCTTGCGGGCATCGTCCGCATTGCCCCAGCGCAGCACCTTCACCCACTTGTTGGGCTCGAGATCCTTGTAGTGCTCAAAGAAATGCTGGATTTGTTGCAGGGTGATGTCAGGCAGATCGCTGTAGTTCTGCACCTTGTCGTAGCGCTGGGTCAGTTTCGACGTCGGCACTGCGATGATCTTTTCGTCGCCGCCGGCCTCATCCTCCATGAACAGCACGCCGACCGGGCGCACCGCGATCACCGCACCCGGCACGATGGCGCGGGTGTTGGCGACCAGCACGTCGCACGGATCGCCGTCGTCGGAGAGGGTGTGCGGGATGAACCCGTAATTCCCCGGATAGCGCATCGCCGTGTAGAGGAAGCGATCGACCACCAGCGTGCCGGCCTCCTTGTCCATCTCGTACTTGATCGGCTCGCCGCCGACCGGCACTTCGATGATGACGTTCACTTCATGGGGCGGGTTTTTTCCGATCGAGATCGCGTCGATGCGCATGACAAGGCCTTGGGTTGGTTCAGTCGAACGCGCTGGTTAGCGAATCGGGAGCGGGGCTGGAAGCCCGAAAAAATAGTCAAAAGGATAAGACGGCAGGAAAAAGGAGAGTCGCCTCAGGCCGTCCAGGCAAACGCGACCTTGTCGAGCGACTTGCCGCCGAATCGCTCCGAGGAGCGCGCGACCATGCGGCCGCCGAGGGTCCGGTAGAATTCGACCGCCGGCTCGTTGTCCGAAAGCGCCCAGATCACCATGCTTTTCAGCCCGCTCTGGACCAGATCGCGCTTGGCGGCGGTGAACAGGCGGCGGCCGAAGCCGAGGCCCTGGAATTCCGGCCGCAGGTAGAGTTCGTAGATTTCGCCTTCGAAATGCAGGCTGCGGGCACGATTGCGGCCATAATTGGCATAGCCCGCGACCTTGTCTCCGAACGACAACACGCTGACGCGGCTGCCCTTTCGGATCGCCGAATCCCACCATTGCGGGCCTCGGCGGTTGATCAGCTTTTCGAGTTCGGCACCGGGGATGATTCCCTGGTAGGCCGCGCGCCACGCCTCATCGTGCGTCGCAGCGACTGCGGGCGCATCGGAGGCCTTGGCTGGCCGGACTTCGATAAGGATCGTGCTCATGGTGCAATCAAAGCAACTCGCGGCCCCGCCTTCAAGGTCCATCGTTAATTATCGGTTAATATGTGAGCTTTTTGCATCAGGTCCAAGGCGGCGTTGTACCGAAAGAGGACAGCCAAACGGCTTATGGCCTTGGCTTGGCGGTGCGACGCAGGCAATGATCGCCGCAGATGACAAAAAATGCATTGTTCAAGGTCGCCAGCCTGCTTCTTGCGGTTGGTGTTTTGCCGCAAACACCCGCTTGGGGCGAGAATCAGTTAGGGGCACGCGGCGGCGAAGGTACGCCGAACCGGCGTCAGGAGTGGCTGGTGCCGACGCAGGACCAGATCACACCTTCGCGAGCGGTTCTGTTTCGCCCCGCCGGCAAAGGCCCGTTCCGTCTCGCCGTGATCGCCCATGCCTCGACGCAAAACCGGCTGGCGCGTGCGCAGATGCCGCAGCCGGAATATCCGGCGCTCGCCGCGGCGCTGGTGGCGCGCGGGTTCGCGGTGCTGGTGCCGCAGCGGCTTGGCCATGGCAAGACCGGCGGACCTTATCTCGAAGACCAGGAAGGCTGCGACAACGCCGAATACACAATGTCGGCGCGCACCACCGGCGAGACGATCACGGCTGCGCTCACGTTCATGCGCACGCAGCCGTTCATCCGCAAGGATGCCTCGGTGATTGTCGGGCATTCGGCCGGAGGCTGGGGCGCGCTCGCGCTTGCGGACCAGAGCCCGAAAAGCATTTCGTCGATCGTGGTGTTCGCGCCGGGGCGCGGCGGGCGCAAGGATGACCGCGCGAACAGCATTTGCGCGCCGGACAAACTCATCGCCGGCGCCAAGGAATTCGGCGAAGACGCGCAAGTGCCGGTGACATGGCTGGTGGCGGAAAACGATTCGTATTTTCCGCCGGAGTTCTCAAAAAAAATGGCGGACGCCTTCATCGAAGCCGGCGACGACAAGGTGGATTTTCAGGTGCTGCCGCCGTTCGGCAAGGAAGGCCACTGGCTCGCGGAAGCGGGGGAGGAGGGGGGTATTGGCGCGCTGCTGCCTGTTCAATTGAGCCCTCCGGCTATTGGCGCGGCAACCAAGCGATGACGCTCTATTTCATTCTCAAATACTTGCATGTGCTCGGCGCGATCGTGATTCTCGGCACCGGGGCAGGCATTGCGTTCTTCATGCTGATGGCCCATCGCACTGGCGACGCTGCGTTCATTGCCAAAACAGCAGCAACCGTGGTGATTGCGGATGTAATCTTTACGGCAACCGCTGTCGTGTTACAGCCAATCACAGGTGCATTTCTGCTTGGTGCGACGCTGACGGCGCAGACGGCATTCTGGATCGTAGCGTCGCTGGTTCTCTACGTGGTCGCAGGTCTGTTCTGGATTCCAGTGGTGTTCATGCAGATCGAGATGCGAAATCTGGCGCATGCCGCGGCGGCTAGTGGCGACGTGCTGCCGCCAAGATATTTCAGGCTTTTCCGGCGCTGGTTTTTGTTCGGCATCCCCGGCTTCGGCTCCGTGATGGCGATTCTCTGGCTGATGATCGCGAAACCGGCATGAATACCGGTAAACGCATTCTTGTGCTGGGCGCTTCCGGTCTGATCGGGCGCTTTGTTACCGATGATTTGCGCGCGCGCGGCTTCGATGTGTTCGGCGTGGCGCGTCGCTATTCAGCCGGACAGAAGAATTCCGGATTGGATCACGAAATTCCGATCATGTCGCTCGACACGGCAGCGCTTGCGGAAATGCTGCAGCGATGGCAGATCGATCTAGTGGTCAACAGTCTTGGCGTGCTGCAGGATGGACCGGGCAGCGACACGCGCGCGGTGCATCGCGATCTCGTTGCGCGGCTCGTAAAGGCGATTGGGATGAGCGGTCGCGCCGTCTGCTTCGTCCACATCTCCATTCCCGGCGAGGCGGCGGACGACCGTACCGCCTTTGCGCAAACAAAGCGCGAAGCCGAGCGATTGATCGCTACATCAGGTCTGCGTTATGCCGTTCTGCGGCCCGGTTTTGTCATCGCGCCCGCGGCCTACGGCGGCAGCGCCATGCTCCGCGCGTTGGCCGCGCTGCCGATTGGTCTGCCGGAAGCAGAATCCGCAACGCCATTTCAGGCTGTTGCGGTGGAAGACATTTCCGCGACCGTCGCATGGCTGGCAGATCATGATTTGCCGAAAAACGGCGTGATCTGGGAGTTAATGCAGCTGGAGCCGGTGACCCTCGGCGACATCGTCGCGGAGTTCCGCCGCCCACTCGGAACGCGCGATCGATGGCGCGTCAAACTGCCGTCGTGGCTGCTCGATCTCGGCACAAAATCAGGCGATTTTGCTGCCTGGCTTGGTTGGTCGCCGCCGATGCGCACCACAGCGATTGCTGAATTGCGGCGTGGCGTGTCGGGCGACCCGCAGCCATGGATGACGGCGACCGGCATCGTGCCCCGTACATTGACTGAGAGCGTCGGGCGTGGCCCTGCGACGATCCAAGACAAATGGTTCGCGCGGCTCTATCTCGTTAAGGCGCTCATTATCGCCTCGCTTGCCGTGTTCTGGATTGTGTCGGGCTTTATTGCGGTGGTGATCTCATACGACGCGGCGGCGGGGATTCTGACATCGCATGGTTTGCCGAAGGTATTGGTTGGGCCGGTGACCGTTGGCAGCAGTTTTATGGATATGACCGTCGGCGCTCTGATCGCGTTTCGCCGGACCTGTGCTGCAGGATTAATCTCGGGTATTATCGTCTCGTTCGGCTATATGCTGGGCGCAGCCGTGCTGACGCCGGATTTATGGATCGAGCCGCTCGGGGCGTTGGTGAAGACCGGGCCGGCGATCGTGCTGATGCTGGTCGCACTGCTGACGCTCGATAATCGTTAGGATTTACACATGGTCGAACCGCCACAGTGGCCGGACGACAATGTCATTCTCTATGACGGTGTTTGCGTATTTTGTTCACGCTGGGTCCGTTTTGTCGCTGCGCGCGACACGGTAAGGATATTCCGCTTCACGGCGATCCAGTCGGACTACGGACGCAGGCTGGCTGCAGTATTTCAGATCGATCCGGAAGATCCCGACACCAATGCGGTCGTGTATGATGGAACGGCATTCTTCAAGTCCGATGCGGCGTTGATCGTGTTGAGCCATCTGCCGGGATGGCGCTGGGCGCGCGTGCTGGTGCGGGTGCCGAAATTCCTGCGCAATGCGATTTACAATCTCATCGCTCGCAACCGCTACCGCATTTTCGGCAAGTACGATGTTTGCTACATGGGCGACGAGGAGTTGCGCAGCCGCGTCCTGCAATAGGTCAAGCGCGCGGGATGCCCACCACCTCTTCCGCCGCCCGCACACCCGTCTCCTGCGCGCCGTGTGCGGTGGTGAAGAAGTTCGGTGAGGTCGCTTCGCCCGCAAAGAACAGCCGGTCATCGACCGGCGCGGCGAGCACGGCGCGATCGTCGGCATGTCCGGGAAGCGCGTGTGAATACGATCCGAGTGCAAACGGATCATGCGCCCAGCGGGTTTCTGCAAGCGGTCTCAGCTTGCGGCGAAAGTCTGACCCCAGCAGCATCACCAGCTCATTGATGGCTTGCGCGGCGAGCGCGCCGCTTCCGGCATCCTCAAGCTTGCGTGCGAACGCGCCGCCGAAAAATCCCGAGATGCAGGGCTGGCCCATCGGACGCAGATGATAGCTGCCGGTACCGACACGATCGAGCGCGCCATAGAGATGCCCGTCGCTCGGTAGCGATTCAGGATCGTCCAGCGCCAGCATCACCTTGTCCGCGAGCCCGAGCGGCAGACCCGCCGCAGCGCTCACCTTGCCCGGCAGCGGGGGATGAAAGCGGATCGATTCATTGGCGATCAGGTCGGTCGGTGCGGTGACGATCACCTTGCCTGTGGAGATCGTTCCCTGCGAGGTCTCGATCCTGATGCGCGCGCCGGAATGATCGATCAGCGTCACCTTCGTGTTCAGCGCCACAGGACATGGCGCGCCATACGCGGCGATCAGCGCGCCATAGCCGTGCCGCACCCGCCAGTTGATGCCGGTGTCTTCATACGCATCGAAGTCATAGGTCGAGACGCGATCAAGCTCGGTGCCGTTGATGTAGGTGCTGATCGCATCGATCTGCGCATTCCAGCGATTGCCGGGTTCGAGCCATTTGCTGGCTGGCGTATCGTCCGGCAGATCGGACGCCGCGCTGACACGGGCATCGAAGGCGTCCATCGCCGCGAGGAATTCCTCGCGGGTCTGCGGCGGAAAGCCGGCGTTGAGACTCTGCTCGCGCCAGCGCGGACGCGTCTCGTTGATCTCGAAGCCGAGATCGCGCGCGATCGTCACGAACGAATTTCTGTCGGCGGAATGCAGCCATTCACAGCCGACATCGAACACGATGTCGCCAGGCAGGATCACGGTCTGGCTGCGTCCGCCGATGCGCTCGCGCGCTTCGAGGACGAGAACGGACAGCCCCGAATTTTCCAGCGTGCGCGCGGCAGCAAGGCCGGCCGCACCGGCGCCGATGATCGCAACATCGATATCGGAGGGAAGGGTCATGCACTCGGCTCGATCAGGAAAGACCGTCATGGCCGGGCTTGTCCCGGCCATCCACGTCTTCGCCTGACGTCGAACTATAAGACGGCAATGGCATGCGCAAGACAGATACCGCTTTTCCGCGGAGGGTTCACCAAAACGTGGATGGCCGGGACAAGCCCGGCCATGACGAATTAGTTACAGTATCGCAACACGGAGCGTCGGTCTTAGCCGACCAGCGCTTCCTTGGACTTTTCCGCGCGCTTGCGCTCGTTCGGGTCGAGGTGGCGCTTGCGCAGGCGGATCGACTTCGGCGTGATCTCGACCAGCTCATCATCCTCGATATAGGCCAGCGCCTTTTCCAGTGTCATGCGGATCGGCGGCGTCAGGCGCACCGCTTCATCCTTCGATGTGGTGCGGATGTTGGTGAGCTGCTTGCCCTTGAGCACGTTGATTTCGAGATCGTTCTCGCGGGTGTGCTCACCGACGATCATGCCGCGATACACACGCCAGCCCGGCTCGATCATCATCGGGCCGCGGTCTTCCAGCTTGAACATCGCGTAGGCAACGGCTTCGCCCTGCTCGTTGGAGATCAGCACGCCATTGCGGCGGCCCTGGATTTCACCCTTGTACGGCAGGTAGTCGTGGAACAGGCGGTTCATGATCGCCGTGCCGCGCGTGTCGGTCATCAGTTCACCCTGATAGCCGATCAGGCCGCGGGTCGGCGCGTAGAACACCAGACGCAGGCGGTTGCCGCCGGACGGCCGCATCTCGATCATCTCGGCCTTGCGCTCGCTCATCTTCTGAACGACCACGCCGGAGAATTCCTCGTCCACGTCGATCACGACTTCCTCGACAGGCTCCAGAATCTGGCCGTTCTCGTTCTTGGTCAGCACGACGCGCGGACGCGACACGGAGAGTTCAAAGCCTTCGCGGCGCATGTTCTCGATCAGGATCGCGAGCTGCAATTCGCCGCGGCCCGAGACTTCCATCGAGTCCTTGTCGGCGGCTTCGACCACACGCAGCGCGACGTTGCCTTCGGCTTCGCGGAGCAGGCGGTCGCGGATCAGGCGGCTGGTGACCTTGTCGCCTTCGGTGCCGGCGAGCGGCGAGTTGTTGACGATGAACGACATCGACACGGTCGGCGGATCGATCGGCTGCGCCTGGATCGGCGTCTCAACCGTGGGATCGCAGAACGTATCGGCGACGGTGCCCTTGGTGAGGCCCGCGATGGCGACGATGTCGCCGGCTTCGGCGAGTTCGACCGGCTGGCGCTCGAGACCGCGGAACGCGAGGATCTTGGTGATGCGGCCGGTTTCAACGACCTTGCCGTCACGCGACAGCACCTTCACCGACTGGTTCGGCTTCACCGAACCCGATGCGACGCGGCCGGTGATGATGCGGCCGAGATAGGGGTTGGCTTCGAGAATGGTGCCGAGCAGGCGGAACGGACCTTCTTCCACCACCGGCGGCGCGACGTGCTTGATGACGAGATCGAACAGCGGCTTCATGCCCTTGTCGTTCTCGGTCTCGCTGTTGCCCATCCAGCCGTTCTTGCCGGAGCCGTACAGGATCGGGAAGTCGAGCTGTTCGTCGGTGGCGTCGAGCGCAGCGAACAGATCGAACACTTCGTTGACGACTTCGGTGACGCGCGCGTCGGGACGATCCACCTTGTTGATCGCGACGATCGGCTTGAGGCCGAGCTTGAGCGCCTTGCCGACCACGAATTTGGTCTGCGGCATCGGGCCTTCGGCGGCGTCGACGAGAACGATCACGCCGTCGACCATCGACAGGATGCGCTCGACCTCGCCGCCGAAGTCGGCGTGGCCCGGCGTGTCGACGATGTTAATGCGGGTGTCTTCCCACTCGACCGAGGTGCACTTGGCCAGAATGGTGATGCCGCGCTCGCGTTCGATATCGTTGCTATCCATCGCGCGCTCGACCTGCCGCTGGTTCTCGCGGTAGGTGCCGGATTGCTGGAGCAGCTTGTCGACGAGCGTGGTCTTGCCGTGGTCGACGTGGGCGATGATGGCGATGTTTCGCAAATTCATGTGTCTCAGGTCTTCCAGCTATGGGGCGCGGCGCCGCAGAGGCGGCCAAGTGCAGGTCCGATGTGTCATTGTGCGCGCAGGGCCCAAAAAACGCGGTGCCCGGTTCAAAAGAACCGGGCACACGGGCACTCATTGCGGCGCAATATAGTCAGAATTCGCCGAAAAACAACGGTCCGGGCGGCATTTTATCGGTCCATTTTTGGGTCAAGGTTGATGCCGCAAAGGGCCACATCGGCCCTATCCAGCAATGTTACAGAGCGATGACGGGGCTCCATCGATCGATCACGTCGCCTTCGTCTCGTCCGGATAGACCCCGCGCAGAACTTCGTCGAAATGAGCTTTGACGGCGTCGTTGCAAAGACATGACCGGGCCGCCAGGGCCTCTGGGTTGCGGATCAGGATCGCGCCGCGGCGGGTCTCCAGAATGCCTTCCGCCTTGAAGGCCTGGATGACACGGCTGGTGTAGCTTCGTCCCACACCGAGCATGGTCGATAACTGCTCGTGGGTGAGGGGAACAAGGTCCTCGCCGGTCCGCTCCCGCGCCGACAGGATCCATTTCGCGGTGCGCTGCTCGATCGAATGGATCGCATTACAGGCGGTGGACTGAAAGATCTGCGCCAGCATGCAGTCGGCATAGCGCGCGAAAAGATAACGCAGCGTTGGGGATTGGGTCTTGGCGGCATCGAGCTTTGCGACCCGCAGCCGAACGAAGGGGCCGGCGACCTTGACCGTGATGCGCGTGTAGGCTGGCAGATAGCCCAGGCTGACAATGCCGCCGACCGCGCCTTCGCGTCCGACCAGAATGGTCTCGACATCGCGGCCGTCTTCATTCGCCACGAGGAACGAGACGAGACTGGGACCGCATGGAAAATAGACGGTCTGGACGTCGTCGCCCGGATTGTAGAGCAGGTCGTCCGCCTTGGCGTCCGCGGGTTCCAGGAATGGTTCGATAAGCGCGAAATCTCCGGCGCTCAACCGACGGAGCAGATTGTTGAATGGGCGGCCGTCGCTGACCGCTGCCAGTTGTCGTGTCATGGTCCCCTCGCCAAGCGTCATCGTAGCGCAGGTTCCGGCGTGCCTGTGTTCAAAAGTGCACAGACGCAACGGGTGATTATGTGTTCGGTTCCATGCGGGAACTGGAATGACGGCTCTCTAGCGCCATGACCGGGGTCCCAGCGGACGTATCTCAACCCATCCTCGGACGTGACTCATGAACTCGATCGACCCCCGCGGGCCGGCGGCTGCAAGTCCTGCTGATCTGCCAGAATCCGATCTGCCAAGGGATGTTCTGCTGGTCGAAGACGATCCGTTGATCGCAATGGACTGCGCTGAAACCATCACCGGATTCGGCGTGACCTCGGTGCGGACCGCGCGCAACGTGACCGGAGCCCTGAAGCTGATTGCCGAGCGTGCGCCGGATTTTGTGTTGCTCGATGTCGGCTTGATCCGGGAAAAAAGCTTCGCCGTCGCAGAACAGCTCAAGCGGCAGAAAATCCCATTTTCATTCGTCACCGGATATTCCGGCCCCGCGGGCGTGCCGCCGGCGTTCGGGCGCTATCCCGTGCTGCGCAAACCCTATCTGCGCGAAGAACTTTTGGAGATATTGCGCAAGTGGCGCGATCCGGCATAGTGCGCCGCGCTCAGGCGACCTGACTACGCGCCGGCCGCGTATCTTTCGACGCCATGTCGAGCAGGAACGTCTTGCGATCCGCGACCGCGTTGTGGAACTGCTCGAGCGCGATGCTGAACGCCGTCAGCGATCCTTCCTCGATCGCGCCGTCCTCGAAACAGTGCAGCGTCTCGCGCATGATCTCGTCGGCCTCGGCCTGCATGCCATCAAGCTCGTCGATCGACGTGGTCTTGCGCGCCGTCGTCAGCATTTCCAGCAACCGCTCGCGCAGGTTGGAGTTGGTGACGCGCTCGTCCTTGCGCCAGTAGCTCGCGAACCACGCACCGGCGGAGCCGAGCGCTGACAGCGCCATCAGGCTGCCCCAGATGTAATCGCTGTACCTGTCGAGGAAGGTTTTTTCCTCGCCGTCGACATAAGCGGCCGCGCCGGGATGCGCGGGGATTGCAGCGTCCTTGTCGGTGTCGGGCGTTTCCAGTTTCGCCGTCTGCGGGAATTCGCTCTGGATGGTCTGACGGACCGAGAACAACTGCCGTGTCAGCGTGCCGGCGGTGGCCTCCGACAGCGATTTTCGCGCCACGATATGATGGGCGAACGTGATGGTGTCGATCTTGTCGTCGGGCCGTGCGGGCTTTGCGCCGAACGATCCGGCAGGAATTTCGCCCGATTCATAGACCGGATACTTCTGCGCGATCGCGTCAGCGGTCTCCACCGACAGGAAGGTGGCTTCCTTGCCGCCCTTCGTTGTGGCCGCAACGGCATCGGCCGTGATCTTGCTGTTGAGCGGACCGACGGCGAGGAATGCGTCGAGCTTTTCGTTCTTGATCGCGTCGGCAAATCCGGTGGTGGTGAACTGGACGATCTGGACCTTGGCGGGATCGACGCCGGACTGCGTGAGAATGACCTTCAGCAGATTGACGTTGGCCTGGGTGCGGCCGATGACGCCGATGCGCTTGCCGGCAAGCTGCTCGATCTTCTTGATGGCGCCCTTCTTGCTGCTTCCGTTCAGCGCCCACAGCACCGCGTAATTCTTGCGGATGCTGGCGATCGCCTGCGCGTCCTTCGGCAGTTCGATGTCGCCGCGGATGACCGCAAGGTCGGTGGTGCCTGCATTCAGACTTGCCGCGCTCGAGGATGTCCCGTCGGTGATGATCGGACGCAGCCGGATATACTTCCGGTCCCGCGAAAAGATTTGTGCGATCGACTGAACGACCTTGACGTCGTCGCTGTAGGGCGGGCCGACCGCGATGCGCAGATGGATCGGGCGGTTCATCCAATAGGTCGCGCCGCCGACGGCAGCGACGGTCGCCAGCACGGCGGCGACCACAATCAGCATGGCCTTCATCTTGTGCGGCCGGGGCGTTGCGGAGCCCGGCGGCCGCGGCGCCTCCGTCGCCATCGATCTGGTAAACATGTCGCTGAAGCCCATGGGTTACCGCGCCTCCTGGCGTCTGCCTGCATCATACCAGATCGCCGGTATTTTCGCAGGCTCCAAGTTCAGCATGGTTAGCGGCCCGAGAGCGGCTTTTCCGTGACTGTCACCGGAAAAGGGGTGCCGGCGCGAAACTCGTTCGCGCAGATGTTCAAGGAACCGTTATATTCGAGAATGGGAGGATCGCATGGTTGAACGGCTATCGGCAGATGAACGGCGCGCGGCGCTGGCAAAGCTCACGGGCTGGTCGGAGGTGTCCGGCCGCGACGCCATCGCGCGGACCTTCACTTTCAAGGATTTCAACGAGGCGTTCGGCTTCATGACCCGCGCCGCGCTGGTCGCCGAGAAGAGCGATCACCATCCGGAATGGCGCAATGTCTACCGGACCGTCGAGGTGGTGCTCTCCACCCACGATGCGGGTGGCGTCACTGCGCGCGATATCAAGCTGGCAGAGGCGATGGACAGGATCGCGGGGCTGTGAGGATGCGCACCTCAGGATGACGCCTCCCAAGGACGTCTTGTGGCGGCGGCCGCAGTTCCTACGTAACGTATGCGGCGCGGATCACCGCGCCGGGTGAGGGAACTCGAACCATGATCTCCGACGACACGGCTCATTTTGAACGGGCTGAAAAGCTCGCGAAAGATCCCGAGCGGGTGCGCCGGAAGTTCTGGCTCAAGATCAAACGCGTCGCGGGCAGCCTGCCGTTCACCGAGGATCTGCTTGCGGCGTATTACTGCGCGTTCGACCGCGAGACGCCGCGCCAGGTGCAGGCGGCGCTGCTCGGGGCGATCGCGTATTTCGTGCTGCCGTTCGATTTCCTTCCCGACATGCTGCCGGTGCTCGGCTTCGCCGACGACGCCGCAGTGCTGGCAACCGCGATCCGCATGGTGTCGAGCCACATCACGCCGGAGCATCGCAAGGCGGCGCATGCGGCGCTGACGCGCGGGCTGGAAGATCAAGAAGCGTGATTTAATCGCGAGTCGTCATTGCCGGGCTTGACCCGGCAATCCATCCTTTGAAAATTTTCAAGAAGAATGATGGATGCGCGGGTCAAGCCCGCGCATGACACGTCCTTGCGTTGAACATCACGGATGCAGGATCACCTTGCCCATGGCCTTGCGCTCGGCGAGCACCTTGAGCGCTTCGGTGGTCTTCTCCAGCGGGAAGGTGCTGTCGACGTGGGATGAAATCTTCCCTTCGGCGGCCCACTTCATCAGCTTCTCAAGAGCCGCGCGGCCCTGCTTCGGTTCGCGCTTCATGTGCGCGCCCCAGAACACGCCGCGAATGTCGCAGCCCTTGAGCAGCGCGAGATTGAGCGGAATCTTCGGAATGTCACCGGCGGCGAAGCCGATCACCAGGAAGCGTCCCTTCCAGCCGAGCGAGCGCACGCCGATCTCGGCATAGCTGCCGCCGACCGGATCGAACACGATGTCGATGCCCTTCTCGCCGCCAACCTTCTTGAGTGCGTCCTTCAGGTCTTCCTTGGCGTAGTTGATGGTGAGGTCCGCGCCGTGCTTCTTGGCGAATTCGAGTTTTTCGTCGCTCGAGGCGCAGGCGATCACCTTCAGTCCCAGCACCTTGCCGAGTTCGCAGGCTGCAAGGCCGACGCCGCCCGCCGCGCCGAATACCACGAGGGTCTCGCCGGGCTTCGGGTCGGCACGATCTTCCAGCGCATGCAGCGCCGTGCCGTAAATCACGATGACGCCGGCGGCGCGGTCGAAGTCGAGGTTGTCGGGAATCTTCACGGCCTGCGATGCGGGGATCGCGATCTTCTGCCGCGCACCGTTGTAGCCGCACGACGCCGCGACGCGGTCGCCCGGCTTCAGATCGGTCACGCCCGCGCCGACGCTCTCGACAACGCCGGCGATTTCAGCGGCGGGCGAAAACGGAAACGGCGGCTTGATCTGGTACTTGCCCTGAATCATCAGGAGGTCGAAGAAATTCAGTGCCGCTGCCTTGATGGCGATGACTGCTTCGCCGGGTCCCGCGACCGGATCTGGAATATCGCTCAGCACGAGATCGTCGGGGCCGCAGTATTCCGAGCAGAGAATGGCTTTCATCGAGACACCTGAAGAGTTCATGGAAACAGGTGGACTGTTTGCCGGATTTGGCGCGGCCCTACAATCGCAATTGCGGGCTGGCGATGATGCTTGCGGGATGTAACTATGTTTGAAACACTGAGCTTTCGGAAAGACACCTGCGCGGTCTGCCGCCATCCCGGCCATGGCTCACATGCTCCCGGACGGATGCGGCAAAGCGCAGCGGTGGTGGGTTAACTTTCCAACAAGCGGTTTGGGGTCTATTGCACGTCCGCGCGCAAGTGCGAGCCATCTTGCAGTCACAATATTGAAGGAACCAGTTTTGGTGATGTCCTTGCAGCGAGCGATGGTAATTCTGGTGGCAGCACTGCCGGTTGTCGGCTTTGCAAATGCTGCGTCGGCCCAAACTGCGCAATCCAAAGCCGCCAAGCCCGCGCCGAAAGCAGCCGCGCCTGCGAAAGCTGCACCCAAGAGCGCCGCACCTGCAAAGCCCGCGGCGCCTGCCGCTGCCGGAAATGCCGAGCCGTCACTGATCGGTCAGTTCGGCACCTGGGGCGCCTACACCGCGACACCGAACGGCAAGAAGGTCTGCTTCGCACTCGCCAAGCCGTCGTCGTCGAAAACCAATCCGCCGAACCGCCCGCGCGATCCATCCTATGCATTCATCTCGACGCGGCCTGCGGAGAAGGTGTCGAACGAAGTGTCGATCATGATCGGCTATGCGCTCAAGCCGGGCTCCGAAGGCTCGGTCGAGGTCGGCGGCTCGCGCTTTGCGATGTACTCGCAGGGTGACGGGCTCTGGATCAAGAATGCGGCCGAGGAAGACCGGCTGGTGGACGCCCTGCGCAAGGGCGCGGACGCCGTCGTGAAGGGCACCTCCGCCAAGGGCACCGAGACCACGGACACGTTCCCGCTGAAAGGGCTCGCCCAGGCGCTGGACAAGCTGGCGCAGGAGTGCCGGCGGTAGCCCCGGCATACCGCAAAGACGGTCGCATTTAGCCGATATTGCCTCTATATAGCGGGTCACGGGACCACGGGTTCCGGTGCGAGCGGTTCTGTGCCGCGGCCATTTCCCCGAGACACGTATCGATATGACCATGACCGAAGCGCCAAACATTCTGGAATCAGGCGTCCTCGAAAAAACCGCGCTGGAAACCTACGTGCCGCCTTTGAGGCCTTCGCTGGTGGGGCTGTCGCGCGAGGAACTGGCGCAGCGTCTCGGCGAGATCGGGGTGGCGGAAAAGCAGCGCAAGATGCGCGTGCAGCAGCTCTGGCACTGGATGTATGTGCGCGGGGCACGGAGCTTCGCCGACATGACCAACGTGTCGAAGGACATGCGGGCCGAGCTCGAACAGCATTTCACTGTCGACCGGCCTGAAGTCGTCGCCGAACAGATTTCCAACGACGGCACCCGCAAGTGGCTGCTGCGTTTGCCGAGCGGACACGCCTCCGAGCGTCCGCACGAAGTCGAATGCGTCTACATTCCCGAAACCGACCGCGGCACGCTGTGCGTGTCATCGCAGGTCGGCTGCACGCTGAACTGCTCGTTCTGTCACACCGGCACCCAGCGGCTGGTGCGCAATCTCACCGCCGGGGAGATCGTTGGACAGGTCATGGTGGCGCGCGATCGCCTCAATGACTGGATCGACCGTGAGACGCCGAACGGCAACCGCCTCGTCACCAATGTAGTCATGATGGGCATGGGTGAGCCGCTGTACAATTTCGACGCCGTGCGCGATGCGCTGCTGATCGTGTCCGATAACGAAGGCATCGGTATTTCCCGCCGCCGCATCACGCTCTCGACGTCCGGCGTGGTGCCGAACATCGCGCGCACCGGCGACGAGATCGGCGTGATGCTGGCGATCTCGCTGCATGCAGTGCGCGACGAACTGCGCAACGAACTGGTGCCGCTCAACAAGAAGTATCCGATCAAGGAACTGCTGGACGCCTGCCGCGCCTATCCCGGCTCATCGAACTCACGCCGCATCACCTTCGAATATGTGATGCTGAAGGGCGTCAACGATTCGCTGGATGACGCCAAGCTGCTGGTGAAGCTGCTCAAGGGCATTCCGGCCAAGATCAATCTCATTCCGTTCAATCCGTGGCCCGGCACGAAGTATGAATGCTCGGACTGGGACCAGATCGAAAAATTCTCCGAGTACGTTTTCAACGCGGGCTATTCGTCGCCGGTGCGCACTCCGCGCGGCCGCGACATTCTTGCCGCCTGCGGACAGCTCAAGTCGGAAACCGAGAAATTGTCCGCGCGCGAACGCCAGGCGCTCCGCGCCATGGCAATGACGGATTGAGAATCAGGCTGCAACGGCCCCGATGTTCTCCCTCTCCCCGAGGGGGAGAGGGTTGGGGTGAGGGGCTCTAAATGTCAGACGTAAGATCCGAACCCCCTCACCCGGCGCTACGCGCCGACCTCTCCCCCAAGGGGAGAGGTGACAAACAAACCTTGCATCGCTCTCGGCGAGAAGGACGCGATTCATGGCCGTGATCGGACGTTTCTTCGCTGTCTTCTTCGGGTTTCTCGCCGCGTGCCTTGTCGCCAGCATCGTGGTGCTGTGGGCAATCTTCTTTCCGGAAATGAGCGATGTCTCACTCGACATCGATCAGGGCGCCATCAACATGGTGCTCGGATTCGGCTTTGTGCTGGTCAGCGGTTTCGCATTGCTGCCTGCGCTGATTCTCGCGCTGGTCACCGAAGCCTTTGCGATCCGTCACATCCTCGCCTATGCGGTGATCGGCGGCCTCGCGGGACTGTTCTGCTATCTCGGCTTCATCCCGTTCGACACCGTGAACATGACCTTCAACGGCATTGTGCGCCGCCATCTCGAAGTGATGGTCGGTGCGGGGATTCTCGGCGGCGTGGTCTACTGGATGATCGCGGGCCGCAATGCCGGCGCGTGGCGCGCGTTGCCGCCGCCTCCGCCATCGTTGCCGCCGCTGCCGCGGTAAGCTGGATTCGTTCGTCATTGCGAGGAGCGCAGCGACGAAGCAATCCAATTCTTACTGATACCGATACTGGATTGCTTCGCTTCGTTCGCAATGACGGGAATTATTTCGTCGCCCAGCGCAGCGCCTGCTCGAGGCGGTCATTGCCCCAGAACAGTTCGCCGTCCTGCGTGGTGAAGGTCGGCGCGCCGAAGAACTCGCGCCGCTGGGCTTCCGCCGTCAGTTCGCGCAGCTCCGTCTTGATCTCGTCGGCCTGCGCGCTGGCGAATGTCGCATCCACCGGCACCTTCAGTTTTGTCAGGATCTCGGCGATCACATGTGGCTCCGAGATCACCCGGTTCTCGGCATATTCGGCGTGGAACGCCGCGCGGCTGAAGTCTTCGCCCCAGGTGTCCTTCAGCCCCACCAGTGCGACACGGCTCGCCAGCACCGCCGATTGCGGAAACACATCCGGCCATTGAAAGCCGACGCCGATCTCGTCCGCGCTGCGCTTCACGTCGCGGATCATGTGCTTGCCGCGCAACGGAAACAGATTGAACGGCGAATCCGCCATGCCTTGTGTGGCGAAAATCGGCCCGAGCAGAAACGGCCGCCACCGCACCTGAACACCTGCGGCATCGGCCAGCGGCGCAATGCGCGTCGCGGACAGGAACGAATACACCGAGGCGAAATCGAACCAGAAGTCCAGAACGGGCTTGGGCATGGTCTTGAAGCGCTCCCGGGTTCATTTTGTTTTTGGGTGGCGTTCTGGAGTTTAGCACGGATCGGGGAGGACGCCGGAATGCGGCGTGTGGCCACTTTTATTCCCCTGCCGGCTCGGCTAAACCCCCGCCATGAACCGGACCGGACTCTACATCGCGCTCGCGATCTCGGTGTTTTTCGGATTGCTGTTCGGCCTCTATCCCGAACTCGATCTGAAAGTTGCCGCATTCTTCTACGACGCGACGACCAAAAGCTTTCCGCTGAAATCCAGCACGTGGGCTGCGATCGCCCGCGACGGCGCGATGTGGATTGCGTGGGGTCTGGTGATGCCCGCGCTGGTGTCGCTGGTCGTCAAGCTGATCCGTCCGGTGAAGCCGCTGATGATCTCCGGCCGCGCCATGGTGTTTCTGATCGTCACCATTCTGCTCACGGCGATCGTGCTGTCGAACATCGTGTTCAAAAGCTACTGGGGCCGTCCGCGTCCAGTAGTGGTGACGGAGTTCAACGGGCCGCTTGAATTCAAGGCGTGGTGGGACCCGCGCGGCGCATGCCCGAAGAACTGTTCGTTCTTCTCCGGCGAGGGCGCGACTGCATTCTGGACCTATGCGCCCGCGGCGCTGACGCCGCCGCAGTGGCGTCCGCTGGCCTATGTCGCGGCGACTGCGTTCGGCGTGCTCACCGGCGGCCTTCGCATGTCCTTCGGCGGACATTTTCTGACCGACGTGCTGTTCTCCGGCACGGTCTCGTTCATCGTGATCTGGCTGGCCTATGCCGTGATCTACCGCTGGCCGTCGACGCGGCTGACCGACTACGGCATCGACGCCTGGCTGACGCGCTTCGCATGGCCGGGCTATCGCTGGCGGCAGAAGCGGCTTGGCCGCGACGTCGGCGAGACCCCGCGCATCAGGCCGGGCGCGGAGACCGCTGCGGACGGCGGAGCGCCTGTTCTGCGGCCCTAGCGGAGCGTCCGAGGCCGGTCAGCGCGTGAATGCTCCCTGCGTGTCATTGCCGGGCTTGACCCGGCAATCCATCTTTTTGAATAAGTTCACGTTTTGATGGATCACCGGGTCAAGCCCGGTGATGACGATTGTGTTTGTTGAGGCTCTGTGCCTCATCTTCCCATCGTCCGCCAATCTTTCTATAGAAGCCGGTCTGGTGAGGTTTGTCAGCCGTGCATCCAAACCGCCCAAATGAAATCTCCCGAAGGGAAGTCCCATGACTACGATTCTGAAGAGCCTTCCCAAGGGGGAAAATGTCGGCATCGCTTTCTCCGGCGGGCTCGATACCAGCGCCGCGCTGCTCTGGATGAAGCAGAAGGGCGCGCGCGTCTTCGCCTACACCGCCAACCTTGGCCAGCCGGACGAGGCCGACTACGACGAGATTCCGCGCAAGGCGATGGAGTTCGGCGCCGAGAAAGCGCGCCTCGTCGATTGCCGCACGCAACTGGTTCACGAAGGCATCGCCGCGATTCAATCGGGCGCCTTCCATGTCTCGACCGGCGGCATCGCGTATTTCAACACCACCCCGCTCGGCCGTGCCGTCACCGGCACGATGCTCGTCTCCGCGATGAAGGAGGACGGCGTCAACATCTGGGGCGACGGCTCGACCTACAAGGGCAACGATATCGAGCGGTTCTATCGCTACGGACTGCTGACCAATCCGGACCTCAAGATCTACAAGCCATGGCTCGATCAGCAGTTCATCGACGAACTGGGTGGCCGTGCGGAAATGTCGGCCTTCATGAAGTCCGCCGGCTTCGCCTACAAGATGAGCGCCGAGAAGGCGTACTCGACCGACAGCAATCTGCTCGGCGCGACGCACGAGGCCAAGGATCTCGAACACCTCGACACCGGCATCAAGATCGTCAACCCGATCATGGGCGTGCCGTTCTGGCGTGACGACTGCGCCGTCAAGGCTGAAAAGGTTTCGGTACGTTTCGTGGAAGGCCAGCCGGTTGCGCTGAACGGTCAGACCTTCGCCGATCCTGTCGCGCTGTTCTATGAGGCCAATGCCATCGGCGGCCGCCATGGCCTCGGCATGAGCGACCAGATCGAGAACCGCATCATCGAGGCGAAGAGCCGCGGCATCTACGAGGCGCCCGGCATGGCGCTGCTGCACATCGCCTATGAGCGTCTCGTTACCGGCATCCACAACGAAGACACCATCGAGCAATACCGGATCAGCGGCATGCGGCTTGGCCGGTTGCTGTATCAGGGGCGCTGGTTCGACTCACAGGCCCTGATGCTGCGCGAAACCGCGCAGCGCTGGGTCGCACGCGCGATCACCGGCGAGGTGACGCTCGAACTGCGCCGCGGCAACGACTACTCGATCCTGAACACCGAAAGTCCGAACCTCACCTATGCGCCGGAACGGCTCAGCATGGAGAAGGTCGAGGATGCGGCGTTCACGCCGGGCGACCGCATCGGCCAGCTGACCATGCGCAATCTCGATATTTCCGACACGCGCCGCAAGCTGGATCTCTACACCAAGACGGGCTTGCTGTCGGCCGGAGAGGGCTCTCACATCCCGAAGCTCGACAGCGACAAGAGCTGAAACGGAATTTGGGCTCTGGCCCCGCGCATCTGAAAGTTCATGAGGGCGGACCGCAAGGTCCGCCCTTTCATTTTGCCGCACCCTGTAGTCAAACCGTCATCCTGCGCTCATAATTTCCGCGCTCGCGCCCTGGCGCATATGTGGAAACCTTTATGAGATATTTGATCCTCGCCGCAGCAGTTGCGATTGCCTTCACCCACGGCGCGATTGCGCAGACGATTTACCCGATCGACCGCGCGGACATCCTTGCGGGTGCAAAATTCGACTTCAAGGTCGAGTTTCCCGATCGTGTCGATGCTGCTGCCGTCAGGGTCACTGTCAACGGCGAGGATCATGCCGCCGCCTTCGGCAAGCCTGCGGCCTACATGGAGCGCGAAGACGGCAAGGATCAGTCCGCACTGATCCTGCGCGATGTCACGCTGGCGAAACCGGGCCGCTACACGGTGGAGGCCAGCGACGGCACACGCAGCCGCACGGTCTTATGGACCGTCTACGACACGCCCCCGCGCAAGGCGAAAAACGTGATCCTCTTTATCGGCGACGGTTTGTCGCCCGCGCATCGCGTGGCGGCGCGGCTGCTGTCGAAGGGCATCGCGGAAGGCAAAAGCCTCGGCAAGCTGGCGATGGACGACATGCCGCATATGGCGATGGTGGCGACGGCGGGCTCGGATTCGATTATCACCGACTCGGCCAATGCGGCGAGCGCATTCGCGACCGGTCACAAGACCGCGGTGAACGCCATGGGCGTCTATGCCGACCGGACGGCGAATCCGTTCGACGATCCGCGTGTGGAAACCATCACCAGCCTCGCGCGGCGCAAGCTCGATCTGGCCATCGGCATTGTCACCAACACCGAGGTCGAGGACGCGACGCCAGCGGCAATGATCGCGCATACCCGCCGCCGCCTGACCTATAACGACATCGTCGATCAGTACTTCGCCGCGAAACCGGATGTGCTGATGGGCGGCGGCATGGCGAACTTCCTGCCGAAGGGCGCGCCGGGCTCGAAGCGCGCGGATGAGACCGACTATGTCGCGAAATTCAAGGAGGCCGGTTATGCCTATGCGGCGACCGCCGCCGAACTCGCCGCCGCGGCGAACAAGGCTGATACGCGCAAGCTGCTCGGCCTGTTTGCGCTGGGCAACATGGACGGCGTGCTGGACCGCAAATTCCTCAAGGGCGGCGGCGTTGCGAAATCGCCGGACCAGCCTGACCTGACGCAGCAGGTGCAGGTCGCCCTCGATGTGCTGGCGAAGAACGAGAACGGGTTTTTCCTGATGGTCGAGTCGGGTCTGATCGATAAATATGCCCATGCGCTCGATTTCGACCGCGCGGTGTACGACACCATCATGCTCGACAACGCGGTCCGGCTTGCACGCGACTGGTCGCAGCGCAACGGCGACGAGACGTTGATCCTGGTGGTGGCCGATCACAACCACCCCAACGGTCTTGTCGGCACCGTCAATGACGACATGAGCACGATTCCGAACGCGCCGCTGCGCGAGCGGATCGGTGTCTACGACAAGGCGGGCTTCCCGAACTATCCCGCGCCGGACGCGGAGGGTTATCCCGCGCGGATCGATGTCAGCCGGCGTCTGGCGATCTTCTCGGCGAGCTTGCCCGATCACTACGAGACGATGCGGCCCAAGCTCGATCATCCGAACGAGCCGACGCAGAAGGCCGACGAGCCCAACACCTACAAGGCCAACGACAAGCACAAGGATCTGCCTGGCGCGGTGCTGCGGCTCGGCAACCTGCCGGCGATGATGGGCGCCAGCGTTCACTCCGGCGAGGACGTCATTCTCACAGCGACAGGCCCCGGCAGCGATCGGGTGCGCGGCTCGATGGACAACACCGAGGTCTTTCGCGTGATTGCCGATGCGCTGGGGCTTGCGGAACCGAAGCAATAAACATGCACGACAAACAAATACGGCCGGGACATTGTCCCGGCCGTTTTCTTTTTCGACTCGCCTTGCCTTAGCGCCGCGGCGGCGCGGTGCCTGCCGGCGGGGCCGGCAGCGAGGCCTGGCCGCCGTTGAGCAGCGGCGTGATGTTGCGGATGGTGACGCGGCGGTTGCGCCGCTCCGGTCCGTCCGTCGGCACCTTCAGGTACTGTTCGCCGTAACCCTGCGACGTCAGGTTTTCCGCAGGCACGTTGAACTGCTGGGTCAGCAGCGTGGCCGCCGATTCGGCGCGGCGATCCGACAGCGACAGGTTGTCGACGTCGCTGCCGACCGCATCGGTGTGGCCCTCGATCAGGAACACCGTCTGCGGATTGCGTTGGATGGCGCGGTTGATGCCGTCGGCAATCACCTGCAGCTTCGCGGCCTGATCCGGCGGGATTTCCCACGATCCGGTCTCGAAGTTGATGCTGTCGACGTCGATGCTCGGCATGCGCTGGCGCACCGAGGGGCTGTAGCGGATTTCATCGAGCGAGTAGGGCCGCTCGATGCGCTCCACCGGAGGCGCCATCAGCGTGTCATAGATCACATCCGGCGGCGCATCCTCCGCTTCGACGATGTAGCGGTTCTCCGGAATGCGCAGGACCGGCGGCGGCAGTGACACGAAGTAGCCGCCGATGGCGCCGGCAACCACACCGGCGGCGAGACCGGCGCCGAAACCGGGTCCGCGCCGGTTGTCGATGATGATCACCTCGCGTCCGCGTTCGTCGCGGCGGATGCGCCTGAGCAACCGGCCGTCGCGGTCGTTGACCGTGATGATCTGCGTGCCGTCGGGCCGCACCACGACAGTCCGCGTGTCGTTGCCGTCACGCGTCACGCGCACGTCGCGCGCGCCGTAACGGAAACGATCGACGTCGTTGTGACGGACGAAGGACTGTCCGTTCGGATCCTGAACGATGACGCGTCCAGGTTCGCGAATAATCGTGCGGCCGCCTTCCGTGGTCTGCTGACGCTGGCTGCGGAAGTCATCGATACGTCCGACCGGACGCATGCCGGGCTGCTGGACCGGAATCGGCGTGGCCTGAATCGCCGGTGGAGGAGGCAGCGGCGCGGCGACGGGAGCCGTGGCCGGTGCGGCGGGCGTGCCGGCGGGAAGACCCGGAGGCGGACCCTGACGCTGGCCGCGGCGATCGCCGAAGCCCGGCTGTCCCGGCGCTGGCGGCTGGCCGGGTGCAGGTGCTGCGCCTGGCGTCGCAGGCGGTGTCGCGCCCGGTGTGGCAGGAGGCGTTGCTCCCGGTGTTGCGGGTGGCGTTGCAGGAGCCGTTGCAGCAGGAGGTGTTCCCGGTGCCGGTGGTGTGCCGGGCGCTGGCGGGCGCGCACCTTCAGGACGCGTCGGCGTGACATCACGCATGCCCGGCGCAACCGGAGGCGCACCCGGCGGACGCTGAGGTGCAGGCGCAGTTGAAGGCGCCCCGGCTGGAGGCGTTGTGGTCGATGGTGCCGGTGCAGCGCCTGGAGCTGGTGGAGGCGGCGTTGCCGGGCGTGCAGCCGGAGGAGCGGTTGGTGCAGGCGGTGGGGTTGGCGCAGCCTTCGGCGCTGCCGCAGGTGGCGGCGGAGGAGGTGCCGCTTTCGGTGCGGCGGGAGGCGGCGTCGGCGCAGCCTTGGGTGCAGCCGGAGGTGGCGGCGGCGGTGGTGCTGCCTTCGGAGGTGCGGGTGGCGGAGGCGGAGCTGCCTTCGGCGGAGCTGGCGGCGGCGGAGGCGCAGCGCGCGGCGGTGCCGGCGGCGGCGGAGGAGCGGCTCGCGGCGGAGCGGGTGGCGGAGGCGGTGCGGCCTTCGGCGGGGCCGGCGGCGGTGCCGGTGCAGCCTTCGGAGGCGCGGGTGGAGCTGCCTTCGGCGGGGCCTTCGGTGCATTCGGGTCTGCAGGCGCGGGTGCGGCCTGTGCGATGACGATCGACGATGTCTCGGCATGCGCCGGTGCTTGCGAAAGCTGGATCGCAGCGATCGCTGTCGTCGTCAGCAGGATGAGTCGAATGTTCTTCATGAGTCCTCTGGGGTGTGAAGAAAGTAAAGCAGCGGTGAAGCTGTCGCCCGTCGCAACGAAGTGAGTAACGATCAGTGATTAGTGATTAGGCGGTAATGTGGCGAAGCCAGAACGCTTGGAACTATTTCACATCACACGGCGAATCGGCTCGCCGAGAATGAATGGACGTTAAGATACGCTTCGAATCTGCCACTGCAAAATACGTATCTGCCAAGCACAGTTGCGGTGCACCACAAGCTGTGCCGCAGATCAACGCTGCGGCGTTTTCACCGGCGCCTCGTCCCGCGCGTTCGGAGGAAGCTCGCGCGGCGCGTCCGGCTCGACCGGATCGTGCATCGGCGGCGGCACTCCGGGGCGCGGGTTGCCGGTCGGATTTTCCACCGGAGGCGCGGTGGGCGTCCCCGGCGTCGCGGGCGGAACCTCCTGCGGCTCGCCGGGGATCTGAGAAAATCGCTTTGTCACATTGCGACCTTGCGGTTTTCGCCGATGTCGGGACGGCCGCCTGTCGCGGCAGCGACAGCCATCTTGATCGAACTGATCACCTTGCCGGGCGTGTCCCAGTACTGAGCTTCGGTCGGCACGACCTTCAGCACGCAGACGTTCGGATCGTCGGGGGACTCCCACCAGGCCTTTGCCCACGCGGTCCACAGCTCCTTGATCTTGGCGCGATCGCTGGAGACCGAAGCTTCACCTGAAATGGATACGTACTTGTGGTCGCTGGCATCGGCGAAGGCGAGGCACACGGTCGGAAATTTCCTGATGTCCTCGTCCTTGTGATGACGTTTGTCCGCCAGAAAATAAAACGCGTTCTCCTCGCGCGCGATATGCGCGCTCATCGGCCGCGCATGCGGATTTTGGCCGTCCCATGTCGCCAGCATGGCAACCGAAATTTTCTCCGCAAGATCCCATACGCGGGCCGTGTCGTCTGTCGCTGCCATTCCCAAAACTCCCTGAATCACAAGCCTGTTCAACAAACGCAACGAACGGAGCAAAGCTATGTTCCGTTGCGGACAATGCGAAGACAGCGGGTTCCCGCGTATTGACAGCGGGACGTGAACCCACGGAGATAGCGGAACAGATATCCGGGGGATTCCGATGCCGCTCGCCTACTGGTGCGTCCTGATCGCCGCGCTGCTGCCCTATGTGCTGGGCAAATACGCCAAGCGGGGCGTCGAGAGCGACAATCGGTATCCGCGCGAGGACTATGACAACCTTCCGCCGAGAAACCGCCGCGCCTATGCGGCGCATCAGAACGCGCTGGAGACGTTTCCGTTCTTTGCGGTCTCGGTGATCATTGCGCTCACCATGGGTGCGCCGGTCTATCTGGTGAACGTGCTCGCGGTGCTGTACATCGTGCTGCGCATTGCCCACGCGCTGCTGTACATCTTCAATCAGCCCACCGCGCGCTCGATGGTGTTCGCCGTGGGAATGGCGGTCAATGTCGCGATCTTCGTGCTGCCCGTTTTCAGATAAGGATGATTCAATAAGGGGTTGATCGACCCGTCGTCATTGCTTCGTCGCAAAAGCTCCTCGCAATGGCGATGAGAGACTCCCCTATCTCCGCACCAGCAGGGTGTTGCTGCGGGTCTTGCCGGCAATGCCGTAGCCGAGGCCGGTCATGTCCTTGATGCAATCGTGCAGCCATTCCTTGCGCTCGAGATGCTCGATGGCGACGGCCTTCGGCCACAGCGATTCCGGGGCCTCGCGGAAAAACGGCGTCAGCACGCGGTCCTCATAGCCTTCGACGTCGATCTTGAGAGCGTCGATCTGCGTCACATTGGCGTCGCGCAGGATTGTCAGCAGGCGATGCGCCGGCACCTTGATGCCGCCGGTGGTGGAGATGTGGCTGGCGCCGAGATTGTCGCCGTCGGTCTCGATCATCAGTTCGCCGTCGATGTCGCCGGCAGCCGCCTTGACCAATGTGAGATTGGTCAGCTTCGAGGCGCTCGCGTTGAAGGCGAGCCGCGCATTGCTCACCGGATGCGGCTCGATGGCGATCACGCGTCCGCGCTCGCCGACATGCTTCGCCAGCGCCACCGCGTAGGTGCCGACATTGGCGCCGACATCGACAAAGGTGCCGCCGCGCGGCGCATGTTCGCGGAGGAAGTCCAGCTCCGGAAGGTTGTAGTCCGGATTGAACAGCGCGCCGCGCTCGGTGCCGCTCGCCAGATGATGCAGCCGGAACGATGCGCCCTGATAGCTGGCGTCGATCGGCCCGGAGCCGAACAGATGCACAATCCGCGACAGCCATGGCCGGAACGCGCCGCGCTTGAGGCCGGAGCCGTGCGCGGCCGCGATCACCGCGCGTTGCAGGGCGTTGGGGGCATAGGTGCCGAAAGGCTTCTGATCGTCGCTCATGCGCCAGTCATCGCGCACCTGCCCCGCCGTTTCAAGACCGATCCGGCGAGATCGCTGTCCCGAGCTATTTCAGGCTTTTCAGGAAGGACAGCAGATCGTTGATCTGATCGGGCTCAAGCGTGAACACCGGCATGGTGGGATGGCCGGTATCGATGCCTTCGGCAAAGGCTTCCGAGAGCGTATCGAGGGGATACTTCTTGGGCAGCGTCCTGAACGGCGGAGCGATCGCGAGGGGGCTCGGCGTATGGCGATCGATCGAATGACAGCGCGCACAGTTGGTCTGCGCGAAGGCGCGTCCGCGCAGTTCGGCGGGCGAGGCGGCCATGGCCGAACTCGTCATCGCAAAGGCGAACAGCGCAAAACTCAGAATCAGGGCGACGGGCATGCATCCATGCTGGAGCTTCTGCGCGAAAGTGCGTTGACCTGCATCAACCCGCCGGGCGCTTGCGATCCTGCAGATACCGCTCGAACCGGCTCGCGGCCTGTCCATCGGACCTGATGCCGGGATCGATGGTGTACAGTTCCTGCGCGCGTCCGATGCCGCGCAGTGCATAGCGCCCGGTCGAAACGAAATGTCCATTGCCCGGCGCATCGAGGCCGTCGAAAAACGCCGAGGACACAAGAAGCTCCCGTTCGACCGAGCGGCACATCGATGCGATGCGGCTGACCTCGTTCACCGCCGGTCCGACCACGGTGAAGTCGAGCCGCTCCTCGCTGCCGATGTTGCCGTAGAAAACCTCACCGACATGCAGGCCCACATAGGCCGAGGTGACCGGCCTGTTCTCGGATGCGCGCCGCTCGTTGAGAACCTGGATGTTCTTTCTGAACTGGTTTTCCGCGCGCAATGCCGCGCGGCGCGCCGCGCCCATGTCGTCCTCATTGAAGATCGCCAGCACGCCATCGCCGATCAGCTTGAGAACGTCGCCGCCTTCATCGTGAATGGCGTCAATGGCCGCGCCGGCATAGTCGTTGAGAAAGGGAATGAACTCGGCAGGGTCCATCCCTTCGCCGAGGCGGGTCGACCCGCGCAGGTCCGAAAACCACAGCACCGCATTGATGCGGTCGGCGACGCCGCGTGAAATACGCCCGCTCAGCACGCGCTCGGCGGCATCGCGGCCGAGATAGACGTGACCGATGGTGCGGGCAATCCGGGCATGCGCGGCCGATTTTATCGCAAGGCCCAGCACCGGGACGAGTTCACGCATTGCGTCCATCGCGGATTCATCGAAGCCGTCGTGGCGGCGCATGCACCAGATGGAATAGACGCAGTCCATCTCGCCGATGATGCCGGTCTCGCCGAAGCGGTGAATGAACGTCGCGAAGTGCCTGTGACCGTCACCAATAAGTTTCGACGTCATCTTGAAATGGTCATCGGTATGGCCGATGCGCATTTCTGTCTGCCCGTTCTGAAGCATCGCGTAGAACGGCGAACGCTGCCAGTTTTCGGCGGCCTCACCTTCGCTGGTCGAGCCATACTCGAAGGTGTCGCTCTCGTTCGATTCGATGTCGCTCCAGCGGAAACCCTGGCCCTCGAAAACCGGATGCAGCGTGTCGATGAATACGAGGCCGCGCGACAGCTCCAGCCCTGCGGCCCTGCTGCGTTCGCAGAACCCGCGTACGAGGTCCGTTTCAGCAACGCCGGCGAGGCCGGCGCCGGCCAGCCAGTTCATGATGTCGAGGCGGGACGATAAATCCATACGGATTCATCGCGCGGGATTGGCGATGTTTCAAGGCAGTATCCGGGAAAGTGCGGCGAAAACGCTACTTCGCCGCGCCCTTCGTTCCCTTGATGAGATTGTTGCGCAGCTTGACCACGCTCTTCTGGATCAGCGCGAACTCCTCGGGCGTGAGCTGCGTTTCCCGTACCAGATTGAGCGGCAGGGCCTTCTCGCGCACCCGGCGGCCGGCCTCGGTGAGGCTGATCAAAACCTTGCGCTCGTCCTTGGGATCGCGCTGCCTTCGGACATAGCCCATCGTTTCGAGATTCTTCAGGATCGGCGTCAGCGTGTTGGATTCGAGAAACAGCTTCTCGCCAAGGCTGCTGACGGTCTGGTTGTCCTCTTCCGACAGAGCCACGATGGTGATGTACTGTGTGTAGGTCAGGCCAAGTTCATCGAGGATCGGCTTGTAGGCCCGCCCGTAGGCGAGGTTGGCCGAATAGATCGCAAAGCAGAGGAAATTCTCGAGCTTCGGGCCGGCTGCTTTCGGAGATGTTTGTTTTAGCTTCGTCATGGCCGCCTCCGTCACACGGGATCGTGATGTCTCGCATCCATATATATCGTATCCGATTAAATCGGAAGGGTTGACTTCGCAGGAGGCGGGGCTATTTAGATCGCATTCGATTGCATCGGATGCGATTTAAGTAGGAAAGGACATGCCATGATCACCCAGATCGAAAAGGTACTCTACACCGCTAAGACCCACACCACCGGCGGCCGCGAGGGCGCGTCGCGCTCGTCAGACGGTCAGCTCGACGTCAAGCTTTCGCCTCCGGGCTCGAACCGCGCCGGCACCAACCCTGAGCAGCTTTTTGCCGCCGGCTGGTCGGCCTGCTTCGAGGGCGCGATGGGGCACGCGGCACGGGCCATGAAGGTCAAGCTTCCTGCCGATCTCGCTGTCGATGCCGAGGTCGATCTCGGCACTGCGGGGGATCAATACTTCCTTCAGGCCCGTCTCAACGTCAGCTTGCCGGGCCTCGATCGTGAGGTCGCCCGCGCCGTGGTCGACGCTGCGCATCAGACGTGTCCGTACTCCAAGCTCACGCGCGGCAATATCAACGTCGAACTGAATCTGGTGTGAGCCGGATTGTCACATCGCGGACGTGGCCTGCACGCACTGTCGGCAGGCCGCGCCGCGAAGCGGCGAAAAGCCATCATTCGCTGCTGTCTAATGTCGACCCAAGGAGATTTTTATGTCCGGCCTCATCAACGCCAACCGCCGCAACTTCCTTCAGGCGGCGGGCAGCGGCGTCGCCGCGCTCGCCGCGTCACAGCTTGGTCTGATTCAATCCGCTGTCGCCCAGACCGCAACAGCTTCCCCGGCGCCGCTGGGCCCGATCAGGCAGATCAATGCCGGCACACTCAATGTTGGCTATTATGAAACCGGTCCCGCCACCGGGCCTGTCGTCATCCTGCTGCACGGCTGGCCCTACGACATCCACAGCTTCGCCGAGGTCGCGCCGCTGCTGGCGGCAAAGGGTTATCGCGTGATCGTTCCGCATCTGCGCGGCTACGGCACCACCACGTTTCTGTCCGCCGACACGCCGCGCAACGGCCAGCAGGCCGTGCTTGCGGCCGACATCATCAATCTGATGGATGCGCTGAAGATCCAGAAGGCGCTGATCGCCGGTTACGACTGGGGTGCACGCACCGCCAACATCGTTGCGGCGCTGTGGCCGGAGCGCGTCAAGGCGATGGTGTCGGTGAGCGGTTATCTGATCGGCAGCCGCGAGGTGAACAAGAAGCCGCTGCCGCCGAAGGCCGAACTGCTGTGGTGGTATCAGTTCTACTTCACCACGGAACGCGGCCGTCTCGGTTATCAGCAGAACACCCACGACTTCGCGAAGCTGATCTGGCAGCTCGCATCGCCGAAGTGGAACTTCAGCGACGAGACGTTCGCGCGCAGTGCGAAGTCGCTCGACAATCCGGATCATGTCGCGATTTCGATTCACAATTATCGCTGGCGGCTCGGCCTTGCGGAAGGCGAAGCGAAGTACGACGATCTGGAAAAGCGGCTGGAGCAGGGGCCGCTGATCACCGTGCCGACCATCACCATCGAGGGCGATGCCAATGGCGCGCCGCATCCCGAGCCGGCGTCTTACGCGAAGAAGTTCACCGGCAAGTATCAGCACCGGCTGCTGACCGGCGGCGTCGGGCACAACCCGCCGCAGGAAGTGCCGCAGGCGTTCGCGCAGGCCGTTATCGATGTCGACGCGTTCTGATCCACGTCGCGCATGAAAGAAAAAGGCCCGCCAAATTCCGGCGGGCCTTTTTAACAGGGAAGCGGCGGGGATCAGACCTGCCGTTCGACCATCTTCGCCTTGAGATCGGCGATGGCTTCCGACGGGTTGAGACCCTTCGGGCACGCCTTGGCGCAGTTCATGATGGTGTGGCAGCGATACAGCCGGAACGGATCTTCGAGGTTGTCGAGACGCTCGCCGGTGGCCTCGTCGCGCGAATCCTTCACCCAGCGGTCGGCGGCGAGAAGCGCGGCCGGGCCGAGGAAGCGATCGCTGTTCCACCAGTAGCTCGGGCACGAGGTCGAGCAGCAGGCGCACAGGATGCACTCGTAAAGGCCGTCGAGCTTGGCGCGGTCTTCCGGCGACTGCCGCCATTCCTTCTGCGGGGTTGCGGTGGTGGTGTGCAGCCACGGCTCGATCGAGGCGTACTGCGCGTAGAAATTGGTCAGGTCCGGCACAAGATCCTTCACCACCGGCTGATGCGGCAGCGGATTGACCTTGATCGGACCGGCTTCGACCTCGTCCATCGCGCGGGTGCAGGCCAGCGTGTTCTGGCCGTCGATGTTCATGGCGCAGGAGCCGCAGACGCCTTCGCGGCAGGAGCGGCGGAAGGTCAGCGTCGGGTCGACGTTGTTCTTGATCCAGATCAGCGCGTCCAGAATCATCGGACCGCAGTCGTGGGTGTTCACGTAATACGTATCGATGCCGGGGTTTTTGCCGTCGTCCGGATTCCAGCGATAGACCTTGAACTCGCGCAGCTCGGTTGCGCCGGCCGGCTTCGGCCATTCCTTGCCGCCGCTGATTGTCGAATTCTTCGGCAGTGTGAACTGAACCATGGTCTCGAACCTTCGCTTGTTCGCTTAATTCTGTGCGGCGATCAGTAAACGCGCGCTTTCGGCGGGATGTACTGAACGTCGTTGGTCATCGTGTAATCGTGCACCGGGCGGTAATCGAGGGTCGTGGCGCCCTTGTCGCTGCTCCACGACAGGGTGTGCTTCATCCACTGCTTGTCGTCGCGGTCCGGGAAATCCTCGCGGGCGTGAGCGCCGCGGCTCTCGGTGCGGTTGGCAGCCGAATCCATCGTCACCAGGGCCTGAGAAATCAGGTTGTCGTATTCGAGGGTCTCGATCAGGTCCGAATTCCACACCAGCGAACGGTCGGTGACGGCGATGTCGTCGGTGCCGCCGTAAACCTTGTGGATCAGCTCCTGGCCTTCCTTCAGCACGTCGCCGGTGCGGAACACCGCGCAGTTGTTCTGCATCACGCGCTGCATGTTGTCGCGCAGTTTCGCGGTCGGCGTGCCGCCGGAGGCGTTGCGGAAATGGTCGAGGCGGCTGAGCGCGAGATCGGCGGAATTCGCCGGCAGTTCAGGCTGCCGTGCGTTCGGCTGCAGCTTCTCGGCGCAGCGCAGAGCAGCAGCGCGGCCGAACACCACGAGGTCGATCAGCGAGTTGGAGCCGAGGCGGTTGGCGCCATGCACCGACACGCAGGCAGCTTCGCCCACAGCCATCAGGCCGGGCACGATCGCGTTGTCGTCGCCGCCCTTCTTGGTGACGACTTCGGCGTGGAAGTTGGTCGGGATGCCGCCCATGTTGTAGTGAACGGTCGGCAGCACCGGGATCGGCTCGCGGGTCACGTCGACGCCGGCGAAGATCTTCGCGGATTCCGAGATGCCAGGCAGGCGCTCATGCAGGATCGCCGGATCGAGATGGTCCAGGTGCAGGAACAGATGGTCCTTGCCCTTGCCGACGCCGCGGCCTTCGCGGATTTCGATGGTCATCGCGCGCGAGACGACGTCGCGCGAGGCGAGATCCTTCGCGGACGGCGCATAGCGCTCCATGAAGCGCTCGCCTTCCGAGTTCGACAGGTAGCCGCCTTCGCCGCGCGCGCCTTCGGTAATGAGGCAGCCCGCCGGGAAGATGCCGGTCGGATGGAACTGCACGAATTCCATGTCCTGCAAGGGCAGGCCGGCGCGCAGCACCATGCCGCCGCCGTCGCCGGTGCAGGTGTGCGCCGAGGTGCAGGACAGGTAGGCGCGGCCATAGCCGCCGGTGGCGAGAATGGTGGTCTGGCCGCGGAAGCGGTGCAGCGTGCCGTCGTCCATCTTCAGCGCGATGACGCCGCGGCAGACGCCCTGATCGTCCATGATCAGGTCGATGGCGAAGTATTCGATGAAGAATTCGGCCTGATGGCGAACCGCCTGACCGTACATGGTGTGCAGCATCGCGTGACCGGTGCGGTCGGATGCGGCGCAGGTGCGCTGGGCCTGGCCCTTGCCGTAGTCGAGGGTCATGCCGCCGAACGGGCGCTGATAGATCTTGCCGTCTTCGGTGCGCGAGAACGGCACGCCCCAGTGTTCGAGTTCGTAGACGGCGTCGGGCGCGTTGCGCACCATGTATTCGATCGAGTCCTGATCGCCGAGCCAGTCCGACCCCTTCACGGTGTCGTACATGTGCCAGCGCCAGTCGTCCTTGTGCATGTTGCCGAGCGAGGCGGAGATGCCGCCCTGCGCTGCGACCGTGTGCGAGCGCGTCGGGAAAACCTTGGTGATGCAGGCGGTGCGCAGGCCCGCTTCCGAGCAGCCGACCACCGCGCGCAGACCCGCGCCGCCGGCGCCGACAACGATCACGTCATAGGTGTGATCTTCGATCGGATAGGCTTGACCGTTCGCGCCGGGCGCGCTCTTGCCGTTCGCGGCCATGCGTCAGACTCCAGAAGACAGTTTGAAAATAGCGTAGATCGAGGCGAGGCCGACGGCGATGCAGAAGAAGGTGTTGGCGATGATCGCGACCAGCTTGATCTTCTCGTCGGTGATATAGTCTTCCAGCACCACCTGCATGCCGATCTTCATGTGCCAGACGCTGGCGATGATGAAGAGGATCATGATGATCGCGATCAGCGGCGAGCCGAGAATCTGCGCGGCGCCGGCCTGATTGCGGCCCAGCAGCGACAGGATGACGACAATCACCGGCACGATCAGCAGCACCAGCGCAACCGCGCTGACGCGCTGACGGAAGAAATCCGACGTTCCGCCCTTGGCGGAGCCGAGACCGCGGACGCGCTTGAGCGCGGTGCGGATCGATGTATTCGAATGACCCTGCGCGCTCATCGGCCGCCTCCCACGACGTAGGCGATGATCCAGACCAGCACCGTCGCCGCAATGCCCGCGATCAACGCCGCCCAGGTGAGGGATTCGCGTTCGGTCGGCGAGAAGCCGTAGCCGAGATCCCAGACAAGATGACGAATGCCGCTGAACAGGTGGTGCATCAGCGCCCAAGTGTATCCGAACACGATGACGCGCCCGATCCAGCTCGAGGTGAAGCCCTGGATATTGGCGTAGGCGCCGGGACCAGACGCCGTGGCGATCAGCCACCACGCCATCAGCAGTGTTCCGACATAAAGACCGATGCCGGTGATGCGATGAACGATGGACATCGCCATCGTCAGCGTCCAGCGGTAGGTCAGAAAAGGTGAAAGCGGACGGTCGATCCTGGGTGCCATGCGCGACTTTAATGGTTTGCGGCAGAGGGAAGTTGCCGTCTTTTTATGCGGGACCGGGTTCTTAGAGGGCTTCTATTTACGGAGAAGGCGGAACGAGCGCAACGCAGAATCGATCAAACTATGAATCGTAAAGCATTGCTTGATCTGCGCTTTAGCCCTTCTGGTATACCTGTTTTTCGTATACCACAGATGAAGGTGATCACTTCTGAAGCGTGATTCACCTCCTGTCATGAAACCGATAGAAGCGCCCCAGCATCCCCTTCACGCGAGACC
This sequence comes from Afipia sp. OHSU_II-C1, assembly GCF_000497575.1. Taxonomy (GTDB): domain Bacteria; phylum Pseudomonadota; class Alphaproteobacteria; order Rhizobiales; family Xanthobacteraceae; genus Afipia. The sequence continues at coordinate 283,478 of NZ_APJI01000010.1, forward strand.
GCCGCATGATCGCCGGCCTGACGACGTCCCAACTGCTTGAACTTGTTCTGTTGCTGGTGGTGACCGGAGCGTTTGCCGGGTTCCTCGCCGGAATCTTCGGCATCGGCGGCGGCGCGGTGCTGGTGCCGGTACTCTACGAATGCTTCCGGATCGCGGGCGTGCCGCTGGATGCACGGATGCCGCTCTGCATCGGCACATCACTCGCCATCATCATCCCGACCTCGATCCGCTCATGGCAGGCCCACCACAAGCGGGGCAGTGTCGACATGGACATCCTCGTGAGGTGGGCGGTGCCGGTGCTGCTCGGCGTCATGCTGGGCAGCGTGATCGCGCGTTATGCGCCGGAGAAGCTGTTCAAGGTTGTGTTCGTCGGCGTCGCCTGGTCCGCGGCGGCGCGGCTGCTGCTCGGAAAAGAAAACTGGCGGCTGGGTGACGAAATGCCGAAAGGCATCTTCATGCGGGCCTACGGATTCTTCATCGGCCTGCTCTCGACGCTGATGGGAATCGGCGGCGGGCTGTTCTCGAATCTCTTGATGACGTTCTATGGTCGTCCGATTCATCAGGCGATCGGCACCTCGGCGGGCCTTGCGGTGCTGATCTCGATTCCCGGCGCGATCGGCTACATCTATGCGGGATGGCCCGCAGCGGCGCGCTTTCCGGACGTGGCCGCGCTGCAGCTGCCGTTTGCGATCGGCTACATCTCGCTGATCGGTGCGTTGCTGGTGATGCCGACCAGCTTGCTGGTCGCGCCGCTCGGTGTGCGCGTCGCGCATTTCATGACCAAGCGGAAACTCGAAATCGCGTTCGGGATCTATCTCTTGGTGGTCAGCTCGCGCTTCGTGGTCAGCCTTGCGACCGGCTACTAGAAAACGGTCGCGACTTCTCAGCCGTCATTGCGAGGAGCATGGCGACGAAGCAATCCATCTTCCTGCGTTTGCAATGACGGGAGCCCCGCCGCGACGGTTGTGGATGTCTAGTCGCGCTCGCGCTTCATGTAGAACTTCCGGTCATCCTCATCGATGATGTGGAAGCCCAGACGTTCATAGAGTTTCAAAGCGCGATTGCTGCGCACCACGGCAAGTGTCATCGGCTGACCCGCGCGCGTCGCCTGATCGATCAGATCGGTAATCAGCCGGGTGCCGATGCCGCGTCCCCGGAACGGAGCGTCGACGAAAATCTGCTCCAGATGCAGCGTGGAATCCTGCACCGCGATCTGAATCCAGCCGACGTCACAACCATCGAGTGTGACGATCTGCACCTGATCCGCCTCCCAGAGATGACGCAGGTTTTCCTCCTGCCGCGTCACGTCGAGATTCAAATCCCGGATGATGTTGGCCATCGCGGAGAGATAAAGCCTGACGCAAAAGGCGAAGTCCTCGCTGCGGGCCGGACGAAGCACGATCGGGATGACGGCATCAGCCCTTATGATGTGGCGTGCGGCGGCGCGGACCATGTTCTGCAAACGTGTCATTTCTTGTAAATTTCGGAATAGGTGTCGCGCAGCACGTTCTTCTGCACCTTGCCCATGGTGTTGCGCGGCAGGTCGTCGACGAACAGCACGCGCTTGGGCATCTTGAATTTCGCCAGCCGTCCGTCGAGCGCATGCAGCACGGTGGCTTCATCAAGTGGCGTTTTCTTGTCGCCGACCACGACCGCCGTGACGCCCTCGCCGAAATCGGCATGAGGCACGCCGATCACGGCGGATTCGGTGACGCCGGGAATGGCGTCGATCTCGCTTTCGACTTCCTTCGGATAGACGTTGAAGCCGCCGGAGATCACGAGGTCCTTGCCGCGTCCGAGAATATGGACATAGCCGCGCGGATCGATCTTGCCGAGATCGCCGGTGATGAAGAAACCGTCGGCGCGGAATTCGGCCTTGGTCTTGTCCGGCATCCGCCAGTAGCCCTTGAACACGTTCGGGCCCTTGACCTCGATCATGCCGATTTCGTCGCGCGCGAGTTCGTCGCCGGTTTCGGGGTTGGTCACGCGCACCGAGACGCCCGGCAGCGGGAAGCCCACCGCGCCCGGCACGCGGTCGCCGTCGTAAGGGTTCGACGTGTTCATGTTGGTTTCGGTCATGCCGTAGCGCTCCAGCACCGCATGGCCGGTGCGCGCCGACCATTCACGATGGGTCTCCGCCAGCAGCGGCGCTGAGCCCGAAATGAACAGCCGCATGTGCGACGTGGAGTCCCTGGTCAGGTTCGGGCTTTGCAAGAGCCGCGTGTAGAACGTCGGCACCCCCATCAGCACGGTGGCGCGCTGCATGAGCTTGATGATCAGTTCGGGATCGAGCTTCGGCAAAAAGATCATCGACGCGCGCGCGAACAGCGTGACGTTGCTCGCCACGAACAGGCCATGGGTGTGATAGATCGGCAGCGCGTGGATCAGCACGTCGTCCTGCGTGAAGCGCCAGTAGTCGACAAGGCTGTGCGAGTTCGACGCCAGGTTGTCGTGGGTCAGCATCGCGCCCTTGGAGCGGCCGGTGGTGCCTGACGTATAAAGAATGGCGGCGAGATCGTCGCCCGCGCGCGGCACGGTTGCAAAGTCCCCAGATGCTTTCGCGGCGCCGTCGCTCAGCGATCCCTTGCCGTCGGCATCGAGCGTCTCGACCTTCGCACCGGATTTGGCGGCAAGCTTGCCGATGCCCTCGGCCTTCGACGGATCGCACACGATCAGCGACGGCTCGGCGTCGCCGATGAAATATTCAAGTTCGTTGAGCGTGTAGGCGGTGTTCAGCGGCAGGAACACCGCGCCGGCGCGCACGGTTGCCAGATACAGCACCAGCGCCTCGACCGACTTTTCCGTTTGCGCTGCAACACGGTCGCCGGGCTTCACGCCGCGCGAGACGATGAAGTTCGCGGTGCGTCCCGCCTGCGCGATCAGATCGGCATAGCTGATGCGCGTTCCACCAGATGTTTCGATGGCAAGCCTGCTGGTGTCTGCAAGCCCGTCAAACAGGCGAGAAAACAGGTTGGCGTTCGCGCTGGCGTTCATGCAACACTTCCATCGGGATCGGATTTTTCCGGTTTTGAGTACACCAAAACCACAACGCGCAGCAACGGAGACAACCCGGCATGAGCAATAACAAGAAACGTGTGGCCTGGATCACGGGTGGGGGAAGCGGCATCGGTCTCGCCGGTGCACAGGAACTCGCCAAGGAGGGATGGACGGTCGTGATCTCGGGGCGCCGCAAGGATGTGCTCGATGAGGCCGTTGCAAGCATCGCCGAATCCGGCGGCAAGATCGAGGCGATCGTGCTGGATGTCTCAAGCGCCGCGGATGCCGAGAAGGTGGCGAAGGAGATCGTCGCCAAACACGGGCGGATCGATCTTCTGGTCAACAGCGCCGGCGTCAACGTGCCGAAGCGGAGCTGGGACGACATCACCACCGAAGGCTGGGACAAGCTGGTCGATATCAATCTGTCCGGCGTGATGTACTGCATGCGCGCGGTGCTGCCGACGATGCGTGCGCAAAAGGATGGCGTCATCATCAACGTCGCCTCGTGGGCGGGCCGTCATGTCTCGAAGATGACCGGACCGGCTTACACCACCACCAAGCACGCGGTGCTGGCGCTGACCCATTCGTTCAACATGGATGAATTCAAGAACGGCCTGCGCGCCTGCTGTCTCTCTCCCGGCGAAGTCGCGACGCCAATCCTGAAGCTGCGGCCGGTACCGCCTTCGGCCGAGGACATGGCAAAGATGCTGCAGCCGGAAGATCTCGGCCGCACCATCGCGTTCGTCGCCAGCATGCCCGCGCACGTCTGCATCAACGAGATCCTGATCTCGCCGACGCACAACCGCAGCTTTGTGACACCGACGATGTTGTAAGAGATGCGGCAAATGTCGGGGCGACGGGTCTATTCCCGCGTCGTCCCGGCGAATGCCGGGACCCATAAACACTGTATTCGCAATTGAACGCTGAATGACCACCAGCTTATTCTATCCGCATGTACCACGTTTACATGCTTGCCAGCGATCGTCATGGAACACTCTATGTCGGCATCACCAATTCGATGCGGAGTCGGCTTGAGCAACATCGCGCGGGCACCGGCTCAGCATTCGTCGCGAAGTATAAAGTTCATCGCCTGGTCTATTTGGAAAGCTATGAAAACCCCGAGGATGCCATTCGAAGGGAGAAGCAATTCAAAAACTGGAAACGCGATTGGAAAATCCGGTTGATTGAGGACGACAACCCAGAATGGGCGGATCTTAGCCATTTGATAGTCGAAAGCTAAAATTGGCTTTTCATTTTCGCTGTCACCTCGCTGTCAACTGCGCCGACAGAGGTGATGGGTCCCGGCCTGCGCCGGGACGACGAGAGATTAGAGCGACGCCGCCCCACGTACCCCGTCCGGAAAAGTTTCAAATTCCCGAAAATTTATTTCCTGAAACGCGTCGCGGAAGCCGCCGTAGCTCGGCCAACGACGGCGCAATGATCTGCAATCCCTGACGATCAGCGCCATCGTCCGTTCCGGCGGATGGTCGCCGGAATTTCCAATTCATCGGGAGACGACACATGTTCAAGATCAACTCCACCCGCATCGCCCTGTTGTCCGCCGCCGCGATCGGCGCGCTGGCTCTCACCGCTGCCGTGACTGCGCCGGTCCAGGCGCAGGACAAGATGATGAAGAGCGAAATGTCCGGCGAGAAGACCGTGATGGTCGGCGGCGCCGCGATGTTCCCCTCGAAGAACATTGTTCAGAACGCGGTCAACTCCAAGGATCACACCACGCTGGTCGCGGCGGTGAAGGCCGCGGGTCTGGTCGATACGCTCTCCAGCAAGGGCCCGTTCACCGTGTTCGCGCCGACCAACGCCGCATTCGGCAAGCTGCCGGCCGGAACGGTCGACACGCTGGTGAAGCCTGAGAACAAGGCGACGCTGACCAAGATTCTTACCTATCACGTCGTTCCCGGCAAACTGAACGCCGCTGACCTGACCGACGGCAAGAAGCTGACCACGGTGGAAGGCGAACCCCTCACCGTGAAGCTCGACGGCAAGAAGGTCTGGCTGATCGATGCCAAGGGCGGCAAGTCGGCCGTCACCATTGCCGACGTCAATCAGTCCAACGGCGTCATCCATGTCGTCGACACCGTGTTGATGCCGGCGTCGTAAGATCGAACGAGCTGCTCCCTCTCCCACAAGCGGGAGAGGGAGTGGAATTCGGGCGTAGTCCTTTCGGGCTATGGAACGGGCACGATCTGCATCGCGTTGATTCTCCGGTCACTTCGATGCGAAGCCGCAGATGAGCGCACAGCTGGAGGTTCTCGGTGAGATCCTCGCGCGATTGATCCGGGACAAGGAAAAGTTCGAGAAGCTGCTTGAGAATCCGGTCGATGCTCACTCGGACGAGTGCGCCCGTCAGGCACTCGCCGGCACCGAACTGCTGATCGCAGACGTGCATGTGCAAATCTACAAGCTGTCGGCGGATGACCGCGAAGCCGCGCCCGGCAGCGAACCGGACAGCCCGCCGCCGGCCACCTGGTTCCGCATCATTGAATAGCCGGGCGGCGCGGGCTTGCCTCGCGGTTTTGTGAACGGCCATCGTGGCGTTCGTTGCGGCCTTGACCCGTGAAATTTGCGATGCGGGGCGTAACACGGACTAGAATGCCCCGTATGGTGTTTGTGACATCGTGAAACCGGAAACGCTCATGTCCAGCATCTCAGCCGATCATTCGGCAGCAGCACCGGCCGCAGCCAAGGTCATTCAGCCCGCCTGGGTGCGGATCGTGCACTGGATCAACGCGGTGGCGATGGTCCTCATGATCATGTCCGGCTGGCAGATCTACAACGCCTCGCCGCTGTTCAATTTCACCTTCTCGCGCTCGATCACGCTGGGCGGCTGGCTCGGCGGCGCGCTGCAATGGCATTTCGCGGCAATGTGGCTGCTGATGGTCAATGGCCTTCTCTATCTGACGCTGGGTCTGGTCACCGGCCGCTTCCGCCGGAAGCTGCTGCCGATCACCGTCGACGGCGTCGTCGGCGATACCAAGGCCGCGCTGACCGGCAAGCTCTCCCATGCCGATCTCACCACCTACAACTATGTGCAGAAGCTGCTGTATGCCGGCATCATCGTGGTCGGCATTCTGATCGTGCTGTCGGGATTGGCGATCTGGAAGCCGGTGCAGCTGCAATGGCTGACCGCCGTGTTCGGCGGCTACGACGTGGCGCGTTACGTCCACTTCTTCTGCATGGCCGCGATTGTCGGATTTCTGGTGATCCATGTCGCGCTGGCGCTTTTGGTGCCGAAGAGCCTGCGCGCCATGATCATCGGCAGATAAGGGAGACGCATCATGGGCCGCATGCGCAAACTTCTGATCCCCGGCGTCGACAAGCAGTTGCTGGTCAAGGATGCGACGAAGCTGATGCCGGATCTGTCACGCCGCCGCTTCATCGCGGGCGGCGCCAGTCTCGGCGCGCTGACGCTGCTGACCGGCTGCGATGTCACCGACAGCTTCTCCGCCGAATCGATGCTGACGCAGATTTCGAAATTCAACGACGCGGTGCAGGCCAAACTGTTCAATCCGAACACGCTGGCGCCGACCTTCCCGGAAAGCGCGATCACGCGGCCGTTCCCGTTCAACGCTTACTACGCCCTCGACGATGCGCCGACCATCGACGGCAAGGACTGGAAGCTGGAAGTGCGCGGCCTTGTCGAGAACAAGAAATCCTGGACGCTCGAGGAGCTTTACAAACTGCCGCAGGAAAAGCAGATCACGCGCCACATCTGCGTCGAGGGCTGGAGCGCGATCGGAAGCTGGACCGGTGTACGGCTCAGTTACTTCCTGCAACTGATCGGCGCCGACACCAAGGCGAAGTACTGCTGGTTCCAGTGCGCGGATTCCGATGGCTATAACTCGCCGCTGGACATGGCGAGCGCGCTGCATCCGCAGACCCAGATGACCTTCAGGTTCGACAACGAAATCCTGCCGCGCGCCTACGGCTACCCGATGAAGATCCGGGTGCCGACCAAGCTCGGGTTCAAGAACCCGAAATACGTGGTCTCGATGGAAGTCACCAACGACTACAAGGGCGGTTACTGGGAAGACCAGGGCTACAACTCGTTCAGCGGCAGTTAGACCTCTGTCGTCCCGGCAAGCGAAGCGCTAGCCGGGGCGACGCGCAGGGCCGGGTTCCCGATCCATGCGAAAAACGCAGCCCTGAATCGCGATTGCCGCCAAAGCAGGCATTTGCCGTACCTGCATACTTTTGCCTCAAAAGCAGTCATGACCTCACATGCCGCTGACGGAATTGTGAGCAGTCTTAACGGCTGTTAACCTCTTTAAAAACAGTAGGTTATCCAAGGCGCGACATCGGGTCACCCCGTGGGAATGTTGCGATGCACACCGGCATGATTCATGCTGAGGACCCTAGCCAAGGATCGTGAATCAGGTCGCTTCTCAGCGGTTGATCCCGGTCATTCTGGTTTCGGTTATGCGAAATAAGAAGGATACGACATGCGCCCGCGTCCCCACGCGATGACCTCTCTGGCCCTGCTTTTTGGGGCCGCCGTTCTGCTCTCGGGCTGCAACGACCAGAGTGTCGCCTCCGCCCAGCCGCCCGAGCCCCCCGAAGTCAGCATTGTCACCGTCAAGGCATCGCCGCAGGCCATCATCCGCGAACTTCCGGGTCGCATCGCGCCGCTGCGGGTCGCCGACGTGCGCCCGCGGGTGTCGGGCATTATCGTCGAGCGCCTGTTCGAGCAGGGCTCCGAGGTGAAGGCCGGCGACGCGCTGTACCAGATCGATCCGAAACCGTTTGAAGTCGAACTGCAGGCGGCGGAAGCCGCGCTCGCCAAGGCCGAAGCGGCGCTGCAGCAGGCGTCGCAGCACGCGGTGCGCATCGAGACGCTGACCAAGAGCCAGGCGGCTTCGGCGGCCTCCAATGAAGTTGCGATCGCGAACCTGGCGCAGGCCAAGGCCGAAGTCGCGGCGCGCACCGCCGACGTCTCGCGCGCGCGCCTCAATCTCGGCTACGCCACGATCCGCGCGCCGATCAGCGGCATCATCGGCGCGGCGCTGCTGAGCGAGGGCGTTCTTGTCGTGCAGAACGAAACCCACGCGCTGGCAACGATCCAGCAGCTCAATTCCGTCTATGCCGACTTCACCCAGTCGGTGAACGACATGAACCGGCTGCGCCGCGATTTCGAGCGCGGCGACCTCGACCGTGTTTCGGAAGACGCGGCCAAGGTCCGCCTCGTGCTCGACGATGGCCAGCCGTATCCGCTCGCCGGCAAGCTGCTGTTCTCCGACACCAAGGTCGACGCCGGCACCGGACAGGTGACGCTGCGCGGCGAGTTCAAGAATCCCAGCCGCGAACTGCTGCCCGGAATGTTCGTGCGCGTGCTGATCGAGCAGGGCCGTGATCCTGACGCCATCGTGGTGCCGCCGCAGGCGATCCAGCGCAATTCGTCCGGTGCCAGCGAAGTCTTTCTGGTGAAGGACGACAACCGCATCGTCGCGCAGCCGGTTCGCACCGGCGGCCTCATCGACGGCCAGTGGCTGATCACCGAAGGCCTCAAGCCCGGCCAGCGCGTGGTGGTCGAGGGCTTCCAGAAGTTCGCCGTCGGCGACGCCGTCAAGGCCAGCGACTGGCGGGTGTCCGGAGAGACCGGCCGCCATCTCGACAAGTCGGCGGCCGCGGCCGCTCCTGCGCAATCGCAAGTCCGCTAACCGCGACGACAGAAATGCGCCCTCTCCGGTGCGGAGAGGGTTGGGGTGAGGGGCGTGACTGCCCGGATTGAAATCGGATCCTCCTCACCGCGAGCCATGCTCGCTGCCTCTCCCATTTGGCGAGGTGAAGACATCAAGAGTTGATGCGTCTGCGCCGGTCCGAAGCAGATTCCTGGAACCAGATTCGAGAGAGCGACGTCCATGCCCGCCTTTTTTATCGACCGCCCGATTTTCGCTTGGGTGGTTGCGCTGTTCATTTGTCTGATCGGACTGATCTCGATTCCGTTTCTGGCGATTGCGCAGTATCCGATCATCGCGCCGCCCTCGATCTCGATCTCGACCAGCTATCCCGGCGCGTCGCCGGAAGAGCTCTACAACTCGACCACCCGGCTGATCGAGGAAGAACTGAACGGCGCGTCCGGCATTCTCAATTTCGAATCCACCTCCGACTCGCTGGGTCAGGTGGAAATCATCGCCAACTTCGTTCCGGGCACCGATTCCAATCTCGCGTCGGTTGAAGTGCAGAACCGCATCAAGCGCGTCGAGGCGCGCCTTCCGCGTGCGGTGATCCAGCAGGGCATCCTCGTTGAGGAAGCGTCCAGCGCGGTGCTGCAGATCATCACGCTGAAATCGACCGACGGCAGCCTCGATGAAGTCGGCCTCGGCGACTTCATGATCCGCAACGTGCTCGGCGAAATCCGCCGCATTCCCGGCGTCGGCCGCGCCACGCTGTATTCGACCGAGCGTTCGCTGCGCATCTGGATCGATCCGGTCAAGCTCGTCGGCTACAACCTCACCGCGGACGATGTGACCCGCGCGATCACCGCCCAGAACGCGCAGGTCGCCTCCGGCAGCGTCGGCGCCGAGCCGAGCCGCAAGGATCAATCGATTTCCGCGCTCATTCTGGTGAAGGGCCAGCTCACTTCCGCCGACGAGTTCGGCGCCATCGTGCTGCGCGCCAATCCGGACGGCTCGACTGTCAGATTGAGAGACGTCGCGCGCATCGAGATCGGCGGCATGGGCTATCAGTTCACTACCCGGCAGGACGGCAAGGCGATTGCCGGTCTCTCGGTGCTGCTCGCGCCGACCGGCAACGCGCTGGCGACCGCCAGCGCGGTGCAGGCGAAGATGGACGAACTGTCGAAGTTCTTCCCGTCCAACATCACCTACGACATTCCCTACAACATCACGCCGGTGGTCAAGGCGTCGATCTCCAAGGTCGTGCAGACGTTGATCGAGGCCGTGGTCCTCGTCTTCATCGTGATGTTCCTGTTTCTGCAGAACTTCCGCTACACGCTGATCCCCACCATCGTGGTGCCGATCGCGCTGCTCGGAACGTGCGTCGCGCTCTACATGTTCGGATACTCCATCAACATGCTGACCATGTTCGGCATGGTGCTGGCGATCGGCATTCTGGTGGACGACGCCATCGTGGTGGTCGAAAACGTCGAGCGCATCATGTCCGAGGAAGGACTGTCGCCGAAGGAGGCGACGCGCAAGGCGATGTCGCAGATCACCAGCGCCATCATCGGCATCACGCTGGTGCTGATCGCGGTGTTCGTGCCGATGGCGTTCTTCCCCGGCTCGGTCGGCATCATCTACCGCCAGTTCTCGGTGACCATCGTGGCCGCGATCTCGTTCTCGGCGCTGATGGCGCTCTCGCTGACGCCGGCTTTGTGCGCCACCTTGCTCAAGCCGGTGAAGGCGGGACACGGTCACGCCAAGACCGGCGTGTTCGGCTGGTTCAACAAGCGCCTTGATGGCGCGCGGGACGGCTATGGCCGCGTGGTCGGCTGGTCGATCCATCGCACCGGTCGTTTGCTGATCCTGTACGCGGTGCTGCTCGGTGCTCTGGTGTTCGGCTTCTCGCGCCTGCCCGGCGGCTTCCTGCCGGTGGACGATCAGGGCTTCATCACCGTGGACGTCCAGACGCCGCCGGAATCCTCGTTCAATCGTACGCAGGCTGCGGTGGAGAAGGTCGAGCAGTATCTGGCGAAGCGCTCGGGCATCGAGGACGTGACCTTCCTCACCGGCTTCAGCTTCTTAGGGCAGGGCCAGAACACGGCGCAGGCGTTCGTCACGCTGAAGGACTGGTCGGAGCGCGGCCCGAATGATTCCGCCGCCGCCATCGTGGCGGACATCAATAACTCGCTGAAGTCGATCCGTGACGCCAAGGTCTCCGCGCTGCAGCCGCCGCCGATCGACAACCTCGGCAACTCGTCCGGCTTCTCGTTCCGTCTGCAGGATCGCGGGCAGAAGGGCTATGCCGCGCTGATGCAGGCAAAGGAGCAACTCCTGGCCGCTGCGAAGCAGAGCCCCGTGTTGCAGAATGTCTACGCGGAGGGCCTGCCCGAAGCGCCGCAGGTCCAGCTTGTGATCGACCGCGAACAGGCGGCCGCGCAGGGCGTCACCTTCGCCGACATCAACAGCACGATCTCGACCAATCTCGGCTCGGCTTACGTGAACGACTTCCCGAACCGGGGCCGCATGCAACGCGTGATCGTGCAGGCCGACAGCGTCGGCCGCATGAACGCGCAGGACATCCTGAAGTACAACGTCAAGAACAGCCGCGGCGACCTGGTGCCGCTGTCGTCGTTCGCGACCATCAAGTGGATGGTCGGCCCGACGCAGATCGTCGGCTTCAACTACTATCCGTCGGTGCGTATCTCCGGCGAAGCCAAGCCTGGCTATACCTCGGGCGACGCCATCGCCGAGATGGAGCGGCTGACCGAGAAGCTGCCGCGCGGCTTCGGCTTCGAATGGACCGGACAATCGCTTCAGGAAAAGCTGTCGGGCTCGCAGGCGCCGTTCCTGCTCGCGCTCTCGGCGCTGATCGTGTTCCTGTGTCTGGCCGCGCTCTATGAGAGCTGGACCATTCCGCTGGCGGTGCTGATGACGGTGCCGCTCGGCATTCTCGGCGCGGTGGTGGCGGCGATGTCGCGCAGCCTGTCGAACGACGTCTATTTCACGGTGGCGCTGATCACGATCATCGGCCTCGCCGCGAAGGATGCGATCCTGATCATCGAGTTCGCCAAGGATCTGCGCGCGAAAGGCACGCCTCTGATGCAAGCGACCATGGAAGCGTGCCATCTGCGTTTCCGCCCGATTCTGATGACGGGCCTCGCATTCGTCTGCGGCGTGCTGCCGATGGTGATTGCAAACGGCGCAGGCGCAAAAAGTCAGCAGGCGCTCGGCACCACGGTGATGGGCGGCATGATCGCGGTCGTGGTGCTGGCGCTCTTGATGGTGCCGGTGTTCTTCGTCGCGGTGACGAAGTTCTTCTCGAAGAACGAGCGCGACGGTGAGGCGACGCCTGCGAAGGGATCGAAGCTGGAGCGGCTGCGCGGCATGTTCCGGCGCGAGCGTTCGGCGGAGAACCCGGCGGGGTAAACAACAACGTCATTCCGGGGCGCGAGCAACGCGAGCGAGCCCGGAATCCATCTCCACCATGTCTGGATTCCGGATCGGCTCGCTTCGCGAACCGTCCGGAATGACGGTTGCTACACCTTCACCGGCCTTTGAAACGCGCACAGCAGCGCACCCAGCGCCAACGCGGCGGTGGAAACCCGAAGCGCGTAGGGCAGGCCCATCACGTCGGTAATCGCGCCGGTGACGAACGGGCCGAGTGTCTGGCCGAGGCCGAAGGTGATGGTCATCACACCGATCACCCTGGCCCAGGCTTCCGGCGGATAATTCAGCCGGGTGAAGACGGTGGTGGCGGCCACCACGGGAAAGAACGACAGGCCGAACACGAAAGCCGATGCCATCAGCAGCAGCGGCGACGTGCCCAGCTGCGCGATCAGCGTGCCGACGCAGGTCACGGCGATCATGGTGGCGATGGTGATGCCGCTGTTGCCCCGCGCCATCAGTCCCCGCCACAGCCACGAGCCCGCGAACGACATCAGTCCGATCAGGCACCAGAACGCGCTCTGCGCCGCCGCGCCGCCGCCGCCGTCGCGGACATAGGCGATCATGAAGGTCATGTAGGCGATGTAGCCGGCGCCGAACAGGAAGTAGCCGGCGAGATAGATCGCGATCGGGCGCAATGCCACCGGTGCTGCCGCCGCCGATGTTTCGCTGGCGGCGACGTCGATCGGATTGAGCATCAGCGGAATCATCATCAGGCCGGAGATGATGGTCAGCGCCACCCACACGATCCACCACGAGCCGGAGCCGAAGTACTGCAACAGGAATGGCGCGGCGAGGCCCGAGACGATCAGCCCGGTGCCGGGGCCGGTGTAGAACAGGTTGAGCAGAAGCGCCGATTTCATCGGCCGCGATTGCGCGATGGTCGCCGCCAGTGTGCCGCCGCCGACAAAGGTCGTTGCCGCGCCGAGGCCCGACAGCAGGCGTCCGAAGCCGAACATCAGCACATTGCCCGACAGCGCGCAGATCCCGAGCGAGACGACGCAGGCCAGCGCGCCGATCCAGACCGAACGGAATACGCCCACACGGCGGATGAAGGCGGCTGCGCCCAGCGCGCCCGCGAGATAGCCGATGGCGTTGATCGTGTTCATGAAGCCAGCGGTCGAATACGACCAGCCGAGCGAGTCGCGCATGTCGGGCAGCACCAGCGTATAGCCGAAGCGGCCGATGCCGAGTCCGATGGCCGGCGCCAGCGCGAGGATCAGGATCATGCGCATTGGGCGCGCGAACGGGGCGGCGGATTCGGAGGATGTCACGGGGCGGCTCCGGGAGGGCCGCCAACATGGCAGTTTCCACCGGATTTGACCAATCGCAACGGGGCAATGGTGTCTTGCCAATTCTGCAAGGGCGTTTTAGCAAGTTCGCGCAAATTCCGTACGTTTCGTCATGCCTGCGCTTGTCGCGGGCATCCACGTCTTTCTGAAACTTCGTAAGCAGACATGGATGGCCGGGACAGGCCCGGCCATGACGAGCAACACTGATCGAGGCAATCATCATGGCATCGCACAAACTTCTCCTTCTCCCCGGCGACGGTATTGGCACCGAAGTGATGGCGGAGGTGAAGCGCGTCATCGACTGGTTCGGCAAGCGCGGCATCGCGAAGTTCGAAACCGAGACCGGTCTCGTCGGCGGCTCGAGCTACGACGCCGACAAGGTTGCGATCACCGATGCCACCATGGCGCTGGCGCAGGCGGCGGATGCCGTGATCTTCGGCGCGGTCGGCGGACCGAAGTGGGCGGACGTTCCTTATGAGGCACGCCCCGAAGCGGGCCTGCTGCGTCTGCGCAAGGACATGGCGCTGTTCGCCAACCTGCGTCCGGCGATCTGCTATCCGGCGCTGGCGGATTCATCGAGCCTCAAGAAGGATGTCGTCGAAGGCCTCGACATCATGATCGTGCGCGAATTGACCGGCGGCGTGTACTTCGGTGAGCCGAAGACCATCACCGATCTCGGCAACGGCCAGAAGCGCGCCGTCGATACGCAGGTCTACGACACCTACGAGATCGAGCGCATCTCGCGCGTCGCCTTCGAGCTGGCGCGCAAGCGCCGCAACAAGATGACGTCGATGGAAAAGCACAACGTCATGAAGAGCGGCGTGCTCTGGAAGGAAGTCGTGACGCAGGTGCATGCGCGCGAATACAAGGATGTCGAGCTTGAACATCAGCTCGCGGATTCCGGCGCGATGCAGCTCGTGCGCTGGCCGAAGCAGTTCGACGTCATCGTCACCGATAACCTGTTCGGCGACATCCTCTCTGACATCGCCGCGATGCTCACCGGCTCGCTCGGCATGCTGCCGTCGGCGTCATTGGGCGAGGTCGACCCGAAGACCCAGAAGCGCAAGGCGCTGTACGAGCCGGTGCATGGCTCGGCCCCCGACATCGCCGGCAAGGGCATGGCCAATCCGGTTGCGATGCTGACGTCGTTCGGCATGGCGCTGCGTTATTCCTTCGACATGTCGAAGGAAGCGGACCTGATCGATCAGGCCATCGCGGCGACTTTGGCGAAGGGCCTGCGTACCGGTGACATCAAGTCGGAAGGCTCGACCGTGGTCTCCACGTCGCAGATGGGCGAGGCGATTGTGAAGGAACTGGACGCGCTGACGAAGTAAGAGGGCTCGTTCGGGGCGGAAGGCGGCTTGCCGTCATTCCGCCCTTTGCGCCGAAGTCCGTCACCGGTTTGCCTTATGCAAATCGGCATAAAAATGCCCGGCATGTGCCGGGCATTTTGGTCGCGCATGATCCCGAAAAGTGGAAACCGGTTTTCGGATCAGATCACGCGAAGATTTCTCGCTGAAGATCAGTAGAGCGGAAACGGGAACGGCGTGCCGGTGTCCCACTGGTCGCCGAGCGGGCGGCGGCTGGTGTAGAGCCGGTCGATCTGCTGGCCGTAGGAGTAGCCCGGCGGGAAGGCGTAGTCGGTGAACTTGCGCTCGCCTGGCCGCACTTCGGTACCGGCATCGAGCCACGAGCGGCGGGTCACGTAAACGCGGGTCCGGCCACGCTGGTAGACGCGGTTTTCCGCCCGGCGCGGAGGGCCGTCATAGGTCGGGTCTTCCACCGCGACGCGCTTCCGGGTCTGGGCATCGGCGGCAGTGACGCCGAATCCGGCGGTCACGATCGCGGTCGTCGCCAGCAGCATCGCCAGTGTTTTCGCGCCCGGGTACTTCAAAGCCATTGAATCCTCGTCACATTCCCAATTGCGCCGCACCATACCCCTGTCCGGCGGTCTCCCACAAGGACGAATGGGCCACACTTGCCGGATGATCGTCGCGCGATACTCAGATAAGGCGGGAACGGCGCGATTCCAGCCTTCAGAGCCGGCGGGGCGGGCGCGGCGGTCTGGTGTCGGTGGTCTGCGAGACCGGCTCGGCACTGCAACGCGGCGAACGCTTCATCCGTTCCTCGAAGAACGTCTGTGCGGCCGGCGTCGGCAGTACGCCCTTCAACGTGATGCGGTCGAGGATGCAGGCCAGCGTATGGAAATTCGGGCGCGCGCCGCTGGCCTCGCAATACCAGCCCTTGAGATACACCGCCGTGGTTTCGAAGCGGCTGAGATAGGACACGCAGAGCTTGATCTGGCCGTCGGAATTGACCTGGAAATTCGCGGCGCGGACCGGGCCGAAGCGGGTCTGCAAATCGTAGTAGGTATTGGAGCCGATATAGGCCGTGCGCAGCAGCGGCCTCAGGCTGGACATCTCGTAGGAATAGTCGCGGACAACCGGTGTGTCCGGATTGGCCGGCATGTTGATCACAAGCGTGAAGTCGGTGTTGCGATCGTAAACCTGGCCGTATTGCAGGATCTCCTGCCAGCCTGCGTTGAATCGCGCGGAGTTGGCCGTCGGCGACAATCGCGTGAGTTCGGGCGCGCTGATCTGGAACGATGCCTTGGCGCTCACGCGGCTCGGCTGATCGAAAAAGCTGGTGACACGCACAACCACAATGCCGATGAGAGCCAGGACAATCGTCCCCACCGCGTAGAATGAATAGCGCACCATCTTCCCGGCGTAGTTGCCGGCGGTTGAGATGTGACTGTGATCGAAGGACATTTCTGAATTCCCGGTGTGCAGTTTCTGACTGATCGTCTCAATCCTGTGTGAGCGGGCCGCGTAACTGCGGAGCGTCGCCGGAGACGATCCAGTTCGCGGAAGCGGTGGTTGTCGTCGTGGTACAGGTGTCGCGCCTGAGTTCGGCGCGCGCGAATAGTTCGGCGATCTTCGGATCGTTGCCGGCCGAGAGCAGGGTCAGCCGGTTCAGCGTGCAGCCGAGGAACGCGCGCTGCGCGGCCAGCGAATCGGCCTGACAGGACCACCCGCTTATTCTGACGCTCGGGCTTGAGAAGGTTTTCACAAAGCCAAGACAGTCCTGCCGGCCGGGGAGGGCAGCCCCACTGAAACGGAGCAGGCTGACCGGGCCGAACTTGGTGTCGACGAACCCCGCAGGTTCGACCTCGGCCGGGCGCCCTCCGGCCATCCGGGCTGCGACATCGGCATCGGCCGCTGCAAACGCATCCAGTTCGCCGCCGGCGCGGTAAATCTCGATCTCAGCGGTGGGCGCCTCGCCGGCATGAGCGGCCCAGCGCAGGATATCCCTGCGGCCGCCTTCCGGGTGCCGCAAGATTTCATAAGTATTTGTTTTATCTGATAAATCAAGCTTGCTGATGGCGAAGGCCGGATGCGGGCGACTGGCCGGAACCCAGCTCGGCTGAGCGGGGAGGACAAGATCTCCGGTATTGGGGGCAACCGGAACCGCAGACACCAGATCTACCGCGATTACCGCCAGCACGGCGAGGCCGCAGATATAGGCGAAGATGCGAACCGCCACGGCGCTGCACTCGTCGGCAAAGCTGCGCAGCGCCGGATGAATGCCGGAGGTCCTCGGAAGGGGCTGGTCGAGCAGGATCGGGTTCATATCTGACTCGTCGGACGTTCTGTTCCGTTCTCGAAAACGGGAACGAGCTTCCGCCGTGGTCATGGCCACAAGACCTGCCACCACTTGACGTCACCTGCCCCCGCAGTTGCTTCTGCGTTGTATTTGGGCCGTTTTTCGCATAGAAGCGCTGCCTCTTCCCTTTCTACAGACAGCGAGGGCGAGGCATTTTTCTTCGGAGAGTCAACGATGGGTTACAAGGTTGCGCTAGTTGGAGCGACCGGCAACGTAGGCCGGGAGATGCTCAACATCTTGGACGAACGCAGTTTTCCGGCTGACGAGGTGGTCGCTTTGGCCTCCCGCCGCAGCATGGGCGTCGAAGTGTCCTATGGCGACCGCACCCTGAAATGCAAAGCGCTCGAACATTACGATTTTAGCGATGTCGATATCTGCCTGATGTCGGCCGGCGGTGCCGTGTCGAAGGAATGGTCGCCGAAGATCGCCGCCGCGGGCGCTGTCGTGATCGACAATTCGTCGACGTGGCGGATGGATCCGGACGTCCCGCTGATCGTACCGGAAGTGAATGCGGATGCGGTCACCGATTTCCGCAAGAAGGGCATCATCGCGAATCCGAACTGCTCGACCGCGCAGCTCGTCGTTGCGCTGAAGCCGCTGCACGATGCGGCGAAGATCAAGCGCGTCGTTGTCTCGACCTACCAGTCGGTCTCGGGCGCCGGCAAGGACGCGATGGACGAACTGTTCTCGCAAACCAAGGCCGTCTACACCAACGACGAACTGGTCAATAACAAATTCCCGAAGCGGATCGCCTTCAACGTCATCCCGCAGATCGACGTGTTCATGGAGGACGGCTTCACCAAGGAAGAGTGGAAGATGATGGCGGAGACCAAGAAAATTCTTGATCCCAAAATCAAGCTGACCGCGACCTGCGTGCGCGTGCCGGTGTTCGTCGGCCACTCGGAAGCCGTCAACATCGAGTTCGAGAATCCGATCTCTGCGGATGAAGCGCGCAACATCCTGCGCACTGCGCCGGGCTGCCTCGTGATCGACAAGCGGGAACCGGGCGGCTACGTCACGCCGTACGAATCCGCCGGCGAGGACGCCACCTACATCAGCCGTATCCGCGAGGATGCGACGGTGGAGAACGGTCTTGTGCTGTGGTGCGTGTCGGACAATCTGCGCAAGGGCGCTGCGCTGAACGCAGTTCAGATCGCGGAATGCCTGGTCAACCGCAAGCTGTTGCAGCCGAAAAAGAAGGCGGCCTGAGCCGCCTGATGTGAGCAGGAAAACGGGGGCCGGGAATTCAGGATGACAAGCGAGCCATCTGAGCACCGGCCCTCTCCTGCGGAATACCGGCCAAATCCAAAGCTGAAGCGTGCGGAGCACGCATTCGAATCCCTGCTGTTCAACAGCCGCTGGCTGATGGCGCCGTTCTATCTCGGCCTCGTCATCAGCCTCCTCGTGCTGTTGTTCAAGTTCGTCGCGCTGCTGGTCGAGTTTATCGCTCACGCCGCCCTGGCGAAGGAATCGGACATCATTCTCGGCGTGCTGTCGCTGATCGACGTGTCGCTGACCGGCAATCTGGTTCTGATCGTGGTGTTCTCGGGCTATGAGAATTTCGTCTCGCGGATCGATCCGCGCGGCCATCCCGACTGGCCGGAATGGATGACCAAGGTCGACTTCGCCGGGCTGAAGCAGAAGCTGCTGGCGTCGATCGTCGCGATCTCGGCGATTCAGGTGCTGAAGGCGTTCATGAATATCGATGTGGCGTTCGACGCCCAGAAGCTCGCCTGGCTCGCCGGCATCCATCTCGTATTTGTCGTCTCAACGCTGCTGATCGTGTGGTCGGACAAGCTCGGCGATCACGGGGCGTCGAACAAGGCCAGCCACTGACCGGCCATCCTAGCCGACCAAGGTCGGCTGGTAGACGCGGCTGAATTCGTTCGTGCTCTGGTCGACGATGGACAGCGAGCCTTCGGCTACGCCGAAATAGGCGCCGTGGAGCTGCAACTCGCCGCTCTCGACCCGGTTCTTCACGAACGGAAATGTCATCAGGTTTTCCAGGCTGCGCAGGACCGCGGCCTTCTCGATCCTGGTGACGAACTGCTGCATCGTTTCGTGGTCGCGCTGCGCGACCTTCTCGCCCGGCTTGACGAACATCGACATCCATTTGCCGATGAAGTCGCCGGGGGACAGCGGTGCGCTGTCGTCGACGAAGGCGCGAATGCCGCCGCACTGCGCGTGCCCGAGCACGACGATGTGCTTTATCTTCAGGACCTGGTTTGCATATTCCAGCGCTGCCGAGACGCCGTGCGCGTTGTTGTCGGGCTGGAACACCGGCACCAGGTTGGCGACGTTGCGGACAACGAACAGTTCCCCCGGTCCGGCGTCGAAAATCACCTCCGGCGAGACACGGGAATCGCAGCAGCCGATCACCATGACCTCGGGGGATTGCCCCTTTTGCGACAGTTCGCGGTAGCGCGACTGTTCGGTGGGCAGGCGCTGGGTGACGAAGGTCTGGTAGCCGGCGAGCAGGTGTTCGGGAAATGGTGACATAGGAGGCCTCGCAAGTTCGTACCAAGGGAGCGCGCAGGGGTTGGCTAACCTACGAGAGCCATCCGAACAAGCCTTTCGGGCGCGGGACGGAAGTGCTACTCAGGCTGCTTCCCCAATGGAAACCAGACCATGATCCGTCCGCGCCGCAGTGTCCTGTTCATGCCCGGCTCGAATGCCCGCGCGCTCGACAAGGCGCGGAACCTGCCCTGCGACGCCGTCATCCTCGACCTTGAGGATTCGGTTGCGCCTGACGCAAAATCGATGGCGCGCGATCAGATCGCACAGGCCGTCGCCGCCGGCGGCTTCGGCAAGCGTGAGATCATCATCCGCATCAACAATCTGGAATCGCCGTGGTGGGAGGACGACCTGACCATGGCCGCCAGAGCGAAGCCCGACGGGATTCTGGTGCCCAAGATTTCACGCCCCGCCGATATCAAGAGGCTGGAGGAGCGCCTTCGCATGCTCAAGGCTGATCCCGGCATCGTGCTGTGGGCGATGATCGAATCCCCGCTTGGCGTTCTTTCGGCACAAGAGATCGCCGCGACCGCGCGCGAAGGCGACAAACGCCTCACCGGCTTCATCATGGGGCCGAACGATATCGCGCGCGAAACACGAATGCGGATGCTGCCGGGCCGCGCGGCAATGCTGCCGCTGTTCACGCATTGCATCCTCGCGGCGCGTGCCTATGGCCTTGAGATTCTCGACGGCCCCTACAACGACATCAGCGATGTGGCCGGATTCGCGAAGGAGTGCGCGCAGGGCCGCGACATGGGCTTCGACGGCAAGACGCTGATCCATCCGGGCCAGATCGATGCTGCCAACGCGGCCTACACGCCGCCCGCTGAAGAGATCGCCCGCGCGCGCAAGATCATGGGTGTGTTCGATCTGCCGGAGAACGCCAGCAAAGGCGTGGTGCAACTCGACGGCCAGATGGTCGAGCGGCTGCATGTCGAGATGGCAAAGCGCACCATTGCGATTGCAGATGCGATCGCGGCGCTCAAGACGGCGTAGCTGACGCCGAAAAGACAATGGCCGGGAACAAGCCCGGCCATAGTCCAAATTCAAAGATAGCGCGACTCGCTCACAGCCATGGGCGCTCGGCTTTTTCCTTCGCCTCGAACACGTCGATCGACTTGCCCTTTTCCATGGTCAGGCCGATGTCGTCGAGACCGTTCAGCATGCAGTGCTTGCGGAACGGATCGATCTCGAACTTGATCGTGCCGCCGTCGGGGCCGCGGATTTCCTGCTTCTCAAGATCGACCGTCAGCGTCGCGTTGGAGCCGCGGTCGGCGTCGTCGAACAGCTTGTCGAGTTCGTCCTGCGAGACGCGGATCGGCAGAATGCCGTTCTTGAAGCAGTTGTTGTAGAAAATGTCGCCGAACGAGGTCGAGATGATGCAGCGGATGCCGAAATCGCCGAGCGCCCATGGCGCGTGCTCGCGGCTCGATCCGCAACCGAAGTTGTCGCCGGCCACGAGAATCTTGGCCTTGCGGTAGGACGGCTTGTTGAGCACGAAATCCGGGTTCTCGCTGCCGTCGTCCTTGTAGCGCTGCTCGGAAAACAGTCCCTTGCCGAGGCCGGTGCGCTTGATGGTTTTGAGATACTGCTTGGGAATGATCATGTCGGTATCGACATTGATGATCTTCAGCGGTGCGGCGACGCCCTCGAGGGTCGTAAACTTGTCCATGATGTTCCCGTGAACCGGCTACAGTTTGAGGTGTTCTAAATATATCATCAACGCCGTCAAGGCTATGCGCTGAGGGGGGGGACACATCATGAACGCCATGCGCCGATTGCTGTCCGCAGGGCTGGTTTTGGCCGCCGGCGCGGCCGTTCTGGCGGTGCCGACCGGGGTCCGCGCCGAAATGTGGTGCATCCGCGATTTCGGCGCTGACCGGCCGGTGTGCGTGTTCGCCACGGCGCAGGACTGCACGTCGGCTGCGGTGATCCGGGGCGGCATCTGCGAACGCGAACGCTTGGGAAGTGCCGCCGCGGCTCAAGACCGGAAGCCTGCCTCGCATGTCAGGTAACGGTAGCCTCGATCGCTTCCATGTCGTCGTCCGACAGTCCAAAATGGTGACCGATCTCGTGCACCAGAACATGCGTCACGACATGACCCAGGGTCTCGTCGTGCTCGGCCCAGTAATCGAGGATCGGACGGCGATAGAGCCAGATCATGTTCGGCATCGGAGCGATGTCGCCGCTTGACTGGAATGGCAGGCCGACGCCTTGGAACAGGCCGAGCAGATCGAATTCGCTCTCGGCCTTCATCTCCTCAAGAACGTCCTCCGACGGGAAGTCGTCGATCTGGATGATCAATCCCTCGCAGAGATCGCGAAAGTGTTTCGGCAACCGCGCGAAGGCGTCATGCGCGATCGCTTCCATGTCTTCAAGGGTGGGGGATTTTGCAGTCGGCCACATCGCTCCTGTTTAAAGGGCTTGTCCACCGGGGCCAAGGGTTTCGAAGAGCACTTCAAAAAGGGTTGGCATGACGCCGAACTCCCCCTCTGCGTGTTCATGGTGTTGACGGGCGCGCCTCAATCGGAGACGTTGCCGCCCATCGACTGAACTTATGGATACGGGACGGCGCTTCATGACGCGGGCAGGGATTTCGGCCATTCTGGGCCTCTTTGCAGGCCTGATTGTTTGGGCGTTGCCGGGTATGGCACAGGCTCAATCTGCTTCGACGGCTGTCCATCATGGGCTGACCGCCGAGGAATTTTCCGCGCAGAGCCGTGAGGTCATTCGCCGCACGCCGCGCCGCATCCGGATTTATCGCGGCTCGAACTATCCCGGTCCGAACTCCAAGCGTGTCTGCAATGCGCACTACGAGCATGAGTATCGCCCGAGCGGAACGGTGATCGTGCCGCGCGTGAACTGCTATTGGAGCGGCTGACTTTCGGCGAGCGGTTCAGTTTTTTCTGAATGCGCCGATCGTCGGCGGCGAATACCGTGGCACACAATCCATCGATACCAATTGTCATCGTCGCCTGCGGCGCGATGCCGCGCGAGCAAATCTGTTCATCAATGCGGCGCAGACATTCAGCGCGCATTCACGTCATTCTTCCTAGCCTGATGCAAACGAACTTCGGACAGAAACACGCGCCGGAATTCGTTCAAGCTCACGAGGAGAGAGTGTTCATGAAGATGAATGTCAGAACGATTTTTGGTCTCGCAGCCGTCGCCGGGCTGCTCGCGGTTGCAGTACCCACGGGCGGCGCGCAGGCGTTGTCGCTGATGAATCCGGCTGCGAGTTCGTCCGCGAAACAGGCATCCGAGCCCATGGCAACGCAGGTTCACTGGCGCCGTCATCACCATCACCGCTGGCATCGCCACCATGGTTGGCGTCGCCATCACGGCTGGCATCATCACCATGGTTGGCGCCACCATCGCCGTCATCATTGGTATTAAGTTAAGCTTCGATCAACGATGCGGATCGACCAGAATTGATCAAATCCGCACGTCATGATCTTGCTCCAAACTCGACGTCATCCTTATTTTAGGCAGGGCCACCCGCTATGGCCCTGTCTGGTTCGCAGGGCCAACGCAGGCCATTGACGGACGGATGAACGTAAATCGGTGATGCGCGTTATCTTTAACGTGTCGAGCAACGATTGGAGGAGAACTGCAATGAGAAAGCTTGTGGGAGCCGCGGCGGTTGCTGCCGCTCTTTCAATTGCCGGCTGGATGTCGCTCGCGCCTGCGAGCGCCGCATCACCGGCCACGACGGCGTCGCGTGACGCGCGTCCGGCGGAAGCCCAGCCGACCGATGTCAGTGCGCGTCGCCGCTATTACCGGCGCTACGGTTACTACGGCCCGCGCTATTACAGGCCGTATTATCGGCCCTACTATCGCCCTTACTACCGACCGTATTACGGGTATGGCTATGGTTATCGTCCGTACTATCGCCCCTATTATTATCGGCCGGCCTATTACCGGCCTTACGGTTACGGCTACGGCTATCCCTATGGTGGTTATGGTTACGGCTATGGCGGTCCCCGTTTCTATGGACCGGGCCTCAGCATCGGCTTCGGCTGGTAAGTCTGGCGCGAGCAAAACAAAACAGGCGCTCTTTCGAGCGCCTGTTTTTATTTGATCGGTCGATGTCGATGCGAATGGCTCAGGTCGAATGCCATTCGCGGATATCGACGAAGTGTCCGGCGATCGCTGCGGCTGCGGCCATCGCGGGCGACACCAGATGGGTGCGGCCCTTGAAGCCCTGACGGCCCTCGAAGTTGCGGTTCGACGTCGACGCGCAGCGTTCTTCCGGCGCCAGCTTGTCGGGATTCATCGCAAGGCACATCGAGCAGCCCGGCTCGCGCCACTCGAAGCCGGCCTTGATGAAGATCTTGTCGAGCCCTTCGGCTTCCGCCTGCTCTTTCACAAGGCCCGAACCCGGCACGATCATCGCATTGACATTGCCATTGACGTGGTGGCCGGCGACGACCTTCGCTGCCGCGCGCAAATCCTCGATGCGCCCGTTGGTGCATGAGCCGATGAAGATGCGATCAAGCTTGATGTCGGTGATCTTGGTGCCCGCCTTGAGGCCCATGTAAGCCAGCGCGCGCTCCTTCGACAGGCGCTTCGCCTCGTCTTCGATCTTCGCAGGATCAGGTACGGAGCCGGTGATGGAAATCACGTCCTCGGGCGAAGTGCCCCAGGTCACGATCGGCGGCAGCTTCGCGGCATCGAGACGAATCTCGTGATCGAAATGCGCACCCTCGTCGGTGCGCAGCGTGTTCCAGTAGCGCAATCCGGCGTCCCATGCCTCGCCGGTCGGTGCCATCGGACGGCCCTTGAGGAATTCATAGGCCTTTTCATCCGGCGCAATGAGGCCGGCGCGGGCGCCGCCCTCGATCGACATGTTGCAGACCGTCATGCGGCCTTCCATCGACAGCGAACGGATCGCGTCGCCGGCGTATTCCAGCACGTAACCTGTGCCGCCCGCGGTGCCGATCTCGCCGATGATGGCAAGGATGATGTCCTTCGCAGTGACGCCGTCGGGCAAGGTGCCGTCGACGGTGGCGCGCATGTTCTTGGCCTTCTTCTGGATCAGCGTCTGGGTGGCGAGCACATGCTCGACTTCCGACGTGCCGATGCCGTGCGCCAGCGCGCCGAACGCGCCGTGCGTCGAGGTGTGGCTGTCGCCGCAGACGATCGTCGTGCCGGGCAGCGTGAAGCCCTGCTCAGGACCGATCACGTGCACGATGCCCTGACGCTTGTCGTACTCGTTGAAATACTCCACGCCGAATTCGCGCGCGTTCTCGGCGAGCGTCGCGATCTGCTCGGCGCTTTCCGGATCGGGATTAGGCTTCGAGCGGTCGGTGGTCGGAACGTTGTGATCCACCACGGCCAGCGTCTTCTTCGGGGCGCGAACCTTGCGGCCCGAGGTGCGCAATCCTTCAAAGGCCTGCGGCGAGGTGACTTCATGGACAAGATGGCGGTCGATGTAGAGCAGACAGGTGCCGTCGGGCTGCTCATCAACCAGATGGTCGTTCCAGATCTTGTCGTAGAGAGTGGTCGCTTTGGCCATGTTCGTCGTCCGATTTTACTGCCCGCATGGGTATTTAGGGGCCTTTGGGGCCGCCGGTAACATAGGCGGCCTTTTTACTCGCTTAACCTTCGAGGGGAAAGTATCCTGACCACATAATAGCTTACGCAGGATGGCACAATGTCTTCACGCCCGCCGGTTGCACCGTATCTGACTGTTTCACCTGCGGCCGGAGCGATCGCTTTTTACACCGCCGCCTTCGACGCCAAGCAGAAGGCGCTGATGCCGGCGATGGACGGCCTGCGCATCCTGCATTGCGAACTCGAAATCAACGGCGGCGCGCTGTTTCTGTCCGACGCGTTTCCCGAATTCGGCACTGCGCGGATGCCGCTGCCGGGCGAGCCGGTGACCATGTCGGTCAGTCTCGAATTCGCAACCGCTGACGAAGTCGACGAAGTCTTCACGCGCGCCACCAAGCTCGGCGCGAAAGGCGAGGTGACACCGACCTATTCGTTCTGGGGCACGCGAACCGCGATCCTGCGCGATCCGTTCGGCCACCGCTGGATCATGAACGGTCCGCTGACGCAGAAGTAGGCGCGAGCGACCTGCCGAAAACAAAAAAGCGCGGTGAGGCACCGCGCTTTTCTTAAATCATCGAGTGTTGCGCGATTACTCGCCCGAAGCAGCCTTCAGCGATTCTTTTTCGCGGTTGTCCTGCTTCTCGACGATGCGCGCCGACTTGCCGCGCAGACCGCGCAGGTAATACAGCTTGGCGCGGCGCACCTTGCCGCGGCGCACGAGCTTGATCGAGTCGATCATCGGCGAGTAGATCGGGAACACGCGCTCCACGCCTTCGCCGTAGGAAATCTTGCGGACGGTGAAGCTCTCATGGATGCCACCGCCGTTGCGGCCGATGCAGACGCCTTCATAGGCCTGCACGCGCGAACGCTCGCCTTCGACAACCTTGACGTTGACGACGACCGTGTCGCCCGGTCCGAAATCCGGAATCGTCTTTCCTGCGGAAAGCTTTTCCAGCTGCTCTTTGTCGAGCTCTTGAATGAGGTCCATCACAAAACTCCATCGGCGGCGCGCCCGGAAGGGGCTGCGCGGAAATTCGTATCCAGCATCTGCACGGATTGGCCGGTGCTATACGCCAAAGCCGCCCGGTTGTCACCCTTTTGTCGTGTCTTTTCGTATGCCGGGCGCGATGTTTTGAGTGGCCGTTTGAACGGTCTTGGCCGCCCAGAGGTCCGGGCGCCGGGCGCGGGTCAGGGCTTCGGCTTCCGCCCGCCGCCAGGCCTCAATCCGGGCATGGTCACCCGAGACCAGCACATCCGGGATGGTTTGGCCCTCGAACTCCTGGGGGCGGGTGTATTGGGGGTATTCAAGTAGTCCATCCGAGAAACTTTCGTCCATTCCGGAGCTTAGCTTCCCCATGACGCCCGGCAGAAGCCGCACGCAGGCGTCTATCAGGGCCAGGGCTGCGATTTCGCCGCCCGAGAGCACGTAGTCCCCCAGGGAGATTTCCTCGAGCCCACGGGCCTCGATGACCCGCTGATCGATCCCCTCGAAGCGCCCGCAGACGATCAGCGGGCCGGGCCCGGAGGCGAGTTCCATGACCTTTTTCTGGGTCAGGGGGGTGCCGCGCGGGCTCATCAGGAGGCGCGGGCGCTCCGGGGCGATCTGTGCGGCGTCAATCGCAGTGGCCAGCACATCGGCGCGCAGCACCATGCCGGGGCCGCCGCCCGCCGGCGTGTCATCGACGCTGCGATGCCTGTCTGTGGCGGCGTCGCGAATGTCGCGGGCCTCCAGTGCCCAGACGCCCGACGCAAGCGCCTTCCCCGCAAGGCTGACGCCGAGCGGGCCGGGAAACATCTCCGGAAACAGCGTGAGCACGGTGGCGCGCCACATGGTCGGGTATCCCGGTTCAGATGTCCGCGTCGGACGGAGAATCGCCTTCAATCTCTTGCGGCATCACGATCACCACATGGCCGCCGGCGAGATCCACCGTCGGCACCACCGCGTCGGTAAACGGCAGCAGCAATGTCGGCCCCTGCGGCGGCGCGATTTCAATGATGTCGCCTGCGCCAAAATTATGGATCGCGAGCACCTTGCCGATCGCGGTGCCTGCCGGATCGAGCGCGCGCAGTCCGATCAGGTCGGCGTGATAGTATTCGCCTTCGTCCGTCTCGGGCAGCTTGTCGCGGGAAATATAAAGCTCAAGGCCATTGATGCGCTCGGCATCTTCGCGGGTCGTGATGCCCTTGAGCACCGCAACCAGATGATCCTTGGCAATCCGGGCGCGCACCACTTCAAACTGACGCAGGCCGTCTTTGGTCGAGAGCGGCCCGTAATCGATCACCGCCATCGGATCTTCGGTGAACGGCCACAGCCGCACCTCGCCGCGCACACCGTGCGCGGCGCCGATTCTTGCAACGCAGATTTGCGCTGCTTTTGTCATGCTAGTGTCCTGCATCCGAAGTTCGCCTCATGTGCGGCACCTTCCCCAGCGAACTTCGGATGCGAAAGGACACTAGCCAAATATAATTACAGTGTGGCTTTGGTTTACAAGTCCGCAAACGAAACGCGCTGCGCGAACGATGCGGAGTTGTAAACCGCCACACTGTTTGCTTACGCCTTGGCGGCGGCTTCAGCGTTGGCCTTGCGTTCCTTGCGCGGCACGGCTTTCTCCGGATTCTTGCGCGGCTCACGCTTCTTCACGCCGGCGGCGTCGAGGAAGCGCATCACGCGGTCCGACGGCTGCGCGCCCTTGGCGAGCCAGGCCTTGACCTTGTCCATGTCGAGCTTGAGGCGGGTCTCGTTGTCCTTCGGCAGCAGCGGGTTGAAGTGGCCGAGACGCTCGATGAAACGGCCGTCGCGCGGAAAGCGCGAGTCGGCGACGACGACGTGATAGACCGGACGCTTCTTGGTGCCTGCGCGAGCAAGGCGGATAACGACTGACATTCTCTTCTCCGTTGGTGTGTTTGAATTTCGTGAAAACTGTTTCGGCTATTTCTTCTTGCCGATCCCCGGAAATCCGCCGAGGCCTGGCAGTGTCGGTTTTCCAAGACCCGGCAGGCCAGATCCTGGAAGATTTGGAAAATCTTTCGGCAGCGTCGGTGCGCCTTGCGGAATTCCTCCGGGCATCTTCGCTGCCAATTCCTTCATCGCGTCGGCTGACGGCATGCCGCCTCCGCCGAAGCCCATCGCCTGCGCCATGCCCGCGAGCGGGCCGCGCTTGCCCTGACCCATGGCCTTCATCATGTCGGCCATGTTCCGGTGCATCTTGAGCAGCTTGTTGACTTCCTCGACCTTGAGGCCCGCGCCGGCGGCAATGCGCTTCTTGCGGCTGGCCTTGAGGATGTCGGGATTTTTGCGCTCCTCGCGCGTCATGGAGTCGATCACCGCCATCTGGCGCTTCACGACCTTGTCGTCGAGGTTCGCGGCCGCGATCTGGTTCTTCATCTTGGCGATGCCGGGCATCATGCCCATCAGGCCGCCGAGACCGCCCATGGTCTGCATCTGCTGCAACTGATCGCGCAGGTCGGCAAGGTCGAACTTGCCCTTGCGCATCTTCTCGGCGACACGCGCGGCCTTCTCGGCGTCGATATGCGCCGCGGCTTTTTCAACGAGCGAGACGACGTCGCCCATGCCGAGGATGCGGCCGGCGATGCGCGAGGGATGAAAATCTTCCAGCGCATCGGTTTTTTCGCCGGTACCGATCAGCTTGATCGGCTTGCCGGTGACAGCGCGCATGGAGAGCGCGGCGCCGCCGCGTCCGTCGCCGTCCACGCGTGTCAGCACGATGCCGGTGAGGCCGACACGCTGATCGAACGCGCGCGCGAGATTGACGGCGTCCTGGCCGGTCAACGAGTCCGCGACCAGCAGCACTTCATGCGGCTTAGCGGCGGTTTTCACCTCCGCGGCTTCCGTCATCATCTCTTCGTCGAGGGTGGTGCGGCCCGCGGTATCGAGCAGCACGATGTCGTAGCCGCCGAGCTTGCCAGCTTGCAGCGCGCGCTGCGCGATCTGCACCGGCTTCTGACCCGCGACGATAGGAAGGGTTTCGACCGAGAGATCGCGGCCCAGAACTGCGAGCTGTTCCTGCGCAGCCGGGCGATAGACGTCGAGCGACGCCATCAGAACTTTTTTCTTGTCGCGCTGGGTCAGGCGGCGCGCCAGTTTCGCGGTGGTGGTGGTTTTGCCGGAGCCCTGCAGGCCGACCATCATGATGGCGACAGGCGCAGGCGCATTGAGATCGATCTGCTGGCCGTCGGAGCCGAGGGTCGCGACCAGTTCGTCGTGGACGATCTTCACGACCATCTGGCCGGGGGTGACCGACTTCACCACGGTGGCGCCGATCGCCTGCTCGCGCACCTTGTCGGTGAACGAGCGCACCACGTCGAGCGCGACGTCGGCCTCAAGCAGCGCGCGGCGCACTTCGCGCATGGCGGCGTCGACATCGGCCTCCGACAGCGCACCGCGCCGTGTCAGCCGATCGAGAATGCCTCCAAGCTTTTCCGACAAATTGTCGAACATCGCCGAACCGTATCCCGTTGCTCATGTCCCGTTGGGGACGTGAAATTCCAAACACGTTTACGCCCGAGGGCGCACAGCGCTGTCGGGCGTTGGCCTCCGGCATCCGGTGCCGGGCGGCGGGTCGAAAAGAACGTCTTTTCGAGAATTGCGGCGTTTAAACCGCTCAAAGCCCGAAAAGTCAAGAAAAGACCGGAAAATGCTGATTCTGGGGCATGTTGCGGATGGTCTGTGGGGAACCTAAGTGTTGCCCACACCGGCCATTTCAGGCCAATCGAGGCCCATGACCATTTCCCGCCGCCGCTTTTTTGCCCTGTTCGCAGGTGCCGCCCTCGCCGTGGGTCTGCCGTCCGTCTGGATATCCCGCATGAAAACCTATGCCGGCCCCCCGTCCGATCATTTCGACGGCACCTATTTTTTTGACCCCGATGGTTCTCCGCCGAAGAAGCTCTGGGAGGTTCTGCGCTGGCAGATCACCAAGCAGGCGGCAAAATGGCCCGAACGCGCGCCTTCGCCCTATGCCGACACGCCGCCGCAGCAGGTGACGGGCAACAAGGTGCGGTTCTCCTATGTCGGCCACGCAAGCTGGCTGATCCAGACCGCGGGCCTCAACATCCTGGTCGATCCGGTATGGTCGGAGCGCGCGTCGCCTGTGAGCTTCGCGGGACCGAAGCGCGTCAACGATCCCGGTATCGATTTCGACAAGCTGCCGACCATTGATGTGGTGCTGGTCTCGCACGGGCACTACGATCATCTCGATGCGCGAACCCTGTCGCGGCTTGCCGCGAAATTCTCACCGCGCGTCGTCACCCCGCTCGGCAACGATGTGACGATGGCGTCGAACGACCCGGCGATTCGTGCCGAAGCGTTTGACTGGAACGAGCGCGTCGAGATCGGCAACGGTGTCGCGGTCACCCTGGTGGCGACGCGTCACTGGACCGCGCGCGGGCTGTTCGATCGCAACAAGGCGCTGTGGGCGAGCTTTGTGCTGGAGACGCCGGCCGGAAAACTCTATCTCGTCGCCGATTCCGGCTATGGCACCGGCGCGCATTTCCGGCGTGTCCGCGACGCGCATGGCCCATTGCGCGCTGCGATCCTGCCGATCGGCGCCTATGAGCCGCGCTGGTTCATGCGCGAGATGCACATGAATCCTGAAGATGCGGTGAAGGCGCTGGCGGATTGCGGGGCCGAGATGGCGCTGGCGCATCATCACGGCACGTTTCAGCTGACCGATGAGGCGATCGACGCGCCGGTCAATGATCTAGCGACGGCGCTCGATACAGCAGGTGTTGCGCGCGACAGGTTTGTCGCGCTCAAGCCCGGTCAGGTGTTCGAGATATGAAGCCGGCCACGTCGCACATCTGTCATTGCCGGGCTTGACCCGGCAATCGATCTTTCAAGATTCGTTTTCAGATGGATGCCCGGGTCAAGCCCGGGCATAACAATCGTTATCGGGGTGCGCCTCGCATTCATGCGCAGGAATTACTGCGCCTTTTGCTTGAGCTCGTAAGACACGCTCACCGAGACACGCAGCGTTTCCTGGCCCTGTGCCACCGGCGCGGATGCGGCCATGTCGGCGGCCATCTTGCGATACGGCACCGGGCCCGGCGCGGTTTCTTCAGAGATGCTGATCGGTGCGCCGAGCGAGATGTTCGCGGCCTTCGCATAGATCTCCGCCTTGCGCCGTGCATCGGCGACGGCCTCGGAGCGTGCGTCGTCCAGCAGCTTCGAGGCTTTCGACACCATGAAGCTGATGCCGCTGATCTCGTTGGCGCCGGAGCCCACCAGCACGTCGATGGTGTCGGCAACCTTGGTGATGTCGCGAATGGTGACGGTGACACGGTTGCTGGCGCGGTAACCGACGATCAGGAACGGCGCATTGGCATTGCGATTCGGCGCGCTCTGCGGCGACAGCGACAGGCGCGATGTCTGGATATCTTTTTCGGCGATGCCGGCGGTTTTCAGCGCCTGCAGGACGACGCCCATCGCCTTGTTGTTGGCTTCGGAGGCCTCGCGCGCAGTCTTCGCTTCGGTGGTGACGCCGCTGTCGATCTGCGCCAGATCCGGCGGCACCGAGATCGAGGCTTCGCCGGTGACTGAGACGGTCGGCGGCAGGGACTGTCCGGACGCGGACGATGCCATGGTGGCGATGGCGATCGCGGCGAAAACGGTGCGGGCACGCATTATGAAACTCCAGATTCGATTTGAGCGGCAGTTCTACTTCAGCGGGACGTAGACATTGATGATGAGGTTGTCTTCGGTCGTCGTCAGTGGATCGGTGATGTACTCTTCGATGAACGTATCTTTGGCCTCCAGCTTCTTGTCATCGAGGTGGTTGGTGATCGCCTCATAGGTGTTGTCCATGTTGTCGTATGAACCGCGATGGACGAACTTCAGTGTCGGGCCTTCGGGCGATGTGCCGATGCTCATGCCCCTGCCAAGATTCTTCGGGTCCTGTTCGACCGGAATTTCAGCCTGATAGGTGAAACCTGCGTCGTCGGTTGAGGTGTAGACGATCAGCGACGATCCGGCGGGCTTGATGCCCTGCTTGTCGAGAAAGCCCGCTAGCGTTTTCAGGGATCCGACCAGCGTTTCGAACGCGTTATCCCAGGCCGCGCTGCCTCTCAGCATCACGACCTTTTTGGCGGTCAGGCTCTGTTGCTCCCCAAACGGATCGGCGGTTTTCACACTTGGCGCGGCTGGCGTCGCGGGTGCCTCTGCCGCAGGAGCCGATGGAGTCGCGGGCGGTGTTGCCGGTGCCTGCGCGCTGGCCGGCGGGGTTTCCGCGGCCGGCGCAGACGGGGCCGCCGGGCTTGCTGTTGAAGCCGGAGGAGTGGGGGGCGTCGGCGTGGCGGTCTCGGGCGCTGCGGGTGCGGCCGAAGGCGCCGGAGCCGGGGTTGCCGGGGGGACCGCCGTGGCTGCCGTATTTGCCGGCGGCGACTGGACCGGTACCGGCCCCATCGGCAGCTTGATCCAGACCGCTGCCGCAACGACCAGCGCCAAGGCGACCAAAACGGCAACGCGGGTATTACTCATTCATGGTCTCCGAGGCGTCAGCGGGGGTAAATCTTGTCCGGCGGCGAAGCAGACACAGTTTACCACGAACCGCTCGGAACTGGCATGCGTTCCAAACTTGGCAATCGCGAGGCAGGCGCTCACTCTGGTCAAGTCGCTCTGCATTCGCCATATAGGCTGGGACAATGAGCACACTCGCCAACCATAGCTTTGCCAAGATGAACGGCATCGGCAACGAAATCGTCGTGGTCGATCTGCGCGATTCTGCCGCAACCGTCACGCCGGATGAGGCTCGCGCGGTCGCGTCGCCCGCGGGCGTGCCCTATGATCAGCTGATGGTGCTGCATCCTCCGCGCGTTCAGGGGACCAGCGCCTTTATCCGCATTTACAACAATGACGGCTCGGAGGCCGCCGCCTGCGGCAACGGCATGCGCTGCGTCGCCCGGCAGGTGTTCGAGGAAACCGGCAAGAATGCGCTGACCTTTGAGACCCGTGCGGGCCTTTTGAATTGCTGGCAGGGACCGTCGCCCGGCCTCTATACAGTCGACATGGGCGTACCGAAGTTCGGCTGGCAGGATATTCCGCTGGCCGAGGAATTCCGCGACACACGTTACATCGAATTGCAGATTGGACCGATCGATGCGCCGATCCTGCATTCGCCGTCGGTCGTCAGCATGGGCAATCCGCACGCGATTTTCTGGGTCGACGACATCGAGGCTTACGATCTCGAACGGTTCGGCCCGCTGCTTGAAAATCACCCGATCTTTCCGGAGCGCGCAAACATCACGCTCGCCCATGTGGTCGACCGCGAGCATATCGTCATGCGCACCTGGGAGCGCGGCGCGGGTCTGACCCGGGCTTGCGGGTCGGCGGCGTGCGCAACTGCAGTGGCGGCGGCGCGGCTGAAGCGCACCGAACGTACTGTTCACATGACGCTGCCCGGCGGCGACCTCACCATCGAATGGCGTGCGCAGGACGATCATTTGCTGATGACCGGTCCCGCGGCCTTCGAGTTCGAGGGCCGCTTCGATCCGGCGCTGTTCGCCAACGTTGCATGATATGTCCGTCGATGTCGTCACTTTCGGCTGCCGGCTGAATACGTTCGAGTCGGACGTGATCCGGCGCGAAGCAGAGGCTGCGGGCCTTCAGAACACTGTCGTCGTCAACACCTGCGCCGTCACCAATGAAGCCGTCGCGCAGGCCCGCCAGACCATCCGCAAGCTGCACCGTGAACGGCCGGGGGTGCGCATCGTGGTCACGGGCTGCGCCGCTCAGACCCAGACCCAGATGTTCGCGCAGATGAGCGAAGTCGATCGCGTGCTGGGCAATGACGACAAGATGCGCGGTGATGCGTGGCGCGAGACCCGCTCGGCGTTCGAGGTGCCGGGGGACAAGATCGCCGTCTCGGACATCATGGCGGTGACCGAAATGGCGCCGCATCTCGCCGCCGGTTTCCAGAGCGGGCTGCCGCGCGTGTTTGTGCAGGTTCAGAATGGCTGCGATCATCGCTGCACCTTCTGCATTATTCCCTATGGCCGCGGCAATTCGCGCTCGGTCGCGATGGGCGCGGTGGTCGATCAGGTGCGCGCGCTGACCGAGGCGGGCCATGCCGAGATCGTGCTGACCGGCGTCGATCTCACGAGCTATGGCGCGGACCTGCCGGGTGCACCCCAACTCGGAAGACTGACGAAGCAGATTCTCAAGCATGTGCCGGACTTGAAGCGGCTGCGCATCTCGTCAATCGATTCCATCGAAGCGGATCGCGATCTGCTCGACGTGATCGCAACCGACGACCGGCTGATGCCGCATCTGCATCTGTCATTGCAGGCCGGCGACGATCTCGTTCTCAAGCGCATGAAGCGGCGGCATACGCGCACCGACGCCATCGCGTTTTGCCAGCAGGTCAGGCGGTTGCGGCCGGACATCGCCTTCGGCGCGGATATCATTGCGGGTTTTCCCACCGAGACCGAGGAGATGTTCGCGCGTTCGCAGGAACTCGTCGACGAATGCGACCTGACATTCCTCCACGTGTTTCCTTATTCAAAGCGTCCCGGCACCCCGGCGGCGCGCATGCCGCAGGTCGAGGGTCGCGTGATCAAGGAGCGCGCCAAACGGTTGCGCACAACGGGTGAGGCCGCGCTGCGACGAAGGCTTGCGTCGGACGTCGGAACGACGCGCCATGTCCTGATCGAAAGCGCGACGCAGGGACGCACCGAACACTTTGTGCCGGTCGCAATCGCGGGCGGCGTGCAAGGTCATGTGACGGCGCTCAGGATCGCCGGCCATGACGGTGAGCGATTGCTTGCGCAGAATGCGTAGTTGACGTGCCGATTGTGTTGTCTTCAATTTGCGTCGCAATTGATGTAATGAAGTAACCATGCATCAAGGCTGCACTCGCAAAAGCGCGGGATAACTTTTCAGAGCAACGATCGTCACGCCCGTTGCAAAGTATCTGATGCTTGAGGAGAAAATCCATGTCGCTCGATTCCGATGTGATCGTTGATCGCCGCCGCATTCGCCGCAAGCTGACGTTCTGGCGTGTGGTGGCCGCGCTTGGCGTCATTGCCGCCGTGGTTGCGGTGGCCGTGCTGGCGTCACCGGCGAGCCGCAGCGCGATAACCGGATCGGGCGCGATCGCACGTGTAAAGATCGATGGTCTGATCCGCAGCGATCAGGCGCGTGTCGAAGCGCTCGAACGGCTGGAGAAGTCATCCGCCGCCGCCGTCATCGTGCACATCAATTCGCCGGGCGGCACGACAGCTGGTTCCGAGCAGCTCTTCGATGCGCTGACGCGCCTGAAGGCAAAGAAGCCGCTGGTCGTGGTGGTGGAAGGTCTCGCGGCATCGGGTGGATACATCGCAGCGCTTGCGTCGGACCAGATCATCGCACAGCAGACGTCGCTGGTCGGCTCGATCGGCGTGCTGTTCCAGATTCCGAATGTGTCCGATCTGCTCAAGACCGTCGGCGTCAAGGTCGAAGAGGTGAAGTCGTCGCCACTCAAGGCGGCTCCCAATGGTTATGAGCCGACCAGCCCGGAAGCGCGTGCGGCGCTCGATGCGCTGGTGAAGGATTCCTACGCCTGGTTCCGCGGTCTGGTAAAGGATCGCCGCAACATGGATGACGCAACGTTGCAGACGGTGGCGGATGGCCGTGTGTTCACAGGCCGTCAGGCGGTGGGTCTCAAGCTGGTGGACCAGCTCGGCGACGAGAAGACCGCCGTTGCGTGGCTCGTTGCACAAAAGAAGGTCGGGCCGGACGTGCCGGTGAGGGACTACAGGCTCGCCCCGCGCTTTGGCGACATGACTTTTTTGCGGGCAACCGCGTCGGTCGCTCTCGATGCAGTGGGCCTTGGAGCGATTTCACGGCGGCTTGAGCAGTCCGGCGTCACGCAGGCGGTCGATCGCTTCGGCCTCGACGGTATGTTGGCGCTTTGGCAGCCGTCATCGGCGAACTGATTGTCATGAATCCGCTTTCAGGTGTTTTTCGCCGCATTGCGGTTGCCGGTGCAACAACGAAACTGGACATTTGTCACGCGATTTAGCCATCCTCCGATTTGAATTAGCGACTTGACAGTTCAAGGCTTTTTCACGGAAATGTCTCACCGCACGTCACGGGCACAGCATTCAATGATCAAATCAGAACTCGTTCAGCGCATCGCCGAGCATAACCCGCATCTCTATCAGCGGGATGTCGAGAACATCGTGAACGCAATTCTCGACGAAATCGTTGCAGCGCTCGCACGCGGTGACCGCGTCGAACTGCGCGGTTTTGGGGCTTTTTCGGTCAAGCATCGCCCCGCGCGCGCGGGGCGCAATCCGCGCACCGGGGAGCATGTTCCTGTCGAGCAGAAGAGTGTGCCGTTCTTCAAGACCGGCAAGGAAATGCGCGAGCGGCTGAACCGCGAAGGCGGAGCGGATACGACCGCCGCGACCTGATCCGGCTCCCTGTAACTCTTCCAGGGAGTGGCCGCTGATATCTGCGGACCGGCTTTTGAAGCAGACAGCGCCCGAAGCCGTCGTCCTCAAAACGGAAACCTGTCGCGAGGACGCACCATGCTCCGCAAGATTTTCAACGCTCTCGTGATCCTGCCGCTTGCGATCCTGTTCGTCGTGTTTGCGGTCGCGAACCGTCATATGGTCACGCTGTCGTTTGATCCGTTCAACTCCAGTGATCCGGCGCTGGGCGTCTCGCTGCCGCTGTTCGTCGTCATTATCGCTGTCGCCATGTTCGGGGTGATTGCCGGGGGCATCGCGACCTGGTTCGGCCAGCACCGCTGGCGCCGGGCGGCCCGGCAGCATGAAGCGGATGCGCGCCATGCCCGCGCCGAACTGGCCGATTTGCGCGAACGGCTGCAGGTTGCGTCGCGCACCGGCGAAAACCAGGTTCCGGCGCTCGGCTCCGCCCCGGGCCTGACCCCCTCTTATCTGGCCATCGGGCGAGACAAGCACGGCGCGGCGTTGTAGAACCCGCCCGGCTGTTCCGAAGCCTGTTGTCCGGCCGCCGATCTGCGGCCCAACCACGCCATGAGACCATGTCATTCGCGGTAAAGATTTGCGGCCTGTCCACGCGCGAGACCCTTGAGGTCGCGCTGGATGCTGGCGCGGATATGGTGGGCTTCGTGTTCTTCGAAGCATCGCCCCGCCACCTCAGCCTGGGCACTGCACGCGAGCTTGGCCGGCTGGTCAGGGGCCGCGCCGTCAAGGCCGCGCTGACCGTGGATGCGGACGACGCGTCGCTCGAGAACTGCATCGAGGCCTTGCAGCCTGGATTGCTGCAGCTTCATGGCTCCGAGAGCATCGCGCGGGTGCGGGACATCAAGCAGAAGTTCGGATTGCCGGTGATGAAGGTGCTGCCGGTGGCGACGGCGGCCGACCTCGCGGAGCTCCCGGGCTATGCGGCGGTGGCCGACCGCATCCTGTTCGATACGCGTGCGCCGAAGGATGCCACCCGTCCCGGCGGCCTTGGCGTACCGTTCGACTGGCATCTGCTTGAAAACATCAAGCTGGCAATTCCGTTCATGGTCGGCGGCGGGCTCAATGCCGGCAACGTTGCCGAGGCTGTTCGTGTCACCCGCGCGAATGGCGTCGATGTATCGTCCGGCGTCGAAAGCGCGCCGGGCATCAAGGACCCCGATATGATCCGTGCCTTCATCCGCGCGGCGCGTGAGGCGGAGCGTGCGATGACATCTTCCAGGATTGCGAGCAGCGTATGAGCGTTCAACTTCCCAATTCCTTCCGTTCCGGCCCCGACGAGCGCGGACACTTCGGCATTTTCGGCGGACGTTACGTTGCCGAAACGCTGATGCCGCTGATCCTCGATCTGGAAAAGGCCTATGCGGAGGCCAAGGCCGACCCGTCGTTTCAGAAGGAAATGGACGGCTACCTGAAGGACTATGTCGGACGGCCGTCGCCGCTGTATTTCGCGCAGCGCCTGACCGAGCATCTCGGCGGCGCGAAGATCTACTTCAAGCGCGAAGAGCTGAATCACACCGGTTCGCACAAGGTCAACAACGTGCTGGGCCAGATCATGGTCGCGCGGCGCATGGGCAAGAAGCGCATCATCGCGGAAACCGGCGCGGGCCAGCACGGCGTCGCCACCGCGACGCTCTGCGCGCGCTTCGGACTTGAATGCATCGTCTATATGGGCGCGGTCGACGTCGAGCGGCAGCAGCCGAACGTGATCCGCATGGAAATGCTGGGCGCCAAGGTGGTGCCGGTGCAGTCCGGTTCGCGCACGCTGAAAGACGCGATGAACGATGCCTTGAGAGATTGGGTGACCAATGTCGCGGACACGTTCTATTGCATCGGCACGGTAGCGGGTCCGCATCCGTATCCGATGATGGTGCGTGACTTCCAGTCGATCATCGGCACCGAGACGCGGGCGCAGATGATGGAGGCCGAAGGCCGCCTGCCGGATTCGCTGGTCGCCTGCATCGGCGGCGGCTCCAATGCGATGGGGCTGTTTCATCCGTTCCTCGACGATCCCGGCATCGAGATCTTCGGCGTCGAGGCCGCGGGTCATGGCCTGACACAGCTTCATGCAGCATCGATCGCGGGTGGGCGTCCCGGTGTGCTGCACGGCAATCGCACCTACTTGCTGATGGACGACGATGGCCAGATTCAGGACGCGCATTCGATTTCAGCAGGTCTCGATTACCCCGGCATCGGCCCGGAGCATTCCTGGCTTCATGAGACCGGCCGCGTAACGTACCTGTCGGCGACCGACGATGAAGCGCTGGCGGCGTTTCAGTTGCTCTCCCGCCTTGAAGGCATCATCCCGGCGCTGGAGCCCGCGCATGCCATCGCGAAAGTCATGGACCTCGCGCCGAAGCGGCCGAAGGACCATCTGATGGTGGTCAATATGTCGGGCCGCGGGGACAAGGACGTGCCGCAGGTGGGCGATATTCTGAAGGGCAAGAAGAAGTGACCACGCGCATCGACACACGTTTCGCCGAACTGAAGAAGGAAGGCCGCGCGGCCTTCGTCACCTTTGTGATGTGCGGCGACCCGGATCTGGCGACCTCGCTCGAGATCATCAAGGCACTGCCGAAGGCGGGCGCCGACATTATCGAGATCGGCATGCCATTCACCGATCCGATGGCCGATGGTCCCGCGATTCAGGCGGCGGGTCTGCGTGCGTTGAAGGCTGGCACCACGCTGAAGAAAACGCTCGGCGTTGTGCGCGATTTCCGTGCGGGCGACAACACCACACCGATCGTGTTGATGGGTTACTACAACCCGATCTACATCTACGGCGTCGACAAGTTTCTTGCGGATGCAAAGTCCGCCGGTGTCGATGGCTTGATCATCGTCGACCTTCCGCCCGAGGAAGATACCGAACTCTGCATCCCTGCGATGCAGGCCGGGCTGAATTTTATTCGCCTTGCCACGCCGACCACCGACGACAAGCGGCTTCCGGCCGTGCTCGCGAACACTTCGGGCTTCGTTTATTACGTCTCGATCACCGGCATCACTGGCTCGGCGAGCGCGGACACCGCACAGGTGTCGGCCGCTGTGGCCCGCATCAAGCGTCATACCCAGTTGCCGGTCTGTGTCGGCTTCGGCATCCGCACGCCGGACGCCGCGCGCGGCATCGCGCAGGCGGCGAACGGCGCCGTGGTAGGTTCGGCATTGATCGATGCCCTGCGTGCGACGCTTGATCCGGATGGCCGCGCCACGGCGAAGACGGTTCCTGCGGTCGCCGATCTTGCGGCGGCACTGGCGCAGGGCGTACGGGGCGCAAAGCAGGCGGCGGAATAGCGCGGCTTTCAACAGCGATATTTGGGCGAAGCCGGGTTGCCCGGCTTCGCCCGGACGTCCATATATCCATTTCACCGAGGCGGAGCCCGTCATGAACTGGTTGACCAACGTTGTCCGGCCGAAGATTCGCAGCATCCTTAAGCGCGAAACGCCGGAGAATCTCTGGATCAAGTGCCCGGATTCCGGGCAGCTCGTGTTCTACAAGGATGTCGAACAGAATCAGTTCGTGATTCCGGGTTCGAATTATCACTTGCGTATGGGCGCGACGGCGCGGCTGAAGTCGATCTTCGACAACGAAACCTGGTACGATGTCGCGCTTCCGGAAGTGACTGCCGATCCGCTGAAGTTTCGCGACGAGCGGAAATATGTCGACCGCATCAAGGATGCACGCGCCAAGACCGGCATGAACGACGCGGTGAAGGTCGGCTACGGCAAGCTGGAAGGCAATGCCGTCGTGGTTGCCGTGCAGGATTTCGATTTCATGGGCGGGTCGCTCGGCATGGCGGCGGGCGAAGCCGTCGTAAAGGGCCTCGAACTCGCGGTCGAGAAGAAGTCGCCCTTCATCATCTTTGCTGCTTCCGGCGGCGCACGCATGCAGGAAGGAATTCTCTCGCTGATGCAGATGCCGCGCACCACGGTCGCGATCCAGATGCTGCGTGAGATCGGTCAGCCCTACATCGTGGTGCTGACCAATCCGACCACCGGCGGCGTCACCGCCTCGTATGCAATGTTGGGCGACGTGCAGATCGCCGAGCCGGGCGCACTGATCGGCTTTGCCGGCGCGCGCGTGATCGAGCAGACCATCCGTGAAAAGCTCCCCGAGGGCTTCCAGCGGGCCGAATATCTGAAAGAGCACGGCATGGTGGACATGGTGGTCCATCGCCATGATCTGCGCGCGACTCTGGGGCGGCTCTGCCGGCTGCTGACCAAGGCGCCTGCCGCCGAAGGCTTTGAATCGCGGACCGCGCCGCTCCCCGTCGATCTGCCTGCGGCTGCGTCGCCCGCGTGACGTCGCCTGCGGCCAGGGAACCATCGCGCTCCTACGACGACATTCTCGCGCGTCTGGCGTCGCTGCATCCCAAGCGCATCGATCTGACGCTGGACCGGATGTGGCGCATTCTTGAGCGCCTTGATCATCCCGAACGCCGCATTCCGCCTGTCATTCATGTCGCCGGCACCAACGGAAAGGGTTCGACGGTCGCGTTCCTGCGCGCCATTCTCGAAGCTGCGGGCCTGCGGGTTCACGCCTACACTTCGCCGCACCTTGTGCGGTTCAACGAACGCTTCCGCCTCGGCAGGGTCGGCGGCGGCGCCCTTGTAACGGACGATCAGTTGCGCGCCGCGCTCGATCACTGCGAGCGTGTCAACGGCGGCGAGCCGATCACGATTTTCGAGATCGAGACCGCAGCGGCGTTTCATCTGTTCGCTGAGCATCCGGCTGATGTTGTGCTGCTCGAGGTCGGCCTCGGCGGGCGGCTCGATGCGACCAACGTGATCAATGCACCGCTCGCCAGTGTCATCACGCCGATCGGCATGGATCATGTCGAGTTTCTCGGTGACACACTGATCAAGATCGCCACCGAAAAGGCGGGCATCATCAAGAAGAACGTTCCGGTGATCTGCGCGGAACAGATTGCCGAAGCAACCGCCGTGATCGAGCAGACGGCAAAGCGCGCCCGTGCGCCGCTGCACGCTGCGACCCAGGACTGGCACGTCAATGTGGAGCGCGGGCGGCTGGTGTATTCGGACGAGCGCGGTCTGCTCGATCTGTCCGCTCCGCGCCTGTTCGGGCGGCATCAATTCGACAATGCCGGGCTCGCGATTGCGGCGCTGCGCGCCATCGAGTCCCTCAAGATTGAACCGTCGGCATTTGAGCAGGGTATCGCGCGCGCCGAATGGCCGGCGCGGATGCAGCGTCTGACATCGGGCAAGCTGGTCGACGCCGGACCGAAGGACGCCGAGGTGTGGCTCGACGGCGGTCACAATCCCGACGGTGGGCGCGTGGCGGCTGCCGCACTCGGCGATCTTGAAGAGCGGGTGTCGCGTCCGCTCGTGGTGATCGCAGGCATGATGGGCAACAAGGACGCCGGCGGTTTTCTTGCCAATTTTGCCGGGCAGACCCGCCACATCATCGCGGTGAAGATTCCCGATCAGGATAATGCCATGCCGCCGGATGTGCTGGCCGACAGCGCACGGCAACTCGGCATGCGGGTCGAAACCGCTGCGAGCGTCGAGACGGCGCTGCGTGCCATTGCTAAGCTTGCCTATGATGTCCCGCCGCGCATCCTCATTACCGGCTCGCTCTATCTGACCGGGCATGTGCTGGCGGAAAACGGAACGCTGCCGCAGTAGACGGAATTCTCATGATGCGCTTTGCCGCCATCGCGGATGTTCATGGCAACTATCTCGCGCTGGAAGCGGTGATCGCCGATATTCGCGCGCAGCGGATCGACAGGATTGTCAATCTCGGCGACATGGCGAGCGGCCCGCTCGACGGGCGGCGGACGATGGACATGCTGATGGCGCTCGATGCCGTCCATGTTCTCGGCAACCACGATCGTTACCTGATGGATCGCGCGCCGGAAGAGATGGGATCGTGGGATCGGCCTGTTCACGCGCAACTGGATGCGGGTCATCTCGCCTGGCTGCGGAATATTCCGTCAACGCAGGTGGTTGAGGATGCGGTTTACCTCTGCCATGCGACGCCGTCGAACGATGAAACCTACTGGCTCGAAACTGTCCGGCCCGACGGGACGGTCTGCATGTCGGCCATCGCGGATATTGAGCGCGCTGCCGCAGGCATCCCGCAGTCGCTGATCCTGTGCGGGCATACGCATGTCGCGCGGGCAGTGCGCCTTGGCGATGGACGTATGATCGTCAATCCCGGTAGCGTGGGATCGCCCGGTTATCGCGACATCGTGCCGTTTCGCCATATGATGGAGGCAGGGTCACCCGATGCGCGCTATGCGATCCTCGAACAGCGCGGAGGCCAGTGGCATGTGACATTCCGTCATGTGCCGTATGACCACGAGGCGATGGCGGCATTGGCGCGGCAGAACGGTCATCCCGACCTGGCGAACGCGCTGGCGACCGGCTGGATCAGGTAGGGCTTTCACCCAACAAAAGCGGCCAGCTTTCGCTGGCCGCTTCGGCATCCACTGAAATGTGCAATCAGACCGCAGCGGTGATCCACTGCTGCAGCTTGGCCTTCGGCGCGGCACCGACCTGACGCGAAGCCATCTCACCGCCCTTAAAGATCATCAGGGTCGGGATCGACATCACGCCGTACTTCGAAGCGGTCTTCGGGCTCTCGTCGACATTGAGCTTCACGATCTTGACCTTGTCGCCCATGGCACCGGCGATCTCGTCGAGTGCGGGCGCGATCATGCGGCACGGGCCGCACCATTCCGCCCAGAAATCGACCACCACGGGGCCGTCCGCCTTGAGAACTTCCGCATCGAAATCGGTGTCCGAAACCTTACCCACACTCATGTGATCTGCCTCGTTGGATGAAAGGCGCGGGATCTGAGAATCGCGCGCTGAAAACGTAGGATCAACCTATGAATGCACCCTTGCGCGGTCAAGGCTGGTCACCGGGACGTGTTCCATCGGCTGCGAAGCGGGAGCCTCGGGAATCGGTCCCGATTCAAGGGGTTAGCTCCTGACCACGACGAAGGTTGGACGGCAGGTGACGCTCAGGAAACAAGCGATTGCAGCTCTGCGTCCAGCGCGGAGGCCGGAATCTCCATCAGGGCGGACGTCTCTGTCCACAGCAATGCACAGCGCACCGGCCGGCCGGGGTAGAGCCGCTGCAAAACGTCGCGATAAAGCGCGAGCTGCCGGACATAGGCCTGGGGTGCCTCGGCGGCGGCCTGCGGCGGAGCGTGGTTGGTCTTGTAGTCGACGATCAGTACGCCATCCGGCGTCACCACCAGACGGTCGATCTGGCCTGACACCAGTGCGGGCGGCCGTCCCTGTCTGGCGACACGGCCCGCGATCGAGACTTCGGCGCGGCTGCCCTCGGCAAACAGCGGCGCGAATGCGGGCGTTGCGATCAGCGCCGTGACCTGCCGCGCCAGCGCGGTGCGCTCGTCGTCCGTGAACCATTGCTGCGCATTGCGCTGGAGAAAATCGCGCGACGCACCTTCGCGTCGCTCAGTGGTGACGTCCGGCAGCGATTGCAGCAGCCGGTGGATCAGCGTTCCGCGCTTCCGCGCTCGCTCGCGCGCAAGGCGCGTTTCGTCGGTTACGGTTGCGTGTCCTTCGGTATCGTT
The DNA here is from genome assembly GCF_000497575.1 of Afipia sp. OHSU_II-C1. Lineage (GTDB taxonomy): Bacteria > Pseudomonadota > Alphaproteobacteria > Rhizobiales > Xanthobacteraceae > Afipia. The sequence continues at coordinate 327,590 of NZ_APJI01000010.1, forward strand.
CTCCGCGGCATCGGATGGACGCAGCAGGATATCCGCAGGCGTTTCCCTCGGTGCATCGGTTCTCAGCCAGCCAGGGAAGTGCTCCAATGCCAACGCACCCTGAATCGGTGCGGCTGTGTCCGCCGGGAATTGCGCGTCCTCCGGTCGCGAATAGCGCTTCACCGGCCCGAAACCGGTCTCGATCGTTTCGCATTTCAGGCTCAAATCCGGATGCGTCAGGCCCTTTTGAATAAGGTCGTACCAGGACAACGGGCGCACCGCATTGCGGCCTCCGGGCAGCACGCCGCCGACAATCAGGCGATCCGCCGCGCGGGTCATCGCGACATAGAGCAGCCGCCGGTATTCGTCTTCGGTGTCTTTCTTCATGGCCGTGCGCGCGGCGGCCACCACGGGAAGATCGCTCGCCTTCTTGCCGGCCCAGAGCACGACCGCCGGCGCGTTCGGCGCGGCGTTGCCTTGCGGCAGGCGAATGAGATTCATGCGCTGGGTGTCTGCCGGTGAAGTGGTGGTGTCGACGAGGAACACCACGGGGGCTTCGAGTCCCTTCGCGCCATGGACGGTCATCACGCGAATCTCGTCGCGGGCAATTTCCATGTCGCGTTTGACTTCAGTATCTGCGGCACGCAGCCACGCCATAAAGCCCTGCAATGAGGCGGGCGCCTTTCGCTCATAGGTCAGCGCGAGTTCAAGAAACTCGTCGAGTGCGTCGTCGGCCTCCGGTCCCATCCGTGCGAGGATGCGCGCACGGCCGCGATCGCCGCCGAGCAGCCACGCATAGAACGTGAACGGCGTTTCACGGGCGAAGCGCCGCTCGCAATCCTCCAGCCGCCTCATTGCCCCCGACAGCCTGTCGCTGGTCTTGGCGTGCTCGGTCAACGCGTCGCGCAACGTGCCCTTGCGATGGGGCGCGAGGATCTGAAGGTCGTTGTCATCGAGGCCGAACAACGGGCTCTTGAGTGCGGTCGCCAAAGCCAGGTCGTCGCGCGGAAGCAGCAGCGCATCGGCCAGGTTCATCAGATCGATGACCGCGATATGCTCGGTGAGCTTCAACCTGTCGGCGCCGGCGACGGGAAGGCCGGCATGCTTGAGCGCCTGAATGATAGCGTCGAAGGCCCTGCCGCGCCGCCGCACCAGCACCAGCATGTCGCCATAGCGCAGCGGCCGGCGTTTGCCATGCGGACCGGTCATGGTGCGGTTCGCGATCAGCGATTTGATCTCGGCCTGGATGCGCCGCGCCAGCCGCACTTCCGGGCTTGTTTCGGAAATATGATCGAGTGCGGCTCCCCAGCCCTCGACATCTTCCCGATCGTCGGGCGTTTCAATATCCCACAGGTCGACCAGCGCCGGTGCGGCATCGCTGAGCGCATCATGGATGGGGTGCGCGTTCTCCAGTGCATGAATGCTCTCGTAGATCGCCGGATCGCGGAACACGAAGTCGACGGACTGAAGAATCGTCCAGCCGGACCGGAACGAATGTTTGAACGAGACCGGCTCGAAGGCGAGCCCGGCGCCCCTGAACCGCCTTTCGATGTCACGCCTGCGGCTGTCGAATTCACGCGGCGCTGCGCCCTGAAACGAGAAGATCGACTGCTTCTCGTCGCCGACCGCGAAGATCGTGCGCTTGATACCGTCGCGTGCGCCCGCGCCCGAGGTGAATTCCGAGGTGAGCCGCTCGATGATGTCCCATTGCCGCGGGCTGGTGTCCTGCGCCTCGTCGATCAGGACATGATCGATGCCGCGGTCGAGTTTGAAATGAACCCAGCCGGACGAGACGCTGGTGAGCATCTCGTAAGTCTTGTCGATCAGGTCGTTGTAGTCGAGCAGGCCTCGCTCGCGCTTTTCGCGACGGTAATTCGCGGCCACGGCGCTGGCGATGACAAGAAGCGCATAGGCGCGGTCGCGCTGCATGACCGCGCGGCGCTTTTCATCCAGAGCGACGATTCTCGTCTGTTCTGCATCGAGCCGTGCTGCGAAGACAGACTGCAGCTTGGCGAGCGGTTTCGTCATTAACGTCTTGCGCGGGCCGATCACGCCTTTGTTCTCGGTCAGGAAAACATCAAGATAGGCTTCGACCTGCGCGCGGTCGGTCACGCCGTCGGCAATCCGGAAGCGCTCGGCCTGGGAGATATCGGCGGCGCTGCCGCCATCGAATGCCGCTGCTATCGCCGGCCAGTCGCGGCGGGGCAGATTTGGCCCGTCGACGATCTCGCGCTCGATATCTTCAATCCGCTCATTGGCGCCGACCCCGAGCGCGGCCGTGATCTGCGCCATCGCCGCCTCAGTGGTGCCTGCGCTGTCGGACCATTCCATGAAGTGGTCACGGCTCAGACAGGCCTCGCGCACCACATCCTTGAACGTGACGTCGGCGGCGGCGGACATCGCGATATTGAGAGCGCGGCCTGTCTCGCTGTCCGGGGCGCGGGCGGCTTCCAGCAGAACCGCGAGGTTGGCGCGCTCCATCATGTCGTTCTGGTCGCGGTCGTCGAGCACCGAAAAACGCGCCGGCACATTGGCCTCGAACGGAAACTGCTGAAGCAGTCGGGTGCAGAGCGCGTGAATGGTCTGCACCTTCAGGCCGCCCGGAGTTTCCAGCGCACTGGCGAACAGCTTGCGTGCCCGCAGGCGTGTGCTGGCGCTGATCGGCGCGCCCACATTGCGGATTGCCTCATCGAGTTGCCGGTCGGGCAGCGAAACCCAGCGGCCGAGCGTCTCGAACACACGCTGCGCCATGTTGGCGGCCGCAGCCTTGGTGAAGGTGATGCAGAGAATCTTTTCGGGCGGTACGCCGTTGAGCAACAGGCGGATGACGCGGTTGACCAGCACATGGGTCTTGCCCGACCCGGCATTGGCCGCCACGAAGGCGGACGCTTCCGGATTGGAGGCGCGCGCCTGTGCGTCGCGCACGGCATCGGGAATGTTGGGGCGCGGTGAACTCATTCCTCGTCCTCCCCGTTGCCGCCGGCGGACCACTCCTTGATGCGTGCGAGATCGTCGTAGTTGCCGTAACGGTTTTCCCACATCGGCAGCACCACAGAGCGATAGGGCGTGTCCTTGTCCTCGAACATGCGGATCAGGCCTTCGAGCTTTTGCAGGGCTTCGTCTGCGGCTTCATCGGGTTGCTGCGGCGTGTCGCCCTTGTTGACCTTAAGCTCCAGAACGGTCGCCTTGCCGGGCGGATTGTTGCCGCTCAGCCTGACATAGACCAGTTCGCTGACGGAGGAGCCCGCAGCAATGGTTTCGAATCCGCCTTTGCGCAGGATCGCGCCTTCCAGCGTCAACTGCGGCGAGAGGCCGAGGCGCACCTGCTTGGCGCTTGGCGGCTGGCCGGTCTTGTAGTCGAGAATGGCGTAGGTGCGATCGGAGCGATGCTCGATACGATCGGCGCGGGCTGAGAGAGCGAAGGCGCGGCCGTTGCCGAGCTGAATGGAAATCTCGCCGCGTGTTTCGGCATCGACCCGCAACACATCGAGCCGCCGCCGCGCCTCCCAGCCGGCAAACCAATCGGCGATGCGCAGGAATCGCGGCCACCACAGCGCACGCGCTTCCGGGCGCTCCATCAGGGGCGCGAAGTGCTTGTCGCCGATCTTCCGCAAGGCGTCGGCAATATCGTCCGGGAGTTCGGCTGCGAACCGCGTGGTGAATTCGCCCAGCGCTTCGTGGATCGCGGAGCCGCGATCCGCCGCCGTCAGCGGCATGTCCACGGGGTCGAGCGGGGTCAGCCTGAGAATGCGTTTTGCATAGATCGTGTAAGGATCGCGCAGCCAATCTTCGATCTCGGTGACCGACATCCTGAGCGGGCGCAGCGCGACATCCGGCTTTGGCTCCGGTCGCGGCGCTGGCATGACATGTTGGGGCCGGTCCAGCTCATTGGCGTAGCGAACATAGGTCGCGCCCTTGTCCGTAGCGTTCTTCCACGAATCCGCTCCGGCCACAGCTTCGAGCCGGTGCAGGAAGCGCGACGCCACCGCCGGCGCGCCGCCGACCTTCGCGGCACGCGACAGGATCACCTCACGCGTGCCAAGGAGTTGCGCGAAATCGTGCGCCGACAGTCCGATGCGCCGCTCCGGCAGATCGAGCCCAAGTTGATGCCGCATCGGGCGACTCAGCCACGGATCGATGCGCGGCGCCGGCGGCCAGACGCCCTCGACAAGTCCGCCGAGAATGACACGGTCACATTCGGTGAGGCGGGCTTCGAGCGGGCCATAGATGCGAAGACGCGATGCCGCCAGTTGCGGCCGCCGCACCATGCGGTCGCCGAATGCCGTCTGAAAGACGTCCGGATACTCGCTGAGGTCGAGAACGAGCCCGCTCGGCAACGGCTTGTCACTGTCCGCGGGTGCGCTCGCCTGAAACAGATCATCGAACGCCTTCGACAGCCCATTGCCGTCGGGGCCATCGAACGCAACGAGCATGCCGGTGTCGTCGGCCGAGAGGCGCTTGATGACTTCGTAGTGGCATGCAGCGAAGTCGGTGAGATCATGCGGCCTGCCGCGCCGGATGGCTTCAAGTGGCGACAGTGCGGCTGACAGTTGTCCGATCAGGGTGCCGACCGCATCGAGATCGGCATCGGTCAGTTTCCGCCGCGGGTCGGAATGATGCAGATTGGTGATGCTGTTGCGAAACGCGGCAAGATCCTGCTTCAGCCCGGCGCTCCCCGGCGCAGGCCGTGTACCGCGCAGCAGGGCCAGTTCAAGGTCGCCGATTGTCTTTGCAAAAGCGCCTTGCGCCTGGCCGAGGCGGAACAGCGGATGTTTCAGCAGCGCCAGCAGGGCTGGAGGAGCCAGTTCCTCTGCAACTGTTTGTGCTGCAAGCCGCGCGAAAATTCCGGCCGGCGTGTCCATCAGGGAATCGCCGCCGGAGTCGTCGTATTCGAGTTTCCAGCGATCGAGCGACGCCATCACGCGGCGCGCCAGCGCGCGGTCCGGCGTCACCAACGCGGCGGTGAGATTTTGTTCGCGCGCCTCGCGCATCGCCACTGCGATCGCCAGCGCCTCCATCTCGGGATTGGCGGCCTCGATCAGCGTCACGCCTTCCATGCCGGAGGCAATTCGCTGCGCGACAGCCTTGTCGCCAAGCCTTGCGTGCCATTGCTCGCTCGATGTGGCAGGACGCATCGCTTCGGATGCAAGCACCTCGCGGCCATGTCCGGCAGGAACCGCCAGCGGCTCCACGTCGCGCCGCGTGATGCCGAACCGCGCAAGCAATCCGTGCAGCGCCACTTGGGGATGGCTCCAGGCCGCGGGTGTCGCAATGAGATCGCCGGCCGCAACAGCGCCGCCGATCGAGTCCCACGCAGCATCGTCAAGATCGGTGTCGAGGCCGGGCAGCACAACCGCACCTCGCGGAAGCTGCGCGATGGCATGCAGAAATGTCGCCGTCGCCGGCATCGAGCCCGTCGAGCCCGCAGCGATCACCGGACCCTTCTGCTGCGCTCTGAGCCGCTTTGCCTCGGCCGCGATCAGCATGTCGCGCCGGGCAGCCGGCTCGATTCTATCGATGGCTTTCAGATAATCCGGCCAGGTTTCCTTCGCGATCTTGAGAAACTTCAGCGTGTGCTGCCAGTAGATATCGAGGTCGTCGGGCACGATGCCGTCCAGGGCGTCCCAGCCGACGCCGCGCGTCACCATGTCGTCCATCAACCGCGCCAGATCGCCCGCCAGCGCCAGTGTCGAAGCGGGGCTCCCGACAACAAGCGACGATGGTTGAAGTTTGGCCCAGGCAGCCACCAGTTTCGCCAGGGTCAGCCTGCGTTCGAGATCGTCCAGTTTCGGCGGAAGCACGAATGCATCCGGGCCGCCAAGTTGCCCATCGGCGGAAAACTCCAGTTCGTCCTCGTCGACGCTGCCGAGCGCGACGATGCGCGGCAGCACCGCGGCGTCGGTTTGCAGTACGTCGAGAAATACCTCGCGCGCCATGCGGCCCGCGCGGCGGGTTGGCAGATAAAGCGTGACGTCGGCCAGCCGTTCGGGAGCCGTTCGCGCGTCAAATCCTTCGACGAGCCGGCCGTCGACTAGCGCTGCGATGACCGTGTGGAGAAACGGCGCAGACGGGGGAACGTTGAAAACGCGCATGAACTATCCGATTCGCGATCGGCGGCATCATGGCACGCGGAGGGGGAATGAGGGGAGTCTCGACCCCGGCTTCAGGCGACGCTGGCGAGCAGTGCTTCTTCGGCCGCCTGCACCGCATCGGGGGTCCCGACATGCATCCACAGGCCGTCAAGCCGCAGTCCGAACAGCCGTTCCTGCTCGTTGGCGGCGTCAAATATCTTCGTCAGCGAGAATTCGCCGGCCGGCGCATTCCTGAAGATCGCGGGCGACATGATCGCAGCGCCGGCATAGACGAACGGCACCACCTGGTGCTCCTTGCGCTTGCGCAGTGCGCCATCGGTCAGCATGGCGTAGTCGCCGCAGCCGGAATAGCCAATGCTGTGCGAGGTCGGCGCCATCAGCAGCAGGATGTCCATCCGCGCGGGATCGAACGCCTCCGCGAGGCGCGCGAGGTTTGACTGCACGCCATCGATCCACATCGTGTCCGAGTTCAGATGGTAGAACGGCGCGTCGCCCAGCAGGGGCAGCGCCTTCACAACGCCGCCGCCGGTGCCGAGCACCACGTCGCGTTCGTCGGAGATGATGACGCGGGGGGCGGTCCGGTCTTTGACATGCTGAACGATCTGATCGGGGAGATAGTGGACGTTGACCACTGCGGTGGTCACGTTCACCTCCGCAAGCCGGTCGAGCACATGATCGAGCAGTGGCTTTCCGGCGACCGAAACGAGAGGCTTTGGCATTTTTTCCGTCAGCGGCCGCATCCGAACGCCGAGACCGGCGGCAAGAACCATGGCAGAGACGGGTTTGGTGGGCATCGGCGCGTTATCTCAATTGGTCCGCAGCAGCCCAAGGCCGGCCGCGAAGTCTGGCGGATGCCGAGCATAGCATCCGAATCGGCGCCGCGCGCCGGCGGCTCAGGCTGTAGTCGCACTTTGTGACATCGGTGCGACTCACGGGGGCGCGGTTCCGGCCGCCCGGCGCAATCAGACTTCCACAATCTGCGAGCCGGCGGAGCGGCGTGCAGGCTTTTTCTTGGCATCCGGCTTCAGGAAGCCCGCGCCAATCTGTTCACCATTGACCCATGCCAGTTCGCAGCGGCGGTATGCCAGGCCGGTCGAGGACAGCAGCAAAAAGAATTCCTTGAGGTTCAGGCCTTCGACCGAGCCTTCGACGGTCAGCTTCGCACCGGTCTCGGAAATATCCTCGACCAGGCAGTTGCGCCGCCATGTTCCGTCAATGCCCATCAGGTGAGCTGCAAAACCGCGCTCGAAAACCACGCGGTCGCCCACGCGTCGTTCCGTTGCCATCAATTGTTACTCCGCTCGCTGCTTTCGATGTCGTGCGTTGCATCGCCGGGGCTGAGCGCCGCACAGTCGTCGGAACCCAAATTACGAGAGGGCTGGCTAACAACCGGTAAAGGCAATGGTCTCAAGTGGCGGCTTTGCCTAGGCCGCCGGCGGCGGGACATGGGCCATGCACCATTCCCGATAGGTCTCAAGCGAGGGATGGGCGAGGGCCCGGTTGAGATACGTCCAGATTCTCGGCTGATGTCGCAGATACTGCGGCTTGCCGTCGCGGCGGTTTAGCCGCGCGAAGGTCCCCAGCAGCCGCGTGTTCCGCTGCGCCGACATGATGGCATATTGCTGCACAAAGGCGGCTGGATCGAAGGTGTCGTCCGCAGCCCGCCGTGCACCGGCGTAGCGGGTCAGCATCGCGATCTCGGTCTTCTCCGGGATGTCGATCCGGGCGTCCTGCAGCAGCGAGACCAGATCATAGGCCGCCGGACCCATCACGGTGTCCTGAAAATCGAGGATGCCGACGCGGCCGATGTCCTTGCGGTGTTCGAGCCAGATCAGATTGGGCGAATGGAAATCGCGCAGCATCCAGGTTCTCGGAGCGTCGGCGAGCTTTGCCAGCAGGTCACGCCAGATCAGCAGGAAGTCCGCCTGCATGTTGCTGGACAACGTGACGCCCTTGTCGGGCAGATACCATTCCAGCATCAGGCCGACTTCGATCATCATCGCCTCGTCATCGAACGGCGGGATGATGTAGTCGAGGTGCGGCGCCAGAGGAAGCACCTCGGGTAATTGAGTCCGATGGAACGCCGCCAGCATATCGACCGCGGCCTGGTAGCGTTCGGCGATCGGCTTCGGCGGATCGCCTTCGATGAAGGTGACGCGGCCGAAGTCTTCGGTAATGAGAAAGCCTTCATCCAGATCGGCATGATGGATCGCAGGCGCCGAGTAGCCGCGCTCGCGCAGCCCGTTGGCGATGGCGACGAACGGCTTGACGTCTTCGGCCAGATGGACGGCCTCGCTGTAAGACTTGCCGTCATACAGCGACGGCCCGTCAGGGCGGCGCGGCGAATTCATCAGGATGGTGGATTGCTCGCCCTTGATCAGCCGCGCGTAGGAGCGCGTTGAAGCGTCGCCCGGCATGCGCTGCCGCCTCGCGTCAAGGCTGCCCGAGAGTTCGAGAAAATGCCGAAGCGCGGCCAGGCGCTCGACCTTCGCAGCCAGCCTGCCGAATCCTGTGATCTCGGCCGCGCGTGCGCTGGTGCCGAGCGACGGCCGGTGGCTGAATGCAATGTCGATCCGGTCAGGCGGCAGCATGTCCGGCGCACGCTCCGGCCATTCGATCAAGGCCACGGTGCCGTCGGGCAGCGGCGACAATCCGATCTCTTCGAGCTCATCAGGATCGTTGACGCGATAGAGATCGGCATGCAGCAGTGGAAACGATGGAAGGTCGTAAGTCTGTGCCAGCGTAAAGGTCGGACTCGGAACCTCAAGTTCGTCGTCCTGCGCGAGATAGCGGATCAGTGCGCGGGCGGCAGCGGTTTTTCCGGCGCCAAGGTCTCCGGACAACGTGATGACATCGCCTGCGTTCATCAGCAGCGCGAGGTCCGCCATCAAATGGCCGGTTGCGGCCTCATTCGCCAGCGCGACATGGAATGTCGAGAGATCGCTCATTCAGCGGCATTGCGATAGGTCTGATCGACGGGAAACTCGCAGATCACCGTCGTGCCCTTGCCGACAACCGAGTCGACATGGACCTTGCCGCCGTGCAGCTCGACGAACGAGCGGACCAGCGACAGGCCGAGCCCGGCGCCGCGATGGCGCGAGCCGTTGGCATGGCTTTCGAACCAGTCGAACACCTTGTCCCTGACCTCTTCGGGAATGCCGGGGCCAGAGTCGGAGACAGAGAAAACCACGCTTGAATCGTTGCGGCGGGCACGCAGCGTCACGGTGCTGTTCTGCGGCGAGAAGCCGACGGCGTTGGCAAGGAGATTGTAAAGCACTTGGACGATGCGGCGTTCGTCGGCAACGAAGTCACCGATCGCAGGATCGATCTCGACATCGAGGCGGATCTGTTCACGGGCGAGCCGGTCCTGAATGCCTGCGGTGGCATCCGAGACGGTCTTCTGCACATCCACCGGCCCCAGATTAAGCGTCATCGCGCCGGCGTCGATGGTGGCGAGATCGAGAATGTTGTTGATGATGGCGAGCAGGGCGTTGGTCGAGGTCGTGATGTAGCTGAGGTATTCGCTCTGTTTCAGCGTCATCGGTCCGGTCGACGGATCGCTGAGGAAATGCGCGAAGCCGATGATGGTGGTGAGCGGCGAACGCAGTTCGTAAGAGACGTGATGGACGAAATCGACCTTCATCTGGTCGGCGGCTTCCAGGGCTTCGTTGCGCTCGCGCAAGGCGCGCTCGACATTCACGGTGTCGGTGACGTCCTGGAACGTCAGCATGGTCGCACCATCGGGCAGCGGCATTGTGGTGCAATCGATCACGCTGCCGTCCTTGCGCTCGAGCTTGAGCGGAACGGAAATGCGGTCGTCGATGCCGGTAATCGCTGCGCGCAGCGTCTGCCAGGTCGCGTTATCGTCGAACAGCGGCCGGCACAATTTTTCGATGGTCTCGATATGCGGTTGCTGTGCCAGTGCTTCGGGGGACAGCTTCCACATCCGCGCGAACGGCGGATTGAACAGTTGCGCGCGGCCGTTGCTGCCGAACACCGCGACGGCCTCCGACAGGTTGTCCAGCGTTTCACGCTGGACCCGGATCAGGCCGTCGTTCTGCCGCGCCAGCTTCAGGCTTTCGGTGACATCGTCGAATAGATAGGTGACGCCGCCTTCCGGATTCGGCGTGGTGACGACGCTGAGGGCGCGTCCGTCCGGCAGATACCAGGTGTCTTTCGCCGGCTCGATGGCGCGGTAGGCTTCGAACAGCTTGTTCTTCCAGGCACGGAAGTCCGGCTGTTCGGGAATCTTGCGCGCGACGCGCAGTCGGTCGATGACGCTCGAATCGTCGGGATTGTCGTCGAGGAATGCGCGGTCGAAGTCCCAGAGCCGGCGGTATGAGTCGTTGTAGAAGGTCAGCCGCCGGGACGCGTCGAACACCGCGACGCCGGACGAGAGCTGATCGAGCATGCGGCGATGGGCTTCCGCCATCCGCTCAAGCGATGCGCGCAGATTGGCGGCTTCCGTTGCGTCGACAGCGATCCCGGCACTGCCGCCCGCAACGGTCAGCGCATGAATATCGAGGATACGGCGCTGACCGCCGGTCACGACCGGAACGCGCGCCTCGAACACGTTCTTCTCCGCGAGCGCACGCGCCATGGTGGCGCGGTCGTCATGGTCGAGCAGTTCGAGGCTGCGTTCGATGGCGTCAGGGACCGAAGCTGCATCGGTTGCCTGCGCATAGGCCGCGTTGGCGAAGCTGAGCGTGCCATTGCTCCGGCGCGCCCATACCGGCAGCGGAACAGCCGCAGCGAAGGCCCGAAGCGCCCCGGTTTCTTCCAGCAATTGATTGTGCCGGATGTTGACCTCGGCGAGTTCCATCCTCACGCCGGACAGTTCGCGAATCCGGACGATGGCCTGCCCGCCGATGGCGCGTCCCATCGCTTCGATGGTGCGGCCGGTTGCGGTGGTGAGATTGAGCTGGAAGCCTTCACCTGCCTCACGCAACTTGTCGACGGCATGATCCATCGTCAGCGCCTGCTCGGGCAGCAGCCAGCTTCCGAATGCAAGGATTCGCTGCGGACTGAAATGGTCCGCACCGTGCGGCATCAGCAGCGCGACATCGCCGCTGATGTCCGGACGATCTTCGCCCGCAGCCCACGAGATCAGAACCTGCGGCTCGGCGAACAGCAGCGCGCGGAAACGATCCGCCTCAAGCTGGAGCGCTTGGTTGTCCGACAGAAGACGGGATTCGATCCGCGCGGCGCGAAGGCGGGTGCGCATCAGCAGGATTGCCGAGACCACCGAAAATCCCAGCACCGCCGCTGCGACACTGAGCGCCGCAATTTCCTGCCGGTCGAGGGCCGGGAAGAGGGACAGTGCGCTGTCAATGAATCCGTCGCGCGCGAATGCAGGCGCAGCCCCGAACAGGGCCGTCGCGCCAAGACACGCGCCAAGGCCAATCGCCCCTCCGCGCACAATCGAAGTGCACGACAGCAAGGTCCGCCGCATCCCCTCGATCACGCCTGACATGATCTATCCCAACCGCCGCACACGAATCGAACGACAATATCCTCAAGAGGAGTCGCCGGGTAAGAGTCCAGACCGTGAACGTGAATCGCGCTGCAAAATAATGACTAGTTCAGCGATTGTGCGGTGCGATTCGCCTCTAACGAGGGATCGATTTACCGTCCGGTGGAACCAAACCCGCCGCTGCCCCGATCGGTGGACGACAGCGATGCGACAACCACCAGATTTGCCTGTGCCACCGCGGCGATGACAAGCTGGGCGATGCGTTCTCCGCGCCGGATCATGAATGGCTCGTCGCCATGATTGATCAAAAGCACTGAAACTTCGCCGCGATAGTCCGCGTCGACGGTTCCCGGCGCATTGAGAACCGTCACACCATGCTTGAATGCGAGACCGGACCGCGGCCGCACCTGTGCCTCATGGCCCGGCGGCACGGCGATCATGAGTCCGGTCGGCACGAGGGTGCGTTGCCCTGGCTGCATCGTCAGCGGCTGACTCTCGGGAACGGCCGCCAGCAGGTCGAGACCCGCGGCATGTGCTGTCTGATAGGCAGGTAGCGCCAGCCCTTCGGCATGAGGCAGGCGCTGGACCTCGACGGTGATGGCGGATGTCATTCGGGCTGATCTTTTCGTTTGGGCATGATCCTTTCCGAAAACCGGCGGCCACTTTTCGGGATCATGCCGTGGTGTCGGCGATTTTTGCCACGAGGGCGTCGGCGACTTCCTCTTTCGTCATCACCGGCCAGGAATCAACAGCAACATTCGCTTTGTCCAAGGTCAGAACGTGGACGGTGTTGCGGTCCCCGCCCATCACGCCGGAGGCGGGCGACACATCGTTGGCGACGATCCAGTCGCACCCCTTGCGCTTCAGCTTAGAGGTCGCGTTCTCGATCAGGTTTTGCGTTTCGGCCGCGAAGCCGATCACGAGGCTTGGCCGGTTTTGCTTGAGCTTCGATATGGTCGCCAGAATGTCGGGATTTTCGACCAGTTGCAGCGGCGGCATGCCCGCCGAGGTCTTCTTGATCTTCTGCGCGCCGGCGTTGGCAATGCGCCAGTCGGCCACGGCGGCGGCGAAAATCGCGATATCCGCCGGCAGCGCACGCTCCACTTCCGCCAGCATATCGCGCGCGGATTCCACGCGAATGACGCGCACGCCGGCGGGATCGTCGAGATCGACCGGGCCCGAAATGAGTGTCACCTCCGCGCCGGCCTCGGCGGCCGATACGGCAATGGCAAAGCCCTGCTTGCCGGAGGACCGGTTGGCGATATAGCGCACCGGATCGATCGGCTCATGGGTCGGGCCTGCGGTGATGAGAATCTTTTTCCCCGCGAGCGGTCCCGTGGCCGGCGGGCGCAGCATCGCATCTGCCGCGATGGCAATTTCGGTCGGCTCGGACATGCGCCCGACACCGGCCTCGTTGGCCTCGGCCATCTCGCCGGAATTCGGGCCGATGAAGGCGACGCCGTCGCGCGCAAGCTGCGCCACGTTGCGTTTGGTCGCGGCGTTGGCCCACATTAGCGGGTTCATCGCGGGCGCGACCAGAACCTGCCGGTTGGTCGCCAGCAGGATCGCAGTGGCGAGATCGTCGGCCTGGCCCTGCGCCATCTTGGCCATCAGGTCGGCGGTGGCGGGCGCGACAATAATCAGATCGGTATCGCGGGCGAGACGAATATGCCCGGCGTCGAATTCGCTCTGGGCATCGAACAAATCTGTGTAGCAGCGCTCGTCCGCCAGCGCCCCGGCGGTGAGCGGGGTCACGAACTGCTGCGCGGCGCGGGTCATCACGCAGCGGACATGGATGTCGCGTTCCTTGAGGCGGCGGATCAGGTCGAGCGCTTTGTAGGCGGCAATGCCGCCGCCGATGATGAGGGTAACGCGAGGAAGGCCTTTGACCTCCGGCGCCCGGCTGCGATGGGGCTGGTGGGTGCTGCGTACAGGACTTACGGCGGCCGCGACCGTGCCTTCTGTCGCCTCCCGCAAGATCATCCGCACCTCGTCCTCGACCGAGCGCCCGGCCTTTGCCGCGCGCAGCCGGAGGCTGGCCTTGAGGTCTTCATCGAGCTTGCGGACAGTCAGACTGGCCATGGCGGGGGTCCCTTGAGGCTGGGTGATCCTACCAAATGCTATCAATGCAATCAAATCATGACTGCAATGCAATCATTTTAGCGAATGGACCAGAGTATCCCGATAAAGGTCAGGGCAATCACCCACAGGGCCGCCGTCTGCCAGCGGTTGCGTTTGGCTTCGGCCTTGCCGATGGCGGCGACCGTTTCGGGGGACAGCACCAGCCCGTCACGGGTCATCTGGTCGAACTGGTTCAGGACGGCGACCGACCGCGCGGCAATCGCCGGCAGCCCGGCCAGCACCTTGCCGAGATCGCCGGCGCCGTGCACCGCGCCTTCGATCTGGCCGATCGGTCCGAGATTGCGCGCGATCCATTCGCGCACCACGGGATCGGCGGTGGTCCAGATGTCGAGCTTGGGGTCGAAGCCCCGTGCGACGCCTTCCACCACCACCATGGTCTTCTGCAGCATAATCAGTTCGGGGCGCGTGCGCATATCGAACAGGCCGGTGACTTCGAGCAGCAGCGACAGCAGCTTCGCCATCGAGATTTCGTCAGCCGCGCGGTTGTGGATCGGCTCGCCGATGGCGCGAATGGCCTGCGCGAAATTCTCCACCGAGTGATGCGCAGGCACATAGCCTGCTTCAAAATGCACCTCGGCGACACGGCGATAGTCGCGCGTGATGAAGCCGAGCAGAATTTCCGCAAGGAAGCGGCGCTCCTTCAGGCCGAGCCGTCCCATGATGCCGAAATCGACCGCGACCAGCCGTCCGGTGTCATCGACGAACAGGTTGCCCGGATGCATGTCGGCGTGGAAGAAACCATCGCGCAGCGCGTGGCGCAGGAAATTCTGGATCACCTTGCGGCCGAGATCGGGAAGATCGATCTGCGCGGCTTCGAGCTTGGCACGATCGTTCAGCGCGATGCCGTCGATCCATTCCATCGTCAGCACGTGATGGCTGGTGCGGTCCCAGTCCACCGAGGGCACGCGGAAATCAGGATCGTCGCGGGTGTTCTCCGCCATCTCGGAAAGCGCGGCGGCTTCCAGCCGCAGATCCATTTCCATCGCCACGGAGCGCGACAGCGTATCGACGATCTCGATCGGGCGCAGTCGCCGGGCCTCGACAGAAATCGCCTCGATCTTGCGCGCCGCGAACATGAAGTCGCTGAGGTCGTGGCGGAAACGGCCGCCGACATTGGGCCGCAGCACCTTCACCGCGACCGTCTTGCGGACGCCGTCCTTCTCCACCTCGGCGCGATGCACCTGCGCGATGGACGCTGCGGCGACCGATTCACCGAAGCTCGCAAACACCTGTGCCACAGGTTTCTCGAAGGCATCGGCAACCACGGCCTCGGCCTGCGCTTGCGGAAACGGCGGCAGACGATCCTGCAGATTCTCAAGATCGCGCGCCATCGTCACGCCGACGACGTCGGGACGAGTGGCGAGAAACTGGCCGAGCTTGACGTAAGTCGGACCGAGCCGTGTCAGTGCGCGGGACAGCCGCCCGCTGGTGGCCGCGCCGCGGCGCTCGATCAAGCGCGCCATGCGGACCGCGAACTGCGCCTGCGGCGGCATGGTGGATGGATCAGCGAAGCCGAACACACCTTCGCGCGCGAACACATAACCCGCGCGGGCCAGTCTCAGGGTATGAGTGATGGCAGAAATCACAAACGCCAGCCTGAATGGAGCGCGACGATGCCACCGGACATGATGTCGTATTTGACGCGGGAAAAACCTGCGGCGCGGATCATGTCGGCGAAGGCGTTCGGTTTCGGAAACTGTCGGATGGATTCGACCAGATAGCGATAGGATTCAGCGTCGCCAGTGACAGCGCGGCCGAGCTGCGGGATCACGTTGAACGAGAACAGGTCGTAGATCCGGTCGAGGCCGGGCACATCGACCGACGAGAATTCCAGACACAGGAATCGCGAGCCGGGCTTGAGCACGCGATACGCTTCGCCCAGCGCGGTCGGAATGCGCGGCACATTTCGGATGCCGAATGCGATGGTGTACGCATCAAAGCTCCTGTCGGGAAACGCGAGCGCTTCAGCATTGCCTTCGACAAACGAGACCTGATGATCGAGATGCTGGGCGGCCGCGCGTTCGCGGCCGACGGCAAGCATCTCGCCGTTGATGTCGCAGACGGTGGCCTGAAATCCATGACCCGCAGCCTTGGCGGCGCGGAAGGAAATGTCACCGGTGCCGCCGGCGACATCGAGCAGCGCGAACGGCGCATCGGAGCGCGGCGGGTTGAGCGCGGTAATCATCGCCTCTTTCCAGAGCCGGTGCATGCCGCCTGACATCAGGTCGTTCATCAGGTCATAGCGTTTCGCCACGCTGTGAAACACCTCGTTCACCAGCGTCTGCTTCTCGCCAAGCTCCACATCCCGGAAGCCGAAATGCGTCGTTCCGTCAGGCCGTTCCATACTCTTCCAATCCAGGCGGCTTTTCGCGGCGGGACCATAGCCTGCCGCGCGGCAGTAAGCTACATACCATGCGCATGCACGCGCGGACCGAAAGCCGCGGACTCAGGGTTAACACGCAGGCCGTCGAGGAAGGTGCCGATGCCGATCGAATTCAACCGCGTCATTCCGTCCTTAAGGATATTCGACGTCCGCAAGGCGCGCGAATTCTATCTCGACTATCTCGGCTTTCAGGTCGATTTCGAGCACCGCTTCGAGCCGGACCTGCCGTTGTTCATGGCCATCTCGCGCGGCGCGATCCAGCTCTATCTGACCGAACATCATGGCGGCGGTTCGCCGGGAGTTCATATCAACGTCGAGACGATAGGCCTTGCCGACTATCACGCCGAACTGGCCGCCAAAGGCTACAACTACATGCGCCCGGGCCTCGAGAAGCAGCCTTGGGGCGCTACCACCATGACGGTGTACGATCCGTTCTCCAATCACATCATCTTCAGCGAAGAAGACAAGGCCTTGGCATGAGAGCAGCCGATGCCTGAATTACCCGAGGTTGAAACCGTCCGGCGCGGCTTGCAGCCGGTGATGGAGGGGCAGCGGATCGCGCGCGTCGAGACCCGTCGCGACGGCCTGCGATTTCCGTTCCAGAAGGATTTTGTCGCGCGCCTGGAGGGCAAAGTGGTGAGCGGCCTTGGCCGCCGTGCGAAGTACCTCATGGCCGACATGGAGAGCGGCGACGTGCTGCTGATGCATCTCGGCATGTCGGGATCGTTTCGCGTCATGCTGCCGGAAGGCGAAAACACGCCGGGCGACTTTCACTATCCGCGCAGCGAGAACCGGACGCACGATCACGTGGTGTTTCACATGGCGTCAGGTGCGACGATTTCGTTCAACGATCCGCGCCGCTTCGGCTACATGAAAATCGTGCCGCGCACGGACATGGAGGCCGAGCCGCTGCTGCGCGGTCTGGGACCGGAGCCGCTCGGCAACGAATTCGACGCGGCCATGCTGGCGCGGTCCTGCGCCGGCAAGAAGACGTCACTGAAAGCTGCGCTGCTCGATCAGCGCGTGGTCGCAGGCCTTGGCAATATCTATGTCTGCGAGGCGTTGTTTCGCTCACATCTGTCGCCGAAACGGCAGGCGTCTACCCTCGCCGATCGCAAGGATGCGCCGACCGATCATGCCAAGCGGCTGGTGAATTCAATTCACACTGTGCTGAACGCGGCCATCAAGGCGGGCGGTTCGTCGCTGCGCGATCACCGCCAGACCGACGGCGAACTTGGCTATTTCCAGCATTCGTTTCTGGTCTACGACCGCGAGGGCGAACCCTGCAAGACTCCGAAATGCAAGGGCACGGTGAAGCGGTTCACGCAGAACGGACGCTCGACGTTCTGGTGTCCAACCTGTCAGAAGTGATGCCGCCGCGACCATGAATTGAGTTCGGAATCGCCGCGCGGACGAAATGTCAAAACGGTGACGAACTTCGGCGCATAAGGCGAGACTGTGACGCAGCCGCGCATGGCCCCGGTTTGAGCCGAGAGACCCAGTGATGCATTGCAATCGCAGGTCTGTAACCGGATTACTTCCGCACACACACCAGCCGCAGCACTGACGTCTTGGCGTCGGATGGGCCTGATGCAACCGTCACGCCCTTGGCCTTCAGAAAATCGCGCACCGAATCGGCGGAGACCAGCAGCGCCTGCGCGGGCAGCGGCGTGCCCGCTGGTCCGGCCACGGCTGCGGGCTTGAGCCGCGCGATGCCGGCGAACCTGCCGCCACTGTCGATGGCCGCCGCGCCGGAGAAACCAACGGCGGGCTCGGGCGACAGCGTCACGTCGGTGCCCATGGGCGCGGCAACGGCGGCGGCGCTGGTCACGGCATTGCGTCCGCCCTGGTTTTGCGGATCGGAGATGCCGGTAAGGCTGACGTTGGGGTTCGTTGCGCCATTGCCTGCCATCGCCAGCGGTTTCAAACCGGTCGCTCCGTAGATGCGCAGCAGCGCCAGTTCGCGCGCCTCGTCGTCGGCGATGCGGGTGGCGTTGCCGTAACCCGGCACCGCGATGGTTATGCAGCCGTCGGTCGCCTGACGATCGGCAACGATGGCGCCATCCGCGCTGGCGATGATGCCGGTGGAGTATTCGACCTTCTTGCGCGGCGGCGGGCTGGCCTGCGCGACGCCATTGCCGGGGAACGGATTGTAGGCGCTCGACATCGCCACCGTCACCGGGATCATGGTGCCTTCGGTGGCCTGATCGTACAGAATGGTGAGAACGCGCACTTCGTCATTCCGCGTCTGGCCGCGGATATAGAACTTCTTCAGGCCCTGCGATCCGGACAAGACAAAAAAATCAGGCTTCACCACGCTGTAGTCCGCCTTGCGTGCGTTCAGCTTCTTCTCGCTGGCGGCAACCGTCGCGGTGGTTGCGCCGGGTTCCTTGCGGCGTGCGTATTCGATCTGGATGGTGCCGGTGGCGGATGACCATTTGGTGCCGCTCACGTCGCTGACGATCAGCGGCACCAGCTTCGACGGCAGGCCGATGCGCGCGCCGCTGGTCGCATCGCTGACGATCTTCCAGCCGACATTGTCCTGCAATTTTTTCGCGGCGGCGCTGAGTGCACTGCGCTCCTGTGCGTTCAGCACACCGGTTTCCTTGGCGCCGTGATCCTTCTGGAAGGCCTTGATGGCGGCGACCATCCGGTCGCTGGCCTCGCCGTTGATGACGCCGTTGTAGAGGCTGACCCAGGCCAGATCCGACTGGATGGCAAGACGCTCGGCCTGCTCCATGGCCTTGGCGGTATCGAGCGGAGCCTGCACGGCCGGACGGATCGGCACCGTCGTCACCGGCTTCGGCTTGATCTGCGTTGGCGCCTGCTTGGCCTGCGGCTGCTGTTTGGCCGGGGCCTGCGCGACGGCGGAGCTGGGCAGGGCCGCCAATATTGCGGCAATGACGAGCGGCAATTTCATGATTGGTCTCGTAGCTGGTAATAAGCCCACTCAAGCATAGAGCATGATCCCGAAAAGTGGACACCGGTTTTCGGATCATGCTCCAGTATAATGATCTTTGTCCGCGACAGCGCCGCCGCGGTTCGATCTGTTCGGCAAAAATATCTGGAAGCGGCGGCTGACGTGGATACAGGGATGCTGACATCTGAAGAACTGGAGCGCTACGCGCGCCATATCGTGTTGCGCGAGGTCGGCGGCCCCGGCCAAGCCGCGCTGAAAGCCGCCCGGGTGCTGGTGATCGGTGCGGGCGGGCTCGGAGCCCCGGCGCTGATGTATCTGGCCGCGGCGGGCATCGGCACCCTCGGGGTGGTCGATGATGATGCGGTGTCGCTGTCCAATCTGCAGCGCCAGATCATTCATGCGACGCCGGATGTGGGACGTCCGAAGGTCGAGAGCGCGGCGGACAGGATTCGCGCGCTCAATCCGCACGTCGGGCTGCGCACCCATGCAGTGCGCCTCAATGCGGCCAATGCTCTCGACATTCTCGGTGACTACGATGTGGTGGTCGACGGCTCCGACAATTTTTCCACGCGCTATCTGGTGTCGGACGCCTGCTATCTGGCGAAGAAGACGCTGGTCGCAGGCGCGCTCGGTGTGTTCGATGCCTCGCTGACCACGATCCGCGCGCATGGAACGGATGCGAACGGCAATCTCAATCCAACCTATCGCTGCCTGTTTCCGGAAGCGCCGCCGCCGGGCACCACGCCGACCTGCGAGGAAGCGGGCGTGCTTGGCGCGCTGGCCGGTGTGCTCGGGTCGATGATGGCGCTGGAGGCGATCCGCGAGATCGTCGGTTTCGGCGAGAGTCTCGTCGGGCGGCTGGTGATGATCGATGCGCGCGCGATGCGGTTCGAGACGCTGCGTTATGCGCGCGATCCGTCAAACCCGCTGAACGGCGACAAGCCGACCATCGTGGATTTGAGCGGGCATAAGTAGCTTCTGCGTTTCAGACACTAGGTCCGTTTCAAGCACCATGTCGTCCCCGCCTTCGCGGGGACGACGAGATAAAACCCGATCGGTTGCAGACCAGACGCGTAACTACGCCACACCCGGCAGCACGCGGTCCGGCGGCTTGTGGCCGTCGAGGAAGGTGCGGATGTTGATCATCACCTTCTCGCCCATCTCGACGCGGCCCTCGAGGGTGGCCGAGCCCATATGCGGCAGCAGCACGACCTTGCCTGCCTTGGCCAGCCGCACCAGTTTCGGATTCACCGCCGGCTCGTTCTCGAACACATCGAGCGCGGCACCCGCGATCTCGCCGTCCTCGATCAGTTTGGTCAGCGTCGCCTCGTCGATCACCTCGCCGCGCGCGGTGTTGATGACGTAGGCATCCTTGCGGATCAGCTTGAGCCGCCGCGCCGACAACAGGTGGAACGTCGCCGGCGTGTGCGGGCAGTTCACCGAGATGAAATCCATCCGCGCCAGCATCTGATCGAGGCTGTCCCAGTAGGTCGCGCCCAATTCTTCCTCGATCTGCGGCGCCACCGGGCGGCGATTGTGATAGTGAATCTGCAGCCCGAAGGCGTGGGCGCGGCGCGCCAGCGCCTGACCGATGCGGCCCATGCCGATGATGCCGAGCCGTTTGCCGCCGATGCGGTGGCCGAGCATCCAGGTCGGCGACCAGCCCGGCCAGTCCTTGCCTTCGGTCAGGACCGATGCGCCCTCGATCAGACGGCGCGGCACGGCGAGCAGCAGCGCCATGGTCATGTCGGCGGTGTCTTCGGTCAGAACCTTCGGCGTGTTGGTCACCATGATGCCGCGCGCAATCGCCGCAGCCACATCGATGTTGTCGACGCCGTTGCCGAAGTTCGCAATCAGCTTGAGGCGAATGTCCGGCTGGCTGAGAAGCTCGGCGGTGATCTCGTCGGACACCGTCGGCACCAGGATATCGGCGGTGCGGATGGCTTCGGCGAGCTGCTCCGTCGTCATCGGGGTATCGTCGAGATTGAGACGGGTGTCGAAAAGCTCGCGCATGCGCGTTTCGGTGCTGTCAGGCAGCTTGCGCGTGACCACCACCAGAGGCTTTTTCTTACCCGCAACCATTCTTCCAGAGGCCCTTCGATATTGAGCGGAGTCACCGTTTCCGGACAGTTTGGTCCGGCCGTTCAGTTCACATTAACCGGCCTGTTCGAAGGTAGAAATTCGTTGTCGGTCCGGTAAGCTTTTCGCAGCTTTTCAGGCGCTTGGCCCGTGGTCCCTCTCTAGCAGAAGACCGCGCCAAGACAAGAACCCCAGGGGGCGCGTGGCGGGTCTTCAAGGCTCCCCGCAGACCCTTCAGAGGTTCCTGAAAGTGCGGTCGCGGTGCTCGGGGATGCCGCTGGCGCGACGGACGGCGGGGACGCGGCATTGGGGGCCGCACGAAGGAACGTTGCTATGGGATTTGCTCGGAATTTTGCGTTGCTTGCGGGGATTTGTGCGCTCTGGCTCGCGTCGTCCGCGACCGGTTTCGCGGCGAAGGACAAGGATGCCGTGGCGACCGCCAGCGGTCTGCCGGTGCCGCGCTATGTCAGCCTCAAATCAGACCACGTCAATGTCCGTGCCGGACCGACCAAGGACCAGGATGTGACCTGGATCTACACGCGCTCCGGCCTGCCGGTGGAGATCACCGCCGAGTTCGAGAACTGGCGGCGCGTGCGCGATTCGGAAGGCGCGGAAGGCTGGGTCTATCATTCGCTGCTGTCGGGCAAGCGCACCGCGGTCGTCACCATGAAGAAGAAGGACGATCTGGCGCCGATCTATGACAGCGCCGATGCCAGCAGCGCCGTCGCGGCGAAGCTTCAGGCCGGCGTGGTCGTGACCGTCAAGCGCTGCAACAACGGCTGGTGCCGCGTTGCCGGCAGCGGTTTCGACGGCTGGATCGAACAGCAGCGGCTGTGGGGCGTCTATGCCGACGAGAAGGTGAACTGACGTCCAAAAGCAGATCGCCGGGCAGGGCCCGGCGATTTTGTATTCAAGACAATGAAGAGCGGCTTAGCGCTTCTTGCGCAGGCGCACGACCATGTCGATACGGCTGATCTCGTAGCCTTCCGGCACGTCCGGCATCTTCTGCAGCACGAGGTTCGGGTCGGGAATATCGACCAGCTCGTGGTTGCCTTCCATGTAGAAGTGATGATGCGCGCTGGTGTTGGTGTCGAAATAGGTCTTGGTGCCGTCGACACTGACCTGACGCAGCAGACCGGCTTCGGTGAGCTGGTTGAGCGTGTTGTAGACGGTGGCCAGCGACACCGGCACCTTGGCGTGGGTCGCTTCCTCGTAGAGCATTTCGGCGGTCAGGTGGCGCCCGCCCTTGCCGAACAGCAGCCAGCCCAGCGCCATGCGCTGACGGGTCGGACGCAGCCCGACCGATTGCAACATTTCGTTGACGTCATGCCACGGACATCCGGTGAGCGCCGGCGCATGCCCATGGTGGGCGCGCTCGTCGTGCTTGGTCTCGTTGGTTACAACGTCATCCATCAGAACACTCGTACGCATTGGAGCAGCCGGTGACCGCCCGCTGAAAAGGCTTGTTGCCCCCAGTTATAGGAAAGGATGCAGTTACATGCAAGTTTTTCGCAACTGGCGGGGGGCGTTTTAGGTTAAAAACGGCCTCGAATCGGGCTGTTCCAGCCACTTTGACCCTCGGTGGGCCTATGTTAGAGGTCCCGCGGAGTTGCCGCAGAACCGGCATGTCAAAATAAGGGATCCAGATGAAAGACCGCCGGAACAGCTACGCCTATGAAGAGCTCCTGGCCTGTGGCCGGGGCGAGCTGTTCGGAGCGGGCAATGCCCAACTCCCGCTGCCGCCGATGCTGATGTTCGACCGGATCACGGAGATCACCGATACCGGCGGTGAGTACGGCAAAGGTCTCGTTCGCGCCGAACTCGATGTGAAATCAGACCTGTGGTTCTTCGGATGCCATTTCAAGGGAGACCCGGTGATGCCGGGCTGCCTCGGGCTCGATGCGCTGTGGCAAATGGTCGGCTTTTTTCTCGGCTGGTCCGGCGGGCCGGGGCGAGGCCGCGCGCTGGGACTGAGCGAACTCAAGTTCACCGGTCAGGTTCTGCCGGGCGTCACCAAGGTCGTGTACACTATCGATGTGAAACGCGTGATGCGCTCCAAGCTCTGGCTGGGCATTGCCGACGGCACGCTGTCGGCCGATGGCGAGATCATCTATCGCGCCAAGGATTTGAAAGTTGGCCTGCTGCCGCGTGATGCCGCATTGCAGCCGGGAACATAATGCAGGATCGATAGGCTCACGCAAATTGAGCTTCGGAATTGCCGGTTACAGAACCGGCGCGGGCAATAGAAGGCGCAAGTTTCAAGGCGCAGCAACTAAAGGCGAGGAATTATGAGGCGAGTTGTGGTCACGGGGATGGGCATTGTCTCTTCCATCGGAAACAACACTCAGGAAGTGCTTGCGAGCCTCTACGAAGCCAAGCCAGGCATCACCCATTCGGAAGACTATGCCAAGCTCGGCTTCCGGTCGCAGGTGTTCGGCAAGCCGACGCTGAATCCAGCGGATGTTGTCGATCGCCGTGCGATGCGTTTTCTCGGCGAGGGCGCTGCGTGGAATCACGTCGCCATGGAGCAGGCGATCCGCGACTCAGGCCTGGAAGAAACCGACATCGTCAATCCGCGCACCGGCATCATCATGGGCTCGGGCGGTCCGTCCGCGCGCGCCATCGTCGATGCCGCCGACATCACCCGCACCAAGGGACCGAAGCGTGTCGGTCCGTTCGCGGTGCCGAAAGCGATGTCGTCGACCGCGTCCGCGACATTGGCCACCTGGTTCAAGATCAAGGGCGTCAACTATTCGATCTCGTCGGCCTGCGCCACGTCCAACCATTGCATCGGCAATGCCTATGAGACGATCCAGGTCGGCAAGCAGGACATCATCTTCGCCGGCGGCTGCGAGGATCTCGACTGGACCATGTCCGTGCTGTTCGATGCGATGGGCGCGATGTCGTCGAAATACAACGACACGCCGGCGACCGCGTCGCGCGCCTATGACGTCAGCCGCGATGGCTTCGTCATCGCGGGCGGCGCTGGCGTCCTCGTGCTTGAGGAGCTTGAACACGCCAAGGCGCGCGGCGCGCGGATTTACGGCGAGATCGTCGGCTACGGCGCGACCTCGGACGGCTACGACATGGTTGCGCCATCGGGCGAGGGCGCCGAGCGCTGCATGAAAATGGCGATGTCGACCGTGAACGTCCCGATCGATTACATCAATCCGCATGCGACTTCGACGCCGGCCGGCGACCCGCCGGAAATCGGCGCCATCCGCGCGGTGTTCGGCACCGGCGACAAGTGCCCGCCGATCGCGGCGACCAAATCGCTGACCGGCCATTCGCTGGGCGCGACCGGCGTGCAGGAGGCGATCTATTCGCTCCTGATGATGAACAACGGTTTCATCTGTGAGAGCGCCAACATCACCGAACTCGATCCGGCGTTCGCCGACATGCCGATCGTGCGCAAGCGCATCGACAACGCCAAGATCGGCGCGGTGCTGTCGAACTCGTTCGGCTTTGGCGGCACCAATGCGACGCTCGTGTTCAAGCGGCTGGATGCGTAATATCATTTTGCCTCTCCCGCGCGTGATGGAGAGGCTGGCAGAACAATTGCAACGATTTGAAATGGGGTGGGCATGATTATCGAACCGCGCGTGCGAGGCTTCATCTGCACGACGGCACATCCCGAAGGTTGCGCCAGAAACGTTCGCGAGCAAATCGACTACGTTCTCAAGCAGGGCGCGCTTGCTCAAAGTCCCAAGCGCGTTGCCGTGCTGGGCTGCTCGACGGGTTACGGCCTTGCGAGCCGCATCGTCGCGACCTTCGCCGGCGGCGCGGACACCATCGGCGTGTCGCTGGAGCGGGAGCCTACGGCGACCAGGACGGGCAGCGCCGGGTGGTACAACAATCGTGCGTTTGAAATCGAAGCTAAAAAAATTGGCCGAGATCCTGTCACGCTGGAAGGCGATGCCTTCTCCAACGAATTGAAGGATGCCTTTATCGAGCGTGTGCGCGAAAAATTCGGACAGCTCGACCTTCTGGTCTACAGCATGGCCGCCCCGGTGCGGACGGACCCCGACACGGGCATCACGTATCGTTCGGCGATCAAGCCGCTCGGCGCCCCTGTCGAGATCAAGACCCTCAACACGGAAAGCGGCGAGGTTTACGAGACCGTCATTGCGCCTGCCACGGAAGATGAGGCGACGGCGACGGTCGCGGTGATGGGCGGCGATGACTGGAAGCGCTGGATTGACCGGCTCGCGGATGCAGGCGTTCTGGCGCCCGGCTTCCGCACGCTCAATTACACCTATATCGGCAGCGAACTGACCTGGCCGATCTACTGGAAGGGCACGCTCGGCCGCGCCAAGGTCGATCTCGACCGCAAGGCGGACGACATCCGCAGCCGCCTCGGGCGCGACGCAGCGCGCGTGGTGGCGCTGAAGGCCGTGGTCACACAGGCAAGTTCAGCCATTCCGGTGGTGCCGCTTTATGGGACGGTGCTGTTCAAGGTCATGAAGCAGCTCGGACTTCATGAAGGATGTATCGAACAGATCGATCGCCTGTTCCGGACCAGCCTCGGCCCCGATGCCAAGGTCGATGACGCGCTGCGTCTTCGGCTCGACGACTGGGAGCTCTCGGACAATGTTCAGAAAGAGGTGCTGCGCCGCTGGCCGCTGCTGACCACCGAAACCCTCGGCGAACTGGCGGACCTGCCGGAATACAAGAGTCAGTTCCTGCGCCTGTTCGGGTTTGGCCTCGACGGCGTTGACTATGCCAAGGACGTCGATCCGCGCGTCGTGCCCGGCTAGTCGGTCTGAAGTCTTCTGGACCTCACCCCGCGGCAAGTTCCTGCGCACGCTGGAACGCGGGACGTTCGGCGCAGCGATCGAGATAGCGATCAAACGCCGGACGCGCCGGCACCATCTTGAACGAACGCACGGCGAAGTTCAGGCCCGAGCCGATGGCGATATCGGCGGCGGAGAAATTCTCGCCGAGAATCCACGGACCTTCTTCCAGCGCAGCTTCCAGCACGTCGAATACGCGCTGCGCATCGCCCCATCCGGCGGCGACCGGATTCAATTCCATCTTGGTGGCGATCTGGGCGATGGCGGGTTCGATGCAGCCCGGCGCGAAAAACAGCCAATACAGATATTTCGCGCGATGCGAGTCACCGAGGTCCGGCGCGAGCTTCGCCTGCGGATAACGTTCGGCGACATACGCGCAGATCGCAGCGGCTTCCGCCAGCGTCGCATCGCCATCCGCAAGAGCCGGAACCTTGCCCATCGGATTGACGGCAAGAAACTCGAGCGTGCGCTGCGAGCCCTTGTGAATGTCGATCAGAACACGCTCATACGGAACGCCGGTCTCCTCCATCAGCCACAGCGTGGTGAACGACCGCGTGCGCGGTGACCAGTAGAGTTTCATCATGGTCATGCCTCCCGGAGGAATATTTTTCCCCTTTGTGCGGGGATTCGAGGCATGGCGCAAGCGCGCGAGATCAAAGGAAAACCCCGCGACATTGTCGCGGGGTTTTTGTTTTCGCAATGCGGCCTTTGCTTATTCCGCAGCCTGCAGAGCGGGCTTCGATGCAAGATCGAAGCGGTCGGCGTTCATCACCTTGGTCCACGCCTTCACGAAGTCCTTGACGAACTTCTCCTTCGCATCCGTGCTGGCGTAGACCTCGGCCAGCGCACGCAACACAGAGTTCGAGCCGAACACGAGATCGACGCGGGTGCCGGTCCACTTGACGTCGCCGGTCTTGCGGTCGCGTCCTTCGAACAGGCTCTGATCGTCGGAGATCGACTTCCACTGGGTGCTCATGTCGAGCAGGTTGGCGAAGAAGTCGTTGGTCAGGGCACCCGGCTTGTCGGTGAGGACGCCGTGCTTGACGCCGCCCGTGTTGATGTTGATGGCGCGCAGGCCGCCAATCAGCACGGTCATTTCCGGCGCGGTCAGTGTCAGCAACTGCGCCTTGTCGATCAGGGCGACTTCACCGAGAGCGGCTCCCGCCTTGTGGTAGTTGCGGAAGCCGTCCGCGAGAGGCTCCATGACGGAGAAGGCATGAACATCCGTCTGGTCCTGCGTGGCGTCGGTGCGGCCGGGCGTGAACGGCACCGCCACGCTGTGGCCGGCCGCCTTCGCCGCCTGTTCGACACCGACATTGCCGGCGAGCACGATCAGGTCCGCAAGCGAGACCTGCTTGCCGCCGTAGTTCGCGACATTGAACTCCTTCTGGACCGCTTCGAGAGCGGCGATGACCTTGGCAAGCTGCACCGGGTCATTGACCTCCCAGTCCTTCTGCGGGCTGAGGCGAACGCGCGCGCCGTTGGCGCCGCCACGCTTGTCTCCGCCGCGGAAGGTCGAGGCCGAAGCCCACGCCGTGCCGACCAGTTCGGACACCGAGAGGCCAGAAGCTGCGATCTTGCTCTTCAGCGCCGCGACATCGGCGTCGTCGATCAACGGGTGGTTCACGGCCGGCACCGGGTCCTGCCAGACCAGCACTTCCTTCGGCACTTCGGGGCCGAGATAGCGCGAGCGCGGGCCAAGGTCCCGATGAGTCAGCTTGAACCATGCGCGCGCGAAGGCTTCCGCGAAGGCCTGCGGGTTTTCGAGGAAGCGGCGCGAGATCTTTTCGTAGATCGGATCGACGCGCAGCGACAGGTCGGTGGTCAGCATGGTCGGCTTGCGCTTCTTCGACGGATCGTGCGCGTCCGGGATGACGGCTTCGGCGTCCTTGGCTTCCCACTGGATTGCGCCGCCGGGGCTGCGGGTCTGCACCCATTCGTACTTGAACAGGTTTTCGAAGAAGAAGTTGCTCCACTGGGCCGGCGTCTGGGTCCAGGTGACTTCGATGCCGCTGCCGACAGCGTCCGCGCCGAAGCCGGTGCCGAAGTTGCTGGTCCAGCCGAGGCCCTGCTCTTCGAGGCCCGCGGCTTCCGGATTCGGTCCCTTGTGGGATTCGGGGGCAGCGCCGTGAGTCTTGCCGAAGGTGTGGCCGCCGGCGATCAGCGCAACGGTTTCCTCGTCGTTCATGGCCATGCGGGCAAAGGTCTCGCGGATGAACGCAGCGGCCGACAGCGGATCGCCGTTGGCGCCCGGACCTTCCGGATTGACGTAGATCAGGCCCATTTCAGTGGCGCCGAGCGGCGCCGGAAACTTGTCGAGAGTCCGGTGCTTCAGCCACTCGGTTTCAGCGCCCCAGTTCACGTCGAGATCCGGCTCCCAGACGTCCTCGCGACCTGCGGCAAAACCGAAGGTGCGGAAACCCATGGTCTCAAGTGCGACGTTGCCGGTGAGGATCAGCAGATCCGCCCATGAAATCTTCTGGCCGTACTTCTGCTTGATCGGCCACAGCAGGCGGCGCGACTTGTCGATGTTGACGTTATCGGGCCACGAGTTGAGCGGAGCGAAGCGCTGCTGGCCACGGCCACCGCCGCCACGGCCATCGGCCAGCCGGTAGGTGCCGGCTGCGTGCCACGACATGCGGACGAACTGCGGGCCATAGTGGCCGAAGTCGGCGGGCCACCAGCTCTGCGAGTCGGTCATCAGCTTGCGCAGGTCGTTCTTGAGCGCCTCGTAGTCAAGCTTGCCGAACTCTTCGCGATAGCTGAAGGCCTGTCCCAGCGGATCGGACTTTGACGAATGCTGGTTCAGGAGATCGACGCGCAACTGATTGGGCCACCAGGCACTGCTCTGGGTGCCACCGCCTGCGCCATGGTTGACCGGGCACTTGCCCAGGCCTTTGTCGTCAGTCTTTGCGTCCATGTTCTTCTCCGATCATTCTTTGATTTTTCGTTCGCCGGTTTGATCCGATGTGCCGCCCAGGACCCGATTGCTCTCAGGTCTCTGAAATGCGCTCGCTGTTGCTGGGGCGTTTCGCCATGGGCGACGGTACAATCAAAACCGTTCCGGCAGGACATTGGAAGAATTCCAGCATCAGGTCCAGTCGGTTTTTCTTTCCCCTCAGATAAGTAATTCTGATCGATAAAGCCTGCGGGATACGAGATGCCGCAACCTACGGTCTTTCCATGATGGGCGCATGAATCGAAAAAGGGCGGCTAAAAAGCCGCCCTTTTGTCTTTTCCCGATACAGACGTCAGATGGTCAGCGTTCCGGCCTTCGCCGCCGCATAGCGCTCGGAAACCTTCGCCCAGTTCACCGTGTTCCACCACGCCTTGAGATAATCGGGGCGGCGGTTCTGGTAGTTCAGATAATAGGCGTGCTCCCAGACGTCGTTGCCCATCAGCACGCGCTTGCCGTCCATGATGGGCGAGTCCTGATTGGGACGCGTCTCGATGGCGAGCTTGCCGTCCTTGGTAACGGTGACGAACACCCAGCCCGAGCCGAACTGGCGTCCACCGGCCGCATTGAAATCGGTCTGGAATTTTTCGAGACCGCCGAGGTCCTTGTCGATCGCGGCGAGCACCTCGCCCTCCGGCTTGCCGCCGTTCGGGCCCATGATGCTCCAGAACATGGTGTGGTTGGCGTGGCCGCCGAGGTTGTTGCGCACGGTGAACTTGATCGAGTCATCCAGCGCGTTGAGGTTGCCGAGGATGTTCTCGATCGGCATCGTCCCGAGTTGCGGATTGGTCTTGGCGACGTTGTTCATGTTGGCGACGTAGGCTGCGTGGTGCCTGTCGTGGTGGATTTCCATCGTCTTGGCATCGATATGCGGCTCAAGCGCGTTGGCAGCGTAAGTCAGTGGCGGCAGCGTGAAGGGGCCGGTGGCGGGCGCGGCGGCTGGAGCAGCGGGAGCCGGCGCAGCCTGTGCGAACACGAAGCGCGGGGCGGCGGCTGAGACCGCGACCCCGGCGGCAGCGGTGACGAGATGGCGTCGGGATATCGATGTCATGGTGGTCTCCCTGATGTGGCAGCGTGATGCGATCCGGTACGAATGCAGCCGAGCCATGACAGGGCTACGCTGCGGGCACAAAACGAGTTTCGCATGAGGCAAACAAAAAGGGGCGGCAAAATGCCGCCCCTTCGGGTCGTCACACGGGTTTGTGAGACAATTACTCGGCGGCGGAAACGCCCTCGGCCTTCTGCTTGGCCTCGAGGTCCTCGCCGGTTTCCTGATCGACCACCTTCATCGACAGGCGCACCTTGCCGCGATCGTCCAGCCCGAGCAGCTTGACCTTGACCTTGTCGCCTTCCTTGACGACGTCGGAGGTCTTCTGCACGCGGTTGGCGGCGAGCTGGCTGATGTGAACCAGACCGTCCTTCGGCCCGAAGAAGTTCACGAACGCGCCGAACTCCATCACCTTGACCACGGTGCCGTCGTAGATCTGGCCGACTTCCGGATCGGACGCGATCGACTTGATCCACTTGATCGCCGCGCGGATCGATTCGCCGTTGGCGGATGCGACCTTCACGGTGCCGTCGTCCTCGATGTTGACCTTGGCGCCGGTCTTTTCGACGATCTCGCGGATCACCTTGCCGCCGGTGCCGATCACTTCGCGGATCTTGTCGGTCGGGATCTGCAGCACCTCGATGCGCGGCGCATGTTCGCCGAGCTCGGCGCGGGCGTTGGTGAGCGCCTTGGCCATTTCGCCGAGGATGTGGATACGGCCGTCCTTCGCCTGCGCGAGGGCCTGCTTCATGATCGCTTCGGTGATGCCGGCGATCTTGATGTCCATCTGCAGCGAGGTGATGCCGTTTTCAGTGCCGGCCACCTTGAAGTCCATGTCGCCGAGATGATCCTCGTCGCCGAGAATGTCGGACAGCACGGCAAAACGGTCGCCCTCGAGAATGAGGCCCATCGCGATACCCGCGGTCGGCCGCTTCAGGGGAACGCCTGCGTCCATCAGCGCCAGCGAAGCGCCGCAGACCGAGGCCATCGAGGATGAGCCGTTCGACTCGGTGATCTCCGAGACGACGCGCAGCGTGTACGGGAATTCATGGTGAGCCGGGAGCACCGGATGGATCGCGCGCCAGGCGAGCTTGCCGTGGCCGATTTCGCGGCGCTTGGTGCCGCCGAGGCGGCCGGTCTCGCCAACCGAGTAGGGAGGGAAGTTGTAATGGAGCAGGAAGCGCTCCTTGTACGTTCCCGACAGCGAGTCGATGTACTGCTCGTCTTCGCCGGTGCCGAGCGTGGTGACAACCATCGCCTGGGTCTCACCGCGGGTGAACAGCGCCGAGCCGTGAGCGCGGGGCAGCACGCCGACTTCGGCGACGATCGGACGAACCGTCTTCACGTCGCGGCCGTCGATGCGCTTGCCGGTGTCGAGGATGTTGTTGCGAACGACGTCCGCTTCCAGCTCCTTGAACACGCCGGCGACGCGCAGCTTGTCGTACTTCGGCTCCTGACCTTCCGGGAAGAAGTGGTCCATGACCTTCTTCTTCACTTCGCCAACGGCCGCGTAACGATCCTGCTTGACCGGGATGGCGTAGGCCTTGCGCAGTTCGGCCTCGCCGACGCTGCGCATGTCCTTCTCGATAGCGCTGTTGTCCACGGAGGAAACCTCGCGCGGCTCCTTCGCGGCTTTCTCTGCCAGTTCGATAATCGCCTTGATCACCGGCTGGAAATGCCGATGACCGAACATCACGGCGCCGAGCATGACCTCTTCGTTCAGTTCCTTGGCTTCCGATTCCACCATCAGAACGGCGTCGGCAGTGCCGGCGACGACCAGATCGAGATTGGTGTCGGTCATTTCGTCGAGGGTCGGGTTGAGAACGTATTCGTCGTTGATGAAGCCGACGCGGGCTGCGCCGATCGGGCCCTGGAACGGTGCGCCGGAGAGGGTCAGCGCAGCGGAGGAAGCCACCAGCGCGAGAATGTCCGGATCGTTTTCCATGTCGTGCGACAGAACCGTCACGATGACCTGGGTTTCGTTGCGCCAGCCGTCAACGAACAGCGGACGGATCGGACGGTCGATCAGGCGGGAAACCAGTGTTTCCTTTTCGGTGGGCCGGCCTTCGCGCTTGAAGTAGCCGCCGGGAATGCGGCCGGCCGCGTAGGTCTTTTCCTGATAGTCCACAGTGAGCGGCAGGAAGTCGACACCTTCACGCGGCGCCTTGGCGGCGACGACGGTGGCAAGCACGATGGTCTCGCCATAGGTGGCGACAACGGCGCCGTCGGCCTGACGCGCGATCTTGCCGGTTTCGAGTTTGAGTGGACGTCCACCCCAGTCGATCTCGACTGAATGAGCATTAAACATTGTCTTCGTCTTTCATGGGTTCACGAAAGAACGGACGCCTGAAACACAAAAACCATGCGCAAGATTGCGGGACGCTGATTGCGCGAATGCGCGTCAGCGTCCGGCGATCCTGCCATGGTCCTTGAATTTCGAATGGCGTCCATCCTTTCGATGGTACGGGCATGTCACCCGTTATCGCCCAGCCGCCGGATTGCTGCTGGACACGCCGCGTGGACATTTCAGAGGTCCACGCGTTGGAAATGCGTGGCGTATTCCCACGCCACACAAAAACGCGCGCAAACCTGCGCGCGTGTATTTCTTAGCGGCGAATGTTGTGCTTCTCGAGCAGCGCCTTGTAACGCGCCTCGTCCTTCTTCTTGACGTAGTCCAGAAGGGAACGGCGCGTGGAGACGAGCTTCAAAAGGCCGCGGCGGGAATGGTTGTCCTTGCCGTGGGTCTTGAAATGCTCGGTGAGGTTGGCGATGCGTTCCGACAGGATCGCGACCTGGACCTCAGGCGAACCGGTATCACCGGCCTTGGTTGCATTCGTCTTGATGACTTCCGCTTTGCGTTCTGCGGCAATCGACATCGTCAAACACCTTCTTTGCGGCCGGGATGAGCTGTCAGCCCGGTCAGGTTGAACACACGCTTGGGGATGAGTTCGCCATTGCCAATCTCGGCGAGGGCCAGAAGCCTTCCTCCGACGGTGGCATAGACTGTGCCGTTTGAAATTGGCGCATCCCGTCCGCGCAACAAAACCGCCTGGCCCCGGTGGAGCCTTGCGGCATCCGCCCGTGTGACGGCCAGTGCCGGGATGTCGTCCAGCGCGGTCTCAACGGGCAAAAGCGCGTCGGCGAGGCTGCCCTCGCCAGACGCGGCTCTATCGCACAAAGCCTCCAGATCTGCCAGCGGAATCATGTCTTCTTCGGTAAAAGGCCCGCAAATCGTGCGCCGGAGCGCGCAAATATGGCCAAAACACCCCAGAATCCGGCCCATATCGCGGGCCAGCGCCCGGACATAGGTCCCTTTGCCGCATTCGGCCTCGAACACCGAGCGGTCGCCATCTAGTTGTTCGACAAGGATTAATTCGTGAATTTCGACCGGCCGGGGCTGCAGGGGAACCACCTCGCCATCGCGGGCCATGTCATAGGCCCGCTCGCCCTGGATCTTGATCGCCGAATACTGCGGCGGGATCTGTTCGATGGTGCCGGTGAACTGCGGTAGCAAGGCCCGGATCGCCTCGACGGAAGGCCGGGCCGGGCTGGTCTCCGTCACACGGCCCTCGGTGTCGTCGGTGTCCCGCTCCTCGCCCCACTGCACCGTGAAGCGGTAGCGCTTGCGGCCGTCCATCACGAACGGAACGGTCTTGGTGGCTTCGCCGAGCGCAATCGGCAGTCCGCCGGAGGCGAGCGGATCGAGGGTGCCGGCGTGGCCCGCGCGCTTGGCATTGAACAGGCGCTTGAGCACGGCGACGGCGTGGGTCGATGTCATGCCGATCGGCTTGTCGAGAATCACCCATCCATGAACGTCGCGGCGATCACGCTTCTGCTGACCGCCCTGCTGACGTTGCTTTCCGCCTTGCTGGCGCGGATCGTTATGCCGCGTGCGGGCATCAGAAAATTTATTTTCGGCAGGCGCGTTCGAATCGGCTGTTTGCTGTTCGATCACGCGGTCTGGGGTCATCACATTCATCAGTCTTGGTCCGAATCTGTCTTGAGGTCTTTTTGAACCGCGGGTGTTCTCAGTAATTTCTCGATCCGTTCTGCTTCGTCGAATCGTTCGTCAACGCGGAAGCGAAGATCAGGCGCAAATTTTAAGTTAACGCGATGCGCGACCTCGCCGCGGAGAAACTTCTTGTTGCGATCGAGCGCTGCGATCACGTCCTCGATGCCGCGGCCGCCGAGCGGCATTACATAGATGGTCGCGAGCTTGAGGTCCGGCGACATCCGCACCTCGGGCACAGTGATGATGTGACCCTCGAGCGC
The DNA here is from genome assembly GCF_000497575.1 of Afipia sp. OHSU_II-C1. Lineage (GTDB taxonomy): Bacteria > Pseudomonadota > Alphaproteobacteria > Rhizobiales > Xanthobacteraceae > Afipia. Next base: position 361,727 of record NZ_APJI01000010.1, read on the forward strand.
GGGATCGTGCACGCTGCCCTGTGAAAGGAGATCGGAGATGGCGTGGCGCACAAGCTCGCCGACCCGCAACTGCCGCTGCGATGCGCCGGACGATGAGCCTTGTGACTTGCCGCGTTGTTGGCGGGGCATGAAACAGTCCTGAAAAATTCAGACGACATGGCCGGGCTTGGCCCGCCATGGACATCCTTGCTGTGAACTTAATGAAGACGTGGATGCCCGCGAGATCCCCGGTCACGCCGGGGACAGGCTCGCGGGCATGACGTCCCGTCTTAATTCAACGCGCCCTGAAGACTTGGACTTACAGGGAGCGCTGAATGGTCTCTATGCGATAGCACTCGATAACGTCGCCGACACGCATATCCTGGTAGTTCTCGAAGGCCATGCCGCATTCCTGGCCGGACTGGACTTCCTTCACTTCGTCCTTGAAGCGCTTCAGTGTCGACAACTTGCCCTCGTGCACGACGACGTTGTCGCGGATCAGGCGCACATTGGCGCCGCGTTCCACGCTGCCGTCGGTGACGCGGCAACCGGCGATCTTGCCGACCTTCGAGATGTTGAACACCTCGAGGATCTGCGCATTGCCGAGCATGGTTTCGCGCAAGGTCGGCGCCAGCAGGCCGGACATCGCCTTTTTCACGTCATCCACGAGATCGTAGATGATGTTGTAGTAGCGGATTTCGATGCCGTTGCGCTTGGCGAGAGCGGCCGCTTCCTTGTTGGCGCGGACGCTGAAGCCGATGATCGCAGCGTTGAAACCTTCCGCCAGCGTCACGTCGGATTCCGAGATGCCGCCGACACCCGCGTGGAGGATGCGCGCAGCAACTTCGTCGGTGCCGAGCTTCTCAAGAGAGCCGAGAATGGCTTCCAGCGAGCCCTGCACGTCAGCCTTGATGACCAGCGGGAAGTCCTTGCGGCCCGTGGTCTTGAGCTGCGACATCATCTGCTCGAGCGAACCGCGCATGCCGGCGCTGCTGGCCGCGGATTTCTCGCGCTTCTGATGCGCGCGGTAATCGGTGACCTGACGGGCGCGGGCTTCGTTCTCGACGACAGCAAGGCGGTCGCCGGCTTCCGGCGGACCATTGAAGCCGAGAACCTCAACCGGAACCGACGGACCTGCTTCCTGTACGGTCTCGCCCTGATCGTTGATCAGCGCGCGGACGCGGCCCATTTCAGCACCGGCCACGATAATGTCGCCGACCCGCAGGGTGCCGCGCTGAACCAGCACGGTCGCCACCGGACCGCGGCCGCGATCGAGCTTGGCTTCGATCACGGTGCCTTCAGCCGGACGATCCGGGTTGGTCTTCAGGTCGAGCAGTTCGGCCTGCAGCGCGATCATTTCGAGCAGTTTGTCGAGATTGGTCTTGTTCTTGGCGGACACTTCGACGTCGACGACGTCGCCGCCGAAGGATTCGACCTGCACTTCATACTGTAGCAGTTCGGTGCGCACGCGCTCTGCTTTGGCGTCCGGCTTGTCGATCTTGTTGATCGCAACGATCATCGGAACCTTCGCCGCCTTGGCGTGATTGATCGCCTCGATCGTCTGCGGCATGACGCCGTCGTCGGCGGCCACGACAAGGATCACGATGTCGGTGACCTTGGCGCCGCGCGCGCGCATCGCGGTGAACGCGGCGTGGCCGGGGGTGTCGATGAAGGTGATCTTCTTGCCGCTTTCCGGCGAAGTCACCTGATAGGCGCCGATGTGCTGGGTGATGCCGCCGGCTTCGCCGCTGACCACATTGGCGTGGCGCAGCGCGTCGAGCAGCGAGGTCTTGCCGTGGTCGACGTGGCCCATGACGGTCACGACCGGCGGACGCGGTGTGGTGTCCGAGGCATGATCTTCTGCGACGTCGAAAAGGCCTTCTTCCACGTCCGACGCGGCGACGCGCTTGACGGTGTGGCCCATTTCCTCGGCGATCAGCTGCGCGGTGTCGGCGTCGATCACGTCGGTGATCTTGTGCATCGCGCCCTGCTTCATCAGCAGGCGGATGATATCGACGGCACGCTCGGCCATGCGGTTGGCGAGTTCCTGAATCGTGATGGCTTCGGGAATCGTGACTTCGCGGATCAGCTTTTCCTTCGGCTCGTTGGACGCGTGGCCCTTGAGGCGCTGGGTGCGGCGGCGGAACGAGGCGATCGAACGCTCGCGCACGTCGTCGGCATTGAGCGCGGTCGCAATGGTCAGACGGCCGCGCTGCTTCGCAGGACCGGGCTTCGCGGCAGGCTTCGCCGCGACGACCGGACGCGCCGGTCCGCCGCCGGGACGGCGCACCATGCGCGGTGCTTCATCATCGTCTGAGCCGTCGGCGGCCACGGGCGCCGGACGGGTCGGAGCGGCCGGGGCCTTCGCTGCGGCAGCGGCGGCCTTTGCGGCAGCTTCGGTGCGCTTGTTGGCTTCACGCTCGGCGCGGGCCTTGGCTTCTTCCTCGGCGCGATGGCGTTCTTCCTCAGCCTTCTTGCGGGCTTCGGCGGCTTCACGCTCCTGCTGTTCCTTGAATTCCTTGGTGTTGCGGCGTGCAGCCTCGGCTTCCGCCGCGCGGCGCTCTTCTTCTTCGCGAACACGCGCATCGGCCAGCGCGGTTGCGCGTGCGCTCTGCTCGTCTTCGGTCAGGGTGCGCAGCACGACGCCGGAGGGGCGTGAAGCCGGACGCGGCGCGGGTGCCTGCGTGCGCGGCGCAGGTGCAGCAACAGGTGCCGGAGCAGGCGCGGCGGGCGCAGCTTCAGGCGCCGGCGCGGGATCGCCGGCGAGGCGGCGCTTGGTTTTCTTCTCGACCACCACCTGCTTGGTGCGGCCGTGACTGAAACTCTGGCGCACGACGCCGGTCTCTGTGCGCGGTTTCAGCGACAGAGTTTTAGAACCGACGCTCAGCGTCTTATCGCCAGGATTTTTCGTATCAGCCATTCAACAGTCCCAATCTCGTTCGTTGCTCGCATGCCGTATCAGACGGCCATGCCCTAGTTATTCTGATCAATCCCGCCATCGTGACCGCCACCCGTCCCCCGAAACCGGGAGAGCGTCTGGCAACGTGCGAGGAAGGTCTTGCTTGCCGGGCCCGCGAGCAGGGCAGCATGTACCACATTTGCCCGCCCGAGTGCCAAATCCAATTCATCGGTGGTCAGGACGCCGATCACGGGGAAATCCGCTGATTTCGCACCGTTTTCCCGCATTACGGCGGCAAGTCTGGCATTCAGCTTGCGGATTCCGTCCGGAGCGCCGTCCGTGGCGTGGATCAGGGCGACCGCCTGCCGCCCCTCGATGGCGCCTTCAACCTTGGAAAAACCCGACACCACCTGGCCGGCCTTCGCGGCCATGGCGAGGGCTTCGGAGGCCCCCCGGACCATCATGCGGTCGACGTCGTCGGCCAGGGTCTTCGACACCCGGACGTCGCGCTTGAAGCTGCGTGCAAACACGTTGCGCTTCGCGGCTTCCGTCACGGCGGCATGCGACAGCGAAACCCATAGCCCGCGTCCCGGCAGCTTGCGCTTCAGGTCGGGAACGGTTTCGCCGGTCGGGGAGAGGACGAAGCGGATCAGGTCATCGATCGGCGCGACTTGCCGCGTGACCGCGCACATCCGCTCGGTCCCGGATTTTGTCCGGGGTCCGTTGTCGAGATCTGCGTGATCAGCGATGGCAAGCATGCGCGGGTCATTTCCTTCAACTCTTGCGGAACATGATGTTGTCCGTACGTCGCTTCATCGGCTTCGTTCTGCTTAGGCCGGGTTTTCTTCGGAAGCCGCGGCTTCCTCGGACGGCTTGGCAAGATCGGCTTCGGTGATCCAGCCGGCGACGACGCGCGCCTGCATGATCAGGGCTTCGGCGTCTTCGCGCGAAATCTCGTTGGCGTCGAGAATGCCTGCGTGCTTGGTGGTCTCGCCGTCCTTGCGCTCCACCCAGCCGACCAGATCGTCGGTGGCGCAGCCGGCCAGATCCTCGACGGTCTTGATGTCGTTCTCGCCGAATTTCACAAGCATCTTGGCGGTTACGCCCGGCACAGTCGTCAAAGCGTCTTCCACGCCCAGTTCCTTTCGCTTCGCTTCGAGTTCTGCCTCGAGCTGTTCAAGATATTCGCGGGCACGGCTTTGCAGCTCGTTGGCAGTTTCCTCGTCGAAGCCCTCGATGCTGGTGAGTTCCCGCGGGTCCACCAGCGCCAGATCCTCGACCGAACCGAAACCTTCGGACGCCAGCAACTGGCCGACGACTTCGTCGACATTGAGGGCTTCCATGAAGACGCGGGTCGAATTCTCGAAGTCGGCCTGACGGCGCTCCGATTCTTCCTGCTCGGTCAGAATGTCGATGTCCCAGCCGGTGAGCTGCGAGGCGAGGCGCACGTTCTGTCCGCGGCGGCCGATCGCAAGGGATAGCTGGGTATCGGGCACCACGACTTCAATGCGCTCGCGGTCTTCATCGATCACGACTTTCGCGACTTCGGCAGGCGCCAGCGCGTTGACCACGAAGGTGGCGATATCCGGCGACCACGGAATGATGTCGATCTTTTCGCCCTGCAGTTCGTTCACCACGGCCTGCACGCGCGAGCCGCGCATGCCGACGCAGGCGCCGACCGGATCGACCGAGGAATCCCGAGAGATCACGCCGATCTTCGCGCGCGAGCCCGGATCGCGGGCCACCGCCTTGATCTCGACGATGCCGTCATAGATTTCGGGAACTTCCTGCGCGAACAGCTTCGCCATGAACTGCGGATGGGTGCGCGACAGGAAAATCTGCGGCCCGCGGGTTTCGCGGCGGACATCGAAGATATAGGAGCGGACGCGGTCGCCGTTGCGGAACACCTCGCGCGGCAGCATTTCGTCGCGCCGCACGATGGCTTCGCCGCGGCCGAGATCGACGATGACACTGCCGTATTCGACGCGTTTGACCACGCCGTTGACGATCTCGCCGATGCGGTCCTTGAATTCCTGATACTGCCGGTCGCGCTCGGCCTCGCGCACCTTCTGCACGATCACCTGCTTGGCGCTCTGTGCGGCGATGCGGCCGTATTCCAGCGGCGGCAGCGTGTCGGCGATGGTGTCGCCGATCTGGGCGCCGGGGTTGGCGCGCTGCGCGTCCTTCAGCGAAATCTGGTTCGAGGAATTCTCGACCTGCTCGACAACGAGCATGTGGCGCGACAGCCGCAACTCGCCCTTCTTGGCGTCGATCTCGGCATGCACGTCGGTCTCGGAGCCGTAGCGGGCGCGGGCCGCCTTGGCGATGGCGTCCTCCATTGCGGCGATCACGATCGAGCGGTCGATCGACTTTTCGCGTGCGACGGCGTCGGCGATCTGCAGCAATTCGAGTTTATTGGCGCTGACAGCGGCCATGGCTCAGTCTCCTTCGTGGTGGTCCGGTTTGCCTGCGCGCTTTTTCGCTTCGGCGGCGAGGCGGTGAGCTTTCGTATTCTTCGGAGGGGCTTTGGCCGAAGCTTTCGGCTTCGGCTTGTTGCTTTTGGTCAGGTCGCGCTTTTCACGCGCGCGGCGGGCATGTTCCGGGGGCTGCGGCAGTGCGCCGGATTGCTCGAGCTGCTCGCGCTCGACGTCGCGGCCGCGACGCATCGATTCCGCGATCAGGGCGTTTGTCAGAACGAGATTTGCTCCGGCAATATCCTCGATCGGAAGCAGCACGTCCTGTTCCTGCGCGCCCTTGTGATCCGGCTTGGCGTCTTCGCGCACGATGCGGACGGCGTTGCCTTCGAGGCCCTGGATCAAGCCACGGAAACGTTTGCGTCCATCATGCGGATTGGCCATCTCTATTTTGACGAGATGGCCGATGTAACGCTCGAAGTCGGAACGCCGCACCAGCGGCCGGTCGATGCCGGGAGACGAAATCTCAAGGCGGTAGGCGCGCTGGATCGGATCGGCGATATCCATCACCGGCGACAGCGCTTTCGAGATTGCTTCGCAATCCTCGATCAGCATGGTGCCGTCGGGCTTCTCTGCCATGATCTGCACAGTGCAGCCTGCTTCGGCCGTGACCTTGATCCGCACCAGCCGGTAGCCCATGCCCTGCAATACAGGCGTGGCAACCGCGGCCACGCGCGCGCCGACGCCCGGCTCGACCACGAGGCGCGGTTCGGCAAGCAGTTCGGCGTCAATGGCAACGTCGGCAGGATCGCTCATGTCCAGGGTCAAAAGTGCTCTTATGGTTATCGGTCCGCCGCTGCATGCGGCACGGGCCATCAAGTAATAAAAAAGAGCGGGTCCCGGGGGGCCCACTCTCCTACGTGTGCGTATGAGAATTTATCAGTTGCTGCGGATATAGACGTTTTTGGCCTGTGCGGCAAGGGCTTCCCGCGCGAGCGGACCGCCTGCGGAACCCGTTTTAAGGCCGCCAGGGTGCCGATTTGCCGAACGGGCGTAGGTCTTGCGGTCAAACTCCCGGCATCCGGACGCCAGCGCGGCCGCATTTCAGGCATCTGTCCTCAAAGTGACCTTTCCGGCTAACCGTTCATTCATCTGGCGTGACCTACAGTCCCGAACGCTTCGAGGCCTGCGGTAAAACCGCAGTGCCAGCGGCGACCAGAGACGCTTATGGCAGCTGCCCTTTCCCTGATTCCCGAACTTGATGACATCGTCAAAAACGGCACCGCTGAAAGGCGGGCGGCGGCGATCGAGCGGATTTCCGACCTTTTTCTTCAGGGCGCCGCGCACTTCGAGACCCGGCATGTCGCGCTGTTCGACGACATTCTGGTCGGGCTTGTGCCGGCAACCGAAATCGAGACACGCGTGGAACTGGCGGAGCGGCTGTCCAAGCTGGACAACGCCCCGCCGACGCTGGTCAAGCAACTGGCGCACGAAAACGAAATCAAGATTGCCGGTCCGATCCTGAGCCGGTCGCCGCTGCTCGACGATCCGACACTCATCGAAATCGCGCGCGCCAAGGGTCAGGAACACCTGGCGGCGATCTCAGGGCGCCCGGCACTGTCTCCGTCCGTGACCGATGTGATCGTCCGCCGCGGCGACCGCGATGTGGTGCGCCATGTCGCGGCCAATACCGGTGCGGAATTTTCCGAGTACGGCTATTCGGGGCTGGTCAAGCGCGCCATCGACGACGGCATGCTGGCGCTCACCGTCGGCCAGCGCGAGGATCTCCCCGCAGCGTCGTTGAAGCAGCTGCTGGCAAAGTCCGTCGATCTTGTCCGCCGCCGGATGTTCGATACGGCGAAGCCGAAGCAGAAGGCGGCGATCAATCAGGCGATGATCGAGATTTCCGGCGCGCCGAAGACGCAGCCACAGGTGCGCGATTTCGAGCCGGCCCAGCGCGCCATCCTGGCGCTGCATCAGGCGGGAGAACTCAACGAGGCAGCCTTGCTTGGTTTCGCCAAGCCGCACAAGTACGAGGAATCGATCGCGGCGCTCGCAGCGCTGACAGGCATGCGGCTGTCGGTGGTGCACCAGTTGATGCTCGGCGATCGCTACGATCCCATTCTGCTGCTCGGAAAATCGATCGGGCTGGAATGGGCGACGGTGAGGGCCCTGGTGGTGCTGCGGCTGGGACCGGGACGCGTGCCTGCCGGCCCGGACATCGAAGAAGCCCGCATCAACTATGAGCGTTTGTCGCCCGCGACGGCGCTGCGGGTGCTGACGTTCTGGCGCCTGCGCGACAAGGGTTTGCCGGCCTAAGAACGCGCATGCCGGAAGATGAGATAGGCCGCCTTGCGTCCTTCGCGGTCGGCCTTTCTGCCGTAACGCGTCATGGTGTAGTTCGGCCATGGCAGCCGCCAGTCGTCGGCGCGCTCCGCTGTCCAGATGAAATCCGCAGAGCGCTGCATGTGCATCAAGGTCCATGCACAGTAATCGTCGATGTCGCAGACAAAGCGAAATTCGCCGTTCTGTTTGAGGATGCGCGACATCCCGGCGATGGTGGCGTCCTGAACGAAGCGCCGCTTCCAGTGCCGCCGCTTCGGCCACGGATCGGGATGAATGAGGTCGATGCGTGCAAAGCTCGACGGCTGCGCCCACGCGAGCAATTCGGCGGCGTCGCCCGCGAACAGACGGATGTTGGCGATGTTGTGCGCTTCGATCTGCGCGAGAATTTTCGCCATGCCGTTGACGTAAGGCTCGCAGCCGATGAAGCCGGTTCGCGGAAATGCGAGTGCTTCTGCGATCAGGTGTTCACCGCCGCCGAATCCGATCTCAAGGCGCATCTCGTCGACGGGCGCCTGGAACAGCGCGCCCGGATCGGAGGCGTCCGCGCGATCGAGGTCGAGCGCGAGATGCGGCAGCAGATTTTCGATCAGGTCGGCCTGATGATTGCGGAGCTTGTGCCCCTTGCGCCTGCCGAAAAACGAGCCCTGCCCGTGCTCGGCATTCTGCCGGTGTGAAGAAGTTGGGTCGTTCGCGGTCATCGTAATTACCGGCTGGGGCGATCCATCGCTCACGCGGAACGATCTGGGTGAAGTCGATCATGGGCACGTCCGGCGATCCTGCCAGATCCGCACGCCCGTCGGTGCGTTCAGGTTATGAAGGGTCGGACTGTTCGCGCGCCGCCATCTGCTCGACGAGTTCCACAATGCTGCGGCGGAGCTTGGCATCCGTAATCCGTGTAAAGGCCCGCGTCAGCGCGAGTCCTTCGGAGGTCGCGAGAAAATCTGAAACATAGGCGGGGGACTGCGCTTCGCTCAATCCCGCCAGCGCGTTCGGACCGGCCGGGCCGCCTTCGAACAGAAACGAGACGGGAACCTGAAGAATGTCCGAGATCTGCTGCAGCCGACTCGCACCGATGCGGTTGGTGCCCTTCTCGTATTTCTGCACCTGCTGAAATGTCAGGCCGAGCGCTTCGCCGAGCTTTTCCTGGCTCATGCCAAGCATGATCCGGCGCATGCGCACGCGGCTGCCAACATACTTGTCAACAGGATTGGGCGCCTTGGTCGTCATCTACAAGCTCCGCGTCATCGGCAAAAAATGGAAAACGATGGTGAACCTGTTGGCGATGACCAGTCCGGAATACGCTTCTTGCGCCAGCATCGTCAAATCCTTGTCGCGTCCGTGATGAAGAATTTAGGTTAAACCCTGTGACCGCATTGAGGCCAATTGAACCCCTCGAATAGCGATGGACGATCTGGACACATGTCCAGAATACCGCGCATCAGAAGAGTTACGGCGATGTCAGGGCTTTTGTTTCGTGCGGCGGCGAATAACGATAACTGTCGACAATGCTACCGCCAGCGCCACCGGGATATCGCGAACGCGCGAGAACAGCGTCGGAGAGGCTGGCTTGGGCAAGGCTGAATCGAGCACGCCTTCGGTGCCAAGCCCCAATCGCGCGATGATGCGACCGAACGGATCGATCACCGCGGAGATGCCTGTGTTCGCAGAGCGGACTATGGGCAGGCCCTCTTCAACAGCGCGCAGGCGAGCCTGTTGCAGATGCTGATAGGGGCCGGTCGAAATGCCGAACCATCCGTCGTTGGTCAGGTTGACGATCCAGCCGGGACGATCGTCGCCGGGAACAATGTCGCCCGGGAAGATCGCCTCGTAGCAGATCAGGGGCAGCATGCGCGGGGCGTTCGGCACCGTCATCGTCCGGCGCCGGTCCCCCGGAATGAAGCCGCCGCGCACCTTGGTGATCTGCACGAAGCCGAGTTTTTCCATCGCGGACTGAAACGGCAGGTACTCGCCGAATGGAACCAGATGCAGCTTGTCGTACATCGACAGGATCGTTCCATCGTGATCGATGACGTAGATCGAATTGTAGGCGCGCGTGATCTGCGTTCCGGCAGGCTGGTCCGGCGGGCGGATCGCACCGGTGACCAGCACCGTTCCCGGCGGCAGCAGGTTCGCGATCTGCGCCATCGCGTCGGCTTCGCGCGTCAGGAAAAATGGAAACGCGGATTCCGGCCAGATCAGGATGGTGGAGTCGCGCACGCCGCTCGATTGCGGGCCGGTCGCGCGATCCGACAGCGACAGATACTTGTCCATCACCATCTGCTTTGCGGCGTAGTTGAACTTCACATCCTGCTGCAGGTTCGGCTGCATCAGCCGCAGCTTGACCTTGTCGGCGAATTGAGTCGGCTGCCGCGCAAGCCTGCTTGCGCCATAGCCGCCCATCACCGCAAGCACGAGAAGAGAGGCAACAAGCGGAATCCATGGACGGGGCGTGACGTGCCGGTCGTCGATCAGCACGGCGGGAGATGCAAATACGGCGACTGCGATAAACGTCAAACCCCACAGGCCGATGAGCGAGGCGCTCTGCGCGAGCGCCAGCGGTTCGGTCAGGGCGTAGCCGAACGCATTCCAAGGGAAACCGGTCAGGATATGTCCGCGCAGCCATTCACTGACGGTGAGCGCACAGGCGAGGCTCAGGATGCGAAACGAATCCGGCGTCCAGATCAGCCGCGCAAGCGCGAAGCCGAACGCCATAAACAGCGCGAGGCCTGCCGGCAGGCCCATGACCGCGAACGGGAGCAGCCACGCAAAAGTCTGGGCGTCGACGAGGAAGGCGTAGCCCACCCAATAAAGTCCCGCGACGAAATAGCCGAAGCCGAACCACCAGCCGCTCATCGCCGCAGCGGGAATGCCGCCGAGACGTCCCGCGCCCGCGCCGTCGATCAGCCAGACCGCGACCGGTACCGTCAGAAAGAGAATCGGCCACGCATTGAATGGCGCCATCGCCAGCGCGGACAGGGCGCCCGCGGTGAGCGCGATCATCGCGCGCTTCCATCCCCATGACAGGATGATGCCGGAGCTGAGCGCGCGGAAGGATTTCATCGATTGCCGGCACCGTCGCTGGATGAAGCCGGATTGGTGTTGTCGTTGGCCTGGGCCTGCGCGGCATCGTTCGCGGCTTCCCTGCGGCGCAACTCGCGATGACGCAGATTGGAGCGGTCCTTCTGCGTTCCAATGCGCACACGTTTGACGCGGCGAGGATCGGCGTCGAGCACTTCGATCTCGAACTCCCCCGGTCCGGAAATGATTTCACCGCGCACCGGCAGGCGGCCGACCTGCGTAACGAGATAGCCGCCGAGCGTATCGACATCCTCGCCCGCTTCGCCGGTGTCGAACTCCTCTCCGACCACGGATTGCACGTCTTCGAGGCTGGCGCGCGCATCGGCGATGAAGGACCCGTCGGATTGCCGGACCACGGACGGTGTCTCGTCGCTGTCGTGCTCGTCGTCGATCTCGCCGACCACCTGCTCGACAATGTCCTCGATCGAGACCAGACCGTCGGTCCCGCCGTACTCGTCGACCACCAGCGCCAGATGGATGCGCGTCGCCTGCATCTGCGCGAGCAGATCGATGGCCGGCATCGACGGCGGAACATAGATCAGCTTGCGCATGATGCTGGCGTCGGACAGCTTCATGCGCAGATCAACCGAACGCAGATCGAGTCCCGCGGGAAACGGCTTCTTGCGCTTGGCGTTGACCTCGTCCGCAACCTTCGCCTTCGCTGTGATGAAGGCGAGCAGGTCGCGGATATGAACGAAGCCTTCCGGATCGTCGAGGGTGTCGTTGTAGACCACGAGGCGCGAATGAGCGGCGCTCTCGAACAGGCTCATCAATTCGCCGAGCGAAATATCCCGCTTGACCGCGACGATGTCGCCGCGCGGCACCATGACGTCGGCGATCCGCCGCTCATGCAGCCCCAGGATGTTGCGCAGCATGGTGCGTTCGATCGTGGTGAAGCTGGTTTCGTCCGGCGCGGTAGCATCAAGCACGACCTGGAGGTCGGCGCGGGCGGATCCCGCCTTCCATCCGAACAGCGTGCGCAGCGCGCGCATCAGCCAAAGTTCCGACGATGGCCGGAGCACCTCGACCTGCTGAACCGGCACCGGCAGATTGCCCGGTCCCGCCGTTTCGGAAGGATCGCTGTCGGACTTGTCGGCGAGAGAGCTGGGCACTTAGTTCACCTGGTCGTCGTGCGCGTAAGGATCGGGAATTCCGAGCTGCGCAAGAATATCACGCTCGAGACCTTCCATGATCTCGGCGTCGTTATCGTTTTCGTGATCGTAGCCGATCAAATGGAGAAAACCATGCACCGCCAGATGGCTGAGATGGTGCTCGAACGGCTTGTGCTCGGCATCGGCCTCGGAGCGTGTGGTTTCATAGGCAATTGCAATATCGCCGAGCATGCGCGGGGTGTCGTCGTCGGCGCGCTCCGATTGCTGCGCGGGAAACGACAGCACGTTGGTCGGCTTGTCGATGCCGCGCCAGTTCTTGTTGAGCGTGCGGATGCCTGCATCGTCGGTCAGCATGATCGCCAGTTCGGCATCGGCGGTGTCGGCGTCGACCATGACGGCGGCCGTTTCGATGGCGCGATGAATCGTCGTCTCCGCGTCGCTTTCGCTGTTCCAGCAGTCGGCGGTGACGAGGACTTCGGTCGCGGGTATGTCGGCGGACGTCATGTCAAAGATCTTGGTTGCAACTGGCGCTCTGTTTCATCGATGCATCAAGGGGTGCCTGCGCCGGGCTGCTTCGGCACGCCTTCATATGCGGCAACGATCCGCGCCACCAGTTCATGGCGGATGACGTCCTGCGCCTGGAATCTCACCTGGGCGATGCCTTCGACGCCGTCGAGCAGCTTGGCGGCTTCCGCCAGCCCCGACGGCTGGCCATTGGGCAGATCGACCTGGCTCGGATCGCCGGTGATGATCATGCGGCTGTTCTCGCCAAGACGCGTCAGGAACATCTTCATCTGCATCGATGTGGTGTTCTGCGCCTCATCCAGAATGATCGCGGCATTGGTCAGGGTACGGCCGCGCATGAAGGCCAGCGGTGCGATTTCGATTTCGCCGCTCTGCAGGCCGCGCTCGACGATGCGCGAGTCCATCAGGTCATACAGCGCGTCGTAGATCGGCCTCAGATACGGATCGACCTTCTCGCGCATATCGCCGGGCAGGAATCCAAGCCGCTCGCCCGCTTCAACGGCGGGGCGTGAGAGGATGATGCGGTCGACTTCCTTGCGTTCGAACAACTGACAGGCCTGCGCCACCGCGAGCCATGTCTTGCCGGTGCCGGCGGGGCCGATGCCGAACACCAGTTCGTGCCGCTTCAACGCGCGAATGTATGAATCCTGCGCGGCGGTGCGCGCGCGCACCGGGCGCTTGCGCAGATTGATTTCCTCGAACTGCGATTTCGCGGCTTTCGGATCGAATTCAAACAGCGAGCCCTGCGCGATCACGGCGCGGATCGCGCCTTCGACATCGCCCTGGGCAATGTCCTGGCTGCGCACAGCCTGCTCATAGAGCATTTCAAGTACGCGCCGCGCGGCATCGCAGCCGTCGCGCGAGCCGGCGACGGTGATGTGATTGCCCCGCGAGTCGGCGACAACGCCAAGGCGGCGCTCGATCAAGGCGAGGTTTTGTCCGTAGGGACCGACCAGTGCGGAGGCTGCGCCGTTGTCATCGAAGGCGACGACGATCTGGGCTTCGTGCGGTGTTGGAACGTCTCGGTCGTTTTTGCGGCCAGGGGCGAGTGTCGGCGAATCCGATGCGCTTTTTGGCAAGGGTTCAGGCTCCGGTGGTCATGGCGGACTGGGAAAGTGACGAGACGGGAGAAGCGGCTGGACCTGCGAGTACGCCGATCAGGCTGTAACGCTCGAGGCTGTCGACGGCGACGGGCAGCACCTGGCCGATGATGTCGGGCGGCGCCATGACGTGAGCGGGTTGCAGGTAAGCAGTGCGGCCGACGATCTGACCGGGATTGCGCGCGGCGCGCTCGAACAGCACATCGACCGTCTTGCCGATCACTGCCGCGTTGAAGGCAGCCTGCTGGCTGTCGATCAACTCCTGGAGCCGCGCCAATCGCTCGTCCATCACAGTGGTCGTAACCGTCTCCCGCATGTCCGCGGCCGGTGTCCCGGGCCGGGGCGAATACTTGAACGAATAGGCGCCAGCGTAGCCGATTTGGCGAACCAGCGCGAGTGTTGCGGAAAAATCTTCCTCGGTTTCACCCGGAAAACCGACAATAAAATCCGATGAAAAGGCGATGTCTTCGCGCACCTTGCGGAACCGCTCCACGGTTCTCGCATAGTCGGCGGCGGTATGTTTGCGGTTCATCGCCTCCAGGATCCGGTCGGAGCCGGACTGCACCGGCAGATGCACGAACGGCATCACGGCCGGAATGTCCCGGTGGGCTTCGATCAGTGCCTCATCGACGTCGCGGGGATGGCTGGTCGAGTAACGCAGGCGAGCGATGCCCGGAATGTCCGCGAGCCGATGCAGAAGCTGGCCGAGCGACCATGGCTTGCCGTCGCTGCCCTCGCCGTGAAACGCGTTGACGTTCTGGCCGATCAGCGTGATCTCGCGCACGCCGTTGTCGGCGAGGCGCTTCACATCGTCAATGATGCGCGCCACCGGACGCGACACTTCCATGCCGCGCGTGTAAGGCACCACGCAGAAGGTGCAGAACTTGTCGCAGCCTTCCTGCACCGTGACGAAAGACGAGATGCCGCGCGCGCGGATCATCGCCGGTTTCGGATCGGGCAGCGAGGCGAACTTGTCCTCGACCGGAAACTCGGTCTCGATCGCACGTCCGCCGGTCTGTGCCTTTGCCAGCAGTTGCGGCAGATGATGATAGCTCTGCGGCCCGACCACGACGTCAACGACGGGCGCGCGGCGAATGATCTCGCTGCCTTCGGCCTGCGCGACGCAGCCTGCCACGGCGATCTTCATCTCGCGTCCGTTACGGGCCGCTTCGTCCTTGGCGGTGCGCAGGCGTCCGAGTTCCGAGTAAACTTTCTCCGATGCCTTCTCGCGGATGTGACAGGTGTTGAGGATCACAAGATCGGCGTCGTCGGCGTTTGCCGTTTCGACGAATCCCTCAGGCGCGAGCGTGTCCACCATGCGCTGCGCATCGTAGACATTCATCTGACAGCCGTATGACTTGATGTGCAGCTTCCGCGGCGCGGTCATCGAAACCTTGGGTCTGGCGGCGCTCCGGGCCGCTCTCTCTGGCGCTTCAAATATAGATAAAGGGCGGCGAAATCCAGCGACCGGGTGGTATTCAGAATGTTCCAAATAGAGTCTATCTATTTGTTCTGTTGGGGGTTTTCAGGGGCGAACCTAATCGCGTCCCTAAATGGCGCTTATTTCAGCGTGGTCGAGGCTTGGTTCGATCAGGCCGGGCAATGCGCGCATATCGCCGATGACAATGCTCGCGCCGGCCGCCCGCAGGCGGTCGGCATCGCCGGGCCGGCAGTGGCTGCCGCCGGTAAATCCGATCACGGTCATTCCCGCGGCATGCGCGGCGGTCACGCCGGGCACGCTGTCCTCGATCACGACGCATCGCCTTGGCGGCGTATCCATCTGTGCGGCGGCAAACAGAAACAAATCCGGCGCAGGCTTGCCGCGTTCGACCTGCATCGCAGAGAACAGATGCGGGTCGAAGCGATTGAGAAGCCCGGTGGTGCCGAGGCTGCTGCGAATGCGCGTCGGGGTGCCGGACGATGCCACGCAGATGCGCCGGGACAATCGATCCAGCGCCTCGAAGATGTGCGGAACGGGCTGCAACTGCGCGCCGAACACCCGGTCAATCGTCGCTCGCAACTGCGCGGTGTAGGTGTCGGGGAAGGCGCGGCCAAGTTCGCTCTCGACCTCAAGCCGTGCCTCGCGTGCGGAGCGTCCAAGGAAGCGCTCGTGCACCTGTTCGGCGGAGATGGCGTAACCATATTCCGTCAGCACCTCGGCATGAACGACGCAGGCCAGCGCTTCGCTGTCGACGAGCACGCCGTCGCAATCGAAGATAATGAGATCGTAAGGGGAGGACGTGCTCAAGTCTTGTCGTCGTCCCGAGTCTTTTCGTCCAACGGCACGCAATAAAGCTCCAGCCGGTGGTCGACCAGCTTGTAACCAAGCTTGCGCGCGATTTCGGTCTGGAGCTTTTCGATTTCCTCGGAGGTGAATTCGATCACCTTGCCGTCGCGCAGATTGATGAGATGGTCGTGATGACTCTCCGGCACCTGCTCGTAGCGGGCGCGGCCCTCGCGGAAATCGTGGCGTTCGATGATGCCGGCGTCCTCGAACAGCTTGACGGTGCGGTAGACGGTCGAAATCGAAATCTTGTCGTCGACTGCGACACAGCGCCGGTAAAGTTCCTCGACGTCGGGATGGTCCATGGCTTCGGCGAGCACGCGCGCAATGACGCGGCGCTGCTCGGTCATGCGCATGCCGGCTGCGGCGCAGCGCTTCTCGATATCCGTATGCTTGCCTGTGGGCACGGGCTTCAAGGACGACATCTTGCGAGGTTCCGGTGGATAGAGCGGTGTTTTGCCACCGGGGGCAGCTTACGACAAGTCTCGTTGCATCACCACGGCGTTCAATTGTTCGCCGCTGGCGTCCTTGTAGTACCGTTCGCGGCGTCCGACGACGCGAAATCCGGCGCGTTCATACAAGGCGCGGGCAGGGCGGTTGTTTTCCTCGACTTCCAGAAAAACGGTTTTCAGGCCATGTCCCGCGAGATGTCCGATATGGGTGCGCAGCAGGTCGCGCGAGAAGCCGCGCCCGCGATGCTTCTGTGCAACCGCAACGGAGAGGATCTCGGCCTCGTCGGCGGCGGTTCGGGACACGATAAATCCGATGGTTGATCCGCCGAGCCGCAGCCGGTGCGCGAGGGTGTTGCGCTCGATCAGGATCTGCTCGAATTCCTCCGTGCCCCAGCCGCGATGAAACGACGCGCGATGGAGTTGCGAGAGACGCGGCGCATCGCGAAGGCTCGCCGGCTCGACCGTGGCATCGACGCGTCCGAACAGTTTCGGGAACAGATTGGAAAGAAATGCAGGAGCGCGCGCCATGGTTATGTCCGCGTGTCCGGAAGCGCGTAACCGGCCTTCGGCTTGGCGTCGGGCGCGCGCAGATAAAACGGTTTCGCCGGCGCTGCACTCGGGTCGGTCGCCGCTCCGATCCATGCGACCCAGGTAATATCGGGGCCGGGTTTCGGGTCGACCAGCACCGGTGCAGCGACGTTTCGCGGCCAGCGGTCCGCCAGCAATTTTGCGGCGTTACCGACCATGCGCAACGCGCCAAAGCGCGATGCCGCGAACGTCTCCTCGATCGGCATGACCGCCGGACGCATCAGGACCGATCCGTTGCCGGCGACGACCTGGAAATAAACATGATCATGCCGGGCATCGATCGCAGCGATGATCGGATTCTCCTGCTTCTCGGCGACCAACGGCGCGGCATAGGCCGCAAGGGTGGTGAGGCCGATCACCGGCTTGTCGGCGGCGAGGCCGATGCCGCGCGCGGCGGAGATGCCGACGCGCAGACCGGTAAAGCTGCCGGGGCCAGTGGTGACGGCGATACGGTCGAGTTCGAGATAGCTCAGGCCTGATGCGGTCATGACGCGCGCGATCAGCGGCATCAGCGCTTCGGCATGGCCGCGCTTCATCTCCAGCGTTTCCTGCGCGATCACGGCTTTGGTGGCCGCATCCAGCACGGCGGCGGAGCAGTAATCCAGCGCGGTATCGATGGCGAGAACGATCATTCAGGGACCGGTAAGATGGCAAAGGTGGCGGCAACGTGCCGCCGAAAAAGCAAAGGGGCAAGCGGTTCGGCGCTTGCCCCAAGGCCTTTTTGGAAAATTTCGGTAATTTACATCGGCCGGACTTCGACCACATCCGGGATGAAGTGCTTCAACAGGTTCTGAATGCCGTGCTTCAGCGTCGCCGTCGACGACGGGCAGCCGGCGCAGGAGCCCTTCATGTCGAGATAGACGATGCCGTCCTTGAAGCCGCGGAAGGTGATGTCGCCGCCGTCGCTGGCGACAGCTGGGCGAATCCGGGTCTCGAGCAGATCCTTGATGACCGCGACCGTCTCGGTGTCGGCCTCGCTGAAGAACTCCTCGGCATGCGGCGCATCGCCGTCCGGCTGCTGGCCGTCGGCGAGCAGCGGCGCGCCGGACATATAGTGTTCCATGATGACACCGAGGATCGCCGGCTTGAGGTGCTGCCAGTCGCTGTCGTCCTTGGTGACGGTCACGAAGTCCGAGCCGTAGAACACGCCGGTGACGCCCGGCACGCTGAACAGCCGTTCGGCGAGCGGGGAGCGGGTGGCGCTGTCGCGGTCGGTGAATTCCATGGTGCCGCTGTCGAGCACGGCGCGGCCGGGAATGAACTTCAGGGTCGCGGGATTGGGGGTCGCTTCGGTCTGGATAAACATTTGATTCTCCGGCGCATCGCCGGTTCAAGGCCGGCGCGAACGGGTTAGGTGAGCGGTTCCTATAGCACAGATGGCGCCTGAAACAGCCCGATCAAGGGTGCATGGCGGGTGTTCCGGGAAGCCGCCCGGCCGCCGCAGGACGCCGTTTTGAGGGGAAAATCCGTCTATGACAGCGCGTCGATATCGAGGTCGCTGAGATTGCCCGGCACGATCGTAATCGGGATCGGAAAAGTGCCGGCGGTTTTCGCCAGCATGGTGATGATCGGACCGGGGCCTTCCGCACCGGCGCTGGCCGCAAGCACCAGCATGGCAATGTCGACATCGTTATCGATGACGTCGAGGATCTGCTCGCCGGGATCGCCCTCGCGGATGACACGCTCCGGCGTGATGGCGGCGATGCCGTTGGCGCGGCCCGAGGCGCGGTCGAGCGCCGCATTCGCGATCTCCTCGGCTTCCGCGCGCATGATATCTGCGACACCGAGCCATTGCTGGTTGCGGTCTTCCGTCTCGATGACACGCAGCATCACCACGCCGCCGCCGACGCGAACCGCCCAGCGGCTTGCGTAGTACACCGCGCGGTCGCCTTCTGCGGTGTCGTCAACGATGACGAGGCATTTCGGCTTGTGGCCCTGTTCGTAGCTTCGTCGCTGGTTGCTCATGCATGTCCCTCGCGCGTATTCCGCAAAAGTGGGCACGGTTTTGCGAGCAGAATACGCGCAATTTATTGATGGGAGCATTTTCTTGCGGCTAACCGGTTTCCACTTAGCCGGAAAATGCTCCATCGACGAACTGGCATCATGCTGCCACGCGCGAGGCCGCGCCGACAAGGCGAGAAGAGGCTTGACGGAACTTGATTCGCGCGTTCGTGGCGCGGCTACTTCTTGCGGATAAAGCCGACGATGTCCTTCACCGCATTCATGGTTTCGGCGGCGATGACGCGCGCGCGATCGGCGCCGTCGGCCAGAACCGAATCCACATAGGCTGCGTCCTGCGTCAGCTTCTTCATCTCCGCGCCGATCGGCCCGAGCTTTGAGACCGCAAGGTCGACCAGCGTCGCCTTGAAGCCGGAGAACTGCCCGCCGCCGAATTCACGCAGCACGTCCGGCCGCGACTGGCCTGACAGCGCCGCGTAGATGCCGACCAGATTGTCGGCTTCGGGACGGTTCTTCAGGCCTTCTTCCTCGCTCGGCAGCGGCTCCGGATCGGTCTTCGCCTTGCGGATCTTCTGCGCGATCCCATCGGCATCGTCGGTGAGATTGATGCGCGAATAATCGGAAGGGTCCGACTTCGACATCTTCTTGGTGCCGTCGCGCAGCGACATCACCCGCGTCGCTGGGCCAGTAATCAGCGGCTCCGGCTGCGGGAAGAATTTCTCGCCGAAATTGTGCGCGCGGATGGAATCCGAAAAGTCGTTGTTGAACTTCTGTGCGATGTCGCGCGCCAGTTCGAGATGCTGCTTCTGGTCCTCTCCGACCGGAACATGGGTCGCGCGATAGACCAGAATGTCAGCCGCCATCAGATTCGGATAGGCGTACAGACCCACCGACGCGTTCTCGCGATCCTTGCCGGCCTTCTCCTTGAACTGGGTCATGCGGTTCAGCCAGCCGAGGCGCGCAACGCAGTTGAATACCCAGGCGAGTTCGGCGTGCTCGGACACCTGGCTCTGGTTGAACACGATGTGCTTCTTCGGATCGATGCCCGCGGCGATGAACGCCGCTGTCACCTCGCGGATGTTGCGGGTCAGCTCGGCAGGGTCCTGCCAGACGGTAATGGCATGCAGATCCACCACGCAGTAGATGCAGTTGTGGGTGTTCTGGAGTTTCACGAAGTTGACGATGGCGCCGAGATAATTGCCGAGGTGCAGATTGCCCGTCGGCTGGACGCCCGAAAAAACCAGTTCTTTTGCAGCCATCTTGTTGTTCCTGTGCCGCCGTCCGGCAGCCGATCCGTGTACGCGCGTCTTTAGCCATGCAGGCGCTACTCGCGCAAGCGGCCATCGCGCAAATTGCTGATCGCCTCGCCCCAGTTGACGACGCGGAGCAGGTCCAGCAGCAGGCCGTAGAACGAAACGCCCGCCGCGACCAGACCGCCGAGGATGGTAATCTGGGCCGCGAAGCCGGCCGCTTCCGTGACCGGCGCCACGAAGGACTCGGCGAGAAACAGCATCGCGCCCATCACGGCGGCGCAGATCGCGATCCGCGGCAGCCGGCGCTGCGCAATGGCGTCGATGGAAAATCCGAATGTCGTCGCGCCTCGCCAGCCCAGCACCGCGGCGCAGAACCACGCGCCGAGGGAGATGCTGGCCGCGACACCACTGGCGCCGTAGGCGTGCCCGAAGACCAGTCCGCAGACCACGGCGACCACGATGCCCGACAGCGTCGCCGCCAGCGGCGTCTTGGTGTCCTCGCGAGCGAAGAAGGCCGGGGCCAGCACTTTCACCAGGACATGCGCGGGCAGGCCGAGCGCGAGGACCGACAGCGCCTGCGCAGTGGCGACGGTATCCGCCGCGGTGAATGCACCGTGCTCGAACAGCACGCGGATGATCGGCTGGCTCAGGACGATCAGGCCGATGGTCGCCGGCATGACCAGTGCGGTCGCAAGTTCGAGGCCGCGGGATTCGGCCTGCATCAGGGCTGCGTGATCGCCACTGCGGATCGCGCGGGTCATCTCCGGCACGAGAACCGTGCCCATCGCCACGCCGACCATGCCGAGCGGCAGTTCGATCAGGCGGTTGGCGAAATAGAGCCAAGACACAGCGGCCGGTGAATTCGACGCAATGATCGCGCCGCCGACAATCAGGAATTGCGGCCCGGCATTGGCGACCATGCCGGGAATTCCCTGGCGCAGAAACCCCCGGATCTGCGGGTCGAATGAAATCCGTATCGGGGTGGCGATGCCGTCGCGCCAGGGCCTGCGCTGTATCAGGATCAGCATTTGCAGACACCCGGCGACACCGACCGCGCCCGCGATCACGGTGGCCGAGAACAGCGGATCGTGCCGCCAGACCAGCAGCACGACCAGCACGATGATCATGGTGATGTTGAACAGCACCGGCGAGAACGCGGTCAGCATGAAGCGATGCTCGGCGTTCAGCACGCCGATCATCACGATGGACGGTCCGACGAAGGCAAAGTACGGCATCATCAGCCGGGCGTTGTCGACGGCGAGTTGCAGTGTCTCTCGGCCGACGAAGCCGGGTGCAAGCACTGCGATGACGAGGGGCATCAGCAATGTCAGAACAAGCGCGATGCCGATCAGGATCAGGCTGACGCTGCCGAGCAGGCGCCCGGCGAAGGCCGCGGCGGCGACTGTGCCTTCGGTTTCCCGAACGCGCAGATAATGCGGGATCAGGGCTGCGTTCAGCGCGCCTTCCGCGAAGGACCGGCGTGTCACGTTGATGAACTGGAATGCCACCAGGACCGCGTCTGCGACCGATCCGGCGCCCAGCAGCGCGGCCACCAGGGCATCGCGGATGAAGCCCAGCGTTCGCGACGCCAGCGTTCCGGTCGAGATGGTCAGGATATGACGGATCATCGAGCTATTCTGCGGATCACATGCTTGCTGGCGGGCGCGTTGTCGTGATAGGTCGCCGGTTGCTTCCAAGACCCTGGAACCGGCCTTCCAGTCCCTCCCTGAAATACCAGCTTTTGCCGGTTTGGCTTTCTCCCATCAGGAATATCATTAATGACCGCAGCGACATACGACGTTCTCGGGATCGGGAATGCCATCTTCGATATTCTGGTTCGCACCGACGATGCGTTTCTCGCTCAGCACGGCATGGCCAAGGGATCGATGGCGCTGATCGACGAGGCTCGCGCCGCTGCAGTTTACCAGGCCATGGGCCCGGCGACCGAGATGTCCGGCGGTTCCGCGGCGAATACGATTTTCGGCGTGGCAGGCTTCGGTGCCAAGGCGGCGTATGTCGGCAAGGTCAAGGACGACCAGATCGGCCGCATGTACACCCACGACATTCGCGCGGCGCATGTGGCGTTCACCACCGCGGCTGCGACCGACGGTCCCGCGACCGGATGCTCCTACATTCTGGTGACGCCGGACGGTGAGCGCACCATGAACACGTATCTCGGCGCGGCGCAGGATCTCTCCCCCGCCGATATCGATCCCGCCCAGATCGCGGCGTCCTCGATCGTTTATCTGGAAGGCTATCTGTGGGATCCGGCCAATGCGAAGGAAGCATTCCTGAAGGCCTCGAAGATCGCGCACGACAACAGGCGCAGCGTCGCGCTGACTCTCTCGGACGCATTCTGCGTCGGCCGTTATCGCGATGAATTTCTCGATCTGATCCGGACCGGGACGGTCGATCTGGTGTTTGCCAATGAAGCCGAACTGGCATCGCTCTACCAGACCGAGGATTTCGACAAGGCGCTGGCGCAACTGCGCGGCGACGCGCAACTCGCTGTTGTCACGCGCAGCGAAAAGGGCTGCGTGGTCGTTGCGAAGGACAAGGTGACGCCGGTTCCCGCGTCTCCGGTGAAACAGGTGGTGGATACCACGGGCGCGGGCGATCTGTTCGCGGCGGGTTTCCTGTTCGGTCTGGTGCGCGGTTTTGGCCATGAACAGTGCGGACAGCTTGGGGCGCTCGCCGCCGCCGAGGTGATCCAGCATATCGGCGCGCGTCCGCAGACTTCGTTGAAGGCGCTGGCCCAGGCCGCCGGGTTGCCGGTCTAGCGGTTAACTATTCACGATCGAGTGACTTCCGGTTAACCGCGTTTGTCCTTGAAGGGCTCGCGGCCTGCATCCATATGACGAAAGACGATTTTCGGCGGGAACCATTGCCTGTTGCGTTCGTTGGAACTTTTCCCGCTATGCGGGCAGACATGTTTTGTAAGAGTAGCGCGCAGGGCGCGGCGGAAGGTCACCATGATTTCAACTTGGAGCGAGTGGAAACGTTATCCGAAGGCCGCGCGCGGCGAAAAACTCGAAGCGCCGATCGGGCCGGGGATTTTCGAAGTCAGGCACACCTCGTCCGGCGCTCTGTTCGCCTTCGACTCTGCTGACAACCTCGCTCTCGCGCTGTCGTCGATTACATCTGGGTCGAAATCATTCGCATCCTGGTTCGGCAAGCGCGACCCCGCGACGTCGCTCGATCTCGAATATCGCACTTACGCAACTTCAACGCGCGAAGACGCAAAGGTTGCAGCGGAGCGCATGATCGGCCGCCGCGAAGCCTTCATGAGTCACGTTGCCTGACGCCTAGCGGCGCAGTACGCCGATCATGCGGCTGGCGAAGGTGAGCCGTTCGGCCAGGACGGACATGAAGTAGGTCAGGAGTTTCTGGCCGAGCGCCGGATTGCTGGCGGTGATTGCGTCGAACGCTTCGGCGCGCAGCACGTAAAGGACGCTGTCAGCCTCCGCGCGAATCGTGGCGCTGCGTGGCTGGCGCGCCACAAGCCCCATTTCCCCAACCGTTGTATGACGGCCGAGGCTGCGGACCCGTGTGGTGTGGCCCCCGCCCGCGTCCACGATGACACCGACCCGGCCGTTGAGAATAAAGAGCATCGAATCTGCCGGTTCGCCCGCGCGCGCGATGGTCTCGAACGCACGGACTTCAAGGCGTTCGCAGTGCCGCGCCAGTTCGGTGGCGTCATGGTCGCTGCCGAGAATGCCGGCGAACCAGCCGTGCAGGTCGCCTTCCTCCTGCTCCAGCCCGCGGTGCCGCGCGATAAGTTCGTTCTCGCACCACTCGAGCGCGTGATCGAGGTCCGGCATGACCAGGATGTCGCCGGACAGGAATTCTCCCGACCGCAGCATCTTTTCTGTTTTGCGCGGCAGGTTGACGAGAACGAGCTTCACGTCGCTTTCGATCGCCGCCCGCCTGATCTGGGCGAAGCTGTAGGCGGCCGATGAATCGATGCCGGTCACCAGCTTGAAATCGAAAACCAGATAGCGGCACTCGGGATGATGGTCGAGCAGTGTCTTCACATGCTGATAGAGACGATTGGCCGAACCGAAGAACAGGTAGCTTTGCAGGTTGAGCCCGTGGATTTCCTTGCCATGGGCGGCGAGCAGCGCCAGATCCTGCCGCGAGCGATCGAGCGAACTGCGATACTCCGCGCCGTTGAAACCGAATTTGATCGAACTGATCCGCGACACGCTCAGGGCGAATGTCGCGCAGCCGATGATGGTTCCGATCAGGACGCCGGCGATAAAACCCCACTTCACGATGATGAAAATGATTGCAAGCAGCGACAGGTATTCGATGGTGGACAGCCGTTGCCGCGATTCGACGATCCAGCGGTTGAGCTGATCGACGCCGAGATAGATCAGCAGGCCGCCGAGAATGAACTTCGGCATGAAACTGAGCAGCGCCGGATCGGCCACCAGCATCAGCACCGCAATGAAGGCGACCGCCAGCCCGGAAAGACGTCCGGTAGCTCCGCCGTTGCTGTTGAGCAGCGAGCGGCTCAGCGAGATACAGCCCGCGTAGCCGCCGAAAAGTCCCGACAGGATGTTGGCCGCTCCCGCGACATTGAGTTCGCGCTCGAGATTCGCTTCGCGGCTGGTCGCCACCTCAAGGCCCGTGGTGTTGAACAGCGTGCTGATCGCGGTCACGAAGATCACCGCAATCAGGTTGCCGATCAGTCCCGGCGCGGCACGCCACGGGTAGTTTTCGATATCGCCGAGATGCCACGGCATCGAAATCGTCGCGCGCGGCAGCGACTGAAATGTCCAGCCGAGAGCCTGCGCCTGCTCCACCGAAATGCCCGCGAAGTTGAAAACGATGTGGGTCGCCACCACGCCGGCGATCAGCAGCGCCGGCAGCGCCAGTGGATTGCGCGAGCGATGCCAAGTCAGATAGATCGTGAATGCGAGCGCGACGCCGGCGAGCAATTCGTACATCGTCATGGGGTTCGCGAACGCGGCGAGATTATCGAACCTCGGAGACTCGTTCGTGATGACCCGGACGCCGCCGAGCGCAATCAGCAGCGCGGTCGCGCCGAGAAATCCGCCGATCACTGGATAGGGCACGTAGCGGATTGCGCGGCCAATCCGGGTCAGGCCCAGACTGCACAATGCGAGGCCGGTGATGATGGTTGCGGCAGACAGTGTCAGCAGCACGGGGCCAAGCAGGTGTGCAGACGAATCGCTTGCCGTGATGTGCTCGACCACCGACGTCGCCAAAATGGCGGTGACCGCCGCCGTGGATGTCTCGGGGCCTCCGACCGCGGTGGGAAAGGTGCTGCCCAGCGCAACGACCACTGCGATGATGGCGGTGGCCGTGAAGGTCGCCGCGATTCCATAAGGCAGATATTGGGCCAGCGGACCGGAGAAGATCAGAACCGAATATGACAGTCCAAAGGACACCGTCAGGACCGCGGGCGCCGCGCTGGCAAAGATGTCATTCAGCCAGGCGCGAAGTTTCACACTCGGGCTTTGAACTGGGCTGACGGAAGGGAAGGCCACGCAGGACGTCCATCGATGGAGGCCCGCCAGTCCTAGACGACGGCAACGCGAACGTAAAAGAGATTTTTGTGACAGTTACTGTCGCTTTGCGCGAAATGAGATATGCCCCCCGGTGTGCAGCGATGATCGCAAAAAGGGCTGCGCCGTTTCCGGCGCAGCCCTTCGTACAATTCCGTGACTGCGGATCAGCGGCCCTTGAATTTCGCGGGGCGCTTTTCGAGGAACGCGCCGACGCCTTCCTTGAAATCTTCACTGCGTCCGGCGATGCGCTGCGAGCTTTGTTCCAGATCGAGCTGTTCCTCGAATGAATTGTTCTCGCTCTCCCAGTAAAGTTTGCGGATCAGCGACAGCGCCACGGTCGGGCCGTTGGCCAGATCATGGGCAAGCTTTTTGGTTTCCTCGGCCAGTGCCGCATCGTCCACCACGCGGTTGACGAGGCCCCATTCCAGCGCCTTCTCGGCAGGCAGCCGTTCGCCCAGCAGCGACAGTTCGACGGAGCGGGCCTTGCCGATCAGGCGCGGGAGAATCCAGGTCGATCCGCAGTCCGGCACGAGGCCGATCCGCCGGAAGGCCTGCAGGAAGTAAGATGAGCGGGCGCACACGATGATGTCGCCCATCAGTGCGAAGCTCATGCCCGCTCCGGCCGCCGGTCCGTTGACCGAAGTGACGATCGGGCAGTGCAGGTCGCGCAGACGGCGCAGGAACGGATGAAACGCCGTTTCCAGTGTGGTCCCCGCGCTCTGGCGCTTGCCGCTCTGGTTGTTGCGGCCCTGAAGATTGGCGCCGGTGCAGAACGCCTTGCCCGCGCCGGTGATGACGAGGCAGCGGACTTCCGCGCGCTTCTCCTCGAGAGTTTCCATCGCTTCCGAGAGACCCGCGAGCATGTCGACAGAGACCGCGTTCATGACCTCCTGATGATCGAGCACAAGGGTTGCGACCGGTCCGTCGAATTCCAGCCGGCAATGATTGAACTGCATCTCTTCCTCGCTTGATGGGGTTGACTGATCGTCACGCCCGGCCAGCCGCCGCGTGCGTTTCATCGCGACTATTCCGGAAACCGAATCGGCTGTAAACGGCGCGATTCGGCACACGAAGTCTGACCTGCCATGCGTTGCGAACTTTAATTTCGCATGGCGAAAGAGCGCAGCGTGGCCGTTCGCCGTTTGATTTTGCGTGGCCGATTGGCCAATGTCGCCTCCAAACAAGATCAGCGGGAGATCAAGCGATCATGAGCATTTTCGATCTGAGCGGCCGCGTTGCGGTGGTCACTGGCGGCAACGGCGGCATCGGCCTCGGTATCGCGCAGGCACTGGCGGAAGCTGGCGCAACGGTTTCGATCTGGGGCCGCAACGCCGAGAAGAATGCGAAAGCGCTCGCATCGATCACCGCCAAAGGCGGCAAGGCCGAAGCGCGCGTTTGCGACGTCACCGACGCGGCGTCCGTGAAGGCTGCGATGCAGGGCACGCTCGACACATTCGGCCGGGTCGATGGCTGCTTCGCCAATGCAGGCATTGGCGGCGGCGGACGGCAGTCCTTCATCGATCGTACCGAGGAAGACTGGCGCAAGATGTTCGCCACCAATCTCGATGGCGTGTTCCATGTCTTCCAGGCCGCGGCACGGCACATGACGGAACGTGCGGCAAAGGGCGATGCCTTCGGGCGGCTGGTGGCGACGTCCAGCATGGCGTCGCTGTTCGGCACCGCGCGCAACGAGCACTATGCGGCGACCAAGGCTGCGATCAATGCGCTGATCCGCGCGCTCGCGGTCGAGCAGGCGCGCTACGGCATCACGGCCAACGCGATCCTGCCGGGCTGGATCAAGAGCGACATGACGCAGGGGCTGATGGCGAACGACAAATTCGTCGACAACGTGATGCCGCGGATTCCGATGCGGCGGTTCGGCGAACCGTCGGACTTCGGCGGCATCGCGGTCTACCTGATGAGCAAGGCCTCGTCGTATCACACCGCCGACATGATCGTGATTGACGGCGGCTACACCGTCTTTTGATCTTTAATGCCTGGATCGGGGTGGCCGTATTTCTTGCGGAAAGCCTCCCCATCGCCGAAGTCGGCGAAGCCGATATAGTGCTGGTGTGCCGTGATCGCCTTGCGGGCGTGCTTGATAGGACACCAGTACTGTTCGGTGCGTCCGGCAATCTCACTGGCATAGGCCATCAGGCCGTTGCCGTACGAGCAATAGGCGCAGTTGATCGCCTCCAGGATGTTCAGGTAAGCGAGGTGATAGCGGTCGAAGTAATCGCTGCGCTTCACCTTCTCGATGCCGTACACCGGAAAACAGATCCATTGATAGATCGTGATGGTGATGTCGAGGATCACGAACGGAATGATCATCGCATAGATCACAGGCGCGGTGATGATCGTCAGCAGGTTCGCGTTGAAGATGTACTTGGCCAGCCCGACGCGCAGTTCGCGATGGGCGCGGAGAATTTCTTCTTCGAAGACGACGCGGGTGCCTTGCAGGGTATAGCGTAGTTTCGCCCGGCGGATCGCGAACTCGGCCTCAAGCTCGCCTTCAAGCAGCCTGATCTGTGCGATCAGCCGGTCGATGTTTTCGCTCATGGACTATCCATTGGAATGAGGGGTTCCGGTGCCGCCGCGCTTCCGTACCGTCACTCCGGCAGCGGAATGAATTCGTGCTCGTTGGGCACATGGGCGAAGCGGCCAGCCTTCCAGTCGGCCTTCGCCTCTTCGATGCGCTCCTTGCTCGACGAGACGAAATTCCACCAGACGTGGCGCGGTCCTTCCAGCGCGGTGCCGCCGAGGAACATCATCCGCGTCGGGCGCACGGCCTTCACGGTGATGCGGTCGCCGGGGCGGAAGATCAGCAGCTTCGGACCTTCATACTTTTCGTTCGTGATTTCGATCTCGCCGTCGACAATATAGATCGCGCGCTCCTCATGATCGGCATCGAGCGGCACGCGCATGCCCTCGTCCAGCGCCACTTCGGTGTAGAACCACTCCGAGACCATATCGACGGGCGATTTCTTGCCGAACGACGAGCCGGCGATGATGCGTGCCTTGAATCCGGTGTCCTGCACCGTCGGCAGGACGTCGGCGCCGAAATGCTGGAACGACGGCGCGATCTCCTCCTTGCCGGCCGGCAGCGCGATCCAGCTTTGCAGGCCGAGCATCTTCTGGCCGTTGGCGCGCTGCACGTCCGGCGTGCGCTCGGAATGCGCGATGCCGCGGCCGGCGGTCATCAGGTTCATGGCGCCGGGCTGGATTTCCTGGATGTTGCCCTCGCTGTCACGGTGCATGATGCTGCCGTCGAAGAGGTAGGTGACGGTGGCGAGCCCGATATGCGGATGCGGGCGCACGTCCATGCCCTTGCCGGCGACGAACTGCACCGGGCCGAAGTGATCGAAGAAGATGAAGGGGCCGACCATCTGCCGCTTGCCGTGCGGCAGCGCGCGGCGGACGGCGAAGCCGTCGCCGAGATCGCGGGTGCGCGGCACGATGATGAGATCGAGCGCGTCACAGGTTTGCGGATCGCCGAGGATCGGATCGTTCGAGGGCATCCAGCTCATGATGTCGCTCCTTTTTTAGCAATGTCTCCGCCGGACCTGATCCGGCAAATCCATCTTCCAGGAAATTTGATTCTCGATGGATACGCGGGTCAAGCCCGCGCATGGACAGTTGAGATTGTTGCGCCTTCGGCGGCTCTACGCGCTCGCCGATGTCTCCGCGAGCGCGCGCGCTGGCAGCAGCTTGCGAACGGCGGACGACGATGCAATCTGGCCCTTTTCGGCGAACGCCTCGTGGTTCGCTTCGATCTGGTCGAGTGCATAGAGATAGTTGACCATCAGCCCGTGCGACTGCTGCATGCCCTTCTCGGAGCGGTCGCCGAGGAAGTTCAGCCGCTCCAGCCGTGCGCCGTTGCCGAGATGGAAGCGAGCGACGGGATCGAGCGGATGCCCGCGGGTGCCCTTGGCCTCGATGAAGTAGTACGCCGCCAGCGGCAGCAGTTCGGCCTTGACCTGCTCGGCGGTGTCGGGATCGTTGGCCCAGTTCGGCGTATCGAGGGCATTGAGGGTGGCGCGCGAGGCTGCATCGAGCAGCGGCGAGGTTTCGGAGGCGCGTTCGCGCGCGAGCCAAGCGGCGAAGCCGGGCACGGGCGAGAGCGTCACGAAGGTCTGCACGTTCGGCAGTTCGCGCTTGATCTCCTCGACCACCTGCTTGATCAGGAAGTTGCCGAAGGAAATGCCGCCGAGCCCGCGCTGCGTGTTCGAGATCGAGTAGAACACCGCCGTTGTGGCATCGGTCGCCGCGATCGGTGCGCGCGTGAGATCGAGCAGGGGCGCGATGGCCGCCGGACTTTCGCGCGTCAGCGCCACCTCGACGAAGATCAGCGGCTCGTCCACGAGCTGCGGATGGAAGAAGCCGTAGCAGCGGCGATCCGACGGCGCGAGACGGCTGCGCAAATCGTCCCAGTTGGAGATGGCGTGCACCTGCTCGTAGCGGATGATCTTTTCCAGAATGTTCGCGGGCGTGGTCCAGTCGATCCGTTGCAGCACGAGAAAACCCCTGTTGAACCACGACGCGAACAGATGAACGAAATCGCTGTCGACATGCTTGAGCGCGGGATGATCCTTGATATGGGTCAGCAGCGCTTCGCGCATGCGCACAAGTGATGCAGTGCCACCGGGTGCAAGATTAAGGCGCCGGATCAGTTCCTGGCGCCGCGGCTCGGCGGCTTTGAGAAGTTTGCTAATAGCATCGGGCGACGTGCCTTTATCGCGCACCACGGCCAGCGCGGCGTTCAGTTCGTCCATGTCCGGACCGAACAGATCGGCCAGCGCATTGAGGAAGGCCAGTTGGTCGGCCTCGCTTGCGGCGGAGTAACCCGCGAGCAGGGTGTTGGCGAGCGCGACGCCGGTGGCTTCGCCGCGCCGCGACAGCAGGGTTTCGCCCAGCCCGATCAGTTCGACCTGCGACATTGCGCGGGCGCCGTTCGACAGGCCAAGCAGGCTGCGTCCCCGCGCGGTCAGCGTGGTGAGCAGGTTGCTCAAGGAGGCCCGATCAAGTCCCAGCGTCGCCATTCGTCAGCTTGCTCCTGCGCAGTCGGACATCATCCGCAGATGATAGACAGCGAATGCGACCGATTCCAGACGGTCCGGCCCCGACTTTCGTTTGGGAATGCCCGATCCGCAGGCCGCCTGATGCGACTCAAAGCCGCGCGAGCGACGTGACGCGGTCGATGCGGTCGAACTTGTCGAGCGACAGGATCGCGTCCGCGAAACGGTCGGCGCGCTCGTTGAGCACCGGACGCGCGAGTTGCAGGAATTTCTGCTGCATCGCCGCTGCATCCGGAAACGACGACGGCTCGCCCGACGGGTCAGGGATCAGCCGTTCCAGCGTGCCTTCGCCGCTTTCGATGCTGACGCGCGCGCCAAACGGATGGCTCTTGCCCTCCAGCCGTGCGTCCTGCACGACCTCGATCCTGTCGGCGAGCGCCTCGATCGCAGGATCGCCGAGCCGCTTATAATCGTCCCAGCCGAACGAGCCCTGATCGAGCGCCAGCGCGCCGGTGAAGAACATCGAGAACTGTCCGCCGACCACACTGCGGGCATGGCGCTTGGTTGCGGCATCGCCGGTGAGTGTGATGCCGTTGCGATGCAGGCCGATCTCGACGCTCTTGATGTTTTCTGGCGTGAGATTGTGCTCGCGGCGCATGGCGATCAGGGCGTCGATGGCGGCGTGGGTGTAGCGGCAACTCGGATAGGGCTTTACGCCGATCTTCATGGTCTCGTAGATTTTGCCGAGCCCGGCGGTCGCCTTGTCCGGATGCGCGTCATCGCTGTAGCCGACTAAGAGGCCGTGCTTGCCTTCAACCGATTCCGTCGCGCCGATGAATCCCTCGCGTGCCAGCGAGGCGGCAACGACGCCGTTCATCGCGGCGGCGCCGACCTGATAGCGCTTGTTCCACGCGCCGTTGACCAGAAACTGCAGCGAGCCGGCAGCCTGGCTGCCGGAGACGCCGAACGCGGCGACAATCTGCTCGGCGTTGAGCTTGTACAGTTTCGCGGCCGCGGCCGCCGCGCCGTAGGTTCCGGCAGTGGCGGTTGGATGGAAGCCCTTGGCATAGTGCGATGTCGGATCGAGCGCGTTGCCGAGACGGCAGCAGACTTCATAGCCTGCGACAATGGCTGTCAGCACGTCGCGGCCGCTGGCCTCCACGATCTCGCCGACGGCGAAGGCGGCGGGCACCACCGGCGCACTCGGATGCAGCGAGGAATCCGCGTGGGTGTCGTCGAAGTCGAGCGAGTGGCCGAGCGCGCCGTTGAGCAGCGCCGCGATGGCGGGCGTATAGGTTTTGGCGTCGCCGCACACGGTCGCATCGCCCTTATTGTCGAGGCCGAGGGTCGCCAGCATCGCCAGCAGCGACGGCGTCGATTCCGCCTCGCTGCGCGCCCGCACGGCGCTGCCCAGAAAATCGAGGGTCAGCGCCTTGGCGCGCTCCAGCACCTCTGGTGGAATGTCTTCATATCTGAGGTTTGCGACGTAAGCGGCCAGCGTTGCGGTTTCATTCGCCATTGTTGTTTTCCCATTCGTTGGGCGGCAGACTAGGCATCCCGTGACGGATGTTCAACCCGGCGGCGTTCAACCCGCCTTGCGCGAGCCCGCCTTGACATCGGCCGGCTTGCGGGACGACCTTTGAGCCCGGTTCAGGTCCATTTTCACCAGTTGATGGGTCATGTTTACCGGCGCCGGTTTGATCGCCTTCATCTGTATCTTCGGCGCAGCCATGCTGGGCTTTGTGCTCAGCCGTTTTCTGCCGGATCATCACCTGACCGATCAGACCGGCAAGGCCATTCACAACGTGATGGGAGTGGTCGCGCTGCTGGCAGCGCTTGTGCTGGGACTTCTGGTTGCCAACACCAAGGCGAGTTTCGATCTGCGAAGTCAGGAAACCCAGCAATTCAGCGCCAATCTGACGCTGCTTGATCGCGAGCTGATGCATTTGGGTCCCGATGCAGCAAGAATGCGCGAGATGTTGCGCACATTTACAGCACGCAAGATCGCGCAGTTATGGACCGATCGCGACCTGGACATCGAGAATGATACGATTGAATCGGTTCGCCTGCTCGATCAGATCGAGGGTGATCTGCGGGGCCTGCTGCCGCAGAATGCAACCCAGACCGAAGGGCGCAAAAATGCGCTCGACATTATCCGGGAGCTGAAGCGCACCAGCCGCCTTCTTTCCGTCCAGCAAATCAATACGACGCCGCGTCCGTTTCTGATCGCCGGCATTTTCTGGGTCAGTGTGCTGTTCCTGTGGCGGGGGGTATTTGCCCCGTTCAACGCAAGTGTGATCGCCGCATTTTTCCTTGCCGCACTGTCAGTTTCGGTGGCGATCAATCTGATCTTCGATATGGACCGGCCGTTCACGGGCTTCATCAAGGTCTCGCCCGTGCCGATGCAGCAGGCGCTGGACCGGATGACGCGTTAAGCCGGGCGCACTGTCTGGCCAAATATCGGATCAGGTCTTCGACTTCCGGATGTAGGGCCAGAACGCGAAAACCGCGACAATGATGGTGGCGATCACGGTGGCCATCAAGGTCTGGATGATGTCGAAGTGCTGGCTATCGCGGGCGACAAACAGCGCGGTGATCGGAGCCGCCAGCGTGAGCAGCAAACGCACAAATAAGGACATGACCGGACTCCCTTGCACATGCCGCCCTTTGCGGGTGCCAGAAGTCCGATAGCGCGCCGGGGTTCATTTGCCTTTGATCCGTGTCAAGAGGCGGCCAGGTTCGATACGCGTCAGACCTGCCGCAGCATGGCCGGAACGATGATCCGGTGAAACGGCATGATGGTCGCAAGATAGACTCGGCCGAGCAGGTTGTGGGTCATCACCAACGTGGTCGCGGTGACCTGACAGCGGGGCGGGTTGTCGGCAACATCAACGATCACACGGAAATCGAGATGCCTGTCGTCGAATCCCGCCACCAGCCGCTGCGGCGTTTCGCTGATGACGGGAAACGGCCCGATCGAGTTCGCGGCGATGGCCTTCGTATGCGTGGGCGTCTTGAGGCCAAGAGGCGCCACGACAAGATTCCGCAATCTCATCAGGGTGTCGATCCAGCGCGGCAGACGGAGAAACATCCGCTCCGCCGCCTGCCGGGCGGTGAGGGTGTCGTCACTTACCGCAATCCGAAATGCATCGGCGAACTGCGCGCCGGGAAGCAAACCTTGCATCCCGGCATCGGTTTTGAGTTCCTGAACGCTAAGAGCCTGACCGGTCATGTTGCAACCTCAGCCGCTGCGTCAGGGTGCGGAAGCGCAGCACGAGCAGGATGGCATAGATACCGGTTCCGATCGACAGGCCGATCCAGACACCGATTGCGCCCAGGTGAGTCCAGAATGCGAGCCCGCAGGCCGCGGTGAAACCGATCAGCCAGTAGCTGATGGCAGCAAGCAGCAGCGGAATGCGCGTATCGCTGAGACCGCGCAGCGCACCGGCGGCCACGGTCTGGATGCCGTCGGCGATGAAGAATGTCGCGCCGACCAGCATCAGGGTCGCGGCCAGTTCAATCGCGGCCAGACCTTGCCGCGTATCACCGAAGAAAAATCCGGCCAGATCAAATCGCACGACGATCACGGCAAGGGTCATCGTCGTCATGAAGACGATGCCGAGCACAATCGCGGCGACGCCGGCGCGGCGGATCGCCAGCGTGTCGCCCCGCCCCAGCGCCTGTCCGACGCGCACGGTGGCCGCCATACCGATGCCGAACGGCACCATGAACAGGATAGCCGCGATTTGCAGCGCGATCTGATGCGCCGCCAGCGCCGTCGTGCTGATCAGGCCCATCAGCAGACCGGCGGCGGAGAACAGTCCGTATTCCAGCAGGAACGACACCGCGATCGGCGCGCCGATGATGACGAGCTGGCGCATCAACGGCCAGTCGCTCCGCCAGAAATGTCCGAGCACGTGAAATTTCCTGAACGGGCGCTGGCTATAGGTGAACCACAGCGCAGCGGCACACATGCCGAAGTTCACGGTGGTCGTCGCAACGCCTGCGCCCAGCAGTTCCAGTTTCGGCATGCCCCAGTGGCCATGGATCAGCGCATAGCCGAGGACGGCGTTGGCGGGGATCGCGGCCAGGGTGATCCAGAGACCGGGCTCGGGACGATTGACCGCGCCCATGAAATTGCGGATGGCCATGAAGCACAGCGCGGGCGCCATGCCGGGTGCGAGACCGAGCAGGTAACGCTGCGCGAGGCGGGCGTTCTCCGGCGCCTGGCCGAGCATCAGGAGAATCTTCTCGCCAAACAGCGGCAGCAGCATCATCGGCACGCACAGCAGCAGCGCCGCCCACAGCCCGACACGCAGGGCGCGGCGGACGATGCGCGGCTGGCGCGCGCCCAGCGCCTGTGCGGCCAGCGGCGCCACGGCGG
Organism: Afipia sp. OHSU_II-C1; assembly: GCF_000497575.1. Classification (GTDB taxonomy): domain Bacteria; phylum Pseudomonadota; class Alphaproteobacteria; order Rhizobiales; family Xanthobacteraceae; genus Afipia. The sequence continues at coordinate 396,652 of NZ_APJI01000010.1, forward strand.
ACACCAGCCCCATGCCGATCACGAAGGCGACGAAGAACACGGTATGCGCCAGCGAGGCGGCGGCAACCGCAGTGTCGCCGAGACGTCCGATCAGCGCGAGATCGGTGGTCATCATGGCAATCTGCCCCAGTTGCGTCAGCGCAATGGGCAGGGCGAGCCTGATGGTTTCGATGAACTCCGTCGCAGTCGGCGAGGGATAGGCGGTGACGGCGGCCCGTTCGGGCTCTGTTTTGCTGAAGGTCGTCATGAAGGCAACCCTAGCACAGCCGCCTGACGAAATGATGGCTCTGCGTCAGATCGACGCCCCGTGCATGACGGGCGCGTCCCGATAAATGCCTGAAGCCTAGACGTCCACGTTGGCGTCGAGCGAGTTGTCCTGGATGAACTCGCGGCGCGGTTCGACCACATCACCCATCAGCTTGGTGAAGATGTCGTCGGCAGCGTCGACTTCCTTGACCTTGACCTGCAGCAGCGAACGGGCATTGACGTCGAGCGTCGTCTCCCACAATTGCTGCGGGTTCATTTCGCCGAGGCCTTTGTAGCGCTGATAGGTCACGCCCTTGCGTCCGGCATCGGTGACGGCCTCGAACAGGCTGACCGGTCCGTGGATCGGCGTTTCGGCGTCCTTGCGGCGGAGCACGGCGCTGCGCGGATAAGCCTCCTGCAGCCGTCCCGCATACTCATCGAGCTTGCGCGCCTCGGCGGAGCCGAGCAGCGCGTCGTCGATGATGGCGACATCCTTGACGCCGCGCACGGTGCGCTCGAAGAAATAGCCTTCGCCCTCGGTGAAGCGTCCGACCCAGCCGCGTTCGACCTCGTCGGCCAGCGCATCGAGGCGCTTGGCGATGTAGTCGGCGGCCTGGTTGGCGGTCTCGATGTTGCCGATCACATGAGGGCTGAGCACACCGGCGATCGCGGCCTGCTCAATCACGGTGCGATTGTAACGGCTATGCAAGCTGTTCAGGATGCCCCGGATGACCCGTGCGTCCTCCAGCAAGGCCTGAAGATCGCGGCCCTTGCGGTCCTCGCCGGACGACAGCTTGAGAACGCAGTCATCAAGACCGGTCTCGATCAGATAGTCCTCCATCGCCCGCTCGTCCTTGAGGTACTGCTCGGACTTGCCGCGCGTCACCTTGAAGAGCGGCGGCTGGGCGATATAGAGGTAGCCGCCTTCGATCAGTGCGGGCATCTGGCGGAAGAAGAACGTCAGCAGCAGCGTGCGGATATGCGCGCCGTCGACGTCGGCGTCGGTCATGATGATGATCTTGTGGTAGCGCAGCTTCGAGATGTCGAAGTCATCGCGGCCGATGCCGGTGCCGAGAGCGGTGATCAGCGTGCCGACCTGCTCCGATGACAGCATCTTGTCGAAGCGCGCGCGTTCGACGTTGAGAATCTTGCCGCGCAACGGAAGAACCGCCTGGAACTCGCGGTTGCGGCCCTGCTTGGCGGAGCCGCCTGCGGAGTCACCCTCGACGATGAACAGTTCGGACTTCGCCGGGTCGCGCTCCTGGCAGTCGGCGAGTTTTCCGGGCAGCGACGCGATATCCAGTGCGCCCTTGCGGCGGGTCAGCTCACGCGCCTTGCGCGCGGCTTCACGCGCGGCCGCGGCTTCCACCACCTTGCCGACAATGGTCTTGGCCTCGGAGGGATGCTCCTCGAACCACGCGGCGAGTGCTTCGTTGAGCACGTTCTCGACCACGGGGCGCACTTCCGAGGACACCAGCTTGTCCTTGGTCTGCGACGAGAACTTCGGGTCCGGCACTTTCACCGACAGAACGGCCGTGAGGCCTTCGCGGCAGTCGTCGCCGGTGAGCGCAATCTTTTCCTTCTTCGCCATGGCATCGGCATAGCCGGTGACCTGGCGCGTCAGCGCGCCGCGGAAGCCCGCCAGATGGGTGCCGCCGTCGCGCTGGGGAATGTTGTTGGTGAAGCAGAGCACGTTCTCGTGGTAGCTGTCGTTCCACCACATTGCGACTTCGACGCTAATGCCGTTCTGCTCCGCGCGCATCACGATGGGCGTCGGCACCACGGGCTTCTTGTTGCGGTCGAGATATTTGACGAATTCCTCGACGCCGCCCTCATAGAACAGCTCCTCACGCTTCTCGACCGCGTGGCGCATGTCGGACAGCGTGATGTTGACGCCCGAATTCAGGAACGCGAGTTCGCGCAGGCGATGCTCCAGCGTGGCGAAATCGTATTCGATGTTCTTGAAGGTGTCGCTGGAGGCGAGGAACGTCACTTCGGTGCCGCGCTTGCCCTCGGCGGCGTCGCCGACAACCTTAAGCGGCGCAACAGCATCGCCGTGCGCGAAGGCGATGTAATGCTCCTTGCCGCCGCGCCAGATGCGCAGTTCGAGCTTGCTGGAGAGCGCGTTGACGACGGAGACGCCGACACCGTGCAGACCGCCGGAGACCTTGTAGGAGTTCTGGTCGAACTTTCCGCCGGCATGGAGCTGGGTCATGATGACCTCGGCGGCGGAGATCCCCTCCCCCTTGTGAATGTCGGTCGGAATGCCGCGGCCGTCGTCGCGCACGGTGACCGAGTTGTCGGGATTGAGGATCACTTCGACGCGCGTGGCGTGACCGGCGAGTGCTTCGTCGATTGCGTTGTCGACGACCTCGTACACCATGTGATGCAGACCGGAGCCGTCATCGGTGTCGCCGATATACATGCCCGGACGCTTGCGAACGGCGTCGAGACCTTTCAGCACGCGGATCGATTCAGCGCCGTATTCCGCACCCGGATTGGAGACAGGTTCGGCGCTGGTTTGCCGGGCTGGTTCGGTCATGAGTGGCCTTCGAAAGTGGTTCGGCAGAAAGATCGAATCGGGCCGCGAAAAATGCGCCTTCGATTGTCGATTTGTGCCATGAAAACAGACAAGCTCCTAGGACAAAGTGACGTCCCGCAAGCTATTGAATAGATGGGGTTTTCAGGCTGTTTTTCAAGGCTCCGAAACGGCATTTTCGGGGCTGTGGAAAAGCCTGATTCGGACCGCCCGAAAGAGGGTCTCCGTCAGCGGGATTGCCGCCTGATTCAACCGCGCGGGCGGCGCTTTACGGTCCCTGCATCGACCTCGAAGACATCCGCGCGCGCGCCGATATCCGCGAATGCCGCCGGATCGGCGCCGGTCATCCAGACCTGCGCACCCAGCGCCGCGAGTTCGTCGAACAACGCGGCGCGGCGATTGGGGTCGAGATGGGCGACGATTTCATCGAGCAGCAGGAGTGGCGTGATGCCGGTCATCTCGGCCACCAGCGTGGCATGGGCCAGCACCAGCCCGATCAGGAGTGCTTTCTGTTCGCCGGTGGAGGCGTCGCGTGCCGGCATGTTCTTCGGTGCGTAGATGACCTGCAAATCGGTCAGGTGCGGCCCGTTCAGCGTACGGCCTGCGGCTGCATCCTTCGCACGGCTCTCGCGCAGTATTTCGCGATAGCGATCCTCGACGGCGATGGCCGTGTCGGCAAGCAGCGCGTTCTCCATCCAGCCATCCAGTGCGATCAGGGCGGATGGAAATGCCGACGCCGAACCGCGTGCGGCCAGCATCGAACTCAATCGCTGCAATGTCTGGCCGCGCTGGGCGGCGACCGCGACCGCAAGTTCCGCGGTTTCGCGCTCGATGGCGTCGCACCAGTGCGCATCGAAGTTGCGGTCTTCCAGCAGGCGGTTGCGCGACCGCAGCGCGCGGTCCAGCGCCGAGACGCGGCTGGAATGTTCGCTGTCGATCGCCAGCACCAGACGGTCGAAGAAACGCCGGCGCTCCGATGCGGCGCCCATGAACAGGCCGTCCATCGCCGGCGTCAGCCAGACCATGCGCAGATGGTCGCCAAACGCTGTTGCAGATGTCACCGGTTCGCGGTCGATGCGCACGCGGCGGGAGGAGGCTGCGCCGTCCGCGCGCGGGGCATCGATGCCGGTGCCGAGCGTCGCAAGGCCGAGTTCGCCTTCCACCTCGGCGGACACCGCCCACGAGCCGTCGCCCTGGATATCCGCGACGTCATCGAGCGTGGCGCGGCGCAGGCCGCGTCCGGGCGAGAGAAACGAAATCGCCTCCAGGCAATTGGTCTTGCCCGCCCCATTGGCGCCGACCAGCACCACGACATCGCCGCGCACGTCCATGCTTGCCGCGCGGTAGTTGCGGAAGTGCGTGAGACTGAGGCGCAGAATGCGGGAGACGGTCATGGTGGTGATATAGCCCAATGCGCCCGCTCTGAAACCCCGAACTGTCATTGCCGGGCTCAACCCGGCAATCCATCTTCCGCGTCAGCGGACAATCTCGTCGTAAAGATCCAGCCACTCGGGATTGTTTGCGACGATAAGGTCGATTTTCCACTCGCGCGACCAGTGATGTTTTTTTCGCGCTGGAGTGCGGCAGCGATAGTGTCATGCTGCTCGAAATAGACGAGCGTTTTAACGTCGTAGCGTTTGCTGAAACTCTCAGCGAGTCCTTCACGGTGTTCGTAGATGCGCCGTACCAGATCGTTGGTAACACCCACATACAGGGTGCCGCCCGGCCTGCTGGCAAGGATGTAAACCCAATAGCTCATTCAAAGAGGATGGATTGCCGGGTCAAGCCCGGCAATGACGATCTTCAGTTTTGCGAGATCGCACCTCAGGTCTCCTCTCCCACAAGGAGAGGGGAAAGCGCAGCAGTCTGTTCTGGGCGTACTACACCCGCATCGGCATCAGGACGTAAAGCGCGCCCTTGGAGTCCTTGTCCTGCACCAGCGTCGGCGAGCCTGGATCGGCAAGGCGCAGCACGGCGACCTCGCCTTCAATCTGGGCGGCAATGTCGAGCAGGTAGCGCGAGTTGAAGCCGATATCGAGCGCATCGGCGGCGTATTCGACTTCGAGTTCTTCCGTCGCGCTTCCCGAGTCGGGATTAGTCACCGACAGCACCAGCTTGCCGGCGGACAGCGCGAGTTTCACGGCGCGGCCACGCTCCGAGGAAATCGTCGAAACGCGGTCCACCGCCGCCTCGAAATCCTTCTTGTCGACGATCAGTTCCTTGTCGTTGTTCTGCGGAATGACGCGGCCGTAATCGGGGAACGTGCCGTCGATCAGTTTCGAGGTCAGCACAACATCGCCGATGGTGAAACGGATCTTGCCTTGCGACAGTTCGATCTTCAGTTCGGCCTCGTTGTCCTCGATCAGGCGCTGCACTTCGCCGACGGTCTTGCGCGGTACGATGACGCCAGGCATGCCCTCGGCGCTCTTGGGCAGCGGCAAATCGACCTGTGCGAGGCGATGACCGTCGGTCGCGACCGCCCGCAGCGTCGCAGCCTTGGCGGCGCCTGCTGCGTGCAGATAAATGCCGTTGAGGTAGTAGCGGGTTTCTTCGGTCGAGATCGCAAACTGGGTGCGGTCGATCAGCCGCTTCATGTCCGCGGCGGCCAGCGTGAACGAGTGGGTCATGTCGCCGGCGGCGAGATCGGGGAAATCGCTTTCCGGCAGCGTCTGCAGCGTGAAGCGCGAGCGCCCCGCGCGGATGGCCAGCACGGAGCGATCGCCGTCGCCTTCCAGCACGATCTGCGAGCCGTCCGGCAGCTTGCGCACGATGTCGTAGAACATGTGCGCCGGAACGGTGGTCGATCCGCCGGTCGCGGTTTCAGCCGCCAGCGTTTCGGTCACTTCAAGGTCGAGGTCGGTGGCCTTCAGGCTGAGGCGCGACTTGTCGGCGCGGATCAGCACGTTGCCCAATATCGGAATTGTGTTGCGGCGTTCGACCACGCGATGGACGTGGCTCAGCGATTTCAGGAGTTGCGCCCGCTCGACCGTAACCTTCATGACAATTCCGCCCGATCCCAAGTCCATAGCGTGATTGGAGGTGCCGGGCGACTGGACAGCGCGCCGCGGCGACTGAACCCTGCGATCCGGCGAAACGGGAATTTCGCCGGAGCCGCAGGGGACCGTAAGGTGGCGCGGTTGAACGCGAAGCGCAAGGGCGAGAGCCGCCGGAAGGCGGCTTTCCCCCTTTGTTATCTCAGGTTTTTCCAACCCGGGCTGGGCTGGATCACTCCTGAAGCTGGCGCTTCAGCAGTTCGACCTCGTCGGACAGCGACACGTCCTTGGCGACCAGTGCCTCGATCTTGCGCACCGCGTGCAGGACCGTGGTGTGATCGCGGCCGCCGAACCGGCGCCCGATTTCGGGCAGGGAGCGCAGCGTCAGTGTCTTGGCCAGATACATGGCGACCTGACGCGGGCGGACCACATTGGCGGTCCGGCGCGAGGAGAGCAGGTCGGAACGGCTGACATTGTACTGTCGGGCGACCACGCGCTGGATGTCCTCGATCTTGACCCGCTTCGGCTCCATCGGCCGGACCAGATCGCGCACTTCGCGCTCGGCCATTTCCAGCGTCACGGCGGTGGCATTGAGCTTGCTGTGAGCGAGGAGGCGGTTGATCGCGCCTTCGAGGTCACGGCCGTTATGGGTGATGGTCTTGGCGAGATATTCCAGCACCGGCATCGGCACATCGAAGGTGGCGTGATGTGCCTTCGCGGCCGACACGCGCGACTTCAGGATTTCGAGCCGCAGTTCTTCGCCAAGCGAACCCATCTCGACGACGAGACCGCCAGCGAGGCGCGAGCGCACGCGGTCGTCGAGGCTTTCCAGATCGGACGGCGGCCGATCGGCCGCGATCACGACCTGACGGCCGGCGTCGATCAGCGCGTTCAGCGTGTGACAGAACTCGGACTGGGTCGACTTGCCCTGCAGGAACTGAAGATCGTCGATCACCAGCACGTCGATGCCGCGCAGCGCTTCCTTGAAGGCGAGCGCCGTCTGGGATTTCAGCGCGGCGACGAAGCCGTACATGAATTTCTCGGCGGTCAGGTACAGCACCTTGCGCTCGGGATTTGAATTCCCGGCCCAGGTCACGGCCTGCAGCAGGTGGGTCTTGCCGAGGCCGACGCCGGCATGAATGTAGAGCGGGTTGAACATCACGCTGTCGCCGCGACGGCCTTCCGCGACCTGACGCGCGGCGGCATGCGCCAGCGTGTTCGAGCGGCCCATCACGAAGGTCGCAAAGGTCAGGCGTGGATCGAGCGGCGATCCGCCGAGCGCGTCATGGCTTGCGGACACCGGCGCGGTGGCGGTGTTGCGCAATTCGGGGGCAGGGCGGCTTGCGCCAGTGCCGAGTTCCGGCCGGCGCAGGTCCTGCGGCGCCTTGGCGTCCTTCACCGGCACGGCGCAGCGCATCGCGGTGCGCACGGTCAGTTCAATTCGCTTCACGCTCGGCGCTTCCGACTGCCAGCAGGCGAGAACCCGGTCGGCGTAGTGCGCCTGGATCCAGCTCTTCAGGAACTTGGTCGGGACCGTCATGTGAACGCAGTCATCATGAATGCGCTCGAGGTCCATGCGGGCAAACCAGCTCGTGTAAAAATCCTCGCCGACGTTGGTCCGCAGCCGTCCTTTGAAGCGCGCCCACTGATCGCGCTCGATGTCTGCCAGTTCGATGCCTGCCGGGATTGATTCTGCCGAGATTGTCATTTGCGTTCTGATCTTTTGATTGAGTTGTGGTCCGGCCATTGCCGTGGTGGTGCTCCCCGCTGACATGCGCTTCTTCCGTCACTTGCAGACGCTCCGCCGTTCGGCGCTGACCGCCGCGGGCATCGCTCAGCTTTGGGAAGGAAACGCGTGTCGCGTTAGCGCGTACTGGAATGAGGTGGCGGACCGCAGGGCGCGGCTGGAGTGCTCGCTGAAATGAATTCGCTGGAAATGATTGCTGTAAAGTCGATGTGCCTGCTCTGACTGCTGGACATAGAAATTCCCCCTCCTGCCACGGTAAAACCATGGCAAGTTGTTATCGCCTTGATCTGTTCTAGTCTTTTGTTTCGCCCGACCAGTTGACTGATCAGGCTTCAGCCGCCGCTTCGTTTTGCCCGTCCAAACCTATCCCCTGCCTTCAAGCCGGTGGGTTTTTCCTCTGCGGGGTTTCTCGCTTTGTTACGCGGAGCCCGGAATGATCCGGCCGCCGCGGCGGAGAAATTTTTCGCACAGAAGACCGCTCTCACAACTCACGTGAGCTCAGGCCCGACCATCGCTAGGAAAGCGTCGCTAACTTGCAGACCAACTGACTTGCATGCCCGCCCAAGAGTCTCAAACCGCGCTGATCAAGAGAGCCGTGGGCGACGCGACGTAATAAGAAATACACGAGGCGCTGCGGCTCGCAACGAAATTGATTTCGCATCGCGCGCTCAAAGCGCGACTTGCCGCTGATGCGAAACACCGAGCGGTTCATGACAAAACAGCAAGGTTTTGAATCTGTGCGCAGATTCGAAAAGTCGGACAACTGTCACAAATGGAGCAATCGGCAAAACTTCCTTCATAAATAATTTATGATTCCTCAGGCGACGCATGCGTTTTCCAACTGCTGTCCGCCACTATGCCGATAAGGCCTTCGCCAAGCGTGTTTTTTTGTGATCGGCAGAACAGGGTAACCCCAGCGCGCGCTTCAAGGCCGGCGCATCAACGCGCTTGCATTTTCAAAATGTCGAAGGCGCGGCGCGTGCCGTTGGCTTGCGCATTTTGAATGGTGCTCGCGTGCCGCTCGCGTTGTCACATGCCGGAGATTGTTTGCGCGTGATGGTGCACGTGCAAAAGAAAAAGCCCGGCGCTGGCCGGGCTTTTGCAGACGATCTTTTTGAAGATCAGTTTTTCGAGACGCGTGCGCCGCGGAACTTACTTGGCGAGCTTGGCGATCTGGTGGGTCAGGCGCGACACCTTACGGCTCGCGTTGTTCTTGTGAATGATGTTGCGCTGCGCAGCCTGCATCAGATCCGGCTCGGCCTTCTTCATCGCTTCGAGAGCGGCGGCGCGATCGCCCTTCTTGATGGCTTCTTCGACGTTGCGAACCGAACCGCGCATCTGGGTGCGGCGCGATTTGTTGATCAGGGTGCGGCGAGCAATCTTGCGAGTCGCCTTCTTGGCGGAGGTGGTATTGGCCATGGTCTCTCGGTTTCTCTCGGTCCGTCAGACCGCGGCTGTCGTTGTGAGCCGCAGGGCTGATCGCTATCGACCGTTCGGCCGATGATGGGTGAAAATCGGTGGTCCTGAAAATGTTCTTCGCAAAGAGCCTGTCCAAACAACACACTCTTAAAGAACATCGGCGGCAGGATTGCGCCCGCCGCCAGTTGCGGGTTCTTATAGGGATACTGGCCTGCACCGTCAACGATTTCCGGGCCCATTTTGGGGTTTCCGGGGCCGGGTGGGGCGCCCGCCGGGACCGGCGAAGTGATTGAAATAAATGGGGTGAATGATGATCCGTGGGTTTTTTCGTCTGATTGGGCTGTTTCTGCTGGTGATCGGCTTCTTGTCGCTGGTTTACGACGGAGCCCGGACCATTGCCGACCAGACCCTGCGGATTACGCGGCTCGGAGAGCTCTGGAACGACATCAACCAGGCCAGCCAGCAGTCGTTTCAGGCCATGGTCGAGGGCGTTTCGCCGTTGCTCTGGAGCAGCGTGATGAAGCTTCTGCTCAACCAGCCGGCCTGGGCGGTTCTGGGCATTCTCGGTATCGTGCTGATGCTGCTGTTCCGGCCCTCGAAGCCGTTGATCGGTTATTCCCGAAACTGAGCGGCCGCCTGCCGCAAGGGAATTCGCCTGGCGGGCGGACGGCAAAAGCGGATCGCGGATATTTCAAGGGGCGATGCCGGACATATGATGAGCCGGCCGTCCGTAACGCTCTGACAATTGCCGCGTAGAGGCCCATATAGAGAGACGCGAACCCGTAAGGAGCACGCCATGTTCTTCTCCCGCAAACCCCTCGATCTGCCGAGCACCGCCGATGCCCTGCCGGGCCGCGCGACCGCGTTGCCGACGGCGAGAACCCATTTCGTCAACGGGCACGCGCTGAAGGGGCCTTATCCGGAAGGCCTTGAGACTGCGGTTTTCGGTCTCGGCTGTTTCTGGGGCGCCGAACGCAAGTTCTGGGAAATGGACGGTGTCTATGTGACCGCGGTCGGCTATGCTGGCGGGGTGACGCCGAACCCGACATATGAAGAGACCTGCTCGGGCCGCACCGGCCACACCGAAGCGGTGCTGGTGGTGTTCGATCCGAACAAGGTGTCGTACGACGCGCTGCTGAAGACGTTCTGGGAAAGTCACGATCCGACCCAGGGCATGCGTCAGGGCAACGACATCGGCACGCAGTATCGCTCGGCGATCTACACCACCAGCGACGCGCAGATGGCGGCGGCGCTGGCGTCGAAGGACGCCTATAACAAGGCGCTCAACGCCAAGCGGTATGGCTCGATCACCACCGAGATCAAACCGGCCGGCGAGTTCTATTTTGCCGAGGACTATCATCAGCAATATCTGGCGAAGAATCCCGCCGGCTACTGCGGTCTCGGGGGAACCGGCGTGTCGTGCCCGATCGGAGTGGGTGTGAGCGCGTAACGCATGATCCGGAAAAGTGGGAACCGGTTTTCCGATCAGATCATGCGCAACTAACCCCGCGCTTACCCTTTATTAACCATAAATGCTGCAAACCGGGCCTGTCTCTCATCACGAGGACAGGTCCGGAGCGTTTCATGCGTGCGTCGCGGTTGTCGCTGATCGCTGTCGTTGTTACTGCGCTCGCGCTGACGGGCTGCATGCAGACGTCTGCGTCTGTGACGACCGGCTATGCTCCGGTTGATGAGCCGTATCGGCTCGACGCCGGAGACCGGCTTCGCATTGTTGTTTACGGCCAGGAAGGTCTCACCAACACCTATGCGGTCGGTGCCAGCGGGTCGATCACCATGCCGCTGATCGGCTCGGTTCCCGCACGCGGTCTGACGCCGGCCGAGCTTGCAGCCGCGGTGACGGCGCGCCTGAAGCGAGGCTATCTGCGCGAGCCTTATGTGGCGGCGGAAGTCGAGAGCTACCGTCCGTTCTTCATCCTCGGCGAAGTGACTGCGCCGGGCCAGTATCCCTATGTGCCCAACATGACGGTCGAGAGCGCGGTGGCGATCGCCGGCGGTTTCACCCCGCGCGCGGAGCGCAAGGCCATCCGGCTGACCCGCGTTGGTGAAGGCGGCGCAGCACAGGCCGTTGTGCCCCCCGGCACGTTCCTCAAGCCCGGCGATACCATCTCGGTCGCAGAACGCTGGTTTTAAGGGCCTGTCATTGCCGGGCTTGACCCGGCAATCCATCTTTTCAACGCGCGATCGATGCGTGGTTTAAGCCCGCGCATGACTTGCGGACGTCCTTCCATCAGATGTCGGGGATGCCAGAGAGAAGGATGCGGGCTTATCGCCACATCCAGTTGCGGCTCCAGTCGGCCTTCCAGCCGGTGAGGCGGCCGCCGCGGAATTGCAGATAGAGCGGATCGTCGCGGAACGACCACCGCGCGCCGACATTGCGGATCACGACAAAAATTTCGTTGCCGGGCTGCCCGCTGACATAGCTCAGCGGTTGCCCGAGCGCGTCGGTTGCGTCCTCCACGCTCATGCCGAACACCAGCGGGGTGTGGTTGGATAGCGTCGTGGTGAAGGGGGAGGGCGGCAGCCGCTCCGCGCGCGCAGCCGCCGGGGTATGCGCAAGAGCGATGGCGACAAGCGAGGCGAAGGCAACTAGTTTCATGCCCAAAGTGTTCATCGGTTTTGCCGGTCAAGGCAAGCCGAAAGACAAATGAAAATTCCGGGGAAGGATCAATTTTTGTCGGGTTTACGGATAGGTGCGGGATCGGCGTGGTGGGGTGACCGCATCGAGCCTGCGAAGCTCAACGCCGAGCAGGGCGATCTCGATTATCTCTGTTTCGAGACCATGGCGGAGGCGACCGTCTCCGCCGCGCAGGTGCGCAAACGGCGCGATCCCTCGTTCCCCGGATATGACACCTATCTTGACGACCGCATGAAGGCGGTGCTGCCCGGTTGTTTGAAACGCGGCACCAAGATCATCAGCAATCAGGGTTGGATCAATCCGGACGGCGCGGCCCAGCGCATCGTTGAATTGCTGCGCGCGCACGGCGCAGCGGGGAAGAAAGTCGCCGCGGTTTCCGGCAGCCTGATCACCGAGCGGATCGCGAAACTTGGCGGCACCATTCTGGAAAACGGCGCGGCGGTGAGTTCGATCGCGCCGGAGATCATTTCCGCCGAAGCCTATCTCGGCGCGGAGCCGATCGTTGAAGCCCTGCGGCAGGGCGCGGACATCGTGATCACCGGGCGTGTTGCCGATCCCTCATTATTTCTCGCGCCGATGATGCATGAATTCGGCTGGCGCTCCGATGACTACACAACGCTCGGCGCGGGTAGCGGCCTCGGGCATCTGCTGGAATGTGGCGCGCAGGTCACCGGCGGCTATTTCGCCGATCCGGGCTTCAAGGATGTGCCCAACCCGTGGGATCTGGCGTTTCCCATCGCGGAGGTCGAGAGCGACGGCTCTGCGGTGATCGCGAAGGTCGCGGGCACCGGCGGCGTCATCAACGCCATGACGGTGAAGGAGCAGATGCTCTACGAGGTGCATGATCCGGCGAATTACATCACGCCGGATGTGGTGGTGGACTTCACCACGGCTGCGCTTGAACAGGTGGGGCCGGACCGCATGCGTGTCAGTGCCATCGGCGGCAAGCCGCGCACGCCGACTTTGAAAGTCTCGATGGGCTGCATGGGCTTCATCGGCGAGGACATGTTCTTTTATGCCGGTCCCGGTGCGCTGCGCCGCGCGCAGCTCGCCAAAAAGATTCTGGAAGAGCGGTTCCGCATCGTGAATCTCAAGGCCGACGACTTGCGGATCGATTTCCTCGGTCTCAACGCGATCCACGGTGAAGCGACTCCAAACGATGCACCAGAGCCTTATGAGGTCGCGATACGTGTCGCAGCGCGTTGCAGGACGCGCGAGGAAGCCCTGAAGGTCGGCCGCGAGATCGACGGCATGGCGGTGTCCGGTGTCGGCATGACCGGCAAACGGGTGCCGCATCAGGACCGCGCCCGCGAGATCATCGGCGTGTGGTCCACGCTGGTGCCGCGCGAGGCGGTCCCGCCCGTCATCACCTGGTACGAGCTGACGCCATGCTGATCAAACTCGAGCAGGTGGCGCATGTGCGGTCCGGCGACAAGGGCAACACCTCGAACATCGCAGTGATCGCCTATCGCGATGAATTCTATCCGCTGCTGAAGGCGCAATTGACTGCGGCAAAGTTCAAGGAATTCTATCGCGGGGCGATCAAAGGTCGCGTCACGCGTTATGAAGCCGACAATCTGGCGGCGCTGAACTTCGTGGCGGAAGGCGCGCTCGGCGGCGGCGTGTCGCGCAGCCTCAGTCTCGACAATTACGGCAAGGCGCTATCGGCGGCGATCCTCGGCTTTCCGATCGAGGTGCCGGAGAAGTATGCCAACCTGCTGCGCGGCGGATAAACTTCGATCCGCATCGAAACAACGATTGTCTGATATGAGCGAGTATCTGGCTACGAACGAAAAGTGCTCCCTCTCCCCGGCGGGGAGAGGGTGGGGGTGAGGGGATCTCAATCTATCGAGAGATTCTACGCCCTCACCCGGCACGCTTTGCGTGCCGACCTCTCCCCACGGGAGAGGTGAATCATTGCTAACCGATACTTCTGGAAAAGAACGTTATAGGCCGACATGACTCTCGCCATCGAGACGCCTCCCGCGCGCACCGCGGTCAACCTTGCCCTGCTGGTGCTGCTGGCGACGCTGTGGGGCGCGGCCTACACACTGGTCAAGATCGGCGTGGAAACCATCCCGCCGCTGACTTTTATTTCCGGGCGTACGCTCATCGCAGGCGGCATCCTGCTGGCGATCATGGCCCTGCGCGGCATCGCCCTGCCGCGCGATCCGGCGGTGTGGAAGCGTTTCATGATTCAGGCCTGTCTCAACAGTGTGGTGCCCTTCACGCTGATCGCCTATGCGGAAACCCATGTTGGTGCCGGCCTCGCGACCATCCTGGGTTCGAATGCGCCGATCTTCGCATTTCTGCTGGCGCTGCTGTTCGTGCGTCACGAACGTCCGACCCTGCGCCAGTCGTTTGGCGTGGCGGCGGGTCTGGCCGGAATCTGTCTGGTCGTGGGCGTCGACGCGTTGAACGGACTGGGGCAGGACGTTCTCGCGCAGCTGGCGCTGGTCCTCTCCGCCGTGATGTTTGGTGCTGCGGCGTTGTTCGGGCGCAATTTCAACGGGCTCGATCCGATGGTGCCGGCTGCCGGATCCATGATCTGCGGCGCGGTGATGCTGACGCCGCTCAGTCTCATCATCGACCGGCCGTGGACTCTGACGCCGTCGGTGACGTCCATCGCGGCCCTGATTGCACTCGCGGTGTTCTCGACCGCGCTCGCCTTCGTGATTTACTTTCGGCTGATCCAGACGCTTGGATCTGTGGGCACGACCGCGCAGGCTTATCTGCGCGTGCCGCTTGGTGTCGGCCTTGGCGTGGTGGTTCTGGGCGAAACGCTCTCGCCAACGGTCTGGATCGGTCTGGTATGCGTGGTCGTGGGGATCGCTGCGATGACAATTCCCAAGCGCGCGGTCGCACCCATCAGCTAGCCCTTTATCGGCTTGTCGCATCGCACAACTGCAGCGCTGCGTTGCCGCGCATCATTTCATTTTGACCGATTCTAATTCTGTTGCCAGCAGTTGCAAACGCGACCATGCTCCGGTGGCTCGTTACCGACCGGTGCGTGACGGGCGGACGACCTCGATGTGAGTCATCGCCGTAAGCGATGTCGTGCACCGGCGGGGAAACGCAAAAGATGCCAACGATAAGCATTAACGGACGGAATGTGTCCGTCGACGCGGCGAACGACACGCCGCTGCTCTGGGTTATCCGCGAACAACTTCAAATGACAGGGACGAAATTTGGCTGCGGCGCAGGTCTTTGCGGCGCATGCACCGTGCACGTCAACGGCGAAGCGGTGCGCTCCTGCCAGACCGCACTGAGCGACGTCGCCGGCAAGAAGATCACCACCATCGAAGGGCTGAGCGCCAAGGGCGATCACCCGCTGCAGAAGGCATGGATCCTCGAGCAGGTGCCGCAATGCGGTTACTGCCAGTCCGGCCAGATCATGCAGGCGGCCTCGCTGCTCGCCAAGAACACCAATCCGACGAAGGATGAAGTCGTTGCGCATATGGACGGCAATCTGTGCCGCTGCATGACCTATTCGCGCATTCAGAAGGCGATCATGCGCGCTGCCAATGACATGCGCACCGCGTCGAATGCGCCGACCAATCGGAGCGCAACATGAACAAGCACATCAAGGCCGATTCACCGGCAGACCTCAGCCGCCGCTCGTTCATTGTCGGCACATCCGCAGCAGGCCTCGCGCTTGGCTTCGCCTCCGTTCCGGGATCATCGGCGCTCGCCGCCCCGGCCACGCCCGCGGCGTTCGATCCGAGCGTGTGGTACTCGATCGCGCCGGACGGGCTTGTCACCGTGACCTGCGGCAAGGCCGACATGGGCCAGCACATTGCGTCCACCATGGCGCAGCTTGTGGCCGAAGAACTCGGCGCGAGCTGGAAGGACATGCGGGTTCAGCTCGCGTCCAACGATCCGAAGTACAACGATCCGGTTCTCGGCGCGCAGATCACGGGTGGCTCCTGGAGCACCATGATGAACTTCGACGCCATGAGCCGCGCGGGCGCTGCCGGCCGCATTGCGTTGACCGAGGCTGCTGCCGGTATCATGGGTGTCCCGGCCAGCGAACTCGTGGTGCGTGATTCCAGAATCTCGCATGCGAAGTCGAAGAAGTCGCTGAGCTTCGCGGAGATCGTCAAGAGCGGCAAGGCCACCAAGAAGTTCTCTGCCGATGAGCTAAAGGCACTCAAGCTCAAGACACCGGATCAGTACACCTTGGTCGGTCAGTCGATTCCGCAGATCGACATTCCGTCGAAGACCAACGGCACGGCGAAGTACGGCATCGATACGTTCCTGCCCGGCATGGTCTACGGCAAGATCGTGATGCCGCCGGTGCGCTATGGCGCAACGGTGAAGTCGGTCGATGACAGCGCAGCAAAGAAGGTGCCAGGCTTCATCAAGGCGGTGACGCTGGAGGACAAGACCGGCACCACCACGGGCTGGGTGGTGGCGGTGGCCAACACCTACGCCAACGCCAAGAAGGCGGCGGAAGCGCTCAAGGTCACCTACGACAACGGGCCGAATGCCAAGGTCTCCAGCGAATCCCTGCTGGCAGAAGCCAAGCGGTTGCAGGCCGACAACGCATCGGGTCTGTTCTTCGTCAAGAACGGCGACACTGCGGAAGCGCTTGGCAAGGCATCGAAGGTGATGGAGGCGGAATATACCACCAACATCAATATCCATGCGCCGATGGAGCCGATGAATGCCACGGCCGAGCTGAAGGGCGACATCTGGCACGTCTACACCGGCAACCAGTTCGCCACCCGCTCGGGTGCGATTGCCGCCGGTGCGCTCGGTGTCGATCCGAAGTTCCTTGTCATGCATCAGGCATGGCTGGGCGGCGGCTTCGGCCGGCGTCTTGACGGCGACATGCTGATTCCGGCGGTGCTTGCGGCGAAAGCCGTCGGCAAGCCGGTCAAGGTCATTTACTCGCGCGAAGACGACACCACCATGGACTTCTCGCGGCCGTTGACCTTCCAGAAGATCAAGGCCGGTCTCGACGACAGCGGCAAGCTGATCGCGTTCAATCATGACGTGGTCAGCGCGTGGCCGACCAAGCGCTGGGGCATCCCGGCGTTCCTATCGCCGGATGTCGAGAAGAAGGGCGCGCTCGATGCCTTCACGGTGAACGGCGCGGATTTCTTCTACACCGTGCCCAACCACAACGTCCGCGCCATCATCAACGAGATGGCGCAGTCGGCGACGCCTTCGGGCCAGTTGCGCTCGGTGGCTCCCGGCTGGACCTTCTGGGCGGTGGAAAGCATGCTCGACGAACTTGCGGTGGCGGCGGGGAAAGACCCGGCGCAATTCCGCATCGACATGCTCGACGGCGCGGGCGCCAATGCCGGCGGCGCGCAGCGGCTGCGCAACACGCTGCTCGCGGCGATGGGCCTTGCCGGTTACGGCACCAAGAAGCTGCCCAAGGGCGAAGGCATGGGCGTTGCCTGCGTGTCGTCGCAGGAACGCGCCACCGCGAGCTGGACGGCGTGTGTCGCCCATGTCGCGGTGGACGACAGCGGCGAGGTCAAGGTGAAGAAACTTACCGTGGCCACCGATGTCGGCACGCAGGTCAACCCGGACGGCATCCGCGCCCAGGTCGAGGGCGCGGCGCTGTGGGGCATGTCGCTGGCGCTGTTCGAGAAGGCCACCATGAAGGATGGTGCGATCGAACAGACCAATTTCGACACCTATACCCCGATGCGGATGAGCCAGATTCCGGAGGTGGCGCTTGCCGTCATCGCCAATGGCGAACCTGCCACCGGTGTGGGCGAACCTGCGGTGACCGTGGTCGCTCCGGCGCTGGCCAATGCGATCTACAACGCGGTCGGCGCGCGGGTGCGCTCGTTGCCGATCACGGCGGAAGCGGTGAAGGCCGGCATGAAGAAGGCCTGATCACCCCGACTGGTTAAACGAAAGCCGGAGCATCAACGATGCTCCGGCTTTCTGTTGGCATGCGATCCGGAAAATAGCCCTCATATGGAAAGCTGTGCAATTGACCACGATTGCGCCGCGCGCGATCATGACAAATGACTGGAAAATTCCAGAACAAGCTTCCGGAGTGGCGAGGCAGTCTTGAACGGGCCTTGCTGCCGATCCTGATTTTCGCACCGTCGGTCACCGTGCTGTGCTGGGTGGCGGCCTGGATCTTCCGCGACGAATTTGTCTTCAAGGCCGTGCTGATCGGGCTTGGCTGTTTCGCCATCGTGCTCGGAGCCGTGGCCTGTCTGCTGGTGCTTTTGAAGCGGATCGACCGCGAGTGAGGTCAGTCCTTTTTCACCGGCACCCTTCGCCGGGTCATCGTATCGACCACGCGGTCCGGTGTCAGCGCGCGGCCGAAGGGGCCAAGATGCGCGATCACGCCGACGCTGTAACGCGTTCGCGGCCGCTTCACCGTCGCAGCCTTGAACACCGCACGGGCGACTGTTTCGGCGCTCATCACCCCGAACCCGCGCGGATCGAGAAAATCGTGCATATAGGCCGCGAGCCGCTGCTTGAAAAAGGCATAGGGGCTGTCCGGCCCGGTATCCGGAATCTGTTTCAGCAGTGTCGCCTCGAAGTGCGTGGCGATGGGCCCCGGCAGCACGTTGACCACGTCGATCCCGAACGGTTCGACCTCGGGACGCAGCGCATCGGTCAATGCTTCAATGGCGAATTTCGTGGCGTGATACGCGCCGCCGCCGATTGAACTGACACGGCCGGCGACTGAGCTGACATTGACGATCCGCCCATGCCCGGTGCGGCGCATCGCCGGCAGCACCAGCTGCGTCAGCCGCAGGCCGCCAAAAACATTGGTTTCGAACTGCCGCCGAAGCGCGTCGAGCGTAATTTCCTCGAGCGGGCCGTACTGGCCATAACCCGCGTTGTTGACCAGTATCTTCACTGCGCCGAATTCGTGCTCAATGGCCTCCACCGCTGCGCGCCGCGCTGCTTCATCGGTGACATCGAGTGCGAGCGTGCGGCAGCCCAGCGTGCGCAGCTCCTCGAGTGTGGAAATGTCGCGCGCCGTTGCGAACGTCTCGTAGCCCGCGGCGCGGAAGAGTCTTGCCGCTGCCCGGCCGACGCCGCTTGAGCATCCGGTTATGAGCACAGGGCCCATCGCATTCCTGCTGAGGGCTTCCGTCATTTGCGGCGGGCGGTTGTCTTCTTGCGCTTGGCGCGGGGAGCAGAGGCTTTTGCGCTTCTGCGCAATGCCTCCCGCAGGTCCTTCGGCACGCCGTGCTTTTTCAGGAGATCGGCGAAGGATTCATCGGCCAGTTCCTGAAGCGTCGCCATCCGGTCACGGCCGAGCTGCACCAGGGCCTGATAGGTTGTCTCGTCGAATTCGATGACCTTGCGCATGCCAACCCCTCATATGACCGGGCATTCAGGCTGTCATCATACAAGGGATTCCATCGCCTCCGGTCAACGCTTTCAGCGTGCGACAAGTGCGACCACGAACAATGCGCTGGCAGCGGCCGAGGCAACCGTCCGCACATGATTCCAGAAGGTCCAGTCCTTCAGGTAACGCGCCCACACCGCCGCGGCGTCGGCACTGGCCGGATCGACGGCGTCGAGGGCGTTGTTGAGCGGCACGTTGAAGATCACCGTGCAGACGAACATGCCGACCACATACAGAAGACCGGCCGCAAGCGTAGCTGTCGCGGCGGTCTCTCCGAGGCGAAACAGCGCCAGTCCCGCGAGCAGCAGGGCCGCCAGTGTCGTTCCCCAGAACAACGGCATGAACAGCGATTGCAGGATCGTGGTGTTGATCGACTGCATCGCGGAAATGCCATGCGCCTGCGGAATTCGGCCAAGCGCGGTCATGATGAAGGTGGAAAAGGCAAAATACAGCCCGGCCATCATGCCGCAGCCGAGCGCCGAGAACCACAGCAGCACTGTAGAAACGGACTGGTCCATGTCTCATGCCCTCCATGCGCCGGTTGCGGCTGCCTTGCAGACATAGTGGCTGCGTTTTCGAGCGGGCGCTACGGGAGTGCCCGCCCCACGCGCATGGTCACATATTCGTTTCTTGACGGATCGGGAAAGCCGGAGGAACGCTTCAAGGCGGGCCCGTTCCGCTCGGGAGATTGCCAACGATGAATGGACAGAAGATTATTGTGGCCGCGGCGGCGTTTGCGGCGTTTTTGATTCTCGGTACCGGCCCATCGGCCGCGCGCGATTATCCGTTTTGCAGGAAGGCTGAGGCGGGGCCGGGCGATTGCCGGTATGATACATACGAGCAGTGTCTGGCTGCGGTCTCCGGCACGGCTGGTTACTGCCAGCAGAATTTCTGGCTCGCGCCCGCAGGGCAGGGAAGTCAGCCGCGCCGCGCGCGCGCCGTGCCCCGATAGCAATACCGCTATCTTGCCAAAGGAGACGGCGAGGCGTGTAAACGATGCGCCTTGTTGATGCGTCCGCCCGTTATACATGTCACGGCCGGTTAAGCTGAATTTTCCCCTAACGCGCTCGAACCATGCGTGAAGATACGGCGCTGTTGCCGGTGTTTGCGCAGCTTTTCCCCGTACGCTCAACCGGCGCTCGGGTGCAGCCAGCTGTGGGTCCAATCTTAACTGTGTCATTTTACTCAAATGAAATCTCCGCATGTGCTTATGGCGGCAGATGCAGAAGCGCCGTGATGAAGGACCAGCAAGAACGATGACCTCGCGGTCCATCAACCATTTCGGAGCGAGCCTGCAACGGATGAAAAGCCGGTTCGTGCGCAGCATGCCGTGCGGCAGCGACCACAGCCTGCGCCGCAAGCTGCTGATCGGCACCGGCATTGCTCTCATCTGCACCGCGATCCTTGCCGTCAGCGTGATCGGTCAATCGCTCGATGATTATCGCCACGCCCGGCAGAATCTTCGCGGGCTGGAAAGTTTCCGGCTGATCCTCGATACCGCCAATCTTCTGTCGGCCGAGCGGGGGCCGTCGAACAGTGTGCTGGGCGCGACCGCCGCGGAGCATGGTGTGCTCCGCGAACGCCTGACCGCATTCCGCGCCCGCTCGGACGCGATTCTCGATCAGCTATCCACGGGGGCCGGTGTTCCGCCGGAATTGCTCGATGCGACAAGGGCGCAGCTTCGGAAAGGCCGGCAGGAGGTAGACCGGGTCGCAGCCATTCCGCGCGATCGCCGCCGGCTCGAAGACGTGCAGTCGGTCATCGAGAACATGTTCGAGGTGGTCGATATCTTTCAATCCGTGGTCACATGGAAAGCCGGGGACCTGACGACGCAGAATCCCGAACTGGCGGCGCCTGTCATGGTCGGGCGGATTTTCGGAGAGCTGCGGGAGTATGGCGGCAGGATCGCGTCGCAGATCATGGCGCCGATCGCCGTCAGTCAGCCCTTGCAGTCGAAACACCTCGTGGACAGCAACCGGACGCGTGGCCGCATTCTGGAGCTGTGGCGGCTGGCCGGGAATCAGAAAGTTATCGGCATCCACGATCCGCGCCTTGCGTCTGACCTGGGCGATGCTGAACTGATGTTTTTCGGTGAAGGCTTGGGCATACTCGACGGGCTGATTGCGGAGGGCCGGAAATCGGGCAACTACTCCATGACAGCCGACGAGTTCACCGTCCGCTTCGTAAAAACCCTGAAGCCGCTGGAACGTCTGCGCGGAGATTTTCTCGACGTCACCATTGAGCGTTTGACCGAGCTCCGCAACGGCGCTCTCACGATCCTTGCGGTGACGATCACGATCACCATGGTTATCCTGGCCATTCTCGCCGGCCTGCTGATCGCGGCCCAGCGCTTTGTGTTCGGTCCGCTGATGCGGGCGCGGGAAGCCGTGATCGTGCTGGCGGAAGATCGGCCCACCGTGCCGTATCAGGAGCCGCCTCATCACGCCACCGAGATGCGACGGCTGTTCGACGCCATCGCGATCCTGCGCGACAGTCTGGCCGAGCGCGCCTCGCTGACAAAGAAGCTCAAGCAGCAGGCGGAGACAGACGGCCTGACCGGTCTGATGAATCGCCGCGCAATCGATATGATCGGCGAAAGTCACACCAGCAGTCAGGTGATGGCAGACGGCGCCTGCCTGATTCTGATGGATATCGATCACTTCAAGTCGATCAACGACCGTTACGGTCATCTCGAAGGCGATCACGTTTTGAAGGAGAGCGTGCGGCTGGTGCGCGCGATGCTCAGCCAGAACGATATCTTCGCCCGGTTTGGCGGCGAGGAATTTGTCATCCTGATTCCGGGGCATGATCTTGGCGAGGCGAATGCGCTGGCGAAGCGGATTCGCGCCGCGCTGGAAACGCACGAGATTATCCTGTCCAACGGCGCCGCACTGAGCGTGACGGCGAGCTTCGGCGTTGCCAGAGGCAATCTCGGTCAGTTCGCATGGCGGCGGCTGGTCGAGGCCGCCGATGCCGCGCTCTACCGTGCAAAATCCGACGGCCGCAACTGCGTGCGTCATGCCCTGACATCGCAGCCGACATTGGTGCCGGATCTGCCGGAAGAAGGCGCTCTGAATTTGTCGCTTGAAAATGCGCCGCAGACGCTGGCCATTGTCGGAGGAGCGCCTGCGGCGAAGCGTTCGTAGCGAGCCGTCAGCGCATCACGGCGCGTTCGGCGTC
This sequence comes from Afipia sp. OHSU_II-C1, assembly GCF_000497575.1. Taxonomy (GTDB): domain Bacteria; phylum Pseudomonadota; class Alphaproteobacteria; order Rhizobiales; family Xanthobacteraceae; genus Afipia. The sequence goes on from NZ_APJI01000010.1 coordinate 418,774, forward strand.
CAGATCTTGACGGCGGCAGTGTCCAGCTTTTTCGGAATCAGGCCCTCGCCGAGGAACGCATCGGCGATTTTCTGCTGCTCGCTGAGGCCCACAGGCGTGACCGCACCGACGCCGTAGCTGCGGTGGCTGTTGGCTTCCTCGACAGTCGCGGCGTCGATGCCCCACAGTCCGGCCAGCAGCGTGGCGGCTTCCTTCGGATTGGCCTTCACCCATTTGCCGGTATCGCGCAGCTTGGCGAACACGATGTTCAGCACGTCGCTGCGGCGGTCTGCGAAGCTTTCCGAGGCGAGATAGTAGCGCTTGTAGCTCGCAAGGCCGCCGCTGCCGTCGGTGAGAATGCTCGCGCCGGACTGCCGCTGCGCGCTGGTGAGGAAGGGATCCCATGCCACCCAGGCATCGACATTGTTGCTGACGAACGCCGCGCGGCCGTCCGCCGGTGCAAGATAGGCGGGCGTGATGTCCTTGAAGTTCAGTCCAGCCTTGCCGAGTGCTGCGAGCAGCAGATAGTGGCTGCCGGCGCCCTTGGTCACCGCGATCTTCTTGCCCTTCAGATCCGTCAGCGTCTTGATCGGCGAATCCTTGGTCACGAGGATCGCCTGTGCTGCGGGGGACGCGCTTTCTTCCGCCACGTAGGCGAGTTTCGATCCCGCCGCCTGCGCGAAGATCGGGACGGTGTCGGCGACATCCGCACCGAAGTCGAGATTGCCGACGCCGAGCGATTCCAGCAGTGGAAGACCGCTGGAGAATTCATGCCATGAGACCTTCACGCCGAGCGGCGCGAGCGCCTTGTCGAGTTCGCCGTTGGCACGGAGAACCGCAATCAGCGTCGATGATTTCTGCAAGCCGATGCGGATCTGATCGGCAGGCTTGTCCTGCGCGAGCGATGCCGTCGCTGCGAGCATGATCGACGCGGCAGTGAGCGCGCCGGAAAGCAATCTGGAACCGGATAATCTGAAGCGTTGCGTCATCGTTTCTTGATCCTTGGCATGGGTTGATCCGCTGATCTTGCTTGTGAAGCGCAATCATGACGGCCTCTGGCGAGAGACTGTAGGAAACAAGCCGGACAATGAGTTGCCAAAGTTCCGATACCCGCCGCGCGTTTCATTCTCAATTTCAACGGCGGCGTGAAATGAATGCGCGACGATAAATTGTTGTTTGTTGTGCGCGCATGAGGGATCGGGGACTTCAATGCTGTGGTTTGTTTGGCTCACACCGGCGTGAACAAAATCCGTGCAGAAAATCAGTCTGCGTTCAGTGCGCTTCCTGAAACATTCGTATTGAGCGCGCGCATAACGGCAGCGCAGGCATCGCTATTTTTGTGGAGCACTCGACACCCCTAATTCGCATGATCATCATTCCAGACAACGAACGCAGGTATGTGCGGGAGATCTGGAATGAAGCGGCGAGAATTTCTGAAACTGTCGACGGCGGTCATCGCCGCTGCGGCGTCGCCGGTGGCGACGTTCGCGCAGTCAGCGCCGAGAGAAGTTCGCATTGGCTATCAGAAGACCGGCGTTCTGGTGATCGCGCGCCAGCAGAGAACTATCGAGAAGCGATTTGCCGCCGGCGGTGTGTCGGTCAAGTGGATCGAGTTTACATCGGGCCCGCCATTGCTCGAAGCCATCAGCAACGGTGCGGCGGATTTCGGCGCGGTGGGGGATTCGCCGCCGATTTTCGCGCAGGCCGCGAATGCCAATATCGTCTATGCGGCGGCATCGCCGATCAGCAACGGGCAGGGAATTCTGGTTCCGCCCGGCTCGTCCATCCGCACCATCGCCGATCTGAAGGGCAGGCGTGTCGGCTTTACCAAGGGGTCAAGCGCACACAACATTGTCGTACAGACCCTCGAGAAGGCAGGGCTTACCTATGAAGACATCACTCCTGTCTATCTGACGCCGCCGGACGCGGGACCCGCGTTTGCCAATGGCAGCATCGATGCATGGGCGGTGTGGGACCCTTACTTCGCGATCGGCGAGAGGAAGCAGAATGCCCGCATTCTCATCAACGCGTATGAGGTCGCGAAAACCAATGCCTTCTTCATCGCCAATCGTGACTTTGCCAGCAAGCAGCCGGGACCGCTGCGCGAAGTGATCGCGGGGCTGGCGGTGGCCGCGAGTTGGGCGGAGAGCAATCGCGACGCAGTGGCAAAATCCCTGCATGAAATCACCGGCGTGCCGCTCGATATTCAAGCGGTTGCTGCGAGCCGCGCGTCGTTCGCCATCGGTCCGGTAACCGACGGCATCATCGAAACCCAGCAGGGTGTTGCCGATCGCTTCCACAAGCTCGGACTGATCCCGAAGAAGATCGCCGTCCGGGACATCGTCTGGAAGCCGGCGCAAACCTGATGCGTCATCACCATTCTCCTTCAAAGGATATTTCCATGCACACCCGTCGCGCGTTTACGAAGCTTGGCCTGATGGCCTCTGCCACGGCAGCGTTGGTGCTTACGGCGCTCCTGCCGGCTGCTCCGGCTCAGGCGCAGGACAAGGTCGTCCGTATCGGTTTTCAGAAGTACGGCAAATTGGTGCTGCTGAAGAGCAAGGGCTCGCTCGAACCCAAACTGAAGGCGCTTGGTTATAACGTCGTCTGGACCGAATTTCCGTCCGGCCCTCCACTGCTCGAAGCGCTCAACGTGGGCGCGATCGATTTCGGCAACACCGGGGAGGCGCCGCCGATTTTCGCGCAGGCGGCCGGCGCACCGATCCAGTACGTCGCCTATGAGCCGCCCGCGCCGCAAGGCGAGGCCATCCTTGTTCCAAGAGACAGTCCGCTGAAATCGATCGCCGACCTGAAAGGCAAGAAGGTCGCGCTGAACAAGGGTTCGAATGTTCACTATCTGCTGGTGAAGGCGCTGGAAAAGGCCGGGGTCAAGTACAGCGAGATCACACCGGTGTTCCTTGCGCCGGCTGACGCCCGCGCAGCCTTCGAGAAGGGCGCGGTCGATGCCTGGGTGATCTGGGATCCGTTCCAGGCAGCGGCGGAAGTCGCCACGCAGGCACGTACGCTGGCGGACGGCACCGGCATCGTCTCCAACTATCAATTTTATTTCTCGTCGCAGAAATTCCTCGCCGCCGATCCGAAGATCGTAGATCTGGTTCTGGCGCAACTGAGCGAAGTCGACGACTGGGCCAAGGGGGACATCAAGGCGGTTGCCGAGCAGCTCAGTCCCTCGGTGGGCTTGCCGGTGCCGGTGCTCGAACTGGCGCTGAAACGTCAGTCCTACGGCATCAAGCCGATCAACGACGCCGTGATTGCCGAGCAGCAGCAGGTTGCAGACACGTTCCTGTCCCTCGGCCTGATCCCGAAAGCCATCAAGATTTCCGACGTTGCACGAAAGTCCGGATCATGAGCACAAATACCACGCCAGCCAATATCCTCTGGTTCCTGCCGACGCACGGCGACAGCCGCTATCTCGGCACCACCACAGGCGGGCGCGAAGTGAACTTCAACTACCTGCGCCAGATCGCGCAGGCCGCGGATCAGCTCGGCTATTTCGGGGTGCTGCTCCCGACCGGGCGGAGCTGCGAGGATTCGTGGGTCGTGGCATCGGCAGTTGCGCCATGGACAGAGCGACTGCGCTATCTCGTCGCCGTGCGTCCCGGTCTGCAGTCGCCGAGCGTGGCGGCGCGCATGACCGCGACACTGGATCGCGTCTCGAACGGACGGCTGCTGATCAATGTCGTGACCGGCGGCGATCCGGTCGAGAACAAGGGGGATGGCATCTTCCTGGATCACGATGAACGCTACGCCGTGACGCGCGAGTTCCTGAACGTCTACAGCGATCTGCTCGCGGGCAAGACCGTCAACGTGAAAGGCAAGCATATCTCGATCGAGGACGGGCGGCTGCTGTTCGAACCGATCCAGTCGCCGCGTCCGCCGCTCTATTTCGGCGGTTCGTCGGACGCCGGCATCGACGTCGCCGTCGATACCGTCGACAAGTATCTCACCTGGGGCGAGCCTCCGGCGCAGGTCGCCGAGAAGATTGCGCGGGTGAAGGCGGCTGCCGACAGGAAGGGCCGCAAGCTCTCCTTTGGCATTCGCCTGCATGTGATTGTGCGCGAGACCAACGAAGAGGCGTGGCGCGCAGCGGACGAACTCATTCAGTACGTTACGGACGACACTATCGCCGCGGCCCAGAAGATTTTCTCGCGGATGGATTCCGTCGGTCAGCAGCGCATGGCGCAGCTTCACGGCGGGCGTCGCGACAAGCTCGAGATCAGCCCGAATCTGTGGGCTGGTGTCGGTCTCGTTCGCGGCGGCGCAGGCACCGCGCTGGTCGGCGATCCGCAGACGGTGGCAGCGCGGATCAAGGAGTATCAGGACGTCGGTGTCGATACCTTTATCCTCTCGGGTTATCCGCATCTCGAAGAGGCCTATCGCTTTGCCGAACTGGTGTTCCCGCTGCTCAACCTGAACCGGTCCAACGTTGCGCACCTGCGCGTCAACACCGGACCGTTCGGAGAGACCATCGGCAACGATTTCCGTCCTCAGAAACAGGCCTCGTCGTCATGAGTCTCGCCGAATCCCTGTCACAGGCGCGGTCGCGCAGCTTTCGCATTCCACGGGCCGATGGCCTGACGCAGTGGATCGTCCCGCTGGTCATTCTGCTCGTCTGGCAGGTGGCCTGCGTCACCGGTTTCGTATCCGCACGCGTCCTGCCTGCGCCCTCGGATGTAGCGGTGGCGGGGTGGAAGCTGCTGCTGTCCGGTGAACTCGTCCGTAACATCTGGGTCAGCTTCTGGCGCGCGAGCGTCGGGTTTCTGATTGGCGGCGGCATTGGATTCATCTTCGGGTTGGCCAACGGGCTGTCGGAGCTCAGCAGCAAGCTCACCGACACCACATTGCAGATGGTGCGCAATGTCCCGCATCTCGCGCTGATCCCGCTGGTGATCCTGTGGTTCGGGATCGACGAGTCGGCCAAGCTGTTCCTGGTCGCCCTCGGGGTGTTCTTCCCGATCTACCTCAACACGCTGCACGGCATCCGCACGGTCGATCCACAGCTCATCGAAATGGGCCGGATTTACGGGATGGGCAACGGCGAGCTGTTTCGCCGCGTGATCTTTCCGGGTGCGCTGCCGTCGATCTTTGTGGGCCTGCGCTTTGCGCTCGGCATCATGTGGCTGACATTGATCGTGGCGGAAACCATCGCGGCGTCGTCCGGGCTCGGTTACATGGCGATGCAGGCGCGCGAGTTCATGCTGATCGATGTCGTCGTCCTGAGCATCCTGATTTACGCCTTGCTCGGCAAGGTGGCGGACTCAACCGCGCGCGTGCTGGAGCGGTTTACGCTGTCCTGGCACCCGGCGTTTCAGAAACATTGAGGCTCTCATGCAGCAACTTGTCCGGCTTGTGCCCTCGAGCGCCGAAAGTTTGCAGGCTGCGGAACTGATCCGCCGCGCGGCATTCGTTCGGGAAGACCGGCGGGAGCCCGTCGCGTCCCGCGCGTTATCGTTGACCATTCGCGGTGTTCGCAAATCCTTCGGCGACAACGAAGTGCTGCGCGGCATCGATCTCGATATTCCGGCGGGGCAGTTTGTCGCCATCGTGGGAAAGTCCGGTTGCGGAAAGAGCACGCTGCTGCGTCTGATCGCGGGACTGGACAAGCCGACGGCGGGCAAGATCGAGTTCGGCGATCATGAGGGCAATCCCGGCGATCATGTTCGCGTCATGTTTCAGGAGCCGCGGCTGCTGCCGTGGGCGCGGGTATTGTCGAATGTCGAGGTCGGGCTCGGGCGCGACCGCGACACCACCGACGCGAAGACGCGGGCGGACGAGGCGCTTGTCGAGGTCGGTCTGGATGACAAGCGGGATCAGTGGCCAGCAGTTCTCTCCGGAGGACAGAAGCAACGCGTGGCGCTGGCGCGTGCGCTGGTCAGCCATCCGCGGGTTCTGGCCTTTGACGAGCCGCTCGGCGCGCTTGACGCACTGACGCGCATCTCCATGCAGCGGCTGCTCGAACGCGTCTGGCGCGATCAGGGGTTCACCGCGATCCTGGTAACGCACGACGTGTCGGAAGCCGTGGCGCTCGCGGATCGCGTCCTGGTCATCGACGACGGCCGCATTGCACAGGATATCGATGTCGATCTGGCGCGCCCGCGTGAGCGCGGCTCGGCGGAGCTCGCCGCGCTCGAAGGCACTATCCTTCGCGAGTTGCTCAGGGAAACCGGCGAACCTGCCGGCGCATGAGGCTGTCATGAATTCGGTGGTCCGGAATATTCGCGAAAGCAGGATCGAAGCGTCGGGCGATAATTTCCGGAGCGCGATGCGCTCGCTGGCGGGCGGCGTCAGCGTTATCACGGCGGGGCGGGGGAACGATCTCTCCGGCATGACCGTGACGTCGGTGTCGTCGCTATCGGTTGAACCGGCGACGCTGATCGTCAGCATCAACCGCAAGGCGTCGTCATGGCCGTTGCTTCAGCGGCATGGCGTGTTCGGCGTCAACATCCTCAGTTCCGATCATATCGACATCGCGGAGCGGTTTTCCGGAATCGGCGGGCTGAAGGGCGCGGAGCGCTTTGCCGGCGCCAAGTGGATCAGCCTCGTTTCCGGCGTGCCGTTGCTGGCCGGCGCGCTTGCTGCGTTCGATTGCGAAGTCGAGCATGTCGTCGAGCGTCATTCGCATGCCATTGTGATCGGGCGTGTGCTCGATCTGAGAGTCTCGCCGGGTAAACCCGCGCTGACCTACTGGCAGGGCCAGTATGTCGCTCTCGACCAGAATGAGGACGCGGCGCGGCTTGCGGAAGTGAGTTTCCCGACGTCGCGGGCACTCTGGCAGATCTGACGGCCGCGCGCCTGTCGATGAGCCGCCTATATCGAGCGCCTGCAAATCCTATGAAATGGCTATATTCGCGGCGGCGCTTCCCTCTCGAATTCCAATGACGTTTCGCTCATCTGGATAGCGTGACCATGCGTGGTTGCTATCGAGAGGAGGCCGCCATGTTATTCCATCTCACGCACGCCGAACGGCTGGACAGAGCCGCGGATCGCTTGCAGTCCACCGATGTGGTGACGGCCGGTCTTGTGTCGGAGATCATCGCGGAATGCTGCGATCGCCTTCCGGTCTCGGGTCAGGGCCGCGCCGCTGCGCACCTTCGCGAGCTTATAGCGGCCGGCGCCTGGACTGACGCGGTCGTGATGCTCATGGAGACAGAACTGCCGCGATGGAGGCTGCGTCGCCTGGTGTATGACGAGGGTGAATGGCACTGTGCGCTCTCCCTCCAGCGCGATCTTCCTGATTGGCTGGATCAGGCAGTCGAGACCAGCCATTCCGAGCTGCCCCTGGCTTTGCTCAAGGCATTCGTCGAAGCGAAGAGGCGCGATGGCAAAATTGTCGAAGACGCGCGCCGTCCCACCGGTCTCGGTGTCTCGCCGCAGCAGCCTTCAGTGTCCTGCGAGAACTTCACCTGAATCGCGGTAGCTGCGTGAAGGTGTTCGGGCTGGATCCAAAGAAACGCTTCCAAGACATGGCGCAGTCACCCAACACGCCGAACGGCGCGATATCCGTGCAAGTGTTTGTCCGGTTCTGTTTGCGGATCGTCGTCCTCTGCGTCTTCGCGACGCTGGGAAGTGTCGGTTTCGGCAGGAGCCTTGCGGCGCTGTTGTGGTTCTCGACGATCCTGTGCACCCTCGCTGCGATACTGCGCAGAGAATTGCCGTTGGGTTCCACGCTGACGCACTGGGATGAGGGCGCCGCTTATGGCGCCCTCTACTGCCTGACGCTGACCATCAATCAGGCGAGCGGCACCTGACCCGCAACTCGCAACCCCCATCCTCCATCACTTTACTTTCCCTATGAGACAGCCATGGCTCTGTTCTCGAATTCATATGCCGGTGATCGGATATTGGCGGAGTGAAACTCCACGGGATTGCCCTCAGGCAGTCCTCCATCTCTCCAACAAGGCTCTCATCAGGAGACGAATCGTGAAGCAGACTGAACCTCCGTCGTGTCGCTCCGGACTTGTATTTGTCGGTAAAAACAGTCGCGGCAACTGGGTTGCCCAGGAAGAGCACGGTCTTTTCGGCGGCCTTTTCATTAACCGCGCCGAGGCGATTCGATATGCACTGTTCGAGAATGGCCACCGGCCCGAGGCCGTGGTGACGGCACCAAATGGACTCGAGATCGACATGGGCCGGACGCCACACCCCTCTGATCTCGCGCCGGCACGCGCCAACGACGAAAGCGCCGCTCAGCGGCGGGCCGCGTGAGGCATCGTTTCAACCCTGCCAGTCAGGACATGACAATGCTTAAGCCAGTATCAGATCCCGCGCGCGAGCAGATCATCCGAACCATGATCGAACTCACACGCCCGTCCAGCCTTCACCGGATTGCCGTCGCCGGCAGCGAGAGTACGGAAATCGATCTTGAACTGCGGCGCCGGGGCTATTTCCGGGTCGCGACGACACTCACCTGTGTGCCACGGGCGCAGTATTCGATTGGCCTCGTCGTCGGTCAACATTCGCTTCACGCCCTTGAAACCGCGTTGACCCAGATTTCTCATTTTCTGAGTGCCAACGCGACGATCGCCGTCGTGATCGATTCCTGTGAGAAAGGCCTTGGCCTGAAGGTTCGAGACAGGCTGGAGCAGCTCGGCTTTCGAATCCAGGCCGGTGTGAAATGCCATCGGCAATTCGTGCTCGCGGCGCACCGGCACGGTTTCAGTCACATGGCCAAAGCGGCATAAAGAAATGCCTTCGATGATGAACCATCCGGCTCCCTGGTTAGCCGGCTACATCGCCGATCTGCCGACACCGTTCGACGACAACGACGAAATCGACGCGGCTGCGTTCAGGCAATTGTGCGAGCGCCAGATCGCGGCCGGCGCGAAAGCGCTTGTGGTCGGAGAAACGGCCGGCGAAGACTCGACGCTGTCGCCGCCGGAGCATTCGGCCCTTGTTCGTATCGCAGTCCGGGCTTCACGCGGCCGTGCGGCGGTCATTGCCGGCGCGGGCTCCAACTCAACGAGCCAGGCCATTGAGTTGTCCAGGCGGGCCGAGGCGGACGGCGCCGACGCCGTGCTTTCCGTGGTGCCTTACTACAACAAGCCGACGCAGGCGGGCATCTATGCCCACTTCCGGACCATCGCGGATTCGACGCGGCTGCCGATCATTCTGCATGATGTTCCATCCCGAACGGTCCGCGAGTTGGCGGATGACACTCTCGTACGGCTGGCTGAGTCGGATCAGTTCATCGGCGTGAGAGATGCAACCGGCGATGTTGCGCGCCCGTTGCGTTTGCGGCCGCTGGTTCGGCCGGATTTCCGGCTGCTGTCGGGAGACGACAGGACCGCGCCGGCCTTCCTGGTTCACGGAGGCGACGGATGCATGTCGGTGACATCGAACGTCGTGCCGGAACTCTGCCGGCAACTGTATCTCAATTGCAAGCAGGGTGAATTGCGATTTGCGCGGCATTCCGCATTCCGGATCGGGCAACTGACGGATGCATTGCTGCGGGAGGCTACTCCCGCTCCGCTGAAGTATGCGCTCAGCCTGTTTGGCCTGATGTCGCCCCGTCTCCGTCTGCCGCTTGTTGAACTGGCAGAGCCGGCAAAAGCGGAGGTGGCGCGGGTCGTAGCGCTCGTCTGCAACGGCGCGAGGCCTGTGTCGTTGAACTGCGGCTGAGCGCATGACAGACACCGGCGAGCACAATGAGAAGCTGGTTCAGTCCTGGCTGTTGGCGGTGCTGCGATTTGCGGTCACGCTGGACAACAACGACAGACTGGCGGTCCATGCAATCGCGACCGAGATCGACGGGCGGGACGCGCGATCAACCGGCTTCAGTTTCTTCCGCAAGACCAGTGCGGAACTCTGTAATGCGATCGCCGATCCGCAGCACGCATCCAGTCCTGCCATTCTGCAGCGTCATCTCGACCGGATGGGGAGCGGTCGCCTGAAACAGGCTTTCGCCGCTACCGTTGGACTTTGTGGTCCACAGCCAGGATCGAAGCTGAAGCCGGCTGGACCGGACGGGCGGCATGATTTGTGGAAAGGGCTTCCGGCGCGATCCCGGTCACCACGACAAGCAATGGTCCCGGCAAAGTCATAGAGCAATTCCGGCCAAATCCAGAGCAATCGGGACGCACCTTATTGCTGTTCGGAGTATATACGGCCTTTGCGGTGCCGGCCGGCCGATACAGCAGTGGGTCAACGGAACCCACGGAACCTTTATAAGATTCCTATAACGTCGCGTTCCCGCCCATCTCGAAACTCTATGGCGCAGATGCCATTCCATCCCGTGCAGAAGCTGCGGGATGTGCTCGTGCTTCGGTTGAGACACATGAGACAGCGCCGGCATCGATGGTGCCGTCGCACCGCAAGGAGCATTCAATGTTGGACGTCATCATGCTGGCCCTCGGACTGGGCTTCTTCGTGTTGTCGGTGGGCTACGCCTACGCTTGCGACAGACTCTGAGGGAGAACGATCATGATCTTCGATTACGCACTCGCCGGCGTCGTTTCCGCCGGGCTGCTGTTTTACCTGACCTACGCGCTGCTGCGGCCTGAACGGTTCTAAGCGCCGCTTCCTCGAGCGAACAGGCGCGCAATTTCACGAAAGCACACGACCATGACTGTCATTGGCTGGATTCAAATTCTGTTGTTCTGCGCGATTATCGTCGCGCTGGCGAAGCCGCTCGGCGGCTATATGACGCGCGTCTTCAATGGCGAGCGTACGTTTCTCTCGCCGATCCTGCGCCCTGTTGAGGCAGGGCTCTACTGGATCGGCGGCGTCGATGAGAAGCGTGAGCAGCATTGGCTGACCTACACGGTCGCGATGCTGTTCTTTCACGTCGGCGGTTTCGTGATTCTCTATGCGCTGATGCGCTTCCAGGCTGTTCTGCCCTTCAATCCGATGGAGCAGTCCGCCGTCGCGCCGGATCTGTCGTTCAACACCGCCGTCAGCTTCATCACCAACACCAACTGGCAGAACTACGGCGGCGAGACCACGCTGTCGTATCTGACCCAGATGCTTGGTTTGACTCACCAGAATTTCCTGTCCGCCGCGACAGGCATCGCAATCGCCGTGGCGCTGATCCGCGGCTTCGCCCGCTCGTCCGTGCGCACCGTCGGAAATTTCTGGGTCGATGTCACACGCACCACGCTGTACGTGCTGCTGCCGATCTGCGTTGTGTACGCGCTGTTTCTGGTCTGGCAGGGCATTCCGCAAACGCTCGGCGCCTATGTCGACGCGACCACGCTCGAGGGCGCCAAACAGACCATCGCGGTCGGTCCGGTCGCATCGCAAATTGCGATCAAGATGCTGGGCACCAACGGCGGCGGCTTCTTCAACGTCAATGCCTCGCATCCGTTCGAGAATCCGACGGCCTTGTCGAACTTCGTGCAGATGCTTTCGATCTTCGCGATCGGCGCGGCGCTCACCAACGTATTCGGCCGCATGGTCGGCAACCAGCGCCAGGGCTGGGCCATTTTGGCCGCCATGGGCGTGCTCTTCATTGCTGGCGTCGCCGTCACCTACTGGGCGGAGGCCTCGGGCACGTCGATCATGCACGCGCTCGGCCTGACCGGCGGCAACATGGAAGGCAAGGAAGTCCGCTTCGGCATCGTTGCATCGTCGCTGTTCGCCGTCATCACCACTGCGGCCTCCTGCGGCGCGGTTAACGCCATGCACGATTCGTTCACCGCGCTCGGCGGCATGATCCCGCTGATCAACATGCAGCTCGGCGAACTGATCATCGGCGGCGTCGGCGCCGGTCTCTACGGCATGCTGCTGTTTGTCGTGCTGGCGATCTTCGTTGCCGGTCTGATGGTCGGGCGCACGCCGGAATATGTCGGCAAGAAGATCGAGGCGCGTGAGGTCAAGATGGCGATGCTCGCCATTCTGATCCTGCCGCTGATGTATCCGGGCTGGACCGCGGTGGCCGTCGTTCTGCCGTCGGCCGTCGCCTCGATGGCCAATGCGGGGCCGCACGGTTTCAGCGAAGTGCTCTATGCCTTCACATCCGCGACCGGCAACAACGGCTCGGCGTTCGGCGGCCTCACCGGCAACACGCTGTTCTACAATCTGACGCTGGCGTGCTCGATGCTGGTCGGCCGCTTCTTCATGATCGTGCCCGCCATGGCGCTGGCCGGATCGCTCGCACAGAAGAAGTCGATCCCGCCGTCCGCCGGCACGCTTCCCACAACAGGCGGTCTGTTCGTTGGGCTCGTTGTCGGCGTGATCCTCATCGTTGGAGGCCTCACGTTCTTCCCGGCGCTCGCGCTCGGGCCGATCGTCGAGCATCTGGCGATGACCGCGAACACCCTGTTCTGATCGATCCCTTTTGGAGTGACACTCATGGAAACCTTGAAACTGCAAAAGCGGACGACGGGATCGGCAATGCTCGATCCGAAGATTGTCCTTCCCGCGATCTGGTCGGCTTTCGCCAAGCTCGATCCGAGGGCGATGGTCAGAAATCCGGTGATGTTCGTGGTGGAAGTCGTCGCCGCGCTGACGACGGTTATCTTTCTGCGCGCGCTGCTGACCGGCGGCGACGACCTCGGCTTCACCTTCCAGATCATTCTGTGGCTCTGGTTCACGGTGCTGTTCGCCAACTTCGCTGAAGCCGTCGCCGAGGGCCGCGGCAAGGCCCAGGCCGAGTCGCTCAAGAAGACCCGCACCGAAAGTCAGGCCAAGCTGCTGACCGGCTCGGGATCGGACCGGACCTATCACCTGGTGCCCGGCACCAGCCTGAAGGTCGGCGACATCGTGCTGGTGGAGGCGGGTGACAACATCCCGTCCGACGGCGAAGTCATCGAAGGCGTAGCCTCCGTCAACGAGGCGGCGATTACCGGCGAATCGGCTCCGGTGATCCGCGAGTCGGGCGGCGATCGCTCAGCGGTGACCGGCGGCACGCAGGTTCTGTCCGACTGGATTCGCGTCCGCATCACCGCGGCGCAGGGTTCGACCTTCATCGACCGCATGATCAAGCTGGTCGAAGGCGCCGAGCGGCAGAAGACGCCGAACGAGATCGCGCTGAACATCCTGCTTGCGGGTCTGACCATCATCTTCGTGTTCGCGACGGTCACGATCCCAAGCTATGCCGCCTATGCCGGCGGATCGGTGTCGGTCGTCGTGCTGGTGGCATTGTTCGTCACCCTGATCCCGACCACCATCGGTGCGCTTCTGTCCGCCATCGGTATTGCCGGCATGGATCGGCTGGTGCGCTTTAATGTGCTGGCCATGTCCGGCCGCGCGGTCGAGGCGGCGGGCGACGTTGACACGCTGCTGCTCGACAAGACCGGAACCATCACCCTCGGCAATCGCCAGGCGACGGCGTTCCGTCCCGTGCACGGCGTGACCGAGCAGGAGCTTGCGGATGCTGCGCAGCTTGCCTCGCTCGCCGACGAGACGCCGGAAGGCCGCTCCATCGTTGTTCTCGCCAAGGAGAAGTATGGCATCCGTGGCCGCGACATGGGCGAACTTGGCGCGACCTTCGTTCCGTTCACGGCGCAGACCCGCATGAGCGGCGTCGATGCCGGCGGCTCGTCGGTTCGCAAGGGCGCGGTTGACGCGATCCTGAACTTTGTCAACAGCGGCCCGCGCGCGGCAGTTGCTTCGGGCGGCGCGGTTCGTGCGATTTCTCCCGCAATCGGCGCCGACACCGTCCGGGAAATTCAGACGATTGCCGATGAGATCGCGAAATCGGGCGGCACACCGCTGGCGGTCGCGCGTGACGGCAGGCTGCTGGGCGTGATTCACCTCAAGGATATCATCAAGGGCGGCATTCGTGAGCGGTTTGCCGAATTGCGCCGCATGGGTATCCGCACCGTGATGATCACCGGCGACAACCCGATGACCGCGGCGGCCATCGCTGCCGAAGCGGGCGTGGATGATTTCCTCGCCCAGGCGACACCCGAGGACAAGCTGAAGCTCATTCGCGACGAGCAGGCCAAGGGCAAGCTGGTGGCCATGTGCGGCGACGGCACCAATGACGCGCCTGCGCTGGCGCAGGCCGATGTCGGCGTGGCGATGAACACCGGCACGCAGGCGGCCCGCGAGGCCGGCAACATGGTCGATCTCGATTCGAACCCGACCAAGCTGATCGAGGTCGTGGAAATCGGCAAGCAGTTGCTGATGACGCGCGGCGCGCTGACCACGTTCTCGATTGCCAACGACGTGGCGAAGTATTTCGCCATCATCCCGGCGATCTTCCTCGCGTTCTATCCGCAGCTGCAGGCGCTCAACATCATGAACCTGTCGAGCCCGCAAAGCGCGATCCTGTCGGCGATCATCTTCAACGCGATCATCATCATCGCGCTGATCCCGCTCGCGCTGAAAGGCGTCGCCTACAAGCCGATCGGGGCTGGCGCGCTGCTCAGCCGCAACCTGCTGATTTACGGCGTCGGCGGCATCATCATTCCGTTCATCGGCATCAAGGCGATCGATCTGATCGTGACCGCCCTGCATCTCGCCTAGCGCATGATCCCGAAAGCCGGACCACCGGCTTTCGGGAGCACCGTGCGCAAGAATCTCGAAGGAGAGACACCATGTTGAAAGAAATCCGGCCCGCATTCTTTATTCTCGTCGGCCTCACGCTCATCACCGGCCTGGCCTATCCGCTCGCCATCACCGGCATTGCCGGCACGATCTTTCCATATCAGGCGCAGGGCAGCCTGATCGAGAAGGACGGCAAGACGATTGGCTCGGCGCTGATCGGGCAGGAGTTCAAGGAAGACAAGTATTTCCACGGTCGTCCGTCCGTGACCACGGCGGCGGACCCCGCGGATTCGACCAAGACCGTTCCGGCGCCCTATAACGCCGCGAATTCGTCGGGATCGAATCTCGGCCCGACCAGCAAGGCGCTCAGCGACCGCGTGAGCGAGGATGTCGCCAAGCTGAAGGCCGAGAACCCGTCGATGCCGGTCCCGGCCGATCTGGTCATGAGTACGGGCAGCGGCCTTGATCCCCACATCACGCCGGAAGCCGCGCTGTTTCAGGTCCCCAGGGTCGCGACCGCGCGCAAACTGCCGGAGGATGCGGTGCGCAAACTGGTTAACGACAACGTGGAGGGCCGTTTTGCAGGGCTGCTCGGCGAGCCGCGCGTGAATGTGCTTGCGCTCAATCTGGCGCTGGATCGCGCGGCGAAGTAACCTGCATGTCTGATGGCAACCATCCGCGACCCTGAACAACGGCCCTCACCGGAAGCGCTGCTTGAGGCGGCCCGCCGTGAAAACGGCGGCGGCCGTCTCAAGATCTTTCTTGGCGCGGCTCCCGGTGTCGGCAAGACCTACGAGATGCTGCAAAGCGCGCATGCCAAGGTGAAGGCCGGCGTGGACGTGGTGGTCGGGGTTGTCGAGACCCATGGCCGGCTGGAAACGCAGGCGCTGCTGCACGGTCTTGAAATCCTTCCCCGCAAGGCGCTGGCCTACAAGGGCCAGACCCTCGACGAGATGGATCTCGATGGATTGCTGGCACGGCGGCCGAAGCTCGCCATCGTCGACGAGCTCGCGCATACCAATGCGCCGGGTAGCCGCCATCCGAAGCGCTACATGGATGTCGAGGAACTGCTGGATAACGGCATCGATGTCTACACCGCCGTCAATATCCAGCACATCGAAAGCCTGAACGATGTCGTGGCGCAGATTACCCGCGTGCGCGTGCGCGAGACCGTCCCGGATTCCATCATCGACCGCGCCGACGACATCGAACTGGTCGATCTGACGCCGGGCGACCTGATCCAGCGGCTCAAGGAAGGCAAGGTCTACGTTCCCAGGCAGGCCGAGCGCGCGCTCGAGCATTACTTTTCGCCGGGCAATCTGACCGCGCTGCGCGAACTGGCGCTGCGGCGGACCGCCGAGCGCGTCGACGAGCAGCTGCTCAATCACATGCAGGCCAATGCGATTTCGGGGCCATGGGCGGCGGGCGAGCGGATTCTGGTTTGCGTCAGCGAAGACCCGCGCGCCGCCGGTTTGATCCGTTACACCAAGCGCCTCGCGGACCGGCTGCATGCGCCGTGGACGGCCATCTGCATCGAAACCCGGCGGAGCCTGCAGCTCAGCGATGCCGAGCGCGACCGGATTGCGACCACGCTGCGGCTTGCGGAGGCGCTGGGTGCCGATGCCCTGACGATCCCGGCCGTCGAACGCCGCATTGCCGACGACATTCTCACCTTCGCACGTGCCAACAATGTCACCCAGATCGTGATCGGGAAGGCTACCCGTTCCTGGTGGTTTGAACTGGTGCGCGGCTCGGTGGTTCACGATCTGGTGCGGCGCGCCGGCAATATCAGCATTCATGTTATCGCCGGCGACAAGCTCGATCCGGAGACATTCGCAGGCAAGGGCGTGCGGACGGCGGAGCGCGCGGAAGCTGCCGACCCCGTGCCGTATGTCTGGTCTTTGGCGCTTGTCGCCGTCGCCCTCGGAATCAGCAAACTGATCTTTCCGTTTCTCGGCATCGAGAATGTCGACCTTGTGTTCCTGACCGTCGTTGTCACTGTGGCGGTGCGGTTCGGTCTGTTCCCGTCGCTGGTCGCCAGTATCGCGGCGTCGCTGTGTTACAATTTCTTTTTTCTTCCGCCGGTCTATACGTTCACCATCACCGATCCGACCAATGTTGCGGCGTTCTTCTTCTTCATGCTGATCGCAGTGATTGTTTCCAACGTCGCGGCGCGGGTGCGGACCCAGGCCGTGATGGCGACGGGCAGGGCGCGCACGACCGAGTATCTTTATTCGTTCAGCCGAAAGCTCGCCGGAACGGCGACGCTGGACGATGTGCTGTGGGCGACGGCGTACCAGACAGCGCTGATGCTGAAGGTGCGTGTCGTGCTGCTGCTGCCCGAACACGGTCTGATCACGGTCAAGGCGGGGTATCCGCCGGAGGACGAACTCGATCAGGCCGATCTCGCGGCGGCCAACTGGGCGTGGAGCAATGATCGTCCGGCGGGGCGCGGCTCGGACACCTTGCCCGGCGCGAAGCGGCTGTTTCTGCCAATGCGGACGGGCCGTGGGCCGATCGGCGTCATCGGAATCGACGACGATCGTACTGGCCCCATCCTCACGCCGGACCAGACCCGCCTGCTGGACGCATTGATGGATCAGGGCGCGCTCGCAATCGAGCGCGTGCGGCTCGTGGAAGATATCGATCACGTCAAGCGCGTGGTGGAGACCGACCGCCTGCGGTCGGCGCTGCTGACCTCGATCTCACACGATCTCAAGACACCGCTGTCGTCTGTGCTCGGGTCCGCGAGCACCCTGCGCGATCTGTCGGGTCAGTTGACCGATGCAGAGAAGGGCGATCTGCTCGCAACGATCATCGATGAGTCCGAGCGCCTCAACCGCTTTATCGCCAACCTGCTCGACATGACCAAGCTGGAGTCCGGTGCGATTGTGCCGAATTCAGCGCCACACGATCTCGGCGAGGTGGTCGGCAGCGCATTGCGGCGGGCCAGCAAGATTCTGATACGGCATCGCGTCGATCTGGAACTGCAGGCCGATCTGCCGATGCTCGATCTCGATGCGGTACTGTTTGAACAGGTGCTGTTCAATTTGCTGGACAATGCGGCGAAGTATGCGCCTGCCGGCAGCTTGATCCGGATTCAAAGCTGGCGTGAGAGCGATTCCGTCTGTCTCCAGATTCTGGACGAGGGCGACGGCATTCCGCCGGACGAACTGGAGACCATCTTCGACAAGTTCTACCGCGTGCAGAAGGGCGACCATGTCCGGCCGGGCACCGGCCTCGGCCTTGCCATCTCGCGCGGATTTGTGGAAGCCATGCACGGCACCATCTCGGCGGCGAACCGGTCGGACCGCAGCGGCGCCGTTCTGACGATCCGGCTTCCGATCCCCAAAATCACCGAAACACTGGATACCGCCGCATGAGCCCCGCGCCGCTCAAAATTCTGGTGATCGATGACGAGCCGCCGATCCGCAAGCTGTTGCGGATGGGCCTGAGCACGCAGGGCTATGACATCCTCGATGCGCCCAACGGCAAGACCGCGCTTGAGCTTCTGGACAACAAGCCGGACCTCGTGATCCTCGATCTCGGCCTGCCCGATATTCAGGGTCACGATCTCCTGCGCATGATCCGTGCGCGCAATGAAAGCGTGCCGATTGTTGTTCTGTCCAGCCGGGGCGACGAGGCCGGCAAGGTTCAGGCGCTCGATCTCGGCGCCGACGATTATGTCACCAAGCCGTTCGGCATGGATGAACTGCTCGCGCGTATCAGGGCGGCGCTGCGTCACCAATTGCAGGTTCATGGCGAACGTCCGGTTTTTCGCACCGGCGATCTGTCGGTCGATCTGGTCCGGCGCATCGTCAAGGTCGGCGACAGGGACATCAAACTGTCACCGAAGGAGTATGATCTGTTGCGCGTGCTGGTTCAGCATGCCGGCAAGGTGCTCACCCACAAGTTTCTTCTGCACGAATTGTGGGACGAACTGACCGACGCGCAGTATCTGCGCGTCTATGTGCGGCAGCTCAGGCAGAAGATCGAAGGCGATGCGGAGCGTCCGCAATATGTCCTGACCGAAACGGGCATCGGCTACCGGCTGCGTGCACCGGATTGAACCCGCCCTTGTTGCGACGAACAGCACATTCCACTGGATCATCGATGAAGATTGCAGATTTTCTCGCTCCGACCGACGTCGTTATCGACATGCGGGCGCCAAACAAGCAGCAGCTCTTGCAGGAGCTAGCACGCAGGGCGTCTGTAAGCCTCGGCCTGCAGGCGGACTATGTCGCGTCCGAGCTTCTGAAACGCGAACAACTTGGGTCAACCGGGATGGGCAATGGCGTAGCGATCCCGCACGCGCGTTTGCCGGTGGTGAAACGGCCTTACGGCCTCGTCGCGCGGCTGAAACCGCCGGTCGATTTCGACGCGATCGACGGTCAGCCGGTCGATCTGGTGTTTCTGCTGCTGCTTCCGCCTCCGCCCGAGGCCGATCAGCTGACCGCGCTGGCCCTTGTCGCCCGCACATTGAAGGCGGCCGGCATGCTCGAACGCATGCGGCGCGCCAAAAGCGCGTCCGACTTTTTCGCGGTCATGACCGGATAGCGTAGCGTTTGTGAGGGCTGGCGCTGACCAGCATAACCGAAGTTAAGGCACTTCGAGTCACTCAGGCGCGCGCCAAAGCGCGACGCGTTCGCAATGTATTATTTCCCGCTTGGAGAGTCTGTGAAGGATGCTCTCCAAAGAGGGCATGGTAGTAGTGGGCGAAACGTCCCAATTCGATAAAACCGTGCTTCATTGCGATCTCGGATACCGTGGTTTGGGCCGGATCGCTTTCCTTCAGCGCGGAGTGGGCCTTGCAAAGGCGTTTCTGGCGCAGGAATTTCACCGGCCCCATGCCGAGCACCTCGTCGAACGCCCGGTACAGACTTCGGCGCGAGACACCGAACTGCTGACAGATCTCTGAGATATGGACCGGTCCGTCGTGAACTGAGGCGGTATAGGTCTCCACATCGCGTACCAGACACCCGGATGACGGCGCCCACTCCTGGCCGTCAGGGGGAAGCGTGTGGAGGACGCTCGCGGCAAACGCATCGATCATCGAGCGCCGCCAGAAGTCCACCGCCCGATGTGAAAGCGAGCTCTTTTTCGCGAACAACCCTTCGACAATTCTGCTCAGTTGCCGAATCGTGATTGCCCCAACGCGCGGATCTGCCCTGAACCGGTTTTTCGCCATCCATATCGCTGGATCGTTGAGGCGTGAATCCCCTACAAAAATTGAAGCGATATCAGCAGGGTCAAAACGCACTGCTGCATAGGACGAGCCGCCGAAGAATCGACCGTCGTGCTCGACCCCGGGCGGAACAACGAGAACGTCACCCGGATGCATGTCATAGGACCAGTGGGTAACCGCGCCAGCAGCGCTCAGAAGCATACCTACGATCACATGGTCGTCGCTCGCGATCCTCTGCGTGCGTAAGCCGTGTGAGAATGAGCCTACGCTGAGCGATAAATCGTCGATGCCGATATGCGTGAGCATTCCGCGGAACTTACCGCGCTGGAGCTGGACAACGTCTACGTGAGAGCCGTGGACCGCGCTGTGGAATCCCTCGAAACTATCTACGTACGTTCTGGTGACTGCAATCGATCTGCTCATTTCGGAAATCCGATCCTTCTGCCTTATGGCGAGGGCGACGAACGAGATTTCTTCGAATGGAGTGGCTTCCGATATGGGTGGTCGCAAATGGACTTTCAGAATTTAATTTTTGCCATGCTAGAAATGCGTGACGGATTAGGGGCCTTCGCATCGCCAACTGACCGAGTCGAGATTGCCGACAAGGGTAATCTATGCGGAAGCGAGAAAAGGGCACAATCTGTTTGTGCGGGCGCGACTTCATTGGCGAATGTCAGTACCATCTTGATAAATCGATGAAACATGTAGCGTTCGAGAGAACGCGGATAATCTGTAAAAATGTTAGCAATGCTTTCCTAAGCGTGGCCGAGTTTTGGCACAAACTGCACATCACATGCCGAAAGTCTTCGACTAAGCTCGCACGTATTACTCGCGACGTGTGCGATCGCCCGCCGTACGGACGAGGGGAAGGCTTTGACTCGTGTTTCCGGAGAGGGAGAACTTCAACAAGCTGACTGCAGTAATTCCAAAAGGGCTGTCAGGCTATGGAGATAGAAAGGTTCGTGCTATGCAATCCAGAATGATCTTGCTTAGGGACGTGTGCCAGTAGTCGATTGTTGGTGGGAATGCCATGACGATGCTGCGGGCGGACATCGAGGGAAGCGATCAGCCAGCGGAGGATATGCGAACGAACGGGATGATGTGGATTCCCGGCGGGACGTTCCGCATGGGATCGGACAAGCACTATCCCGAAGAAGCCCCCAGCCATCGCGTCACTGTTGATGGTTTCTGGATGGATCGGACGCCGGTCACGAACAGGCAATTCAAGGCCTTCGTCAAAGCCACGGGACATGTGAGCTTTGCGGAAATTCCGCCTGATCCCAAGGATTATCCCGGCGCGCTGCCTCATATGCTGTACGCAGGATCGCTGGTTTTCTCGCCGCCGCAACGGCCGGTCGGTCTCCGGGACTGGAGCCAATGGTGGTCCTTCATGAAGGGCGCCAATTGGCGGCATCCTTATGGGCCGAGGACCAACATCAACGTGCAAGACAATCACCCTGTCGTGCACATTTCGTATGCGGATGCGCTGGCTTATGCGAAATGGGCCGGCAAGGATCTGCCGACCGAAGCCGAATGGGAATTTGCCGCGCGAGGTGGCCTTGATGGCGCTGAGTTCGCCTGGGGCGACGAGTTCACGCCGGGCGGGATGCATCTGGCCAACACGTGGCAAGGCGAATTCCCGCTGCGGAACCTCAACCAGGATGGCTATGAACGCACCTCGCCGGTGACGGCGTTCCCGCCGAACGGTTACGGCCTGCACGACATGATCGGAAACGTCTGGGAGTGGACCAGCGACTGGTACACGGCGAAGCATGAAGCGGATGCACCGAAGGCGTGCTGCATCCCGGAAAACCCGCGCGGCGGCCGAGAAGATCAGAGCTACGACGCCTGTCAGCCGAACATTAAAATTCCCCGCAAGGTGCTCAAGGGTGGTTCGCACCTCTGCGCGCCGAATTACTGCCGCCGCTATCGTCCGGCCGCGCGGCATGCCGAGCCGGTCGATACATCAACCAGTCATGTCGGATTCCGGTGCGTGACAAGGAAACGATCCTCTTAACGACATTCAACGTCTTGGTGAAGAACGGAGAGTAGAATGGCCAGCAGCGACAAAGACCGAGATCAACTTGAAGCTCCATCGAACGAGATGGAAGAGCGCTCGCTAAGCCGCCGGAATATTTTGCTTGGCTCGTCTGCGCTGGTGGCGATGGCTGCGATGACCGCGACGGCTCAGACTCAGAAAGCCGCGCCGGTAGCGACGGCCACTTCCTCGGGCGGCAAGCCCAACATCCTCGTCATCTTCGGCGACGATATCGGCCAGACAAACATCAGCGCCTATTCCTTCGGTGTGATGGGTTACAAGACGCCGAACATCGACCGCATCGCCAAGGAAGGCATGATGTTTACCGACTACTATGCGGAAAACTCCTGCACGGCGGGTCGATCATCCTTCATCACCGGCCAGACACCAAAACGGACGGGCCTCTCCAAGGTCGGCGTTGCTGGCGCAACGGTAGGCTTGCAAGACCGCGACATCACCATCGCGCAGGCGCTCAAGCCACTTGGTTACGCTACCGGCCAATTCGGCAAGAACCACCTCGGCGATCTCGATCAGTATCTTCCGACCAACCACGGCTTCGATGAATTCTTTGGCAATCTCTACCATCTGAATGCAGAGGAAGAGCCTGAATATCCCACCTTTCCAAAGCCGGGCAGCGATCCACTCTTCAAGCAGAATCCGCGCGGCGTTCTCAAGAGTTCGGCGGACGGCAAGGTCCAGGATACCGGACCTCTGACGTGAAAGCGGATGGAGACGATTGATGACGAGACATCAGATGCCGCGATCGATTTCATGCAGCGACACGCGCGTGCCAATCGCCCCTTCTTCTGCTGGTTCAACGCGACCCGCATGCATCTGTTCACGCACATTCGGCCGGCGATGCTGGGCCAAAGCGGTATGCCGGGCAACGAGTATGCGGATGGCATGATCGAGCACGATGGCCATGTGGGAAAGCTCCTCAAGATGCTCGACGATCTCGCCATTGCCACCAATACCATCGTGATCTACACGACCGATAACGGCCCCAACCGCTGGTCGTGGCCGGATGCCGCGACGTCCCCGTTCCGCAACGAGAAAGACTCGAACTTCGAGGGTGCGTTCCGCGTGCCTGCGATGGTTCGTTGGCCAGGCAAGATTGCCCCAGGCTCGGTCTCGACTGAGATGTTTTCCGGCCTCGATTGGTTCCCGACCCTGCTCGCGGTCGCCGGCGATACCGAGAACGGCTGCTGAAAGGTGCGAATGTCGGCGGAAATACCTTCAAGGTCCACCTCGACGGCTACAACCAACTGCCATACCTGACAGGGCAGCAGCCCAAGAGCGCCCGAAGTGAATTCGCCTATTTCAATGATGACGGCGTGCTCGTGGCCTACCGCCTCGACGACTGGAAAGCGGTTTTCGTCGAGATGAAATATCCGGGCGGTTTTCAAGTTTGGCAGGAGCCCTTCACCCCCTTGCGGGTTCCCAAACTGTTCAACCTTCGGATGGACCCGTTCGAGCGCGCCGACATTGTCTCCGACCAATATTTTGACTGGGCGGTGCGGAACGGCCCCAAAATAGCACAGGTCACCTCACATGCGGCGGTCTTTCTCCAGAGCTTCGTCGAGTATCCGCCGAGCCAAGAACCGGCGAGCTTCTCGATCGATCAGATCGCGCGCGACGTCGAGGCAAAAATCAAGGCGAACGCCGCCAAGGCTGGCGCCAAGTAGTTGCGTCATATGCGAGACGCCGATGTCTTCCGGCGTCTCGCGACCAGCGAGACTTCAATGCACGAGAGTGGTTCGGCCGAGTTAAGGGCTTCGTCGGCGCCGCAAGGAGGCGCGTCGTCGATGGCCCGCGACGCCGTGCTTGAGCTAAAATCGCGGATCGGCAAATCCGTACTCGGCAAGGATCACCTGGTCGAGAGCATGCTGATCGGGCTGCTTGCCAACGGAGGCGCCGAGGTGCCAAAGAATCGGCCGATCGACGGCGTGGACCAGTCGGATTTCTTTATGGGGAAGGCCGACAAGCCAGCGCGCGAAGGAATCTTGGTCTGGTGCGCGGACCGCCTGCAGGCGGTGAAATGGCGGAACTACAAAGTCCATTTCTACCAGCAGGAAACGATGGTTTCGCCGCCGGTCAAGCTCGCGATCCCGTTTCTGTTCAATCTCTATACCAATCCGCGTGAGGATACCGACAAGCAGATCACCGATAGCTGGGTCATCGGTCCTGTGCTGAAGATGGTCGGCGAGTTCGAAGCCAGCGTGAAGAAGCATCCATTGATCGCAATGGGAACGCCGGATCCATACGTGCCGTCACATTGATGCTGGATGACATTTTTGAAAGGGGGGGAATGCGCGTGAACCTGATAGCTGCAAGCGGAATTCGTAATATCCGGAAATATGCTGCGGTTGGCCTGTTCGGAATGGCAGCCTGCATGGCGTCGCGGACGGCGATTGCGGACGAAGGCGGCGTCAGCTTCTGGCTTCCGGGTCAATTCGGGAGTCTGGCGGCAACGCCGGGGACGCCCGGCTTGTCGTGGGCGATGCTCTACATCCATCCCTCAGTGGATGCCGGTGCTGGTGCGAGATTCCCGCGCGGGGGGCGCGTCGATCTTGGTATTCAGGGCCGAGGTGATCTGCTCGCTTTCGGTCCTACCTATATTTTTGCAACGCCATTTCTGGGGGCACAGGTGTCGGCGAGCGTCCTTGGCATCGTGGGGCGCAATGAGGGGACAGTCTCCGCTTCATTGACGGGCCCGATGGGTAACACGATTTCGGGAAGCCGGACTCAGGCGCTGACCTCGGTCGGCGACATCATTCCGCAAATCAGTCTCAAGTGGAATCAGGGCGTGAACAACTACATGGTCTACGGGATGGGGGACATCCCCGTGGGCGATTACGATCCCAAACGGCTCGCCAATCTCGGCATCGGTCACGGAGCGATCGATTTCGGCGGCGGCTACACCTACTTCAATCCGCAGACCGGCAACGAACTGTCAGGCGTCTTGGGGATGACCTACAATTTCAAGAACACCGACACGCAATACCAGAACGGGGTCGATCTTCACTTCGACTGGGGTGCGTCGCACTTCTTCTCGAAGCAGTTTCATGCCGGTCTGGTTGGCTATTATTTCCAGCAAATCACCGATGATACCGGCGCCGGCGCAACGCTCGGCGGGTTTCGATCACGCTTAGCGGGCATCGGTCCGCAGGTCGGCTTCCTGTTTCCGGTCGGCGATATGGAAGGGTACTTCAATGTGAAGGCCTACAAAGACTTCGCAGCTGAAAATCGACCCGAAGGATGGAGTGCGTGGGTGACTTTCGCCATTTCGCCGAAGGCTCCAGAGGCAGCGTCGCCGAGGCCGCTGCAGCGCAAGTACTGATCAAAAACCGGATTGTTCGTTTTCGATGCTGCCAGACGGGCTTTCAGAAGCTGGCGCGGAGCAGATATCCAGCGCTTCATGACATTCAGTTCGTCGACGATTAGTCAATCTGCCGATCAGCTCGGCTAGCCAATACCCTGTTGCTTGCTATCTATCTGCTAGCTAAGTCAAAAATGCCAGGGTGAGGACAATTGCTAAGTCTTTGATTCCATGGCGCACCCGACACGATTCGAACGTGTG
>NZ_APJI01000011.1 GCF_000497575.1 Afipia sp. OHSU_II-C1
GTGCGCCTCGCGGCGCTCCATGCCCCTCGTTTTGAGGGCGCGAACGAGGCAGGCCTCGCGCGCGCTGTGAGGGGCGCAGGACTACACGCTCACCTCGCGCAATGCGCGAGAATCAATTCGCGTGGCTGTTTGAAAATTGAATCGGAATTTGAAGTGGCACACGCTCGGTCCCCGCTTCGGGAGAATGATGCGATAATTGCGGCATTCGCCGGGACGACCAGCGGAAATCCTCAGAAGAACTCTTCCGGGCACGGATCAACAATTTGCCAGAGATCCGTGCCGTTCTTGATCTTCTTCATATCGTTGGTGAGACCACCGTTGCGGCTGATCCACGACTTCACGGTCTGAGGGTAATACGACATCAGATCCGATGTCCCCTCGCTGCTGTTGACCTTGATGCCGAACGTCCAGGCCTTGTCGTAATAGGCCTGATGGAAGCCGAGGCTGGCGCGGGGCGTGACGCAGATCTTGTTCATCGGCACGATGCCGAACACCATCGTGCAGGCCGAGTTGCAAATGCCGTCGATGATGACGCGCTCGCCGCGAGCACGGATGCGCTGGTACTTCGCCTTGTATTCCTCGACGTAACCGCCGTGGTCGCGCGTGATGCGCAGGTCCGCATGTGCGGGACCGCTCAACGCGATCAGAATCGTAGCTGGAACCCAGAATCGCATGCCGGAGATGAACCTGCCGCCGAACGGAAGAAAACGGATGAAGCCCAATTTTGGCTTTGTTGTGTTGGAATTTCGTTAAGGGTGCTGGTAGCGGGCGGATGGCCATCGGGCGAATTTTCGAACGAATTTCCCCCGAGCCCCGGCGGCGCGTCATCGCCGGCCTGCATTGCGCCGGTATAGGAGTGGCGAGCGTGCATTGTAGATGATAGCGTCGAACATCCAGCCGATTACATCCCCCTTTGTTTGAGACTTGCTGCTGTTATGCCCTCGCCTGACACCTCTCAATTGCTGACGTTTCGCTGCCCGAAAGAACTCGAAGGCCTGCTGCCGCCGCCGATCCCCGCAGCGCAGGGCCTGCCGGACTGGCTAAAGACTATGCCGCAAGAGGTATCCAGCGAGATCATGGGGGGCGAGAACGACACTGTGAAGCGTTGTCCGCCGTTCGTGGATGCGATGACCTCGGGTTTTCTGATCCCGCTGATCTGCGACGTAAAATTCGAAAACGGTGAGTTCACCTGGGACAATGACTTGCCGCCGTGCGGCACCGTCAACTTCCCGCGCTCTCCAATCGGGCTGCACGACAGCACTCAATTGACGGGCACGCCGTTCTTCGAACCCGACCGCTTCGTGATCAAGTTTCATAATCTCTGGACCATCGAAGCGCCCGAGGGTTACTCCCTGCTGTTCACGCATCCCGTCAACAGGTTCGATCTGCCGTTCACGACGCTGACGGGATGGGTCGACTGCGACAACTATCGCGATGGCTGGATTCACTTTCCGACGCGGTGGCGCGACATGAACTTCAGCGGCGTCCTGCCGAAAGGAACGCCGGTCGCCCAATGCTTTCCCGTGAAGCGGGAAAAATGGAATCTGCGAACTGCGGTCTTCACGGAAGAGGACACGCAGCGGACCCACGATCTCCTGAGCCTGATGTCGCGCGAGACCGGCGTTTACCGGCGTCAGTTCAGGGCCTGATCAGCCGTTTCGGGCGCGTAAAAAATCCAGCGCCGCACTCGGCTGCAGGAAGATTCGCCCGTGCGATGACGACACCATCGCAATGACCGCCGGGGCGGCGAGTTTGCTCAACCCGTGCGTGACTGCGCGAAAGAGTTCCTCAGCCTCCTCCCGCTGCCGGAGTTCAAGCAGGCATTTTCCGAGGCGGATCCGCGTGTCATCCAGCGGCTTGATAGCCAGCGCGCGGCGGTAGAGGTCAGCGGCACGTGCGTAGTCGCCATCCCATATCAGCGCCCCCGCGAGCGCCAACAAAGCATCGTGATGCGTCGGCTCCGCCGCGTGTACTTTGGCAAAGGCCTCCCGCGCCCGGATACGGTCGTTGCGGTCGGCCAGAACATATCCCAGGGCAAGCTGCAGATCGGGCGATTGCGGCTCAAACGCAAGCCCGCTCTCGGTGACGGTCATCGCCTCGTCGATTTGTCCGCTCTTGCGTAACTGGAGCGCAAGTTCGACGAACGCCGGAATGTAGTGCGGGCGCCGGCCGACCGCCCGTCGCAAGTGATCCAGTGCCTCGTCTCGGCGCCCGACAGCGGCGAGCATGCCCGCGAGCAATGTTTCGATCGATGGGTGGTCGGTTCTGCGCGCGAACTTGGCCAGATGTACGATGGCTTCGTCGAGGCGGTTTTGCCCCAGAAGGGCGCGCCCAAGAATTTCTGCGGCAAGCGTGTTGCCGCGATCTGATTTCAGGACCTGGGACGAAAGCTGCTCGGCCTCCGCGAGTTGCTGCATCTGCAGCGCCAGCAACGCCTTTGCGAGTGCTGGAGGGGGTGGCCTGTTTCGTTCCGGAGAATGGCTCTTTGACATCGGCTTCACAAAGATCGCTGGCTCGCTCCGAGAGGTTGGAAACCCCGGCCCTCGGAATCGAAATCCGATGCTCTATCCAGGTGAGCTAAGAGCGCGTGACGGCTTCAATAGGTTAGACCGGGTCACTGCGCAACCCGCTTGCACGGTCCAAAAGCCACCCCAATGGGGCGAGCCCGGCGCGCCGACCATGATGCCGTCATCCTGCCACCGCATCATTCCGGGCTGCGGACTGACACAGCCCCGAATGACGGTGAAACAAGCGCGCCCTAGTGCGCGCAGCGAAAGTCGAAATGACTTGCGCCGCGCGCGGGATAAGGCGGGTTACTTCTTCGGAGGACGCACGGCGTCCGCGGTGCCCTGAATGAACGCGATGATCTTGACCACATCGTCGTCACTCAGCTTGCCGGTGAAGTCGGGCATGCCCTTGTCGACGTGCGGTCCCTTGAACACGAAGTTCTTCAGGTTGGCGATGGTCTCCGCGCCGACATAACCGAGGTTCCTGACGTTGCCGCCCTTGTCGACGCCCGGCACGCCGTGACAGGTGACACAACTGCTGACATACAGCAGCGTTCCTGGTCCGACATCTGCCGGATTGTATTTCACGCCTTCGACAAGGTTCTCCATCTGGTATTTCGTGATGGGCGGCAGCGGCGCCTTGCCTCCAATCGCGAAGGTATAGACCGTGCCGGGATTGTCGGCCTCGGTGGCGCGTGCCGCGATTCCGAACACGCCGCCCCACCCGACCGCGATGGACACGTATTGCTTGCCATCGATCATATAGGTTGAGGCAGCCGCTACGACCCCGGTGCCTGTGGGCGATTCCCAGAGCTTCTCACCACTCGTTGCATTGTAGGCGATGAAGCGGCCGTCGGCTGTCCCCTGGAAAACAAGGTTGCCGGCGGTGGTCAGCGTGCCGCCGTTCCATGGCGCCACGTATTCCTGCTTCCACGCCTCCTTCTGCTTGACCGGATCCCATGCGATGAGCCGGCCGAACGGCAGGTTCTTGGGCGGCGTCGCATTCAGCACGAAGCCCGTGTTCCAGCCGGTGTTGCCGCCAAACTCGCCGGGCTGATTGGCATTGTGCTTCCAGCCCTTCTGCGGTGTGAGATTGAGCGGCACGCCCTGCGCCGGCAGATACACAAGACCGGTCATCGGATTGAACGACATCGGATGCCAGTTATGCGCGCCATATGGTCCGGGGATACTGTCCATCCCCTTTTCGGGATCGCGCGCTGCCGCAACTTCAATCGGACGGCCGTTCGCGTCATACCCGGTGGCCCAGTTCACATCGACGAAGTTTTTCGCGGAGATGAACTTGCCGTTGGTGCGATCGATCACGAAGAAGAAACCGTTCTTCGGCGCATGAAGGATGACCTTCCTCGGCGCACCATCGATATTGATGTCCGCCAGGATCATCGGCTGGGTCGAGGTGTAGTCCCAGTGATCGCCCGGCGTTTCCTGGTAATGCCAGACGTATTTTCCGGTATCGGCATTCAGCGCAACAATCGACGCGAGATAGAGGTTGTCGCCGCCTGCGGGACTGCGAAGATGACGATTCCACGGCGAGCCATTGCCGGTGCCGATGTAGACAAGATTCAGCTCAGGATCGAAGGTGATGGAGTCCCACGCCGTTCCGCCACCGCCATTGATCCAATACTTGCCGGCCGGATCCCAGGTCTTGGCGGCCGCTTCCATCGACTCATCTTCATAGGGCTTCGCCGGATCGCCGGGCACGACGAACCATCGCCACGCTTGGTTGCCGGTTTCCGCATCATAGGCGGTGACATAGCCACGTGCGCCATATTCCGCGCCGCCGTTGCCGATCACCACCTTTTCGTTCACGACGCGCGGCGCGCCGGTGATCGTGTAGGAATGTTCCTTGTCGACGAGCGTGTCTTTCTCCCAGACCTTCTTGCCGGTCACGGCATCGAGCGCAATGAGCCGCCCGTCGTACGCGCCCACGAAGACCTTGCCTTTGTGAAGCGCGATACCGCGGTTCACAACGTCACAGCAGCCCTTGTAGCCGATGGTGCGCGGAACCTCGGGATCAAACGTCCATATCTTCTTCCCCGTCCGCACATCGATCGCGTGCACAACGCTCCATGAGGCAGTGACATACATAATGCCATCGACAACCACAGGCGTTGCTTCAACACCGCGCGACGATTCAAGGTTGTAGGTCCACATGAGACCCAGATCCTTCACGTTGTCGGTATTGATTTGATTCAACTTGCTGAAACGTGTCTCGCCGTGGTCGAGACCTATCGCCGGCCAGTCGTTGGACGTCGCCGCGTTGGCCTTGATGGAGTTCTGGTCGACAGCCGACGTGACCGCCTTGAGATGCTCAGGCGATCCCTTTGGAGGCGATTGGGCGGAAGCTGTTGAAAAGGCGGCAAGCGCTGCAACTGCAGTTGCGATCATCAAAAAACCCAGCGGTGAGCGCTGGGTTTCGGCAGTCCTTGAAAATTGTGGGCGAGCAGTCGGGCTGGCAAGACGGATCATGCATTCCTCCCATGGCCTCTCACGGGCCTGAGCGAATGTTAGGCGCGAAAAATCCGGCGTCAACGAATGTGTTTGTGACAAACCATTTTGTTGTTTCGCAGCGCAACGAGATTGCGTTTTGTTTTCGCAGCGCACTGCACGACGAAAATCGCGCTGTTTAAAACAATGCCAAAAGGCTTACAGATTTCTACTGTGCTGCGCTTAGCGCGTGTTCTGTTCTGGACGGGCCGTTCTTTGCTTGATGATCTGAACGGCCTTCTGCACGTCCGCGGCATCCGCAAGAGCGTCCATCGCATGCGTGCTGGTTTCGATGAACTGAACGATCACCCACTTTGTGTTGTCTGGCATTTGTTCCGCGACAACACTCAACTTGACACCCGGACGCCAGCGCGCGCGCGACAGCCCGGAGAAGTAGCTCTCGATCCCCGATTTCTCCAGGCCATCGAAGAAACTGTCTCCCACAACGACCGTTTGCGGCAGATATGCGGGAGACGCTCCATCGGAGGTCATGACCTTTTCAAACACGCCCACGTCGTAACGCCGGCGAGCACCGGGCGGATCCTTGAAGTTCGACTTCACCTTCAACGCCTGCTCCGATGGCGAGGAAAACAGGGGCATGAATGTCGCAATGCCGCCGCTGAATGTTTCCGTTGTGGTTTCAAGCTTGTGGGACCACAGCGACGCCTGCAAACCTTCAGCCGAACTGATTTTGTCGACGATATCCTTCGCCACCGGAAACGCGCCCGGATCGTTCCAATGAAAATCCGTCTTGAAGAACACCTGACGGCTTTTCATCGTCTCACGCAGAATCGCAGTGCTGTCGACAAACGTCACATTGGGTAACGCGCGCAGCCTGTCGACCAGATGATCTATTCTTGGCCGTTGCGGACGTGGTGCAACCCAGGACGGCAACTGGTCGCCATAAAACCTGTCGCTCATCATGTTGATAGTGAAAACCGACCTGATACCGGCGGCCTGCAGCGCATCCGTGAAATTGCGGACTCCGTTGACGATGCGGTCCTCGAGCCCCTGCGACAACAGCCTTTCGACCAGAGGCTCCTCCTTGCTGATAACCGCCCGATAGAACAGCCAGCCGTTACGCCCCACGACAACCTTGTCCGACGTGCCGAAAACGGAAAAATCGATCTGGGTTTTGAGCTTGATCAGCAGCGCACGCAATCCGAAATGGTCGTTGAACCATTCGTTCGCCAGGCGCGGAAAATGCTCTATCCCTTTCGACAAATCCGGACGTTTCGCAAAGTTCCTGTTCTCGTTGATCGCATCTCCCGGAATGGCGCGCGTGACCATCTGCGCGAAAGGCAGAACGGTCAGCAGGAAGAAGATTGCGATGAAGAGCCTCGCCGACATTCCCTAGAACCTGAAATAAATAAACGGGTTGAAGCCATTCGTCGCAATCAGCGACATCGAGTAGACGAAGATCGCAAGCGCAGCCATCTGCTGCACAACTCGCGTGATCCCCGCTCCAATGCCGACGAATGACACCGGCCAGAGAGACAGCACCGCCGCTGCGACAAAGAAGAACAGCTTGTCGGATGTCACGAGCGCCGCAAGATTGAACGAAACATCGGAAGCACCAAAACCTCCCATCGCGCGCAGGAACCGAGCGGCATGCACCATGTCCGTGGCGCGGAAAAAGACCCACCCGATCATCACAAGCAGCAGTGTGACCGGCCAACTCAGGACCGGCGGCAGGGAAATCCCGATCGCACTGCGGTTGACCCGCTCAATCACGAGCAACGCGCCGTGATAAATTCCCCAGATCAGGAATGTATAGGCGGCGCCATGCCAAAGACCGCAGAGAACGAAAACGATAAAGAGATTTGCGTAGGTCCTGAACGGCCCTGCCCGATTCCCGCCAAGGGGGATGTAAACATAATCGCGAAACCAGCGTGACAATGTCATGTGCCAGCGCCGCCAGAACTCGGTGATGCTCAGCGACCGGTAAGGCTGATCGAAATTCTCCGGGAATCTGAAGCCAAGCGCGCGTCCCAATCCGATGGCCATATCCGAGTAGCCGGAGAAGTCGAAAAATATCTGCAAGGTGTAAGCAGCAATACCGACCCATGCCGCGGTCATCGACAGTTCAGCCGGCCCGAGACTGAATATCCGGTCAGCCACGACGCCCATATTGTCAGCGAGAATGATCTTTTTAGCGAGGCCAACGCAGAACCGGATGATGCCGTACTCGACGTCATCCACGCTGACGGGTCGGCGAACGATCCGGTCCTGGACCTCGCGATAGCGAACGATCGGACCGGCGATCAATTGCGGAAACAGGGAGTGATACATCCCGAAATCGATGCCGGTCGGCGCCGGCTTTGTCTCTCGCCGGTAGATATCGACAATGTAGGACAGCCCCTGAAACGTAAAAAACGAAATGCCGGCAGGGAGAACGGCGAGGAACGGAAACGATGCGGGATTCGGAGCGGCAACGCCGACATCCGAAACCATGTGAAGGAAGAAACCGAAGTACTTGCAGTACAGCAGCGGCACGAGATTCAGGACCACGCCAAACGCAAGTATCCAGATTCGCGCCCGCGCCCCTCCGGTCCGCTCGATCCAATTCCCGATGATGTGGTTGCCGATGATCGATAGGATCAGGACCAGCGTAACGTAGCCTCCGTCCGCGCTGTAAAACGCGAGGCTTGCGAACATCAGAAAGCCGTTCCGCATCGAGTGCGGAATCAGAAAGTACAGGACAAAGAATGCGGGCAGAAAGGCGAATACGAAACCCGGCGAACTGAATGACATGCCCTAAGCTAGTCCTGGCTCTGAATCCGCCGCGGGTAAGGCGGCAAGCGTGCAGCATACGTGCAATTATCAAAGTTCAAGGTGGCGCCCCGGATTGTTGAAAATCATTGCTGGCGGAGGGGCGGCAAGACGTGTCGAGCATCCCTCCTCGGCCTCTCATAGGCTGCCGGGAATGTTAGACGCAATAGGCCGCCCACAAAACCATGTTGCGCATTTGCCACGAACGCGTAGCATCTCGCGGCGGTCGCCCGTCGCTCTCGCGAACCTCAGGGACAAGGCGTGGAGGCCTTCGCCCGCCCCGGGTCGGCCGGCCGCTGGCAGTTCACCCGGCGCGTCACTGGTGCGCACCCTGGCAGCCCGATATCCGGTTCCGTAGCTCAGGTCCCACGGCTATGCTGTGACCGAATGATGGGGCGACGTTGGTTGCAGGAGGGACAACCATGCGTTTGGTGCCACGCGCCTTCGCAAAAACCACTGATCGAATGAGGCGGCGCGATTTCGTTGCACTCGTTGGCAGTGCGTTGGCATGGATGGCCCCGGCCCGCGCGCAGACCATGCCAGTCATAGGATATCTCGGCTCGGAAACCCCGGAACGCTACGCCAGCCGCCTCAATGCCTTCCGCGGCGGCCTGGCAGAAGCCGGGTACACCGAAGGGCGCAATGTTGCGATCGAGTTTCGATGGGCGGAAGGCCAATACAGCCGGTTGCCGGCGCTCGCTGCGGACCTTGCAAAACGTCAGGTGAATCTCATCGTCGCTGCGGGCGGCGCTGAGGTGGCATTAGCGGCAAAGTCGGCGACAACAACAATCCCGATTGTCTTTGAGATGGGCGGCGATCCTATCGTACTCGGCGTGGTGGACAGCATGTCCCGGCCGGGGGGCAACCTCACCGGTGTGTCCAGCCTGAGCGTGGAGGTTTCGCGCAAGCGCCTGGAGTTCATGCATGAGGTGCGCCCGGACGCCAAAACGTTCGCCGTGGCCATTAATCCCACGAGTCCGACCTCTGACACGCAGTTGACGAACCTCCGTACCGCAGCGGAAAGCCTCGGATTGGAGCTGATGGTGCTGAGAACCAGTTCCGAACAGGAATTCGACGAAATGTTCGCCGTCGTGCGTAATGCACGTGCGGGTGGCCTTGTCTTCAGCTCCGATCCTTATTTCACCTACCGCAGTCAGCAGCTGGCCGTCCTCGCCGCGCGTCATGCCGTACCTGCGATGACCCAATCCCGAGATTTCCCGCTTGCCGGCGGGCTGATGAGCTATGGCGGGGACTTCAGTCAGTCGCACCGTCACACCGGCATGTATGCCGGCCGCATTCTCAAAGGCGAGAAGCCTTCCAATTTGCCGGTGCAGCGGGTTACCAAGGTCGAGTTGTTCATCAATCTGAAAGCCGCGAGCGCCCTCGGCATATCCTTCCCGCCCTTGCTTTTAAGCAGCGCCGACGAGGTCATCGAATGACCTGGCCGCCTGGCCGTGACACGAGATAGGTCGATGTCCACTCCCCTCGTCGCTCCGCGCACGTCATTGTTCAAAAAATACTTTCGCGCGCTGTTTGCGGCAGCGGTCGTACCGCTCCTGATTGCGGGCGGGAGCGAGGCGTGGTTCGGCTATCACGATCAGCGTGCGCGGTTGAATGATCTTCTGAACGCGGAAGCCCGGTTTGCGGCCGTCAACATTCAGGACTTCATCGAAGGCATCCGGGATCAGCTTGGCTGGGTTGTCCAACTGCCATGGTCGGAAGATTCCGGCGAGAGGCGAAGGCTCGACGCCCTGCGCCTGCTGCGTCAGGTCCCGGCCATCGAAAGCCTCACCCTGGTCGACCCAGCCGGAAAGGAACGGCTGTTTGTGTCCCGCATCAGCCTGAACAGGATTGAGGGCGGTGCCGATCTTTCCGCGAAACCTGCTGTGATCGCAGCCCGTTCAGACCGGATCTGGTTTGGCCCGGTGACGTTCTATCACGGCTCAGAACCTTTCATGACCGTCGCGGTGGCGGGCAACCGCTTGGCGGACGGCGTGGCCATTGCCGAAGTGAATCTGAAATTCATCTGGGAGGTTATCTCGGGGATACGCGTCGGACGCACCGGCGAGGCCTTCGTGCTTGATAAGCCGGGCCGCCTCGTCGCTCATCCAGACATCAGCCTTGTGCTGCGGGCTGATGAAACCGCGCAGCAGCCACTCCGTGACCTGCGGACAGCCATTCTCGCCCGGCCGAGCCAGGCCGCGGCCGGTCAGGACATCGCGGGCAAGACAGTGCTGGCCGCGATGGCGCAGATTCCCGGCATCGACTGGAATGTCATCGTCAAGCAACCCGTTGCCGAGGCATTCGGGCCGATCTACGCGGCGCTTTGGCGAACTGCGGCATTGCTCATCGCCGGCGCAGCCCTCGCAGGAATCCTCGCCTACTGGCTGACCCAGCGCATGATCGGGCCGATACGTCTGCTGGAAGACGGGGTCGCTCAGATTGGCGCGGGAAATTTTCAACACCGCATCCAGCTTGCGACAAGGGATGAATTTGAACGGCTTGCGACCCGGTTCAACGAAATGGCGGGTGAGCTGGCGATTTCACAGGAACGCTCAGAACGCATCAGCAGACTCAAGCGGTTTCTCGCGCCCCAAGTCGCCGAACTGATTGACCGTATCGGAGACGACCGCGTTCTTGACGGGCGCCGTGTCGATGTGGTCGCGATATTCTGTGACATGCGAGGCTTTACCGCGTTCTCGGCGCGGGCTGAGCCCGAAACCATCCTGGGCGTGCTGCGTGAATACTACGACACGCTCGAAAAGGTCGTCAGCGCCCACGAGGCAACTCTGATCAGCTTCTCGGGCGATGGCGCGATGGTGCTGGTCAACGCACCGGTTGCCTGCCCGGACCCGGCATTACGCGCCGTCAATACGGCGATCGACATGCAAATAAACGTGCAGAAACTCCTGACCAGTTGGCACGCACTCGACCATCGGCTCGGCTTCGGCGTTGGACTCGCAAAGGGACCGGCTACCGTTGGAAAGATCGGCTCCGAGGGGCGCCTTCACTACAGCGCGATCGGCACCGTCGTGAATCTCGCTTCGCGTCTATGCTCAAGCGCGAAAAACTCCGAAATCCTGATCGATCGCATTGCTGCGTCCGCATTGGCTTCGAGCGTGCCTCTTGTTGAACTAGACGCGCAGACTTTGAAGGGGTTCAATGAGCCCGTTCCCGTGTTTTCCGTTGTGTTTTGACACCAAGCAGGCCGCACTGCGTGCGGCAAAAAACAGGAATTTTCGAGCGATTTCGGCTGGATTTCAGGCCATCATTGGCTATGGTGCGCCCCTCAGCGCTCCTAGCTCAGCTGGATAGAGCATCGGATTTCGATTCCGAGGGTCGGGAGTTCGAATCTCTCGGAGCGCGCCATTCCCGGTCACAAAGACGGCATCGTCGGACCGAGGGTTTTCCTGCAACCCTGCCCGCACGCTCGTCGCATCCATGGCTTCCTGATGCGGATTTGCGTGGCTTGAGCCCGACCAGAAGCGCCCTTGCCGAAGCCGGATGCCGATTATGACAGTCAAAACCCGGCGTTTTGAATTGCCAATGGAGGCATCTTTCGGCATGGCTTGCCGAGCTTTGCACGGCGGTGGCACCTGCGTGCCTATGGCGCTTTAAACGAATCGCGCC
Source organism: Afipia sp. OHSU_II-C1 (assembly GCF_000497575.1). Lineage (GTDB taxonomy): Bacteria > Pseudomonadota > Alphaproteobacteria > Rhizobiales > Xanthobacteraceae > Afipia. The sequence goes on from NZ_APJI01000011.1 coordinate 11,415, forward strand.
GCCGGGCTATTCAGGACGCACTTCCAATTGAGGGAGGACACGGTGAGCGGCAACGAAGGGCTTCTGCCTTCAAACTCTGAGCACAGGTTTTATCAGGGCCTCGCCGCGACCTGCGTCGCCAATTTTCTTCAGGCCACCAACTTCCTCTCCGACCGTTTCCTGCGGCGCGCCTATTATGCATCGGCGAAGATCGACGAGCTTTACCGCAACTCGATGAACAGCGCCTTTTCCGCGCAGGAGGCGTTTCTTGTCACCGGTGCGCCGCATGCATCGGCCTATTATCCGCGGGACTTCGCCTGGTTCTATCCGGATGTTCTCGATCCGCAGACCATCATCAATGCCGAAGACGCGGCGCGCCGGGTTCGTCTGCTGGAAAAAAGCGTGCGCTTGATGCTGGGCGCGGTGCGCTCGGGCATCATCACGACGACGCTCATTCCCGTGAAACGCAATCGCTACATCGGCGCCAACTATTTCGCGCTGCCGTCGGACACGCTCCTCGGCGTGCAGGGTGGTCTGGAGCAGATCGTTCGCGCTGACCGGCGAGCCTCGCCTTATGAGGACCTGACGAAAGCAGCCGATACAGGCCGGGCGTTGCTTGCCGAATATCGCGCCGACCTGAAGAAATCAGTCCTCGATCTTGCAAGCAGTCTCGAGCCTTACAAAGGTGACGACATCCAAACCCTGCTTTGCGACGTCCGTGCTCCCCGCTCGGCTGCGACGGACACCCGCGCGGAGCGGCTGCGCTTCGTCACCAATGCCAGCGTCTACGCAACGTTCCAGCAGAGCATCCGGCTCGGCATCGTTGATGAAAGCGAACTGGAGAAAATCCTCGGACGCAGTCTCTCGCAATACAAGACAGAGTTGCTTCAGCTGTTCGGCCGCGACGGCTACATCAAGCATAGCCTCGACTGCAAGGCGGAAGCGCCCGCCTTCTCCATCGCGCTCGATTTCGTCAATGTGCAGCACGGATTCTGGGATTTCAGAAACGAGGCCGAGCGCGCGCTGTTCAGCGCAACCACCGATCTCATCCTCGCTGAACCGCGTTTCCGGATTCCAGACACGTTCCACTTTTTCGTATCAGCGGATAATCCGCGCAAGAAACTCATCCACCGGATCGCCACGCCGTCCTATCAAGGCCGGTCCGCATGGCCGACATTCAATGTCGAGTTCGCCGACCGCATGCTCGAACATGACGAATTCTCCGGTACCGAGAAGTACCGGCCCTACGCCCGCGAAATCCTGCGCCACATCCATCACGCCACGGAGACGCATGGCGGATACCAGGAACTGTTGTCCGAAAATGGCCTGCAGTACCGCACCTGGGCCTACCGGGGCGCCATCGCGCACTCCTGGTTTCCCCGCTTTCTGACCGTGTGGAGCAGAGCCTTCGGCGCTCCACTGATCGACTGGACGCAGCAACAATCCGACAAAGCGTTCGCGTAAGCGCTTCTTCAATAAGCCTTGGGGTCTTGGCGCCCCAGCATCGTCATTGTGATTGCCCGGCCGCCGCCGCTGAAATCATCTGACCAAGTTCTTCAAAATGGCGCTTGCGGGGTGAGCTTCGGCGCCAGGCCAGCCCGATCACGCGTTGCGGCTCCGGATCGGCGAACCGCATCAGATGAATGTCGCCTCGCCGGCTTTCGAGCGGCACCGCCAATTCAGGCAGCAATGTCATGCCGAGACCGTGCGCCACCATCTGGACCAGTGTGGACAGGCTCGACGCGCCAAAGGTGTTGATGTTCTCGATCCGCCGCAGATTGCAAAAGGCCAGCGCCTGATCCCGCATGCAGTGCCCTTCTTCCAGAAGCAGCAGGCGGTCGTCTTCCAGAAGATCGGGTGTCGCCTTGACCCTGTTCGACATGCGGTGCGTGGTCGCCATCGCCAGCAGAAAGCGATCGTCAAACAACCGGATCGTCTCGATGTCAGGGTGCTCGACCGGCAACGCGAGCAACAACAGATCGAGCTGACCGTCGGCAAGTTCGCTGATGAGGGTTTGGGTCTGGGTTTCGCGAATATGCAGATCAAGATCGGGAAACCTGTCCCGGATCATCGGCAGCAGTTGCGGCAGGATGTATGGTGCCACCGAAGGGATGACGCCGAGGCGCAGAGGGCCGGACAGCACATTTCCCTGCCGCCGCGCAACATCGACGATGTCACGCACATCGGCAAGAACGCGCGCTGCACGCTGGGCGATCTCCTTGCCGCCTTCGGTCAGCATCACGCCATTACGGCCGCGCTCCAGAAGCTGAATTCCGAGCGATTTCTCCAGCTCCTGCACCTGCATCGAGAGCGCAGGCTGCGTCACAGCGCAGTGCTCCGCAGCCTTGCCGAAATGGCCTGAGCGGGCCACGGCGTCGAAGTATTTGAGCTGCTTGAGAGAGACCATCGATCAGTTCTTCTTATTCATAATCGTTACTAATACGATCAGACCTGATTGAAAAGTCCTGTTCCGGGCACTCTCATCGGTTTGATCGCAGCGCAGCCACGATGGCATCGAGACCGTCGGTCAAGGCTGCAGGTCCCGGTTGCAGGATCAGCGGCGACTTGATCTCCACGATCCGATCGTCGCGCACCGCAGCAATCACGTCCCAGCCCGGCCGCTGCCGGATCTTATCCGGGACGACTTTCTTCCCGCACCATGACGCAAGGATCACATCCGGATTGGCTGCGATCACAGCCTCGGGCGCAACGATGCGGTCCTTCGCAGACTTTGCCTTGGCAAGATGCGGAAACACATCTTCGCCGCCGGCGATGGAAATCAGTTCCGAGACCCAGCCGATGCCGCTAATCAGGGGATCGTCCCATTCCTCGAAATAGACTTTGGGACGTATCCGTCTCGCGCCTTCGATCGCGGCGACCCCGGCGAGCCGCCGCTCGAACTGCGATGCGAGCGCGTCCGCCTTTTTCGCTTCCCCGATCACTCCACCGAGCGTGCGGATCATTGCCAGAATGCCGGCGACGTCGCGCTGATTGAAGACGTGGACCGCAACCCCTGCCCGCACCAGCTCGGCGACGATATCGGCCTGCAAATCCGAGAATGCCAGAACCAGATCGGGGTGGAGCGCGAGTATCTTCGGGACGTCGGCTGATATGAACGCCGAGACGCGCGGCTTCTCGCGCCGCACCTGCGGTGGCCGCACCGCGTATCCCGACACGCCGACAATGCGATCCTGCTCGCCGATCAGATAGAGCGTCTCAACCGTCTCTTCGGTGAGGCACACGATGCGGCGTGGCGGAAATGCAGTCATACCAGAACAACACCCGCCGCCCGACAAAAGTCGATACGGGCCGCCAGAAGGCTTGCCTCAGGGCCGCGCGACGTCGAAGACATCGCCGTCATATCCTGCCTCAAGCGGAATGCGCAGGCGCGTGGTTCCGTCCGCATTGCGGCTGATCTCAGGCACCACGGTCACGACAGACATCGTGCGGGCGTGGTCCATCGCCGCCTGCGCGGTGCCCAGCTTGTCGAGCTTGATCAGGTTGCGGATGGTCGGAAACGGAAGATTGTAACGTCCGGACTCGGCGGCTTCGAGCGCGGCCTTCGGCGACAGCCAGACGGAATCCACGGATTCCCTTCCATCGTGCTTGCCGATCTGATCCGGCGGCGCGAGCGCCAGCAGGAAATGCGTGTCGAAACGCTTCGGCAGATTCACCGGCGTGATCCAGTGCGCGAAGAGCGCCAGCAGATCGATGGCGGGAACGAGATCATGCTGGCGAAGAATGTCGGCGAAACGCAGCTTGCCCTCATCGAGCGCCTCACGGTGCGAACCGAGTTCCGCAGCCTTCGCCGCGGTGACCAGCGATGCCGATCCGCGCTGACGTGCCAGAAGGATTCCGCTTTCCTCGAATGTTTCACGAATGCCGCCGATCCGAATGGCCGCGGTCTCGATGTCGAGACCGCCGCGATCAGCAACCAGCGCCGGATTGGCCGCGATCTCCCGATCATCCGGGTCCATGCTGCCGCCGGGAAACACCAAGGCGCCGGAACTGAACTCGATCTGGCGATTCCGCTGCACCATGAAGATTTCCATGCCGCCGGCCGCTTCCCGCAACAGGAGCACTGTGGATGCGGTCCGCAGCGCCTTCGATGGATCCGGAACGCTCTTGCTGCCGCTGCTCATCAGATGTTGGCCCGTTTGTCGATGCGCCCCACGCGCGACAGAAGATAGTCCACTTCACTTCGCGCCAGCGCGCTCATGCTCGATCCCGGCTTGCGCTGGGCGTCCGACGCGATCTTGCCACGCTTCTTCAGGACGTACTTGCGAACCGCAAGGCCGACGCCCGGCTGCTGCTCGTAACGGATCAGCGGCAGATGCGCATCGAACAGATCGTGCGCGGCATCGCGCTTGCCGGCCTTCGACAGGTTGACGACATCCACCAGCAGGTCCGGAAACGCGTAGCCGGTCATGGCGCCGTCCACGCCCCGCTCCATTTCGAAATCGAGAAACAGTCCGCCGTTGCCCACCAAAATCGACAACGGCCGCAGCGAGCCATCCTTCTGGAAACCGCGCAGCGCCGAGATCTTTTCCAGCCCCGGCCAGTCTTCGTGCTTGAGCATCACGCACGACGGGCTGTCCATGACGATCTTGCGGATCACCGATGGCGTCATGACGACAGTCAACGTCAACGGATAGTCCTGCAACACCCACGGCACATCGCTGCCGATGGCCTCACTCGCCTGCCGGAAATATCCGAGAATTTGCTCATCGGTGCGCAGATGGGTCGGCGGCGCGATCATGACTGCCGCAGCGCCGGCATCCATGGATGCGCGCGCCAGTGTACGCATCTGTGCGAAACCCGGTGCGGACACGCCCACGATAATCTGCTTGTCCTTCGCCCGCTTGATGAAGCGCGTCGCAACGTCGATGGATTCATTGCCTTCGAGTTTGGGCGCCTCACCGAGGATACCGAGGACCGTCACGCCGTTGCAGCCGACTTCCCCATAGAAATCGGTCAGGCGATCAATCGACTCATAATCGATGCGGCCGTCGTCGAAAAACGGAGTTGGTGCGATGGCGAACGTACCGCTCGCTTCGTGAGTTAGTTTCATGAGAGGAGGACTGCTTTCTTGTTTTTGTGTCAGTAGCTGCGCGGCACAATTCTAACGCCTTCGTCGAAAAAAATCTCGCTTGCATGGGCCGCAATGTCCTGCGGTTTCCACGGGCCGCCGGGCTTCCACCCCTCCCGCTCCAGGAGTTTTATCTCCCGGATACCTCGCGGGCCGGAAACGCCCAGCACCTTTCCGGTCTGTTCGCCGGACAGGGAACTCACCATGTAAAGCACCGCCGGCGCAATCTCGTCAGGCCCCATGGCGGCCCCCGGATTGTCGATGTAGCGCTGCAGATCCGCCGTCATGCGAGTCAGAGCGCCCGGCGCCAGCGTCCAGACGCGGATATTGTACTTGCGTCCCTCATCCGTCAGCACATTGGACAGGCCGAAGATACCGCCCTTGGCCGCACCATAATTGCTCTGGCCGAAATTCCCGAAAAGCCCGGAGGTCGATGACGTATTGACGATGACGCCGCCACCGTTGTCCTTCATCCATTTGAAGACCGGCAGAGTGACGCAGAAGGTGCCTTTCAGATGCACCGTCATCACCTTGTCCCAGTTCTCCTCCGTCATCTTGGCGAATGTGCCGTCGCGCAGAATTCCGGCATTGTTGACCAGAATGTCCGCGCGGCCGAAATGCCTGATCGCATCGTCGAACACCGACTGACCGCCCGCCATGGTCGAGATGTCCGATCCGTTGGCGATCGCCTTCCCGCCTTCTGCCTTGATGGCATCGACAACCTTCTGCGCCATCGACTTGTCGGCGCCGCTGCCGTCGCGTGGCCCGCCAAGATCGTTGACGACCACCGACGCGCCTTCGCACGCAAACAGTTTGGCATAGGCCTCGCCCAGACCACCGCCCGCGCCGGTGATGATCGCAACCTTGCCGTCGAGCAAACCCATCGAGTCCTCCCGCTTTTTTCCTGCTTCAGGCGAGAACGGTTTTTCCGTTCTTGATAACGGTGACATTGCGGCTTTTCACGCGCCCTTCGAGCGAGATCACGTTGCCGTCCTTCCACAGGTCGAATGACACCGTCTCTCCCGGAAACACCGGCGACGAAAAGCGCGTGACATGTTGCCTGAATGCAGCCGGATCGTAGTCCGCATAGGTCTGGAGCACCGCGCGGCAGCTCAGGCCATAGGTGCACATGCCGTGCAGGATCGGACGATCGAATCCCGCCTTCTTCGCAAACTCGGGATCGGAGTGCAGCGGATTGCGGTCCCCGCAAAGCCGGTAGATCAGCGCCTGATCGGGCCGCGTCGAAATATCGACCGTCATGTCCGGCGCACGCTTCGGGATCGCATGCGGTTCGGGCTGACCGTCCGCCGGGCCGCCAAAGCCGCCATCGCCGCGCGCGAACTGCGAAGCGATCAGCGTGGCGAGATCCTCGCCCTTCTCGTTCTTGAGCACGGTCTTGCGCAGTATCACCGCGCCCTTGTCCTTGCCCTTGTCGAACACGCCAAGGATGCTGGAATCCGCGGTAATGTTCGCGGTAACAGGCAACGGCTTGTGGAAGGTGATGTCACGCTCGCCATCGACCACCATGACGCGGTTAACATCGATGGGACCTGCGCTCGCCCCCCACGCGGCAACCGACGCGTAAGTCGGAACCACCTTCAGTTCGCGCGGCGTATAATATCCTTCATTGACGAAGGACAATTCCTTCTCGTCCATCGGATCGGCGCCCATGCCGATGCCATAGGCATAAAGCATGACTTCGCGGTCGGTCCATGAATACTTCTGGCCGACGTTCTTGAGCGCCATCACCTCATCGTACTTGATCGGCATGTTTCCTCGCTGTTGCTCTTGCTATGCGACGGGCGTGAAGAACGGCAGCGGCGCGCCGTCCGTCGGCTTGAACACGACCTTTACGCGCTGACCGATTTTCAGCGTCGTCAGATCGCAGTCCACGAAGTTCGTCAGCAGTGACGGACCTTCATCGAGCGTGACATACCCAATGGCATAGGGCCCGGTCGGCGACTTGCGCATCAGGCTGTAGCTATAAATCACGCCCTCGCCCTTGCTCTCTTCCCACACCGTCTGGTCCGAGAAGCACACCGGGCAAATCGAGCGCGGGAAATAATGCGGCTCGCCGCACGCGGTGCAGCGCTTGATCAGGAACTTGCCTTCCCTGGCGGCATCCCAGAAATGCGCCGTTTCAGGATTGCCCGTGGGCGCTGGATACTTCGGTTTGTCGGTCATCACACGCGCTCCAGAATAGCGGTCGAAGCCGCATGACGCACTCCAAGCAATCCGCCGGTGCCGTGCACCAGCGCGAGATCGCAATTCGGAACCTGAACCTTCGGATGCGCTTCGCCACGCAACTGCCGCACCGCCTCGATGATCTTGGTGATGCCGCCACGGTTGATCGGATGGTTGTTGCACAGTCCGCCGCCGTCGGTGTTCCACGGCAGCTTGCCGACGCCGGAGATCAGATTGCCATCGGCGACGAACTTGCCGCCCTGCCCCTTCGCGCAGAAGCCGAGATCCTCGAGCTGGATCACCACGGTGATGGTGAAGCTGTCGTAGATCGAAGCGTACTTGATGTCCTTCGGCGTCACCCCTGCTTCAGCGAATGCCGGAGGACCGCTCCACACACCCGCGGAATAGGTCAGGTCGAGCTTGCGGCCGCCGTTCGGGCCTTTCAGGGATTCGCCATGGCCGGTCAGCCGCACCAGCGGCCGCTTCAGGGACTTCGCAATCTCCGGCGTGGTCACGATCAGCGCACCGCCGCCGTCGGAGACGACGCAGCAGTCCAGCCGGTGCAACGGATCGGAAATCAGCGGCGAGTTGATAACGTCTTCCACAGTGACGACATCGCGCAGCATCGCGTGCGGATTGTATTGCGCGTGATGCGAGGCCGCGACCTTCACCCAGGCGAGTTGTTCGCTGGTGGTGCCAAACTCATGCATATGACGCATGGCGCACATGCCGTAAGCATTGTGGGTAGTCGCCCCGTAAGCCGCCTCGAAATCAATTTCGGGGCCGGCGGCGCGCGGCGGCATCGGGCCAGTGCGCGGCTTTCCGGCCAGAGTGATCAGCGCCACGGAACATTTTCCGGCTGCGATCGCCTCGGCCGCATGCCCGAGCGCGATGATGTAAGAGCATCCGCCGGTTTCGGTCGAATCCAAATGACGCAGCTTGAGGCCGAGATAATCGGCCATCGGCATCACGCCGCCGGGCGCATCTCCGGCGCAGAAATAGCCGTCAACGTCGGCCTTTGTCAGGCCGGCATCTTCCAGCGCTCCCCTGGCGCATTCGGCGTGAAGTTGCGCCGTGGACTTATCCGGCGCATGCCGGGTGGGATGTTCGTAAATCCCGGCGATATAGGCTTTTCCCTTGATGCTCAAAGTCATCTCCACTGCTTCAACTCAGCGGATTTTCTGACCCGCCAAGCGGCGCTTGGCAAGCATCTTGAGTTTCGCCGTGCGAACGAGCGTTCTATTCCGCCGCGATCTGGGGCGCGATCATCGGCGGCGGATTGACAAGGTCCTTGGCAAGCTGTTCGTATCGCGCCTTCGCTTTTGCGATCGACGCTTCCTTGACCGGGCCATAGCCCCGGATCTGATCCGGCAGCGACAGCAACTCGACTGCGATGTCATGCGTCTTCGGCGACAGCAGCTTCACCGCCGTCACCACGTCCTGCTCGTACCCCTTGATCAGATCGCGCTCGAGTTTGCGGTCCTCGCTGTAGCCGAACGGATCGAACAGCGTGCCGCGCAGGAAGCGGAACTTCGCCAGCACGCCGAATGCGCTCATCATCCAGGGACCGAAGGCCCGCTTGCGCGGACGGCCCAATGCATCGGTGCCAGTGCTCAGTATCGGCGGCGCGAGATTGAAACTCAGCTTGAAATTGCCGTCGAACTGCTTGCGGATGCTCTCCGCGAAGCGACCGTCGGTATAGAGCCGCGCGACCTCGTACTCATCTTTGTAAGCGAGTAACTTCGCATAGTTGATCGCAACGGCGCGCGGCAGCGCTTCGCCGTAGCCGCCGTCGAACGCCACCTTCCGCACCTGATCAACGAGACTGCGATACCGGGCGGCATAGGCTGCGTTCTGATAATCGGTCAGCAACTGCGTCCGGTGCGCAATGATCTCGTTCAGCGTCATCTGGTCGAGCGTCTTTGGCGCCTCTGGCTCGTCGCCCTTCATCATGGCCGCAAGCTTCGCAGGATCATGGGCCGCGAGGCGACCCAGACGAAACGCCTGCGTGTTCATCTTGACCGACACGCCATTCAGTTCGATCGCCTGTTCGATGGCCTCGGCGCCAACCGGCAGCAAGCCCTTCTGATAGGCGTATCCCAGCATCATCATGTTGGTTGCGATCGAGTCACCCAGCAGCGTCTCGGCGGGTTTGGTGAAGTCGAGGAATGCCGAATCCTTGCGCAACGCATTCTCCAGCACGCGATTGACCTTGCCGCGCTGGAAATCGAAATCGCGGTTCTGGATGAAATCCGCGATCGGAATGAGATGGGTATTGATGACGCCATAGGTGCGCGACGACTCCGCGAGCGTGATCGTTTCCTTGGCAACGGCCACCACTTCATCGGCCGCGATCAGCAGATCGGCGGTACCGGTGACAATGCGCGAGCAGGTCACGTCCGCTGTATTCCTGGACAGCCGGACATGGCTCAGCACTGCGCCGCCCTTCTGCGCAAGCCCCGACATGTCGAGGATCATGCTGGCCTTGCCTTCGATATGCGCGGCCATGCCAAGCAGCGCGCCGATGGTCAGCACACCGGTGCCACCGACGCCGCCGACAGCAACATTGTATGGCCGGTCCAGCGATGGCACTGAGGCCGGCGCGGGCAATTCGCCGATATTGCCGATATCGACCGGCGCACGCTTGCGCAGTGTGCCACCGTCGATGGTGACGAACGACGGGCAGAAGCCCTTTACGCAGGAATAGTCCTTGTTGCAGGTCGACTGGTTGATGGTGCGCTTGCGCCCCATCTCGGTTTCCAGCGGCTCCACCGAGATGCAGTTCGACTGCACCGAGCAGTCGCCGCACCCTTCGCAGACCGCGGCATTAATGACGACACGCTTTGACGGGTCTTCCATCAATCCGCGCTTGCGGCGGCGGCGTTTTTCGGCGGCGCAGGTCTGCACGAACACGATCGCCGAGCAACCCGGCGTCTCGCGCAGCGTGCGCTGGACTTCGTCGAGCTGATCGCGGTGCGCGACCTTGGTGCCGGGCGCGATGTCGGACGCCGGATAGGCTTCGGGATTTTCCGACACAAGATAAATGTCGCGGATACCTTCGCTGTGAAGCTGGAATGTCACCTGCTGCGGCGAAAGCTCGCCGTCGACATGCTGGCCGCCGGTCATGGCCGTCGCGTCGTTGTAAAGAATTTTGTAGGTGATGTTGGCCTTGGACGCGACCGCCTGCCGGATCGCGAGGCTGCCGGAATGGAAGTAAGTGCCGTCGCCGAGATTGACGAAAACGTGCTTCTCGTTGGTGAACGGCGCGATGCCGACCCACGGTACGCCCTCGCCGCCCATGTGCGTGAAGGTCTCTGTGTTGCGGTCCATCCACAACGCCATGAAGTGACAGCCGATACCGGCCATCGCACGGCTGCCTTCCGGCACCTTGGTCGATGTGTTGTGCGGACAGCCCGAGCAGAAATACGGGGTGCGCGTCACCGGCGCGACCGCCTGAACCTGTGTTGCCTGCCGGCCGTTGAACCAGTCGGCCTTGGCGCGGAGCATCGCCACGATTTCGGGATTGAGGTCGAGTTGCAGCAGCCGCTCGGTCAGCGAGCTTGCCAGCGAGGCAACGCTAAGTTCTTCCGCGAACGGCAGGAAGCGCTTGTCGTGATTGTCCATCTTGCCGATGATGCGCGGGCGCACATCGTCGCGCCAGTTGAACAGCTCCTGCTTGACCTGGTTCTCCACGATCTCGCGGCGTTCCTCGACGATGAAGATTTCCTCAAGACCGACGGCGAAGGCGCGCACGCCTTCCGGCTCCAGCGGCCACGGCATGCCGATTTTATAAAGCCGCAGACCGATCTGCGCGGCCACCTCCGGCGTAATTCCGAGTTCACGCAGCGCCTGGCGAATGTCTTCATAGCTCTTGCCCGACGCCATGATGCCGAACCGCGCGTTCGGCGAATCCATTGTCACGCGATTGATCTTGTTGGCACGTGCAAATGCGACAGCAGCAAAACCCTTGTAATCCTGCAGGCGCTTGTCCTGCGCGTAGCGGTCGTCCGGCCAACGCAGATTGAGGCCGCCCGGCGGCATCTCGAAATCAGGAGGAACGATGAACGGCGTCAGTTCATTTGTGAGATCGATTTCCGCCGTGGTCTCCACCGTCTCGGTGATGACCTTCATGCCAACCCAGCAGCCGGAATAGCGCGACATGGCAATGCCGAGCAGTCCCATCTCGATCATCTCGTGGATGCTGGAGGGATAGAGATACGGCATCAGCGCGGAGATGAAGGCGTGGTCCGACTGATGCGGCACCGTCGATGACTTCGCGCCGTGATCGTCACCCGCCAGACAGAGTACGCCGCCGTTCCTGGCCGAACCCGCCGCATTGCCGTGACGGAAGACGTCGCCGCAACGATCGACGCCGGGGCCCTTGCCATACCAGATGCCGGTAATGCCATCGTATTTCGCGCCGGGCGAGAGATTGAGCTGCTGCGAACCCCAGATCGCCGTGGCGGCGAGGTCCTCGTTGACCCCCGGCTGGAATTTCACGTTGTAATGTTCGAGATGCTTGCGCGCGGCGACAAGCTGCTGGTCGTAGCCGCCGAGCGGCGACCCGCGGTACCCGGAGACAAATGCTGCGGTGTTCAGCCCCGCTGCGCGGTCGCGCCTGACCTGCGCCATCGGCAGCCGGACCAGCGCCTGAATGCCGGTGAGGAAAACATGTCCCGATGCCTGCGTATATTTCTGGTCGAGGCTGATCGGCCCTTGGTTGATTCCCATATTCGTTTGCCTCTTTGCCGGGCTCTTGTTGCGCTGTGACGAGTCTGCTTAGAACCAGTCTATGTCGCTTTTCGTTTCCTGCACAAAAGAAATCGCATTCATCAGACCTTTGTTTTCAAACGCAATTTTAGGCTGGTTTTCGCCTCCTTCCGGACCTGTTGTGTCGCGTGTCTGCTTATGGCCGAAAGGACATTGCGAACGACTTCCGGGGTGGAAACGCCCCTGTCCGGACCGCTACGGTGCGGCCGGCTCCCCCGCAATGCTGCCCCTCGTCCCATGCAACGCTCCGCCGGAACGGTTCTCGCCGCAGAACCGTTGCCCATCGCCCTGACCACAACCCGATTTCAACGGGTGCATCCTCAAGGAGGACGAAAACCATGACCCTCACGTCAGGAAACGATTGGTCATCCGACGGCAAGAAAAGCGTCTATGACGAGCCGTCAGCAACCGACGAGTTCGAGAACCAGCAAGGCAAACCCGTCAAAGCGCTGATTGGTATTGCGCTTCTTGTTGTGTTCGCAGTCGTTCTTGCACGGATGAGTCCTACGCCGCACGAGACCACCAGCGCGCCTGCCTGGACCACAAACCAAACAACCGGTTCCGGGGTGAAGTAGCTGCCGGCGGTTCCTCGACCCCGCAGGACGGCGCGTTGGAACGTCTGAGCCATCCAGAGATTGTCTTCAAAGATGAACCACTGGAGAAAACGACCATGGCAATCGAGCGTAATCCCAACGATCCTTATGCTGCGGCCACGAACGATGAAGTGCATCGTCGCCGGTCAGAGCAACTGGATAACGAGCTGCAGGCAGATCCGGAACTGGCGGAAGGTCCTGCGAGCGGCGGACGTATTGCGCTCTTCGCGATCGCGGTCGTCGCCATTCTTGGCGTTGTATTCTATGGACTGAATAATTCCAGCACATCGCCCGAGACGACACCGACCGCGCAGACGGCACCGGCCGCACCGTCAGGCGGCGGGACAGCCCAGGCGCCGCGCGCTCCGGCTGGCCAGACCACCGGCTCGGCAATGCGCCCGGCAGAGCCTGCCCCGCCAGCGGTGAATCCGCCGGCACCCGCAGCACCGCAGAACAATTCGGCTCCGGCTGGCGCGCCATCTACGAGCAATTAACCGCAACAATTCCAGCGGCAACGGCGAGCATTACTGCGGTGATGCCCGCCGTTTTCGTTTGCGGTTAAAACGGCTCACCGCCGAACATGCCGTTGATCTCGGCATAGGAAACGGCGTGGGCGAATTCGGTAAACGACCCGTTCTGTGCGATATCGCGTGACGCGCGCAGAAATGCTCCCCACGCTGCGCGCGCCATCGCGCCGCCGACACTGATGCGGCGAACGCCGAGGTCAGCAATCTCCGCGACAGACATGCCCGGTGCACCCATCAGCAAGTTGACCGGCTTCGGCGCCACGGCTTTGACGACAGCGACAATCTGCTCTTTGGTCTTGATACCGGGTGCGTAGAGACAATCCGCGCCCGCCTCCGCATAGGCCGTCAGGCGCGCGATGGTCGCATTGAGATCGGGTTGGCCGATCAGAAAGCTCTCACAACGCCCGATCAGCATGACGTCTTGCTTTGTCGCGTCGATTGCGGCACGCGCAGCCTGCATGCGCTCCACGGCCAGTTTCATTTCGTAAAGCGGCTGCTTCGCGTCGCCAGTGGAATCCTCGATCGACAATCCCGCGACCCCCGTTGCGACCCCGCGCGTGACGTTGGCGGCCACGTCGGCCGGATCATCCGCAAAACCGGCCTCGAAATCGGCGTTCAAAGGCAAATCCGTCGCGTCGTTGATCATTTTGAGATGATCCAGAACCTGCTCCACCGGCAGATCATTGTCCGGCCTCCCGGTTGACCACGCAAAGCCCGAACTCGTCGACGCCAGCGCCTTGAACCCCATGCCGGCAAGTAGACGCGCGCTGCCGACATCCCAGGGGTTGGGCAAGACGAAACACCCGCTCTCGTGAAGTTTCCTGAACTCGGCACGCTTCTGCGCAATTGAAATCGGCATTCGTTGTTCTCCCAGCGAGTTTGTTTCGATGTCTTTTGACGCTGCGGCGAACGATGCCGCTGATGTCAGTTGAAATCAATCGGACTGGTGTGGTGTCAGTTCTGCACCTGCCGCAGAAAGGTCCTCTCCTCCGAGAGGATGAACTTGTGCTCCTGCGCGAAATTGAAGTTCGCGACGCCTTCGTCATCCGACTTGAGCCGCGCGCGATAGGCTTCGTAATCCGCCAGACTGGCAAACGAGATCAGCCCGAATGCAATATTGTCGGTCCCCTCGTGCGGCATCCAGTAGCCGAGCAGATCGCCGCCGCACTTCGGAATAATGGCGAGCCAGCGCTGTGCATAGGCCTCGAACAGATGCCGCTTGAACGGATCAAGCTGGTAGCGGATGAAAACGGTAATTGTCATTAGAGCGCTCCCTGACTGGACCGCAAGCTATCCCGTTGCCCGCCGCAAATGCTTCGATTAAGATCGAAGTATGAAAGCAGGACCGGACATGGCCGTGATCGCCTCGCTTGTCGGCGATCCCGCGCGATCGAACATGCTGACGGCGCTGATGAGTGGCCGCGCCCTCACCGCCACCGAACTCGCACAGGAAGCCGGCATCACACCGCAGACTGCGAGTTCACATCTCGCCAAACTCGAAGCTGGTCACCTCGTTGTGCCCGAGAAGCAGGGCCGCCACCGTTACTTCCGTCTCTCAGGCGCCGATGTCGCGGCCGTTCTGGAGGGCCTGATGGGCCTCGCCGCGCGGGCGGGCCATCTGCGCGTCAGGACCGGCCCCGCAGATCCGGGGCTGCGTCGCGCCCGTGTTTGCTACGACCATCTCGCCGGCGATTTCGGTGTTCAGATGCTCGACGCCATGACTGAAAAGAAGCTGCTGCGCGCGCACAAGGGCAGCGTGACGCTGACATCCCAGGGCGAGCGCTTCGTCGCCGATTTCGGCATCGACCTGTCCGCACTCGGCGGCAGCCGTCGTCCGCTGTGCAAGACCTGTCTCGATTGGAGCGTACGCCGCAGTCACCTTGCGGGATCGCTCGGCGCAGCGATGCTGTCGCGATTCTACCAGCTCAACTGGGCGAACCGCGAAAAAGGCAACCGTATCGTATCTTTTTCGCCGAAGGGCACCGCCCGCTTTAACGCCTTGTTCGGCGCTCCGGGCGATTAATGCAACAATCCGCAGTTGACAGACTTGAGCAAAAATTGGCGTAATTCGCCGCGCTTTTTGCGCTTTTGATGTCCCGAATTTCCGACAGGGTGTTCCATGTTTCGCAGTGGGTTAATCGCATTTGCCGTGATGTCTTCGGTTACCGTTCCGGCGACCGGCTGGGCGTACGAAATCAAGCCGAAATCTCCCGAAACAGCGTTTTCCGCAAAGCTCCAGCCTGACGTTGTCGGCCTGTCCAGCGCGACCGAAGGCAGCAAGGCCGCGCCGATCTTTGAATCGTATCTGAAAGATCTCCCGGGCGTGAAACCGGAGACAGCGCAGCAGAAGTTCGGCGGCACCAACGTGACCTATGTCACCGCGATGAAATTTACCCTCGCCCCCACCAGCACCCATCCGGGTGAATCGATGCTGGCTGTTTTCTCATCTCCCGCAAGCGCCAACCGCGCCTATTACATCTCGCGCCTGCTCGGCTTTTCCAGCGAGAAGCAGCCGTCGAAGGCCGAAATGATCGAGCGCGTGACCGCGAAATACGGTGCGCCAACAGCGATCGGCGACGGGCGCATGTACTATTTCTACAAGGCCGGCAAGCTGATGTCGGTGAAGCAGAAGTATACCCCTGCCACCGCGCTCGAAGCGCTCAACGCACCGCTCAATCCGAAGGTCGCTGTCGCGCTCAACGATGCCAACGGCCGCGGCAGCTGCGTCGCAGAACTGAAGCGCGTGCAAGCGCTGGAAAAGACGCTCGACAAGCTTGTCACCGAGGCCAAGGCCGCGAATTGCGATGCGCTGGTCTCCGTCGAAATCAGTTCCGGCATTACCCCGGATCGCGTCAGCAAGGCTGAATTCACGTTGATCGATTTCAAGCAGATCATCAGCGCCGCAAAGATCGATGCGGATGCTTTTGCCGCCGAGAAGAACGAAGCCCTCAACAAGACCCCGCTTGGCAACGCCCCGAAGCTCTGAGAGGTCACGTCATCGCATAACGATGGCATCGACGGCACGCCCATTCAGGCGATGCTGTCCGCCGGGATATTGCTGCCGGGAAAAAACGAAACCCCGGCTCGTTGAAGCCGGGGCCCGTGAACTCAACCGCTGATTACCAGCGGCGGTGATGCCAATGACGCCGGCGATGCCAGTGACGGCGGTGATGGTGCCGGTGCCGATGATGCCTGTGATGGTAGCGGACCTGCTCCAGTTCGCCACGTGCGAGATCATCCTGATCTGCAACCGCGGGCTGCGCGGCGGCGTCCGGCTCGGGCTTCGGGCCATTCATCAAATCCTGATGCGGGGCCAGCATCGGAGCAGCGCTCGCTGCGGATGCAGCGGCGGCGATGGCTCCAGCGCCGGCGGCAAAGCCGAACGCAAATTTCAGGAAATCACGACGTTCCATTTCTTCATTTCTCCTGGTGAAGCGAGATTGCAACGGAGCAAACATCTCGCGGAGACAATGAACGTCGTGTGAACTTGATGGTTCCCTCCTCGCTCACAACAGAGCGCATTATCTTGCGCTCATCGAACGATGCGGTACCTCGTCACCAGTAGCGGCGACGCCAATACCGACGGCGATAAAAGCGACGGCGGCGACGCCATCCCCAATATCTTCGGCGGCGCCAATACCTGCGGCGGCGGAATCCCCAGTAACGGCGGCGGCGCCATCCCCACCTGCGACGGCCCCAGCCGCGGCGGCGTCCCCACCTGACCTGCTCGATCTGCGCTTCATTCAGATCGTCATCGTTGGCGACGGCATTTTGCGGAAGCTGATCGGGTTCGATCGGATTGCCGGCAATTGGCTGCGGCGTGAGCGGCGCGGCGCGCGCAGCCGATGCAACAGCTACGCCCGCTGCCGCCAATCCGAATGCGAACTTTAGAAAAACGCGGCGATCCATCTTGCGTCCTCCTGATGTTCTGCCCGAATGGCAGAATTCAGCAGCGCGCATGAATGGAAACTGAACCGTCTCAGGTTTCGCAATCGGACCACATTCGGTTCATCTTGCGTCAATGTTCGGGAGAATAATGTTCCTCCGCCGGCCCGCTGCCGGCGAATCATTTCGGTTCGCGCGACCAGCCCTGGCCGAAGCCGAAACACACCGCGATTTCATCCCCAAGGAAGGACTCATCCATGAAAACATTGTTCGCAGCAGCACTCCTCGCAGTTTCTGTCGCCGGTTTCGGTACAGCCAATGCGATGCCTGTAGCTCCCGCCTCGAGCGGCGGTGCTGACGTGATTCAGGTGGCGGGCGGTTGCGGTCCCGGCTTTCATCGCGGCCCGTATGGCGGCTGCCGTGCCAATCGTGGCCGCGTTGTCGTCGTCCGTCCGGCCGTCGTTGTTCGTCCGCCCGTGGTGCGTCGTTGCCCTCCCGGACAGTTCATGACCCGTTATGGCTGCCGCTGGCGCTAAGCGCTTCGGTTACGTCATTTAGACCCCGCTCCGGCGGGGTTTTTCTTTGCACGCTCGCGATCGCCATTTCCCCTCATCCGTGTGCAAGTCACCTTGGCAACCAACTCGGAATATAATCCTATACACCGGATTGTCAAACGGGAGGTATCGAATGGGTATCTTCCGGGACGCGCACGACAGTCCTAAACAGACCCCGCCAATTTCTCCGATGCTGAAGGAACCTTTCGCGGTTCCGTGGTTGGTACAAGATGGTAGACAGCATCATCGCCCACCGTACATTCCGTTCCCGCACCAGCCGGTGCGCCCACGTCATCGAACGCGTCGGACTGTCCATGGCCGGCGCGTCATGCGGCCTGTTCGTGGCCGCGCATGTTTCGAACGCGCGCGTCGATGCGCTGAGTTCCGTCAGCATGAGTCTCGCTCTGATGATTCTCGGCGCCATCGGCTTCTATCTCGGGATCGATGTACCCCCTCACCGCTCCGCGAGGCTGCATCTGACCCGCACCGCAACGTCCGCCGTCGAAGATCCGCCCTCGACCGATCCTGTCGAACTTCTGAGTTCGGCCGGAACCTTCCTTGCAGCCACCACGGCTTTCATTGCGGTCTATTCCATCGTGACCGACGCCGATACATCCACGGCGACGTCGTCGTTGCTCGCGTTTGGCTGGCTGCTTGGTGTCACAATACAGATCGTGGCCGGTCTGACGGCGCGAATGCGGAAAACTTGAAAGAATTTTGACTGAACCGCACACAGAAATGTGTGCGGACTTCACGACGTCTTTTCGCGATCGCGGTGCAACGCGCCGGGCTTGATGACCACCGACGCGCCGAGCGCTTCGCGTTGTTTTTTCAGGGCTTCCCCGCGCGCCTTCGCACACATCGCCTTGTCATGAGGCGTCGGCTGCTTCGGCCCGACCGCTTCGACGCGTGACACCATTTGCCGGGGCAGATAACTGCCATCGGCAGGCGGCTGGACGATCATGGGAGGAGGTTTGCGTGATGACATGCCACATAAACGCGCAACCTGCCCAATAGTTTCCTGGAACAAAATGCCGCGGCGACCAAAACAGTTCCTGAGCGCAGCGCTCAGTGCGGCCCTTCCCGCTCGTAGATGAACTTCGGCATTTCCCACTTGTAGCGGATCGCCAGCAGGCGGAACGTCAGGCCGAACGCGACGGAGCCGATCACCACCGCGACATGTTCGGTGCCGAAATGCGTGGCCGCGACATAGATCGCGCCCGTCATCAGCGAAACGCTGGCGTAAAGCTCGCTACGAAACAGCAGCGGCACCTCGGTGCAGAGAATGTCGCGCAGCACGCCGCCGGCGCATCCGGTGATCATGCCCGCGACCACCACAATGGTCAGCGGATGGCCCATCCTCATGGCGACGTTGCAGCCGATGATCGTGAAGACGACAAGGCCAATCGCGTCCAGCACCAGAAAGAGCATGTGGAAGCGATGCACCACGCGCGCCAGCGCGATGGTCAATAGCGCCGCGCCTCCGGTGAGAAACAGCAGCGAAGGATACTTCACCCACAGCAGCGGATAATGCCCGAGCAGAACGTCGCGCAGCGAGCCACCGCCGAGCGCGGTGACGCAGCCCAGCATCGCGACGCCGAACCAGTCCATCTTGCGCCGCCCGGCCGCCAGCGCCGCCGTCATCGCCTCGGCGACCAGGGCGAACAATCCGAAGAAGAAGAGGACTGATTCTGCGGGCTCCATGGTGGAGGCGTAGCACAGTCCGGCGCGGCTGCAATCGCGGCGCCATGCGCGCGGCAAAACATCCGCTTCATACGAGGGCGCGGACCACCCTGTCCCGTTTCCTCCCCGCGAAACGCGAGAATGGAGCGCCGGGAGGCGCCAGGGGCTGGCGAGGCCCCTCATGACGAACCTTTGCGAGAGGTTCGTCCGCGAACCTTGACGAGACGGGTTGCGAGTCCGTCTCGCGAGGCGCGCGCGTTCTGCGACGGAGAGGTTTGCGAAGCCTTCCGTCCGAACGCAGCGCCTCCCGGCGCTCCACCAGCCGCGCCCAATGTTCTGGGCGGCGGCCGCGTTGCCCTCCGCGTCATGAGCGCGGAGGAAGTAAAAAGTAGCATAGGATTATATTCTTGATAAAGGAAAGTCAAGCTTTCGCCGGGCACTTTCGGCAACCACAGCCGTCATGGCCGGGCTTGGCCCGGCCATCCACGTCTTTAACCCTTCTTCGTCATTGCGAGCGAAGCGAAGCAATCCACGCTTAGAGATGGATTGCTTCGTCGCTACGCTCCTCGCAATGACGACGCGGCCACAGGAACCGGGTCCGGTGATGACAAAGGCGGTTAGGCCGGCCAGCTCTCCGCCTGCACCATGATGTCGCGCGTGCGCTTCACCTCCGGCCAGTCGCGGTCGAAATCGCGTATCAGCCGCTTCATCTCCTCCCCGCCCACCGCGCTATCCAGCGACGCGCGGTCCGGGAATTCATACATCGCCAGATGCACGGCGGGATCGTTGGCGAGCCAGTAGCGCCACGCGCGTTTGGAGCCGAACGATTTTACCGCGTCGGGAAGATGCTCGCGCGAATACCACGCATCGAACGCCGCGCGTTTCGATTCATCGGGGACAGTGGCGCGGACGACGAAGATGTGGGGCATGGTGCTTTCCAATAGAAATAGATAGCATGCACTCCTTACTTTAAATAATTACATGAGCGCCTCATGCGGCCAGATAAAAAGCTCCTAGACGAACTACTTACTCGCTCTGGAGGACGCTGCCCTGTGTGCGCCACTCCAATACCACCTTTTTCAGTCTCACATATCATTCCGCAATCATTGGGGGGCAGCAGCGATATCGAAAATCTCACTCTAGTATGCCCGAATTGCAACGCCGTGTTGGGTGCATCCGAACTGCACTTCGTCGAGTATCTTACATCGCTTCTCTCAGCTAATCCTAACTTCAGTCAAATCGAACAAGAAGGCATCATACCCGGAACCCGCTATCGAGCGGATATAAAGGCAATTGAAGACACTCCTCACGGAAAGCGCGTGCTTGCCATCGAATGCAAACGCTTCTCCGTTATTTCAGGCCCTCAAGTTTATTCGACCCTTAAGCACCTTCTAAGACACCAAATAGGTGCAATTGAAACGAAATCCATCTTGGCCTTTCCTGGCCGGGCCAGCCCAGAAGTTATTTCCAAGTTTAGTGAGCACAGCATTGAAGTTTGGGATATCGACCAGATCGCTAGTCTATTTGGAAAGCAAATTGAAGAGTCAGACGATCCTTATTTTAAGAGTATCTTTTCTGCTACCCGCTCTCGAGCGTCGCAGCAGGAGCGATTTATTGCAGATCTAAA
Organism: Afipia sp. OHSU_II-C1; assembly: GCF_000497575.1. Classification (GTDB taxonomy): domain Bacteria; phylum Pseudomonadota; class Alphaproteobacteria; order Rhizobiales; family Xanthobacteraceae; genus Afipia. Next base: position 32,306 of record NZ_APJI01000011.1, read on the forward strand.
ATCTTGCAACAGCGGAGTTCAGCAGTGGTCTGATTATCAAAAACTTGTGGGGCGAATACTTGAACATTTATTCTGCCCGACACTGCGAGCACCACTTACAGAAAATAGCGACCATACAAAAACCAACCGCAGGGATTTCATTTTTCCCAACTATGCGCCCGACGGATTTTGGCACTTTTTGCGCACGCGCTATGCAGCCGACTATATTGTCGTAGACGCAAAAAACGGAAAAAAACGGGTAACAAAGACCAACGTTCTTCAGGTGGCAAATTACCTTAAACCTCATGGCACCGGCATGTTCGGCATAATTCTTTGCAGAATTGGAGCTGATCGCGGGGCGGAAACTACAATTCGAGAGCAATGGTTGCTGCACAACAAATTGGTTCTGATTCTTACAGATATCGATCTTGAAAACATGTTGCTCGCCAGTGCAGCTGCCGGCGATCCCACAACGATTATCAGCGAACGAATCCAACAATTTAGACTTTCAATCTAAGTTTCCTTGCAATCACCCCTCTCAACCGAATGTTGTCGTGCTTTTCGTCATTGCGCAGGCCTGCCCTTGAGCATTCCCGTCACGCTCAAATCCTCATCGAGGTCCGGCCAGTGAATGCCCATCGGCATGATTTCGTAGTTCGATCGCTGCGCGGCTGAGGCAGACAGCAAGCGCGGATACCACGATAGCGGCGTAGCGATGCGCCGACCGTCGCGCAGCGTGACCACAAGCTCGGTCGCAGTGAACACAACCGACTCCGCGCGCAGGTCACCGACCTCAATTTCCAACGTGGTCATCACCCCACCCCGGCGCTCCCGCGCCGACCCTCCCCACTCAAGGGGAAGGGTTTGCCCAATCACAACGGAATATTGTCGTGCTTCTTCATCGGCACGTCGACGTGCTTGTCCTTGAGCATCGCCAGCGCGCGGGCGATGCGCTTGCGGGTCGAGTGCGGCATGATGACGTCGTCGATATAGCCGCGCTCGGCGGCGACGAACGGTGACAGGAAGCGGTCTTCGTATTCCTTGGTGCGCGCGGCGATTTTTTCGGCGTCCCCGATGTCCTGCCGGAAGATGATCTCCACCGCGCCCTTCGCGCCCATCACCGCGATCTGCGCCGTCGGCCAGGCGTAGTTCATGTCCGCGCCGATTTCCTTCGAGGCCATCACGTCGAACGCGCCGCCGTAAGCCTTGCGCGTGATCACCGTCACCAGCGGCACCGTGCACTGGCTGTAGGCGAACAGCAGTTTCGCGCCGTGCTTGATCAGCCCGCCGTATTCCTGCGCGGTGCCCGGCAGGAAGCCCGGCACGTCCACGAAGGTGACGATCGGAATGTTGAACGCATCGCAGAACCGCACGAAGCGCGCGGCCTTGCGTGAGGCGTCACTGTCGAGCACGCCCGCCAGCACCATCGGCTGGTTGGCGACGAAGCCCACCGTCTTGCCCGCGATGCGGCCGAAGCCGGTGACGATGTTCTTGGCAAAGGTGTCCGCGAGTTCGAAGAAGTCGCCCTCGTCCACCACTTTCAGGATCAGTTCCTTGATGTCGTAGGGCTGGTTCGGATTGGCCGGGATCAGCGTGTCGAGCGACTCTTCGGTGCGCTCGATGTCGTCGAAGCTCGGCCACTCCGGCACGCCGTCGGTGTTGTTGCTCGGCAGGAAGTCCAGCAGCCGGCGCATCTGGAGCAGCGTCTCGACATCGTCGCTGAACGCGCCGTCGGCGATCGACGACTTGGTCGCGTGCACGCTCGCGCCGCCGAGTTCTTCCGCGGTGACCACTTCGTTGGTGACGGTCTTCACCACGTCCGGGCCGGTGACGAACATGTAGCTGGTGTTCTTCACCATGAAGATGAAGTCGGTCATCGCCGGCGAATAGACGTCGCCGCCCGCGCACGGGCCCATGATGACGCTGATCTGCGGGATGACGCCCGAAGCGATGACGTTGCGGCGGAACACATAGGAGTAACCCGCCAGCGCCGCGACGCCTTCCTGGATTCGCGCGCCGCCTGCGTCATAGAGGCCGATGATCGGCGCCCGCGCCTTCAGCGCCATGTCCTGAAGCTTGGTGATCTTCAGCGCGTGGGTCTCGGACAGCGAGCCGCCGAACACGGTGAAGTCTTTCGCGAACACGAAGGTGGTGCGGCCGTTGACCGTGCCCCAGCCGGTGACGACGCCGTCGCCGGGGATCTTGGTCTTGTCCATGCCGAACTCGACCGAGCGGTGCTCGACGAACATGTCGAACTCCTCGAACGAGCCTTTATCCAGCAGCAGCTCGATGCGCTCGCGGGCGGTCAGCTTGCCGCGTGCGTGCTGCGCCTCGATGCGCTTGTCGCCGCCGCCCTTTTTTGCGCCCGCGCGGCGTTGATCGAGTGCTTCGAGGATATGCTTCATGGATTTCGTCCCGGTGTTCACGGGCGGCGGACGCCGCCGTTCTTGGATGGTTGGGCAGCTTTCTAGCACGCTGTTTGGGCGGGGGAAAATGGCCCGGCGGCGTCAAAAATAGCGGGGCTGGGCCGCCCGCCGCGCGTGCTAAAAGGCGCCGTTTACAGGGGATTCGCCGCCATGGCCGACACCACAACCACACCTGCCAAAGGGAGCGCAACCGGCGGCGCCACCGGCGGGGTCCGCACCCTGCTGCGGCTGGAGGGCGCGGCGCTCGCCGCCGCCTGCATGGTGTTCTACAGCTATTTCGAGGGCTCCTGGTGGATGTTCGCCCTCCTGCTGCTGGCGCCGGACCTGAGCTTTTTGGGCTATCTCGCCGGTCCCCGCGCGGGAGCCGCCGCCTACAACGCCGCCCATGCGGCGATCATCCCGATGCTGCTCGGCATCTTCGCCATGGTGATGCCCTCGGCGCTGGCGATGCACCTGTCGCTGATCTGGTGCGCGCATATCGGGATCGACCGCGCGCTCGGCTACGGCCTGAAATACGACGCGGGATTTACGTTCACCCATCTGGGGCGGATCGGGCGCGCGGCCAAGACGTGACGCCGCCTCACGCCTTCGGCGGGCGGCTCGGCACGAAGTAGCTCGACTTGTGCACCACCTTGCCGTCGCGGAGCGTAATGACGTCCACCAGTTCCATGGTCACCGGCGTGCCGTCGGGCTTCGTTGCGGTGAGAATCGATTCCGAGACGAAATGATCGTCGCTGCCATAGAGCGCGACCGGCTCGAACTTGATTCCCGGCAATCCTGAGATGTCCTTGCCAAACTGCTCGGCGACCGACTCCTTGCCCTTGTAGACCTTCGGGCTGCCGTGGCGCTGGTAGCTGGTGTCGTCGGCATGAAAGGCCATGATCGCTGCAACGTCGTGGGCATTCCACGCGGCGTTGTAACGCGTGGCGAGATCTTTCCACGACGAGGTCGGCGCAATTTTCGCGGCTGCTGAAGAGGACATCAACTCACTCCCTGGGCTCATTATTCTTGTGAATTGCCGCGAGCCTAGCCGGTTTCGCGCGGGCGCGAAACCGGACAAAGTGTCAGATGGCTCCTATGTCGCTAAGACATTGCTGCGCGATCTTCATCCGGCTGGCGATGTGCCTGTCCTCGCGAATGTCGAGGTTGATCGCGAACACGGTCTGCGCACGGCCCTTCTCCGCCCAGCCGACCAGCCAGCCGAGGCTGGCCTTCACACCCTCGACTGCTGTCCTGTCATCGACACCGATCAGGCCCGTCTTGGCCCGGATGATGCTGTCGCCGGCCTTCGTCACCGGCAGAATGTCCGCAGTCAAATCCTGCGCGCGCTTCGACACCGGCAGCATCCGCCGCCGCAGCTTGTCCACGAATGCGATCTGCTCCAGCGGCGAGATGCGCAGGTCACCCGTCAGCCAGAAGCGGTCGATGCCGCCGCCGATGTTGCGGTTGCCGTACTCGAACGCATCGACATACGTCTGCATCCGCTCCGCGCCGATGCGCCGCGCGATCTGCTGGTAGACCGGCACCACAGACGCCGCGATGGCGGTCCGCATGGTGTGATCCTTGTTCCACTCGGGGATGCTGCGCGTCACGCCGTCCCACTTGAAAATGTCCTTGTCCGGATCGGCGACGACGCCGGTTTCCAGCGCAATGACGGAATTGGCAATCTTGAAGCTGGACGCCGGAAGGACAGCCTCGCGGGCGCGGGTGTTGTCGCTGGCGATCACATGCTGATCGTCGGCCCGGAATGCCGCGAAAGCGCCAACGGTGCCGTCGTCGATGAAATACTTCTGCAAATTTTTGCGGACTTCATATCGCGGCACGCCAGTGGCGAACGCTGGTACGGGGATAACGGCCGCAGCGGCGGCAAGCGACAAGACATGACGGCGGGACAGCAAGGGAGGCTCCTGAAGGCATGATTTCGAAGGCCGGAACGTGTTCCGAAAAAATCACGCCCTTACTAGGGCGGCAGTCGTAAATCGGTGTGACGAGCGGGCCGAATTCACGCGGCACCGAACACTATCCGGACATCCCCTTATATAGGAAACACATAACTTCGGGCGGCGAACGATCTCGATTTCCTATGGCTGACAGCGCACCTGTTTCCCTTGAACGCTCGATAGGTGCGGACATGAAATTTTTCAGCCAGCTGTTTGCAGCCCTGCTGTTGGGCGGCCGATTTGCAACACGGTATCGCCCGGAGGACCACTATATGCGCGGTCCGGGTCCGAAGTGGCGCGCGAAGCATGCGTCGAATGCGTAAGCTTCTGTGCTAACTTCGGTTAGCGCAGCCGTCCCGTCAGCCGCATGACGAAAATCAGGACCTCCGCGACGCCCTTGTAAAGCTCGGCGGGAATCTCGTCGCCGAGTTCGACATTGGACAGCGCGCCCGCCAGCACTTCATTCTCCTGAATGGGAATGTCGTTCTCTTTGGCGATTTCGATGATCTTCTCGCCGAGCGTGCCCTTGCCCTTGGCGACGACGCGCGGCGCACCCTTCTTGTCGTAGTGCAGCGCGACCGCGAGACGGTTTTTGATATCGCTGCTCACAGCGCGCGATCCAGAAAATGTCCTGCCGGCGGCGGCGCGGCTTTGGGCGGCGCGCCCTCGCCGATCACGATATCACCGGGCTCAAGGGCAGCTTCGCGCAGCGCATGCGACAGTTGCGGCGCATTGATGCGGAGCTGCGCCGCCGTGGCAGGCCGCTCGGCCCACATCCGCACCGACGTTCGTCCATGGCTCAATGACACCAGCGCATGCACCGGTCCGGTCGGCTCGACATCGAGCGAGAACCGCGCCCGCCAGGCGCGGCTGGCCGCTTCGGCCTCGCTCGAAGCACCGTCGCGGGATATTTCAAACTGCGCCACCGCGGTGCCCTGTGGTGTCGCAAATGGAATCTCGAAATTCCAGCGCGGCACGGTCGGATCGTTGCGGACGCCGGGTACATCCAGCGGCAACGAGGCCGCCTGCAACAGCGTCTGCCGCGCCAAAGCAGCGTCGGCATCCTCGATCAGGCGATGAGCGACCGCGACCGGCGCGTCGTCCGGGGCGAGCGATGGCAGCGCAACGGACTGCGCGGCGGTTTCCGAGCCGCGAAACGGCGGCGGCGGAACATTGGTGCGCGCAATCGCATCGTCATCCACCTGCATGCGGGTGATGCCGGCATGCGCTTCCGCATTGAGAAGCTTTGCGACCTCGTCCTGCACGCCTTTCGGAAATGCCTGCAGCACTTCCTGGAGTGCCGTGAGCCCGGCGCTGGCCGCGGCTGCGCGGTTCGCCGCCGTCGGCAGCGGTTCGTTCGGCGCGTAGATGCGAATTTTTCCATCGAGTTCGGCCGCGTCCTCGGAGATACGCGCTGCGGCTTGCGGCAACAAAACATCACCGTCCATGTTCGGCGCAAGCGGCGGCGACGCGGATGGCGGCACAGTGGCTGGCTGCGGCGCAGCTGCGGACTCCTGTGCTGCCGCCGTGCCGAGCCACGACGCCACGGTCTGGCGGAAGACGATCAGCGCGGCCTTGAGGTCGGGACCACCGGAAGTCTGCGATGATGCGAGACTTTGCTCGAGGAACAGTCCGGAATTGCGGAATGCGGTTTTCAGCGCGTCGCCCGTCAGATTCTCACCAAGCGGCGTGCGCTGGGCGAGCAGTTGCGCGGCGGCCTGTTGCAGCGTTTGCGGCAGCGTCGGCGATGACGCCGCAACGCCGAGATTTGCGAACAGCGGCGAGAGGCTGCCCTGCCGCGCCGCGGCGCTCTGCACTGCTGCCGAAACCGCAAGCGCTTCAAGATTGGTCAGCACGCGGCCTGCGGCTGCGGCCTGCACCGGCACATCGGCCTTCGGCACGCTGATGGTATCGGCCTTTGCAGCCGCGCCGGCGGATGATGGTGTGGAGACGCTCGATGGTGCCGCGCCCTCGCCCGGCACGATCTGAAGCCGCACACCCTGCGGCGTCTGCGACACCGCCAGTTGCAGCGACTGTCCCGGCTGCAACGGCACTTCGGACAGCACTTCGATGGTCAGGTTCGCAATCGCGATGCGGACCAGATTGGCATCGAGCTGCTTAAGCACGGTCGCGTCGATCACGGTGCCCGGCTGCAACGCAACCGCCGCCGCGGGCTGGGCAGCGACAACCGGAAACACGGGATTGATGGCGATCGACATGATGGAGGCCTTGTTCGGCCGCCAAGCTAGCCCAGCGTCGTAAACCTCTCGTTAACCGAAACCATCGTGGAGAGGCTTATGCGTTAAGGAAGCGCCTTCAATACCTTCGCGGCGGCCTCGAAATCCCTGAACTTCGATGCGCGCCGGGCGTCGACTTCCTCGTCCGCGCCCCACTTCTCGCGATTCCAGTCCTCGTCCACATGGGCAGCCGCCCAGACCTGCGCCGCATCCAGCACGCCGTGTTTGAGCGCCAGCGCGAGCAGCGCCGAGCCGGTCAGTGTGGTTGCGACATGGAAGGCGCCGACCGGCCACGCATCCGTCGGCAGCGCACTGCGCACAGCAGCAACGGCCGTTTCCGGCTGCGCCACATGGATCACGCCCTCGGCGAGAATGAAATGCGCGCCAAGATCATCGGCGGCCCAGCGCAGCACCGGGTCCCAGTGTTCGGCCTGCCGCGCGATCAGCGCGTCGGGAAAACCGGCGCGGTAGAACAAAAGATCGGTCTCGAAGTATTTCGCAGCATTGTCGGCCACGGCCTGCACGTTTCCGGCGACGCCATCAATCACGCTGTTGGCGAGGCGCGTCAGCGGCATCGCCATCGGATCGATGTCGTCCTTCTGCGTATCCCACTCCGCCGCCATCGCCTCGGCGAGATCACGCGTCGGCGCAGCCAGCGGATTGCGCCCCGGCGTCCGGATCGGCTTGCCGTCGAGCGTCACCCCAAAACCGTCAGGCCCTTCGGCCACACCCGCGCTGGTATAGAAGCGCTTGCGCAGCGGCGTGCGCGACGACTTGCGCGAAGCCTCGCGCGGATCGAGCGGTGACTTGCCGGCAACCTCATCGAACAGTTCGCGCATCCGTCTACTCTACTGGTTCGCGCACTGGCGCGAATAGGCCGCGCGCTGATTTGGGTTAAGCCCCCACGCCGCGCCGTCGTCAAGACAGCGCGCGACGCGGTCGCTGAATGACGGACGGCGATCGCGCTTCAGCACCGGTTTCGGCGGCGTGTCCTGCGTCACCACACCCGGCGTCGTGTTCTGCAATGCGAACGGCGGCGGCGAATTCATCTGCGGCACGGTTGGCACCACGATCGGCGGCGGCGGAGGCGCCGGCGGTGCGACCGGGAACGGAATGACAGGCTGCGCGCCGACACCACCCGGCGGATAGAGCTGCGCCTGCGCGCCGCCGGACACAGGCGCGGACAGCGCGAGCACGATTGCGAATGCGGTTCTCTTCATCACGATCATATCGTTACCCCGGACATCAGCGGCAAGAGCATCACCCTCGCGTGATCACTCCTCCGGAGCGTTCTCAATCGGATCGAAACGGTCGGCCTCGAGGCCGAGCAGGTTCCACGATTGCAGCATGTGCGGTGGCAAGGGCGCAGTCACGTCAATGAATCCACCGCGCGGATGCGGGATCACGATCCGCCGCGCCAGAAGATGCAGCCGCTTCTGGATACCGCCGGGCAGCTCCCAGTTTTCCTTGTTGAAGTATTTCGGATCGCCCACGATGGCGTGATCGATATGCGCCATGTGCGCACGCAACTGATGGGTGCGCCCGGTCACCGGCTTCAGCGAGACCCAGGCCAGCTTCTGCGCCGAGGCTTCGACCACCGCGTAGTACGTCACGGCGTGCGCAGCGCCCTCGTCGCCATGCGCTGCGACGCGCATGATGGAATCTTCCTCGCTCTCTTCCTTCGCGAGATAGGTCGAGATGCGTCCCTGCTTCGGCTTCGGCACACCCGCCACCAGCGCCCAGTAGATCTTGCGCGCGGAACGATGGCGGAACGAACCGGTCAGCGCGCTCGCCGCAAAGCGCGTCTTGGCGATCAAAAGACAGCCGGACGTTTCGCGGTCGAGACGATGGACCAGACGCGGCTTCTGTCCCTTGGCGTCGCGCATCGCTTCCAGCATCTGGTCGACATGCTTGGTCATGCCCGAACCGCCCTGCACCGCGAGACCGGCGGGCTTGTTGAGCACCATCAGGTCATCGTCCTCGAACAGGATCATCTTGCGCAATTCGTCGAGCGTCTTGCTCGCGGCTTCGGACAATTCGCCGCCGGCCTTCGGTGCATCGAGCTTTAGCGGCGGAATGCGCACGCTTTGACCTTCTTCCAGCCGGTCCTTGCTGTCCGCACGCTTGCCGTTGATGCGCAACTCGCCTTTGCGGACGATGCGCTGGATATGGGAGAACGACAGGCCGGGGAAGCGATGCTCGAGGAAGCGATCCACACGCATGTTGTTTTCGTCGGCCGTGACGACAACGGTCTGCACCTTCGTCGGCAACGGCGGCGGCGCGGGCTTCTCTTCCCTGACCGGCTCGGGACGCGCTTCACGCATCGGCGGACGCGACGCAAACTTGCCTGCGGACGCCGGACCGCGCTTCTCCGATCCGCGCTCGCCGAACGACGGTTTGCCTGAACCGGGCTTGCCCGATGCAGATTTCCCTGAGCCACGCTTCGCGGCACCGCGCTTGTCGCCCTTGCGGTCCTCACGCACGGATTTCTTTTCCAGCGGTTTTCTGAAACGGCGGCTCATGCTCGGCCCTCGGCCTTGAACAGCCCCTCAAGGGCTGCATCCACTTTCATACTAGCAGGCAATGTGATTCCAAACATGTCCGTCAGCGTGGAACGCAGTTCTTGCACGCTGGCCAATGCTCTCTTGTCCACCTTGCCATCGGGATGGCGGATCGAAAGCTGCGTGTTGTTGAGAATCTGACGGCGATCAGCCGTCGGACGTGCCACGACCAGATTTCGCACGAACTCCGATTCCGGATAGGTCGAAACCAGCCAGTTCGCGGCCTGAAAGTCGACCGGATAGTAATCAACACTGTCGAAGCTGTAGACCGGACGCCAGTGTTCGCCGAGTTTCACTTCCAGATGAAGCGAGTCGCCGATGGGAACGAGACGATAGGATTGATGCGGCGTCACCTGCTCTTCTGTCGTATCGAGGCGCAGCGGCGCGGTCGGCGTCATCGCCCCGAATGCCACGTCGCCGAGATACCATTTGCCGTCGACGGCGACATTCAGCGTCATGTGACCACGCTGCGGCATCGCTTCCGGCGGCTGCATCCAGCGCACCCGCGCCATCCTCAAACGCGCATCGTAGCCGAGCGCCTTGAGAACAAGACGCAGATACTGGTTCTGCTCGTGGCAATATCCGCCACGCCCGCTGCGAACGATTTTCTTCTCGATAGCCGCCGGGTCGATCACCACCGGCGCGCCGGAAAACGAATCGAGATTCTCAAAGGTGATGGCGCGCTGATGCGACAGAATAATGCGCTTCAGAACCTCAAGCGTCGGCGTGCGTGGGCCATCGTAGCCGATGCGCGCAAAATAGGCGTCCAGATCGACGTTGAAATCCGTCAAGCGTTGCGGTCCTTCCTCAGTTTTGCCCAGTAATCGAGCCGCTTGCGAATCTCCCGCTCGAAGCCACGGTCCGGCGGATCGTAGAACGTCTGGCGGCCGAGCGCTTCCGGGAAGTAATCCTGCCCCGAGAAAGCGTCCGGCGCATCGTGATCGTATTCGTATCCGCCGCCGTAGCCTTCGGACTTCATCAGCTTGGTCGGCGAATTGAGAATATGCTTCGGCGGCAGCAGCGAGCCGCCCTCCTTTGCCGTGCGCATCGCAGCCTTGTACGCCATATAGCCCGCATTCGATTTCGGCGCGGTCGCGAGATAGATCACCGCCTGCGCGATGGCGAGTTCGCCCTCGGGAGAGCCGAGGAAATCATAGGCGTCCTTGGCGGCGTTGCAGATCGCCAGCGCCTGCGGATCCGCCAGGCCGATGTCCTCCACCGCCATGCGCACCACACGCCGCGCCAGAAACAGCGGATCTTCGCCCGCGTCCAGCATGCGCGCGAGATAATAGAGTGCGGCATCGGGATCTGAGCCGCGCACGGACTTATGCAGCGCCGAGATCAGGTTGTAATGACCGTCAGCGGACTTATCGTAGATCGGCGCGCGGCGCTGGAGAATCTCCTGCAACTGCGCGGCGTTGAAAATCTCGTCCCTGCGCGCGGCGCGCCAGACTTCTTCCGCCAGCGTGAGCGCGGCGCGCCCGTCGCCATCGGCCATCCGCACCAGCGCGGCGCGGGCTTCAGCGTCGAGGGGCAGCTTCCTGCCTTCAACCGCTTCCGCGCGGGCATAAAGCTTTTCCACTGCAGCAACATCGAGCGACTGGAACACCAGCACCCGCGCGCGCGACAGAAGCGCCGCGTTGAGTTCGAACGACGGATTTTCGGTGGTGGCGCCGACCAGCACCACCGTTCCGTCTTCCATCACCGGCAGAAACGAATCCTGCTGCGCGCGGTTGAAGCGATGCACCTCGTCCACGAACAGCAACGTGCCCTTGCCCATCTCGCGGCGGGCACGCGCGGCATCGAATGCTCTTTTCAGATCGGCGACGCCCGAGAACACCGCGGAGATCTGCTCGAACTCCAGTTCGGTCGCATCGGCCAGAAGACGCGCCACCGTGGTCTTGCCGGTGCCCGGCGGGCCCCAGAACACCAGCGAGCCCAGCGTGCGCGTCTCCAGCATCCGCGTCAGCGCACCATCAGGTCCAAGGATGTGATCCTGCCCGACCACATCGGCGAGCGTCCTCGGCCGCAGCTTGTCAGGAAGCGGACGCGGTGCGTCCTGCTCCATGCCGGCTGCGGCGAAGAGGTTCGCAGAAGGCTGTGGTCGCTTCGGACTCATCCCCCGAGCACAACGGACAATTGCTGGCCGCCGCGGATCACGGTGATACGCCAGAGTCGCGAGCCTTCGGTGGCGAGCTTGTTGAGATCCCTGGTCCGGCCGATCTTCTGACCGTTCACGACGGCGATCACGTCGCCCTTCTTGAATCCGACATTCGCCGCGATGGCATCGTCGGGCAAATCGGTCACGACCACGCCCTCGATGCTGCTGTCGAGCTTCAGCTCGTCCGCCAGCGCCGGCGAGATGTTGGCGATCTTCGCACCCTGGAACGGCGAACGCGCTTTAATGACGAGTTCGTCGCGGCCGGTGTCCGGCGCAGTTTCCAGCGCGATCGCAAGCTTCAGCGGCTTGCCGCCGCGCAGCACTTCGACCTGGGCCGTGCCGCCGAGCGGACGTGTCGCGAAGCGATAGTCAAACGCATTCGGATCGTCGACGATCTGGCCGTCGATGGATACGATGAGATCCGACAGCTTCAGTCCGGCCCTCGCTGACGGACTCCCCTCGGAGATGTTCGCCACCAGCGCGCCAGTCGGACGCTTCAGCCCGAGCGTCTCGGCGATCTCCGGCGTCACCGCCTGCAGGCGTGCACCGAGCCACGGACGCTTCACCGCACTGCCGCCGCCCTTCGCCGAGGCGACGACAACGCGCACCATGTTGGCCGGAATTGCAAAGCCGATGCCCTGCGAGCCGCCTGAGCGCGAGAAGATCGCGGTATTCACGCCGACGAGCTTGCCGGTCATGTCCACCAATGCTCCGCCGGAGTTGCCGGGATTGATCGCCGCGTCGGTCTGGATGAAGAACTGATAGTCGGTGATGCCGACCTGCGTGCGCGCCAGCGCCGAGATGATGCCATGGGTCACCGTCTGTCCCACGCCGAACGGATTGCCGATGGCGATCACCACGTCGCCGACCAGCGCATCGTCGGAGTTCGAGAACTCGAGCACCGGGAATTTTTCCTTGGTATCCTTCAGGCGCAGCACCGCCAGATCGGTGCGGCTGTCCTTCAGCACGATCTCGGCCTCGAACTCGCGCTTGTCGGAGAGCGAGACCTTCACCTGATCCGCGCCTTCGATAACGTGGTTGTTGGTGACCACGAGACCCGACGCATCGACCATGACGCCCGAGCCGAGCGAGCGCTGCATCTGTTCCGGCTGATTGCCCGGCACGCCGAAGAAACGGCGAAACACCGGATCGTCGAGCAGCGGGTTGCGGTTCTGCACGATCTTGGCGGCGTAGACGTTCACCACTGCCGGCTGTACGCGCTGAACGATCGGCGAATAAGAGAAGCGAAGCTGCGCAGGCGATTGCGGAACGACGCGATCCTGCGCCAGCGCTGGTGCGGCAAGGACGGACGAAACGATAAGCGCGGAAAGCGCACGGATAACGGTCATGAAAGCAATCCTGAACTTGATGTCAAAGATGTAGTCGCGCCCGGTGCAGCAGGAGACGGTGTCACGCCGCCTTGGGCCGCTTCGGGGAACGCGATGCAGCGTCCGATTGTGGTTGGGTCTTCTTTGCTCCCGCAGCCTTGTTTTCCAATGCGGCATCGACCCGGGTGCGATTTGCATCGCCCCACGCCTTGAGTGCATCAATCACCGGCCGCAGCCGCTGGCCCGTCTCGGAGAGTTCATAGTCCACCCGGGGCGGAACCTCCGCATACACCTTGCGGACGATCAGGTCATCCTCCTCAAGGGCCCGAAGCTGCTTGGTCAGCATCCGCTGGGTGATGCGGGGCAGCTTCTTGCGCAGTTCGCCGAAACGCAGCCGTCCCTCCTGCAGATGATAGAGAATGACGCCCTTCCACTTGCCGTCGATCAGATCGAGCGTGACCTCAACCGAACAGCCCGGAGCGCAGCCGAAATCCTGTCGTTTCATGGGGTGAATTCCAATAGTATCCGAACGGTGACTATATCCCTGAAATGACAGTACTTGCAAACATGGCTTAAGCGCGACAGGTAAGTCGCGGCGACCACAATGGTCCAGATGGAGCAAGAACAATGAAGGCCGTAGGTTACAAGAAGTCACTGCCGATCGATGCGGCAGAGGCGCTGTTCGATTTCGAGATCGCGAAGCCCGAACCGACAGGACGCGACATCCGCGTCGCGGTGAAGGCGATTTCCGCCAACCCTGTGGACTACAAGGTCCGCAAGCGCGCAGAACCGCCCGCAGGCGAGACCAAGATTCTCGGCTTCGATGCCGCTGGTGTGATCGACGCTGTCGGCCCCGATGTATCGCTGTTCAAGCCGGGCGACGAGGTCTGGTACGCCGGCTCGATCCAGCGCCAGGGCACCAATTCGGAATTTCATCTCGTGGATGAGCGGATCGTCGGCCACAAACCGAAGACGCTGTCATTCGCGCAGTCGGCCGCCCTGCCCCTGACCTCCATCACGGCATGGGAGCTGCTGTTCGATCGCCTCGGCGTTGCACCGGGCAAGAGCGTCGATCCGCGCACGCTGCTGATCATCGGCGGCGCCGGCGGCGTCGGTTCGATCCTGATTCAGCTCGCGCGGCGGCTCACCGGTCTCACCGTCGTCGCCACCGCGTCACGTCCCGAATCCTGCAAATGGTGCCTTGAACTCGGCGCACACCATGTGATCGATCATTCGAAGCCGATGAAGGATCAGATCGCCGCGCTGAAAATCCCGCCAGTTGCGCTGATCGCGGCCCTCACCAACACCGACCAGCACTTCGCGGCACTTGCCGACGTCGTCGCCCCGCAAGGCAAGATCGGGCTGATCGACGATCCGGCGACGCTCAACGTCAATCTCCTCAAAGGCAAGGCGGTGTCGCTGCACTGGGAATCGATGTTCACGCGCTCATCGTTCCAGACCGACGACATGATCGCGCAGCACAAGCTGCTGGATGACGTCGCCAGCCTGATCGACAACGGCGTGCTGCGCACCACGCTCGACAAGGTGCTCGGCAAGATCAACGCGGCGAATCTCAAGCAGGCCCACGCGCTGCTGGAAGGCGGACGCTCCACCGGCAAGCTGGTGCTGGAAGGCTGGTAACGCGCACAGCGCGTCTTCCTGTCACTCAAAATAAAAACCTCCGGCAGGGCATTGCCGGAGGTCGGGAGATTTTCTGAGAAAAACTGGTGTATCCGCAATCAAGCAGCGACGACTTGATCGTCGCGCTGTGACTGGAACATGCCTCAATTACCTTATTTAGTCAAACAATCGGAATGCATATCTCCCCTCACGTTTGCGTGTGCGACGCGGCATCTGTTTGTTCGATCTCGGCAATCGCGCTGCGCCCGCCTCAGCTCAGACATGGTCATCCCGCAAACAGTTTCCGCTTCCGATGCGCAAGAGAAAAACCCCGGCAGTTTCCTGCCGGGGTTTCTTTGTTCAGGTGATAGTCGCCGTCAGGCGATTACCAGGTGCGGCGGACGCGGAAGCTGCCGGACAGGATGCCCTGATCCTTGAACTCGTAAGCGCCAGCTGGCTTGAAGAGACCGGCGTTGCCGGCAGCAGTGGCGGTGACGCCGCCGGTGCTGCTCTGGTCGATCGTGGTGTAGAGCACTTCGCCCGAGAGCGTCAGGTTCTTGACCGGAGTCCACGCGGTGCGCGAACCGACCTGCCAGATCTTGAAGTCCGGGTTGAAGGTGCTGCCCGCGACGAGCGCAGGAGCGTAACCGGTAAGCAGGATCGCCGACGCCGTGTCGTTGTAGTCGACGTTGGTGTAGCTGCCGAACACGCCGGTCTGCCACTCAGGGCTCCAGTTGTGCTCGAAGCCGCCCTGCACGCCCCAGACCTTGGTCTTCTGGATCGAGCCGCCGGTGGTGTAGACGCCGTCGAGCAGCGTCGCCACAGCGAACGACTGATAGAACGCCGGGCTGGCACCCTCGTTGTTGAAGGCATCGAAGCTGTTGCCGGTGGTGCCGCCGATCACATACTTCGGAGCGCCGTCGGTGTAGATCGCGCTGAACGACAGCTTGTCGCCCGGTCCGGTCGGCAGGTTCTTCAGCTGAATGCCGCCCTGGATCGCGAAGCCCCATTCATCGCTCGGATGGCCGGTCGGCTCGGTCGTGCCGTAGTAGCCAGCGTGGATGTTGTGCACGCCACCCGACAGCTGGGCGGTGAAGGCAGCCTGGTCGAGGCGGATGTTGCCGACGAAGTCAGGCGAAACCTGGCCGCCAGCAGCGTTGGCGAAAGCACCCGTGAACAGGGTCGCGTTGCCCGGGATAACCGCACCGTTGTAGAGCGGAGCGCGGTTGATGACGCGGTTGTCTTCAACAGCGACCGACGCCGACAGACCGTTACCGAACTGCCAGGTGTAGGCAACCTGGGTGATGCCGGTGGAGTTGTCGTAGCCGCCGATCAGGTTGGAGGTGTTCACGTTGACCGGGTTCGCGCCCCATGGGGTCTGGAACACCGAGACGGCCTTACCGAAGGTGAAGCCGGCGAACTGAACGAAGCCGTAGTCCATCGTGAGGACGCCGGATGACGGACCGTCACCCGAGGTGTGCTGGAAGTTGCTCGCCCAGTAGGTGCGGACAACACCCCACTCGCTCGCGGTGCGGGTGTCGATGTTGAGCTGAGCGCGGGTGCGGGTGACGAAAGCGTCCGACGACCGGTTCTGCAGGCCGGTGTTGGCGCTGTTGTTCCAGGCCGGCTGGCCGTGGGCGCTGCCGTTGAGTGTCACGTCGAGCTGAACGTAGCCGCCCAGCTTGATGCAGGTGTCGGTGCCAGGGATGTAGTAGAAACCAGCTCCATACAGGGAGCAGATCTTCACGTACTGGACCGCTTTCGCCTTGACGGGAAGATCAGCCGCCTGTGCACCCGAGGCAGCAGCCAGTACGGCCGCCGAACCCAGGATAAGGCTCTTAATCTTGCTCATAAAACCTCCAAAATTGTTCAATTGAGGAAAGGTCCGCTTCCCGTGGCGCTAGCCACCCCAATCAGCCCCTTGATCCCCGCTTACCGCCGGGTGCCTTGCCTTCCGGGCAATGCCACCAACGAGTCACCCGACGTCTCCGGCTGACAGGGCGACAATGCCTTCAAGGATCAGGTGATTACAATAATTGATTTACTCATGCTTTTATTTGACCAGGATCATGTGCTTTCTCCGCAACATCATGTCAGCTGGATGACACGCGCAGCGATTGCAAAGAGGCAAATGCTGACATAATTTCCTACATTCCTCGCGCAAGGCAGATTTGAATGGCCGGCAGAACTCCCGCCAAGAAACTTTCATCTACCGGTCATCTTGCCGATCCGCGCAACGCGCACGGACGCGGACTCGATGACGCCCTGCTTCGCGAGTTCGTCTGGAATATCATTTCAATCAACACCCACCTTGAAGAAGTTCGCTCCATCTGGGCGCGCATGCTGGACATCACCTGTCCGCAGTGGCTGATCCTGATGGCGGTGAACGATCTCGACCAGGGCAAGGGAATTTCCGTCCGCGAGGTCTCGACAAAGCTTCATGTCGATCCGTCGTTCGTGACCACCCAGACGAAAAGCCTGGAGAAGCACGGCTTCATGCGCCGTGTCGCATCGAAGGAAGATGCGCGAGTCGTTCTGATGTCGCTGACCGACAAGGCGCACAAGCAGATCGCGAATCTCTATTCGCGGCAGGTCGTCGCCGACAATCTCGTCTATGCGGATTTCTCCGATCAGACGATGCGCGACCTGAACGCCAAACTCTCAACGATGAAAGAGCGCGTCGCGAAGGCCGCGCAGGTGCTCGCCGCGGAGCTGTGACGCTCACGCGCTTAACGGCACAGCAGCGATGGCGAACCGTGCCGAAATCCAGTCGAAGATGTATTCGCGGCCGATAGTGGGATTGTCGGTCTGCCCGTGAGCCGCAGCCGTTTCAGTGGCGGAGAAGACCTTCAGCGTCACGTCCGCGCCCTCTTCCCTCAGCGCATCGCACAGCTTGTTGGCATGGCGGATGTCGAGCCAGTCGTGCTCCCCGAACGTCATGAGGATCGGACACTTGATGCTCGTGACGCCGCCATGACGCTGCATTCTGCGGATCTCTTCGCCAATGGCGTCCTTGCCGTCGTCGCCTGACATCCATTGCTCGGCAATCACGCGCTCATGCATGTCCCACATGCCGGCATCGCAAACAGCGGCGGCAAACCGGTCGTCGAGATCGGCTGCGCGTGACGCAAAGGCGGCGCCGAGACCGTCGCCGAAAATCGCGATCCGCCGCTCGTCGACGTCGCCGCGCGCGATCAGGTAATCCACGCAGCAACTGATCGCCGTTTCGATTTCATAGCGCACCAGCCCCTTGATTCTGGGCGATGCGCCCTGCCCCGGCAGGTCGGCCAGCAGCAGCGACAGTCCTCGCGCATGGGCCTGCCGCAGCAACGTATGCAGATGCTCGTCCTTGAAATGTCCCGGCCCGCCGACGCAGACAACGGCGGGCTTCCGCGAATCCGAACCGGGCGCCGGCAAATAATAGGCTTCGACGTAGCCGCTCTCGAAACAGGGAATGCGAACAAGTTCGCCTCCCTGCGGCTGATGCGTGACCACTCGATGCGAGCAGGTCCGCATCTGCTCCAGCGCTTCCCCGCGCCGGACGTCATCCAGCTTCAGAAAGACTTCCGATGTCCGGTAGTAGTTCGATGCCCGGAGCCAGTTGCTGCGGGCGGACGGAATGTTTCCGGCCGCCTGGGCGAGGTCGCCCCGCTCCTTGTTGATGTCGGCAATCGCCTTCCAGGCGCGGTACCAGCTCTCGTCATCGCCGGCTGCGATACGGCCCGCCGTCAGGAAGCATTCCGAAACCGTGCTGCCGCCCTCCTGCGCAGACCCCAGCACGCGCATGAACTGAAGGCTGTAATCCTCGTTGTCGGGCCACTGCATCCAGCCGCCCGGCTCGAAACGAGGAGACAGGAGGTTGGCGGGTTTTTCATCCAAAACAGTCGTCCACACGATGACGTCAGCCGATCATTGAAAGTCGTGCCGTATTCGCTTGATTTAAAGCGACAAATGTCGCGGACAAGACGAGCCAGCCTGTTGCATTGCAGCCATGAGCATGGCCGCATTAATGCGACAGTGACGTTACAGTCGTGTGACAACGCCGCTATTCGCATGGTTTAGGCGTGCGACACGACGTCTCGGGAGAATATCTTTCTGAATGATCCCGCAAATCGGGAATCATTCGCCCGCATCGCGACGGTGGCTCACGCAATGGTCTGGATGATGCCGCCTTCGGCGCGCAACGCCGCGCCGTTGGTGGCCGACGCTTCGCGCGAACTGACATAGACCACCATGTTGGCGATCTCGTCGACGCTCGCGAATCGCTGGATCAATGACGTTCCGCGGTGCTGCTTGACGAACTGCGAGGCCGCCTCGTCCACCGACTGGCCGTTCTGCTTCGCCAGATCCTTCACGAACGTCTCGACACCTTCCGACATGGTCGGCCCCGGAAGCACCGAGTTGACCGTGACGTTGGTGCCCTTGGTCAGTTCCGCGAGCCCGCGCGAGACGGCAAGCTGCGCGGTCTTGCTGACGCCGTACTGGATCATTTCCTTTGGAATGTTCAGGCCGGATTCCGACGAGATGAAAACGATGCGGCCCCAGTTGCGCTTCAGCATTCCGGGCATGTAGGCGCGCGACAGCCGCACACCGGACATCACGTTGACCTCGAAAAAACGGGTCCAGTCCGCATCGGGAATATCGAAAAAGTCCTTCGGTTCGAAGATGCCTGCGTTGTTGATGAGAATATCGGCATCCGGAACCGCAGCGACAAGCCTGGCGCAGCCCTCGGCGGTGGACACGTCCGCTGCGACGCCCCGCGCCTTGGCGCCCGGCACCGCCTTGACGATGGCCGCTGCCGCCGCGTCCGCCTTGGCCTGGGTGCGGCCGTTGACCACGACGCTGGCGCCGCTGCCGGCCAGTCCACGGGCGATAGCCAGCCCGATGCCTCCGGTCGAGCCGGTTACGATTGCGGTAGTGCCTGAGAGATCGATTTTCATGTGTTTGCTCCTGTCCGGTTCAGGTAGGTGCAGCAGCGCTCACAGGCCAGTCCCCGCGCGTGTCCGCCGATTCATGGCATCGTGTCCCTTGAGGAAACATCCACGCAATAAAAAAGCGGCGCACAAGGCGCCGCTTTTGAATTCTCGAAGGGATGAGGCTTACGCCGCTTCCGACGCTGTTTCCTGCACCGGACCCGAATCCTGACCCTTGGCATCGACGTCGCGGTCGACGAACTCGATCACGGCCATCGGCGCATTGTCGCCGTAGCGGAAGCCGGCCTTGATGATGCGGGTGTAACCGCCCTGACGATCCTTGTAGCGAGGCGCCAGAACGTCGAACAGCTTCTTGACCTGATCGACATCGCGCATCTCGCCGATCGCCTGACGGCGCAGCGCTAGACCGCCCTTCTTGCCGAGCGTAACCAGCTTCTCGACGATCGGGCGAAGCTCCTTCGCCTTCGGGAGAGTGGTCACGATCTGCTCGTGGTTGATCAGCGCGGCGCACATGTTGGCGAACATCGCCTTGCGATGCTCCGCGGTGCGGTTGAGCTTCCGATGAACCTTGCCGTGACGCATGATGATAGTCCTCTATTCAGTTGCCGCGACGGTTCGTCGGACATGTTGCTCAGGTGGGCTGCCTGCGTTCGCCCAACGTGTCGGCCGGACACTTGACGAGAAGACGCGCTTCGCGCTTTCGCCGGCCATCACGTTATTTCGCTCAGTAGTGATCCTCGAAGCGCTTGGCCAGCTCGTCGATGTTCTCCGGCGGCCAGCCGGGCACTTCCATGCCGAGGTGCAGACCCATCTGGGCCAGCACTTCCTTGATTTCGTTCAGCGACTTGCGGCCGAAGTTCGGAGTGCGGAGCATTTCCGCTTCCGACTTCTGCACGAGGTCGCCGATGTAGACGATGTTGTCGTTCTTCAGGCAGTTGGCCGAACGAACCGACAGTTCGAGTTCGTCGACCTTCTTGAGGAACGCAGGGTTGAAGGCGAGATCCGGAATGATCTCGGCGGCAACCTCCTTGCGGGGCTCCTCGAAGTTGACGAACACGTTGAGCTGATCCTGCAGGATGCGCGCCGAGTAAGCGAGCGCGTCGTCCGGCGAAATCGCGCCGTTGGTTTCAATGGTCAGCGTCAGCTTGTCGTAGTCGAGGATCTGGCCTTCGCGGGTGTTCTCGACCTTGTAGGACACCTTGCGGACCGGCGAGAACAGGCTGTCGACCGGGATCAGGCCGATCGGCGCGTCTTCCGGACGGTTGCGCTCGGCAGCGACGTAGCCCTTGCCGGAGTTCACGGTGAACTCCATGCGGATTTCAGCGCCCTCGTCGAGGGTGCAGATCTGGAGCTCGGGGTTCAGAACGAGGACATCGCCGACGGTCTGGATGTCACCGGCGGTGACGACGCCCGGACCCGACTTCTTCACGACCATGCGCTTCGGGCCTTCGCCCTGCATCTTGATCGAGATATCCTTCACGTTCAGCACGATGTCGGTCACGTCCTCGCGCACGCCGGCAATCGAGGAGAATTCATGCAGCACGCCGTCGATGTGGACCGACTGCACGGCAGCGCCCTGCAGCGATGACAGCAGCACGCGGCGCAGCGCGTTGCCGAGGGTCTGGCCGAAGCCGCGCTCGAGCGGCTCTGCGACGACGGTTGCGAAACGGGTCGGATCCGAACCAGGCGTCACGTTGAGCTTGTTCGGACGAATGAGTTCTTGCCAATTTTTCTGGATCGTCACTTGTTCACCCATGCCATCAAAATCACTGGCGTTGGAGGTCTGGCGGCGCGGGCACCGTTCTTAAACAATGGCCGCGTCATCGCATCTCAAAAACAACGCGGGCGCATATCGCCCGCGGCAGTCCAAACAATCAGACGCGCCGGCGCTTGCGCGGACGGCAACCGTTGTGCGGGATCGTGGTCACGTCACGGATCGAGGTGACGGTGAAGCCCGCGGCCTGCAATGCGCGCAGAGCCGATTCACGGCCCGAACCCGGACCCGCGACTTCGACTTCCAGCGTGCGCATGCCGTGTTCCTGCGCCTTCTTCGACACGTCTTCGGCGGCAACCTGAGCCGCGTACGGAGTCGACTTGCGCGATCCCTTGAAGCCCATCGTTCCAGCCGACGACCAGGCAATGGTGTTGCCCTGCGCGTCGGTGATGGTGATGGTGGTGTTGTTGAACGACGAATTTACGTGCGCGATGCCGGATGCGATGTTCTTGCGTTCACGGCGACGTACGCGGGTAGCATCTTTAGCCATTTGGTCTCTTCTCTTCCTTCAAGCGCGTCCGTGATTCCAGACGCTGGGGAATTTCAGGTGATCATCCGGCCCTCGCGAGCCGGATCAGTTCAGTGGTCGAAACGAAATTACTTCTTCTTGCCGGCGATGGCCTTGGCCGGACCCTTGCGCGTGCGCGCATTGGTGTGGGTCCGCTGACCGCGCACCGGAAGGCCGCGGCGATGACGCAGGCCACGGTAGCAGCCGAGGTCCATCAGGCGCTTGATGTTCATGCCGACTTCGCGGCGCAGGTCGCCCTCGACCAGGAAGTCGCGGTCGATCATTTCGCGGATCTGCAGAACTTCCGCGTCGGTGAGCTGCGAGACGCGGCGATCAGCCGGAATCTTGAGCTGCTCCACGATGGTCGCGGCGTTCTTCTGGCCGATGCCATGAATGTACTGAAGCGCGATCAGAACGCGCTTGTTGGTCGGAATGTTGACGCCTGCAATACGGGCCACGGTCTTCGCTCCTGTCGCCATCCGCTCCGGACAGCTTGTCGTTGTTAGGTCTCTGGCGTCGGGCGGGTGTTCACAAACGCAAACACGACGCCCTCCCCACTTTTCTTTCGGGGCCCGGCATCGTCTGAACTATCCGACTGGATGCGGGCTTATTAATGTATTTAGCGGCGTTTCGTCAACCGCTTGGCGGCTTTGGCGCTCTTTTTCGTGGCCTTTTTGGCCACTTTCGGGGTTGTCTTTCGGGCCTTCGCCGCCTTGGTTCCGCCGGACCGGCTTTTGGTCCTGGCGGCGGTCTTTTTCCCGCCTTTGGAGGCCTTCCCCGCCGATTTGGCGGCTTTTTTGGCCTTTTTGGCGGGTGCCTTGGCGACTTTCTTGGCAGCCTTTTTGACCGCCTTTTTGGCGCCCTTGGCCTTGCCGCCCGTCTTCCCGGTCTTGGAGGACTTCCGGGTCGCGGCCTTCTTCTCCGCCTTGGCCACCGAATCGGCTTCCAGCGCGGCCAGAACCCGGTTGATCGCCGAGGTCACCTGCTCGATGGTCATCATGCCGTCGACGGTGATGAGCTTGCGCTTCTCCGAGTAGTAGTGAACCAGCGGCTCGGTCTGGGCGCGATAGCTGGCGAGGCGCTTCGAGAGCACCTCCGGCGTATCGTCGATACGGACCTCTTCGCCACGCTCGCGCATCTGCGCGACACGGGTTTCGACCCGCTCGAGCAACGCACTCTCGTTGACGCGCAGTTCGACAACCGCGTCGAGCTTGAGGTGCTTCTTCTTGAGCAGTTCGTCCAGCGCCTGCGCCTGCGGCACGGTGCGTGGAAAGCCGTCGAGGATGAAGCCCTTCTTCGCGTCCGGCTCCTCGATGCGGTCGGCGATAATCCCGACCACGACGTCATCAGGCACCAGCGCGCCGCTGGCCATGATGTCCTTCGCCTTGAGGCCGATCGGCGTTCCGGCTGCCACAGCGGCACGCAACATCTCTCCGGTGGAGAGCTGAACGATGCCGTGCTTGTGAACCAGTCGTTGCGCCTGCGTTCCCTTGCCCGCCCCCGGCGGCCCGAGAAGAATCAACCTCATTTACGGCGGCCCCTTAGTTTCGATTTACGGATCAGCCCTTCGTACTGGTGCGCGAGCAGATAGCCCTGCACCTGGGCGACCGTATCCATCGTCACACTGACGACGATCAGCAGCGACGTACCGCCGAGATAGAACGGCACCGACGCGTAAGAAATAAGAATTTCCGGGATCAGACAGACGACCGCCAGATAGATCGCGCCGATCACGGTGATGCGTGACAGCACGTAGTCGATGTACTCGGCGGTGCGTTCGCCTGGACGGATGCCCGGAATGAAGCCGCCATGCTTCTTGAGATTGTCGGCGGTCTCGGTCGGGTTGAACACGATCGCCGTGTAGAAGAACGCGAAGAACACGATCATGCCGAGATAGAGAACGAGGAACAGCGGACGGCCGTGGCTGAGCTGTGTGGTCAGCCACTGAAACCACTCAGGTCCCTTCCCGGCGTTGAAGCTCGCGATCGTGGTCGGCAGCAACAGCAGCGACGACGCGAAGATCGGCGGAATCACGCCCGCGGTGTTGAGCTTGAGCGGCAGATGCGAGGACTGGCCCTCGAACATCTTGTTGCCGACCTGGCGCTTCGGATACTGGATCAGCAGGCGGCGCTGCGCACGCTCGACGAACACGATCAGCATGATGACCGCGACGGCCATGATGATGATTGCAAGAATCAGGAACGTGGACAGCGCACCCTGACGGCCAAGCTCGAGGGTGCCGGCGATTGCCGACGGCAGTTCGGCGACGATGCCGGCCATGATGATCAGCGAGATGCCGTTGCCGATGCCGCGCGAGGTGATCTGCTCGCCGATCCACATAAGGAACATGGTGCCGCCGGTCAGCGTGATCACCGTCGAGATGCGGAAGAACATGCCGGGATCGGAAACGACGTTGCCCGCTCCCTCAAGTCCGACGGCGATGCCGTAGGCCTGGAACGTCGCGAGCACGACGGTCAGATAGCGGGTGTACTGATTGATGATCTTGCGGCCCGACTCGCCCTCTTTCTTGAGGGCTTCGAGCTGAGGCGACACCGTGGTCAGCAGCTGAAGAATGATCGATGCCGAGATGTACGGCATGATGTTCAGCGCGAAGATCGCCATACGGTGGATGCCGCCGCCGGCGAACATGTTGAACATGCCGAGAATGCCGCCGGCCTGCGACTTGAACACCTGCTCCCATATGTTGGGATCGATGCCCGGCAGCGGAATGTAAGTGCCCAGCCGATAAACAAGCAGCGCACCCAGTGTGAACCAGATGCGCTTCTTGAGTTCGTCAGCCTTGGCGAATGCCGAGAAGTTGAGGTTTGCCGCCAGTTGTTCCGCTGCAGAGGCCATCCGAGGCTCCGATCCTTCTATTCGTCAGTACCGAGCCTTAATGGACCCGCCACCTGCGATTTTAAAGACTTCGCAAGACCATATAGGAAGCCTTGCCGCAGGTGCCGGTCACAAAGGCGGGATCGGCCGAACCTTACGAAGCCTTCCTGTTCGGCTTCTTGGCAGCAGCCTTCTGCGCGGCTGCGTCCTTCGCCGGCGCCAGGATCTTCACCGTACCGCCGGCCTTCTCGACTGCCTCGATCGCGGACTTGGTCGCGCCGTGCACTTCGACGTTGAGCTTGGCCTTCAGTTCGCCCCGGCCGAGCAGCCGCACGCCGTCCTTCGAACGGCGCAGCAGTCCGGACTTCACCAGCGCCTCCGCATTGACGGTTGCGCTCGCATCGAGCTTCTTGGCATCGATGGCTTCCTGAAGACGGTCGAGATTGACCTCGGTCAGGTCGAGCCGGAAGATGTTGTTGAAGCCGCGCTTCGGCAGGCGACGATGCAGCGGCATCTGGCCGCCCTCGAAGCCCTTGATGCGCACGCCCGAACGCGCGGTCTGGCCCTTGCCGCCGCGGCCTGCCTGCTTACCCTTGCCGGAGCCAATGCCACGGCCAACGCGCATGCGCTTCTTGCGCGAGCCGCTGTTGTCGGCGATCTCATTGAGCTTCATCGCTTGCTTCCTTACTTCTCGTCGACGACGCGAACGAGGTGCTTGACCCGGTCGATCATGCCGCGAACCGCAGGCGAGTCCTGCAACTCAGCGACACGGCCGATCTTGTTGAGACGCAGACCGATCAGCGTCGCACGCTGCGCGGCCTGACGGCGGATCGGGCTACCCGTCTGCTCGACCTTGATGGTTTTCGTTGCGGCCTTGGCCATTGTCCTAACTCCAAAACGTCTTTTCAGACTGGCATGATCTTATCGGAAAACCGGAAGACCACTTTTCCGGATCATGCCCTAGTTATTCCGCGACAGCTTCCGCGTCGCCGCCGACGCGGCGGGACTGCAACGTGGAAACCTTGATGTTGCGGCGGTTTGCAACCGAGCGCGGCGAATCCTGGTGCTTGAGCGCATCGAACGTCGCGCGAACCATGTTGTAGGGGTTCGATGAGCCGATCGACTTCGCCACCACGTCCTGGATGCCGAGCGTCTCGAACACGGCGCGCATCGGGCCGCCTGCGATGATGCCGGTACCGGCAGGAGCGGCGCGCAGATAGACGCGGCCGGCGCCGTGACGGCCAGCAATATCGTGATGCAGGGTGCGGCCTTCGCGCAGAGCGACGCGCGTCAGGTTGCGCTTGGCGGACTCGGTAGCCTTGCGGATCGCTTCAGGCACTTCGCGCGCCTTGCCGTGGCCGAACCCGACCCGGCCCTTCTGATCGCCGATGACGACCAGAGCCGCGAAACCGAAGCGCTTGCCACCCTTGACGACCTTCGCCACACGATTGATGTGGACGAGCTTGTCGACGAACTCGCTGTCGCGCTCTTCCCGATCCCGACCGCCCCGCTCGCGTCCACCGCGTTCGCGTTCACCTGCCATGGTGTTTTCCAATCCTTGTGAGGCTCTCGCCTCTGACCTTGTGTCCGTTCAAACCAATTTCAAAGGTTGAGCTTAGAAGCTCAAACCGCTCTCGCGCGCGGCTTCGCCGAGCGCCTTGACGCGGCCGTGGTAGAGATAGCCACCACGGTCGAAAACCACTTCCTTGACGCCATTCTTCACGGCGCGCTCGGCAAGCAGCTTGCCGACGGCCTTCGCTGCATCGATGTTCGCGCCGGTCTTGCCGGCATCGCGCATCGTCTTTTCCAGCGACGAGGCCGAAGCCAGCGTCTCGCCCTTCAGGTCGTCGATGACCTGAGCGTAGATGTGCTTCGACGAGCGGAACACCGACAGGCGCGGACGCCCGTTCGCCGTCCGGCGCAGCGCAAGACGTACGCGCTGCTTGCGCCGGGCATTCGTGACCTTGAGTTTCGACATGACCGGCTCCGTTACTTCTTCTTGCCTTCCTTGCGGAAGATAAATTCGTTGGCGTACTTCACGCCCTTGCCCTTGTAGGGCTCCGGCGGACGATAGCTGCGGATCTCGGCGGCGACCTGGCCGACGCGCTGGCTGTCGTTGCCGACGATGGTGATTTCGGTCGGCTTCGGCACGGTGATCGTGATCCCTTCCGGGATCGGATAGATCACGTCGTGGCTGTAGCCGAGCGCGAGCTGCAGGTTCTTGCCCTGCAACGCGGCGCGGTAACCGACGCCGGTGATTTCCAGCTTCTTCTCGAAGCCCTTGGTGACGCCTTCGACCAGATTCGCGATCTGGGCGCGAGCGGTGCCGTACAGCGAACGCGCGCGCTTGGTCTCGAAGCGCGGCGCAACGGTGATCGCGCCGTCCTTCATCTCGACCGAAACGTCGTCATGCACGACAAACTGAAGCGCGCCCTTCGGGCCCTTCATCTTGACGGTCTGGCCTTCGATGTTCGCGGTGACGCCGGAGGCGATCGCGACGGGCTTTTTGCCTACGCGTGACATTGATCTTCCTTCCTTAGAACACCGTGAAGAGAACTTCGCCGCCCACGTTCGCGTCACGCGCGTCGTGGTCAGCCATGATTCCCTTCGGCGTCGACAGAACCGAGATGCCAAGGCCGTTGCGAACGCGCGGCAGGTTCTTCACCGACGCGTAGACCCGGCGACCCGGCTTCGACACGCGCTCGATCTCCTTGATGACCGGCTCGCCGTCGAAATACTTCAGTTCGATTTCCAGCTCGTTGTGGCCGCCGGCATGCTCGACCGCTGCGTAGCCGCGGATGTAACCCTCGGTCTTCAGCACTTCGAGAACGTTGGCGCGCATCTTCGAGCCCGGGGTCGAAACCTTGGACTTGTTGCGCATCTGCGCGTTGCGGATGCGGGTGATGAGATCGCTGATGGGATCGTGCGTAGACATGTCCGACCCTCCCCTTACCAGCTTGACTTCACGAGGCCCGGGATCAGGCCCTTCGAGCCATAATCACGGATCGCGATGCGGCTCATCTTGGTCTTGCGATAGACCGCGTGAGGCCGGCCGCTGATTTCGCAGCGGTTATGAACGCGGGTCGCCGACGAATTGCGCGGCATCTCGGCAAGCTTGATCGTCGCCGCGAAACGCTCTTCCATCGGCTTGTTCTTGTCGGCGATGATCGCCTTCAAGCGAGCGCGCTTGGCAGCAGCGTTCTTCGTCATCTTCTGACGCCGGTTATTCTTCTCGACTGAACTTTTCTTCGCCATACGAGTAGTCTCCATACCTTTCCGCGTTTGAGACGCTGACTAGTTCAGTGTCTCACTGCCGGAACGGAAAATTGAATGCGATCAGCAACGCGCGCGCCTCGTCATCCGTGGTCGCGGTGGTGCAGATCGTAATGTCCATGCCCCAGGTCTCGCCCGACTTGTCGTAGTCGATTTCCGGGAACACCAGATGCTCCTTGAGGCCGAGCGAGTAATTGCCCATGCCGTCGAAGCTCTTCGGATTGAGGCCGCGGAAGTCGCGGACGCGAGGCAGCGCGATATTCACAAGACGGTCGACGAAGTCGTACATCTTGGACTTGCGCAGCGTCACCTTGGCGCCGATGGCCTGGCCTTCACGCAGCTTGAAGGTCGCGATCGCCTTGCGCGAATGCGTGACGACCGGCTTCTGGCCGGCGATCAGCGCGAGATCGGCAGCAGCCAGCTCGACCTTCTTGCGGTCATTGACGGCTTCGCCGATGCCCATGTTGAGCACGACCTTCTCGAGCACCGGCACCTGCAGAGCGTTCGTGTAACCGAACTGCTCAACCAGCTTGCCGCGGATTTCCTTGTCGAATTGCGCGCGCAGGCGCGGAACGTATGCGGTCTCAGCCATTGATCTCTGCTCCCGAGCGCTTCTCGATGCGCACCTTGGTGCCGTCCTTCTGGATCTTGAAGCCGACGCGGGTCGGCTTGCCGTCCTTGCCGACGAGCGCAATGTTCGACAGGTGGATCGGGGCTTCCTTCGAGATAATGCCGCCTTCCTGTGCCTGCGTCTGCTTCTGGTGACGCTTCACCAGGTTCACGCCGCGCACCAGCGCGACGTTGTCCGACGGACGCACCTCGAACACTTCGCCGGTCCGGCCCTTGTCGCGGCCGTTCAGAACGATGACCTTGTCACCCTTGCGGATCTTGGCAGCCATTACAGCACCTCCGGCGCAAGCGAGATGATCTTCATGTGGTTCTTGGCGCGCAGCTCGCGCGGCACCGGCCCGAAGATACGGGTGCCGACCGGCTCGGACTGGTTGTTGATCAACACAGCCGCGTTGCGGTCGAAACGGATGACGGAGCCGTCAGCGCGGCGAATATCCTTCGCAACGCGAACGACGACGGCCTTCATCACGTCGCCCTTCTTCACCTTTCCACGCGGAATGGCTTCCTTGATCGAGACGACAATGATGTCGCCCACCGTTGCATAGCGGCGCTTGGAGCCTCCAAGAACCTTGATGCACATGACACGGCGCGCGCCGGAATTATCGGCCACGTCGAGGTTGGTCTGCATCTGAATCATTGATGCACCTCGTCCTCTTTCTGATGCGCGAAGTTGCGCTTAAGCTGTTTTCTTGTCGCTCTGAACAACCGTCCAGCGCTTCAATTTCGAGAGTGGTTTGCTTTCTTCGATCCAGACCGTGTCGCCTGCCTTGAACTGGTTGTTCTCGTCATGCGCATGGTAGTTCTTGGACCGGCGAATGGTCTTCTTGTAGATCGGGTGGGTGAAGCGGCGGTCGACACGCACGACAATGGTCTTGTCCTGCTTGTCGCTGACGACGACGCCCTGGAGAGTACGCTTCGGCATCTTTCGCCCCTTACTTCTTGCCGTCGCGCTTCTGCGCGGCGATGGTCTTGATGCGTGCGATATCGCGGCGAGCTTCACGCAGGCGCGAGGTGTTCTCGAGCTGCCCGGTGGCGCGCTGGAAGCGCAGGTTGAACCGCTCCTTCTTCAGATTGAGGACGGCTTCGTCCATCTGATCGGGGCTCATCGCGCGGATATCTTCGACTTTGAGTTCGGCCATGGTTCCTTACTCCGCGATGCGCGCAACGAAGCGCGTCTTGATCGGCAGTTTGGCGGCGGCGAGCGACAGCGCTTCCTTCGCGGTCTGCTGGGTCACGCCGTCGATCTCGAAAATGAGACGGCCGGGCTTGACGCGGGCAACCCACAACTCAGGCGTACCCTTGCCCGAGCCCATTCGCACTTCGGCGGGCTTCTTCGACACCGGCAGATCCGGGAACACGCGGATCCAGACGCGGCCGGCACGCTTCATGTGACGGGTCAGCGCGCGGCGCGCGGCTTCGATCTGACGCGCCGTGATGCGCTCTGGCGCCATCGCCTTCAGGCCGAACTGGCCAAAGGCCAACGTCGCGCCCGACGAGGCGACGCCGTGGATACGGCCCTTATGCGCCTTCCGGAACTTCGTCTTCTTTGGTTGCATCATGGCTTTACGCCCTCAAACCTTCTTCGAATTTCAATCAGGCTGCATCGCGACGTGACGGACGTCCGCTGTCGCCTTCGGCCATCTTCTTGTCCTGGGCCATCGGATCGTGCTCAAGGATTTCGCCCTTGAAGATCCAGACCTTCACGCCGCAGGTGCCGAACGTCGTGAACGCGGTGGCAACACCGTAGTCCACATCGGCGCGCAGCGTGTGCAGCGGCACGCGGCCTTCACGATACCATTCCATGCGCGCGATTTCGGCGCCGCCGAGACGGCCCGAGCAGTTGATGCGGATGCCTTCGGCGCCCAGACGCATCGCCGACTGAACGGCGCGCTTCATGGCGCGGCGGAACGCAACACGGCGCTCAAGCTGCTGAGCGATCGATTCGGCGACCAGGGTCGCATCGAGTTCCGGCTTGCGGATTTCGATGATGTTGATCACGACGTCGGAGTCGGTGATCTCGGCGACCTTCTTCTTCAGCTTGTCGATGTCGGCGCCCTTCTTGCCGATCACGACGCCCGGACGCGCCGAGTGGATCGACACGCGGCACTTCTTGTGCGGACGCTCGATCACGATGCGCGCGACGGCAGCCTGCTTCAGTTCCTTCATCAGCATTTCACGGATGCGGATGTCCTCGTGGAGGAGCTTCGCATACTCGTTCTTGCCGGCGAACCAACGGGAATCCCAGGTCCGGTTGATGCCCAGACGCAGCCCGATTGGATTAATCTTCTGACCCATCGTTCTCTCCCGCCCTTAGGCGCTCGCCTCGGCCTCGACCTGACGAACGACGATCGTCAGCTGCGAGAACGGCTTAAAAACACGACCCGAACGGCCACGGCCGCGCGGTGCGAAACGCTTCATCACGATGCCGTTGCCAACATGCGCCTCTGCGACGACCAGAGCGTCGACATCGAGGTCATGGTTGTTCTCGGCGTTCGCAATCGCGGACTCCAGGCACTTCTTGACGTCGCCGGCGATCCGCTTGCGCGAGAACTGCAGGTCGGCGAGCGCAGAGGATGCCTTCTTGCCGCGGATCAGCTGCGCAACAAGGTTCAGCTTCTGCGGGCTGACGCGAAGCATGCGGGCTACCGCCTTTGCCTCGTTGTCCGGGAGAACCCGTTCGCGCTTTGGTTTGCTCATGACTAAGTCCTCAAGCCCTTACTTCTTGGCTTTCTTGTCGCCCGAATGGCCGTGGAAGGTCCGCGTCGGCGAGAACTCGCCGAACTTGTGACCGACCATTTCCTCGTTCACTGCGACCGGAACATGCTTCTGACCGTTGTAGACGCCGAAGGTGAGTCCCACGAACTGCGGGAGGATCGTCGAGCGGCGGCTCCAGATCTTGATAACGTCGTGACGGCCGGACGAACGCGCGGCATCTGCCTTCTTGAGCAGAGAGCCTTCAACGAACGGGCCTTTCCAGACTGAACGAACCATGTCCGGCGATCCTTACTTCTTCTTCCGCTTGTGGCGGCTGATGAGAATGAACTTGTTGGTCGACTTGTTTGAACGCGTCTTCTTACCCTTGGTCGGCTTGCCCCACGGAGTAACCGGGTGACGGCCGCCCGAAGTGCGGCCTTCACCGCCGCCGTGCGGATGGTCGACGGGGTTCATGACGACGCCGCGGTTATGCGGACGACGGCCCATCCAGCGGGTACGACCGGCCTTGCCGATCGAGATATTCATGTGATCCGGGTTCGACACAGCACCGATGGTGGCGATGCAGCGGCCATGAACCAGGCGCTGTTCGCCCGAGTTCAGACGCAGGATCACGAAGTCATGGTCGCGGCCGACGATCTGGGCGTAGGTGCCCGCGGAACGGGCGATCTGGCCGCCCTTCCCGATCTTCAGCTCGACGTTGTGCACGATGGTGCCGACCGGCATGTTGCCGAGCGGCATGACGTTGCCCGGCTTCACGTCGACATAGCTGCCGGCGATGACGGTGTCGCCAACGGCCAGACGCTGCGGCGCCAGGATATAAGCCTGCTCGCCATCGGCGTACTTGATCAGCGCGATGAACGCGGTGCGGTTCGGATCGTACTCGAGGCGCTCGACCTTGGCCGGCACGTCGACCTTCTTACGCTTGAAGTCGACGATGCGATAAGCCTGCTTGTGGCCGCCGCCGCGGAAACGCACGGTGATACGGCCGGTATTGCCGCGTCCGCCGGACGAGTGCTTGCCTTCGGTCAAAGCCTTGACGGGCTTGCCCTTGTAGAGCGCCGAACGATCGACCATCACCAGCTGGCGCTGGCCTGGCGTCGTGGGGTTGAATGTTTTCAATGCCATCGTCGTTCGCCTTACAGCCCGGTGGTCACGTCGATGCGGTGACCTTCTTCGAGGGTCACAACAGCGCGCTTGGTATCCGACTGAGAACCGAACTGGCCGCGGAAGACCTTCGTCTTGCCCTTGCGAACCAGCGTGTTGACGCTCTTCACCTTGACGTCGAACAGCTTCTCAATCGCGTCCTTGATCTGCGGCTTGGTCGCCTTCGACGCGACCTTGAACACAACCTTGTTGTGCTCGGAGGCCACGGTCGCCTTTTCGGTCACGACCGGCGCAACGATGATGTCGTAATGACGCGCATCCTGAGTCTTCATTTGAAGCGCGCCTCCAACGCATCGAGAGCGGCCTTGGTCAGAACGAGCTTCTGACGGCGCAGAATGTCATAGACGTTGATGCCCTGGATCGGCAGCACGTCGATGTGCGGAATGTTGCGCGCAGCCTGCGCGAAACCGGTGTTCACTTCCGCGCCGTCGATGATCAGCGCATTGGTGATCTCCAGGCCCGAGAAGTGTCCGAGCAGCGCCTTGGTCTTGGCGTCCTTCAGATCGGCATTCTCGATCACGATCAGACCGCCGTCCTGAGCCTTCGCCGACAGGGCGTGCTTCAGGCCGAGCGCGCGAACCTTCTTCGGCAGATCGTGCGCATGGGAGCGAACGACCGGACCGAATGCACGCCCACCGCCGCGGAACTGCGGAACGCGAGCCGAACCGTGACGAGCACCGCCGGTGCCCTTCTGCTTGTACATCTTCTTGCCGGTGCGCCAGACTTCCGCACGGCCCTTGGCCTTGTGCGTGCCGGCCTGACGCTTGGCGAGCTGCCAGTTGACGACGCGCTGGATCAGATCCTTGCGCGGCTCAAGGCCGAAGATCGCGTCCGACAGCTGCACCGAACCAGCGGCTTTACCTTCAAGGGTTGTGACCTTCAATTCCATCACGCGCCCTCCTCAGCCGGAGCCGCTTCGGGAGCAGCATCGGTTCCGCCAGCCAGCTTGAACTTGCCGGGCTTCGCAGCTTCCTTCGGAAGCGGCTTCTTCACCGCATCGCGCATCGTGATCCATCCGCCCTTGGAGCCGGGAACGGCGCCTTCGACGAGGATCAGACCGCGCGCAACGTCCGTCTGGACAACGCGCAGGTTCAGCGTGGTGATGCGATCGACGCCCATGTGGCCGGGCATCTTCTTGTTCTTGAAGGTCTTGCCGGGATCCTGACGGCCGCCGGTCGAACCGATCGAACGGTGCGAGACCGAGACGCCGTGGGTTGCGCGCAAGCCGCCGAAATTCCAGCGCTTCATGCCGCCCGCGAAGCCCTTACCGACCGAGGTGCCCGTCACGTCGACGAACTGGCCGACGACGAAATGGTCCGCCTGGATTTCAGCGCCGACCGGGATCAGCGAATCTTCCGAGACGCGGAATTCCGCGACCTTGCGCTTCGGCTCGACCTTGGCGACGGCGAACTGGCCGCGCTCAGCCTTCGGCAGATAGACGCTTTTGCGCGAGCCCGAACCGAGCTGCAAAGCGACATAACCGTTCTTGTCAGTGGTGCGATGGCCAACAACCTGGCAATTGCCCAACTTCAGCACGGTCACAGGGATATGTTCACCGGTCTCCGTAAAGACCCGCGTCATCCCGACCTTTTGTGCGATCACTCCGGAGCGCATCGGCGTGCTTCCTGTTCTTTCTGTCCGCGACCTGCGGACTTAACAAAAATCTTACAGCTTGATCTCGACGTCGACACCGGCGGCCAGGTCGAGCTTCATCAGCGCGTCCACGGTCTGCGGGGTCGGATCGACGATATCGAGAAGACGCTTGTGAGTGCGCATCTCGAACTGCTCGCGGCTCTTCTTGTCGACGTGCGGCGAACGGTTGACGGTGAACTTCTCGATGCGCGTCGGCAGCGGAATGGGTCCGCGAACCTGAGCACCGGTACGTTTTGCCGTGTTCACGATCTCGCGGGTCGACGTATCGAGAATCCGATGGTCGAACGCCTTGAGACGAATGCGAATATTCTGGCCGTTCATTGCCGTTTGTCTTTCTCTAAGAGCGAGTAGTGAGTGGTGAGTAGCGAGCGGTTTCCCACTCGCTACCCTCTATTCGCGTCTTTACTCGATGATGCTTGCGACGACGCCTGCACCGACGGTGCGGCCGCCTTCGCGGATAGCGAAGCGAAGCTTTTCTTCCATCGCGATCGGCACGATCAGGTGCACTTCCATCGCAATGTTGTCGCCCGGCATCACCATTTCGGTACCTTCCGGCAGGTGAACCACGCCCGTCACGTCGGTCGTGCGGAAGTAGAACTGCGGACGGTAGTTGGTGAAGAACGGGGTGTGACGTCCGCCCTCTTCCTTGGTGAGGATGTAAGCCTCAGCCTTGAACTTGGTATGCGGCTTGACCGAACCCGGCTTGCAGAGAACCTGGCCGCGCTCGACTTCTTCGCGCTTGGTGCCGCGGAGCAGCGCACCGATGTTGTCGCCAGCCTGGCCCTGATCGAGCAGCTTGCGGAACATTTCGACGCCGGTGACGGTGGTCTTCTGGGTGGCCTTCAGACCGACGATTTCGATTTCCTCGCCGACCTTGACGATGCCGCGCTCGACACGGCCGGTGACGACGGTGCCGCGGCCAGAGATCGAGAACACGTCTTCGACCGGCATCAGGAACGGCTGGTCGATCGGACGCTCCGGCTGCGGGATGTAGGCGTCAACGGCCTTCATCAGCTCGAGAACGGCGTCGTGGCCGAGCTTCGGATCCTTGTTCTCGAGAGCGGCGAGCGCCGAACCGCGAACGATCGGAATGTCATCGCCCGGGAAGTTGTACTTCGAGAGCAGTTCACGGACTTCCATTTCCACGAGCTCGAGGAGCTCCGGATCGTCGACCATGTCGCACTTGTTGAGGAACACGACGAGCGCAGGAACGCCGACCTGGCGGGCGAGCAGGATGTGCTCGCGGGTCTGCGGCATCGGGCCGTCGGCAGCGGACACGACCAGGATCGCGCCGTCCATCTGGGCAGCGCCGGTGATCATGTTCTTCACGTAGTCGGCGTGGCCGGGGCAGTCGACGTGCGCGTAGTGGCGGTTCGGGGTCTCATACTCGACGTGAGCGGTCGAGATGGTGATGCCGCGAGCCTTTTCTTCGGGCGCCTTGTCGATCTGGTCGTAAGCGGTGAACGTCGCGCCGCCTGCTTCGGCCAAAACCTTCGTAATCGCCGCGGTCAGCGACGTCTTGCCATGGTCGACGTGACCGATGGTGCCGATGTTGCAGTGGGGTTTCTTACGTTCGAATTTCTCTTTAGCCATGACGTTCTCCGTTCAACTTTGACTCGCGTCAAAGAAATCAAGCAAACTTTTTCTGGACTTCTGCCGACACGTTCGCCGGCGCTTCAGCGTAGTGATCGAATTGCATCGTGAAGGTCGCGCGACCCTGGCTCATCGAGCGCAGGTTGTTCACGTAACCGAACATGTTCATGAGCGGCACCATCGCGTTGATGACGTTGGCGTTGCCGCGCATGTCCTGACCCTGGATCTGGCCACGGCGAGAGTTGAGATCGCCGATCACCGAACCCGTGTAATCCTCAGGGGTCACAACCTCGACCTTCATGATTGGCTCGAGGAGGACCGACTTGCCCTTCTGCAGCGCTTCGCGGAATGCAGCACGCGACGCGATTTCGAAGGCGAGAGCCGACGAGTCGACATCGTGGTACTTGCCGTCCACGAGCTGGACCTTGACGTCAACCACCGGGAAGCCGGCGACAACGCCCGACCCCATCACGCTGTTGAGGCCCTTTTCGACGCCGGGGATGTATTCCTTCGGCACCGCGCCGCCGACGATCTTCGATTCGAATACGAAACCGGCACCCGGCTCGTTCGGCTCGACCACAAGCGACACTTCGGCGAACTGACCCGTACCGCCGGTCTGCTTCTTGTGGGTGTACTTGACCTCGGCCGGCTTGGTGATCTTCTCGCGGAACGCAACCTGCGGCGCGCCGATATTGGCGTCGACCTTGTAGGTGCGGCGGAGAATGTCGACCTTGATGTCGAGATGGAGTTCGCCCATGCCCTTCAGAATGGTCTGGCCGGACTCGTGATCGGTCGACACGCGGAAAGACGGATCTTCCGCAGCGAGCTTCGCCAGCGCAACGCCCAGCTTTTCCTGGTCGGCCTTCGACTTCGGCTCGATCGCGATTTCGATGACCGGCTCCGGGAATTCCATCTTTTCAAGGATGACCGGATGATCCGGGTCGCACAGCGTGTCGCCGGTGCGAGCTTCCTTGAGGCCTGCCAGGGCGACGATGTCGCCGGCATAGGCTTCCTTGATGTCTTCGCGGTTGTTCGCATGCATCAGGAGCATGCGGCCGATACGCTCTTTCTTCTCGCGGGTCGAGTTCACGACGCCGGTGCCGCTCATCAGGATGCCCGAATAGATGCGGCAGAAGGTGATCGTGCCGACGAACGGGTCGTCCATGATCTTGAACGCGAGCAGAGCCAGCGGCTCCTTGTCGTCGGCCTTGCGGAGAACCTCATTGCCGTCCTCGTCGGTGCCCTTGATCGCAGGCACGTCGACCGGCGACGGGAGGTACTCAACGACGGCGTCGAGCAGCGGCTGAACGCCCTTGTTCTTGAAGGCCGAACCGCACAGCACCGGATAGAACGCACCGGTCAGCACCGCCTTGCGGATGAGCTTCTTCAGCGTCGCCTCGTCCGGCTCGTTGCCGTCGAGGTAGGCAGCCATGGCGTCGTCATCGAGCTCAACAGCGGCTTCGACGAGCTTCTCGCGGTATTCCTTCGCCTTGTCGACGAGATCGGCCGGAACGTCGACAACGTCGAACTTCGCGCCGAGCGCTTCGTTGTTCCAGACGTAGGCCTTCATGATCACGAGATCGACCATGCCCACGAAATTGTTTTCGGAGCCGATCGGAAGCTGGATCGCAACCGGCTTCGCGCCGAGACGATCGATGATGTCCTGCAGGCACTTGTAGAAGTCCGCGCCGGTCTTATCCATCTTGTTGGCGAAGACGATGCGCGGAACCTTGTACTTGTCGCCCTGGCGCCAGACGGTTTCGGTCTGCGGCTCGACGCCCTGGTTGGAGTCGAGAACGCAAACGGCGCCGTCGAGCACGCGCAGCGAACGCTCGACTTCAATGGTGAAGTCGACGTGGCCGGGGGTGTCGATGATGTTCAGGCGCTTGCCGTTCCAGAACGCGGTGGTCGCAGCCGAGGTGATCGTGATGCCACGCTCCTGCTCCTGCTCCATCCAGTCCATCGTCGCGGCACCTTCGTGCACTTCGCCGATCTTGTGGCTCTTGCCGGTATAATAGAGGATGCGCTCGGTCGTCGTCGTTTTACCGGCGTCGATGTGCGCCATGATACCGAAATTACGGTAGTCCTCGATGGCATGTTGGCGGGGCATAGCGGCTGTCCTTAATTTCCGTTCGTTTCGCCGTTACCAGCGATAGTGCGAGAAGGCACGGTTGGCTTCCGCCATCTTGTGCACGTCTTCACGCTTCTTGACTGCGTTGCCACGATTGTTCGACGCATCGAGCAGCTCAGCGGAGAGCCGCTCAGTCATCGTCTTTTCGTTGCGGCCACGGGCAGCCGTGATGAGCCAGCGGATGCCGAGCGCCTGACGGCGGGTCGAACGCACTTCGACCGGCACCTGGTAGGTCGCACCACCGACGCGGCGCGAACGCACTTCGATGGTCGGCATGACGTTTTCCAGCGCCTGCTCGAACACGGTGAGCGGGCCCTGCTTGGTCTTCTGCTCGATCAGGTCGAAAGCACCGTAAACGATGTTTTCGGCGGCAGACTTCTTGCCGTCGTACATGATCGAATTCATGAACTTGGTGACAATGATGTTCCCGAACTTCGGATCCGGGTTCACTTCACGCTTTTCAGCCGAATGGCGACGCGACATCGAAAATGCTCCCGCTTACTTCGGACGCTTCGCGCCGTACTTCGAACGGCGCTGCTTGCGGTTCTTGACGCCCTGCGTATCGAGGACGCCGCGGAGAATGTGGTAGCGCACGCCGGGAAGGTCCTTCACGCGGCCGCCGCGGATCATGACCACCGAGTGCTCCTGAAGGTTGTGGCCTTCACCCGGAATGTAGCCGATGACCTCGAAGCCGTTGGTCAGGCGCACCTTTGCGACCTTACGAAGCGCGGAGTTCGGCTTCTTCGGAGTCGTCGTATAGACGCGCGTGCAAACGCCACGCTTCTGCGGCGACTGCTGCAGCGCTGGCACCTTCTTGCGCGACTTCTGCGCTTCGCGTGGATTCGCGATCAGCTGGTTGATCGTCGGCATCGTTCGCCTTCACCCTTGTTCGCGCGAAGCCTTATCGGCCTCGCAAATTCATTCGGAGCAACTGCCCCACCCGCTTCACGCCGGCACCACACCGGGGTTCATCGATCCGCACCGCGCACTCAGCATGCGCAAAACGAAACGGCGCCATCCATTCGGGTCCGAATGGAAAGCGCTTGAACGCCACAGAGGACCACAATCGAAACTGTGGTCATGCATCCGAGACTGACCTTTTAAGGCGTGCGCGAAAGCGCGGTGGCCCGAGAGATCAAGTATGTCCTGGCATTGCCTGGCTAGTGCCGACAGCGTTTGAGCGACATTCGTCGAGGTTGGTGCCGTTTCATCCCGGATAAAGCGCGGGGCTGAAAAGGTGATCCGTTCCGACGCAGGGAAGCTCACCGCCTGTCGTGAAGTGGGCGGGTTTTATAAGCCATGCACACTCAAGTCAAGACCAAACGACATGCGAAAAGAGCAAGCGCCAGAGCCACTTCTTGCGCACCGTGCGACGCCCCGAGGCCGCCGACTGTGACGCTTTGCGCGAATCCCCCGCCGCATGAAATCCGGCCGATTCTGCGCCGTGGGACCCTCCCTCCGCGGCTGCGCCGGAGACCTGCGCAGATCGCAAACGCCCGGCGCGGCCCGGCAGAATGGGCAACGACCCACCCTTGCCGATGTCTAATATAGTTTTATTTCAATAGCTTACAAGGAATTACGGACATCGTGGTTCATGGAGTCGGAGCCAGCCGCCGCTTCGCCGGAATCAGGGACGTTGCCCGCAACCAGTCCCGCAGATCCCGCAGGCGCTCATAGCCGTACTGCCGGGCGGCCTCTAGGGCGAACACCAGCGAGCGAGTCGAGCCGACATCGACCACCATATCGACCATGGTTTTTCGGCCGGTCCAGAGCTGGGCCATGAAGCTGCCCTCCGCCGAGCACGAATCGATGGCCTGCACGTCCGTCGTGGTGAAGAGCTGCTCGGTCAGCTTGTCGATCAGCACCGCGCCCGGCGAATACTTCGCAAACTCCGCGTCGAACGCGATTTTCCAGGTGTAGGCCGTTGGCCCGCAATACATGACCACTTGGGCGGCAATGACCCGGCCGTCGAGCCGCAGCAGCGCCACCGAAGCATTTCCCTCCGCCGCGAGGTCCCCGATCAGCCGCCGGGTAAACGCCGTGTCCCGCTCGCTGCAAAGAATCGCGGTGCCTTCGGCGCCCTTCCAGCTTCGCTTTTCCAGGCCGAGGAACTGCTCGTAGGCCGCTTTCGCCGCGTCCACGTTGCGCTCATTGGCCACTTCAAGCGTGCCGAGAGCCGAGAGCCTGTTCCAGTCCTGCCGCAGCTTCTTGCGGGTCGAGCCCGAATTCTTCACGCCCTTCTCACGCGTCACCGACGGCCGCAAGGTGCGGGTCAAGGTCAGATGCGCGTGATGTTCCTCCGCTATCGTTTTCTGGATCGCCGCATAGGCCTGCGAGTCGGCATCCATCTCCTTCAGGCTGACCACATTGGGCAGCGCGGGATGGTTGCGGATTGCGGCAAAGAACGCCGGGATCACCTCGCCCGCAAAGGCAGGATCGACCACCGGCGTCGACAGGAACGCATAGTTGTAAGGACGGGCTTCGAGCATCGCCGGCCAGAACATCATGACGCTGCGCTGCTGCAGGGCCCACAGACCCACGAGCCGCGCGGACTCGACGCCCTCCTCCCAGGCCAGCAGCACATAGACGGCAGCGAACATGGTGTCGAAGGCCGCCTTCAACGCGACGGGATTCATGAATGCGTTGCCGGGCGCACGCCGGATAAGATCATCCCACTGCGCGCTGATATTCTGGCCCGGCTTTGCGACGGTAATTGAAATCATGAAGGCCAAACCTGCGTCGAAGCGCGTCCAGGCCGCATTCTCGCGGTGCCAAATTGCGGGTGCACGACTGCAATCCAAGAACTAAAGCCACCCCCCGGTTCCATTAATGCTGCGGCGGCCCGCCGCAGGCAAGCCGCAACCATTTTAATCGTTAATACTCGCGTTTTCGCAGCATTAACCTCACCGGATGTTCACCACGTTTCGTTCAAGCTTTAGTCGAGTTTGCAGCCGTAGTGCTAAGTAGCTCGAACAAGAGGCGAAACATGCGGCACACGGACATCGCCATCGTTGGCGGCGGACTCGCGGGATCGACCGCAGCCGCGATGCTCGGCCGCGCCAGGATCTCCACGATCCTGATCGATCCTCACAAGATTTATCCACCCGACTTCCGCTGCGAAAAGCTCGGCGGCTATCAGCTCGACCTGCTGCGCAAGACTGGCATCGCGGATGCAGTGCTTGCCGCTACAACGCTCGATCATAGCGCATGGACCGCCCGGCTGGGACGCCTGCTCGACAAGAAGCCGAGCGATCAGCACGGCATCATCTACGACGACCTGGTGAACACCGTCCGCCGCCAGATTCCCGGCAGCGTGGATTTCATCGAGGCCAAGGTCACCGCCGTTGCAACCAGCGCCGATCGGCAGACGCTGACGCTGTCGAACGGCGAAGAGATTTCCGCGCGGCTGATCGTGCTGGCAAACGGCCTGAACATCGGCCTGCGTCACACCCTCGGCATCGAGCGCGAGGTCATCAGCCCGTGCCACTCCATCACCGTAGGCTTCAACGTCGTACCCGTCGGCCGCGACGCGTTTGAATTTCCCGCACTGACCTATTTCACCGAGAGTTCGGCGGCGCAGATGTCCTATCTGACGCTGTTCCCGATCGGCTCCGCCATGCGGGCCAACCTCATGGTCTATCGCGGCATGGACGATCCCTGGCTGCGGCGCATGCGCCAGACACCGGAACAGGCCATCCACGAACTGATGCCGAACCTTCGCGCCCTCTCCGGCGAGTTCAAGGTCGACGGCATCATCAAGATTCGTCCCGCCGATCTCTACATCACCAAGGGACACCGGCAGGCCGGCATCGTCCTCGTCGGCGACGCTTTCTGTACGTCCTGTCCTGCTGCCGGCACCGGCACCGGCAAAGTATTCATGGACGTGCAGCGGCTGTGCAACGCCTACATTCCGGCGTGGCTTGCCAGCGAGGGCATGGGCGCGGCGAAGATTTCACAATTCTACAACGATCCGGAAAAGTGCGCGAACGACGCCTCGTCACAGCGCCAGGCGTACGACCTGCGTTCGATTTCCATCGATACCGGACTGCCGTGGCATGTCCGCCGCTGGGTCCGCTTCCTGCATCGCGCAGGCCTCGGCGCATTGCGTCATGCGCGCGAAACGCTGTCTGTCCGTCGGACGGCGCAGCCGTAACACTTATCTCACATTTCAATTGAGATTGAATGAGCCTGCCTATCGTTCAACCCACCTCTCCCGTGGGGAGAGGTCGACTTCGCGACAGCGAAGTCGGGTGAGGGCGTAGAATCTCTCGATAGACTGAGGGCCCCTCACTCCACCCCTCTCCCCAACGGGGTGAGTGAGCAGATCGCGGGCGCCGCGATGTTTCAATCAGCCGCAAAACGCGCGATCACTCGTCATCATCATCATCATCATCATCGTCGTCGTCATCCTCGGCCGGATGATGCGACTGATGAAGCTGGTCGTCCCAGAGCTTCCGGTACATGCCGTCAGCCTTGAGCAGCTCGGCGTGCGGGCCGCGTTCGATGGCCTTGCCGTTGCTGATGACAATGATTTCGTCCATGTCGACCACCGACGTCAGCCGATGGGTCGAGAAGATCATGGTGCGGCCCTTGGCGACCTTGAGCAGCGTGCGGTTGATCGCCGCTTCCGTGGTCTGGTCCAGTGCCGAGGTCGCCTCATCCAGCAGCAGCACCGACGGATTGCGGACAATGGCGCGCGCAATCGCGATGCGCTGGCGCTGGCCGCCGGACAGCGTATCGCCACGCTCGCCGACCACCGTGTCGTACTTCTGCGGCAGCGTCATGATGTATTGGTGAATCTCGGCCTTCTTCGCCGCATCCACGACCTCGGCATCCGTCGCGCCGTCCTTGCCGAGACGGATGTTCTCGCGGAGCGACATGTTGAACAGCATGTTCTCTTGGAACACCACCGCCATGCTCCTCCGCAGCGAGTCGCGCGTCACCCTGCGGACATCGACGCCGTCGATGGTGACCTTGCCCTCGTTCGGCTCGTAAAGGCGCAGGATCAGATTGAGCAGCGTGCTCTTGCCCGAGCCGCTCGGTCCGACGATGGCGATGTTCTTTCCTGCCCCGAGCTTTAGCGAGAGACCGTCCAGAACCGCGTTGTCGCTGCCTTCGTATTTGAAGACCACCCGATCGAAGGCGATGTTGTCGGTAATGCGCGGCAGATCCGGCGCGCCGGGCCGGTCGGCGCCGCGCGTCGGCTCGTCAAGCAATTCTTCCATGTGGCGCACAGCAGCGGCGGCCTGGATCGCGACGGGAATGAAGTGCATCAGATGCGCGATGTTGTAGGAAATTTCCCAGAACGCGCTTTCGAAGGTGACGAACGTGCCGATGGAAATCTTGCCGATGGTGGCGAGATAGGCGCCGATCGCCAGCACGATCAGATGCAGCAGCAGCACCGACACGGTGACGGTGCGTTCCACCATGGTCGAAAGAAAGGTCGCATCCGCCATCGAGCGGCGTGCCGCGTTGTTGCGGAAGGAGAACCAGCCGAACGCCTTGCGCTGCAGGCCGAACGCCTTCACCACCATCTGCGCGGCGACATTCTCCTGCACCACGCCGAGGATCGCCGACTCGTTGACCTTCTGCTCGTAGTTCGCCTGAACGGCCTTGGGTGTCAGGATGCGCGGGCCGATCAGCGTGATCGGAAAGATCAGCAGCGCGACCGCCGCAAGCTGCCAGTTCAGCCAGATCATCAGGCCGATGCCGGCGATCAGCTCGAGGAACGGCAGCATCGCGCTGTTGGCGAAATGCTTGACCGATGATTCATAGCCCGCCATGTCGACGGAAAAACGCGACAGGATCTCGCCGCGCTTGGTGCGCCCGAAGAATGCCGCCGGCAGGTTCTGGACGTGCTCGAACAGCCGGGAGCGGACGTCGGAGATAACCGCCGCCGCCAGCCGCGCATCCCAGCGCTCATACCAGACCGCGACAATGGATGTAATGATGCCCGCGGCAGCCAGCACACCCAGAATGGTGTAGAGCGCCTGGAAATCCTCCTCGCCGAGCGCGTCGTCGATCAGGAATTTCAGGCTGAGCGGCATGATGACGTTGAACAACGTCTCGATAAACAGGCCGATCGCGACGAAGCTGAGCCAGGTCTTGTAATTGCGAAGGTGCGGCCAGGTGAATCGCCACAGGGTCGCGAACGCGCCCGCGGCCTCGCTCGCGGTATAGGCGACGAGATCCTCATCGTCGTCGTCATCATCGTCGTCGATATCGTCCGGCTCGGGAGGCGCAGGAATATCGGCTTGTGCCGCAGCAAGGCGCACAGCTTCATCGTCGAGCGGCTTGCCCGACGCTGGCTCCTCGGTATCCGGGGTGGGCGGCCTCGTTGCCATCTAAAACCGTCGCTGCGCGGCCAAACGGCCGCAATCACTCGCCGCAACGGCCGGACGACCGGTGCGCCTTAAGCGATTAGTCGTCGTCGGCAATCTTGTCAAAGAACGAATAACGCAGGCTGTCGGCGTCGGCGTACCAGTCGCCCGGCCCCTTGTTCGCCGCGAGCGTCGCGTCCCAAACCGCGTCGGTGGTATCGCGGCGATGCATGGACAGGTCGAAACCGTTGCCGAAGAATAGTTCGGACCATTCCCACCAGGTGCCCAGTTTTTTGACACCGCGCAGCAGGTCGTAGCGGTCGATCAGGGCCGGCGCCATGTCGCTGGTGATCGATCCGAACACGAAACCAGTCTTCACCACGCGATTGAGTTCGCGGACGGCACGGGTCACCTGCTTCGGCGAGACGTGGCAGAGGCTGGTCTCGAAAACGAAATCGAACTCTTCGGCCTTGAACGGCAGTTTGGTGAGCGAGCCGAGCTTGTTGTACTTGCGCAGCGCCTTCGGCGTCTTGCCGTGGATGTACCGGTTGTTCTCGACACCCCAGGCATCGATGCCGCGTTCGCGCAGCGCACCGACCAGCTCACCGCTCGCCGAACCGGCGACCAGCAGCTTGTAGCCCTTGGCCCGGTTCCAGACGATCTTGATGAGGTTCATCAGATAGTCCGGATCGGTGAACTTGTTCCACACCTCCCCGTAAGGGCCGGTGTTGCGATAGTTGTCGAAATAGGCGCGATCGATCTTGTCGGACGGCACGTTGCCGCTCTCGCCGCGCTCATAACGCAGCTTGATCATCTGCGTGAGGATGATGTCGGTCGCCGCATCCGACGAGTCCAGCAGGCCATTCAGCGTGGAGTCGAACAGATAATCACCCACCACAACAAAGCCGGGATGATCTGTCGGCTCAGGGTGATGGTTGGTCATCACGTCGCGCGCAGGCAATCCG
Organism: Afipia sp. OHSU_II-C1; assembly: GCF_000497575.1. GTDB lineage: Bacteria > Pseudomonadota > Alphaproteobacteria > Rhizobiales > Xanthobacteraceae > Afipia. The sequence continues at coordinate 77,053 of NZ_APJI01000011.1, forward strand.
CCCGGAATGCAGTTCACCGACGACAGCCAGCGGTGGGTCTTGCCTTCGAGGAAATGCGCGCGGGCATTGCCAAACGACTTCGGCAACGACTTGATCGCCGCGTCGATCAGTTCCTTGTCGCTGAGATTGGCGAACGCCAGCGCGTCCGAGCCCGGAATCAGCCAGTTCAGCACGCCGTGTCGGCCGACATCATGCCGTGCGCCTTCGACATAAACGCAGCAGCCGCCGAACGCCTCGGACATCCACCACGCGCCCGGAACCTTGTCACCCCAGAACGGCTCATCGAACAGGATCGAGACGCGCAGGTAGTGCGCAGGACGATCGAAGTAAGCGATGTGCTTGATCATCGAATGGCGCAGCAGTTCGCCATCCCAGTTCATGGTGGTCAGCCACGAATGCGGCAGGCACATCACGACGAGGTCGTGCTCCTTGGTGATCGGCCCCTTGCCGTTCATCATGTTGATGGCGTAGCGGCCGGAATCCGCCTTGCCGACTTTGAGAACTCGATGGTTCAACTGAATGTCGGCCTCGATTTCACTTCGCAGGCTGTGGATGAGTTGCTCGTTGCCGTTCTGGATCGAGTAGAGGCCAATGTAGCCGTCCACATCCATCACGAAGTTCTTCAGCGCATTGAGCCCGTTGGTGTTGTGCGGCTCGGTGGCGATGTCCGACCGCGCCATCACTTTCAGGAAGCGCTTGGCGACCGGATCGGCGACTTCACGGTCCAGCAGTTCCTCGGCGCTGATGTAGGCCCATGGATGTTCGTTGTCGTGGGCGCCGACGCCCTCATAGTACTCCGTCGGTGACACCATTTTGGTGCAGAGCTTGCGGAAATCCTCGATCGCCTTGGCGGTCTGCGGTCCGTACTTGCGCCGCATGCCGGGCACATCGTCCAGCAGTTCTCCGTCAAGCTGCACCTGCTCGGCGTCCATCGGGATGGTCTGCAAGCCGAAATGCTGGATCAGCTCCCGCAGCGGATCAGGACCCGTCATCGAGTAGTCATAGATCTCGGCCACGCCCGCTTCGTACATCGCCGGCGCGGTATCGAATTTCTTGGTCAGGATTTTCCCACCGACGCGATCGGACGCCTCGTAGATCGTGACGCGGCAAAGCGCCCCAAGTTTCTTCTTGAGGTACCAGGCGCTCATCAGGCCACCCGGGCCACCGCCTACAATCGCAAGATCGAGCATGTCGTCCTTCGCCCCTCGCCGGGTGCCCGTTCGGGTTTTAAGCCGGTCTAACTCAGCTTAAACAAATGCGTTTTTCATCTGAAGGGAAGATGAACAAAGCGCGATCCGACACGAAAAAGGCCTGCGGTGCCTAAAAGAACAGCGTTTTTTGCTGTTCCGGCTTGGCCTTGCCGGGAGCGAGGGCAATCAGAGCGCCGGCATCGCAACACCGGCAGCACCCGCCCGGGAGGGCGGCTCAGGTGGCGGGGGACCGCATGCCGGAAAAGAAATAGGCCGGCTGGCGCCGGCCCATGGAGGTGTTCCTCAGTATTCCGAGCCACGAACACCAAAATAATCACCGCGAGGCGATCATGTCCTATGGCTTCAAACTAATCGCCCGTTTCTAATCGCCCTGCCCAATCGTGTGCGCGTGTGAGTTGGTCACAGAATAGCCACACAGTAATACGGCCGCCGGGCGATACATCCCCCAAATGGGTCAAAGCCGTAAGAGGTATTGCTCAGGACGAACATCAGGTCCCGAAGCACCCGCCTGCGCTATTTGATGACGAGCCGCGCCATCATGGCGGCAAGCTCGCTCTGGCGCGACACGCCCACCTTGGAAAAAACTCGCTTCAGGACCGATCGCGCGGTTTCTTCGGCAATTCCAAGCCGCTCCGCAGCGTCTTTTGGCGATAATCCGGAACCCACCAGTGCGGCAATGCGAGCCTCGCCCAGCGTTACACCGAGAACATCGCGGATCAGCGATGGATCGGGAATGCCGTCGGCGGTCGGATTCATCAAGAGCACAATCGCCCGCGCACGGGTGAGAAAACCGTTGCCGACATTCTTCGCCGGGATCGGCAGCACATACAGCGCCAGCGGCCGGCTGGCGTGCTGCCGATGGACCAGGATCGGTTTGGTTTCCTGCGACAGGATAATCCGGTTCCCGTCGAGGGCATTCCGGATCGCGGTCACGGCCTCCCCGCTCGCGGCTGGATTTGCCAGCACTAGGCGGTCGTTCACGATATTCAATCCGTCGCCGAGCAGCGCCTGAGAGGCCGCATTCGATGACACCACGCGGCCCATCGCGTCCAGCGCAAACACGCCGATTCCGATCCGGGCCATCGCAGTACCCATGCCGGCATTGACGGCCTGGGAGTCCATCAGATGAATGCTCAATCGCAGCGATGTTTCCACGTGCGGGGCAAGCCGCTCCAGTATGTGCAACTCGTCTTCCGAGTATTCAGGGCGGCCGATCGCGCGCTGCACACTCAACGCGACCTCAATATGAGGGTCCGGAGAGACGGTCGCGGCGGCGAAATATTTCAAGCCATACCGCCGCAGAAAGTCGCTGTAGAACGGATCGGTCTCCATTTCCTCAGGCGTCAGAAGATCGCGATCCGTAATGATATCCCGCTTGAAGAAATAGCCGCGCTCCCGCGCCCGGATTGCCCGGATATCGCGATCGCTCCAATTCTGGGCGTATTCGGCGCTCACTTCCCTCAGTGAAGGAGATTCGATGACGCCGAAACTACCGTCATCGCGGCCATAAATAAGGATTGCCCCGAAATCGTCGAAGCATTCCGTGACGATCTCGAGGGTCGAGGGCCAGCGAGAGGGATCGGACGCTGCGGCATAGATGGCTTCAATCGCCGCAATCAGGCGGTCATGCTGCTGCAAAACAGGCCTCGCAATGGCATCAGATCAAGAACTATAAAAATAGCATGGTGTTCCGGCCGCCTGCGTGAGGAGGATCACATAAGCGTAAACACGTGGGGCCGCTGAAAAGTCCGCCACCCTAACAAAAAGGCCGCCCTGAGGGCGGCCTTTTTTAGTCATGGCTGACGCGACCCCGCGCGAGAAGATTATTCCGCGGGCGGCAGGGCCAGCGGTTCCGCTTCCGGAGCCGCAGGTGTAATCGCCGCCTGCTTCTCGCGCTCGTCGAGGATCAGCTTGTCGCGCTTGGTCGCGACTTCGCGGATCTTCGCCATCGAAGCACCGGTACCGGCCGGAATCAGGCGGCCGACAATGACGTTCTCCTTGAGGCCTTCCAGCGGGTCCACCTTGCCGTTGACGGCAGCTTCGGTGAGCACGCGAGTGGTCTCCTGGAACGACGCTGCCGAGAAGAACGACCGCGTCTGGAGGCTCGCCTTGGTGATGCCGAGCAGCACCGGAGTTCCGGTCGCGGGCTTCTTGCCCTCGTCCTTCGCCTTGGCGTTGAGCTGGTCGAACTCGATCTTGTCGACCTGCTCGCCCGAGATCATGTCGGTCTCGCCCTGATCGGTGATCTCGACCTTCTGCAGCATCTGACGGACAATCACTTCGATGTGCTTGTCGTTGATGAGCACGCCCTGGAGCCGGTAAACTTCCTGGATTTCGTTGACCAGATAGGCGGCGAGTTCCTCGATGCCCTTGATCGCCAGGATGTCGTGCGGCGCCGGATTGCCTTCGACGATGAAATCGCCCTTTTCGACGATGTCGCCGTCCTGCAGATGGATGTGCTTGCCCTTCGGAATGAGGTACTCGCGAGTCTCCTCGTTCTTGTCGACAGGCTCGATCGAAATGCGGCGCTTGTTCTTGTAGTCGCGGCCGAAGCGGATCGTGCCGGCGATTTCCGCGATGATCGCGGCATCCTTCGGCTTGCGGGCTTCGAACAGTTCCGCGACGCGCGGCAGACCGCCGGTGATGTCGCGGGTCTTCGCGCTCTCCGTCGAGATACGCGCGAGGATGTCACCCGCCTTCACCTTGGCGTTCACGTCCACCGACAGAATGGCGTCCACCGACAGCATGTAGCGGGCGTCACCGCCGCGCGGCAGCTTCAGCACCTTGCCGTCCTTGCCCTTCACGACGATGGCAGGACGCAGGTCCGCGCCACGGCCGGTCGTACGCCAGTCGATAACCACGCGCTTGGCGATGCCCGTCGATTCGTCGAGCGTTTCCGAGATCGACTGGCCTTCGACCAGATCCTCGAAACCGATCGTGCCTTCGACTTCGGTGAGAATGGGACGGGTATACGGATCCCACTCCGCGATGCGCTGGCCGCGCTTGATCATATCGCCTTCCTCGACGCGCATGCGCGCGCCGTACTGAATGCGATGCGTCGCACGCTCGGTGCCGTCGGCATCGACAACCGCGACGACCATATTGCGGACCATTGCAACATTGAAGCCTTCGCTGTTGGTTGCGATCGCCTTGTTCTTGATGACGACCTTACCCTCGAAGTTCGACTCGATGAACGACTGCTCGTTGATCTGCGCCGCACCGCCGATGTGGAACGTGCGCATGGTGAGCTGCGTGCCCGGCTCGCCGATCGACTGCGCGGCGATGACGCCGACAGCTTCGCCGTGATTGACGGGCGTACCGCGGGCGAGATCGCGCCCGTAGCACTTGCCGCAGATGCCGTTGACCAGTTCGCAGGTCAGCGCCGAGCGGATCTTCACTTCCTGGATGCCGGCCTGCTGGATGGCGTCGACGTGAGTCTCCTCCATCAGCGTGCCGCGCTTGACGACGACCTTGTTGGTCGCCGGATCGCGCAGGTCCTCGCCCGCGGTGCGGCCGAGAATACGCGACGCCAGCGAAGCAACGACCGTGCCTGCGTCGATGATGGCGCGCATCTTGATGCCGAGCTTGGTGCCGCAATCGTCCTGCGTGATGATGCAGTCCTGCGCCACGTCCACCAGACGGCGGGTAAGATAGCCCGAGTTCGCGGTCTTCAACGCCGTATCCGCGAGGCCCTTACGGGCGCCGTGGGTGGAGTTGAAGTACTCCATAACCGTCAGGCCTTCCTTGAAGTTCGACACGATCGGCGTTTCGATGATCGAGCCGTCCGGCTTGGCCATCAGGCCGCGCATGCCGGCGAGCTGACGCATCTGGGCCGGCGAACCACGCGCGCCCGAGTGAGCCATCATGTAGATCGAGTTGATCTGGGAATCTTCGCCCTTCGCGTTCTTCTTGACGGACGAAATTTCCTTCATCATCTGCTCGGCGATCTTCTCCGAGGCTTTCGCCCAGGCATCGACCACCTTGTTGTACTTCTCGCCCTGAGTGATCAGGCCGTCGTTGTACTGCTGCTCGAAGTCCTTCGCCATCGTGCGGGTGTCATCGACGATCTTCCACTTGCCGTTCGGCACGACCATGTCGTCCTTGCCGAACGAAATGCCCGCCTTGAAGGCGTTGTAGAAGCCGAGCGCCATGATGCGGTCGCAGAAGATCACAGTCTCCTTCTGACCGCAGTGACGGTACACCTGATCGATCACGCCCGAGATTTCGCGCTTCGTCATCAGCTTGTTGATGGTGTCGAACGGCACCTTGCCGTGCTTCGGCAGAACCTGGCCGAGCATGACGCGGCCGGCGGTGGTGTCGTAGATCTTCGAGATCGTCTTGCCTTCCTCGTCGACGCCGGTCCACCGGTACTTGATCTTGGTGTGCAGGTGGATGACCTTCGAGAACAGCGCGTGCTCGATCTCCGCCATGTCGCGGTAGACCTTGCCCTCGCCCTGCAGACCCTCACGCATGATCGAGAGGTAATACAGGCCGAGCACGATGTCCTGCGACGGCACGATGATCGGCTGACCGTTCGCCGGATGCAGGATGTTGTTGGTCGACATCATCAGCACGCGCGCTTCCAGCTGCGCTTCGAGCGACAGCGGAACGTGCACGGCCATCTGGTCGCCGTCGAAGTCGGCGTTGAACGCGGCGCAGACCAGCGGGTGAAGCTGGATCGCCTTGCCCTCGATCAGCACAGGCTCGAACGCCTGAATGCCGAGACGATGCAGCGTCGGCGCGCGGTTCAACAGCACCGGATGCTCGCGAATGACCTCGTCGAGGATGTCCCAGACCTCGGGACGCTCTTTTTCAACGAGCTTCTTCGCCTGCTTGACGGTGGTGGACAGGCCCTTGGCGTCGAGCCGCGAGTAGATGAACGGCTTGAACAGTTCGAGCGCCATCTTCTTCGGCAGGCCGCACTGATGCAGGCGCAGCTCCGGACCGACCACGATGACCGAACGGCCGGAGTAGTCGACGCGCTTGCCGAGCAGGTTCTGACGGAAGCGGCCCTGCTTGCCCTTGAGCATGTCGGCGAGCGACTTCAGCGGGCGCTTGTTGGCGCCGGTGATGACGCGGCCGCGGCGGCCGTTGTCGAACAGTGCGTCGACGGCCTCCTGCAACATGCGCTTTTCGTTGCGGATGATGATGTCCGGCGCGCGCAGCTCCATCAGCCGCTTCAGGCGGTTGTTGCGGTTGATGACGCGGCGGTACAGGTCGTTCAGATCGGAGGTCGCGAAGCGGCCGCCGTCGAGCGGCACCAGCGGACGCAGATCCGGCGGAATCACCGGCACCACGGTCATGATCATCCACTCCGGCTTGTTGCCGGACACGCGGAAGGCTTCGACGATCTTCAGGCGCTTGGCGAGCTTCTTGTGCTTGATGTCGGACTCGGTCTCGCCCATCTCGGCACGAAGCTGGCCTTCGAGCTTCTCAAGCTCGAGACCCTTCAGCAGTTCGCGGATCGCTTCCGCGCCGATCATGGCGGTGAAGCTGTCCTGGCCGTATTCGTCCTGCGCGCGGAGATACTCTTCTTCCGACAGCAGCTGACGGTCCTTGAGCGCGGTCAGACCCGGCTCGAGAACAACGTAGTATTCGAAATAGAGAATCCGCTCGAGATCCTTCAGCGTCATGTCGAGCAGAAGGCCGATGCGCGACGGCAGCGACTTCAGAAACCAGATGTGCGCAACCGGCGCGGCCAGCTCGATGTGGCCCATGCGCTCGCGCCGGACGCGCGACAGAGTCACTTCGACCGAGCACTTCTCGCAGATGATGCCCTTGTACTTCATGCGCTTGTACTTGCCGCAAAGACATTCGTAGTCCTTGATCGGCCCGAAGATGCGCGCGCAGAACAGGCCGTCACGCTCCGGCTTGAACGTGCGGTAGTTGATGGTTTCCGGCTTCTTGATCTCGCCGTAGGACCACGACAGAATCTTCTCAGGCGATGCGATCGAAATCCGGATCTGGTCGAAGACCTGGGCCGGAGTCGTCGGATTGAAGAGATTCATAATTTCTTGGTTCATCGTCTTCTCCTCGCGTGCCGATCGTCACCGGCAGCAAATTCGAAACTTGTCAGTTGTCTCGCGCCCTGCCCGACGTTCAGACAAGGCGCGGATGCCCGGCCGCTCGGGCCGGGCATGAAATCTTGATTACTCGGCCGCTTCGGACGTCGGCGTCGGACCCAGCTTGGAATTGTGCAGGTCGACGTTGAGGCCGAGCGAGCGCATTTCCTTGACCAGCACGTTGAACGACTCCGGGATACCCGCTTCGAACGTGTCGTCGCCGCGCACGATGGCCTCGTACACCTTGGTACGGCCGGCCACGTCGTCCGACTTCACGGTCAGCATTTCCTGGAGCGTGTACGCCGCGCCGTAAGCCTCGAGCGCCCACACTTCCATTTCGCCGAAACGCTGTCCGCCGAACTGCGCCTTGCCGCCCAGCGGCTGCTGGGTCACGAGCGAGTAAGGACCGATCGAACGCGCGTGGATCTTGTCGTCCACGAGATGGTGCAGCTTGAGCATATAGATGTAGCCCACCGTCACGTTGCGATCGAACTGGTCGCCGGTGCGTCCATCGTAGACAACCGACTGGCCGGACTTGTTCATGCCGGCGAGGTCGAGCATATCCTCGATGTCCTTCTCCTTGGCGCCGTCGAACACCGGCGTTGCGATCGGCACGCCGGGCTTGAGGTTGCGCGCCAGCTCGAGCAGCTCCTGGTCGTTCAGCGTCTTGATGGTCTCGTCGTCGCCGTAGACCTTCTTCAAGGTCTCCTTGAGCGGCTTGAGGTCCTGCTTCGACCAGTAGGCTTCCGCAGCCTGCCCGATCCGCTTGCCGAGGCCCGCACAGGCCCAGCCGAGGTGCGTTTCGAGAATCTGGCCGACGTTCATGCGCGACGGCACGCCGAGCGGATTGAGCACGATGTCCGCATGCGTTCCGTCTTCGAGGAACGGCATGTCTTCGATCGGCACGATCTTCGACACCACGCCCTTGTTGCCGTGACGTCCGGCCATCTTGTCGCCAGGCTGGATCTTGCGCTTCACTGCGACGAAGACCTTGACCATCTTCATCACGCCGGGCGGCAACTCGTCACCGCGCTGCAGCTTCTCGACCTTGTCGAGGAAGCGCTGTTCAAGGCCCTTCTTCGATTCGTCGTACTGCTTCCGCATGGCTTCGATTTCAGCCATCAGCTTGTCGTTCGGCGATGCGAACTGCCACCACTGCGACTTCGGATACTCCTCGAGCACCGCACGGGTGATCTTGGTGTCCTTCTTGAAGCCCTTCGGGCCAGCAATGCCCTGGCGGTTTTCGAGCAGGTCAGCAAGACGGCCGTAAACGTTACGGTCGAGAATCGCCTGTTCGTCGTCGCGGTCCTTGGCAAGACGCTCGATCTCTTCCCGCTCGATCGCCAGCGCACGCTCGTCCTTGTCGACGCCGTGGCGGTTGAACACACGGACTTCCACGATCGTGCCCTGCACGCCCGGAGGCACGCGCAGCGAGGTGTCGCGAACGTCGGAGGCCTTTTCACCGAAGATGGCGCGCAGAAGCTTTTCTTCCGGCGTCATCGGGCTTTCGCCCTTCGGGGTGATCTTGCCGCAGAGGATGTCGCCGGCGCGGACTTCCGCGCCGATGTACACGATGCCGGCTTCGTCGAGGTTCTTCAGCGCTTCTTCCGAAACGTTCGGAATGTCGCGGGTGATTTCCTCAGGTCCGAGCTTGGTGTCACGGGCCATGACTTCGAATTCCTCGATGTGGATCGAGGTGAAGACGTCGTCCTTCACGATCCGCTCGGAGAGCAGGATCGAGTCTTCGAAGTTGTAGCCGTTCCACGGCATGAACGCGACGAGCACGTTTCGGCCGAGCGCGAGTTCGCCGAGATCGGTCGACGGACCGTCAGCAATGATATCGCCCTTCTTGACCTGATCGCCCACCTTCACCAGCGGACGCTGGTTGATGCAGGTCGACTGGTTCGAGCGCTGGTACTTCATCAGGCGGTAGATATCGACGCCCGACTTGGTCGGATCGAGATCTTCCGTCGCGCGGATAACGATACGGGTCGCGTCGATCTGGTCGATCACGCCGGTGCGGCGGGCAGCGATCGCAGCGCCCGAGTCACGGGCCACGACGCCTTCCATGCCGGTGCCGACGAACGGCGCTTCGGCGCGCACCAGAGGCACGGCCTGACGCTGCATGTTCGAGCCCATCAGCGCGCGGTTGGCGTCGTCGTTCTCAAGGAACGGGATCAGCGCCGCAGCGACCGAAACGAGCTGCTTCGGCGACACGTCCATGTAGTCGACGCGGTCCGGCGGCAGCTGCAGAACTTCGCCCGCATGACGGCAGATCACCAGGTCATCGGTGAAGCGGCCCTTGTTGTCGAGCGGCACGTTCGCCTGAGCGACGCGGTAGCGGCCCTCTTCCATCGCGGAGAGATAAACCACATCGTCGGTCACGCGGCCGTCCTTGACCTTGCGGTAAGGCGTTTCCACGAAGCCGTACTTATTCACGCGCGCGAAGGTCGCGAGCGAGTTGATCAGACCGATGTTCGGGCCTTCCGGCGTCTCAATCGGACAGATACGGCCGTAGTGCGTCGGATGCACGTCGCGGACTTCGAAGCCCGCGCGTTCGCGCGTCAGACCGCCCGGTCCAAGCGCCGAGAGACGGCGCTTGTGGGTGATTTCCGACAGCGGGTTGGTCTGGTCCATGAACTGCGAGAGCTGCGACGAGCCGAAGAACTCGCGCACAGCGGCAGCGGCAGGCTTCGCGTTGATCAGATCCTGCGGCATGACGGTGTCGATATCGACCGACGACATGCGCTCCTTGATCGCGCGCTCCATACGCAGCAGACCGATGCGGTACTGGTTCTCCATCAACTCGCCGACCGAGCGCACACGGCGGTTGCCGAGGTGGTCGATGTCGTCGATTTCGCCCTTGCCGTCGCGCAGGTCGACCAGCGTCTTGATGACGGCCAGGATGTCTTCCTTGCGCAGCGTACGCATGGTGTCCGGCGCATCGAGTTCGAGACGCATGTTCATCTTCACGCGGCCGACGGCCGACAGGTCGTAGCGCTCCGCGTCGAAGAACAGCGACTGGAACATGGCCTGTGCGGAATCGAGCGTCGGCGGCTCACCCGGACGCATCACGCGGTAGATGTCGAACAGCGCGTCTTCACGCGTCATGTTCTTGTCGGCGGAGAGCGTGTTGCGGATGTAGGGGCCGATGTTGACGTGGTCGATGTCGAGCAGCGGCAGCTCCTTGTAGCCCTGCTCGTTCAGCGCCTTCAGCAGCTTTTCGGTGATTTCCTCGCCGGCTTCGGCGTGGATTTCGCCGGTCTTCGGGTTCACCAGATCCTCGGCGAGGTACATGCCGACGAGTTCATCGTCGGACAGGCGCAGCGCCTTGAGGCCCTTTTCCTGGAGCTGGCGCGCCGTACGGACGGTCAGCTTCTTGCCGGCTTCGAGCACGACCTTGCCGCTATCGGCATCGATCAGGTCGTTGATCGTCGAGTAGCCGCGGAAGCGGTCGGCGACGAACGGCACGCGCCAGCCTTCCTTGATCCGCTTGTATTGAATCTTCTTGTAGAAGGTCGACAGGATTTCTTCGCCGTCGAGACCGAGGGCGAACATCAGCGACGTCACCGGAATCTTGCGGCGGCGGTCGATACGCGCGAACACGATGTCCTTGGCATCGAACTCGATGTCGAGCCACGAACCGCGGTACGGAATCACGCGCGCGGCAAACAGCAGCTTGCCCGACGAATGGGTCTTGCCCTTGTCGTGATCGAAGAACACGCCCGGCGAACGGTGCATCTGCGAGACGATAACGCGCTCGGTGCCGTTGACCACGAAGGTGCCGTTCATCGTCATGAGCGGAATGTCGCCCATGTAGACGTCCTGCTCCTTGATGTCCTTGACGGACTTGGCGCCGGTTTCTTCGTCGATATCGAACACGATGAGGCGCAGCGTCACCTTGAGCGGCGCAGCGAACGTCATGCCGCGCTGGCGGCACTCGTCGACGTCATACTTCGGCTGCTCGAATTCATAACGAACGAACTCAAGCTGCGAGGTTCCCGAGAAGTCGTTGATCGGGAACACCGAGCGGAAAACCGCCTGCAAGCCTTCATCAAGCCGTCCGCCCTGAGGCTCGTCCACCATCAGGAACTGGTCGTAAGACGCCTTCTGAACCTCGATGAGGTTCGGCATCTCGGCAACTTCCTTGATGTGTCCGAAAAACTTGCGAACTCGCTTGCGACCGGTGAACGTCTGCTGCGCCATCGTGGCCTCTCATTTTTGCCGCCCTTGACTGGCGGCCGCTTCCGGAGTGCGATGGGCACCGCATCCGGGTTGAATTTCAAATCGCCCGGACAACCGTCCCGGCCTCGCGGCATCCGAGCTTCAGGCGGCGGGCTTTCCCGTTCCGAATCTCAAGACGCAAAATGACGCGCGGAGCGTTAGTGGCGCTCTGCCCGTCAAAACAATCCCTACGGCCTGTTAAAGCCCGAAATATCTCGTCTCCCAACGTCCCGCCTTGAAATCGATCCGGGTTTCAAAGGGCGATCCGTCCTTTCGTGCCTCCGCCTATGTAGGCGGTCATCGCGGCGATTCGAGGGGGTCAATCATCGAACCGTCACACATTAAAGTGTCCGGCCGGTCCCGAAGGACCGGCCGGGAAACATAACGACTTACTTGAGTTCGACCTTGGCGCCAGCCTTCTCGAGCTGAGCCTTGATCTTCTCGGCTTCGTCCTTGGCAACGCCGTCCTTGACGGGCTTCGGTGCGCCTTCGACGAGGTCCTTGGCTTCCTTGAGGCCCAGGCCGGTGATGGCGCGGACTTCCTTGATGACTTCGATCTTCTTGTCGCCAGCCGAAGCGAGAACAACCGAGAACTCGGTCTTCTCTTCAGCGGCAGCAGCACCACCACCGCCAGCGGCAGGAGCAGCAACCGCAACAGCGGCAGCAGCCGAAACGCCCCACTTCTCTTCAAGAAGCTTCGCGAGTTCAGCAGCCTCGAGAACCGTGAGGCTCGAGAGGTCGTCCACGATCTTTTGCAAATCAGCCATTTTAACTTTCCTTCAGCGTATCAGTTCGAACCAGTTGAGATGGAGAATGGCGTCACGCCGCTTCACCCTTTGAGGCATAGGCCTGAACCACGCGGGCCAGCTTCGCAGCAGGCGCGGTGGAGAGCTGAGCGATCTTGGTCGCCGGCGCCACAAGGAGGCCGAGGATCTTCGCGCGCAGTTCATCAAGCGACGGCAGCGAGGCAAGCGCCTTCACAGCGTCGGGATTCAGGACGGTGGTTCCCATCGCGCCGCCAAGGATGACGAACTTCTCGTTCGCCTTGGCGAATTCGATGGCAACTTTCGGTGCTGCTACCGGATCGTTTGAAGTCGCGATCACGGTCGGCCCCTTCAACAGGGAGCCGATGGAAACAACATCCGTGCCTTCCAGAGCAATTTTGGCGAGACGGTTCTTCGAGACCTTCACCGAGGCGCCAGCCTGCTTCATCTGCGTCCGCAGAGTCTGCATCTGGGCAACGGTCAGGCCGGAATAATGAGCAACGACCGCAACGCCCGTGGTCTTGAAGACCTCGTTCAGCGTTTCGACCGCCTCTTTTTTTGCCGCTCGTTCCACAGCAAGCTCTTTCCGGTTGGCGGTCCGCTTGAGACAGAACCGCCGGGTTGCACCGATCGTCCTGCCCGCTGGCCTCGAGACATTCATCTCTCAACACGTCGGGCACGACGACATTTTCGGAAGCCTGCCCTCTCGCTCTGGTCTGCCTTGCGGCTCGCCGAAACGAGGTGTCGAGGTTCGAACCAAATCCGCAGCCACCGCCGAATCGGGGTGGATCACGAAATCCGGTTTTCACCCGTCTGTGCAGGAGATTAAGCGAAGCCGTTTCCACGCGGGATCAGGCAAGGCACCTGCAGTCTTGGACAGGATGGAAGCTTTCATCCGGCTTTCGCCGGAACCAGCCCCCTGCCCGTTTTCTTCTGTCAAAACAAAGGCTTTCCGTTCCTTGTGAGCAATCCATGCGGAATGATCGACGAGGAATGGACTCCTATTGGTTTGATTTTCGGAAAACGAACACGGACGCGCCAGCGATAGCCAGCACGCCCGGAAAGGAATGTTTAACGGGTCAGGTCCGCCTTGCCAAGGGGATTCTGAGTTCCATAAGCATTTTTCGGGCCAGAAGCCGCGCGGTCAGGCCGCGCGGCTAAGCTGTCCGAAGCATAGCGAACCGGGCTCCGAAGCTCAACCTCTTGTGTTCGCTACAATTTTCGGACACGCGGCTCCAGCCGCAGCCCACGCCTTGATGAGATCGCCGAACTCTTTCTGGCTTCCCGGCGCCGGGGTCCGGTTGGCGCCCGGTGCCCAGGCCCAGCCAACCAGGCTGTCTTCGGCCATATGCTTCACAAGCGCCGCCATGTCCTTGCCGTCGTTGCGCTTCGGGTCCTTGATCTGCTCGCAGATCTGGCCGAGCGATTTGCCCTGCCATGCCATCTCCGCCGGGGCGAGATGCCACTGCGGGTGACCCGGCACACCGGCGGGATCGAAGTTGGTCTCGTGGTGACAAGTGTTACAGGCGAGACCGCCGGCCGCCCCCATGCCGCCCTCACCGCGCACCACCAGCGGCTGATGCGGGGTCATCTTGTTGGTCTGCGTCGGACGCTCCGTCGCAGGGTGACAGTTCATGCAGCGCGGCGACATCAACACCTTGCCGGCTTCCTCGAACAGCGCGACCGCGCGCTCATTCGGATTCTTGATGTCAGCAAAAGCGGACACCGGCTTCAGCTTCACCGGATTGACCGGTGGTTCCATCGCCGCATCCGCCTCACCGCGAAATGCCGGGCCGGCGAAAGCCAGCAACGTCGCGGCGAAGGCGCCCGCTCCGAGCGCCATTACTCCTTGCCTGAGCAACCTCATGCCGATGCTCCCGGTACGATTGGCAGTTGCCGCGGACGCACCTGACCGAGCTTTGCCATAGCATTCGCGACCGCAGGACCGATCGGCGGCACACCGGGTTCACCGACCCCGCTCGGCTTTTCGCTCGACTTGACGATGGTGACCTCGATCGCCGGCATCTCGTTGATGCGGAGCGAGCGATAGGCATCGAAGTTGCCCGGAACAACGCGGCCCTCTTCCATCTGCACCTCGGCATAAAGAATGTGACCAAGGCCGAATCCGATGCCGCCCTCCATCTGCGCGCGGATGATGTCCGGATTGACGGCGACGCCGCAATCCACCGCACACCAGACCTTGTGGACCTTCGGACCTTCCGCCTCCATCGACAGTTCGACGATCTGCGCGACAAAGGTATTGAAGCTCTCGACCACCGCGACGCCGCGTGCGCGACCGGGCTCAAGCTTCGCATTCTTCCAGTCAGCCAGTTCCGCGACCGCACGAAGCACGCCGGCATGGCGCGGCTTCTTGCTCATCAGCTCGAGCCGTCCCTCGACGGGGTCCTTTCCTGCGGCCTCGAGCAACTCGTCGACGAAGGCTTCGACCGCATAGCCTGTGTGGGTGTGTCCGACCGAACGCCACCACAGCACCGGCACGCCGACATCGACCTGATGCATGTCGCATTTGAAGTTGGCAACCTCGTACGGGATTTCGTTCGAGCCTTCATAGGCCGTCGAGTCGAGGCCATCCTTGAAGGTCATCGCCTCGAACGGCGATCCCTTCATAATGGACTGGCCGACGATGGTGTCGCTCCATGCCTCGATCTTTCCATCGCGCACCACGCCGCGCATGCGATGCACGCTGAACGGACGATAATATCCGCCGCGCATATCGTCTTCGCGGGTCCAGACCAGCTTAATCGGCTTGCCGGGGCCGATGGCTTTCGCCACCTCCGCGAGTTCAGCCGCGACATGCACCGTCTGCTGCGCCCGCCGTCCGAAACTGCCGCCCGCGAGAATGGTCTTGAGCGAGACTTTCTCCATCGGCACGCCAAGAATCTTCGCGATGGTCGCGTGATCCGGCGTCGGGAACTGGCTGCCATAGCGCGACGTAACCGTATCGCCCTGCCAGTGGATGAACGCATTCAGCGGCTCCATCGGCGCGTGGGCCAGATATGGAAATACGAACTCGGCTTCGATCAGGCGCCCGCCCGGCTTGGCGGCTTCGGCTTCGAAATCGCCCTCCGTCTTCACAGTCTTGCCCGGCGTCTTCGACAGATCGCGAAACTCGGTCAGCAGTTGCTGCGTGCTGCGCTTCTCGGCCTTGCTGTCGTCCCATGTGATCTTCAGCAGATCGCGCGCCGTCTTCGCCGGCCAGAAGCCCTTGGCATAGACCGCGACACCGGTCGGCACCTGCTTCACGTCGACGACGCCGGACACGGCTTTCGCCGCCGTCGCGTCGAATGACGCAACCGTGGCGCCGAAGCGAGGCGCGCGTGCGATCACCACCGTCAGCATGTCCGGCTCGTTGATGTCGAGCGTGAACACTGCCGTGCCGTTCGACTTCTCGGCGCTGTCGAGGCGTTTGGTCGCGCCTTCCTTGCCGATGAACTTGAACTGCGACGGATCCTTCAGTTTCGGATCGGCCGGCACCGGCATCTGGTTCGCCTTCTCGGCAAACGCGCCGAACCGGCCTTGCTTGCCCGACGGATGCTTGATGACGCCCTTCTCGACCGTGATCTCGGCGGCGGGCACGTTCCACTCCTTGGCGGCCGCAGCCACCAGCATTTCGCGCGCAGCCGCGCCGACCTTGCGCATCTGCTCGTAGGAGTTGGCGATGGCGCTTGAGCCACCGGTGCCTTGCACGCCGAACAGCAGATTCTTGTAGAGCACCGGATTGGACGGCGCGTGATCGGCGCGCATCTGCGACCAGTCTGCGTCGAGCTCTTCGGCCACCAGTGTCGCCATGCCGGTGAAAGGTCCCTGCCCGAACTCGATGTGCTTGCAGAGCACCGTGACCGTGTCGTCGGGCTTGATGATCAGGAACGTATTCGGCGTGATGTTGACCTGTGCTGCGGCTGGCGCTTGCGCAAAAGCCTTGCCGCTCCTGGCGATATAAACGCCGATCGCAAGTCCCGCTCCCGCCTTCAGAAGCGAGCGGCGCGAGAGAGCGGATGCGCGGGTGACTGTGTTCTTGATGTGAACGTTCATGGCTCAGCCCTCCAGCGACTTGGCGGCGTCGTGGATCGCGGCGCGAATCCGGACATAGGTGGCGCAGCGGCAAATGTTGCCGTTCATTGCGAGGTCGATGTCCTCGTCCGTCGGCTTCGGATTGAGCGAGAGCAGCGACGTTGCGCTCATGACCTGGCCGGACTGGCAGTAACCGCATTGCGGCACATCGAGCGCGGCCCAGGCTTTCTGCACGGCCTGTGCTTCGCGGCTCTTGATGCCTTCGATGGTGGTGATTTCGCTGGCGCCGACCGCCGAGACCGGCATTGAACACGAGCGTACCGGCTGGCCATCGAGATGCACCGTGCATGCGCCGCATTGCGCGACACCGCAGCCGTACTTGGTGCCCATCAGGCCCGCGCCGTCGCGGATTGCCCAGAGAAGAGGTGTTTGCGGGTCGACATCCACACGATGTTCGCCGCCGTTGATCTTGAGTACGAATGCCGCCATCGCGGGTCTCCTTCGGAAATTCGAAGGCGAACACTACATTCGACTCGTTCTAATCAGCAATCAAACAAATGTGCGCTGCGGCGATACAAATTTTTTCAATGCGCGAGGAACGAAGCATCGCAATTTGCGTTGCGGCTTCTTACATATGTCAGCATCCACGACATTGATGATGACAGTTTTATTTTCCGGCTTCACGTCACCGGATAACGCAGTTGCTTGCCTGAAAAGAAGGCATCGAGATTAGCGATCGCGCAATCTTGCATGGCGATATGCGCTTCGACCGTGTGACCGCCGATGTGCGGGGTCAACACAACATTCGGCAGCGTCGTGAGTGTATCCGGCGCATGCGGCTCCTTTTCATAAACATCAAGCCCGGCGCCCGCGATGACGTTGCTTTCAAGCGCTGCCACAAGCGCCTTCTGATCGATCACCGACCCGCGTGAAATGTTCACGACGGTGCCGTTTGGCCCCAGCTTCTTCAAAATATCCGCGTTGACGGCGTGCTGGGTATCTTTGCCGGCGCGCACCGCCACCATGAGAATGTCGGACCATTCGGCCAGCGATGCCAGGCTCGCATGATACGCATAAGGCACGTCGTGCCTGCTGCGGCTGTAGTAAGCGACTTCGGTTTCGAATGCCGCGCAGCGTGCGGCGATCTTCCCGCCGATCTCGCCCATGCCATAAACACCGATCTTGCGGCCGGTCATGCCGAGCGGCGGGCGCATCGACGGCGATGGCTGCTTTCCAGACCACCCTCCGCTGCGCACATAGGCATCCGCAGGAAGCAACCGCCGTGTCGCGGCCAGCATCAAGGTCATCGCAAGATCTGCGACGGAGGCTGCGTTCGCCGCAGGCGAATGACCGACAACGATGTTGCGCTTTTTCGTCTCGGCAAAATCCACTCCGTCATAACCCGTGCCGTAGCAGATGATCGCCCCTAACGACGGCAGCGTATCCAGCACCGCCGGCGGGATCGCCTGCCCGCCCGCCGTGATCAGGGCGCGGATCGGCTTCAACTGCTCCGCCGTGAACGTCTCGATCGGCGGCCTGCCCTTGCCGTCCAGCAGATCGTAACGCTCGCCGATGCGCACCATCAGCGCCTTGGGAAATTGTGAGTAGATCAGGACTTGATGGGACATCGCTGCACTTCCACTGGACCACAAAGAAAAAAGGCGGAGCCGGTGTTATCCCGCTCCGCCTTCACATCATTCAAACCGTCGCCGATCAGGAGTTGAGGCTGCCCGGCTCGACTTTCACGCCCGGACCCATCGTCGACGAGACCGCAACGCGCTGAACGTAGGTGCCCTTCGAGCCGGCAGGCTTCGCCTTCACGACTGCGTCCGCGAGCGCCTTGATGTTCTCGATGAGCTTCTCAGCCGGGAACGACGCCTTGCCGATGCCAGCCTGCACGATGCCGGCCTTCTCGACGCGGAACTCGACCGAACCGCCCTTGGCGCCCTTGACGGCGTTGGCGATGTCCATGGTCACGGTGCCGATCTTCGGGTTCGGCATCATGCCGCGCGGGCCGAGCACCTTACCAAGACGGCCGACCAGCGGCATCATATCCGGGGTTGCGATACAACGATCGAAATCGATCGCGCCGCCCTGGACCTTTTCAACGAGGTCTTCAGCGCCGACAACGTCCGCGCCCGCAGCCTTGGCTTCCTCAGCCTTGGCGCCGCGCGCGAACACGCCGACGCGCAGCGTCCGGCCGGTGCCGTTCGGCAGGGTGACAACGCCACGGACCATCTGGTCGGCGTGACGCGGATCGACACCGAGGTTGATCGCGATCTCGATGGTTTCGTCGAACTTCGCCGAAGCGCGGTCCTTGACCATCTTCACCGCATCGGTGAGCGGATAGAGGTGCTCACGATCGATACCCTCACGGGCCTTCGCAAGTTTCTTGCCAACAGCCATGATCGTTACCCCGCCACCTGGAGACCCATCGAACGGGCAGAGCCCTCGACCATCTTCATGGCCGCTTCGACGGTATCGCAATTGAGATCCTTCATCTTCTTTTCGGCGATCTCGCGCACCTGCGCTTTGGTCACCTTGCCTGCGACGTCACGGCCCGGCGCCTTCGAGCCGGACTGGATCTTCGCCGCCTGCTTCAAGAAGTAGGACATCGGCGGGGTCTTCATTTCAAACGTGAACGACCGGTCCGCATAAATGGTGATGACCACCGGGATCGGGGTGTTCTTTTCTTCCTTCTGCGTCTGCGCGTTGAACGCCTTGCAGAATTCCATGATGTTGAGGCCGCGCTGACCAAGCGCGGGACCGATCGGTGGCGACGGGTTCGCCGCACCGGCCGGGACCTGAAGCTTCAGGTATCCGGTCACTTTCTTCGCCATACTTTACTCCTTCAAACGACCCGGACCATTCCGGATCTTCGCAGGACCGTGGTGCGGTTCGACAGGCGGCTGGCGACCGGCTGTCTCCTCCCACGGCATTCTCACCGTCCCTGCCGGAGCAGCGACGGAAACGATCAGACCTTTTCGACCTGACCGAATTCCAGTTCGACCGGCGTCGCACGTCCGAAGATCGACACCGCGACCTTCACGCGCGAACGCGCTTCGTCGATTTCCTCGACCACGCCGGAGAACGAGGCGAACGGGCCATCGGCCACACGCACGTTCTCGCCGATCTCGAACGACACAGATGCCTTCGGACGCTCCACGCCTTCCTGCACCTGATGCAGGATGCGCATGGCTTCGGCTTCCGAAATCGGCATCGGCTTGTTTTCCGCGCCGAGGAAGCCGGTCACCTTCGGCGTGTTCTTGATGAGATGAAACGCCTCGTCGGTGAGGTTCATCTTCACCAGCACGTAGCCCGGGAAGAACTTGCGCTCGGCGTCGATCTTGCGGCCGCGGCGCACTTCCGTGACCTTCTCGGTCGGAACCAGCACCTGCTCGAAGAGATCTTCAAGTCCGCGCTGCTTGGCCTGCTCGCGAATCGATTCCGAGACCTTCTTTTCGAAGTTCGAATAGGCGTGAACGATGTACCAGCGCATGCTCATTGTTTCGGTTCCGCGCTCAGGCCTGAATGCCCAAAAGGAAAGTAATCAGGACGCGAATGATCTGATCCGCGACGAAGAAGAATACTGAGGACACCGCGACCATAATGAACACCATGATGGTGGTGATCATGGTCTCGCGGCGGGTCGGCCAGGTGACCTTCGCGGTCTCCGAGCGTACTTCCTGCAGAAATTTGAACGGGCTGAGAGCCATCGTCTGAGGTCCGCATCCATAATGCCGGGAAAACGTCGTATCCTGGCGTGATTTCAGTTGTTTCTGGAATCCGGACAGCCCTCGCACGCCAATGTTTATTGCGCCCAACCCTCGTTTGAAGGATGAGCCGCCAAGCGGGCTCGATTGTCCGGGGATTTCAATGCCGCGCCGGATATCCGTCAAAGCGGGCCGGCAGCAGGTGCCGTTATCTACTGTGGGACGGGCGTCAGGTCAAGGTTCAGGGAGCGGGCCGAGGGCCAGAAACACGTATTTATACGGTCAAATCTGGCAGGGGCGGCAGGACTCGAACCTGCGACCCTCGGTTTTGGAGACCGATGCTCTACCAACTGAGCTACACCCCTGTATGCCGCCTCTATAGCGAACGATCTTTGCGGCGTCACGTCCCCTCTGGGCGATTTCTCGCTGATTTCTCGGAGTGTTCCCGGACAATTTCTTCGCAATTAAGCCGTTGATGGAACCCGGTTTCCAGCGATTGCCGCCGCCGGATGCGCCGCGTACATTAACTAAAAGCTCAACCGGTGGGGATGAAAACGGTTTGCCGCTTCGCAACGCCATACGCCGCATGTCGCTCACCCACCGGCTGCTGGCGCTTACCCTTGTTGCATCCCTGCCCGGCCTTGCCGCAGTCGCCTACGGCGCGTTCGATCTGCGCAATACGCGCTATGCCGAGGTCCGGGGGGACGCGCTGCGCAACGCACAGGTCGTCGCCTCCGAAGTCGGCCAGATTTTCGACGGCATCCAGGCCTCTCTTCGCGCCGTAGCGGAGGCAGACGAGGTCAGCCGGCTCAACAGCACCGCATGCACCGATTATGTCGTGCGGGTCCGTCCGCATGTCGAGCCGCTGACCTCTCTTCTGATCGTCGGTCTGGACGGCAATATCCGCTGCTTCAGCGAGCCAAGCCTCGCCTCGCCCAATCTTTCGAACAGCACCTACTTCCGCGAGGCCGTCGATCAGAAGAAATTCGCAATCGGTCCCTTTACAGTCAGCCGGATTTCGGACCGCAACATCATTCCGATGGCGGTCCCGATCATCCGGGACGGCAAGGTCGAAGGCGCGGTGGTGGCCGGCCTCAATCTGGAATGGCTCGGACAGCAGTTGAAGGAGCGCGGCGTCCCGCGCGGCGGCACCATCCTGATCGCGGACCGCAACGGCATTGTCGTCTCGCGTGAACCCACTCCGGAAAAATTCGTGGGCACCAGGCTCAGCGACAGCCTCGGAAGAATCGCAATGTCGGCACCGGGAACCGACGATATTGTCGGGATCGACGGGGTCGCGCGCATTATCGGCTTCATTCCGGCGTCGGTGACTCCATTCGGCCTCTACGTCAGCAGCGGCATCGCACGCAGCGAAGCGTTCGGGCCGATCGACCGCGCCGTGCGTAACAGCATCGCGCTGTTCGCGCTCGGAAGCGCGGTTGCGTTCCTGCTGGCGTGGCTGGTCGGCGAGAGCATCATCCGCCGGCCGCTGATGCGCATGGTGGCCACAGCCGAAGCCTGGCGGCGCGGTCATGATGCTGCGCGGACAGGCATCGTCGGCCGCAGCGACGAAATCGGCGTGCTGGGCCAGACCTTCGACCGGCTGATGGACGAGAACGCGATGCGCGAGGAGCAGCGCGCGACCGCCGAAGAGCGGCGCGAGATTCTGGTTCACGAACTCGCCCACCGCGTGAAGAACACCCTCGCCACCGTGCAGTCGATTGCATCATTGAGCTTCCGTCACAGCCAGGGGCCGGAAGCGCTGCGTCAGTTTCACGAGCGCCTGCAGGCTCTGGTGCGCGGTCATGACCTCCTGACGCGGAAGAACTGGCAGCACGCCAGTCTGTCGGAAATCGCGGAAGCTGCGATGGCGCCGCTGCATCAGGAGCGCGGGCATCGTGTTACGATCTCGGGACCGGCGGTGGACCTGCCGCCGACGACCGCCGTGCCGATGGCGATGATCCTGCACGAACTCTGCACCAACGCGCTCAAATACGGAGCGCTGTCGAACGAAAGCGGCCGCGTCACCATCGGCTGGATGACGCGCGCCGACCCGGCTGGCACGATCGTCAGCCTGATCTGGAGCGAGAGCGGTGGTCCGCCCATCCAGCCTCCCGAGGAGGAAGGTTTCGGCACTCGGCTGATCGCGAATCTCAGCCGGCAGCTCGGCGGCGACTGCAATTTCCGCTATCCGCCCTCGGGCCTCGTTTTCCACCTGAGCATGGTGGCGCCCATCGAAGAACCGCGCCAGCAGGTGAACGAGACACCTTCCGCGGCCGAATGAGGAATCCGCCTGCCGAACAACGGCAAAACGGCGGCCCTTAACCCGGTGTTGATTCAAAATTCGTAAAAACTCTCCAACAGAATTCTCTGTCATGGCTCAGGATTTTTTGGGGATACGATGCGCAAACTCTGGTCCGTTTCCGCCCGGATAATGATCGCGATTTCACTGGTGGCGGCTGCCTCCTGCGCAGGGTTGGCTGCGTTCGGCCTCTGGCGGCAAAACACGGCGGTCGATCTCGCGCTCCATCGCGAGCTGCAATCCGACTACGCCAACATGATCGGTGCGATGGAGTCCGATACGCGCGCCGTGCAGGCGGTGGCTAACACCGTGGCTAACATGCCCGAACTGAAGCCTATGATCCGCGCGCAGGATCGCGCGGGCATCAACGCGCTGCTCGACAAGACGCTGAAGGACATCAAGCCGCTCGGAATCGAATTGATCACCATCCAGATACCGCCGGGCATCGCCCTCACCCGGGTTCACAATCCGAAGGCATTCGGCGACGACGTCACTGCCCGCCGCAAGATGATCGTTCAGTCGTTAGCGACGAAAAAGCCGATCGGCGGTGTCGAAGCCGGCCGCGACGTTCTGAACATTTTCGGCGCGACGCCGATTATGGATGGCGAGACCCTGCTCGGCACGGTCGACGTCGGCGCGCCGTTCGGCGAGACCTTCGTGAACTCGATGAAATCCCGCTTCGGCGTCGATGTCGCCATCCATCAGATCAACGACGACAAGATCCAGACCCTGGCATCGACGGTCAAGGGCGCAACCGCCTCCCCCGCCACTCTGAAGCGTGCACTGGCAGGCGAATCCATTTTCCTGACCGGCGAGCTTGCCGGGCAGCCGACTGCCACGACATTCGGCCCGCTCAAGAACTTCTCGGGTCAGCCTGTCGCCGTGGTCGAGATCATCCGCAACACCAAGGAATACGAAGAACTCGCCTCCAACTCCGCCAAGTGGCTCGCGGCAGGTGCCGCAGCCGCGGTCCTGATCGCGATCCTGATTGCTGCCTGGGTGGGCCGTGGTCTGGCGCGTCCGATCGTGGCGCTTCAGGGCGCGATGCGTGCCATCACTTCCGGTAACCACGACATTGTGGTTCCGGGTGCAGATCGCCGCGACGAGATCGGTTCGATGGCGCGCGCTGTGGAGGTCTTCAAGGACAACCTGATCGAAACCGGCCGCCTGCGCGCGGCACAGGAAGATCAGCGCATCGCCTCGGAAACCGAGCGCCGCAACGCCGTGCTCGCCCTCGCCGAACGTTTCGAGTCCGGCGTCGGCGGCATCGTGAATGCCGTCGGTTCGGCATCGACGGAGCTGCGCAGCACGGCCGAGAACATGGCGCGCACCGCCGAAGAAGCCACGCAACAGACCGCGACCGTCGCCGAAGCCTCGGAAGAAGCATCGGCCAATGCGCAGGCCGTTGCCGCGGCCATAGAGGAGCTTAACGCCTCGATCAGCGAGATCGCCCAGCAGGTCAATGAATCCGCTCAGGTGGCCGGTCATGCCGCCAAGCAGGCGAACGACACCAACGCGGAAGTTCAGGGGCTGGCCATGGCCGCCCAGAAGATCGGCGATGTGGTGAAACTGATCAGCGAGATTGCCGAACAGACCAACCTGCTCGCGCTCAACGCTACCATCGAGGCCGCGCGCGCCGGCGAAGCCGGACGCGGGTTTGCTGTCGTCGCGTCCGAGGTGAAGGCGCTGGCGAGCCAGACATCGAAGGCGACCGACGAGATTTCGGCGCAGGTCGGTTCGATCCAGTCCGCGACGCGCACCTCGGTCGAGGCCATCGACGGCATCACCCGCACCATCAGCAAGGTCAACGAGATCGCCAGCGCGATTGCATCCGCCGTCGAGGAACAAGGAGCAGCAACCCGTGAGATCGCACATAATGTCTCGCAGGCTGCGAAAGGCACCGGCGAGGTGTCAGCGAACATTGTCGGCGTCCGCGACGCAGCCCGGGAAACCGGCATTGCTGCGGATCAGGTCGTCTCGTCGGCCGCCGAGCTTTCACAGAACGGCGAAACGCTGAAGGCCCAGGTCGATGCCTTCCTGCGCGAGGTGCGCGCCGCGTAAGCCGGATCGCAGTTCAAGAATTCGAAAGCCGCCCCATCGGGGCGGCTTTTTTGTTGGGCGCTAGCCCGCGCCCTTCATGATCTTGAACACACCGCTCGCCATCACGACACAGCGGTCGTCCGCCGTCAGTTCGGTATTGAGGAAAATCAGCGTGCGCGTGCTGCGGACCACGCGCGGCGTCGAGATCAGAATTTCCCCGATCCTGGCGGCATCGATGAAATGCGTATCCATCTGGATCGTGACAACTGCGCTGGCGCCGCTGCCCTGACGCGCAGCCATGCCGAGCGACCGGTCCGCCAGGGTCATCAGCAGTCCGCCCTGAACGAAACCGCGCCGGTTCTTGTGCTTGGCCTGCGCGACGATGGCGTATTCGCCCGTCGCATCGTTCGGGCGATGCCAGAGCGGCCCCACGAGATTGAGAAACCCGTCGTCCTCGACAATGGTCCAACCGTCTTTCGCCAGCTTCCTGACGTTTGCATCGGTCATAAAGTCGCCTGCCTGACATCAAAACAAATATAAAGCCGCCCCTGTGGAGCGGCTCTTATCTGTGCCACACCGGGCGAATCCGCAGATCAGCTTGTTTTGCTCAACAGCCATTCGCGATAATTGTTGCCATAGCTGTCGGCAATCTTGTCGACGGTGCTCTGCGTCGAGGCACTATCGATAGCGGCCTGAACCGCGGTTCCGAGAACGCCCTGCCCGACGATCAGGACAGCAGAGAGCTTGGGATGAGCCAGAATGCTGGCGCCCGTGCGCGCATCGACAAGATTTGCATCCGCGACCATGCCATGACCGCCGCCAATGACCACGCGCTGAATTGCCGGCGAGATGGTGAAACTGCGGATGACGATGTTCAGACGCACCGGCCGTGTGCCGTTGAGCTGACCGGCCATCGCTTTCTCGACGCCAGCCTTGATCCGCGGCGCCAGCAAGTTCTGAGCATAGGCTTTGGCTTCCGGCGTATTCGTTGCCGTGGCGATCTGGTCATCCGGAATGGACTTCGCGGTGGCGTAGGCCCGGATGCCATCCTCCCATTGCATCGTGGCATCGGGAGCAAAACTGACGGCAATATCCGTCAACTTCATGCTGGAAATATCGTCCTGCGAAAGCGAATTTTTTGCCGTCACGCAGCCAGCGAGCACAAACACGCCGGCAAGCACGGCAAGAAGCCGTGCCGTCCCCAAAGTCCTCGACATACAGCCCCCGCTGTTTTTGCCTTACTCAGCCCAAGCGAGAGATAGAGGAGTGGAAATGATATTGTCTACTCATAATTGTATTGCGCTGCGGTCTGTTCAAAGATGACGTTCTGGGCCAAGCTCGACAGCAAGTTCAAACAAGAAGAACCGGAGGCAACATGAACGTCCACGCCACGCCAAGCGCCGCAAAAGCGACCCCTGCTCTTCCCTCCGCCAAACCGGAGAGCATTGGCCTGTCGCCGCTCCGACTGGAGCGGATGCGCGAGGCCTTCCAGCGCGAGATCGACAAGGGCACGACGCCCGGCGTGGTGTCGATGATCGCGCGGCGCGGCCAGATCGGCTGGTTCGAGGCGCAGGGCAAGCAGGACCCCGCCGGCAGCGCGGCGATGGCGCGGGACAGCATCTTCCGTATCTTCTCGATGACCAAGCCGCTGGTGTCACTCGGCATCATGATGCTGCTCGAGGACGGCCATTTCCTGCTGAACGATCCACTCTCCAAATTCATTCCGGAGTTCGCGGATCAGAAGGTCGGCATCGAGCGCAACGGCGCTCTGGAATTCGCGCTGCCGGTCCGCCCGATCACGATTCAGGACCTGCTGCGCCACACCTCCGGCATCTCCTATGAAATCACCGGCGCCGGAATGGTGCAGCGGATGTACGCCAAGGCAAAGACCTTCCGCCGCGACATCACCAACGAGGAGCATGCGAAGCTGATCGCTTCCATGCCGCTGATGTGCCAGCCAGGCACCGAGTGGAACTACAGCCGCTCCACCGACATTCTGGGCCGCGTCATCGAGGTGGTGTCCGGCAAGACGCTGAGCACCTTCCTGCGCGAACAGATTCTCAATCCGCTGCAGATGAACGAGACCGGCTTCCACACAGCGCAGGAGAACAAGTCACGCATCGCGCAGCCGTTCGCCGCCGATCCATGGACCGGCGACAAGGTCGCGCTGTACGATCCGCTCGAAATCGCGAAGATGGAATCCGGCGGCGGCGGACTGGTTTCGACCGCGATGGATTATGCGCGGTTCTGCCAGATGCTGCTGAACGGCGGCGTGCTCGATGGCAACCGCGTGATCGGCCGCAAGACGCTGGCCTTCATGGCATCCAATCATCTCGCTCCGAACGTCAAGGTGGAATCGCATCTTCTTCCGCCGGGCCACGGCTTCGGTCTCGGCTTCGCCGTGCGCACCGATGAAGGCATGGCACCCTATGCCGGCTCTGTCGGACAGTTCTTCTGGAGCGGTGTCGCAGGCACGTTCTTCTGGATCGATCCGAAGGAAGACCTGTTTGCGATCTTCCTGAGCCAGGGGCCCGGCCAGCGCGAATACTTCCGCAATCTGGTCCGCAGCCTCGTCTACGCGGCGGTGGAATGAAGCAGGCGTTCGCAACACACTCGACGTCATCACCGGGGTTGTCCCGGTGATCCACGTCTTTCGTCATCAGCATCATCAAGACGTGGATGGCCGGAACAAGTCCGGCCATGACGATCTCGCTATTTGACGGACGTTGCCCTACCCCAATATCAGCTGATCGTCGCGCCGCCGTCGATCACGACGGTCTGACCGGTCATGAAGTTGCCGGCCGCCGATCCCATGAACACCGCAGCGCCCGCGATTTCATCCGGAATGCCGATACGCAGCAGCGGCGAGCGCGCGGTCGATGCCTTCAGGTTGTCCGGATTGTCCCACAGCGCCTTGGCGAAGTCGGTCTTGATCAGGCCGGGCGCGATGCAGTTTACCCGCACATTGTGCGGGCCGTACTCGCAGGCGAGGTTGCGCGCAAGCTGCATGTCCGCCGCCTTGGAGATCGCGTAGGCGCCGAGGATGGTCGAGCCCTTCAGGCCGCCGATCGACGACACGATGATGATCGAGCCGTCCTTGCGCGCGATCATCTGCGGCACCACCATGCTGATGAGCCAGTTGTTGGCGACGATGTTGTTGCCGAGGATCTTGCTGAACTGATCGTCCGAGATGCCCGCGAGCGGCCCGTAATACGGATTCGACGCCGCGTTGCAGACCAGCACGTCGATCTTGCCGAACGCCTTGTTGGCTTCATCGACAAGGTTCTGGAGATTCTCCTTGCTGGAGATGTTGGCGGCCACCGCAATCGCCTTCCCCTTGCCGAACTTGTCGTTGATCTCCTTCGCCACCTGATCGCACTGATCCTGCTTGCGCGACGAGATCACGACCTGAGCGCCGTGCTCCACCATGCGCTCCGCGATGGCGCGGCCGATGCCCTTGGTGGAGCCAGTGATGACGGCCGTCTTTCCGGTCATGTCGAACAAGGTCATGCGTTTCTCTCCTGCGATGCTTTGTTGTTATCCGAGCTTGTTGGTGACTTCCGGCCCCGCCGGCTGATGCATGGCATCGTGCGCATGACTGGCGATCCACGGCTGCTGGTTGATCATCGGCACGCGCCAGCCGCTGTGGCTGTCGCTTGCCAGAAAATCGAGCCGGGTCACCGAGCAGTTGTCGATGGTGAATGCAAAGCCAGCGCCCGCCTCAAGCCCGAGCGCATGTGCGATCGCGGCCTTGATCGGCCCGCCGTGCGACACGCAGACGATGTCCTTGCCCGCATGCTCCGCGTTGATGCGCTTGATGCCCGCCACCGTGCGATCGAACAGATCGTTGAAGCTCTCCCCGCCCGGCGCGCGTTCGTGCGCGGGCGCGAACCAGTAGCTCGCGATCGATGCCGGACGCGCCGCGAAAAACGCGGCACGGTTCATGCCCTGCCACTCGCCAAGATCCTGTTCGGCGAATGCCTTGTCCTGATGCATCTGATCGGGCTTTGGGAGTCCCGCCGCCCAGATCGCGGCAGCGGTCTGGTGCGTGCGCTTCAGGTTGCTGGAAAACCAGACCGCATCCTTCGGCAGGAACTTCGCGACCCCTGCGAACACGACCGTGTCGCTGCAATCGCAGCCGATGTCGGACTGACCGTAGATATTGCCGCCGTCCTCGCGGACAGGCGCGTGGCGCACCCACCACCAGCGCGTCGATGTGACGCCTGTCGGGACGGCGTGCTGCGCGACGAACGGTTTGGCGGGAGCGCTGGACATGATGGCCTCAGATCGGCTTGCCGGCGTAAGGCATCGAGGCGGTCAGACCGCCATCGACCGGGAACGCCTGGCCGTTGACGTAAGACGCTTCGTCGCTGGCGAGGAAAAGCCCCATCGCCGCGAGTTCATGCGGCTGGCCCGGACGCTTGAGCGGATTGAGCTGGCCGATCTTGCCTTCGGTGCCGCGCTCCTTCGCATTGTCGAAAATCGGTTTGGTCATGCCGGTCTCGATCAATCCGGGGCACACTGCGTTGATACGGACATTGGTGCCGGAGAGAGAATACGCCGTGGTCTGAACCAGGCTGATGACACCCGCCTTGCTCGCCGCATAGGGATGACCGCTGGCATTGGCCTTGAGGCCTGCGACCGACGCGGTGCAGACGATGGCGCCATGGCCCTGCTTCACCATATGCGGAATGGAATGCTTCACCGCGAGGAACGGCCCGATCAGATTGACGCGCAGAACTTCCTGCCAATGCTCCGGTGTCTGCTCGGCGATGGGGATCAAACCGCCGCCGATGCCGGCATTGGCCCAGATCACATCGAGCTTGCCGTAGGCCGAGATCGCCTTGGCGATGAAACCCTTCACGTCATCTTCAAGGCCTGCATCCGCCATCACGGCCTCCGCAGTGCCGCCAGCCTTGCGGACCTGCTCGACGGTTTCCTTGACGCCCTCGGTCTTGTCGACCGCGATCAGCCTCGCGCCTTCCCTGGTGAACATCAGCGATGCTGCGCGGCCAATGCCGCTGCCCGCGCCGGTGATGATGACGGACTTGCCCTCGAGGCGACCCATGACGTTCTCCCAATTTTTGATTTGAAGTCAGCGGACGCGCGCTGCCGCGCGTCACGCCGGGATTGTCGGCGCGTCAGCGTGCGCCAGCCTTCTGCGCGTAGGCCCACGCAGCTTGCGCCAGCGGGACGCGGCGGGATGCAGATTCCTGCGCCTTCGCGTTGGCCGCGGTGCCGTCGACGATGCGCTTGGCGATACCTTGCACAATGCCGGCGAGCCGGAACAGATTGTACGAGAAGTACCAGTTGAGGTTCTCGATCGGGGGAACGCCGGCCGCCTTGCAGTAGATCGCCTCGGCCTCTTCCATGGTCGGAATGTTGAGCGCCTTGAAGTCGGCGCCATCCAGTCCCGGCATGGTCCACTGCATCAGCAGATAGGCAAAATCGGCCATCGGATCGCCAAGCGTGGACAATTCCCAGTCCAGCACCGCCTTCACCTGCGGTTTGTCCGAGAAGAAGATCATGTTGTCGAGGCGATAATCGCCATGAACGATCGACACGCGCTTCTGCTCCGGCACCGTCTTCGGCAGCCATTCGATCAGACGATCCATCTCCGGGATCACGTCAGTCTCAGAGGCACGATACTGCTTGGTCCAGCGATCGACCTGACGCGCGAAATAATTTCCCGGCTTGCCGAAGTCGCCCAGCCCGATCTTCTCCGGATCGTAACTGTGCAGCTTCGCCAGCGTCTCGATCTTCGATGTGAAGACCGCGTGACGTTCCTTGGGCTCCAAACTCGGCAGGGTGGGATTCCAGAACACGCGCCCCTCTTCCATCGACATGATGTAGAAGGCCGCGCCGATCACCGCGTCGTCCATGCAGAGCGCGTAAGCGCGCGCCACCGGAAAACCCTGCGCATGCAGGGCCGCGATCACCTTGAATTCGCGATCCACGGCGTGAGCCGACGGCAGAAGTTTGCCGAACGGCTTACGCCGCATCACGTAGGAGGTCTTGGGTGTGTCGAGGCGGTATGTCGGGTTCGACTGACCGCCTTTGAACTGCGAAACCTTGAGCGGTCCCGCATAGCCTTCGACATGCGCTTCCATCCACTTGGCGAGGCTGGCCTCATCAACACGATGGCGTTCTTCAACCGGCATGGTGCCGGAGAAGTCAGAGTCGTTTCTCACACCGAGACCCATACCGTCTCCCAATCTCTTCTATTTCAGTTAGTGATTGGAATACTTCCGAAGCTCAAGCCGCGCAATGGCCCGGTTGTGAACCTCGTCGGGTCCGTCCGCCAGACGCAGCGTGCGGATGCCAGCATAGGACTTCGCGAGACCGGCTTCGTCGGACACACCCGCGGCACCGAATGCCTGGATCGCATCGTCGATGACCTTGAGCGCGACGTTCGGCGCCGCGACCTTGATCATGGCGATTTCGGTCTGCGCAGCCTTGTTGCCGACCTTGTCCATCATGTCCGCCGCCTTGAGGCAGAGCAGACGTGTCATTTCGATGTTGGTGCGCGCTTCGCCGATGCGCTGCTCCCACACCGACTGCTCGATGATCTTCTTGCCGAACGCGGTGCGCGACGACAGACGCTTGACCATCTTCTCGAGCGCCTCTTCGGCGGCGCCGATGGTGCGCATGCAGTGGTGGATGCGGCCCGGACCGAGGCGGCCCTGCGCGATTTCGAAGCCGCGGCCTTCGCCGAGCAGAATGTTGCTGGCCGGCACGCGGACGTTCTCGAGCAGGATCTGCGCATGGCCGTGCGGCGCGTCGTCGAAGCCGAACACCGGCAGCATCTTCTCGATGGTGATGCCGGGCGTGTCGAGCGGAACGAGAATCTGCGACTGCTGCTGGTGGCGGGCGGCGGTCGGATCAGTCTTGCCCATCAGGATCGTGATCTTGCAGCGCGGATCGCCGGCGCCCGACGACCACCACTTGCGGCCGTTGATCACATAGTGATCGCCGTCGCGTTTGATGCTGGTTTCGATGTTGGTCGCGTCGGACGAAGCGACGGCAGGTTCGGTCATCAGGAACGCCGAGCGGATTTCGCCGTTCATCAGCGGCTTCAGCCACTGGCGCTTCTGCTCCTTGGTGCCGTACCGCATGAACACTTCCATGTTGCCGGTATCTGGCGCCGAGCAGTTGAACACCTCGGAGGCCCAGTAGAAGTGACCCATCTGCTCCGCGAGCAGCGCGTATTCGAGGTTGGTCAAACCCGCGCCGTGGAATTCGTCGTCTTCATGCTCGTTCGGCGGCATGAACAGATTCCAGAGGCCTTCGGCCTTCGCCTTCTTCTTCAGGTCTTCGAGGATCGGAATCACCTTCCAGCGGTCACCCTTCGCATCCTGCTCCTTGTAAATCGGAGCGGCCGGGCGAACATGCTTGTCCATGAACGAAATAACGCGGTTGCGCCATTCGGTCTGACGCGCGGACATTGTGAAATCCATAGGACGGTCCTCTGTTGTTGTTAGTTGGCGATGGTCTTGCAACACTCGCGACCGGCTGTCCACCCGACAATCAACGTCAGCAGTATTGACGTTGTCCGATCGTCGCGTGGATGTTCTTGCCGCGCTGCATTCTTGCTGCTAGGTTGATTTCATACATTTGTTTGAATGACAAGTGACAATCAAACAAATGTTTGATAAAAGTTTCGCAGCGCGGAGCAGCTTTTCCGCCTTTGCATGGCACCTCTCACTTTGCATGGCTTCAATGTCGAGCGATCAGACGAAAACCGCCATCCTCACCGCCGCCGAAATGCTGTGGGCCGAACGCAGCTTCGGCGAAGTCACGATGCGCGACATCGTGTCCGCCGCCGGGGTCAATCTCGCCGCGGTGAACTATCATTTCGGCTCCAAGGACGAACTGCTGGCCGACCTGTTCATCAGCCGCACCACGGTGCTGAACCGCGAACGGTTCGCCGAACTGAAAGCCGCCGAGCTGGAAGGCGGCGGCCGCCCGAGTGTCGAGGCTATTTTGCGCGCGCTGGTTGGTCCGCCGCTGCGCTGGTGCCTCAGCCCCGATCAGCAACGCTCCGCTGCCGCCCGCTTCATGACCCGCGCCTCGGTCGAAACCGTACCGCCGATCAAGAAGATCGTGGATAAGGAATTCCGCCACTTGCAGAGATTTGCGACCGCGCTGCGTCTCGCCCTGCCCCACCGCGACGAAGTCGACATCTATTGGGGGCTGCACTTCGCGCTGGCAATGATCCGGCAGACTGTGACGGACAGCGAGCGCTTGAAGAAGCTGTCGGGCGGATTGTGCGATCTCAATGACGTCGACGATATCATTCGCCGAATCGTGTCAACGGCGCGCGATGCGCTCGTGGGGGAAACCGGGGTCCCGACTCCCCTGACGGCCCGCGCGTCGGGATCGCGCAAATCCTGATCGCCGGCGACCGGCGAAAGCCGAACCTGTTCCCAAACGAAAACGAGGTGCGACGGAAAACCGGCGCACCTCGCATTTTATGCAACTCGCTTCAGCGAGCGCGTCGTTCCTAGTACGGGCAGATCGTCCGGCCCCAGCGCGGGCTCCAGTAGCAGCCCGGTGCGATGAAGCCATAGCCGTAACCACGGCCACGATAGTATCCGCGACCGCGCCCGCGAGCCCAGCCGCCGCCACGACCGCGGCCCCAGCCGCCGCCACGACCACCACCGCGGCCGCCGCCGCGACCACGGGCTTCCGCCGAGGTCGACGTTGACGTCGCGACAACAAACGACGTGCCGATGAAACTGATCGAATAGACCAGCACCAACGCCGCCGCCGCCAGGGCACGCTTCAAAAAGTTCGAACGTGTCTTGATCTGAGCCATAAAGAGCACCTCCATTTCCGGAAACGCCGTGGAGCACTTCCGCGTATTCAACTCGCGAGCCTGCGTCCCGTTCAGGCACGTTCGGAAAATAGATAGTCAAAAACAAGACTACTCTACACGATTCATCCGGTAGCAGATTAGGGTCAACCTGCCTCGCCGGTCAATGCATTGTGCCCTCGTATTGCCGTTAACCGACAAAGGAAGACAATGTCTCCATGCCTATCTGGACATTGCCCACCTCTTGCTGAACCGTTGTTCATCATGCTGAACGAAATATCTTCGCAATTGCGAGACACGTTTGAACCATCCGAACTGTCCGTCACTAAGCGTTTAAGCCCGCCGCTCCGAAAGTTGGTCCATGCCCAAAAAACATACTTACGTTCTCGGCCTCAACACCTACGACCATGACGTGAGCGCCTGTCTGCTGCGGGATGGCGAAATCGCCTATGCCATCGCGAAGGAGCGCATCACCCGCGAGAAGCACGCCAGCGGCTTCTACAAGGAAGTCATCGACTACTGCCTGGAAGCCGAAGGCATCACCCTCGACGATGTCGATCTGGTGGTCCGCAACTGTTACATCCTGCCGGTCCCTGAAATGGAAGACCGGCTGCTGTATCAGGATCTGCCGGGTTTTCTCCCCGAGTACGAGCGCGCCGACGCAAAGAAGCATCCTTATTTTCTGTCGCGCTCCGACAAGGTCGTATCGATCTCGCACCACCTCGCGCACGCCTACAGCGCGTTCGCCGTCTCCCCGTTCGAGGAAGGAGCGATCATGATCGTTGACGGCGTCGGCAGCTATCGCTCCGACGTCAACGAGCCCTTTCCCGCCACCGACACCGCGACGCCCTTGGCGCGCGAGTCGGAGAGCTACTACAAATTTTCCGGCTCGAAGCTGGAGTGCCTCAAGAAGGTCTGGATGGAGCCGGATCGCGGCTTCCTCAGCGACGAATTCTACAACATGCCGGGCCTCGGCGCGCTCTACAGCCGCGCATCGACCTACATCTTCGGCGACTGGAACAAGTGCGGCGAGCTGATGGGCCTTGCCCCTTATGGACGGCACGGCAACGTCAAGCCGCTGATGCAGATCAAGGATAATGTCCTCACCGTTCCGCGCTGGACCTCCGAACTGAACAAGCCCTACATCGCGGACAGCAGCGAGAAATGGGAGACCAGCCCGCTGATGAAGCACTGGGAGGATCTCGCCTGGCGCGTTCAGGACGATACCGAGAAGGTGCTGCTCGCCCGCGCGGCGTGGCTGCGCGAAACGACCGGTGCGAAAAACCTCTGCATCGCCGGCGGTGTGGCGCTGAACTGTGTGGCCAACGGCCGCGTTGCCCGCGAGTCGGGCTTCGAGAATGTCTGGATTCAGCCGGCCGCCGGCGATGACGGCATCGCCATCGGCTGTGCCTATTACGGCTGGCTGGAAATCCTCAAGCAGCCGCGTTCATTTGTGATGGATCATTCCTATGTCGGCCGCCGCTATTCCGATCAGGAGGTGAGCGACGCGATAGCCAAATTCCTCGTCAGCGTTCAGACGACGCAAACGAAAAGCGACAACATCGCCCGCGATACCGCAAAACTGCTCGCCGATCAGAAGGTGATCGGCTGGTTTCAGGACCGTTCGGAATTCGGCCCGCGTGCGCTGGGCAATCGCAGCCTGCTGGCCGATCCGCGCAAGCCCGAGATGAAGGACATCCTCAACAGCCGGGTGAAGCATCGCCAGCCGTTCCGCCCCTTCGCACCAATCGTTCTCTATGAGCGCGCGAAGGACATCTTCGAGGGCGAGGAAGACTCGCCCTTCATGCTGATCGCCAAGAACGTCCGGCCCGAATGGCGCGACAAGATTCCGGCCATTGTCCACGTCGATGGCACGGCGCGGGTGCAGACGGTGCGCGAGGAAACCAACCCCACGCTCTACCGGCTGCTGAAGGAGTTCGACGCCCTCACCGGCGTCCCCGTCCTCATCAACACCTCATTCAACGTCAAGGGCGAGCCGATCATCGAGACCCCTCGCGATGCGGTGATCTGCTTCCTGACCACCGGCATCGATCATCTGGTGATGCACAACACGCTGGTCTCGAAGAACGCGATGCACAAGATCGTCGGGCCGCTGGTGAATACCTATACCGACGTCGCCACGATGGTGATGTCGAACATGAAGCCGGCGTGACGCCAAAGCTGCCCCTGCCCACGCGTTTGTGCTCTGCGGTAAGGCGAGCCTGCCTGGACGTATCGATTGCGCGCTCCGGATTCCGGCCTAGTATATCCCGGCTGAACCGTCTGCTGGCACGCCGGGTGCACCATGACGATCGAGAAATGCATCACCGAATACGATGCCTCCGAGGTCATTTTCGAGGAAGGATCGACCGGCCGCGAGCTGTTCGTCGTCCTCGACGGCAAGGTCGATATCGTCAAGAATTCCGGCGCGGACAAAACTGTCATTGTCACGCTCGGCAAGGGTGAGTTCTTCGGAGAGATGGCCGTCATCGACGGCTCCTCGCGGTCGGCGAGCGCGGTCGCGGCCACGCCGGGCACTCGCGTGATGCGGATCAATCACGCCCGGTTCGTTTATCTCGTCAGCCAGCAGCCGGCCTTTGCGCTGATGATCATGGATGCGCTGAGCAAACGGCTGCGGGCCTCCAATGCCGTGAACTACAGGACCGCGGCGCCATGAGCGACCGGAAACCCTCGCCCTTTCCCATTCTTCTCAACAATGACGTGTGCTCGCTGATCCAGGCCGCCGAGGACGTCTATCAGATCCGCTTCAAAAACCGCGCCGCCAATGCCTATCTGGTGCGCGGCAGCAAGCGGACCATCATGATCGATGTCGGCCTGTCGTCGAACTATCCGTATCTGCTGGAATGCCTGCAGCATCTCGGCATCAAGCCTGCCGACATCGACATGGTCGTGCTCAGCCACGAGCATCTCGACCATATCGGCGCAGCCTATCACTTCAACGGGCGGACCATCACCGCCGCGCACCGCCTCGCCGCGAACAAGATCATGCTGCGCGACGACTTCTCGATGCTGCGCAAGATGTTCAACGAGCCGAGCGTGCCGATCGACATCGACATCTGGCTCGAGGAAGGCAACCTGATCGACCTCGGCAACTTCCGGCTGACCGTGATGTACACGCCCGGCCATACCTCCGCGTGCATCAGCCTGTTCGATCAGGACAAGGGGCTGCTGTTCGCCGCCGACACCCTGATGCCCGGCGGCGTCATGGGCGGCGTGTTCGGATCGGGCAGCATCAGCGATTACATCCAGTCGCTGGAGCGGCTGAAGGGCCTCGACTCGAAAATCCTGCTGTCCGGGCACGGCCGCCTGTCGGATACGCCGCAGGATGACGTCAGGATCGCGATCCAGCGCTCCCATGCCCTGCTCTCGGATACGGCGCAGCTGTTCGACGCCCTCGATGCGCGGTCGAACTTCGAGCCGATCATGCAGTCGGTGCGCGACCTCAACAAGCTGGACGATTCGTGAGAAGCTGAGCGCCGTTCTGGATTTCAGAAACCGAAATGCCGAAGAAACCAATCCATGATCCACGCACATCGCTTCGCCGGTTTGACCGTTGCGCTTCTTGTCGTTGTTGGCTGCCATTCGGAAACGAAAGCGGCCAGTCATCAAGCCGGCGTTTGTAACCCGGCCGCCGCAGCGGCTCTGGCGGGCAAGAACAGGATTTCGGATCGCAGGGCGAAGCGCTTGACCGGCGCGACGATCGTTCGCCAGATCAAACCCGGTCAGGGTGTGACCATGGACTACAGGCCAGAGCGCGTCACGATTGAAACCGACGACAAGACACGGAAGATCCTCCGCGCCTCTTGCGGCTAGGATCACCCGGCTCTCGATGAACAGGCGGAGATTTCAGGGAAGCCGTTGGAGCGGGTGAAGGGAATCGAACCCTCGTATTCAGCTTGGAAGGCTGCTGCTCTACCATTGAGCTACACCCGCGGCGCGGCGAGACCTAGCATGGCATTCCCGCCGCCTCAACCACGATTGATTTGCACTGCGGGACCAACGGAACCATATTCCGGGCAAGCTGTTTCGCTTTTAGCCGATTTGAACCGGGAGATGTCTCATGCGCAAAGCACTTTTGGCCGCCATGGCCCTGGCAGGTATGGCCGTGTTCGGCACAGGCTCCGCCGAAGCCCGGGACTATCGTTACTGCCTGGTCGAGGGCTTCGCGGCCGGTCCGGGCACCTGTTATTACGATAACTACGCCCAGTGCATGGCCAGCGCATCGGGACGGCGCGCCTATTGCCAAGTCAATCCGGTCTTCGCTTTCGCGGAGCAAGGCCGGTATGCAGACCCCGGCGCGCGCGTCGTGAAGCCGCGCAAGGTTCGCCGCCATCATCGTCATTATTACGATTGATCGCAGTCTGATCGAAAGCAACCAGAGGCCGCCCGTTATCCTGACGGGCGGCTTTGTTTGCCGTCTCAGTCTTCTCGCGTGCGATCCCGATAGGAGGAAAGCCGCGACAGGAACG
Source organism: Afipia sp. OHSU_II-C1 (assembly GCF_000497575.1). Lineage (GTDB taxonomy): Bacteria > Pseudomonadota > Alphaproteobacteria > Rhizobiales > Xanthobacteraceae > Afipia. Next base: position 114,706 of record NZ_APJI01000011.1, read on the forward strand.
CCAGCACGAGGCCGATTCCGACCAGCGAAAATATCATCGTGAAAATCTTGGACACGCCGCTGGTCGGGCCGAGCGTCGCATCGCCGACCGTGGTCAGCGCCACTACGCTGAAATAGGCCGAATCGAGCCACGACCAGCCCTCGATCCAGTGGTAGAAAATCGATCCGCCCAGCACGGACATTATCAGCAGAAAGATGATCGCCTGAAACTCAGGATCGCTCAGCCCATGCCAGAAACCGAGACAAAGCCGCTTCAGGCCCAAGGCCAGTGATCGCATCGGTGCCGGCCCCGTGACAGACAAATTCCCCGCCGCAGCCTGACACAGACGCGCCCAATAAAAAATCGCCCGGAAGCTATTTCCGGGCGATTTTCAAAGATGGTGGGGGAAGAAGGACTCGAACCTTCGAAGCCATACGGCGGCTGATTTACAGTCAGCTCCCTTTGCCACTCGGGACACTCCCCCGCTCGACATCATCCGACACCCTCGCCCACCCGAACGGGGCGGTTGAACGGCCATGGATGACGGTAAAAAGCGTGCCCGTAGACGGGCGCCCGGTCGGCGCGTTTATGGGCGAAGCACCGGGGTAAAGTCAACCAACGCCGGGAGAAATGTCACATTTCCTTTCGCGCCGTCCAAAGCCGGAAATTGCCATTATTTCAATCCCGTGGGACAAGGCCCCATGAGCGATCGCGACCGCAAATCACGTTTCAAGGGCCCCAAACCGGGCGGACGCGGCGGCGACCGTGATCGGGAGCGTCACGGGGAGCGTCCCGGGAAGCATCAGGGAAAGCCTCAGGGGCGCCCTCACTGGCGCGACCGTGAGGCCAAAGGGCATGTGAAGGGCGAAGGCCCGGTCATTCTCTATGGCTGGCACTCGGTCACCATGGCTCTGGCCAATCCCCAGCGGCGCATCCGCAAGCTGTTCGTCACCGAAAACGTTGCCCGCCGTCTGGCCGACGAGAAGATCGACACCCGCGTTCCGCCGGAACTGGTCCACGCGGGGGATATCGACCGCCGGCTCGGGCCGGATGCCGTGCATCAGGGCCTGCTCGCCGAGGCAGATCCCCTGCCCGGCCTGCATCTGGATGAACTGCCGCAGGACGGCATTGTGCTGGTGCTCGACCAGATCACCGATCCGCACAATGTCGGCGCGATCCTGCGCTCGGCCGCGGCCTTTGCCGTCAAGGCGATTGTCACCACCGGGCGGCACAGCCCCGAGGCAACCGGCGTGCTGGCGAAATCCGCATCCGGTGCGCTTGAACTTGTGCCGATCGTTGAGGTCCCGAACCTGCATCGCGCCCTTGGCGAGATGAACGAGGCAGGCTTCCTGACGGTGGGTCTCGACAGCGAGGGCCAGGGCGATCTCAGCGTCGTGCCGCTGCACGCGCCGCTAGCGCTGGTGCTGGGGGCCGAAGGCAAAGGGCTGCGCCAGCTCACGCGCGAAACCTGCTCCGTCGTTGCGCGCATGGACATGCCGGGCGCGATCAAGAGCCTCAACGTCTCGAACGCAGCCGCGCTCGCCCTCTATATCGGCACAAGCCGCCTCGGCCTGATGGGCTGAATCAAAAACGCCCGCCTGCGCGATGCAGGCGGGCGTCCGAATTTCAAATTGCCGAAAGATCAGTACTTGTAGCGAAGCGGCTTTGCGTAACGCGAGCCGTGCGCCATGGCATGGCCGTGGTGGCGATGCGTGTAATAGTACTTCGGCGCGGTGCGATACGGACGGTAGTGCATCCGATGATAGCCGCGGTGATAGTGGCGGCGGGCGAAGCGATAGCTGTAGACCGCAGGGCCCTGCACACTCGGTGCGCCGTCATAGTAATGGCTGGTGGCGTTGCCGTAAGGACCACCGTCATAGCCGTAACGATAAGGCCGGCCATAGTAGCGCGAGCCGACAACGGCGCGTTCCTGATAGGTCGGCACCGGAGCGAAGTTGCCGGGGCCGGTATAGGTCGGACCCTGGTTCACCCAGTAATACTGCGGGCCTGCCGGATCCGGCAGACGCTCGCGCACGCCGCACGCACCATAACCGCACCCGTAATTGTAAGCGTAATAGCCGTAGCTGCCGCACGGATCGGTCACCGCACATGCCTGCGCGGGGGCCGCCGTCGCCACGGTCGCGGCGAAGGCCGCTCCGGCAATCAATCCTGCAATGATCTGACGCATTACTCTCTCCTGTTGAACGCTTTTTGTTTTGGTCTCGTTAGTGTTTCAAATCGGGCCGGAAACCATTCGGCCGGTAGCTGGGCCGGAAACCGTTCGGCCGATAGCTTTGATCGCGCGGCGCTTCGATGATCGCCGGCGGATACTCGGGAACGTCATACTGCTGCTGCGGCGCAGGCGGTGCGGATTGCGCAGACCACGAGCGATGATAGCTCTCCGCCGGCTGCGGCAGCGCGCGATTGGCGGGTGGCTGAATTTCGAGACGGCCGTAGCCCGGCGTGCGTCCGGCGCTCGGATAATAGTGGCCAACTTCGGGGCCGATGTAGCGATCCCAGCCGCCATAAACGCGGTCCGCATTCTTGAAATGTTTTGCGAGGCCCCATTCGCCTTCGACGACGGCATAGGACGCGTCGCGGCCATTGATGATGACGGGAACGCCGGCGCGGCCGGGAATCACGATCAGCGGACCGGTATCGGCCGCAGCCGCTGCCGCCGTTCCGATCAAGATCGCCAGAGCCAGTATCGCACGCATGGAATGAGACCTTCGTTGAAGCCGCACCCTAATCCAGCGAGCCAAGCCAGGAGTTAAAGGCCCCGCCCAATCGTCAGGTAAGCCTAACGCGTAAGCATTTCCGGTCGCTCAATTGCGAGCGATTTCAATAAGATTTTGGAAAGTGGAAGGTTAACGGCGGGTGCCTGGCAGGCTCGCTCGCCCGGTTCCGCGGGTGAAACAACGCCTCTCGATAACGTGATTATATGATGATCATCATTCCATTGATCGGCGACGCGCCGCGACTACCTCGAGGGCAGCCCAAACAAGGAGAAGTTCGATGACCCGGCAGACCCAAGAGCGCAAACAACATCGTTACGAGCTGGTGCACGACAACGATGCAGACTTCATCGCCTATCAGCGCCATCTCGGCGAAGGCGTCTGGCAGACGTTTTCGACCTGGATGATCCCGCGCACCAACGAAGACTGAGATGTAACGGACAGCCGGACGATGCCCAAATCGGTATCGTCCCCGTGGCTGATCGGGTGAATTCTGAATAAGGCTTTCAAGATGAATGGTGCCGGCGGAGAGGATTGAACTCCCGACCTTCGGTTTACAAAACCGCTGCACTACCGCTGTGCTACGCCGGCGACGGGAGAACAGCTACCAGCGCCGGAGCGCCGGGACAAGACCGCGAACGGGACCTGACACCGCGAAATCCGCCCCTTGCCCGGACAAAAAAGCCGTCGCTTCTGGCGACGGCTTTCAAGCACGCCCTGATCGGCGCTTTATTTCCCGCTTCCACCTTCACCACCGCCCTGACCACCACTTGAGGTGCCCATTCTGCCGGTATCTTTCTTCAGGGCGCCGCCACCCATCCCTGTCGTGGACCCGCTCTTCTTGGCGGCCTTCTTCTTCACACTCTTCTGATCGGTCGGATTGGTTCCGCTGGTGCCTGCCTGAGGCGAGTTGGTCATTCCGGAATCCGACGGCTTCTGCTGCGCCGTCTGCGCGGACGCGAAGCCGGTCGCCATCACCAAAGCTGCGGCCGCCAGACCTGCCATAAGCTTTCGCATCTTCATCTCCTCCGTTGATTTCGGGACGATCCCTTAACAAAGGCATCCACCGGATGTTCCCGGAACTTCGCCATCGATCGTCATGAACCCCTGCTGTCTCTGCGGCGACCAACAGGCAGATTTTGTTCGCGGTGAAGGTAACGGCAATGAGCGAATGGCTGCTGGGCACGCTTCTGGTACTGATCCTGATCTTCAAGATGCTCGACTACTTCGAACTCTTCGATGTGCTCGAATTCGTGTCGGCGGTCCTGAAGCTGACCGGGGCGCTGTTCTTCGGAATCGCCAGCCTGATCATCTGGGCATCGCGTAAACTGCTCGGCAAGTCGGGCGGGCAGACCAGCACCGGCTGAAATGTACACCCGTGCGATTTGCGCCGCCGTCCGATTTGCGTCACCAATGATGCGTCACGGCATTGGTGCCGGGAGATTCGTATGGACCACAACGGCGGGTTTCGCCCGCACCACAAATATCTGATCGCGGCGATCGGCGTGATTGCCGCCCTCGCTTTCCTTTACAACCTGGGGATTTTCGACGTCTGGTCGGTGACCCAGGTCGCGAAGTAACAATTTCGCGAAGGCCAAACATTTCCTCGTCCTGCGTCAAAACGCCTGTGAATTGCGTGGACAACCCGGTGTGCCTTGGAACCGTCACGGTCTCGTCACCGTTGCCCACGCAGGTAAACAGCGATTCAGGCAAAACCCAACGAGGACGATCATGCCCTTTGCGAAGCCACATGACGACCGTTACGAAAATGCCATCGACGACGTCATCGCTCAGTGCGGCGGCGACACCCGCGGCGCCCTGATGGCACTGCTCGCAGCCAACGAATTTCTCGAGGCACAGCTCAACGATCTCCACGCCGCGATCGAAACCGGTGAGGTTCCGTTGCGGTCGCAACCGATACCGCGCAACCAGCTAAATTGACGCGGGGGAACAGTGATAGTTCCCGGAACATAAGCAAGCAGTTTGGGTTCTCCCGTTTCAATCGATGCATTGAAAGGAGAATCCGATGATTAAGAAATATGTGGCGGCAGCTCTGCTCGGAACCGCTTTGGCTGGTAGCGCAGCGTTCGCACAGACCACAACACCGGCTGCGCCTTCACCTGCTCCGGCTGCATCGGCATCAAGCGAGCAGATGAACCTCAAGGGCAACTGGCGGGCTTCCAAGCTTATCGGCCTTGCGGTTTATAACGACGCCAACGAAAAGCTCGGCTATATCAGTGAAATCCTTCTCGACAAGAGCGGCAAGGTCAACGCCGTGATCATCGGCGTCGGCGGCTTCCTCGGCGTCGGCCAGCACGACATCGCGGTCTCGCTCGACAAGCTGAAATGGGTCGACGAACCGATCCGCTCGGCATCGGCCGACAAGATGCCAGGCTCGTCAGGGACGTCGACAACAGCGCGGCCGTCGACAACGACAGGCGCTGCGGGCGGCGGCATGGCTGCGACACCGGCCAAGAACGAATGGTACCCCGACCATGCGGTCATGAGCGGCACCAAGGATCAGCTGAAAGCGATGCCCGCGTTTAAGTATTCGGAAAACGCGAAGTAACCGGTCGGGCTAAAACAGTCCGCAACCTGACGGCCGAATCGGTTCATCCGGTTCGGCCGTTCGCTCGCACGTCACAGATAGGCGCTGAGGCACCATGCATTGAGCGAAGCAGCAATGGCCAAGGTGAATACCAGTATCGTGTTCACGGCTAAGGGCTCCTCAAAAAGGCTGTCTGAGAATCGTCCGCGTCATGTCGGGATTTGAACGCGGGACCTGCGAAGAGTCTCGCACATTGTTTTTTCCTGGCCCCCTTGCCGTTTTTCCCGTTCCGAGTCCGATTCTCCCGATCTCCGGCGGAGGGTTGTGCGGCGCAGTGTTGTCATGCGCCGATTTAAACGCACAATGAGCGCGCGCGGTCTCCCGCCAAGGCGATCAACACGCCCGGCCGCGCCCAAAACAACAATCAACGATTCAGCCAATTGAATCGGTGTCTGGAGAAGAAACGAATGTCAGCCAAGTCGACCGCAAAGAGTCTCGCAAAAAATCTGATGACCGAATTCCCGCCTGCGCGGGACAATCTAGTGACGCTTGCCAACTGGCGCACCCAGCCGTCCAGCGACTGGGGCTTTCACAATGTCCGCCGCCTGCTGCCGACCGCGAACATCGCGGCGTCGAAACACCCCGCTCCACTGGAAAGTTCGCCTATCGAAATCGGCGGCATCGCCTTTGAGGGCAGCAAGGGTGCGACCACGCTCCGCGAGGCATTGCGCACGACGAACACCAAGGGATTTGTTGTGCTCCGGAAGGGCCGGATCGCAGCCGAGTGGTACGCAGGCGGCATGGACGCCACGACGCCGCATATCGTGTTCTCGGTCAGCAAATCGATCTGCGGCGCGCTCGGCGGGATTCTCGTGGACAAGGGATTTCTCAATCCCAACCGTCCGGTGACGGACTACGTGCCTGAAGTTTCTTCGTCAGTGTATGGCGGCTGCTCGGTGCGGCACCTGCTCGACATGTCGGTCGGCATCGCCTTCACCGAGGACTATGTGGATCCGGACGGCGATGTCGCGCGCTATCGCCGCGCAGTCGGATGGGACGTGATCAAGCCCGGCCAGAGCACCATGGCGCTGCGCGAATACCTCGGAACCCAGAAACCCGACGGCAAAACCCACGGCCACGCATTCCACTATGTCTCGACCAACACCGACATGCTCGGCTGGGTCTATGAGCGCGCGGCGGGCCGCGCCCTGTCCGATCTGCTTGGCGAATATCTCTGGACGCCGCTCGGCGCGGAAACCGACGCCTATATCACGCTCGATCCGGAAGGCGCGATGCGCGCCGCCGGCGGCATTTGCGCCGCGCCGCGCGACCTCGCCCGTTTTGGCGAAATGATCCGGCAGCGCGGTGTCGCGCACGGGAGGCAGGTCATTCCCGGCTGGTGGATCGACGACATCAACGACAATGGCGATCCGGCAGCCTGGGCGCGCGGCGATTTCGCCGAACTGTTTCCCGATGCGGCCTATCGCAGCAAGTTCTACCAGATCGACCGCAAACGGCGGACGCTGTGCTGTCTTGGCATTCACGGACAGTACATCTATATCGATCCGATCAGCGAACTGGTGATTGTCCGCGTCGCAGCCGAGCCGATCCCGCTCGATATCGAGGCGACCCGCGCGTGGCGGCGGGGATTCGACGCGATCGTCCGGCACTTCTCATAGGACGTCGGTTAGTTCATCGCGACCACGCCGGCATTCAGCGTGGTCGCGTAGGCGACCCAAGCCAGATACGGCGCGAGCAGCCAGGCAGCGGACTTGTCGGCGCGCGAAGCCGCGATCATTGTCATCACAATGGCGATCAACAGGCCGATGATGATAACGAGCGCGGTGCGCGTGCCGTGCCATCCGAAGAAGACTGGCGACCACGCCGCGTTCAGCGCAAGCTGAATCAGAAACCAGGTGATCGCCGTGGCCCGCGGAGCCGACGGCGCCGCGCGATCCCACAGGCGCCACAGGCTAACAGCCATCAGAATGTAGAGAATGGTCCACGCGATTGGAAAAACCACCGGCGGCGGCGTCCACCACGGCTTTGCCAGCGCCGCATACCACCCCGGGATTTCGGGCCGCGTCACATATGATTCGAGAATCCCGACGCCGAGACACAGCAGCAGGCAGAGGGCTAACCGCCCGGCTGATTTCGACGTCATGACACCCCTCCGTAGACGCTCACCGCGTCAGCTTTTCCAGCTCGGGAAACGCGGCGTAGCTGACGCCCTTACAAAGATCCTCGGTCTCTTCAATGATGCGATCGAGCCGTCCGTCGATGTATACGCCCGCGCGCTCTTTCGCGCCGGCGTAACGCCCGGCACTGCGCGCATTGAAACGCACGCACACCACATAGCGGCGGCGTCCCCCAACTTCCTTTTGCGCCGGTTCTGAAATCCCGGCCTCGCGTATGCCGGTCGGGTCATTCAGATAGGTGCGCAGCAGGGCCAGCAGTTCGGGGCGGTAGTTCGCCGGATACGGCTGGTTCTCGATGCCGCGGTCGGCGGTGTAGGACAGGCCGTCGCTTCCGCCGGTCCATGCACAACCGGCGAGACCGAGCGCAACCAGCGCCAGCGCTGTGCTCCTCGCATATGTCACCAATTTGCAACGCATTCCGATGAAGTCCACGGCCTGAGGCATCCCCTTGGGTTTCTTGCACATTGTGTCATTGACAAGGCAACCCCTCGCCGGTTGATTGCAACCACGGCACAGGTGCCAGCGCAAGCTGGCGAATAGGGAATTCGGTGCCGCCGTGCGGCCTCATCAAGGTGAAGTTTGCACGGCCAGTCCGAAGCTGCCCCCGCAACTGTCAGCGGTGAGCCGTTGTCCAATAGGCCACTGAGCGAAGGCTTTTCAGCCGGGCTTGGGAAGGCGGGCAACGGCGACGATCCGCGAGCCAGGAGACCTGCCTGTACCGGTCATCCTTCCGTCGCACGGGGCGTGCGAAGGGGCGGCTTTCCGCAGCGGTGACGTGACGTAACTGTTGCGGAGGTTCGGCCGATGGCCTGTTTCCTCAGTCAGGACGGAACGTATGGCGGCAGCAACCTGCCGCCGCACCGTCATGTCTGCGCGTTGTTACCGCGCCTCCGCGATCACATGCATCGGCGGGGCTTCAACGTGACACAATTTTCCAAATCTCTCTTTCCAAAAGCGGCATTCGCAGCGGCATGCCTCGCGGGCACCGCGCTGGTAAGCCCTACGCTTGCGCAGGACGCAGGCAGCCCGTTGCCGCCGATCAACGTCGACGCCAGCCGCCTCTATGGCGGCATCGTCGGCACATCGACAGCAACCATTACCGCCGAAGACATCGCACGTTCACCCAACCAGACGATTCAGGATGTGCTCGCGACCATTCCGGGCGTGCAACTCACGAATCTGTACGGCGCGGTGAACGGTACCGGCTCCGTCGTCGATCTTCGCGGGTTCGGCGCCTTTGCGTCGTCCAACACATTGTTCCTTATCAACGGCCGCCGTCTCAATGAGGCCGACCTTCAGGGCGTCGATCTCTCGACTATCCCGGTTCAATCGATCGCGCGCATCGAAGTCACGCGCGGCAACAGCGGCGCTGTGCTTTACGGCGACAACGCCGTCGGCGGTGTCATCAACATCATCACCAAAACGGGCGTGGGCATCGGCAAGCCGATCGCGGGGCGCATCGAGGGTGGTGTGGGCTCTTACGGGCAGCGCGAAGGCAATGGCTCGTTCAGCACCAACTCGGGACCATGGTCGTCCGCAGTGTTCGGCAACGCCGTTCATTCGGACGGATACCGGAAGAACAACAAGCTCGACCAGCAGAACGGGGTCGGCGAGATCCGCTACACCACGCCTGAGTTCAGCGCATTTTTCAATCTGTCCGGCGACCGGCAGCAGCTCGGCTTTCCCGGCACGCGCGCGAACATGTACACTCTCGATTTTTTCAACTTCACCAACCAGTTGCTCGATCTGCGCGGCACGACCACGCCGAACGATTACGGCAAGAAGCAAGGCGTCAACGCCACTGCGGGTTTCACAAAATCCTTGTGGGCAGGCGCGGAGCTGATCGTCGATGGCGGCGTCCGCAACAAGAAGCAGCAGGCGGGTTTCTTCGGCGATCCCAACTATGTGCTGTCGTTTCCGGGCGATCGTTTTCCTTACGCCTATGTGAACTCCGATCTGACGACGTGGTCGATCACGCCGCGCCTCAGCATGAAGAACACGTTCGGCAGCGTGACGTCGAGCATCCTGACCGGCCTCGACTACTACGATGCGCGCTACAGCTCGAACCGCCAGTACACGATCTCCGATCCGCCCAATCACGTCTACAACCTCTCGCAGCAGACCATTGCCGGCTACTGGCAGCAAACGCTGGGATTGTTGCCGAGCACCGACTTCTCCTACGGCGGACGCATCCAGCAGCTCAGCCTGAAGGCACGCGACAAGTACGATCCCACCGCGCCGGCAGGCAGCTTGCTGGCTCAGGCGACGCCTCTCGACAAGGACGAGACCAACCACGCCCTGCATGTCGGGCTCGAACATCGCTTCAACGAAAATTTCGCCGTCTTCGGCCGTGCTGCGCGAGCTTTCCGCACACCCAACGTGGATGAGCGCGTCGTTACCGGACCGGCGTTCGGAGGGGCCTTCCCATTTCCGCCGATTCCGCAAAACTTCGAGCTGAAGACGCAAACGTCCTACGATGTCGAAGGCGGCATTCGCATTCACGGCGGTCCGCTGGATATCCAGACCAGCTACTACGACATGCATCTGAAGAACGAGATCCACTACAATCCGGTCGCGTTCTACAACTACAACCTCGATCCGACGCATCGCTATGGTTCCGAGACTCAGGCATCGCTGCGGATCAACGAGGCGTTCAGGCTCAGGGGTGGTTTCGCCTACACGCGCGCCGTGTTCGAGGAAGGCCAGTTTGCCGGAAAGGACGTGCCGCTTGTTTCACGGCTTTCAGGAAGCGCCGGATTCACATGGAACATCTGGCAGAAGTACGCCGTGCTTGATGCCAGCGCACGCTTCTGGAGCAGCCGCCGTCTCGACAACGATCAGGCCAACACACAGGGTCTGATTGGCGCCAACGCGACCATCGACCTGAAGCTGAGCGGCGAGATCGACCGCTTCTTCTGGTCGGCGGCTGTTATCAACCTGTTCGACGCCCAGTATTACGACTACGGCATCGCCAGCGCGTTCACGCCAGGCTCTTACGCGATCTACCCGCTTCCCGGCCGCATGTTCCTGGTGAAAGCCGGCATGACGTTCTGACTCCAGCAGAACCGCCGCAAAACAGCACGGCCTGCGCCCATCTCGCGATGAGTGCAGGCCGTTCTTCTTTCCATGAACCGCTTCGATGCGGGGGCTATGCAATAGCGGTCACGGAAATATCAATGAAGAAGGATCAGCCCTTCTTCTGCACGGCAACGTGCTTCACAGGCGCCGCGGACGAGATATGCTTCTTGCTCACGACGGTGCCGGTCTTCTTGTGCGCCTTTTGATGCTTGATCTTCTTCGCCTTCACCTTCGCGTTGGCATTCGCAACCGACGGTTTCAGGGTTTCGGACTTGGCGGCTGGCGCCGTTTCGGTCTTCATGACGGTGGCGGCCATTGCAGGGGCGGCAATCATCGAACCCGCAACAAGGGCGGCAGAAATGATCTTCAGCATGGGTCTCTCCTGTCGTTATGCGATCGGGGGTGGCCGGTCGGATGGCCGGGTAACCGATCGTCGCAACAACGCTAGGACCGCCGCGCTGAACTCAATCTGAAGCGCGTCATGGGCTTTCGTTCATCTGGATGACAGTTTCGTTATGCGCCGGGCGCGGCAGATCGGCTGAAAATCGCCGGAATTATGACGGGCCATCGGAGGAATGTTTGAACCCGGCAGGTGTTTAAGACGTACAAACAAGCATAGGATCGTGTTTGTGGATCAACGGAGGCTACGCATGAGCAACTTGACCATCAGGCAAATATCTCTGGCGCTTCTTCTTTCGGCATTTGTCGCGGCACCCGCGGTTAATCTGGCACAAGCCGCCGGTTCCGATACGCCCGCGCCCCCTCCCGCCTCCGACACCAAGTCGCAGTCCAAGGACAACAAGAAAAAGAGCGAAAAGAAATCGTCGATCGAGGATCCTGCCTTCCTCCAGGGCTATCGTGCCGCCTATGCAACGATCTACGAGCGCAACGAATACGCATCCGCGATCGATCAGCTCAAGGCGCTCGGACAGGACGACCGCGCCGATGTCGCCAATCTGATCGGATACTCGTATCGCAAGCTCGGCAATTATGAACTTGCCAGCGTTTGGTATGAGCGCGCGCTGAAGGCCGATCCGAGCCACGTCCGCACCTGGCAGTATTATGGTCTGTGGCAGGTCGAACAGGGCAACCGCGAACAGGCGAAGCATCACCTCGCCCGGATCGAAACCCTCGCAGGCCGCGACAGCCCCGAATATCAATCGCTGGCCTCGGCGCTGACCACCGGCCGGACGTCCTACTGACCAGGCATATGGTTAGCCGCCCTGGTTAACCGGGAGATCAAGCCCCGCGAGCCGGATTTCGGCCACGCGGGGCTGTTTTGCGCGACTTGATCGCGCCTCGACAACACCGGAAAACCTCGTATAGACGAAGCCCGCGCGTCAGGACATGCGCGCCCAGGGGCTGATCCGGATATGACGAAGCCGAGAAAATATGAGCGGATTGCCTTCGTGGCAGGCCCGAGCAATGAGGCCCAGCAGGCCCTCGCCCAGCTCACCGCGGCCTATGGCAACCAGCCCTCTGACAAGGCCGATGTGGTGGTGGCGCTGGGCGGTGACGGCCTGATGCTGCAAACGCTGCACCGGCACATGCGGTCCGGCATCCCGATCTACGGCATGCATCGCGGCACCGTCGGCTTCCTGATGAACGAGTTCAGCCAGCATTCGCTGGTCGAACGGCTGGAAGCCGCAAAGCTCACCGTGATCAATCCGCTGCTGATGCGCGCCACCGACGTTCACGGCAAGGTGCATATCCATCACGCCATCAACGAGGTCTCGCTGTTCCGTCAGACCCACCAGGCCGCGCGACTGCGCATCCTGGTCGATGAGCATGAGCGCATGGCCGAGCTTATTTCGGACGGGATCATGGTGGCGACGCCTGCCGGCTCGACCGCCTACAATCTGTCGGCGCAGGGGCCGATCCTGCCGATCAATGCCGCCCTGCTCGCGCTCACCCCGATCAGCCCGTTCCGCCCGCGCCGCTGGCGCGGAGCGCTGCTGCCCAACACCGCGTTCGTCGTGTTCGAGGTTCTCGAATCCGACAAGCGGCCGGTCGCCGCCGTCGCCGACCATGACGAGGCCCGCGACGTGCAGCGGGTCGAAATTATCGCCGACAAGACCATCTCGATCCGCATGCTGTTCGACCCCGGCCACAGCCTGGAAGAGCGCATTCTGAGCGAGCAGTTCGGGTTCTGACCCCCAGCTCGTTCTGCCCCTGCCCGGCCGTCTTGGATAACCATTCGTTAACGGCGGCCGCATATAGTTAATGCGAGGTGTACCCTGTTTTCCGGGTGCGCCACCTCGGGCTGCGCATGTTCATCATCGACTTCAACAAGCTGCGGTTTCTTGTATGCGACGACAATGCGCATATGCGCCGAATTTTGCGCACGCTGCTGCATTCGTTCGGCGCGCGCGAAGTCTATGAAGCGGAAGACGGCGCGACCGCGCTCGAGATGTATTCCCACTACGTCCCCGACATCGTTATCACCGACTGGTCGATGCCGATTTTCGACGGACTCGAACTCGCGCAGATGATCCGCCAGCCCGAAGGCGTGGGGAATCCCTACGCGCCGATCATCATGCTGACCGGCCATTCGGAGAAGCGCCGCGTCATGGTGGCGCGCGATGCCGGAGTCACTGAATTCCTGGCGAAGCCGATTTCCGCCAAGGGACTTTACCAGCGCATCCTCAATGTGGTGGCCAATCCCCGGCCCTTCATCAAGACGAAGAACTATTTCGGTCCGGACCGCCGGCGCAATCCCAACGCGGCCTACATCGGCGTCGAACGGCGCATCGGCGGCAAAGCCGAAGTCATGCAGCAGCCCTCGCTGCTCGACAAAGCGCGTTCCGGAAACTAGGAGCACCCATGGCCCGCAAACCGCCAGCCGAGATCAAGGTCGATACCTTCGCGGACCATCAGGTCATCTCGCAGCCCAATCCGCTGCGCAAGATGGTTCGCTACGCAGAAGAGAAGGAGTTCGACGATCCGGTCGCTCGCGCCGAACAGGCGCTCGCCAGCCTGTCCGGCGAGTTCAACGACTGGATGCGGATCGAGTGCGACCGGCTCAGCAATGCCCATGCAGCGATCGTGCGCGACGGACTGAACGGCGAAAATCGCGAGGAACTGTTCCGCGCGGCGCACGACATCAAGGGCGGCGCTGCGACGTTCGGCTTCCCCACCGCCGCTGCCGCGGCGGAAAGCCTGTGCCGAATTATCGAACACGCGCCGGATCTCGCTCAGGTGCCGGGCGAATTGATCAAGCACCATGTCAACGCGATTCAGGCGATCTATCGCGAACAGTCCAAGATCAATGCCGTGGGCATGGCGGATGAGCTGAGCAAGAAGCTGCGCGGCGTCGCGGACGAATACCTGATCCACGTCAACCGCGACCGCCCCGAGCATCTCGAAGCGATCATGTCGCCGAGCATTGTTCCGGAAGCCTGAGCGACTCGCGATCAGTGCTCTGGCAACTCGCCGCTTCGTAGAGCGACCCGCCCTGTCAACACCCTCTGCATCATCCCGGCGAAGGCCGGGATTCATCTTGCACGATAGCGCGTCATCCTGAGGTGCGAGCCGCGCTTGCGGCGAGCCTCGAAGGATGACGGCTCAAGCTAGATTTCGGCGATTTTCAAAATACTACGCCGCAATGCGCCGGTCATAGTCATAATCGCGCTCATAGCGATCGTACCCGTCATACCGATCCATGGCAGTATCGACAAAGGCATGGACTGACGCGTCGTTATGTCGAGCGTCATCTTCGGTTCGCATATCGTCATAATGCAGCGGATCGGAATTCGCGACCGCATAGACGTCTTGCACCATATATTCATCCTTGGCGTAGTCATCGATATAGCGCGTGGTCTCGACACTGTCGCGATACTGCGGGTCGACCGCAGTAACATCGTAAGTATCTTCCGCGTCGTAGATCTCGTAGTCCTCTGACGTCTCGTAAGCATCGTCGGCGTCATACGCATTCATGGCGTCGTCAGCCTGATAGGCATCGTAGCCGCCCGCCTCTTCCGCTGCATGCGCGCTGAGCGCCCCGACAAAATCGTCGGCGGCCAGTTCGTCGCAGAACACACGCGCTTCCTCCCGCGCCGATTCCATTGCAAAGCGTCGAAGCAGGATCAGCAGCGGTTCGGAGACCGTTTCGGCGGTTTCGCACTGGGTGAGCACACGCTCGACCATGCGGCGGCGAAGCCGCGTCGCGCCGGCAACCGTGCCGACGAAGCCGACTTCATGTGAAGCCTCGAGCGCCGAGCGGAAGGCGCGATAAGTCGATTCCGGCAAACCGGCCTTGGCAAGCAGCGCGTTCAGGCTGGCGCCGCCGCGATCGTGCACAATCGCGGCCACGCGGCTGCGCGGCATGCCGGACAGTTCGACCAGCGATTCCTCGAACAGTTCGATGTTGCCCGACAAGAGCGCGCGCAGGATCAGCCCTGTATTGAGCTGGCCGATGGATCGCAGATGGCCGATCAGCGCAGTCATATCGGCGCCGCGCGCCTGCGCCGCGATGTTGACCGTGGAGCGCTCCATCGCCTCACCCGCCATGCGCCGGGCACGATCGGGATTCAGCCAGTCGCGTGCGGTGACAAACTGCGTCAGCGTGTCGGAGAGTTTCTGCGCCAGCGTCAGCCGGATCGCGGCAGGCAATTCATCTATCGTCAGCAGCGACTCGCGGATCGCGGCGAGATGGCCAAACCGCTCAGCGATGCGCGCCAGCGAGAAATCCGCAAACTGCGCGGCGCGATTTTCGATCAGTTCCAGCACCGACGAGGCGCAGCCGACTTCGGCGATCGCCGCGCAGACCGACGGCGGCAGATCGAAACGGCGCGCGATGGCGCACTGCGTCTTGGCGTTTCCGGTCGCAACGATGTCCACGAGATCGGAGTCGAGCAGCAACGGAGAGTGTTCGAGGATCGGAACCGCCACCGAGGCCTGATCGACAGCAAGCGCCGCCACGATCGCGGCGGGCGCATCCAGTGAGTGTGCGAAAACTTCCGCCATCGCCTGCCGGACCAGCGGCGAGCCATCATCGAGAAGCATCAGCAGCGCGCCTTCAGCGGCGGCGCGATCGTCTTCCGACAAATCGGAAACGAGCCAGGCGCGGGCCAGACACCGCGTCGCCTCTGCGCGCTCCCCCGCGGGAGCTGTGCGAACCCAACTAATAAACTGCCGAACGATCATGGGTGTTCCGGCTTACGCAACATGCCAAGGCACCGCGACGCGACGCCACTGTTACGAACCGTAAACCATGACACTTAAGAAAACGTTCACCATAAACGGCTGTGTTTGTTGAGGTTTCATTAACCTCGCTGAACGCGCGGACTCAGCGTCCCACCACGCGCCTGATCAACGCGACAATGGCAGCCCGGTAGTCCGCAGCATCTTCACCGGCATCGATCGCCAGCGCCGCGCGATCGAACGCTGCCGACAGGAGATCGGCCAGCGCCGCAAGCGGCAGGCCTCGCGTATCCATCGCTGCTTCGAGCCCGCTGCGCAGCGTGCGCTCCGCATTCTCTTCGTCCAGCTTTTTCATTTCGGCCTGCCCGAGAACCGACGGCCCTTCGATCAGAAGCAACCGCGTCCGGCCGGGCACGCGCATCGCATCGAGATAGGCCGAACTTCCTTCGACCAGCGCATCGATCGGAGACAAACCCGCGAGCGCCCTTTGCTCGATGGCCGCCGCGACCGCGAGCGCCTCCCCGGTAACGATCGCCCGGAACAGCGCCCGTTTGTCCTCAAAGTGATGGTAGAGCGCGCCGCGCGTAATGCCCGCCGCGGCGACGATTTCCGGCGTCGAGGTTTCCGCATACCCCTTCTCGACGAACAGCGTCCTCGCCGCCCGCATCAGGGCGGCCCGGGTCTTTTCCGTGCGGTCACGATTGGAGCGCGGCAATTCGTCCGGTTTGCGATGTTGCATACATACAGCCTGTATGTTATTTACCAAGAAACATACAGACTGTATGTTGATTTGCAAGGGATGACCACCATGAAAGTCACCAGCTACTATCCCGTCATCATGACCGGTGACGTGGCCGCCACGGCCGATTTCTATAAGGCCCACTTCGGCTTCGAGGAGGCCTTCGGCAGCGACTGGTACGTCCACCTGCGCTCGAAAGCCGACCCGAGTGTCAACCTCGCGGTCCTCGACGGCACCCACGAGACGATCCCGGAGACCGGCCGCGGCCGGGTGTCGGGCCTGCTGCTGAACTTCGAGGTCGAAGACCCCGACGAGATGTACGCCAAGGCAAAGGCCGCAGGTCTGCCCATCCTGATCCCTCTCCGCGACGAGGCGTTCGGGCAGCGTCACTTCATCACATCGGACCCGAACGGTGTGCTGATCGATGTGATCAAGCCGATCCCGCCCAGCGCGGAATTCGCGGAACTTTATGCAAAGGATTCACTGCCAACGTGAGTCGCATCAACGGTCTGCGTTTCAGAGTTGAATCAAGGTCTCAACCCTGAAACGCACTCCAGAACATCGACAGGCCTGCAACCAGCATCAGGCCCTCCATCAAATAGTGGAAGTTCGCCGCGTTAATGTGCATGACCACACGCTTGGCGATGAACGCGCCCACGAAGAGCGATGATCCGGCAATCAGTCCCTTGAAGATGATGTCGGGCGGCAGAGCATCGAGCCGCTGAAACGTGATCGCCTTGCTGATGTAGACGGCGAGCGAGACGGCCGCTTCGGTTCCCAGCAACGGCCCTCTGATGAGCCCGTAGGATACGAAGATCGGGACGGTCATCGGTCCGGTCGATGCCACAATGCCGGTGAGATAGCCCATCGCCGCACCGATGATCGCAAGCGACCACAGCGGCAGCGTGAACTGGCGCGCATGCATCCAGCGGCGGAACGGTATCATCAAAATGAAAAACGCACCGATGGCGATGTCGACGAAGCCCGAAGGCAGCGCGAGCAGCGTTCCCGCGCCAAGGGCGGCGGCCGGTATGCCGGGAACCGCGTAAACAACGACCGCGCGCCAATCGATGTCGCGCCACCATGCGAGGATGCGCGCTATGTTCGCCATGATCGCGGCGATGGCCATGATCGGCACCGCCTGCTTCGGCCCGAACGAATAGGCCAGCACCGGCAGCAGCATGATCGACGTGCCGGTCCCGACAATGCCGCCGAGAATACCGGCAATCAGGCCGACGATAAGGATGAAGGCATAGATCAAGGTGCAGATCCGGCGATGAGACCGCCGAAGCTATGTCAACCTGCGGCGAGTCGCCTACCGCGATCTTCCCCGGAAGAGTTGGCGCGAAGCCTAGCCGCTGAAAACGCCGGTCGAATCGCTGAACAACCCAAGCCCCTGCGGGGCCTCCGTCCGGGTGGCCGCGCCCGCCGGCAGCGGGTTCGTGATCGACGTGTTGTTGCCCCACAGTTCGCGCACCGTATTGGACACCGGCTCGGGACGATCGCCCGTCTGATACAGCGAACGGAAAACCGGCTGAGCGGGCGTTTGCAGCGCCGCGACCTGGGCCGGCGCCTCGGCAGGCGCGCGAACTTGCGGAAAGCTCGAGAGATACGCTGCATTGTCGACAGGCGCCGCCGCCATGCGCGAGCCGGGCGTGACGCCAGCCGCGGCCATGGCGGTGCGCGCCGTCGGGGAATTCGCCGCTGCATCGTAGCGCGAAGTCAGCACCGAATAGACCTGCGAGACGCTGCGCGCGCTGCCGTCGCGGTTGTAGAAGATCGAACGGTTGGCGGCGGCGGCGCTCGGAAACATCGCCGGGCCGGACGCGTATGGATTGCCCTCCGCGCTCGAAATCAGCCGCGATGCGCCGCTCACCCCCATGAAATGCGCCATGTACAGCTCGCCGTCGGTCGGTCGGCGGCCGATCATGCCGGTCAGCTTGAAGCTGTTGGACTGGGTCAGCACACCCGCCATGGCGGCGTTGGCGGCGGGATCGTCGCGCAGCTTCAGGATCTCATCGCGCGTGGCAGAATCGGCGACCGAGTAACGGCCCGAGTCGGATTTCGTGATCGCGTCGGCATATTTGCCGAAGCCGAAGGTAGCTCCCGCCTCCTTTACCGTGCCGAGCCAGGTCTGTTCGATGAACTGATAGAGCCCCCGCGCCGACGAGGTCGAAGCCTGCGCGCTGGGGTTGAGATTGGATTCGATCTTCGCCGCCGAGATCAGATATTCGAAGCTGGCGCCGGTCGCGCTGGCGGCATTCTTGATCGTGCCCGCGATTTTCGCGCGCGCGGAATCAAGCCCGGTCGTTATGCTTGAAGTATCGACAGCCATGATGGTGCCCGCTCCCCAGGAACCAACCGTAACCTGCCCCATTTATGGTTAACGGGGCGTTAATTCCCGAAGCGCGCGCCGTCCTTCGCCCGGCATGCAGCAGCCATGCGGGTTCGGCATGACCGAAGGTCCATCCTTTGCATTGTCCTGAGCATGATCAACGCACTCAGCATAGCCGACGCGACATGGGCTTTCCTGGGGCTGATCGCTAGCCTGCTGGTCGCGTCGACCGCTCTGTTCTGGAGCATCGAGGATCAACGGGCCAAGCGCCGGCTCAGGAAAGACTAAGGTCTAGCGATAGACCTTGGCGGGATCGAACACCTTGTCGGCGTCAACGAACGTCAGCTTCGCCTCGCCACCCTCACCGGTGACGGCGCGGTAGAAGCATGAGCGCCGGCCGGTATGGCACGCGGCCCCTGCCTGCTCGACCTTGATCCACACGGCGTCCTGATCGCAGTCCATCCGCATCTCGACAACACGCTGCACATGGCCGGAGCTTTCGCCCTTCTTCCAGAGCTTCTTGCGCGAACGGCTGTAGTACCAGGCCTCGCCGGTCGCGATGGTCTTGCGCAGCGCCTCGTCGTTCATGTGCGCGACCATCAGCACGTCGCCGTTGCCGGCGTCGGTTGCCACGCAGGTCACGAGGCCGGACGCGTCGAATTTGGGCTGAAACGTCAGCCCTTCCTCGACGTCATGCGAGTGTGTGTGTGATGAAGTCACGGCGTTACCTTGTCAAAGGAAGGCGCGGACGCCTTCGTTCGAAGGCTTATACGCCACGGACCATGTTGAGAAAACGGGCCTGTTCTTCAGGATTGTCCTGAAACACGCCGGTGAAGCGCGACGTCAGGGTCTTCGTCCCCGCCTTGGCGATGCCGCGCACCGACATGCAGGTGTGCTCGGCTTCCATCACCACCGCCACGCCGCGCGGCTTGAGGATGGCGTTGATCGCACCGGCGACCTGCGCGGTGAGATGTTCCTGGGTCTGAAGACGATGGGCGAAAGCATCCACCAGACGCGCCAGCTTCGACAGGCCGACCACGCGGTCCACCGGAGCGTAGGCGATGTGCGCCTTGCCGTAGAACGGCATCACGTGATGCTCGCAGTGCGAATGGAAGTTGATGTCGCGCATCAGCACGAAATCGTCGTAGCCGGCCGTCTCGCCGAACGTGCGGTCGAGGATTTCCGCCGGGCACTGGGCATACCCCTGAAACAGTTCGTCATAGGCTTCGATCATGCGGCGGGGCGTATCGAGCAGGCCCTCGCGGCTGGTGTTCTCGCCGATGTAAGCCAGAAGCGTCTTTGCAGCCGCCTCGGCCTCGCTGCGGGATGGACGAACCAGACCGGGGTCGATGGCAGACGCCATGTAGTCGGAAGCAGGAATTTCGGATTTTTCCGCCGGCTTGCCGGTGCGGATCGGCTTGATGATCGCGTCCATTTCGTCTCCGTTCGACCGGCCCGGGTCCATTGTAACCTCGACGGAGGGGCCGGAGTGTCACCGCAGCCGCGGCAGCGATACTCAGCCGCCGGACGCCTAGCCTGCATGATTGCAGCAAATCGCAGGAAAAACCGTCTATATTTCCGTGCATTGCTGAAATGCAGGCGGTTTATTCCTGCATTATGGCCATTATATAGGCTCAGGGCCGTGACCGCCAAGGGCGGAGCGCGGCAGGGGTCTCATGCAAGAGCGAAATTCGACCGCCATGCTGAACGACATCTACAACAAGAAGATCATCGAACTGGCGGGCAATATCCCGCGCCTCGGGCGGCTTGCCGACCCGGACGCCTCCGCGACAGCCCATTCCAAGCTGTGCGGCTCGACTGTGAAGGTCGACCTCAAAATGCAGGACGGCGTGGTGAGCGATTTCGCCCACGACGTGAAGGCCTGCGCATTGGGCCAGGCCTCCTCCTCGATCATGGCGCGCCATGTGATCGGCTCCAACGCCGCCGAGCTGCGTGAGTTGCGCGAAACCGTGCGCAGGATGCTCAAGGAAAACGGCGCGCCGCCGCAAGGCAAATGGGCGGATGTCGCCATGCTGGAGCCGGTGCGCGACTACAAGGCGCGCCACGCCTCGACCCTGCTGACGTTCGATGCGGTGGTGGATGCCATTGGCCAGATCGAGGCCAAAGCCGCAGGCACCCTCGCCCCGGCGCAAGGCTGACGGGCTATTTCCGGTCAGAAGTAACGAGAGCTGCGCCGCCGGTCGGCGCATGCGCTTCGGCCGTCTTGGTCCCCGCGGGCACCGGCCGCATGCCCTTGTCGGAGACATCGGGGATCACCGGGACAACAGCAGGTGCGCTCACAATCACCGGCGCGCTGACAACGCGGTCCTGCGCCTTCGGGCTCACGCTTCCCACGACATCGTCGGACAGCGTCTTGACGTCGGCAACAGCATCCGTCGTCACGAGATTGGTCAGGCGTAACTCATCCGCCGACAGGCGATGCAACGCCTCCCACGGCGGGACACTGAGCGCCAGCGACAGCAGGTCACCGGTGCCGCCCATGTCGAAGGTGTATTTCGCGAGACGGCCGATATCGCGCTCGACGATCATCAGATCGTCCGCGGAATAGGTCGCAGCCTTTGCATCGTCGGCGCGATCGCCCATCCAGATCTGATGCACACGCACATGCGCGCTCTCGGGCACATAACGGGTCTTGCCCGACAGCAACAGGAACACGCACATCGACTCGCAGTAAGCATCAGGCACGATGCCGCGTGCGACGCCGCCGGTGATTTCCTTTTCAATCACGATGCCGACCGTGGTGCGCAAACCGAGATCGCGCCAGCGCCGCCCGAGCGAGATGGCGTCCAGCACCGACCCGCCGCTGGAATCGAGCACCACCGTGCTGCCCTTGAGATCGCGGCTGCTCTTAAATTCCTCGAACTTCGCTGGCGTGTCCGACGTAATGACGCCGACAGCGCCGATCCAGCCGGCGCAATCCTGCGCACATGCCGGCTGCGCCGCATGCCATCTGAAACTCATCGGGAGTTTGCGTTCCTCGAGCGTCGTGGACGCGCCAACAGTCCCGCTGACCGTGGTGGAGCCAGGCAGGGCAAGACAGATTGCGGTGGCGCAAAGCCGCGCCCAGCCGCTCCATGTTAGCGACCTCACGACGAACAACGTGGTTCCTTCCCCGCCCCAATCGACAACGGCATCGGCCCCATCCCGCAAGGACGAATCCTGTCACACGGGCGTTATGAAAAAACGTATCCGCGCAAAGGATTCGCGTCTATTCCACTTTTGCTGCGGCGCAGTCAAAATCGTGCGATAATTGTGGAACTGTGGCGCGAAAGACAATGTGTTGCGGTTCCCTGCGCGGGAACTCATCATTTGCGTGACGACGATTCCGCCAAGCGCTCAGAAAACCGTCACGGAACCCGGCAGACATGCGCAACGCTGACACATTAGCCGTCGAGGCAATGACATGAAACATTCGGCCCGATGTCCCGATTGCGGAGGCGGGATTCAAAATCTGCCGCGCAACGCAGGCCGCGGCCTGATCTGGATCTATCGTCACACGCTCTCGCCGCTGGTCGGCTTCAACTGCCGCCATCTTCCGACGTGTTCGGTTTACGGCGACGAAGCCATCGGGCGGTTCGGCTTGTGGGCCGGCGGCTGGATGACATTGGCGCGGCTGCTGCGCTGTCAGCCATGGGGCACTTCGGGGATCGACAACGTGCCGGGCACACTCCGCACCGATGCGCGCTGGTATCTGCCGTGGCGCTATGCGCGATGGCGCGGCGTCAATGACGGCACTGACAAATAAATCACTTCACCGCCGTGAGATAATCACCGTGATCAGCGCCAGCACGAGGAAAGCGACGCCGACATAGCCGATCGCATAATACATTTCGTGCGCGAACAGGAAGCCGCCGATCCCCGAACCGATAGCCTGGCCGATATAAAGCCCCGAGGTGTTCAGCGACACCGTGGCGCTGGCGAACAGCGGCGCCGCCGCGGCGAGCCGGACCTGCTGCATCGAATTGGCCGATGAGAACGCTGTGCCCCACGGGATCATCGACGCCAGCATCAGCGGCACGATGCCCGCGCCCAGCGCCCACATTGTAATTCCGAACAGCAGCAGCGCGATCGTGGTCAGCGACGTGCGATAGGGCCCCCAGCTATCGACAACACGGCTGGCGATCACATTGCCGATGAAACCCATCACGCCGTAGATGCTGAACGCGATGATCGCAAGTTGAGCGCTGCCGCCGAGCTTCGCGAACAGCGGCCCGAGATAGGTGAACACCACGAATTGCCCGGATGTCTGTAGCACCGTGATGACGAGCAACAGCACGATCAGCCGATTTCGCGCAATATCGCTCCACGTCTTGAGATCGACCGGCGCACCCACAAGTCCGGCCGGAATCCGCCAGACCAGCATCGCCAGATTGAGCAACGCGATAATGCCGATGCCGGTATAGGCGACGCGCCATCCGATATGGCTCGCGACATAGGCAATCAGCGGCAGCCCCACCGCGAGCGCCAGCGACCAGCCGAGAAACACGTACGACATCGTGCTGCCGCGCCGCTCCGGCGGCACCATCATTGCGGCCGTGCCCGCGGCCTGCGGCGTGAACAGTGCGGCGACCGCCAGCATCACCAGCCGCACCGCCATGAGCGTCGCGTAGTTCGGTGCAACCATGGATGCGAACTGCGCCGCGGCGATAATCGCCACGGTCACTGACAGCAAAATCCGCCGGTCGAGAGCAGAGGTCAGCCACGCGGACACTGGCGATCCGATGCAAAGCACCAGCGCGCCGAAGGTGATGAGCAATCCCACTTCATGAATCGAGACGCCGAATTCCTGCGCCAGCTCCGGCAGCATCCCCGCCGGCGCGAGAATACTCACGCCGGTGACGAAATTGCCGAGCATCAGGGCTGTGGGGGCGAAACGTTTCACGCCACGTTGTTAGCACACGAACGGTTAAATGCAATTGCATGAAAGCCATGCCGTACGGGACGAACGACGGACCTTCGATCAGCGATTTGCCGCAGGCACCGGAACGGCCGGCGCGGTCACGGCCGGCGTAGCGGCGGGTGCCTTGGTGAGGCACGTTGCCGAAAGCTGCGTCCAAGCATTATCGAGACCCTGGGTGTCGATCTCGAACATAGCTTTCGTGGTCTTGCCATCCGGCATCGATGCGCTTTCCCCGACCTGAAGACGAGGCTCGGCAAACAGATCCTTGACTGCGTCGGATTTGATGACGGCAATCCACGCCTCGTGTGCACCGACCCGCGCGGGATGCGTTCCGAACGTCAACGGTTTTTCGGAACCGGCAACCATGGCGATCGAACTGGCGCCCGCCCCCTTGTCGAACTGGCGTATGAACATCAGCCGCGCGCGGTCTTTTGGCTCACAATACAGCCGCCACTCAAGCGTGCGAAACTCGTCGTTGGCTTTCTTGAGCAATGCAAACTTCTGCACGAAAGGCCGCGCCTTCGTCTCCAGCGCCCAACCCGTCTCCACCAATTCCCGCTTGTCGATGCCGAAGCGATAAAGCTCCTGCCGCGTCAGGACGTGTCCGCTCTCAAAGGCAATGGTCCTGATCAGTTCGACAAGCTCATGGCTGATGCCCATCGCCTTGACGAACGACGACGCCTCCTGATTAGACTGGCTGCGGCGGTTTGCCATCACTTCCGCCTGTTGACGCGGCGTCGGATTCCCGGTGAAC
This sequence comes from Afipia sp. OHSU_II-C1, assembly GCF_000497575.1. Lineage (GTDB taxonomy): Bacteria > Pseudomonadota > Alphaproteobacteria > Rhizobiales > Xanthobacteraceae > Afipia. The sequence goes on from NZ_APJI01000011.1 coordinate 139,135, forward strand.
CGCAGGATGATCCTTGAGCTGTGAACGCCCAGCGCGGCATCGGGCGCGACCTCGCGCGTCGTCGCCCCGAGGAACAGATAGCTGCAGGCGGAATTGCACATCGCCCCGCGTGTCATCAGCGTGGCTTCAAGCTCCCCGCCCGCGTTTTTCAGCTTGAGGCAGGCCTCGTCGATCTGGGTCCCGGCCGCGCATGCGCCGACGATCGTCTTGGCCACCCTGGCAACAGCATTGCGCGCGCGCAGCATCCGTCCGATCGCAAGGCCATCCCTGAACGCACCGCCGGGCGAATGAAAATAGAAGGGCAGCGACTCGGCACTCTTCGTCTTGCGCAGAAACTGGCGAATCCGCGCCGCGGCTCCGACGTCGACCTTGCCCTCAACGGCAATCCAGCGATCGCATCCCTGCCCGCAGGAATTTGCCGCGCCCTTTGCAATGTAAATACTGAGCTTCGACGCATGACCCGGAATATCCGGAACCGGCGGCGGCGCCGCGACCGCGACGTGCGACACGACCAGGAGCCCCATTGCGAGCGCGATGATGCGGGCTTTCATTTCGATGACCGAACTAAAAACGGATGCGAATACAGTCAGCCTAGCAAGGCGGTCAGGCACCGTAAACGCCGGTCCGATCCCCGTGCGCCATGTCAACCGCTGTTGCACTCGGGCGGCCGCCTGCTATATCCGTGTCTCACCGCTTACCTGCGCCCGTTCGCAGGAGTGAGCCACAGGAGAATGACATGACCGACAAAGACCCTTCCGCGCCTGCATTGAAGTACAGCCTCGCCAACCTGAAGCCCGTCGAGACCAACAAAGTGAAGGTCACCTTCCCGGACGGCGCAGAGCGCGAATTCCCCAAAGGCACCACCGGCCTCGACATCGCCAAGGGCATCTCGCCCTCGCTCGCCAAGCGCACCGTCGCGATGGCGCTGGACGGTGGTGTGTCCGATCTCGCCGACCCGATCACGCGCGATGCAAAAATCGAATTCATCAACCGCGACGACCCGCGTGCGCTGGAACTGATCCGGCACGATGCCGCGCACGTGCTGGCGGAAGCCGTGCAGACGCTGTGGCCCGGCACGCAGGTGACCATCGGTCCTGTGATCGACAACGGCTTCTATTACGACTTCTTCCGCAACGAGCCGTTCACGCCTGAAGACTTCGCTGCCATCGAGAAGAAGATGCGCGAGATCATCGCCAAGGATGCACCCTTCACCAAGGAAGAGTGGTCACGCGATCGCGCCAAGAAGGTGTTCGCCGACAAGGGCGAGACCTTCAAGATCGAACTGGTCGACGCCATTCCGGAAGACCAGTCGCTAAAGATCTACAAGCAGGGCGAATGGTTCGATCTCTGCCGCGGCCCGCACATGACGTCGACCGGCAAGGTCGGCAACGCCTTCAAGCTGATGAAGGTCGCCGGTGCGTACTGGCGCGGCGACAGCAACAATCCGATGCTGACGCGCATCTACGGCACTGCGTTCGCCAAGCAGGAAGAGCTCGACGCCTACCTCAAGCAGCTTGAGGAGGCCGAGAAGCGCGACCACCGCCGCCTCGGCCGCGAGATGGACCTGTTCCATTTCCAGGAAGAAGGTCCGGGCGTCGTGTTCTGGCACGCGAAGGGCTGGACGCTGTTTCAGGCGATCATCGCCTATATGCGCCGGCGGCTTGCGGGCGACTATCAGGAAGTGAACGCGCCGCAAATGCTCGACAAGTCGCTGTGGGAAACCTCGGGTCACTGGGAATGGTACCGCGAGAACATGTTCGCGGCGCAATCGGCCGGCGACGAAGCGGAAGACAAGCGCTGGTTCGCGATCAAGCCGATGAACTGCCCCGGCCATGTGCTGATCTTCAAGCATGGCCTCAAGAGCTACCGCGAGTTGCCGATCCGCCTCGCCGAATTCGGCACCGTGCATCGCTACGAGCCGTCGGGCGCGATGCATGGGCTGATGCGCGTGCGCGGTTTCACGCAGGACGACGCACACGTGTTCTGCACCGAGGATCAGCTCGCGGAAGAGTGCCTCAAGATCAACGACCTGATCCTGTCGACCTATGAAGACTTCGGCTTCGTCGGTGAACTCACGGTGAAACTCTCGACCCGGCCGGAAAAGCGCGTCGGCTCCGATGAAGCGTGGGATCACGCCGAAGCGGTGATGGCGAAAGTGCTCGAACAGATCGCGGCGCAGGGACATAACCGCATCAAGACCTCGATCAATCCGGGTGAAGGCGCGTTCTACGGACCGAAGTTCGAATACGTGCTGCGCGACGCCATCGGCCGCGAATGGCAGTGCGGCACCACGCAGGTTGACTTCAACCTGCCGGGCCGGTTCGGCGCGTTCTATATCGACGATCACTCCAACAAGGTGACGCCGGTGATGGTCCATCGCGCCATCTGCGGATCGCTGGAGCGCTTCACCGGCATCCTGATCGAGCACTTCGCCGGTCACTTCCCGCTCTGGCTCGCACCGGTGCAGGCGGTCGTCACCACGATCACGTCCGATGGCGACGACTATGCGCGCGAGGTGCTCGCCGCATGCCGCAAGGCCGGACTGCGCACCGAGATCGATCTTCGCAACGAGAAGATCAACTACAAGGTTCGCGAGCATTCGCTGGCGAAGGTTCCTGCCCTGCTCGTGGTCGGCAAGAAGGAGGCCGAAGGCCGCATGGTCTCGATCCGCCGCCTCGGCAGCGAAGGCCAGACCGTGCTGCCGCTCGACGAAGCGCTCAAGGCGCTGGCCTATGAAGCGCTGCCGCCGGACCTGAAGCGGGCGCAGGGCTGACAACATTTATGAGGCCTCTTCCTTTCTTTAGAGGCCTCATAAACTGCAAACCTTGTTATCGCGGCCCGGATTTCCGATATCAGCGGCGCGCATCGCCATGATGCACCCATAGCCCGGATACAACATGCCCGATGCCCTCGACCTTCTGAAAACCCGCCGTTCGCTCAAGCCGATCGAAATGACCGGTCCCGGCCCCTCGCCTGTTGAACTTGAAACCATTCTCACCATCGGCGCGCGGGTGCCCGATCACGGCAAGATCGTCCCGTGGCGCTTCATCGTGTTTGAAGGCGACGCGCGCGCGAAGGCCGGCGAGATTTTCGCGAAAGTCTTCCGCGCCAAGAATGTCACCGCAACGCCGGATCAGGTGGAGACCGAAAAAAAGCGGTTCACCCACGCGCCCCTCGTCATCGCCGTGGTGAGCAAGACATCGAAGCATCCCAAGGTGCCGCCGTGGGAGCAGGAACTGTCAGCGGGCGCCAGCGCCATGAACATCGTTCACGCCGCACACGCGCTCGGCTATGTCGCGAACTGGCTCACCGGCTGGATGGCATTCGACCGCGATGTGCTGAATGCACTCGGCCTGAACGAGGACGAGAAGATCGCGGGCTTCATTCACATCGGCAAGTCCGAGCGGCCCACCGACGACCGGCCCCGCCCAGCTCTCAGCGATATCGTGACGAGGTTCTAATTCACGCCGCCTTTGTCGCGCGGTCTCCGAACTTCCCGAGCAGCGCCGCGATCTCCGACGCCGGACGCGCGGCGCTGAACAGGAAGCCCTGCACCTCCGTGCAACCTTCATCGCGCAATCTGTCGAGCTGATCCATCGTCTCGACGCCCTCCGCGGTCGTCGAAATGTTGAGGCTGCGGCCGAGGCTCGAGATCGCGCGGACGATGGCGGCGCAATCCGGCCGCTCCGCAAGGTCGCGCACGAAGGAGCGATCGATCTTGATCTTGTCGAATGGAAAGCTGCGCAGATAGCTCAGGCTGGAATAGCCGGTGCCGAAATCGTCCATCGAGATGCGGACGCCGAAATCGCGCAACTGGTGCAGCGTCGCGAGATTGGCCTCGCTGTCCGCCAGGAAGATCGACTCGGTGATTTCGAGCTCCAGCCGCAGCGGCGACAGGCCCGACTGCGCAAGCGCGCTGAACACGGTCTGGGTGAGGCTGCGGCTGCGGAATTGCGCCGGCGACAGGTTGACGGCGACCTTGATATCCGACGGCCACGCCGCCGCCTGCATGCAGGCTTCGCGCAGCACCCATTCGCCGAGCGGAACGATCAGGCCGATATCCTCGGCGACCGGGATGAAGTCGGCGGGCGAGACCATGCCTTTCACCGGATGATGCCAGCGCAGCAGCGCCTCGAACGCGACGATGCGGTCCTGCGCCAGATCGACCAGCGGCTGATAGTGAAGCTGGAACTCGCCGGTCGCCAGCGCGCGGCGCAGGTCGATCTCCATGTCGCGGCGCATTTGCGCGTGACGGTCCATTTCCTTTTCGAAGAAGCGATGCACGCCGCCGCCTTCCGACTTCGCGCGGTAGAGCGCCATGTCGGCATTGCGGAGCAACTCTTCGCCGGTGTCACCGTCGCCGGGTGCGATCGCGATGCCGATGCTGGCCCCGATCACGGCTTCAAGGCCGTCGATCTCGTATGGTTCGCTCAGGGTCTCGATAATCTCGATTGCACGCGCGCTGACGTCGTTCGGCGACAGGTCGCCGCCGAGGATCATGGCGAATTCGTCGCCGCCAAGTCTGGCGACCAGATTGTCCTGGCGCGCATCCGCCGCAAGACGTTCGGCCACCAGCGTCAGCAGCTTGTCGCCGGTGTGATGACCGAACGAGTCGTTGACGTTCTTGAACAGGTCGAGATCGATACAAAGCACAGCGACGCGCTTGTTCGACGGACGGTTGCGCTCGAGATCCTGCCGCAGGCGCTCCTGGAACATGACGCGGTTGGCGAGGTTCGTCAGTCCGTCATGGTGCGCCATGTAGGCGATGCGGGCTTCCGCCTTGCGCCGTTCGGTAATGTCGACGGCGGAGACGAGGAAGCTGTCGCGTCCCTCGAACGACACGCGGCGGCCGAATGTCAGCACCTCGATCTCGCTGCCATCCGCCTTCAGGTGTCGCCAGTTGCGGCCCGAATGGTAAACCTCGCCGACGCCGACCAGCGCGCGGGAATGCTCTTCCCATTCGTCCCTCGGCCAGAGGTCCTGCAATGACATCGACAGGAATGTCGCGCGGTCATAGCCATAGTGACTGAGAGCCGCGTCGTTCACGTTGCGGAATCGACGGGTTTCGACATCGAACACCCACATCGGCATCGGGTTGCTGTCGAACAGCAGGCGGAATGAGCGTTCACGCCGCTTGAGATCGGTGACGTCGGTCAGCGACAGCGACAGCAAGTCGCCGACCGGCGCTGCGCTGATCTTCAGCGTGCTGTCGTGATCGCTGACTTCGAACTGCTCACTCACCCCGCCTTTGACGGCAGCGCACAGCCGCTGGAAAACCTGCGGCGAACACAAAGCGTGCGTCCCGGCGCTCAGCCGGTGCCAGCGCAATTCGTCCGGCGGCAGCTTGAGCAGGCGCGCCGTACCCTGATTGAGATGGACGATCTGGAAATCCGCGGGTTGGCCGTCGGCATCGCGGATGGTCGCCAGCGACAGGATACCGTCGTCGGCGGCGGAGAAGACTGCGTCGAGCAGACTGTACTGCGCGCCGCGCTGATTGACGTAGATGCTGGTCATGGTGCCGCCCCAGCGCGAGGCGACCGGAAGCGCGAGGATATCGTAAATCTGGACGAGGCCGTCGCGGACGCAATGGGCCGCCGCCAGATGCGGCTTGCGGCTGCGCCGTGCATTCGCCACCGCCTCGCTCAGGACCATCGCGCAGTCGGGTGGAAACGCATCGAGCGCCGTATCCCAAACTTCGGTTTCAAGCCATTGCTCGACATAGCGTCCGGCGCGGGAAACCTTGAACTGCGCGGTCTCGTCCTTGATGAGCATGACATGATCGGCCAGGCGCCCAAGGCTGCCCAGCATCACGTCTTCAAAGAACGGCAAATCCTTTCCGGGCTTGAGAGCTGCCTGCCACTTGCGGCGCAAGACCGAAACGTCGCTGAACAATTCCGAGTTTGAAGTCTTCGATTTCGCGATGGCAACCACAACGCACCCCACCCCATCGACACGGCTTTCTGTCGTGTCAGCGGCCGGTATCCAATGCGGGCGCACTTAATGCTGCGTAAACAATGCGGGCCGATGCAGCGGATGTGTGATTTGTGAAAGTTCTAAGTCGTCTGATGGTTAGTGCGTTTTAGAGACTATGACGCTTTTGCTACAGCGATGTTATCGCGCGACGACTTCGATCTCGCCGTCGACGCCGTTGCTGACATTGAAGGGCCGCTCGAACACCTTGCCTTCGTTCTTCGCGATCACGCGATATTCGCCTTCCGAAAGGATAACCTTCGGAAACGCGCCGTTGTATTCCTTGATCACGTCACCGGCGGGCGTGATGACCGACCACGCGGTGTTGGCGAGCGCTTCGCCGCCCTTGTCGCTCACGAGCTTCAGCGTGATGACCGCCGCGCGATGGGTGACGGTGACGTCGGTCAGCTTGCCCGCCTGCACGCGAATGTCGGAGCGCACCACCGAGTTCGCGTCGCCGTAGTTCGAGATGATGTAGTAGGTGCCTTCCGGCACCAGCATCACGTCGCCCGCGGCGACGTTCTGCGCGAGCGGAGCACGCTCGCCGACTTCGAATTGGCTGCCCTTGTAGATCGAGAACGTGATCTGTCCCTGCGGGATCTTGGTGGTGCCGACGCGGCCTTCGATGCGCAGACCGCCGGCGGGAAGATCGAACTGCTCGCGCACGGTATCATTGCGCAGCGTGACCGGACGAACCGCGCTGACAAGACCGAGCGATGCGTGAACGACATAGCCGCCGGGCGCCAGAACGATGTTCGGCGTCGGGCTGCGGTCTTCGCGCACCAGCTGGAACGCGCCGCTGGCGTCGGGCTTGTCTGAATAGACCCGCCAGATCACGCCGCTGCTGACGGCTGGCAGATCCTTGCCGAACCGGGCATTGAGCGCGAGCACACCTTGCGATGGCGTCGCTGCCGGTTGCGGCGGCGTTGCCGTGGTGACCGGCGGCTGAGTGAGGGTTGCAGGCAAACCCGGTGTGGCGGCAGGACCGGACGGCGGCGCGAGGCTGATCGCCGGGCCAGAAGGCGTCGGCGGCACAGGGACGTTGGCCGGGGGAATTGGCGGCGGTGCATCGCCGATGAACTGGGCAGACGCGGGCTGCGGCGCCGCGACGGCAATCAGCCCCGCCAGCGCGCACGTCCATGCCAATGCGTGACGGCGCAAGGCATCAGGCATGCCGGTGCGCGAGTCACGCACGGCTATCCTGCGGCGGTGTCCGGGGGCTGTCATGGCGGAGGTTTTTCACCGAAAACGAGGCAAATTCAAGCCTGACAAGGTGCTTGACGGCCCTTCCCGGGCCGACCTGGGGAGAATAACGCCTTCTGCGCGCGGACAGGCCGCGCTACAGTCACATTTCCTGATTACGCGAGACGCGTGTCCACGGCACAATCACACCCATTTCGCGTTCTGATGAGCAAAACCGGTCCAGAGCGGCCGATTCGCTGTCATCAGGCCTCAGGAGACGTGCGTTGCTCGAGAGTTTGATTGGATTTCGTCACAACGGCGCAAGGAACAAGATGGAGCTGGGGGCCGCACAGACAAAGAAGCCCAAGATCGGGCTTGCGCTCGGCGGCGGCGCGGCGCGTGGTTTCGCACATATCGGTATCCTGCGGACGCTCCTCGCCCACGGCATCGTCCCCGACGTGATTGTCGGGACATCCATCGGAGCCGTGGTCGGCGGCTCGTATGCGGCCGGACACCTCGACACGCTCGAGACATGGGCCCGGGGCCTGCAGCCGCGCAATATCTTCAGCTATCTCGACATCCGCCTCAACGGCTCAGGAATCATCGGCGGCAGCAAGCTCGCCGCACAGCTCGAGGCATCGTTCGGCGGGATCTACATCGACGAACTGCCACTGAAGTTCGCCGCCGTCTCCACCGAGGTGAACACGGGACACGAAATCTGGATCACCAACGGAAAGCTGGTCGAGGCCGTGCGCGCATCTTACGCCCTGCCCGGCATTTTCGAGCCCGTGCTCGTCGATGATCGCTGGCTGGTGGATGGCGCGCTGGTCAATCCGGTGCCGGTTTCGGCAGCCCGCGCGCTCGGCGCGGAAATCGTCATCGCGTGCAACGTCTCGACCGACGTGTTCGGACACGGTACCCTTATCTCCTCCCCGCGACGCATCGCAGAACCGGAACAGCCGCCGGAGCCGGTCGTTGAAAAACGCGGCTTCGGAAAATTCTTCTCGGCCGAAAAGGCGGTGAAGCGCGAATTCTTCGGAAGCGCCGGGCGCCCCGGAATTTCGACCGTCATGGTCGAAGCCTTCAACATCATGCAGGACCGCATCACGCGCTCGCGCCTCGCGGGCGACCCGCCGGATGTTCTGATCTCGCCGCGCGTCGGCAAGATCGGATGGTTCGACTTTCATCGCGCCGAAGAAGTGATCGCTCACGGCACCCGCGCCGCCGAACGCAACATTGAATCGATTCAGGAAGCGATCAATCTGCTCTCGCCGACAACAAACCAGACGCCGGGCACAGCGCAGCCGACGCAGCCCTGACGTCATTGCAAGCGAAGCGAAGCAATCCATTCTTCAGGAAAGCTGGATTGCTTCGCTTCGCTCCTCGCAATGACGAAGTGCTTCCATCAGCCAGACTGATAACGCGTATGACCTACGCCGTCTTGATGTAGTCGTGCAGCGCTTCCTGCTCGCGCTCGAATTCCGCGACACGCCACTTCACCACGTCGCCGATCGAAATCAGGCCGACGATCCTGTCGTTCTCAACGACAGGCAGATGCCTGAATTTTCCGGACGTCATCACTTCCATGATCGCGCCGACGGTGTCGGTTTCCCGGCAGGTGATGACTTTCGGTGTCATCACGCTGCGAACCGGCTCTTCGAGAGCCCCTGCGCCGCGCTCGCCAAGCACGCGCACCACATCGCGCTCTGAGAGGATGCCGTCGATTTTCTGGCCGCTCATCACCAGCACGGCGCCGATGCGGCGCTCGGAGAGAATCTTGATCGCCGCCGAAAGCTTGGTTTCCGGCGACACGCTGATCACCTGGTGGCCTTTGGTACCCAGAATTGCCCGAACCGTCATTGTAGCCTCCCGAAACTCCGGCCGCGGGGTTGCGCGTTGAAGTCGTGCGCGGCGCGGCTTTCAATTCTGCTGTCGAGTCAAACAACGTATCGTCTGATTGGTTTCTCGCGCCTCCAGCGTCATCCGTGGCGATGATGGAGCAAATACCACCTGCTCGCAAGACTGCAGGTATTGCGCAGGTCAGCCAGAAGCAACAGGCACGGGTCAGTCTGACGCAGGCGGCAAAACGCCAGCATTGTTGTCCTGCACAATCGCGCGCGGCACCGGATCGAACAATGAAAACAACACCAGACCGGCGATGAAGCCGCCGATATGCGCCTGCCACGCGATGCTCTGCGCCGATGCGCCGATGGCGATCGCGCCGAGGCCGGTGATGATGTTGAGGCCGAACCAGACGGCGAGGAATCCCAGCACGCTCGAGTTCTGCAGCGACCGCACCAGCGAGAGCGCGGGGACGCGCGCCGCGGCTTCGGCATCGCCGCGCCGGAACGACAGGAAGCTTCCATGCTGGAAGGCGAAGCGGATGGCGGCAGCCATCATGCCCGATACCGCGGCGGATGCGCCGATCATCGGCGCAACTTCGTGCTGATGCGTCACCAGATGCGCAAACGCGCCTGCAATCGCGGTCACGGCGAAGAATGCAAAGAACCGCACAGTGCCGAACCGGCGCGCGACCGCGCTGCCGAACGGGAGCATCCACAGCATGTTGAAGGCGATGTGGGTGAGATCCGCATGCAGGAAAGCGTAGGTCAGGAATGTCCAGACTTCAGCGCCGAAACCGCCGGGAAATTGCCCGGCCAGCACCGATGCGTCGTAGCGCGCGGGCACGAAGCCGAACGTCCAGATCACCTCCTGATCCGTGGCGAGCGGCAACAACGCGCGCACGCCGTGGATGCCAGCCATGACAACAAGAATGGCCGTTATCCCGAACGGAATGGTCAGGATCGGTTCGCGGGGGGATTGAGGAGAATCCAAGGCACACAACATCCGAAGGGGCTACCTTCTGAGATAGGCGGCTTTCGCGGTGGGGTGCAAGCGGCAGGCAAAAGAAAAGGGAGGGCTTTAAGGCCCTCCCTGGTCTCGCCGGTCTTTTGCACGGACTGTCCGAGTAAGAGCGCTGTTCACGCTCCGGGTATCCCCACCCCTCCCCGTACAATGACCGGATCGTTTTCCGCCGCCTGTATTCAACCTTGAGTTCACAACCGCCGATCCCTGGAGAAGACCGGCAACTTGGAGTGACTGGACACTAACCGCCCTCCGCGTTTCCACGAAGCTCATAGTTAAATTAATCTTAACAACGCAAATCCGGCTGGGAGAAAGCCAAATCCCCGCTCCGGCATGGACGCTGCACCTCAAGTCCCGCACAACAGAAAGGGGCCTCGCGGCGCCTGAAAGCGGGACAAATCTGTCCCGCCATCGTCGTCCGCGGGGCGGAATCGGGTCATGAAGCATCCAGCAAGCCGGGAATTCTACGCCTATTGGGACAGGAAGCGCGCCGGCGCGGCCGCTCCCGAGCGGGGCGATCTGGAACCCGGCCAGGTCCGGCATCTGCTCGGCGACATCTTCGTGCTGTCCTGCGATGCCTCGGCTGGCTACCCGTTCCGGGTGGCTGGAACCCGGATGTGCGCCCTGTTCGGCGCCGATCTGAAGGGGCGAAGCCTCCTCAGCCTGTTCCGCGAGGCCGATCGCGGAGAGATGCAGGACATTCTCGGAATTGTGGCCCACGAAACCCAGGCCACCGTCGCCGGCGCCACCTCACTGGCCCCGGACGGAACGCGGATTCATCTCGAACTGCTGCTGTTGCCGTTCAGCGCCCGCTCCCACGCGCCGATCAGCATGACCGGATTGCTTGCGCCGCTCAGTCCCGTCGGGGAGTTGCAGGCCTATGGCAGCCTGAAAGATTTCAGCCTCACCTCATGGCGTCATTTGAAGCAGGACCGGCGCGGACCGCGTGCGCTCCGGAAGTGGTCACTGATCCGCGGCCTCACCGTGTACGAAGGCATGCGCTGAGAGAAGCGCAGTTCATTAGGACTAACACATCATTAACCCTACGGACCGTAAGGTTCATCATACCGAAAAACCGGTCGACCGGTGTGATGATGGCGTTGGTGCAAAGACAATCGATCCGTCCGTCCGCTCAGGAGCGGCGACGCTTTCAGCGCGTGAAGGTTCACCTGCTCGGCCGCTACATGCTGTCGGACCGGCGCGAATTTCCGTGTCAGGTGATCAATATGTCTCCCGGCGGCCTTGCCATGCTGGCGCCCGGCATCGGCAATGTCGGTGAGCGCGTGGTGGCCTATCTCGACCACATCGGCCGCGTTGAAGGCAAAATCACCCGCCTCCTCGACAACGGCTTCGCGATGACGGTCGGCGCGACACCCCGCAAGCGGGACAAGCTCGCCGCCCAGCTCACCTGGCTCGCCAACCGCCAGATTCTCAACCTGCCGGAAGACCGCCGCCACGACCGCATCGTGCCGCGCAATCCGATGTCGATCCTCAGGTTCGACGACGGCCGCGCCATGGCCTGCCGGATCATGGACCTTTCGCTGTCCGGCGCGGCGCTGGCCGCCGAAATCAAGCCGCTGGTCGGCGAACCCGTGACCCTCGGCCGTGTGCAGGCCCGCGTCGTCCGCCACCTCGAAGAAGGCTTCGCGATCGAGTTCGTTCACGCGCAGCTTCCGGAGACTGTCGAAGACAACGTAAGCGCGCAGTAAAGCGCTGCGGTTACCAAATCTCTGATTTTGAGGCTTTTCAGGGCGATACCCTTATCCGGGTGTCGCCCTGAAGCGTTTTGGACGCCTGGCTGGCCGATCCGGGCGCATTCGCGCTCGCCTGAAAACCGCAATCACATCATTGGGTTAGGTGTTAATAGATAAAATTTGAATCAAACGCAGGTATTTCAAATTTTATGCTCATTTTATTCAAGTATAGATCGAATTAATCGCAGCTTTTACTTGTATTCGTCTCAATTGTACTTTGACGACTTAGCCGCGGCGAAAATCCTTTGTGTGAAAAGTGGTCCCAACAAGAAAAACGGGGGCCACAATGCTTTCAATTCGTGGACGGGGAGTCGGTCTGGCGATTGCCGCCAGCCTGTTGGGGATGACAGTTGCGGCGCATGCCGCAGGCGAACGAGTGCTTTATGCGAGCCTTGGCGACACCACGCGTGCGCCGATCGGCTGGGTCGAATTCTGCGCCGAGAATCCCGGTGATTGCCGGGGCGGCGCGACGCAGGCCCGCGACATCGTGATGACGCAGGCTGCGTGGAAGGATCTGCTGCGGGTCAATCGCTGGGTCAACGAGACCATCAAGCCGATGACCGACATGGATCACTGGGGCGTCATCGAGAAGTGGTCGTATCCCACCGACGGATATGGCGACTGCGAGGACTATGTCCTGCTCAAGCGCAAGATGCTGATCGACGCCGGATGGCCGCGCGAAGCGCTGCTGATCACGGTGGTGCGCGACAAGAAGGGCGAAGGTCACGCGGTGCTGACCGTGAAGTCCGACAAGGGCGAGTTCATCCTCGACAACCAGAACGAGGACGTCGTGTCGTGGACCGAGACTGGCTACCGCTTCGTCAAGCGTCAGTCGCAGACCGATGCGCTGGCCTGGGTGTCGCTCGGAGACTCGCGTCCCGCCGTTGCTACCGCAAGTTCACGCTGAGAATTCGAGCATGACCGAAACGTCATGCTCAAAATTGAATACTTGAAGTCATAGGAACACACGCTCCGGTCGTATCCCCACCCCTCCCCGTCCCAGACCGGACCGTGCGCGGCCAGCTCTCCCCCAAGAGCTGGCCGCAACTTTTTCCAGACCACCTGCGGCGGCGCCACACAGGAACCAAGTCGCCGGCGCGGGTTTGACTCCCCGTGGCAAGCCTCGGAGGCGAGGATGCTGACCCTTCTGTTTGGCGCACTGTTGATGTTCGGCGGCCTGATATTCCTGGCGGCGCAGCCGATGTTTCGGGCGCGGCTCAGTTCTGTCAGACGAACGCCCGCGGCGACGCCAGAACCCACCCTGGAGCCATCCGAGCCCGCTGCCGGATTCCGCCTGAAGGAGACATGGCCCGGTCTCGCGATGCTCGCGGTCGGCGCGATCTTTTTGCTTGTGGGCTAAGGCGCATAGCAAGAAGGGCGCGCCGGGTTTTCCCGACGCGCCCTTCCCTAATCTCGCTGAACCAGGCGGAAAGACCGCCCTGTCCGAAGCCATGATGGCTTAGCGGGCGGCCTCAGCGAGGTGACAGCGCTTGGTTATAGACACTGGACCACCTCCTTTCGGTTGTTGACAACAACTTCAATATAATCGCTCCGCGCGCGAAAGGCAGCGAGTCTTGCTCAGCTTTTAGTCCAATCCTCTGGGGTGGAGTTCCAGAACGAGCCGGGCGGCGTGGACCGCTCCGAACATTGCAAGAATAGGCTCGCTGTTCGATTGGCTTAATCACCCGGAAACCATCGGCCACGGCGCCGGGTATAACGCCACATGTTTGCCGACGGCGCGCGCTTTTTTCTCTACAAGCGACGGTGAACACGGGGATCGGCCACATGGTGCGATACGCGATCATCAAGGACGGACGAGATTTTATCGTTCAGTCGGGGGAGCAAAGCGTCCTCAAATGCGCGAGCCGGCGTGAGGCGGCCAAGGCGATCGCCGACGCGAAAGGTCTGATGCGCGAGGACACTTCCGGTGCTCACCCGTCTGAAAACGAAACGTCCGTAAAGGCAAAAGCCCAGCGCCAGCTCACCCGATCTTCTTCAGGCCTGCCTTGAAGCGCTTGCCGTTGTGCACGTAGTGCGCGGCGCCGTAGGTCATGGCGGTGACCTGCTCCGGCGTCAGCGTCTTGATCGCACGTGCCGGTGCGCCGATCACGAGCGCACGATCCTCGAATGTCTTGCCTTCGGTGATCACAGACCCCGCGCCCACGATGCAGCCCTTGCCGATGCGCGCGCCGTTCATGATGATCGCGCCCATGCCGATCAGCGCGCCGTCTTCGATGGTGCAGCCGTGCAGGATCACGTTGTGACCGACGGTGCAGTTCTTGCCGATGGTCAGCGGAAATCCGGGATCGGTGTGGAAGGTGCAGTTGTCCTGCACGTTGGAGCCCTCGCCGATCTCGATCAGCTCGTTGTCACCGCGCAGCACCGAACCGAACCAGACGCTGGCATTGGTCTTCAGGCGCACGTTGCCGATCACCGTCGCGGTCTCAGCGATGAAGTATTGTCCGTCGGCAGGAAGTTCGGGCGCGCGCCCGTCGAGTTCGTAGATCGCCATTCTCTTGTCGTCTCCAGTAACGCGCTTCAGATCGAGCGCGGAAAATCCGGAGCGACCATGCCACGAACGAACGGGGTCTGGCGAGTGTGGGAAGGGCTGGAAATCAGGCGATGATGCCGGCGGTTTCCAGCAGCATCAGCACGAATGTGCCGGACATCATGCTCCAGAATCCGGCGATGACGGTGGCCATCGCGACGAACTGAACGCGGCGACCTTCGATCGTGCGGCCGCGCACGGTATTGCGCATGATAATGAAGGGAGCTGCGAACACCAGAAACGGCACAGCGGCGAAGGCCTTCGCGCTCGCCTCCTGCATCAGCAATCCGAAACCGGGAGGTTTTTCCATGAAAGCCTGAAAGCCGCTGGTCAGCGCCCCCGCAAGCGCAAATCCAATGAAAATGGCGAAGAAGGAATTGAGGGCTTCAGGCGACATCCGTCGGGACTCACAACGCACGAGAACAATTCGATGCACACACCGGTGTCATGCGATCCGCAGTGCCGGCTGGCTCGTCCCTAGGCTTCGCAAAATGCCGCCGTGCCCGCCACTTTATCCTTAAAAAAAGGTTAACACCGCAGCGGCGTTCGGCCCCGGACGCATGGCTCGGACAGGGTCGGCCCGCACGGAACCCGGGAGGAAATCGCCCGGCGCATGGCATAATCGCCGCGATTCGGCGCTCGCATGGCGCGCCACCTCCTGGAACGTCTGTCTTCTGCTTATGGCTCTGTATTCTTCGGCAACGCCCCGACCGGCTCCCGCGCGGCGCGCCCAGCGCGGACACTTTGTGCCGTTTCTGGTCATGGGCGCGATCGGCGCCTGCGCCGTCGGCATCGTGGCCTATCTGCTGTGGCCGACCTGGGGTATCGAGAAGGCCAGCGATCCGTCGCGCCTGCCGATCAGCATCGGCAACACGCTGTTCAACGTGCCGACCCAGGCGATCCGCGTGAAGGTGCAGAAGCGGACCGGCCCGCAGGAACGCGTCGATCTCAACTTCGCCTATCCGTCGCTTGAAGCGCCCGAGGCGCGGCAGCCTGTGAGCGCGGAAACGGTCGAGGACAATCTGCCCGAGATCGACCGCATCTTCCTGTCGATCGCGGCACATCACGATGCGCTGTCGCCGGACGATCGGACGCGGACGATCTATCCGCGCTATCTCGATCAGAATGCCGGAAGCATTCAGGACGGCCTGAGCATCCGGCCGTTCCGCGACAACACGCCCTACGCGAACGAGGATCTGGTTTACGCTTCAACGCCGCAGATTATCGCGCGCTGCACGCGCGATGCGAAAACGCCCGGCATGTGCCTTGCCGAGCGTCGTATCGAGGGGGCGGATTTGACGTTCAGGTTTCCGCGCGACTGGCTGTCGAAATGGCGCGACGTCGCGGGCGCGATGGATCAGATCATCATCAGAATGCGCAGGCCGCACGGCTGAGCAAATTTGACGCCGTCAGGGCCGGGCTCGTCCCGGCCATCCACGTCTTGCTTGTTCCAAAGACGTGGATGCCCGGCACAAGGCCGGGCATGATGATCTTTAATTCAAGCCAATTCACGATGCGACTGAATCAGACCTCTTCCTCGATGTCGGTTTCGAGGATCGCCATCTGGAACTGGTAGGACCGGTCATCGTCCTCGTCATCGACGAACAGCACGCCGATGAACTCCTCGCCGATATAGACCTCGGCCGAGTCGTCCTTCTTCGGGCGCGGCACAACGCGGATTTTGGGATTGCCGAACAGACGCTTGAGATAGGCGTCGAGCTTTCTGACTTCCGTAACGTCCACGGGCGCTTCTCCAACTGAACAGTGATTGTTGGCGATAGCTTTAAAACGATCCGGCGCAGACCGCCAGCGTGCATTTTCTAAAAATGCGCCGCCGTCCTGCGAACGGATTGCACGATCAGCGCAGGGATTTCGTCAGTTGCCGAAGGCGTTGAGCATCTGGTTCATGGTGCGCGACGGCTCGGCGCATCCGGCCTCGCCGACGATCTTCGCCGGCACGCCAGCAACGGTGACGTTGTTCGGAACCGGCTTCACCACCACCGAACCTGCCGCGATGCGCGCGCAATGTCCGATCTCGATGTTGCCGAGAATCTTCGCGCCCGCACCGATCATCACGCCGTGGCGGATTTTCGGATGACGATCCTCGTTCTCCTTGCCGGTGCCGCCGAGGGTGACACCGTGCAGGATCGACACGTTGTCCTCGATCACTGCGGTCTCGCCGACCACCAGACCGGTGGCGTGATCAAGGAAGATTCCGCGGCCGATCTTCGCGGCGGGATTGATATCGGTCTGGAATTCCGCCGACGCGCGGCTCTGGATGTAGTAGGCGAAATCCTTGCGGCTGTTGTTGTAGAGCCAGTGCGCGAGACGATGCGCCTGAAGGGCATGGAAGCCCTTGAAGTAGAGCAGCGGATCGATGAAGCGCGATGTCGCCGGATCGCGATCGAACACCGCAACGAGATCCGCACGGAATGCGTTGCCGAGATCGGGCTCGGCCTCGAGCGCATCATTGTAGGCCTGACGGATCAGGTCGCCGGACAGCGCCGAATGATCGAGACGCTCGGCGATACGATGCACCACCGCATCCTCGAGCCGGTCGTGATGCAGCACGGTTGAATAGATGAAGGTCGCGAGTTCCGGCTCGCGCTGCACAATCTCTTCAGCCTCGGCCCGGATGCGGGTCCAGACGGGATCGACGGTCGAGAGGGCCGACTTTGTATCAAGTTGAGGCTTGGCCATGGTGCAGTATCCGGCTGATGAGCGCTGAGGAGATATTACCACATAATGGGAAGTTGAAAGGCCGCAACAGTTGCCAAGGTTGACGTTGGAATAATTATCTCCCGCGTTCGTAGAATAATTATCTACAACCCTGCTTCTCAGGTGTATGTCATGGCCGCATTGCAAGGAACTCCAGAACGCCGTCCTTGTAAACGCGATCACCGACCGCGCGCATGTGATCGCGGTTTGGAATATCAAGCACTTGCGACCCGGGAATGACGTCCGCAAGCCGGGATGCGGAGCCTGCGATGTCGTCGGTCGTGCCCACCGCGATGAGTGTGGGAACGGTAATCGCGGCTGCTTCCTCGCGCGTCATCAGCCGCCGGGAGCCGCGCATACAGGCCGCGAGCGCCCTGCGATCCGAGCGGGTCTGATCTGCAAACGTACGAAACGTCCGGCCGACGGGATCGGTGACGTCATCGAGCGAGGCCGCTTCCAGGGCCTCTGCAACATTCTCGCCGGGCCGGCCGATATCCTCGATCAGGCCCATGCCGATGCCGCCAAGGATCGCCTTGCCCAGACGCTCCGGGCTGCGCTCGGCGAGGTAAGCAGTGATGCGCCCGCCCATCGAGTAGCCCATCATGTCCGCTCGTTCGATGTTCAGATGATCCATCAACCCGCTCACATCACCGGCCATGGTGCCGATGTGATAATCCTCGGGATCGTAAAGTTTCGTCGACTCGCCATGGCCGCGATGGTCGAGCGCAATGACCCGCCGTCCCGCCTTGGTCAGGGTCGAAACCCACCCCGGATAAATCCAGTTCATGTTTTTGCTGGATGCAAACCCGTGAACGAGAACGATCGGATCTCCCTCGCCTTCATCGAGATACGCAATTTCGACGGAGCCGTTGTGAAAACTCGGCATCGGACAGTCCATAACTTTGATTGAAGACGATTTGTGGATGGCGGAGGTCCACTTTACCCCGATGTGACGCGCAAGACTAGCGCGCGCCCCGTCGTCATTGCGATGAGCGACAGCGACGAAGCAATCCAACCTTTTGCTCTGGATTGCTTCGCTTCGTTCGCAATGAGGGTGCAGCGCATTTCATGTTGCGAGCCGCGCCTGGACCGCGGCAAGTGCGCGCCGCGCACGTTTGAGTTTGGAACGTTGAATCCATGACAGCGTGAGCCGCTCGGTCGTTGCCTTGATCGAGGTGATAAACCCGAACAGTGCCAGCAATGCGGCGAACACCCACCACGCCAGATTGAATGCGCCAGCGGTCAGCAGCAGCGCGCCGCGCCCGAGAATCTTCACGATGGCGCGGGTCTGGCTGCCTTTGGATTCCGCGAGCCTTGCGGCGCGCGCGACGTCCTTCGGGCCGTCGGCAATGCGCAGCACATCGAGCGCGCCTTTGGTGCCCGCCTTTTCGCTGACGCGTCCGACATCCTTGGCGAGACGAACCAGCGCGCCCGCCTTCTCCGCCTTGAACGCCGCCTTCACTGCGCTGATGGTCTGGCCAGGGCGCGCGATGGATGCGCTTGCGACCGCCTGCTGCAGCATCGGCGCATCGACAACGCCGCGCGCAGAGCGGCCCGCCCATTCGGTGAGGCCCGCGCCGAGCCGGCCGACCTTGCGCGCATCCTTCACCATCGACAGCCCGGCGCGAACCGGCGTCGCACCGCCGACCGAAACGTAAGTCGCCGCCGTCACCACAAGGCCGACACTCGCAAGCCCGAGCACCAACTGATCTGCGTTCTCGCCCATCGCAAGCCGCTTGCCCTCGCGCACCACGTCGCGGATGTCGCCGAACACGAACAGATCGCCCGCGACGGTGCCTGCGAGGCTCGCGACATCATCCGCTTCGCCGATCACCAGACCTGTGGCAAAGCGTCTCGCCACGCTCGTGGTGGAGTTCTCATCGGCGACCGCGGCATCGACACGCGCGGCCAGTCCGGGCGGCAGCGGGACACCCCTGTCCTGTGCCAGATCGGTAAAACTTTTCGCCAGATCCGCGTCGTTGTCATCGAGCGCCTGGGCTGCGCCCTGCCCGAGGGCATCGGCATGCGTCCGCAAGGCGGAATTGACCTGGATATCGGCCAGCCGCGCCGGGTTGTCCTGGGCCAGCAGCAAGGCCGAGGCCTCGCGCGCATGGGGCCACAGCGCGGCAAATGTCGCCGCCGAAGCAGCCGCACCCGCGAGGGTCAAACCGATGCGCCAGGTGGCTTTCATCTCAGGTGGCCTTCATCGCGAACTGATAACCCCTTGCCATGCCTATGGGTCCGGCAGACCCATGACTGGCCGATGACATGGTGTGCCGTTTTTCGGACACAACCTCCCCAACGAAAGAAGGGCTTTCCCAAGGCGGCAAGATTGTGTCGAATTCACACGCTAAGTCATGCGGCGAATTGGACGAATCCGATGCCGCAATCTAGGAATAAGCTGTATCGCTCGGTATGCTGCAAAGCAGCGGCTGCGTCGTCGCTGCGCGTGCTGGGGTATGGGTAAAGACGCACAAGACCAGGATTGGGGTAGAATTGTTATGGCGGATCACGTCGTCCCTCACTTTCATAACGATGCGGGCGTGGCCATCATCGAAATCGGCTCTCGGGAGTTCATGTGCGTGGGCGCCAATCCCCCGTTCGATCATCCGCATGTCTTTCTCGATCTCGGCGATGACAACGAGATCATCTGCCCCTACTGCTCGACGCTGTACCGCTATGCCGCCGATCTGAAGGCCGGACAGGCGCGTCCTCCCGAATGCGTCGTGAAAGACAAAGTCGCCTAAAAACCTGTGGCTGACTCACGCACCATCGTTGTCGCTGGTGCGGGTATTGGCGGACTGACAACCGCGCTGGCACTCGCGCAGCGCGGTTTTCGCGTCATCGTTCTTGAGCGCGCCGCGAAACTTGAAGAGGCCGGCGCCGGGCTGCAACTGTCCCCCAACGCCAGCCGCATCCTGATCGATCTCGGCCTTGAGCCGCTTCTTGCGCCGCATGTGATCGTACCCGACTCGATCAGCATCATGACCGCCCGCACCGGCAAGGAAATCGGGCGGGTCCCCCTCGGCGAGGCCGCAGCGCTGCGCTATGGCGCACCCTACTGGATCATCCGCCGGGCCGATCTGCAATCGGCGCTTCTGGCCCGCGTCACCGGCCATCCCGACATCGACCTGCGGCTCGGCGCACAGTTCGAGGACGTCGCCGTCTATCCGAAGGGCGTCACCGTGGTTCAGCGGCGGATCACGGCGCGGCAGCAGGAACAGGCGCTGGCGCTGATCGGCGCCGACGGCGTCTGGTCCAGCGTGCGGCATCAGATCTTCCCCGAAGCGCAGCCGCAGTTCACGGGCAGCATCGCATGGCGCGGCACGGTGGACGCCACGCAACTGCCGCGCGGATTCAATACGCAGCGCGTGCAGCTCTGGATGGGCACGAACGCGCATCTGGTCGCCTATCCGATGTCGGGCGGCAAGCGCATCAACGTGGTGGCGATCATCTCGGGCAAATGGAACAGGCCGGGCTGGAGCGAGCCCGGCGATGTGGTCGAGATCGCCAACCAGTTCTCGGCGCCGCGATGGCCGATCGCCGCGCGCATGATGATCGGCGCGGTCGACGGCTGGCGCAAATGGGCGCTGTTCGCCGTGCGCGACGGCGGCGTCTGGAACAAGGGGCCGATCGCACTGCTCGGCGATGCCTCCCACGCCATGCTGCCATTCGCCGCGCAGGGCGCTGGCATGGCCATCGAGGACGCTGCGGTGATTGCGAAATGTCTTGAAAGCTCACCCGCCAATCCGACGGCGGCATTCGCCGAATATGCCCGCCTGCGCGCGCCGCGCGTGACCCGGACGCAGCGCACGGCGCGCAAGAACGGCCAGACCTATCATCTCGGCGGGCCGGTCGGCTTCGCGCGCGATCAGGTCATCAGGGTGCTGGGCGGATCGCGGCTGCTGTCGCGGCAGGACTGGATCTACGACTGGCGGATGCCGTGATGCGCCGCTGGCTGGATCAGCGCTTGCGCTTGGGCGGCGCCGCCGGAGCTGCGGGCCTGGGAATCTCGGTGGTGCAATTGTCGCGCGCGATTCTCGCATCGAGGTCGTCGCGTTGCGCGCGTTGGGCACGATAGTCGGTCTGATACGCCAGACCCGAGACCAGCGCTCCGCCTGCCCCGGACTCCGCTTTCGCCATCAGCCCTTCCAGCTCGACCACGCGGTTGTTCACATCCCTGCGGGTGGAGACGAGCTGCTCGCAGTTGTAGAGCTCGTACTTGGCGGGATCGACGAAAACACTCGACCCGAAAGGCGAGCCGGCCCCGCCGCTGGCGCAGGCACCGAGGCTGACTGCTAGCGCGGCAAGACCCGCGATGCGCAGAACAGGACGCCATCCGCCCGCTGCGGGACGCAGCACAGAATCGCGGTTCAGGCCTTCAACCATCCACTCGTTTTTCATATGCGTCGTGTTGCGGGTCTTCGTGTTGAATTTGTGGTGAGCGGTAAACGGCGGCAACGCAATCAAAGCGTTTCCTGCTTGTGGCCGCATTCCTTGCAGACGAACGCCGCGCGCTTGGTGCCTTTCGCGGCCAGAACGCGGTTGGCCTTGCCGCACTTGCCGCAGGTGGCCTCGAAGCGCGTGTTGCCCTGCTTGACCACAAGGGCCTTGCGTTCCATCGCCTCGCGCACCAGCCGTTCGGTCTCTTCGCGCAGGGCTTGCTTGTCCACCATTGTCAGTCCTTCGATCGGCGGTCAGGAGGTCAGATAGATTCCCCCGGGCACATTTAACGGTGCCTGCCCTCGTTTAACAAACCATATCCGTCAGCAATGCGGCGAAATCGCCACTGTCCCGTTCCTCCGGGCCGAACCGTCAGCACCGGACCATTCGCATCGACCTCAGTCCTGCTGTTGCTCATGGTGCCGTTGTGACTTTTCCATTTCAGCGAAACGGAGCTGCCCCACACCTTGCAGTCATAGACGCCGCCCAGCGAACTTCTGAAAATCAGCCAGCCGAAACTTTCATCGATCTGGCGCGGCGGTTGCGGCAGGTTGAAATAGGATTGCACGCTCGCCTGACAGACCAGCGCCGCCGGCCATTCACTTCCCTGACCGCGGGCGATCATTGGGATAAAAAGAGTCGGGGCAAATACTACAGAGGCAAGCAATGCGCGTACGGCAGTTCTGAAAAACACGTTCGTATCCCGACCTTGTTCCTTCACCCTGCGGAGCATCACGAGGAGCGACGCATGCCGGCTGCAATGCCACCGACAAATATCACAACGCTCCCGAACGGCGAACAAACCGATGAACCATCGCTTCCGTTCTTCCGTGCTTATGACTTCGTCTGTCACGGCTTAGGCCAGCCTACGCAGACCCCAAGCATCAGAAACAATGGAAAGCCACAAAACAGTGTCCAGCCAATATTAACAGCTAAAAATAATTGGTCCGTGATGACTTGCTTGCGAAGGCTTTCGTCGAAGCCGACGAGTCTATTAATTGCTTCCCATGGCCCAATAGGTGGAAAGCGGCTGGGCTCTTCCTCCCCCTCGCCGTAGATACTCTTTTGAACGAATTTCTTCCAAGTCAGAGCCCTATAAACGCTGATCAAAACTCCAAACGCGGCGATGGCGACAATCCCCCACAACGAGGATGAACCTAGCTTGTTGGGGATTTGCCATCCGAGACATTGAGTAGGCGACACTGCCACCAAAATGAACACCTGAACAACTAACAAGAACACGTTTGCTACGGCGGCGATCCTGGCGACCTTCTCGCAATAATCAGGGTGGAAATTGGGAAGCTCCCCACTCACGATTTCATCCCAAGTAAAAGACCGATCGAGTATTCGCTCATCTTGGTGCGGACGGCGGGAATCGAACCCGCACGACGTTGCCATCGAGGGATTTTAAGTCCCTTGCGTCTACCAATTCCGCCACGTCCGCGCGCGCGGGTTGTAACATCGCGCGGGGTGCGGCTGAAAGCCCGGTTTGTGACGTAAAACGCGCGCGCCGGGGACAATATCACCGGAATCCGGGCACCCGGAATCGGTTATCGAGCGCTCCGAAACGCTCGCCGCAACGCCGCTCCGGCGCGTGTGAATGCAAAAAACATAGGCATAGCAGGCCTCAATCGCATGTCATGCGGCGATAAATCCGGCCGGGTTGTGCGTCCCCGATTTGCACCGCTCGCGTTTGACGGTACAAGTGCTGGCCGGACGGATCGTCGCGAACAGCGCCCTCAAGAGCCTGTCGCGAACTGGAATCAAGGGTGTGATTCGTCATGCGCTGCCTCGTGGTCGCCGACCTGCATTACGCCCTGCCGCAGTTCGACTGGGTGCTCGGCATCGCACCGCGGTTCGATGTGGTGATCATCGCAGGCGACGCGCTCGACATCGGATCGATTGTCGATTTCCGCGCTCAGATCGTCGTGGTGCGGAAATATCTCGAACGGCTCGCCAGCAAGACACGCGTGATCCTGTGCTCGGGGAATCACGATCTCGACGAGCGCGACGAAGCGGGCGAGCGAATCTCGCGCTGGATCGGCGATCTCGGCGGCCTCGGGATCGCCCATGACGGCGAGAGCCTGACCATCGGCGATACCTTCTTCACGATCTGCCCGTGGTGGGACGGCCCCCGCGTCAAGGAGCAGATCGGCATGCAGCTTGAGGAAGCCGCCGCGGCGCATCGCGGACGCTGGATCTGGATTCATCACGCGCCGGCCGCGAACTCGCCGACGAGTTGGGGCGGCGCGCGCACGTTCGGCGACGCGGAGCTGGTGCAATGGATCGAAAGCTACAAGCCCGACATTGTTCTGTCGGGCCATGTGCACCAGTCACCGTTCGTCAAGGACGGCTCATGGTTCGACCAGATCGGCGGCACCTGGGTCTTCAACATGGGGCAACAGTTCGGGCCGACGCCCGCGCATATCGTGCTCGATCTGGATCACGACAGGGCCTACTGGTTTTCGGCGGCAGGCGAACAATCGATCGATCTCGGCAAGCCGCTGCGGCGGCCTGCGGAGAATCTCAATGCATTTCCGGATTGGCTTACAGCCGGGAGTCCGGCAGCCGCTCAGGCTGGCGATCCGAGCCCGGCGACGACGCGCCCGGAGACAGGTTGACGAGGCTTTCGAGCACATCGCCGACCATCGCCAGGTGATTCCCGTGATCGGCATACTGGCGCTTGATGTCGGCGAGATATGTCGTCGCCGCATTGAGACGGTGCGCGAGAAGCTGCGCGACGAGAAGCGCGACCGCAGGTTGTGCACGCAGGAACGCGGCGGCGTCATCGAACTGATAAACCGTCGAGGCCACCGTGGCGCGCACCGTCGCGGTATGCGGCTGGCCCAGCAGCACCGACATTTCGCCGAGGATGGCGCCTGGCTGGGTGACGGTAGCGACCACCGTTTCGCCCTTCAGAACATCGAGCCGGCCGCTCAGCAGAACATAGAGCCGCCCGGTGGTCTCTCCTTCCCGGATCAGCAGCGCATCGGCAGGAAGCGACGTTTCCTGCCCTCCGACGCAATGTTCAAGAACCGCGCGCATTCCGGTCTCCATCCCGATCGGAGCAAAGCTAAGCCCCGCTGTTTAAAACGTCCATCGCATAGTGCCGTTCCGTCTGCGCAAATTGCCAGCAGTTGAGGAGACGCGCTAGGATGGCCCTTCAAACGGCATTAACAAAAAGAAACCAGCGGGAGAGAAAGCGTCGATGGCTTATCAGCAGATCAAATACGAGGTTCAGGACCATATCCTGACCATCACGCTGAACCGTCCGGACAAGATGAATGCGTTTACGCATGTCATGATGGACGAACTGATCGCGGCCTTCGATGCCGCCGACGCCAACGACAACGTCCGCGCCATCATCGTGACCGGCGCGGGACGCGCGTTCTGCGCGGGCGCTGATCTGTCGGAAGGCGGCGCGACATTCGACCGGGCCGCACGGTCCGATCGCAAGACTGCGCCGCTGCGCCCGAACGGCGAAGTGGAATGGAGCGACGATGCGGTGCGCGACGGCGGCGGGCGTGTGACGCTGCGCATCTTCAAGTGCCTGAAGCCGGTGATCGGCGCGATCAACGGCGCGGCGGTCGGCATCGGTGTCACCATGCAGCTTCCGATGGACATTCGCATCGCCTCGGTCGATGCGCGGTTCGGCTTCGTGTTCGCCCGGCGCGGCATCGTGCCGGAAGCGGCCTCGAGCTGGTTCCTGCCGCGCATCGTCGGCATCTCCCAGGCGCTGGAATGGTGTTATTCCGGCCGCGTGTTTCCTGCCGACGAAGCCCTCGCCGGCCGCCTCGTCAGCAAGGTCGTGCCCGCCGACGAACTCATCACCACGGCACGCGCCATCGCGCGCGAGATCGTGGAGAACACCGCTCCGGTGTCAATCGCGCTGATCCGCCAGCAGATGTGGCGCATGCTGGGCGCGGACGATCCGATGGAAGCGCACAAGGTCGACAGCCGCGGCATCTATTCGCGCGGCCAGTCCGCGGACGTGCGCGAAGGCGTGATGTCGTTCCTGGAAAAGCGGCCCGCGAAATTCGCGCAGACGGTGTCGAAGGACATGCCGTCGTATTTCCCGTGGTGGACCGAGCGGGAGTATAAGTAAGTAGCCTACCGCATCGTCAGCACCACGCGCCCTATCGCGCGGCGGTCTATCAGCAAGCGCATCGCCGCCGCGTAATCTTCCAGCGGCAGGCGATGCGAAATGTTGGGACTGATGCGGAGCTCGTTCGCAAGACGCGTGAGATCTGCCATTCGCGCGACATTCAGCGCGGGGTTCTTGCGCACCGCCTCGCCCGCGCGCACGCCGAGCACGCTCGCACCCTTGATCAGCACCAGATTGGTTTTCGCGACGCCGACGCCGCCGGTGAAGCCGATCACCAGCAGCCGCGCGCCCCACGCAATGCAGCGCAGGCTGTCTTCGAAAATCGCACCGCCCACCGGATCGAACACCACGTCCACGCCGCGTCCTTCGGTGATGCGTTTCACCGCATCCTTGAACGGCTCGCGGCCATAAAGCACGCCATGATCCGCGCCGCGCTGCTGCGCGACCGCGAGCTTCTCCTCGCTTGACGCGCACGCAATGACCATTGCGCCGAACACCTTGCCGAGTTCGACCGCAGCCAGCCCGACGCCGCCGCCCGCGCCATGCACGAGCAGCACCTCACCCGGCTGGATCTGCGCGCGATCTTTCAGCGCATGATACGCGGTGCCATGGGCGGCAAGGAACGCCGCGCCCTGCGCGTAGTCGAATGCCGTCGGCAGCGGCACAAGTTGATCGGGTGTCACAACGATCTCGTCGGCGTAACAGCCGAACCGCGCTTTCACGATCACCTTGTCGCCCACGTGGACGCCTTCGGCGCCCGCCACCTCGATCACCTCGCCCGCCGCTTCCATGCCGGGCGAGAACGGCAGCGGCGGCTTGAGCTGGTAGTCTCCCGCCGCCATCAGGATGTCGGGGAAATTCAACCCGGCTGCATGAATGGCCACACGCACCTGCCCCGGCGAGAGATCGGCGCGCGGAATATCTTCGAGCTTCAGCGATTCAGGCGGCCCCAGTTCGCGGCAGACAACGGCGCGCGGCATTCAATGATCCTTATCTGCAATAACCATTTATCTGCAATAACCATGCGATGTGCTTCACCCCTCCCCGCGGGGGAGAGGTCGGATTGCGCAGCAATCCGGGTGAGGGGTTCGAATTTCATTTCAGGCATCCAGCCCCCCTCACCCCACCCCTCTCCCCGACGGGGAGAGGGAGCGCATCACGCCCGCGTCCTGATCCGTACCATCCGCCAGGACAACAGCAGTTACGCCGTCGCCTTCATCTCGAGCAGCTTGGCGTGGATCAGCGGCAGGCGGTCGTTGCCGAAATACATGTCGGTCTTGTCGAGATAGATCGTCGGCGAACCGAATGCGCCGCGCGCGATCGCTTCATCGGTGTTGGCCTTGAGCTGATCCTTGACGGACTGCTCGCCGATGCCTGCGAAGAATTTTTGCGGATCGATTCCGACACGTTCGCAGATTTTCGTCAGCACCTCCTCCTTCGAGATGTCCTGATCGTCGCCCCAGTACGATTCGAACACCGAAGTTGCGAACGGCACCAGCTTGTCCGGGTGCTGCTGTTGCACCCAGATGCATCCGCGCATCGACTTGACCGCATTCACCGGAAATATTGTCGGCGGCATGGTGATCTTGATTCCGGCGAGCCGGGCCCAGTCCTGCATGTCCTTCGCGGTGTAAGCCTGCTTGGCCGGCACCGGATTGGCGCGCGTCTCATACATCGCCTTGTTGACGGTGTTGAAGATGCCGCCGACCAGAATCGGCCGCCATGTGATCGGCGCGCCAAGCTCCTTCGCCATCGGCTGGATGTTGGTGAACGCGAGATAGGTCCACGGGCTGGAGCAGTCGAAGAAGAACTCGATCATGATGGCGTTTCCTTATTGTTGTGCGCCTGACGTCGCACGATTCTCGTTATCGCTCCCTCTCCCCGCTTGCGGGGAGAGGGTTGGGGTGAGGGGCAACTTCACAATACGATGCCCGCCCCTCACCCGCTCGCTTTGCTCGCGACCTCTCCCCGTAAACGGGGAGAGGTTGAACTATTGCGCCTGCTGCGCGGTCTTGCCGAACATGTTCTTGCGCTGCTCCTCGGTGAACGGCGTCTTGTCGAACTTGCCGACGGACAGCCCCTTCTGCACCTCCGGCCGCGCGCGCACGGTCGCGTACCAGCGCTTGAGGTTCGGAAAGTCGTCAAACGTGAAACCCTGCGCCTTGTGGGTCATGGTCCAGGGAAAGCAGGCGATGTCGGCGATGGAATACTCCTCGCCCGCGACATAGGCGCCGGTCCGGCCAAGCTGCCGGTCGAGCACGGCATACAGCCGCGAGGCCTCGTCGCGATAGCGCTCGATGGCGTAAGGAATCTTCTCGGGCGCGTAGAGCGCAAAGTGCCCGTGCTGGCCGAGCATCGGGCCGAGCCCGCCCATCTGCCACATCACCCATTGAATGACCTTGAAACGCCCGCGCACATCCTTGGGGAGGAAGCGTCCGGTCTTCTCGGCGAGATAGATCAGGATCGCGCCGGTCTCGAACATCGGGATCGGCTCGCCGCCGTCGGCCGGCGCCTGGTCGATGATCGCCGGAATGCGGTTGTTCGGGCTGATCGCAAGAAACTCGGGCTTAAACTGGTCGCCGGTGCGGATGTTCACCGGGATCACGTTGTAGGGCAGCCCCAGTTCCTCCAGCATGATCGAGATTTTCCACCCGTTGGGTGTCGGCGCATAATAGAGGTCGATCATGAGGTATCCGCAAAAGAGGAACAGCCGGAGGAGCGAGGCGCGATCCTACCCACGCTCGCGGTGACATTCCATCCCGCAAGCGCGAACGGCTTGTATGCCACGCCCCGGACATGGCAGATAGGCGTGCAACCAATAAGAAAGAAGCGCCCCATGCTGTTTCAAACGACCATCGCAGGTTCGCTGCCGAAGCCCGACTGGCTGGCTGAGCCCAATACGCTGTGGGCGCCGTGGAAGCTCAAGGGCGCGGAACTGGCGAGCGCCAAGCGCGATGCGACGCTGCTCTGGGTGAAAATCCAGGAAGACGCCGGCATCGATCTCGTCACCGAGGGCGAGCAGGCGCGGCAGCATTTCGTCCACGGCTTTCTCGAGCGCGTCGAAGGGATCGATTTCGCCCACAAGGTCGAAATGGGAATCCGCAAGGACCGTTATAAGGCGATGGTGCCGCAGGTGGTCGCGCCGTTGCAGCTCAAGGGCCGCGTCCACGATTTCGAGGCCCGCGCCGCGCGGGCGCATACCACGCGCAAGCTGAAGTTCACCCTGCCCGGTCCGATGACCATCATCGATACGCTCTCCGACAGTTACTACGGCGACCGCGTGAAGATGGCGTTCGCCTTCGCCGACCTGCTCAATCAGGAAGCCAAGGCCCTTGCCGCCGACGGCGTCGACATGATCCAGTTCGACGAGCCCGCATTCAACGTGTTCATGGATGAGGTGAACGACTGGGGCATCGAAGCGCTGACCCGCGCGGCCGAAGGCCTCACCTGCAAAACTGCGGTTCACATTTGTTACGGCTACGGCATCAAGGCCAACACCGACTGGAAGGAATCGCTCGGCGCCGAATGGCGGCAGTACGAGCAGATTTTCCCGGCCATCGACAAGAGCCCGATCCAGCAGGTCGCCATCGAGTGCCGTAACTCGCATGTGCCGCTGGAACTGCTCGCGCTGCTCAAGGGCAAAATCGTGCAGGCCGGCGTGATCGACGTGGCCAGCGATGTGGTGGAAACGCCCGATGACGTGGTGAAGACCATCGAGGCTGTGATGAAGTTCGTGCCGAAAGAAAACATTATGGCCACGACCAATTGCGGCATGGCGCCGATGCGGCGCGATATCGCCGAAGCGAAACTGCGCGCGCTTGGCGCAGGCGCGAAGCTGGCGCGGCAGAAATTGGGGTGATCACTTCTCCCTCGCCCCGCTTGCGGGGAGAGGTAAAGCGGTGACTATCCGCGCGCCAGATCCAGCAACCGATCCTTTTCAGGAGTTGGCGGCCGCGCGCGCCCCGCGCCCCGTCGGCTGCGATATGTAACCAGCGCGATGGTGATCCATGTCGCATGGAAGATCAGCCCGGCAAACAGCACAAGCTGGCCGGGGATCGGCCCGACGGTTGCCCGCGCGAACAGTTCGTGAAGCGAGACGACGGGCTCCGGATGGATCAGAAGCTTTCCGAGATAGGCCGTGACCTGGATCGCGAAAATCCAGCAGTAGTTGTTGCGAAGCCTCCGGCCGACCGCCTCGAGGTAACTGATGTGCAGGTTGGGCGCCTTGTAATCCTGATAGAGAATCTCGTTCCAGCCGTTCGCGGTCTGAACGCCCTCGCCCCTGAGAATGGGCCCGAAGAACTGGACTTCAAGCACGTGCGCCCGCATGCGCCAGAAATCGAAGAAACGGTAACGCCGCGCTTCGATGAACAGGAACGTGGCGACCAGAAGCCCCACCAGCACCAGCGGCAGAGGCGACGCATGCTCGCTGCTGAACGTCAGGGACAGCGCAATGCCGGTGGTCAGGACCGCCCAGTTGGTGGTGGCATCGAGCCTCGTGCGCCAGACCGTGCTGCGGTAAAGTTCGCCGCGATACAGATGTGACAGCGCGGTGATATCGGAGGAGTCGAACGCGCGTTTGTTTTCGATCATGCTGCCGGTCATGGTCCCGATCCTCCACATCCAGATCATCGATGATCGCAGATTACGAGGTCGACCGGCGAGGTTCCAGCGTGTTCGGTCGTTGCACCGCACTACGCCGCCCTCCGTCATGGCCGGGACAAGCCCGGTGATGACGATCGAGCGCGGAGAAAGATCGCGCGGGTCGGCCTGTTCGCGTCATTGCGAGCGAAGCGAAGCAATCCATCCTCAAGATTCCAACAAAGAGTAGATTGCTTCGTCGCTCCGCTCCTCGCAATGACGATTGCGACCGCTTCTACGCAGCCCCGTCCCGGATCGGCGGCTGGAACGAGAGCCCCGTGTCCCACGGAAAGAAGATCCAGGTGTCTTGCGAGACTTCGGTGATGAAGGTATCGACCAGCGGCTTGCCCATCGGTTTGGCGTAGACCGCAGCGAGATGCGCCTGCGGCACCAGATCGCGCACAATGCGCGCGGTCTTGCCGGTGTCCACGAGGTCCTCGACCACCAGCAGCCCCTTGCCGGTGCCGCCGCCGAGCCGCGCCACCGCGTCCGAGATACCCTTCAGCACTGTCGGTTCGCTCACCTGCGAGGTGTGGCTGTAGCTCGACACGCACAGCGTATCGATGACGCGGATGCCGAGCTCGCGCGCGATGACCGCCGCTGGCACAAGGCCGCCGCGCGTGACTGCGATCATGGCTTCAAACGGCCCCGCCCCGCTCAGCCGCCATGCCAGCGCCCGCGCATCGCGGTGAAACTGGTCCCACGACACCGGAAACGGTTTGCGCGCCTCGTCGCTCATTATGGATCTCCTTTTCACCTCTCCCGTGGGGAGAGGTCGGATTGCGAAGCAATCCGGGTGAGGACGTACGCTCTCTCGATAAATCGAGCCCCCTCACCCCAACCCTCTCCCCGCCGGGAGAGGGAGTGCGCTCCCGGACCTGACGGTCTCCCGCCATCACAACGCGATCTTACGAAACAGCGACGTCGCATTGGCCGTCGCCACCAGCTTGTCATCCTGAAACAGCTCGCCGGCAAGATGGAAGATCTCCTTGCCGCGCATCGTCACGCGTCCGAAGCCCTTGAGCTTGCCGATCTTCGCCGGACGATGAAACTGGACATTGAGCGCGAGCGTCGGCGCGAACTCTCCAACGTTCATCATCGTTGCGGACGCAAGACCCATGCAATCGTCCAGCATCGCGGACAGGAAACCGCCCTGCACGATGCCGATGGGATTGGCGAACTCCGGCTTGCCGTCGAACGCCAGTTCCACGGTATGCGCATCAAGATCGTAAGCGATGATTTCAAGGCCCAGCGTCCTGGCGCATTCCGGCGGCGGAAGCTTCCCCGCGGCGATGGCCTCGAAAAATCGCTCGCTCATAATTTGGCGACCTTGAGGTTTGCCAGCATGGCTTCGACGTCCGTCATCGCCGCGCGCAGCTTGGCCTCGTCGCGCGAGCGCACCACGACATTGGTGTTCGGCTTGCCGTTCTCGTCGAGGAACGGATAGCTGCCGATGCTGGTGTCGGGGTGAGCTTCCTGAATCGCGCGCAGCGGCGTGCCGATGTCCCCTTCCCGCGCATTGGCGCGCACCGAATCCGACAGCATCCGCACACCGGACTTCAGCTTGGGCGAGACGATGTCCATCATCGCCTGCATGATCGACGGAACACCCGCCATGACGATGACATTGCCGATCTTGAAGCCGGGTGCGAGGATGGTCGCGCTGGAAATCAGTTCCGCACCGTCCGGAATACGCGCCATCCGCAGGCGGGCCTCATTCAGGTCCGCGCCGAAGCGCTCCTCGAACCGGGCGACGACCTCGGGGTGGTGATCGATCTTGACCCCGAACGCCTTGGCGACGCTGTCGGCGGTGATGTCGTCGTGGGTCGGGCCGATCCCGCCGGTGGTGAAGACATAGGTGTAACGCTGGCGCAGCGAGTCGAGCGCGTAAATGATCGCGTCCTCGTCGTCGGCGACCACCCGCACTTCCTTCAGGTCGATGCCGATGTTGGTCAGGTACTCGGCGATAAAGCCGATATTCTTGTCCTTGGTGCGCCCGGACAGGATTTCATCGCCGATCACGAGAATGCCGGCGGTGACGATCTCAGTCATCTCAACTCTCCTCCTGCCCCGGACCTCCGGGTCTTCACTGCTACGCCATGTTCCTTGGCGCAGGCAACGCATTGAAGTCACGCACTTTTGCCGCATGACTGGGCAGCGCAGAGCCCGTTTTTCAGGCAGGGCGACGCAAGATACCGCCAATTGCCCGTAGTCAATGCATATCGCGCTGGCCCAACCCTTGCTACCATCAGTTTGAGCAGCGGATCTGGTATCCCGCCGCAGAGAGAAGCGTTCTGGTTTATGTCAGTTGCCTTCGATGAAATGAATGGGACCGGCGGAGACCTTCGTTCCGCCTACCACGAGCTCAGCCTCTGGCTGAAGGAGACCCCTCCGGACGCGCTGGAATACCGGCGTCAGGAAGCGGAACTGTTATTCCGCCGGATCGGCATCACCTTCGCCGTCTACGGCGAGGCGGAATCCACCGAGCGGCTGATCCCGTTCGACGTCATTCCCCGGATCCTGTCCGGCAAGGAATGGACGACGATGGAAAAGGGGCTGAAGCAGCGCGTGAAGGCGCTCAACATGTTCCTGGGCGACATCTATCACAACCGGGACATTCTCCGCGCCAGGATCATCCCTGATGACCTGATCTTTCAGAACCCGGTGTTCCGGCCGGAGATGAACGGCCAGGACGTTCCGCACGATGTCTATGTCCACATCGCCGGCATCGATATCGTCCGCGTCGACGCCGACAATTTCTATGTGCTGGAAGATAATGCGCGGACACCGTCCGGCGTGTCCTACATGCTGGAAAACCGCGAAATCATGATGCGGCTGTTTCCGGACCTGTTCGCGCGCCATCGCGTGGCGCCGGTGGAGAATTATCCTGATGAACTGCTGGCCGCGCTGCGCTCCGTCGCGCCGCTCACCTCGAAAACCGAGCCGACCATCGCACTGCTGACGCCGGGCATCTACAACTCGGCCTATTACGAGCATTCGTTCCTAGCCGACAAGCTCGGCGTGGAACTGGTCGAAGGCCGCGACCTGATCGTCAAGAACGACGAAGTCTTCATGCGGACCACCGAGGGGCTGAAACGGGTCGATGTGATCTATCGCCGCGTCGATGATGATTTCCTCGACCCCCTCACCTTCCGCCCCGACTCCGTGCTCGGCGTTCCGGGCCTGATGTCCGCTTACATGGCCGGCAATATCACGCTGGCCAACGCTGTCGGCACCGGGATCGCCGACGACAAGGCGGTCTACAGCTACATGCCGGACATTGTGAAATTCTATCTCGGCGAAGAGCCGATCCTGAAGAACGTGCCGACCTGGCGCTGCCGCGAGCCGAACGATCTGAAATACGTGCTCGACAACCTGAAGGACCTCGTTGTCAAGGAGGTCCACGGCTCAGGCGGCTACGGCATGCTGATCGGCCCGGCAGCAACCAAGGAGGCAATAGAAGCCTTCCGCGCCAAGCTGATGAAAGAACCGGAAGGCTTCATCGCCCAGCCGACGCTGGCACTCTCCACCTGCCCGACCTGCACCGAGTCCGGCCTCGCCCCGCGTCACGTCGATCTGCGGCCGTTCGTGCTGACCGGCAAGGATCATGTCACCGTCGTGCCCGGCGGGCTGACGCGCGTGGCGCTGAAGGAAGGTTCGCTCGTGGTCAATTCCAGCCAGGGCGGCGGCACCAAAGACACGTGGATTTTGGAATGAGTAATGTGCTCGCGTTTCAGATGTGTGAGCTTGCACGCTGCGCGCACCTCTCCCTGCTGGTCGGGGGTGGGGGTGTGACGCGAACGAAACTCTGGCTTTGTCCCCCCTCCCCAACCCTCCCCCGCAAGGGGGGAGGGAGAAAAAACTGACACATGCTGTCGCGCACCGCAGAAAGTCTCTACTGGCTCGCCCGCTACGTCGAACGGGCGGAATATCTCGCGCGCACCATCGAGGCGACATTGCGCGCCACCGCGCTCCCGGACGCCTATGTCGGCAAGAGCAACGAATGGGAGTCCGCGCTGCTCACGGCGGGCATCGACGAGATTTTCTATCAGTTTCATGACGAGGCGAACGAGCGCACCGTCGTCGACTTCCTGTCGTTCTCGCCCGACAACCCCTCCTCGATCCGCAACTGCATCGAGAACGCGCGGCTGAATTCACGCTCGGTACGCACCGCGCTCACCAGCGAGATGTGGGACACCATCAACAGCGCATGGATCGAACTGCATGCCTGCTGGCCCAGGGGCGCGAAGACGCGCGAGGACCTGACCAAATTTCTGCGCTTCGTGCAGGAGACATCATTGCGCTTCGACGGCTCGGCCTACCGGACCATGCTGCGAAATGATGCCTACTGGTTCTCGCGGCTCGGCCTGCATCTGGAACGCGCCGACAACACCGCGCGCATCCTCGACGTGAAGTATCATGTACTATTGCCCGAGGAAGAACATGTCGGCGGCCCGCTCGATTATTACCAGTGGACATCGATCCTGCGCTCGGTCTCGGCGCTCACCGCCTATCACTGGGTGTATCGCGAGACGTTGAAGCCGTGGCTGATCGCCGATCTTCTGATCCTGAATGAATCGCTGCCGCGCTCGCTGGCGAGCTGCTACGGCAATCTTGTGCGCAATCTCGACCAGATCGGCGTCGCTTACGGGCGACAGGGCGCGGCCCAGCGCCACGCGCGCGGTGTCCGCAACCGGCTGGAACATGCGCACATGGATGATCTGTTCCAGCGCGGGCTGCATGAATTCATCCAGGAATTCATTGCGGACAACGCCCGGCTGGGGGATACCATCTCGAAACAATATCTGATCTGAGTTGCCCCGGATGCAGGGCTGCATCCCGTCATTGCGATGCGTATTTGCGGCGAAGCAATGACAGCGTTGTGTTATTGACGCCCGTCCCATGAACCTGCGGCATCGCCATGCGCCTGAAGATTTCTCACTCGACGACATACCGTTACGAGCCGCCGGCCACCGGCGTGATCCAGATTTTGCGCATGACGCCCGGCAGCCATGACGGACAATATGTCGCCGACTGGCAGATCGACGTCTCCACCGATTCACGCCTCGACGTGCATCAGGATGCGTTCGGCAATGTCACGCATGTGCTGACCCATGGTGCGCTCTCGGACCTGACCATCCATGTCGAAGGCCTGATCGAGACTCACGACACCGGCGGCGTGCTGCGCGGCACCGACGAGCGGTTTCCGCCGAGCCTGTTCCTGCGCGCGACCCCGCTGACCGAGGTCAATCCCGCGATGGCGAAGTTCGCCAGCGACCTCTACCTTGAGGCGGCAGGCGACACGCTGGGCTTCCTCCATGCGTTGATGCTTCAGATCAACGATCACATGACGTTCGACACCGATCCGACCAACGCCGGGACGTCCGCCCCCGAAGCCTTCGCGCTCAAGCGCGGCGTCTGTCAGGATTACGCGCACATCTTCATCGCCTGCGCGCGCAGTGCCGGGGTCCCCGCCCGCTATATCTCGGGACACCTGCTGCGCTCGGACGGCATGATCGCGCAGGATGCGGGACATGCGTGGGCCGAAGCCTATGTCGAAGGACTTGGATGGGTCGGCTTCGACGCCGCGAATGCGATCTGCACCACCGATGCCCATGTCCGGGTCGCCGTCGGGCTCGATTATCTGAGTGCCGCTCCGGCGCGCGGCACCCGCTACGGCGGCGGCACGGAAACCCTCGAAGTCGCCGTGCGGGTCGATCAGGCCGGACGGCAGAGCCAGAGCTGATTGCGAGCGAGATTCCGGTTTCGCGTCATTGCGAGCGAAGCGAAGCAATCCATATTGCTGCCGGAAGATGGATTGCTTCGTCGCTGGCGCTCCTCGCAATGACGGTAACTGTCATGCTTCTTAAGCCTGTCAAGCTCACCTCTCCCGTTGCCCCCCACGTCTCAGCCGCGTAGAAATGCGCGGTCTGGAGAATGGTACTGATGACCTATTGCTGCGGAATTCTGGTTCGTGACGGCCTTGTGATGATGGCCGACACCCGCACCAATGCGGGTCTCGACAACATCTCCACCTTCCGCAAGCTGCACGTCTTCAGCAGCCCCGGCGAACGCATCATGGCGATCGCCACCGCGGGCAATCTCGCCATCAGCCAGTCGGTGATTTCGACCCTGAACGAGGGGTTCGAAGACCCGATCACCGGCGAAGTCGAGACGCTGATGAACGCGCCGACGATGTTTCAGGCGGCTCAGCGGATCGGCCGGGCGATCCGCGAGGTGCACAAACTCGAGGGCAACGCGCTGCGCGCGGAAGACATCTCGTTCGACGTGTCGTTCCTGTTCGGCGGCCAGATCAAGGGCGCGCGGATGCGTCTGTTCATGATCTACACCGCCGGCAACTTCATCGAGTGCACCACCGATACCCCTTACCTGCAGATCGGTGAACACAAATACGGCAAGCCGGTGCTCGACCGCGCGATCTCCTACGACGTCGATCTCTACGACGCGCTCAAGGTCGGCCTCGTGTCGATGGACTCGACCATGCGCTCCAATCTCGGCGTCGGCATGCCGATCGACATCCTGCTGGTGCGTCCCGACGTGCTCGACGCCGAGGTGAACTATCGCATCGAGGCGGGCGAACCGTATTTCCATGATCTGCGCTCGCGCTGGTCGGCGGCGCTGCGCGCCGCGCATCAGAGCATTCCCCGTCCGCCTTACGGTCAGAAGACCTGACACCTGCCATACTAAAAATCAAAACAAGCCGCGGCAGCGGCGTAAAAAGGGAGAAACCAATGAAAGTCGCAATCGTCACCGGTGCGGGCTCTGGAATCGGACGCGCCTCGTCGCTGGCGCTGATGAAGGCCGGGTTCTCGGTGGTGCTGGCCGGACGGCGCAAGGATGCGCTGGAAGACACCGCGAAGCTCGGCAAGGATCTGGGCAAGAGCCTCGTCGTGCCGAGCGACATGACCGACCCGGCCTCGATCGCCGCGCTGTTCGCGAAGACCATGGACGTGTTCGGCCGTCTTGACGTGCTGTTCAACAACGCGGGCGTCGGCACACCGCCGGTGCCGCTGGAAGATCTCAGCCTGCAGCAGTGGCAGACCACGGTGGCGACCAACCTCACCGCGCCGTTCCTCTGCACCCAGCACGCGTTCCGCATCATGAAGGACCAGACGCCGCGCGGCGGGCGCATCATCAACAACGGCTCGATCTCGGCCTATGCGCCGCGTCCGTTCTCGTCGCCCTACACTGCGACCAAGCACGCCATCAGCGGCCTCACCCGCGCCACCGCCCTCGACGGCCGCGCCTATGACATCGCCTGTGGCCAGATCGACATCGGCAACG
Source organism: Afipia sp. OHSU_II-C1 (assembly GCF_000497575.1). Taxonomy (GTDB): domain Bacteria; phylum Pseudomonadota; class Alphaproteobacteria; order Rhizobiales; family Xanthobacteraceae; genus Afipia. Next base: position 176,666 of record NZ_APJI01000011.1, read on the forward strand.
CCGCGACCGAGATGACCGAGCGCATGACCGGCGGCGTGTTGCAGCCACGCGGCGACACTATGGTCGAGCCGCGCATGGATGTGCAGAATGTCGCCGACGCCATCGTGTTCATGGCAACGCGCTCGCTCGATGCAAACGCCCTGTTCCTCAACATCATGGCGACCAAAATGCCGTTCGTCGGGCGGGGCTGACGGCAACACATATGCGTCAGCGGTTCAATTCCGCTGACGCCAGCTCCGCGACCCGCAGATCGACCTCCGCTGGATCACCGTCGTCGAGATACCAGGCCGCGGACAAGCCGGTCCACGCCAAAATCCAGCGCAGCATCCGCGCGCGTTCGACCTTCGCGGCCTTTGTGACGATCTCCAGCCGGCGCGCGAACCGTTCCGGGATGGTCGCGATCGGCCATTGCGGATGATCGAGGTCGGGATTGGTGAAGATGTTCGCGTAGTCGAACGCACGCTCACCGGTCAGATGCTTGGGATCGATCGCCAGCCATCCCCGCGCGCCGAAATCCAGCACATTGTTATGGTGCAGATCGCCATGCAGGACACAAACATCGCGCGGCTCCGCCAGCAGCATTCGCGCCGCCTCGGCGCTTTTCACGAGGATGCCGCCGTGTTTCGCCGCGGCGGGATCGAGGTCGCGAAACCATTGCGACAGGGTTATCAGGCCCGGCGGCGGATGTGATCTCGGGCTGTGAAGCCGCGCCGCAACGTCACAGAGAATTTTGGTGGCTTCGTCGTCGCGTCGGGTGCGCGCCATCAAAGCCAGCGACTGCGCGCCCTCCGCGCGCTCCAGCAGAACTGCGATGTCGTCGCGGGCCAGCACCCGCGCCGCGCCCTCGCCGTTCCACCATTGCATCACTGCGCCGCCAATGCGCTCGTCGTCGTGATCGGCGATCTTCAGCATGGCAGCGACGCCGCGCTGCCGGACCGGCAACAGGTGAGACGCGCGGGTGATAATGGGAGCGCCGTCGGGGATCAGCTCCCACGCGCGAAGGTAGGCATCGAACATCGCCGATACTTACGACATGGGATGCCGGTTCGCACCACCCTGCGGCAATCAGACGTAGCGCGCGTTACGCGGTGAGTTCGACCGTCTCGAATTCCGCAGGCAGGATCACTTCCAGCAACTCGCAATTGTCGGAGTAGTCGCGAATGAAGTGCTTGATGCGCGGCGGTTGCGTCCAGCAGCTTCCCTCGTTCATCGTGATTTCGCCCTGCCCTTCAAAGTAAGCCTTCACCCATCCCTTGAGGACGTAAACCATCTGAAAATCCACGCCGTGGAAGTGCAGCTTGGACACTTCCTTGGGGTCGCATGGTCCGATCAGGCGGATGACATGGGCCTGCGCCAGTCCGTGCGTACCCTTCGCGATGCCGAGGTCGCGATATTGCGCATAGGCGCGCAAGCCGTCAGCGCGAAAATCCTCGTCCCGGTGATGGCTGACAACGAAGCGCTGCTTCGGACGGGCTGGTCTGGGCGATGCGCGGCGCGCGGCCGGCGTGCGGAGTTTGCTCGGCTTCGCGCGAGCCGTGGATGCTGCGGCGGCCTTCTTGCGCTGCGCGGATTTTTTCACAGCCGCGGAGCGGGCCGCGGTTTTGAGCCGCTTGTCTGATCCCGCTGCTGCCGATTTTGTCTTGGCTGATTTTGTCTTGGCGGATTTTGTCTTGGTCGATCTTGTTTTGACCATGCGCGCCTCCCCTTTTTTGGCCCGCTGCATCCATGATGCAACGCGGCTCGGGAAGACTAACCATTGCCCGCCGCCTCGACAATGATCGGCGGGCACTCGCCTCGCGACGTTCCGTCAGTGCAACCGGAACACCCCGTCGATCGCCTTGATCTCGGCCGGCTTGATCAGCTTGGAATGGGCGACGGTGACCGAGACCAGCGGCCCGTCCAGCTTTTCCTGCCAGAAAGCGAGAAAGTCCTTCAGCGCCGGAAAGTTTGGGAACAGATCGTAGTTCTGCCAGACGTAGGATTGCAGCAGCCAGCGGTGATCGGGGCGCCGGTACAGGATCTCGGCCGTTGTCAGGCCGTAACCGGCGAGTTGCCGCTTGAAGTCCTCAGAGACGGTCCCTTGGGGGACCGGTGTTTTCGAGACCATGCCAACCTCCATGCCCGGCATGAAGAAAAGATGACGCAGTACGTTAACCAATCACAAGCTCAAAAGTTGAATAAAGTGTTAACTATCAAGGCACTAGCAGCATTGCCGCGGGACTGCTGATAGCGGGCGGCTGCAGGTTAATGATGCGGGAGAAGAATCTGGCAGCCGTCACACCAGAGTGCCAAATTTTCTGCTACAGACCCTTGCCCGGCACCCGCCATCGGCCTATGTCCGTGTCAGTCGCGGTAGCACTCGCCTACCCAGACTGCTAAATTTGCAAAAACACAGCGTTATCAATCCATTAGGAGGACTGCATGAAATTCCGTCCGCTTCACGACCGCGTCGTGGTCAAGCGCATCGACGCCGAAGAGAAGACCAAAGGCGGTATCATCATTCCGGACAGCGCGAAGGAAAAGCCTTCCCAGGGCGAGATCCTGTCGGTGGGTCCGGGCGGCCGCGACGAGGCCGGCAAGCTGATCCCGATCGACCTGAACGTCGGCGACATCGTCCTGTTCGGCAAGTGGTCCGGCACCGAGGTCAAGATCGACGGCCAGGAAGTGCTGATCATGAAGGAAAGCGACATCATGGGCGTCATCACCGATGGCAGCGCCAAGAAGAAGGCCGCTTAAGAGCGCCCTCTCCCACCCAAAATTCAATCTTCCTGACACCTAAGGAAAACCCAACATGTCAGCCAAAGAAGTCAAATTCGGCGTTGATGCCCGCGACAAGATGCTGCGCGGCGTCGACATCCTCGCCAACGCCGTCAAGGTAACGCTCGGTCCGAAGGGCCGCAACGTCGTTCTCGACAAGTCGTTCGGCGCTCCGCGCATCACCAAGGATGGCGTCACCGTCGCCAAGGACATCGAGCTTGAAGACAAGTTCGAGAACATGGGCGCCCAGATGGTGCGCGAAGTGGCCTCGAAGTCGGCGGACCTCGCCGGTGACGGCACCACCACCGCGACCGTTCTCGCCCAGGCCATCGTGAAGGAAGGCGCCAAGTCGGTTGCCGCCGGCATGAACCCGATGGATCTGAAGCGCGGCATCGACCTCGCGGTCGAAGCGGTCGTCGCAGACCTCGTCAAGAACTCCAAGAAGGTTACGTCGAACGACGAGATCGCCCAGGTCGGCACCATCTCGGCCAACGGCGACAAGGAAATCGGCGACTTCCTCGCAAAGGCCATGGCGAAGGTCGGCAACGAAGGCGTCATCACCGTTGAGGAAGCCAAGTCGCTCGACACCGAACTCGATGTTGTCGAGGGCATGCAGTTCGACCGCGGCTACATCTCGCCGTACTTCGTCACCAACGCCGACAAGATGCGCGTTGAATTCGACGACGCCTACATCCTGATCAACGAGAAGAAGCTCTCCTCGCTGAACGAGCTGCTCCCGCTGCTCGAAGCCGTGGTGCAGACCGGCAAGCCGCTGGTCATCGTCGCGGAAGACGTCGAAGGCGAAGCCCTCGCCACCCTCGTTGTGAACCGTCTGCGCGGCGGCCTCAAGGTCGCAGCCGTGAAGGCTCCGGGCTTCGGCGACCGCCGCAAGGCCATGCTGCAGGACATCGCGATCCTGACCGGCGGCCAGGCGATCTCGGAAGACCTCGGCATCAAGCTTGAGAACGTGACCCTGAACATGCTGGGCCGCGCCAAGAAGGTGATGATCGACAAGGAAAACACCACCATCGTCAACGGCGCCGGCAAGAAGGCCGACATCGAGGCGCGCGTTCAGCAGATCAAGGCGCAGATCGAAGAAACCACTTCGGACTACGACCGCGAGAAGCTGCAGGAGCGTCTGGCCAAGCTCGCAGGCGGCGTCGCGGTGATCCGCGTCGGCGGAGCGACCGAGGTTGAGGTGAAGGAGCGCAAGGACCGCGTTGATGACGCGATGCATGCGACCCGTGCGGCTGTTGAAGAAGGCATCGTTCCGGGCGGCGGCGTCGCCCTGCTCCGCGCCTCCGAGCAGCTCAAGCGCATCAAGACCCAGAACGACGACCAGAAGACCGGCGTCGAGATCGTCCGCAAGGCGCTCTCCGCTCCGGCCCGCCAGATCGCCATCAACGCTGGCGAAGACGGCTCGGTCATCGTCGGCAAGATCCTCGAGAAGGACCAGTATCACTACGGCTTCGACTCGCAGACCGGCGAATACGGCAACCTCGTCTCCAAGGGCATCATCGACCCGACCAAGGTGGTGCGTGCGGCGATCCAGAACGCGGCTTCGGTTGCTTCGCTCCTGATCACCACCGAAGCGATGATCGCTGAAGTGCCAAAGAAGGGCGGCGCGGCTGCTCCGGGCGGCATGCCCGGCGGCGGCATGGGCGGCATGGATTTCTGATCCACGCCCCTCAGGCAGTTACAAGAATGCGAAACCCCGGCAGCGATGCCGGGGTTTTTGTTTGGACCCGCTCTTGCCGCGCCCGCTCCAGCCTTCAGTCCGCGTGCTTGAGAATCGTCTTCAGCAGGCCCGGAAAGCGCGCGTTGATATCGGCCTCGCGCACGGCGTTGCGATGCTCGACGCCCTGCTTGGTGGTGTGGATCAGGCCCGCCTCGCGCAGCACGCGGAAATGGTTCGACAGCGTCGACTTGGCCATGTCCGGGCATGGCGCTGCCGCTGTGCACGACATGCAATCCTTCTGGCCGATCAGCCCTTTGACGATCATCAGCCGCGTCGGATCGGCCAGCGCGGCGAGAACGCCGGCCAGCGTGATGTCCTGCCTCGCGGGGTGAACGAACTGCACCATAAAAAATAATATAGGCCGCCCCTTGATCTGGTTCAATAGTTCAATACTTCCGAACTACTGAAACAATGATCCATAACGGATCGACAGGACAAGTCAGGGAACACGATCATGACAAAGAAACTTGAAGGCAAGATCGCGCTGGTCACCGGCGCATCCAAGGGCATCGGCGCGGAAATCGCGCTTCAGCTCGCAGCGGAAGGCGCCAGCGTCGCCGTCAACTACGCGTCGAGCAAGCAAGGCGCGGACGATGTGGTGGCGAAGATCAAGGCCAAGGGCGGCAAGGCCGTCGCCGTTCACGGCAACCTGTCGGACGCCAAGGCCGCAAAGTCCGTGGTCGCGGAGGCCGTGAAGGCGCTCGGGCCGATCGACATTCTGGTCAACAATGCCGGCGTCTACGAATTCGCCCCGCTTGAAGCCATCACGCCGGAACACTTCCACAAGCATTTCGACCTGAACGTGCTGGGTCTGCTGCTGGTGTCGCAGGAAGCCGTGCAGCACTTCAACGCGAACGGCGGCAGCATCGTCAACATCTCGTCCGGCGTCTCGACCATCACGCCGCCGGGTTCGGCGGTCTACACCGCGACCAAGGCGTCGGTGGATGCGATCACCTCGGTGCTGTCGAAGGAGCTCGCCGCGAAGAAGATCCGCGTCAACGCGGTCAATCCCGGCATGATCGTCACCGAAGGCGTGAAGTCCGCGGGCTTCCATGAAGGCGAGCTGCGCACCTGGATCGAAACCGCCACCCCAATGGGCCGCGTCGGCAAGGTCGAGGAGATCGCCTCGGTCGTCACCTTCCTCGCCTCCGAGGGCGCGTCCTACATCACCGGCGAAACGCTGCACGTGACCGGCGGGTTCAGGTAAGCGGCGGCCTGCCCCAACGGCCTCCGAGTGGCGATATAGGCGGCACGGACTTCTGAGAGAAGTCCGTCATTCCGGGCGCGGTGCGGCATTCTTCATGCCGCTCCGCAGACCCGGAATCTCGCTCCACGAATACGAAATGCAAAACCCCGGCAGCGATGCCGGGGTTATTGCCGAGAGGACAATTTGGCTAAAAGTCTGGTTCTATCCGCCTCGGCCAATTGCTGCTCATAACAAATTTTCTCGATCCCCAACGATGCAAATGAGGGAGAATTCCAGGGCCCCAAGAAAATGGTTTGGTACCACTGAAACCAAAGCTACCTTGCAACTCAGTGTTTGTATTGTAAGCATCAATAATTCTATCGATCTGGTCGTCACTAACAGCATCAATAGCGGGAAGAATGAGAGAAAGTGCATTTCCCCTATCAAAGCTAGAGCATCGCGAAAGCGCCCCAATGTAAGCGCTCAGCATTCTGTCGCTCTTTATCAGAAGCTTCACAAGCTCCTCGGGCATAGACGCCCAGTCAGTTGTAAGGCCTTGAAATTTTCCAAGGAAACCATACGGGTCTCTTTCGAGTCTTACCGCAACGATAGGCACCCCTCGAGCTAGCGCGTAGCCGACTTCCTGATCCGTCCAATTACTCTCGTGGAATTCCTTAGTCATCAACGCAACGAACCCATCCATCGTGGCTAAAGCATTTTCAATTTCGTCTTGCCATTCTTTAGTTGGATGGATGTCCTCATGCGCAACAAATGCGGAAACTCCGTAATGTCGCAACGCCTCTTTAACAGCGGCAGTTTCGCGTTTGACTTCCGTTTTGTGACTGAAGAAAAGTCGAAAGTCGTTTTCCGTCCAAATTCGCTTGGCAGCTTCAGTGCCAACCTGCCTGGTTCCCGTTACTAGTAAACCAGACTCTTGTCGCCAGTTGCTTTCTTCTGGAAGATCCATCTCCAAGAAAACGCCGTCGAAAAACTCATTTTGAACGTTATGAAGCTTATTCAAGTCTTCTGAGATTTGCCTTTGAACTTCTGCCTGCTGATTGATATTTGCCAAATAAATTTCTTCCGGTACCGTAAGCCGAATTGCGTGCCCTGACGTACCACCATTCCAATTATCGTAACTGTATCCCTCTTCGACAAAAATCTTCGCGTTGACGATAATGTTTTGAAGCGGCCGCTTTCCTTCTTGAGCATACAACTTAGATAACGCTGCCATGCAGCGTTCAATTTTGCTCGGCAGTTGATAGGATGTCGTGCTAGCCACGGATTTTCCTCAAACTTCTATAACAAAGCTTTCCGCCGAAACACTGCGACGTAACAGGGCCATTAGCCACGCTCGTCGCGAATTTTTTTCCACTCGGTCAAAATCGCGCGATATTTTTGAATAAAGAGCACTCTTTCATTTCCTTGGAGAGGGATATCAACCGGCCTAAAGTACGCACCACGCAAGACATCTAGAATTCGAAAATCATCGATGCCAAATTCCATCAGTGCCTCTTGCATCGCCCAAAAACCAAGACGCGCTCCTTCTATAGGAAGGACGGGGTTCTCGGCAAAATACGGATATATCGCCCGACCTGTCCCATCCCAAATTTTGACAGCGAGAATGTTTTCTACTTTTACGATTGCGCCTAGCTCGTCGAGAGAAAATTGCCCCTTAGCTGTTTTAGGGTTGAATTCAAATTTTTCATTTCGCCATCTAATTTTTCCTTCCCACACACTCAAAAACCCGTTTGTCAAAAGCGGGTAGAGACGTTGGCGAGTTTTGTTACTAGCAACACGGATTTTTGTTTGTTCTCTTAAATCAAGAGTACCAGCTACGTGGTTTTTTGCATCAGCCCAAAAAGGCCCGTGAAAATCACCACCAGAATCTTGTTCTTCCAAATCCTTTTTTTCCTCGGTTCGAACATCCTCGAGGAGAATTCGTCTTTGTATGTTTGGTTTTGCGTAAAACAACCGTAGCAGTTTTCGCAGATGAATTTTTTCAATCGACATCAAAGCATCCCTAAATGATGAAATGAGTTATCCGCAGTAGTCGAGATTCGCTAACGCAACGTCGCTTTGGTTGAGTTATCCCGCTTATCCACAGACATAAGATGATTATCCACTGCATTGACTTTCCATTGCCTTAGGACTATATTCCTTCTCATCCCGCCCCGTCATGAGGGGCGTTTCGCGATCGTCACGATACGCGGGGCGGGATGCGGTGGCCGCGTGCGGTGTTCGAACGCGGGCCGGATGATCGGGCGCACGCATCGCAAGAGGCCGCGCTGTTTCATCCTGCCCCGTTGACGACCACACCGTTCGCGGACGGCCCAAGGCGTGTCAT